>NZ_JADBGR010000107.1:0-216708 GCF_014892515.1 Myceligenerans pegani
CCGTCGCACGTCCCGCCGGAGACGACGCTCACGGGCTCGTACCCGACGGCGCCGCCCGCCCGGCGGGCGCGCCACTTCGCCTGATCGCGCGGGACCTTCAGACCAGCGAGTCCTGCCACGCCGCGTTCAGCGCGGCGAACCGGCCGCCCCGGTCCACGAGGGCGTCGGGGCTGCCGTCCTCCACGACCTCGCCCTGCTCGAGCACGAGCACGCGGTCGGCGATCTCCACGGTCGACAGGCGGTGGGCGATGATGATCGCCGTGCGATCCGCGAGCAGCGACTGCAGGCCCCGCTGCACGAGCCGCTCCCCCGGCAGGTCCAGGGAGGACGTCGCCTCGTCCAGCACCAGCACCGTCGGGTCGGCCAGGAAGGCCCGTGCGAACGAGAGCAGCTGCCGCTGCCCCGCCGAGACGCGCCCGCCGCGCTTGTTCACCTCGGTGTCGTAGCCGTCGGGCAGGCCGGTGACGAACTCGTGGGCGCCGACGGCGCGTGCCGCCGCCTCGATCTCCTCGCGCGTGGCGTCCGGGCGGCCGAGCGCGATGTTCTCCGCGACCGACCCGCTGAAGAGGTAGGCCTCCTGCGTCACCATGACCACGTGGCGGCGCAGCACCGGCGAGGCGATGTCGCGGATGTCGACGCCGTCGACCAGCACCCGCCCGCCGGTCGCGTCGTAGAACCGGGTCACCAGCTTCGCGATCGTGGACTTGCCCGCCCCGGTGCTGCCCACGAGGGCGACCGTCTGCCCGGCGGGAATCGTCAGGTCGAGACCGGGGAGCACCACCGGGCCGTCCCCGTAGCCGAAGCGCACGTTCTCCAGGCGCAGCTCGCCCCGCGGATCGCGCAGGTCGACAGGCTCGGCGGGTTCGACGACGGTCGGTTCCTCCGCCAGCAGCCCCGACACCTTCTCCAGCGCCGCCGCCGCGGACTGGAAGGCGTTGTAGAACATGGCGATCTGCTGGATCGGCGCGAAGAACCGCTTCACGTACAGCAGCACGGCCACCAGCACGCCGACCGCCAGTGTGCCCTCCAGCACCCGCCAGCCGCCGACCGCCAGCGCGATGACGACGGTCACGTTGCCGATGAGGAGCAGGCCCGGCGCGAACCGTCCGTTGATCCCGAAGATGCGGAGGTTGGCGTCGCGGTACTCCTGTCCGATCCGGTCGTAGTCCCGCTCGGTGGTGGATTCGCGGTTGAACGCCTGGACGGCCCGGATGCCGGTCATGGTCTCGACGAACTTCACGATGAGGCGCGCCGACCAGGTGCGCTGCTCGCGGTAGGCGATCTGGGAGTGCTTCCGGAACCAGCGCACGAGGAACCAGGCAGGCAGGAGCCCGACCATGAGCACCAGTCCGGACGGCGGATCCAGGATCGTGAGCCCGACGGCGGTGAGGAGCATGACCAGCAGGGACGAGATGACGCCGACGAGACCGCCGTCGAGCAGCTCGCGCAGGGCCTCGAGGTCGCTGGTCTGGCGGGAGATGATGCGCCCCGACGTGTAGGACTCGTGGAACTCGAGGCTGAGCCGCTGGGTCTGGCGGAAGACACGGCGGCGCAGGTCGAGGAGGACGTTCTGGGCGATCCTGGCGGCGACGCGGCGGTACGTGCCGATGGCGACGCCGGCGAGCACGGCCGCGGCCAGGTAGGCACCGCCGACCGCGGCCAGGGGGGCGACGTCGCCGGGCAGGGCGGGCAGTGCGACGTCGATCGCCAGGGAGACGAGCCACGGGCCGGCGACCTGCGCGGCGCTGGAGGCGGTGACCAGGACGGCGGCCCACGCCAGGATGCGGACGTGCGGGCGCAGGAGGCTGCCGAGCAGCGCGAGGGACCGGCGCCGGACCGCGCGGGAGGTGACGCGGTCGAAGCGGGTCTCGTCGTCGTGCGCGGCGTCCGTGGGGCGACGGCGGCCGCCGGCCGCGCTCACGCGCTCACCTCCTCGCCGGCGGGCGCGGCAGGGGCGGCGGACGAGCCGGGATGGTCGTGCGACACGTAGTCCTCCTCGAGGCTGGAGATGACGTGGCGGTAGTGGGCGCTGGTGGCGAGCAGTTCGCTGTGCGGCCCGACGGCGGTGATGCGGCCGCCCTCGAGGACGGCGACCCGGTCCGCGAGGGCCACGGTGGACGGGCGGTGGGCGATGACGAGGGTGGTGGTGCCGCGCAGCACGTCCGCGAGGCGGTGGGTGACGGCCTCCTCGGTGGTGACGTCGAGGGCGGAGAGCGGGTCGTCGAGCACGAGGACGCGGGGGCGGGCGGCGATCGCACGGGCCAGGGCGAGGCGCTGGCGCTGGCCGCCTGACAGGGAGAGCCCTTCCTCCCCGATGCGGGTCTCGACGCCCTCGGGCAGGTCGTGGACGAAGCTCGCCTGGGCTACCTCGAGGGCCTCGTGCATGCGGCGGGTGCGCTCCGCCTCGTCGACCGCGTCCGGCCCGGACTCGGGGACGCCGAGCAGGACGTTCTCGCGGACGGACGCCGAGAACAGGGTGGGGTCCTCGAACGCGACGGCGACGTGCCGGCGCAGGTCCTCGCGGGTCAGGTCGCGCACGTCGACGCCGTCGAGCAGGACCTCGCCGCCGGTGACGTCGTAGATGCGCGGGACGAGCATCGCCAGGGTCGACTTGCCGGAGCCGGTGAGGCCCACGAGGGCCGTCGTCGTCCCCGCGGGCAGGTCGAGGTCGACGCCCTCCAGGACGCGGGCCCTGCGATCCGCGTCGGGGTAGGCGAAGGACACGTTCCGCAGGGCCACGTCGCCGCGCCGGCCGGCGGGCAGCGCGGCGGGCCGCTCGGGATCGGTGAGGTCGGGCGCGGTCTCCATGACCTCGAAGTACCGGTCGACGGCGCTGCGGGCGTTGATCGTCATGGACAGGCTCATGCCGAGGTCGACGACGGGCCCGTTGACGACGGCGGTCGTGGCGAAGAACAGCACCAGCTCGCCCACGGTGACCTGGCCCGTGCCGGCCAGCCACACGCCGAGCACGAGGCAGACGCCGAGCGTGAGCTCGGGGATGAGGGTGAGGGCGGCCATGAGGCGGGCGTCGACGGACGCCTTGTGCAGCTCGGTCCGGCGCAGCGTGTCGGCCTGGCCGGTGAACGAGTGCAGGGCGTCGTGCCCCCGGCCGAAGGCCTTGAGGACACGGATGCCGTGGACCGACTCCTCGACGGTGTTGGCCAGGTCGCCGGACTGGTCCTGGGAGCGCCGGGAGATGACCCGGTACCTGCGGGAGAAGCGGTACACGATCACCACGACCGGCAGGGCGCCGGCGAGGTACACCAGCCCGAGCCAGCCCGCGGTCGCGACCAGCACGCCCACGCCGACCGCGATCGTGCAGACGTTCAGCACGAGCTGCAGCAGGCCGAAGACGAGCCAGCGGCGCAGCGTGCCGAGGTCGCCCATGACGCGGGACAGGAGCTGGCCGCCGGGCCATCTGTCGTGGAACGCGGCGGGAAGGTCCTGCAGATGCCGGAACATCGCCATGCGCATCGCGTGCTCGACACGCGTGCCCGGGTACATGACGAGGTTGCGGCGCAGCGCGACCAGGCCGACCTCCGCGAGCCCGAACGCAAGGACCAGCACGACGGACCAGGCCAGGCCGGTCCAGTCGCGCGTGGCCACGCCCCGGGTCAGCGGGCCGTCGACGACGTACTGGAGCACGTGCGGGATCGCGAGGGCGGCGAGGCTCGCACCGAGGGCGGACAGCAGCCCGCCGGCCAGCGGCGGGATGGCGGTGCGGACGTACGGGAGGAGGCGTCGAAACGATGCGAGCGTGGACAGGGTGGATCCGGCTGGAATCGATGGCATCGATTCAATTGTCTCACCGGAGGGCAAGTCATTTGCCCGGGCGAACCGTCGGCGTTTCGTGCTTGGCACACTTTTTCAGGTCGTGCGCCAACCTACTGGCGCGCTCGCTCCCGCGTCAGGTACGCCATCACCGCGTCCTTCGGGCCGTGCGGGGACTCGAAGTGCACCCGCTCGCCCGCCTCGAAGCCCATCGCCACCATCCGGGCCAGCGCCGCCGCGTTGTTCGCGTCCGGCTCCCCGATCAGGCGCCGCGTACCCGGCCCGGCGAACAGGAAGCCCGCGAGCGCCGGGCCGAGGACCGCCCAGCTCTCCTCTCCCCCGCCGGCGTGGTCGGGGAGGGTGGGTGCGCGGAAGAAGTGGAGGCCGAGGTCGCCGTCGGCGACGGGGTAGGCGGTGGCGACGGGGTCGTCCTCGGGGTGGTAGGCCTGGATGAGTGCGACGGGGGTGTGGTCCCAGCGGATGAGGTAGGCGTTGTGGGTGGGCAGGGAGTCGACGAACTCGTAGGTCTCGCGCAGTTCGTCGCGGGTGAGGTCGCCCAGGCCCCAGAATCGGGCGCGGGGTTCGGTGACCCAGGCGTGGAGGGTGTCGAGGTCGGCGTCGGGGTCGAGGATGTGGGCGGTGATGACGCCGTGGGGTGTGGTGGTGCGCCAGACCTCGGCGCCGCGGGGGCCGTGCAGGAGGCGTGGGGCGGGGGTGGGTGGCGGCGGGGTGTCCGACGGCGGGGTGTCCGACGGCGGGGTGTCCGACGGCGGGGTGTCCGACGGCGGCGCCGTGTCAGTCCTGTCGTCCATGCGTGTTCCTTCTCGGTTCGGGGTGCGGTTCGGAGGGCCGGCCGGTCTCGATCGGGCCGGGGTCGACGGGCTCGAGCCGGTCCCAGTCGGTCTCGACGGGGATGGTGTCGCCGGCGGCCCAGGTCGCGTGCTGGTCGGCGGTGTGGGGGTCGCCGGGTACGCCGCTCGCGCCGAAGGGCACGACCCAGCGGCTGTTGCGACGGTCCGTGAGGTCCCAGATCCAGCGCGCCACCGAGCCGCGAGCCGCTTGCGGCGAGACGCCCGGTGTGCTTCCGGTGCATCGGACGGTGTCGTTGTCGCCGGAGATCGGTGCGGTGGGGTAGGTGAGTTCGGGGCCGCCGGGCAGGCGGGTGGGGGCGAGGGTGTGCAGGTCGCCCCATGCCGCGGTCGGGGTGTTGTGGGCCGGGTCGTCCGGGTCGCCGGCCCACAGGGTGTCCAGGTCGAGCGAGTCGCTGCCCACGTCCAGGGCGTCCGGGAGTCGCGGCAGGCCGAATCCGATGGCGGTCTCGGGGACGAACCAGGGGGCGTAGATCTCGCCGTACGGTGATCCGGTGCCGTGCGGGTCGGTGGGGCGCAGGCCGTCGAGGCGCGGGTCGTTCGCGAGGTGCCGCACGATGGCGTCGCGCCATCGGGCGAACGTGGCGGCGTCGGTGCTGTCCGCGTCCATCGGGGCGCCCGCTTCCGCCCAGGGCCGGAGCGGCTCGGGGGTGCCGAGGCGTGCCATGAGGGCGAGTGCGGCGCTGCTGGACACGTCGGCGTGGATGCGGTGCTGGGTGAAGGGTGTCTCGCCGCCGGCGGGCGGGTTCGCGAGCAGGTGGCGGATGCGGTCGGCGCGGTAGGGGGCATAGGACCAGCCGAGGGCGTGGGCCTCGCGGTTCGGGCGGCGGTCGCGCGGCCGGCCGGCTCGTCGGCCGTCGCCCTCTCCGGGCGGGTCGTCCGTCGTCGTGTCCGGGCGCGTCACGGGTCGTTCGTTGGCGTCGACGGCGACGCCGGTGGTCACTCGCTCCGGTTCGGGGAGGCGGACCCAGGGGCGTTCGCGGGCGGCGTCGGTCCAGGCCGGGACGGGCAGGACGCGTTCGTCGGGGGCTCGTTCGGTGATGCGGCCGGCGGTGAGGCTGAGGATGTCGCCGCCGGAGTCGGCGGTGAGGACCCGGTTGACAGGGTCGACCCAGCCGTCGCCGAACGTGGCCGCGACGTCGCGGGCCGATCGGGCGCGCAGGAGGCGACGCCACGCGGGGACGCCGGCGTCGGCGAGGACGCGGACGGGCCATCGGATGGTGAACTGGCGGGTTTCCTCGTCGGGGGTGGTGTCGTCCTGCCGGGTCGCGATCCACACGCCTCGCGAGGTCTCGATCCACGGTACGGACTCCCGGAACGGAGGCTGTTCGCCCCGCCCGGCCGTCTCGCCGTCGACGTCGCGGATCTCGATCGTCTCGCGTCCGCTCGCGGCGGGTTCCCAGCCGTCGGGGCCGTGGGCCTCCCAGCCGCCGTCGGCGCCGCGGCGGAGGCGTTCCTCGAAGACCTCCACGTGGTGAGCCATGGCGTTGGTGATGCCCCAGGCGACGCCGCCCGCTCCGTCGTCGGGGTGGCCGCCGGGGTGGCCGCCGTCGGCGAGCGCGTACCCGAAGTGCTGCACGCCGGGGACGCCGGGGAACGCGAGTCCGAGGACGTCGTAGGGGACGTCGTCGTCCTCGGCCGTGCAGGCGAGGCGGATCTGCTGGTAGGTGCCGGGGAGCTCGAGGACGCGGTGGGGGTCGCCGGCGAGCAGGGGGCTGCCCGACGCGGTCGCGTCCGGTGCGATCGCCCAGGCGTTGGAGCCGGCGTCGCTGCCCGCGCCGGGACCGCCGTCGGACGCGAACCACTCGGCCAGGGTCGCCGGCGGCACGCCCGGGAACCGGGGGCCGAGGGTGCGGGCGACGTGGTCGCGCCAGAGCACGGCGGGGAACCCGTTGAACAGCACGTGGTCGACGAGGAACAGTCCGATCGGGGTCCACGTGCGCCAGGGGCCGTCGTGGTGTCCGAGTCCGGCGTTCACGCCGCGGGCGTAGGCGGCGAGCCACTCGCGTTCGGGCGTGGCGAGGGCATCCGCGACCCGCCGTGCGGTGTCGGCGAGGCGGACGCGCACGGCGAAGCGGTCCCAGGCGAGTCCGTCGGGGCCGATCCGGGCGGCGAGGCGCGCCTCGGCGCGGAGACGTCCGGTCTCGAGCTGGTCGGCGCGGTCGAGGGCCGTGACGTAGCCCTGCCCGTAGGCGAGGGCGCGTTCGCCCGCGGCGCGCACGTGCGGGATGCCGTGCGCGTCGCGGAACAGCTGGAAGGGGGGTGTCCGGGGAGGTTCGTGCGGCTGGGTCACGCGGGAACGGTAACTCCTATCGGGTTCCGCAGGCGTCCGGCGTAGATGAGGGACGAGGCCTGGTCGGTCAGGTCGACCATCTGGCGGGTGTCACGCAGCTGGAGGCGGTTGAGGCAGGAGTGCGCGAAGGTCTCGGCGCGCAGGTCGACGCCGAGGCCGCGGTCGTGGCGCGCCGCGATCGCGGGATGTTCCTCGCGGTGCCGCTCCACGACCTCGCCCACGAGCGCCCAGAAGCGCGCCGTGGGCAGGACGCCGTCCGCGGCGAGGATGCCGGACAGGTGCCGCAGCACGCCGTCGAACATGTCGGTGAACACGCCCAGCGCCTTCTCGTCGTCGGACACGACGGCGCGCACGCGCTCGATCCGCTCGGGCAGCGGACGCGGCCCGAGCACCGCCACCTCCTCCCCGATGTCCTTCATGAACACCCGGGTCACGACGTGGTCGCGCAGCACCAGCACGAGGTTCTCGCCGTGCGGCATGAACGCGAGGTCGTGCGCCAGCAGGCAGTGCACCAGCGGGTAGAGGTAGGCGTCGAGGTAGGACCGCACCCAGCTCTCCGCGTCCAGGCCGGACGCGCGGACCAGCGACGTCGCCAGCGCCGTGCCGGACGCGTCGCGGTGCAGCAGCCCGGCCATGGTCGCCACGCGCTCCCCGCCGGCCAGCCGCGGCAGGGGCGACTCGCGCCACAGGGCCGCGAGCATCTTGCGGTACGGGTTGTTGTCCCGCGTGCGATGGTAGACGTCGCCGGTGTAGCCGACGGCGGCCAGCTCGCGCAGCACCCCGAACCCGGCGCGCCGCAGTGTCTCGTCACCGGTCACGACGCCGGCCACCCAGTCGTTCACGGCCGGCGTGTCGCGCATGTACCTCGGGGACAGCCCGCGCAGGAAGCCCATGTTCTGGATCGCGGTGGCCACCTTGACGTAGTGCCGGTCCGGGCGGGTCGTGTTGAACAGGGTGCGGATCGACTGCTGCGGCGTGTACTCGTCGGCTCCGGGCCCGAGGGGCACCAGGTCCTCGCGGGCGACGTCGGCGGCGAACGTGATCGCCACGCGATGCTCCCACTGCCACGGGTGCACGGGCAGGTACAGGTAGTCGTCCGGGTCCAGGCCGCGCGCGGCCAGCCGGGCGGCGAACGTGGCGCGCTCGGCGCCCGCCAGCTCCCCCGCCGACGACGCCGTCCCGTACAGCCCGGACTCGCTCTCCCCCGCGCCCAGCGACAGGTGCGTGTGCTCCCGCCGGGCGGCAAGCCACATCAGGCGCAGCCGGCCCGCGCGCTCGGGCGCGTAGGCACGGTAGTCCGACAGCGAGAACCCGATCCGCCCGTTGTTCGCGACGAAGCCCGGGTGCCCCTCGGTCATCGCGGACTCCACGGCCTGGAAGGCACCCGCGACGTCGCCGCCGGCGAGCGCGTCCACCAGCCCCGGCGACGACGGGGACGCGCCCAGCGCCTCCCGCTCCCGCTTCGCCATCGCCCCGGCCAGCGTGGACGACAGCTCCTCCAGGTACACCGGGAACAACTCCTCCGGCACCCGCAGCAGCGGCTGCAGCTCCGCGACCAGCTCCAGCACGTCGATCGGCGCCGCCCGCCCGGCGTCGCTCCCGTCCGGCAGCGTACGCGTGCGCCGCAGGCTGGACTCGTCGATCACCCAATGCTCCAGCGGGTAGCGACGCGCGGCGAACCGATAGGTGACCCGCCCCCCGCCCCGGGCGTCGTCGAGCACCAGGACGTACTCGCGCGGATCGTCGTGGGTGACCTCCCGGGCCGCCTCGGTCGCGGCGCCGTCCGCCTCCGCGGTCCCTGCCGAAACCGGCTCCGGCAGGAACAGGCGCTCGTGCGTGAACTCCGCGAGCGCCTTGGCCACCAGGTGCCGGTGCGCGGCGCCCGCGAGCGCCGGGCGCAGGTGGGCGGCGGGTTCGGCGCCGAGGGGGCCGGTGCCGTCCCCGAGGGGTGAGGCGGCGAAGTCGTCGCGGGTGCAGATGCTGAGGCGGGCGCGTTTGGCGTGGCCGTCGGTCACCAGGTCGATGTCGCGCAGGACGCGGAATCCGGCGGCGGCGTTCTTGGCGTGGATCGCGCTGTTGCGGGCGTCGGGTTCGACGACGACGCGCAGGGCGCCGGGCCCGGGCGTCGCGAAGCAGAATCGCATGACGGTGGCCATGACGGCGTCGGTGAGTCCGGGGATGCGGCCCCGGGCGCCCTCGGCGGGTGGCGGGGGTGCGACCAGGACATGCATGCCGAGGTCGCCGGGCCGGTGATCGAGGACGTCGGGCGGCACGCCGTCCAGGACGGTGCGGGCGGGGTCGTAGGTCTCGGCGTAGGCGATCGGTGTGCCCTGGCGGCGCAGGAGCCAGCCGTCCTGCGCGTCGTCGTCGTTCACGGCCGTGAGGTAGTCGCGCACCTGGCCGGGCGTGAGGTCGCCCATCTCCCAGTAGCGGGAGGCGGGGTGGGCGAGCCAGTCGTGCAGGAGGGTGGCGTCGCGGGCGGGGTCGACGGGTTCGACGGTCATCTCGCCGACGCGCGTCGCGGTGCGGAAGGTCGTGTTGCCGTTCGCGTCGCTCATCGCGTCGCCTCCTCGCCGGACAGGACGTCCCAGTCCAGTCGAAGCGAGTCCGGCTCCGGAGAACAGAGCCCGAAGGTCTGGAACGCGATGCGGCGCTCGATCGGGTAGGGCTCGCGACCGGTGACGGCCGCGAGGATGACGGAGGCGCGCCAGGGGGCGAAGCCGAGGTCGGGGGCGGTGACGCCGTGGGTGTGTTCCTCGCCGCCGGCGACGAAGACGCGGCGTGCGGCGTCGACGGTGTAGTCGCGCCGCACGACGAGGCGGCCGCGGGCGTCCAGGTCGATCCGGTCCAGCACGGGCACGAGGAACTCGGGCGTGGAGTGGGCGTAGCCGGTGGCGGCGACGACGGCGCGGGTGCGGTGCTCGGTCTCCTTGCCGGTCTGGCCGTGGCGCAGGGTCAGGACGTACTCGCCGGTGCCGCCGGCTGCGTCGGGGTCGAGGCGGGCGGCGGTGACCTCGCAGTCGGGCAGGAGGGTGGTGGGCAGCGGTGTCCCGAGGGCGGACTTGCGGTAGAGGGTGTCGTAGATGTCGTCGACGAGGTCGCCGCTCATGCCCTTGTACAGGTTGCGCTGTTCGCGGCCGAGCCGGTCGCGCAGGTCCTGCGGGAGGGACACGTAGTGGTCGGTGTACTCGGGCGAGGTCATCTCGAGGGTGAGCTTGGTGTACTCCATGGGGAAGAAGCGGCTGCTGCGCGTGACCCAGTCCAGGCGGTAGGGGCTCGCGCCGCCGGGCCCGGTCGCGAGGCCCTCGAGCAGGTCGCGGTACACCTCCCCCGCGGACTGCCCGCTGCCCACCACGGTCACGGAACCGGCCGCGGTCAGCGCGTCCCGGCTGGGCAGGTAGTTGCCGGTGTGCACCACGGGCCCGGCGCCGGCCAGGTCCCGCAGCACGGCGGGCAGGCGCGGGCTGGTGCCGGTGCCCAGCACCAGGTGCTTGGCACAGTATTTCTCTTCGGTGACACCGTCGTGGCCCGCGAGCTGCGCGGTCACCACGAAGACGTCGCCCTCCGCATCGTGCTCGACGGCGGTCACACGCCGGCCCCAGCGCAGCATGCCGGGCGCGGCCTCGGCGAGGCGGGCGGCCGCCCAGCGGCAGTAGGCGTCGTACTCGGCGCGCAGCGGGTAGAAGGACTCGCGGATGTAGAACGGGTACAGGCGCCCGGTCTCCTTGAGCCAGGCCAGGAACGAGTAGGGCGAGGTCGGGTCCGCCATGGTGACGAGGTCGGCGAGGAACGGCACCTGGAGGGTGGTGCCTTCGATGAGCATCCCGGGATGCCAGGAGAAGCCGGCCCGCTGGTCGAGGAAGACGGCGTCCACGTCGCCGAGGGGTTGCGCGAGCGCGGCGAGCCCCAGGTTCATGGGGCCGATGCCGATGCCGGCGAGGTCGTAGGTGCGCATCAGGCGTTCTCCTCCCGTGCGGCGTCGCGGGACAGGCGCGGGTGGACGTCCCGGCAGGGCGGCACGTCGAGGCCGGCGAGCTCCTCACCGGCCAGCAGGCCCTGGGCGGCCGAGCGCACCAGGTCCAGGACGGCGCGCACGTCGTCGAGCGTCGTGTCGGGGTTGAGCAGGGTGAGCTTGAGGCAGGGACGCCCGTCGGCCACGGTCTTGGCCACCAGCGCCCGGCCCGAGTCGAACAGGACGCGGCGCACCTGGGACACGAGCGCGTCGGCGTGCTCCGGGGCGAGCCCGTCCGGCTCGTAGCGGAACATGACGGTGGACAGGTCGGTCCGCGCCACCAGCCGTAGCTCCGGGTCGCGGGCGAGATCGGCGTGCACGGCCGCGGCCAGGTCGTAGGTGGCGTCCACCAGCCGCCCGAGGCCGTCGGCACCCAGCGCCCGCAGGGTGACCCACAGCTTCAGGGCGTCGAACCGGCGCGTGGTCTGCAGGGACTTGCCCACCTGGTTCGGGTCGGGGTTGAGCTCGCCGTTCTCCCGCTCGGGGTTGAGGTAGTCGGCGTGCCAGGAGCCGCGTGCCAGGTCGGCGGCCTCGCGCACGATCAGGGCGCTGGAGGAGACCGGCTGGAAGAAGGCCTTGTGGTAGTCGATCGTGACGCTGCGGGCACGCTCGATCCCGGTCAGCAGCCCGCGCCGGGTGGGGCTGACCAGCAGCCCGCAGCCGTAGGCGGCGTCCACGTGCAGCCAGGCGCCGGTCGCGTCGGCCAGGTCGGCCACCGGCAGGATCGGGTCGACGCACCCGCGGTCGGTGGTGCCCGCGGTCGCGACGACCGCCATGGGTGTGTCGCCGGCGCGCGCGACGTCGGTCAGCGCCCGGCCGAGCGCGTCGGGGTCCATGCGGCCGTCGTCGTCCCCGTCCACCGCCACCACGGCGTCCTCCGACAGGCCGAGCAGCAGCGCCGCCTTCGCGACCGAGAAGTGGCTCGCCCCCGTGGCCAGGATCCGCAGCCGGGCCTGCGCCACCGCCCGCTCGGCGCCGCTCAGGCCCTCGAGCGCGCGCTGCCGGGCCAGGAACATCGCCTGCAGGTTGGACTGCGTGCCACCGGAGGTGAAGACGCCGTCCGCACCCGCGGCCTCGCCGCGCTCGTCCCTCCCGACGGGGAAGCCGATGCGGCCCGCCGTCCAGTCGATCAGGCGCCGCTCCATGAGGGTCGCGGCACCCGACTGGTCGTAGGTGTCCAGCGACGTGTTGATGGCCGACGCCATCGCGTCCGCGGCGACCGCGGGCACGGCGACCGGGCAGTTCAGGTGCGCGGCATAGGCCGGATGATGGAACCACACCGCGTTGCCCGCGTACAGGTCGCCCGCCTCGGCCAGCGCGGCCTCGGTCCCGATGCCCGGCGCGTCCAGGTCGACGGCGTCGCAGCGCTCGCCGAGCTCCGTCCGCGCCGCACCGCTGAACGGCTGGCCGGCGGCCGCCACGCGGCGGGCGACGTCGTCCACCACCGCCCGCGTCACACGGGCGTACTCGGCGGCGGTGGCGCCGCGCAGCAACGCGGTGCCGTCGTGCCGGATCCCGGACGACGGCGGCACGGACGCGGTGCCGCGGGCAGCGGCGGACAGGGGTGAGGACATGCGCGAAGCTCCTCGCGTGAGGGCCGACAGGACGAGTGGCACACCTCGAACCGGCGCGACGGCGGCCGCCACACGCGACCGCCGCACAAGCTAGTTAGGCATGCCTGACCTAAGTTAGCCGACACTTCACCCATGTCCAACAGTCCCGCACTGTGCCGGACGTCACCCCACGCACACCGGGCGCGAGCGGCCTCTGCCGCGCGGGCGTCGAACGCGGTGCGCGTCGTGCCAGGATGTCCGCCGTGACCAGCACACAGGAGCAGGAAGCCTCGCCCGTCTCCCGGTCCGGGACGCTGCCGGCCTCCACGGCCGTCCTCGTCGGGGTCGGTGCCGCCCTCACAGGACTGCTGCCCTGGCTGCTGACCGGGATGCGGCTGCCGCTGCAGAACCTGTGGGCCTCGCCCACCCTGCCCGAAGACATGCCCGTCGCACTGCTCCCGTTCAACCAGTACATGGTCCTGGCGCTGTTCGGACACGATCCTCGCCGTGGTCTCCTACCGGGCCCACCTCGGCGACGCCCAGGCCATGGCCCACATCGCCCTGAGCAACCTCGCACGCGGCCTGCCCACCGCATGGATCGACACCGCGGTCGCCGCGGCCATCGGGACGGCCGGCGTGGCCGCACGGCTTACGAGAGCGCCGTCGGAAACGCCGCACCTGCCGAAGTAGTCGACGCAGAACCGGCAGAGCAGTACGTTTCCCCCATGAGCGAGGAGCGCCAGATCACGTCTGACGACAACGACGCCACGGAGAACGCCACCGACACCCGCGACGACGCGCGCGGTGACTCCCACGACGAGGGCCGCATCGAGCGGCTGCGGGAGCTCCTGACCGCGCCGATCAAGATCCCCGAGTCCGAGAGCGGCGCCCGCGGCGGCGAGGAGTCCTCCGACCCCGAGGACTACCCGGCGCCGTCCGTCGACATCCCGCCGCACGTGCGCGCCGCCGCGGAGGCCGCCGCGCACGCCGGCGACGACGAGCAGCTCCGCGACGAGAGCCGCCGGACCAAATCCGGCAAGAAGCGCCGCACCTGGGCCGACGCGTTCCTCGACACCGGCAGGCGGGACCTGTCGGCCGCCGGCGACGACGCCGCCACCCAGCTCCTGACCCGGCTCGACGAGCTCGACCGCCGCACCGGGGAGGACATCGCCCACGTCCGGGCACGCGCCGAGACGGCCACCGAGACCGCCGCCGGAGCGAACGGGACGGCCGAGGCCGCGCTACAGGGCCTCGAGGCCACGACCGCGCGCATCGACGACGTCGAGCAGCGCGTCACCGCCGCCGGCGAGACCGCCGAGGCCACCGACCGGGCCGTCGCCGCCCTGCGCGAGCATGCCGACGCCGTCCGCGACGAGATCACCCAGCTCACCACCTCGCTGGCCGACGCCGAGCGGTCCGCCGCGACGGCCCGCGACCAGGCGGCCGCCGCGGCGAAGAAGGCGGGCACGGCCACCGTCGTCGCCGTGATCGCGGTCGTGCTGGCGCTGGCTGCCCTGGGCGCGGCGTTCGCGCTCTGACCGGGCACGCCCGGACGCACCACGGCGACGTCCGCGCTGGTACCTTCTTCGCCATGGCGCCCCTCGACGAGTCCCCGCGGCACGCGTCCCCCAGGCCCCAGCGGATGTCCTGGGACCCTCGACCCCTCCTGGCGGACCTGAAGGCAGGCGTCCAGGCGCAGCTCGCCCGCACCGAGGCGCCCGGGGCCGACCCTCGCCACCCGGGCGACGCGACGGTCTCGCAGCCCACCGTCGACGCCGGCCTGAGCGACCCCGCGGGCGCGGACGGCGCGCGCGTCGGCGGCTCCGCGATGGTGCACGCCCCCACCGCGGCCGAGAACAAGGACCGCAAGCACCTGCGCCGTGCCGCCGAGGCCGCGGAGGCCGCCGCCGCACAGGCCGCCGGCGCCGCGTCCCAGGCCGCCATCACCGCCGAACGAGCCTCGTCCGACGCGCGCACCGCCCGCGAGCAGGCCGCCGCGGCGCACGCGACCGCGAACTCGGTGGTCGCGGAAATCGCCGCCGCCCGCGAGGAGACCACCGTGCTGCACCAGGCGCTCGAACGGGTCCAGGCCCGCGCCCGCCGCGACGTGCTCATCGCCTGGACCGCGGCGGGGGTGGCTCTGGCGCTCGGCGTGGCCGCCCTCGCCATCGGGTAGACGGACGGCCGTTCGGCAGGGCCGCGCAGACCTCGTTCAGGACTCCAGGGCCCGGGCGCGCACGCCCGCCGCGTCCCAGAGCATGCCCAGGTGGTCCACCGGGCCGTGGCCGCCCCGGCCGCCCACCCGCAGGCTCTCCCCCCGGGCGATCGCCGCACGCAGCCACGTCGTCGCACGCCGCAGCGCCTCCGGCCACGAACCCGTCACCACCCGCAGCGTCGCCAGCGCCGCCGACAGCGAGCACCCGGTGCCGTGCGTGCTCGTGGCCACCAGACGCGGGCCGCTGACACCCACCACCTCGCCGTGGGCCGAGACCAGGGCGTCCGGCGTGTCCGAGGTGAGCAGGTGGCCGCCCTTGGCCAGGACCAGCACGTCGTGCACGGCCGCGACCTCGCGCGCCTGCGCGACCGCCTCCTCCCAGGTGACGGCCTCCGGCCCGCCCGTCAGCACGGCCAGCTCGGGGATGTTCGGGGTGACGACGTCGGCCAGCGACAGCAGGTCCCGCAGCGCCGCCTCCGCCCTCGGTTCCAGCAGGCGGTCACCGCTGGTGGCGATCATGACGGGGTCGAGCACCACGACGGGCGGGCGGACGCGCTCCAGCCACACGCCGACGACGTCCGCCGCACGCGCCGTGCCCAGCATCCCGATCTTGACCGCGTCGATCTCGATGTCGTCGCTGACGGCGTCCAGCTGCTGGGCGACGAACGCGGCCGGCGGCGTGTGGACGGCCCGCACCCCCTGGGTGTTCTGCGCGGTCAGGGCAGTGATCACGGCCATCCCGTAGCCGCCGTGGGCGGCGATGGACTTCAGGTCGGCCTGGATCCCCGCCCCGCCCGAGGGGTCGGATCCGGCGATCGACAGCACTCGCGGGACGCTCATCGCGCCACCGCCGTGCCCGGCATCAGGTCCGGCATCACGTCTGACATCATCTCCACCGTAGCCGCCACGACCGCGGCAGGAGGACGACGACTCCCGGTTCTGCGCATCTCGACATTCCCTTCGCCGGCACTACCTGGATCAGGTTCGACGGGTGTGTTCTCAGCTGCCACGACGGCGGCACCCCGTGTCGATTTCTTTCCTAGTTTACGCAGCAGAAGACTGGTTTGTCGACAAAAGTCCGGCTCGCCACGGTGTCCGATCCGTCACACCTCAGTCAAGTGTGCCTCGGGAAAGGGCAATCCTTCATCCCCTGGCGCGCTCCAGGACCGCCCGGGCGTGACGCAGGACCGGCTCGTCCACCATCACGCCGTCCAGCGTGAACACACCCGTGCCGCCGGCTCCCGCACCTCCCGCTCCCCCGGCCTCGTGACCGGCCGCCGCCGCGAGGATCCGCTCGGCGCGCACCACCTCGTCCGGCGTCGGCGCGTACGCCTCCCGGATCGCCGCCACGTGCCTCGGATGGATGCACGCCGTGGCCGCGAACCCGGAGGCGACGGCGTCGGCCGCCTCCGCGCGGAGGCCGTCGAGATCGTCGATGTCCAGATGGACCGCGTCGATCGCCTGCTTCCCGGCCGCCCCCGCGGCCAGCAGCACCGCCGCCCGGGCGTGCCGCGCCACGTCGCGGTAGGCCCCCGGGGCTCGCTCGCCCGGACCGAACCGGCTGGACGCCCCGCCCAGAGAGGCCACGAGGTCCTCCGCGCCCCACATGAGGGCGACGACGTCGTCCCGCCGGGCCAGCGCCGGGGCGTCGACGACACCGGCCGCGGTCTCGCACAACGCCACGACCCCCAGCCCGTCGAGCACGGGCAGGCTCGCGTCCGCCTTGGCGACCATCACCGTGCGGAACGACGTGGCGCGCACGGCGGCGAGATCCCGCTCGTGGTCCGGCGTACCGGGCGGGCTGATCCGCACGATCGTGCGCTCGGGCAGGAGGGCGGGCCCGTGGGCCACGAGCGCCTCGCGCGCGGCGGGACGCGCCCCGGGCGCGACGGCGTCCTCCAGGTCGAGGATGACGCCGTCCGCCCGGGACGCGGCCTTGGCGAACCGGTCCGGCCGGTCCGCCGGGCAGAACAGGAGGGCGGGACCAGGAATCGAACCCGGCATCGAGCTCGCGATCACCACTGGTCCCCCGCGTCCGGCACGTCGTCCGGCCCGGCCGGGCCCTGCGCTGCCCGACCCTGCACGGGACCAGCCTCCGCCTCGGCGGCCTCGTGCGCCGCCCGCGTCCAGAACAGGCCGTTGCGCACCGCTCGCGCCACGACGACGTCGTCCTGGTTGCGGCCCACGTGCTCCAGCGTCACGATCCCCTGCCCGGGGCGGGACGCGGACGCACGTTTGGCGAGCACGTTCGTCTCGGCGTACACCGTGTCGCCGTGGAACACCGGGGCCGGGAAGGTCACCTTCTCGAACCCGAGGTTCGCCACCAGCGTGCCCAGCGTGACCTGCCACGTGGACAGCCCCACCAGCGTGGACAGCGTCCACATGGAGTTCATCAGCCGGCGGCCGAACGGCTGCGTGGCCGCCCACGCCGCGTCCAGGTGCAGCGGCTGGCCGTTCATCGTCAGGGTCGTGAACTGCACGTCGTCGGCCTCGGTGGCGGTGCGCCCGGGGCGGTGCAGGTACCGGTCGCCGACCTCCAGCTCGTCGAAGTACCGGCCCCGCTGCAGGATCTCGCGGCCCTGCCCGGCCGCCGCGCCCTCGCCGGCCGGCGTCGTCGGATCCGTCACTGCAACCCCATCTCCCGGGCCAGCACCATCAGCTGCACCTCCGTGGTTCCCTCGCCGACCTCCAGCACCTTCGCGTCCCGGTAGTGCCTGGCCACGGCGTTCTCGTTGAGGAAACCGTACCCGCCCCAGATCTGCGACGCGTCGTGCGCGTTCGCCACGGCCGCCTCGGAACCGATGAGCTTGGCCAGCGAAGCCTCCGCCTTGAACGGGACGCCCGCGACGAGCTTCTGCGCCGCGTCCATCCACGCCAGCCGCGCCGAGTGGGCGCGCGCCTGCATCCGCCCGAGGGTGAACGCGACGTGCTGGTTCGACCCGATCGGCCGGCCGAACACCTTCCGCTCCTTGGCCCGCGCGAGCGCCTGCTCGTAGCAGCCGAGCGCCGCCCCCGCGCACAGCGCCGCGAACGCGACACGGCCCTCGTCCAGCGCCCGCAGGAAGTTCGCGTACCCGCGCCCCCGCTCCCCCAGCATCGCCGAGTGCGGCACGCGCACGTCGGTGAACGTCAGCGGATGGGTGTCCGACGTGTGCCAGCCCACCTTGTCGTAAGCCGGGCCCACCTCGAAGCCGGGCGTGCCCGTCGGCACGATGAAGCAGGTCAGCTCCGGGCCGCCGTCCTCCCTGCGGCCGGTCACCGCGGTGACCGTGACCAGCGACGTGATCGGCGTGCCCGAGTTGGTGATGAACTGCTTGGACCCGTTGACGACCCACTCGTCCCCGTCACGCACCGCCGTCGTGCGCGTGGCGCCGGCGTCCGACCCGGCCTCGTCCTCCGTCAGCCCGAACCCCGCGAGCGCCCGCCCGGACAGCAGGTCGGGCAGCCAGCGCTGCTTCTGCTCTTCGGTGCCGTGCCGGAAGATCGGCACGACGCCGAGCCCGACGCCCGCCTCCAGCGTCACGCCGAGCGACTGGTCCACCCGGCTGATCGCCTCCACGGCCAGGCACAGGGAGACGTAGTCCTTGCCCTGCCCGCCGTACTCGGTGGGGAACGGCAGGCCGAACAGTCCCATGTCGCCCATCCGGGCGATGATGTCGACGGGCAGCTCGCGCTTCGTGTCGTAGTCGTAGGCGCGCGGCGCGACCACCTCGTCCGCGAAGCGGCACACCTCGTGGTACAGCTTGGTCTGCTCGTCGGTGAGCAAGTACTTCATGGTTCCTCCCAGGGGTGTCGGGATCAGCGTGTGATCGGCCGGGACCGCGGGGGTGTGCGGGCCCGGGGGTCTTCGGGTGAAGTTGTCAGCCGGCGGCAACGGTGGCGACCACCTGGTCGCGCCGCACCAGGTCGCCCACGGCCACGCGGATCGTCGCGGCGCCCTCGTGCGGTGCGACGAGCGGGTGCTCCATCTTCATGGCCTCCACGACGACGAGCGTGTCTCCCGCGCCGACGTCGCCGTCGTCCGCGACCCAGGCGACCGTGCCGGGCATCGCGGCGCGCACCTCGGGCCCGGCAACCTCACCGCCTCGGGCGCCACCGGCCCGCACGGCCCGGCGCGCCGCCGACGCCTGCGAGCGCGTGGGCGCGGCCAGGGCCAGGGTGCGCCCGGCCCGGTGCAGCCAGACGGTCCGGACGGCACGCCCGGTCTCCTGCACGACGGCGGTCGCGGACGAAGGGCTGCCGGGGGAGGCCACCCACCCGCACTCGTCCTGGACGGGTCCGTCGGTCGTGACCAGGCGGCCCGCGATCTCGTACCGCACCGGTTCGGGCGGCGCGCCCGGACGGAAGCCGTCAAGGGCCCACGGGCCGCGTGACGGGATCGCACCGTCCCTGGCCGACGCCGTGCGCGCTCCGGCCACCGGCGGCCACGTCCGCCCGCTCGTCGGCGCCACCGCGAACGCGGCCCCCCGCGGATACCCGGCAGCCTCTGTGCCGCGCGCCACGAGCACCCGTGCGGCCACCGTGAGATCGGCGTCGTCCGGTGCGGGTTCGGCGGGGTCGCCGGCGCGTTCGATCAGGCCGGTGTCGAGCCGGCCGGCGCGCACGTCGGGGTGGGCGAGGAGTTCCCGGAGCCAGCCGGTGTTGGTCTCGACGCCGAGCACGACGGTGCCGGCGAGCGCCCGGTCGAGCCGGTCGGCGGCCTGGGTGCGGTCGGTGCCGTGGGCGATGACCTTGGCGAGCATGGGGTCGTAGTCGCCGCCGACGACGCTGCCGGTGGTGATGCCGGAGTCGACGCGGACGCCGGGGCCGGACGGTTCGGCGTAGGCGAGGACGGTTCCGGTGTCCGGGAGGAACCCGCGAGCGGGGACCTCCGCGTAGACGCGGGCCTCGACGGCGTGGCCGTCCAGGACGACGTCGTCCTGGGCGAGCGGAAGTTTCTCGCCGGCGGCGACGCGGAGCTGGAGCTCGACGAGGTCGAGCCCGGTGACGGCCTCGGTGACGGGGTGCTCGACCTGCAGGCGGGTGTTCATCTCCAGGAACCAGAAGGCGAGCGAGGTGGGGTCGGCGTCGGGGCCGGCGGGCCGGCCGGGCACGAGCATCTCGACCGTTCCGGCGCCGACGTAGCCGCAGGCGCGGGCGACCTCGCAGGCGGCCTCGCCCATGCGGGCGCGGACGACGTCGGCGACGTCGTCGGGCAGGCCGGCGAGGAGGGCGGAGGGGGCCTCCTCGATGACCTTCTGGTGGCGGCGTTGCAGGGAGCACTCGCGTTCGCCGAGATGGACGACGTTGCCGTGGGTGTCGGCGAGGATCTGGATCTCGATGTGCCGGGGGTCGGGCACGTAGCGTTCGAGCAGGAGGGAGTCGTCGCCGAAGGCCGCGGCGGCGACGCGGCGGGCGGAGACGAGGGCGGCGGGCAGCGCGGCGGCGTCGTCGACGACCTGCATGCCCTTGCCGCCGCCGCCCGCGGCGGGCTTGACGATGAGGGGGAAGCCGACGCCGCCGGCGGCGGCGAGGAGGTCCTCGTCGGTGGCGGCGGTTGCGCCGGTTCCGGTCTCGCGCGTGGTGCCGGGCAGGACGGGAACACCGCGGGCGGCCACGAGGTCGCGGGCGGAGATCTTGTCGGCCATGGCCTCCATGGCCTCGGGCGGCGGGCCGACGAGGGTGACCCCGGCGCTCGCGCAGGCGCGGGCGAAGGCGGGGTTCTCGGACAGGAAGCCGTATCCGGGGTGGACGGCGTCGGCCCCGGTGGTGCGGGCGGCGTCGACCACGGCGTCGATGTCGAGGTACGACGACGTCGCGGGCGCCGGGCCGATCCGCACCGCGGTGTCGGCGAGGCGGACGTGCGGCGCTCCGGCGTCGGCGTCGGAGTACACGGCCACGGACCGGATACCGAGGCGGCGCAGGGTGCGGATGACGCGCACGGCGATCTCACCGCGGTTGGCGACGAGGACGGTCCCGAACGGGCGGTCGACGGGCGAGCCGTCGTCGTGACGGGCGCTGCTGCTCACGGTCGTCTCCCTCACATCCGGAACAGGCCGAAGCGCGGGGTCGCGCCGGCGTCGTCGAACGGGACGCGGGAGCACACGTCGAGGGCCATGCCCAGGACGCGGCGGGTGTCGGCGGGGTCGAGGATGCCGTCGTCCCAGCCGCGCGCGGTGGCGTGGTACGGGCTGCCGGCGCGTTCGTAGGACTCGCGGACGGGGGCCTCGAAGGCGGTCTGCTCGTCGTCGGACCACGTGCCGCCGTCGGCCTCGATCTGGTCGCGCTTGACGGTGGACAGCACGGAGGCGGCCTGCGGGCCGCCCATCACGGAGATCCGGGAACCGGGCCAGGACCACAGGAAACGCGGCGAGTAGGCGCGCCCGCACATCGAGTAGTTCCCGGCGCCGAACGAGCCGCCGACGATGACCGTCAGCTTCGGCACGCGCGTCGAGGCGACGGCGGTGACCATCTTGGCGCCGTCCTTCGCGATGCCGCCCGCCTCCGCGTCGCGGCCCACCATGAAGCCGGTGATGTTCTGCAGGAACAGCAGCGGGATGCCGCGCTGGTCGGCGAGCTCGATGAAGTGGGCGCCCTTGCGGGCGGACTCGCCGAACAGGACGCCGTTGTTCGCGAGGACGCCGACCGGGTGGCCGTGCAGGCGGGCGAAGCCGGTCACGAGGGTGGTGCCGTAGCCGGGCTTGAACTCGTGCCAGTCCGGGACCGGGCCGTCGGGGCCCGGCTCCGGGGCGGCGTCGACGAGGCGGAAGATCACCTCGTGCGCGTCGTAGGGGGCGTTCACGTCGACGGGGACGACGTCGTACAGGCCCTCCGGGTCCGACGACGGCGGCAGCGGGCGCGGGTTCACGTCCCAGACGGGGTCCGGGTCGGGCGGCAGGGTGCGCACGATGTCGCGGACGATCTCGCACGCGTGCTCGTCGTCGGCGGCGAGGTGGTCGGCGACGCCGGAGCGGTGGGCGTGCAGCTCTCCCCCGCCGAGCTCCTCCGGGGTGACGACCTCCCCGATCGCGGCCTTCACCAGCGGCGGGCCGCCGAGGAAGATCGTGCCTTGGTCGCGCACGATGACGGTCTCGTCGCTCATCGCGGGCACGTACGCGCCGCCGGCGGTGCAGGAGCCGAGCACGGCGGCGATCTGCGGGATCCGCTCGGCGGACAGGCGGGCCTGGTTGTAGAAGATGCGGCCGAAGTGGTCCCGGTCGGGGAACACCTCGTCCTGCAGCGGGAGGAACGCGCCGCCGGAGTCGACGAGGTAGACGCAGGGCAGGCGGTTCTCGCGGGCGATCTCCTGGGCGCGCAGGTGCTTCTTCACCGTGGCCGGGTAGTAGGTGCCGCCCTTCACGGTGGCGTCGTTGCAGACGATCATGACGTGCCTGCCCGCGACGACGCCGATGCCCGCGATGACGCCGGCGCCGGGGACGGCGAAGTCGTCGTCCGGTGCCTGGGGGCTCGCGTACATGCCGTAGGCCGCCAGCGGGGAGAGCTCCAGGAAAGGGCTGCCCTCGTCCAGCAGCCGCGCCACGCGGTCGCGTGGCAGCAGCTTGCCGCGGGCGAGATGCTTCTCGCGGGATCGAGCGGGGCCGCCGGCGGCGGCGCGAGCGATCCGCTCACGCAGCCCGGCGGCGAGGTCGCGCTGCGTCGGCGGTGACGCGGCAGTGGTGGTCGCCATGGGGGCAGCATAACCCGGCTCGGTTAACGATGGTTAACCGACGGGCCGCTCTCCGGCATAGACTGCCGCCGTGACACCCCGGCGCCGGCAGATCCTGGACACCGCGGCGGACCTGTTCGCCGCCCGCGGGTTCCACGGCGTGAGCGTGGGCGACATCGGGGCCGCCGTCGGCATCTCCGGGCCGGCCCTGTACAAGCACTTCGCCGGCAAGGAGGACATCCTCGGGCAGTGCCTGCTGCACGCGTCCGAGCGGCTGCTGGAGGGCGCCCGGGCGCTGACGGCGGACGGCGGCGAGACCGTTCCCGGGGACGCCCTGTCCCAGCTGATCGCGTTCCACACCGACTTCGCGCTGTCCCAGCCCTCCCTCATCGTGGTGCAGGAGCGCGAGTGGGGCGCACTCGGCGAGCAGGCCCGCGCCCAGGTCCGCGAGCGCCAGCTCGCCTACATCGACGTGTGGACCCGGGCGCTGCGCCCGCATCGGCCCGAGCTCTCGGCGGCGCAGGCGCGTGCGGCGGTGCAGGCGGCGTTCGGCCTGCTCAACTCGACCCCGCACTCGGCCCGCATCAGCCGCACGGCGATGCGCGACCTGCTGATCCGCATGGCCCGGGCGGCCCTGGTGACCTGACCGGGGAACCGCTGGGGAACTGCTACAGGAGGAGTCCGCCCACCGCACCCGCGGCGACGACGACCGCCCAGGGCGGCGTCCTCCATTGCGTCAGGGCCACGTAGGCCGTCACCACGAGCGCGAGGGCCGATGGTGGGGACGGGGCGGCGAGGACGCCCTGGGTGAGGACCGGGTCGTAGAAGGCGGCCGCCAGCAGGCCGACCACGCCCGCGTTCACCCCGGCCAGCGCCCGCTGCGCGCGGACCGCGCGGCGCAGGCGGTCCCAGTACGGCAACGCGCCCACCACCAGCAGGGCCGACGGCGTGAACACCGCCACCAGTGCGATCGCCGCCCCCAGCGCCCCGCCCGGGCCCGACGTCGAGACCGCGCCGAGGTATCCGGCGAACGTGAACAGGGGGCCCGGGACGGCCTGGGCCGCGCCGTACCCGGCGAGGAACTCGTCGTGGGTCACGGTGCCGGCCGTCTCCGCCTGCAGCAGGGGCAGCACGACGTGTCCGCCGCCGAACACGAGCGACCCCGCGCGGTAGAACGTGTCGACGAGCCCCGCGATCCCGCCCGCGCCGGCGACCGCCGCCAGCAGCGGCAGCACGGCCAGGCCGAGGCCGAACACCACCAGGCACGCGATCGCGGCGCCGGGCCGGACCGCGCCGGCCAGGCGTTCGCCGTCGGCGGCCCCGCCCTCCGCGACCGACGACGGCGGCGCGACCCACCACAGGCCGGCAAGCCCCGCCGCGACGATCACGGCGACCTGGACGAGGGCGAGGGGTGCGCCGGTGGCGGGCAGGAGGAGCAGCGCGATCACGGCGCCGCCCGCGATGGTGGCGGTGCGGGGCCCGGAGGCGAGGGTGCGGGCCATACCGAGCACCGCCTGCGCGACGACGGCGACCGCCGCAGCCTTGAGCCCGGTGATCCAGCCGGCGCCCTCCAGGTCACCCATGGCGCCGACGCCGTACGCGAACCCGAGCAGCAGCAGGGCGGACGGGAGGGTGAACCCCGCCCACGCGGCGAGGAGTCCGCGGATGCCGGCGCGCCGCCAGCCGATCGCCATCCCGACCTGGCTGGAGGCGGGTCCGGGGAGGAACTGGCAGAACGCGACGAGGTCGGCATACGCGCGCTCGCTCAGCCAGCCGCGGCGCACGACGAACGCCTCGTGGAAGTATCCGAGGTGTGCGACGGGCCCGCCGAACGAGGTGAGCCCGAGCCGCGAGAACACGCCGAGCACCTCGAGCGCGCTCCCGGGGCGGCGGCTTCCGGTGATGTCCATCGCGGCCAAACTACCTCCTACCTGTGACGACGGGGAGCGCTCCGCGCTTGGCACACTTTTACCGCATGGTCGATGCCGACGTGCGGACGTCAGCGGTAGCGGTTGCTCACGTAGGCGCGGGAGTAGTCGCCGGGGATGGTGAAGTACTCCGCCATGACGCGGGCCGGGTCGGTGGCGAGCTGGCCGCGGCCGGGGACGTCGTCGCCGTCGTCCCAGCCCCAGGGCGCGTTGGCGGCGTTGGTGGAGCAGCCGATCGCCCAGTCGCCGCAGCCGCCCGAGGAGTTGCCGGCGAACGTGCCCCAGCTCGCGAACGGCGCGCCGTCGCGGCGCTCCCACAGGCCACCGGGGGCGAAGATGTCGATGAGGCCGTAGCGCACGTCCCGGTCGTCGGGGTGCTCGGGCGTCTCGCCGGTGGCCGCCGG
The DNA here is from genome assembly GCF_014892515.1 of Myceligenerans pegani. Taxonomy (GTDB): domain Bacteria; phylum Actinomycetota; class Actinomycetes; order Actinomycetales; family Cellulomonadaceae; genus Myceligenerans; species Myceligenerans pegani. The sequence continues at coordinate 24,691 of NZ_JADBGR010000107.1, forward strand.
GTGGTAGACGACGCCGTCGCCGACGATGTCGTACCCGCCGCGCGCCTTGAGCCCGTGGCCCTTGGCCTCCTGCGCGGTGACGGGGTGGGAGGCGCCGTCGTGCGGGCTGGTCGCCATCGGGAGGGTGCCGTCGATGTCCTCGCCGCCGCCGGACCAGGTGCTGCCGGCGGGCACGTAGGAGTAGAAGTCGGTGTGCGCCACGGTGACCGCGGCCCGGAGCGTGCCGTGCTGCGAGCCGTCCTTCTCCACGGCGAGCAGGACGCCCTCGGCGTCGTTCTCGTGCTCGGTGTCGAAGAACGAGTCGGTCCAGTCGCGCGGGTGGAAGAACATGTAGACGAGGAACCAGTGGGTCTCCGTCTCCACGGCCGACCAGTAGGCGTACGCGTCCAGCGACCCGGAGCCGGTGTTGTCCCAGTTGTTGGTGCCGTTCCAGTCGCCGTCGAAGTCGACGCGCGTGATGTAGTCGCTGCGCCCGCCCAGGGCGTGCGAGCCGGTCTGGTCGACGTCCTGGTAGTGGATGGGCGCCCAGCGGCGGGCGAGGTCGGCGGTGGACGTGGCGGAGACGGTGGCGTGCTCGGCGGTCGTGGCCGACGGCGCGGCGGCCGCTGGCGTGAGGAACGCCACCGGCACGAGGAGTGCGCCGGTGGCGAGGGTGGCGGTCAGGGCACGGTGCATCGGGATCCTCCAGGGTCGTCGGAGCGAGCGCGTGGCCGGCGACGGCGACGGCGCCGGCCACGCGCCATGGTCCGTGCCGCCGGTTGCCGCCCGACGGCGCCGGGCGGACCATCGGGTGAATATTTCACCCGGGGTCAGCGACGACAAGGGCCCCTGTGCCCACTCCTCCCGCCGTCACGGGCAGGCGCCCGGCAGCCTCGTCAGGCGTCCTGGAGCAGGGAGAAGAGGTCCTTCGGGTCGGACGGTTCCGCGATGAGGTCCAGGTGCGCCAGCAGCTCCGGGCAGCTGGCCGCGACGTCGGACGCGACGAACTTCAGGGTGGTCCAGTCCTCCACCGCGAAGCCCACCGAGTCCCACACCACCAGTTCGTCGTCCGAGCGGCGGCCCGGCTTCGCGCCGGTGACGACCTCCCACAGCTCCGTCACCGGGAAGCCCGGCGCCTGCTTCTGGATCTCGCCCTCGATCCGGGTCTGCTCCGCGTGCTCCACGAACACGCTCGCGCGCGCGATCGTGGCCGGCTCCAGCTCCGTCTTGCCCGGGCAGTCGCCGCCGATCGCGTTGACGAACACGCCCGCGTTCGCGCCGTCGCGCAGCGCGGCGTCGGACAGCACCACCGCGTTGCGCTTGTCCGCCGTGCACGTCGTCACGACGTCGGCCCCGCGGGCGGCCTCGGCCGGATCCGCCGCGATCACGACGTCGAACCCGAGATCCTTCGCGTGCCGCGCGAGCTTCTCCGACGCCGCCGGGTCGACGTCGAACACGCGCAGCGTCTCGATACCGAGCTCCGCGCGCATGCCCAGCGCCTGGAACTCCGCCTGGGAGCCCGCGCCGATCATGGCCATGACCCGCGAGTCGCGACGCGCCAGGTAGCGCGCCGCGAGCGCCGACGCGGCCGCGGTGCGCAGTCCGGTGAGCAACGTCATCTCGGCGAGGAAGGACGGGTAGCCGTTGTCGATGCGGGCGAGCATGCCGACCGCGGTGACGGTCTGGAAGCCGCGGGCCGGGTTGGCGGGGTGGCCGTTGACGAGCTTGAAGCCGTAGGTCTCGGCGTCGGCGGTGGGCATAAGCTCGATGACGCCCTCGGCCGAGTGGGTGGCGATGCGGGGGCGCTTGTCGAGTTCGGGCCAGCGGGCGAAGTCGCGGTCCATCGCGTCGGTGAGGCCGGCGATGACGGCCTGCGGGCCGCGGCGGGCGGCCCAGGCGGCGGCGCCCTTGACGTCGAGGAAGGGGACGGTGGTCATGCGGACTCCTCCGGGTCGGCGGCGCAGTCGGCGGCGGGGGTGTCGGGCCGCAGCTCGAGGGTGCAGCACTTGACGGAGCCGCCGCCCTTGAACAGCTCGGACAGGTCGACAGGGACGACGTCGAAGCCGGCGGCGGCGATGTCGTCGGCGAGGCGGCCGGCGCGGTCGGTGAGGAACACGTGCTTGCCGTCGGAGACGACGTTGAGGCCGAGCACGGCGGCGTCGTCGTCGGACGCGAGGATGGCGTCGGGGTAGAGCCGTTCCAGGGTGGCGCGGGAGGCGGGGGTGAACGCGCCGGGCAGGTAGGCGAGGAGCGGGGCGTTGCCGGTCTCGCCGGTGTCGAGCACGGCCAGGGCGGTGTCGAGGTGGTAGTAGCGCGGGTCGACGAGTTCGAGGGGGACGACGTCGATCCCCTGCTCGGCGAGCCCGAGGCGGCGGGCGGCCTCCTCGTGGGCGGCGCGGGTGGTGCGGAAGCCGTGGCCGGCCAGCAGCGTGTCGCCGACGAGCAGGAGGTCGCCTTCGCCCTCCTGCGTCTCGCCGGACTGGCCGGCGGACGTGATGCCGCGCGCGCGGGCGGCGGGGCCGGTGAACCAGGCGTCGTAGGCGGGGCCCTCCTTGGCCCGCTCGGGGTAGGTGAAGCGTGCGGCGAGCGCCTGCCCGCCGACGACGATGCCGCCGTTGGCGGCGTACACCATGTCGGGCAGTCCGGGTTCGGGATCGATCACGTCCACGGTGTGGCCGCGGGTCTCGTAGGCCTGCTTGAGGGTCTCCCACTGGGCCAGTGCCCGTCCGGTGTCGACGGGGACGCTCGTGTCCATCCAGGGGTTGATGGCGTAGACGACGTCGAAGTGCTCCGGGGGGCACATGAGGAAGTGCCGGTTCACGGCACGGCGCGTGACTGTGTGCGTCATGGCGGCGACGCTATCGACCGCGGTGTTGCGCGACGGCGGTGTTTCGTTGCGTCCTGACCGCGGATTTCCTTCGGGATCAACGCCCTGGCTGAACACATCGCGACCGGTGCCCGACCTGCGCGGACGTACGTTCCGGGCACAGCGGCGCACGCCCTGGGGCAGCGGGTCGCGGTGGGGTGCGGGCCGGCGGACGAGACCCGCCGAGGCGGTACCCCTCGCCGCTGGGGTACCGCCTCGGCGGGTGCACGGCGGACTACTTCTCGAGGTCGAAGCGGTCCAGCTCCATGACCTTCTGCCAGGCGGCGGCGAAGTCGCGGACGAACTTCTCCTTGGCGTCGTCGGAGGCGTACACCTCGGCGAGCGCGCGCAGCTCGGAGTTCGAGCCGAACACGAGGTCGACGCGGGACGCGGTCCAGCGGCCGTCACCGGAGGTGTAGGTCTTCTCCTCGGCGTCCGGCTTCCACTCGATGCCGAGCTCGAGCAGGTTGACGAAGAAGTCGTTCGTCAGGGTGCCGGGCGTGTCGGTCAGCACGCCCAGGGCGGAGCCGTCCCAGTTGTTGCCGAGCGTGCGCAGGCCGCCGACCAGCACCGTCATCTCCGGGGCGGTGAGGCCGAGCAGGTTGGCGCGGTCGATGAGCAGGTACTCGCTCGGCAGCTTGAGGAAGCCGCTGTCGTAGTTGCGGAACCCGTCGGCGACCGGCTCCAGCCAGGCGAAGTTCTCCGCGTCGGTCTGCTCCTGCGTCGCGTCGACGCGGCCCGGGGTGAAGCCCACCTCGACGTCCACGCCGCCGGCCCTGGCGGCCTGCTCGACGCCCACGCCGCCGGCGAGGACGAGCACGTCGGCGAAGGAGACCGGCACCTCGCTGGCCGCGTTGAACTCGGCCGTGATCTCCTCGAGCTTCGCGATGACCGGCGCGAGCTGCTCGGGCTGGTTGACCTTCCAGTCCTTCTGCGGCGACAGGCGGATGCGGCCGCCGTTCGCGCCGCCGCGCTTGTCCGAGGTGCGGTGCGTGGCCGCCGCCTTCCAGGCGGTCGACACGAGCTGGCCGACCGTCAGGCCGGAGTCGGCGACCCTCTGCTTGAGGGCGGCGATCTCGGCGTCGCCGATCGTCCGCTCGGGGGCGGCGGGCAGCGGGTCCTGCCAGGGGAGGTCCTCGGCCGGGACCTCGGGGCCGAGGTACCGGGCCTTCGGGCCCATGTCACGGTGCGTCAGCTTGAACCAGGCACGCGCGAACGCGTCGGCGAACGTGTCCTGGTCGGCGAGGAACCGGCGCGAGATCGCCTCGTACGCCGGGTCCATGCGCAGCGACAGGTCGGTCGTGAGCATGGTCGGCAGGCGCTTGGCGCCGCCCTCGTTCGGGGCGGGGATGACGGCCTCGGCGTCCTTGGCGACCCACTGGATCGCGCCCGCCGGGGAGGTGGTCTGCTCCCACTCGTACCCGAAGAGGTTCTCGAAGAAGTGGTTGCTCCACCGCGCCGGGGTCTGCGTCCAGGTGACCTCCAGGCCCGAGGTCAGCGCGTCCTCCAGGACGCCGCTGCCGTGGCCGTTCTTCCAGCCGAAGCCCTGCTCCTCCAGCGGCGCGGCCTCCGGGTCCGGGCCCTGCAGGTCGTCCGCGTGGGCGCCGTGCGTCTTGCCGAAGGAGTGACCGCCGGCGATCAGGGCGACCGTCTCCTCGTCGTTCATGCCCATGCGGCGGAACGTCTCGCGGATGTCGCGGGCCGCGGAGACCGGGTCACCGTTGCCGTTCGGGCCCTCCGGGTTGACGTAGATGAGACCCATCTGCACGGCGGCGAGCGGCGCCTCCAGGTCGCGGTCGCCCGTGTAGCGCTCGTCGTCGAGCCAGACCTTCTCCGGGCCCCAGTAGACGTCGTCGTCGGCCTCCCACACGTCGGGGCGGCCGCCCGCGAAGCCGAAGGTCTTGAAGCCCATGGACTCCAGCGCCACGTTGCCGGCCAGGATCATCAGGTCGGCCCACGAGATCGCCTGGCCGTACTTCTTCTTCACCGGCCACAGCAGGCGGCGCGCCTTGTCGAGGTTGCCGTTGTCGGGCCACGAGTTCAGCGGGGCGAAGCGCTGCTGGCCCGCGCCGCCGCCACCGCGGCCGTCGTGCGACCGGTAGGTGCCCGCCGAGTGCCAGGCCATGCGGATCATCAGGCCGCCGTAGTGCCCGTGGTCCGCCGGCCACCAGTCCTTGGAGTCCGTCATGACGGCCGCCAGGTCCGCCTTGACCGCGTCCAGGTCGAGGGCCTCGAAGGCGGCCTGGTAGTCGAAGTCCGGGTCCAGCGGGTCCCGCTCGGCGGTGTGCTTGGCGAGGATCTTCAGGTTCAGCCGGTTCGGCCACCACTCGGCGTTGGCGTCGCCTCGTGTCGGGTGCACGCGGCCGGCGCCGTGCGCCACCGGGCACTTGCCCTCGGTCTCGGTCGGGGCCGCGGGGGTGTTCTCCGTCGGGGCGACCGGCTTGTTCTCAGCCGTGCTCTCGGACATGGGGGACTTCCTTCCAGGTACAGGAAACCGTTCATTCGGTCGTCGTGGCACGGCACTCGGGGCACAGCCCCCAGTAGACGATCTCCGCCTCGTCCACGGCGTAGCCGTGGTCGTCCGCCGGGGTCAGGCACGGGGCCTCGCCGACCTCGCAGTCGACGTCGACGATCGCACCGCAGCTCCGGCACACGAGGTGGTGATGGTTGTCCCCGACCCGCGTCTCGTACCTGGCCGTCGCCCCCGACGGCTGGATGCAGCGCACCAGCCCGGCGGCGGTCAGGGTGTGCAGCGAGTCGTAGACGGCCTGGTGGGACACGTCGGGCAACTGCTCGCGCGCCGCCGCGAGCAACTCGCCCGCGTCGGCGTGCGGATGATCCGCCACGGCGGCCAGCACGGCCACACGCGGCCGGGTCACGCGCAGACCCGCCTCGCGCAGCCGCCGCTGCATCCCCTCGGTCGTGCTCACGCCCCCATCCTCACCCCTTTTCTTGAACGAGTCAAAAGAAGGCCCCGACGACGGCGGCAGCCGGGTCGGTCATCAGGCGACCGACCACGCCCCCTGGGCTTCTACCGCCCGTGTCCGACAGTGCCGCTACGGTTGCGCCCATGACAGGGAGCCCCGCCACGATCACCGACGACCCCGACGACACGGGCACCGTCGTCGGACAGGGCGCGCCCGAGCCCGGGTCGGCCGGGTCCACGCGTCCGCCCCGGTGGCTGCCGCGCGCCCTGCTCATGGGAATCGTCGCGGTCTTCGTCGGGATCTTCGCCTGGCACGCGCTCGGGGCGCTCGAGAGCCTGTGGGTGGCGGTCCTCATCGCGTTCTTCCTGTCCCTCGCACTCGAGCCCGCGACCGTCTGGCTGGTGCGGCGCGGTTGGAGGCGTCCCGCCGCCGCGGCCGTCACCCTGCTCGGGTCGCTGACCGCGATCGGCGCGGTCATGGCGCTGTTCGGCAACCTGTTCGTGCAGCAGGTCGTGGCGCTCGGCAGGACCCTGCCCGAGTACTACGAAACACTGCGCACGTTCGTCCTCGGGTTCGTCGACCTGCCGCTGCCCGAGCGCGACGACCTCGTCGGGCAGGGCCTCGACCAGTTCGGCAGCGACCTCGCCGCGAGCGCGCTCGTCGTCGGCAGCGCCCTGCTGAGCGGGTTGTTCTGGAGCATCACCATCCTGCTGGTGGCGTACTACCTGCTCGCGGCCGGCCCTCGGTTCCGGCGGGCGGTGTGCCGCTGGGTGCCCACCGGCCACCAGGACGAGGTGCTGCACCTGTGGGGCGTGGTGCAGCGCAAGGTGTCCGACTACCTCGGCACGCGGCTCGTGCTCGCCGTCATCTCCACGATCGTGACCTGCGTGTTCCTGCTGATCCTGCGCACGCCGTACGCGTTCCCGCTGGCGGTGTTCGTGGGCGTCGTCTCGCAGTTCGTGCCGACCATCGGCGCCTACCTGGGCGGCGCGCTGCCCGTCATGGTGGCGCTCACCGGGCAGGGGGCGTGGCAGGCCGGGGCGGTGCTGGTGTTCGTGGTGGCCTACCAGCAGGTGGAGAACCTGTGGCTGGCGCCCATGCTGTCGGAGCGGGCACTGGAGATGAACGCCGCGGTCAGCCTGCTCGTGGTGCTGGCGTTCGGCGCGGTGTTCGGCGCGCTCGGCGCCTTCCTGGCGCTGCCGATCGCCGCGACGATCCAGGCGATGGCGACGACGTACCTGCAGCGGCACGAGCTGATCGAGTCACACATGTTCAGCGACCCGGAGGACAGGTGGGTGGCGGCGGGCTGAGGCGGGCTGGAGGCCGGTCAGTCCCCGGTGCCGAGCTCCGGCGGCAGCGTGCCGTCGTGGCGGACCACCAGGGAAGTCACCGCGCGGGTGAGGCAGACGTAGAGGCGACGCAGGCCGGTGGTACGGTCCGGCTCGCCCGCCACGATGCCGGCCGGGTCGGCGACGACGACGTGGTCGAACTCGAGCCCCTTGGCCAGGGACGCCGGGACGAGATCGACGTGCGCGTCGAACTCGGTGCGGTCGTCCGCCGCACCGCCGGGCCCCGCTGGCGGCACGTCGTCGTCCGCGGGCTCCTCGCCGACGACGGCGAATGCCAGCCCCGCCCCGGTCAGGTCGCCGCGGGCGGCGGCGAGACCGCCGTCGGGCACGATCACGCCGACCGAGCCCTCCGCACCGGCGAGCCCGGCGACGATCGGACCGAGTTCCTCCGTCGTCAGCGTGAGTCGGCCGCGGGAGCGGCGCACGGCGACCGGCGGGGCGAGGTCCGGCGCGACGTGGGGCAGGAGGCGCGCCGCGAAGTCGATGACGTCGCCGGGCACCCGGAACCCGGCGGTGAGCTCCTCGACGTGCCCGTCCGGCCTGCCGAGGTGCTCCAGCGCCTCGGTCCAGGACGTGCTCGCCCAGGGCGTGGTGGCCTGCGCGAGGTCGCCCAGCACCGTGAGCGAGCCGGTGCGGGCGCGCCGGCCCAGCGCGCGCAGCATCATCGCGGACAGGTCCTGGGCCTCGTCGGCGACGATGTGCGCCAGCGGGGTGGTGCGGTCGAGCAGGTCGGCGATCTCGTCGAGCAGGACGAGGTCCGCGAGCGTCCAGCGGGCGGCGCCCGGCGTGCGGGGTGGGCGATCCCACAGCAGGGCCTCGCGCTCGGCGGCAGTCAGGTCGTCGCCGGCCGCCGCGGCGAGGAAGTCCGCGTCGGACAGCAGGCGGTGCAGCAGCTTGGCGGGCGTCACCACCGGCCACAGCTCCGCCACGTAATTCCGCACCGCGGGCGTGCGGGCGATCCGGTCCCACGCCGTCTCGTCCAGCGCGTCGCCGGAGGCCTCGATCTGCAGCAGGATGCGGTGCGCGAGCGTGTGCCGGAGCTGCTCGCGGCCGGCGTCGTACCGCGGGTCGCGCCCGACCACCTGCACCATCGCCTCCCGCGCCGCGTGCGCGGCCACCCGCCAGCGGCGCGAGCCGCGCGGCAGGACCAGCGGCTCGGACGGCTCCACGAGGTGCGACCACAGGGCCCGGCGCAGCACGCCCGCCATCCGCGCGTCGCCCTTCAGCGTCGCGACCGCGGCGGGCTCGTCGCCGCGCAGCCGACCGTGACCGGCGACGAGCTCGGGGACGGTCGTCTGGGTCGCGTCGATCTCGCCGAGCGCGGGCAGGACGTCGCGGATGTACCGCAGGAAGGACCGGTTCGGCCCGACGACGAGCATCCCCCGCCGCGTGACCTGCTCCCGGTGCGCGTACAGCAGATAGGCCGCGCGGTGCAGCCCGACCGCCGTCTTCCCCGTCCCGGGCGCCCCCTGCACGACGACGGTCCGGTCCAGCCCGGCACGCACGATGACGTCCTGCTCGGGCTGGATCGTGGCCACGATGTCGCGCATCGGGCCGGTGCGGGGGCGCTCGATCTCGGCCTCGAGGATGGTGCTGTGGGCGGGGGCGTCGGCGTCGGGGCTCGTGATGCCGGGCGGGGCGGACTCGCCGGGCGGCGTCGCGGTCGGCATGGTGATCGCCTCGTCCTCGTAGCCGGTCAGGACGCCGCGAGCGAAGCCGTAGCGACGGCGCGCCGCGAGTCCCATGGGCTCGGCCCGGCTCGCCCGGTAGAACGGCACGCTGACGGGCGCGCGCCAGTCCACGACCATCGGGTCCCCCGCCGGGTCGGACACATGACGGCGCCCGACGTGGAACGTCTCGCCCCCGGAGGCGGCCGTGTGGTCGATGCGGCCGAAGAACAGCGGCACCTCGGGGTCGTCGGCGAGCTGGGCGAGCCGGCGGGCCAGCGTCGCCTCCAGCACCTCGGCCCCGAACCGGTCGCCGGCCATCCCCGGGCCGAGGCGGGCGGTGCGCTCGCGCATGAGGGCGAGATTCACCCGGGCGTCCGCGAGGAACGCGCGCTCCCGCTCCAGTTCCGCGCGCCCCGGCTCGCGCGGATCCGGCCCGCGGCCTGCGCCGTGCGTATGCTCCACCTTCTCCGAGACGGCGCCGGACACGGGAGACCTCCACAAGGACGACGAGGGGGAAACCGCCCGAGCCTAACGGCACGACCGTCCCGCCGCCCAGCGAATAACCCCATTCCCCCTCCCGCGCGCCCGGCCGATCCGGCGCGGCCTTGGCCCACGATCAGTGGACGAGCTCCTTCTCCCGGTCCGAGTCCGACGACGCGGCGGCCGCCGGCGGCGCCGCCGCGGCCCCGGCCCGCCTGCCGTGTGCCAGGTACAACGTGAGGCCCACGAACGTGAAGCCGCCCACGAGGTTGCCCACGACCGTCGGGATCTCGTTCCACAGCAGGTAGTCGGCCACGGTGAAGTCGCCGCCGAGCAGGAGCCCGGACGGGAACAGGAACATGTTCACGATCGAGTGCTCGAAGCCCATGTAGAAGAACAGCATGATGGGCATCCACATCGTGATGGCCTTGCCCATGACGCTCTTGCTGATCATCGCGGCGGCCACGCCGGTGGAGACCATCCAGTTGCACAGCACGCCCCGCACGAACAGGGTGAGCATCCCGGCGGCGCCGTGGTCGGCGTAGCCGACGGTGCGCCCCTCGCCGATGGTGCCGATCGCCTGCCCGACGGCGTCCGGCTCGGTCGAGAAGCCGTACGTGAAGTAGATCGCCATCAGCACGGCGACCAGGAACGCCCCGGCGAAGTTCCCGACGAACACCAGGCCCCAGTTGCGCAGCATCGCCGGCCAGGTCACCCCGGGCTCCCGGTTCAGCCACGCGAGCGGGACCAGCGTGAACACGCCGGTGAGCAGGTCGAAGCCCATCAGGTAGAGCAGGATGAACCCGATCGGGAACAGGATCGCACCCGCGAGCGGGTTCTCGGTGCGGACGGAGACGGTGACGGCGAACGCGGCCGCGAGCGCCAGGATCGCGCCGCCCATGAAGGCGCGCACGAGGGTCTCGCGGGTGGTCAGGAAGACCTTGGAACGGCCGGCGTCGATCATGGCGGTGACGAGGTCGGCTGGTTTGACGTAGGGCACGGTGCCTCCCGGGAGGGTCGGGCCCGCTGGAGCGGGCCGGGATTCGGGCCTGCCCCGTAGGGTCCCGCCGGGCGGTTTCCCCCGGCATCCGACGACGTAACCTCTGCGACACGGAGATCTCACACCCCGGCCGGGCCGGAGGTGAGAAGCGGCCGGGTCACGCGGTCGCGGCGCGGCGGGCCTCCAGGAACGTGCGGGTCGGCGGGTCCGTCGTGAGGGCGACGGCCTTGTCGTAAGCCGCCGCGGCGGCGGGGTCGCCCGCCGCCGCGAGCAGGTGGGCGCGCACGGCCCACCAGGGCTGGAACCGGTCCGCGGCCCGGTCCCCCGCCGCAATCGCGACCAGCTCGGCAAGGCCGGCCGCGGGGCCGTCGACGCGGCCCCGCACGGCCGCGCGCGCGACGCGGCTGCCGAGGGTCGGCGCCACCGCGACCAGGGCGCGGTGCAGGGTGTACAGGGCAGGCCAGTCGGTGACGCCGGTGCGGGCGCGGGCGCAGTGGGCGGACTGGATCGCGGCCTCGAGCCGGAACCTGCCGGGCGGCTCGTCGGTGGCGAGCGCGCGGCGCAGCAGTGCCTCCCCGCGGGCGATCAGCGCCCGGTCCCACAGCGCCGGGTCCTGGTCCTCGAGGGGAACCAGCACGCCGTCGTGCACCCTGGCCGCGGACCGCGCGACCGAGAAGCACAGCAGGGCGGCCAGCCCGAGCGGTTCGGGCTCGGGCAGGAGGTCCGCGAGGAGCAGGGCGAGCACGAGGGCCTCGCCGGTGAGCGAGTCGCGCACCTCGGGTGCGGCGCCGCGCCAGTCGATCGCGTACGCGCCGTAGACGGCCTCCAGCACGGGCGGGAGGCGGTCGGGGGTCTCCTCGCGGTCGGGGACGCGGAACGGGATGCGCGCGTCGCGGATGCGTCGCTTGGCCCGTACGAGGCGCTGCGCCATGGTGGGGGCGGGCACGGCGAACGCCCGCGCGATGTCGCGGGCCTCGACTCCGAGCACGGTCTGGAGCATGAGCGGGGTGCGGATCCCGGCCTCCACGGCCGGGTGCGCGCAGACGAACATCAGCTCGAGGCGCCGGTCGCCGATCTCTCCCGGGTCGGGTTCCTCGGGGCCGACGGCCGGCTCGGCGGCGGAGGGTGTGTCGTCGCCGGCACCGCCGTCGGGCAGCGGTGCGTCCTTGAAGGACGCCGCCTTGTACAGGTCGCGCAGCCGGTTGCGGGCCACGGTCAGGAGCCAGGCGTCCGGGTTGCGCGGGACGCCGTCGTCGGCCCACGTGGCGAGGGCACGCTCGAACGCGTCGGCGAGGGCGTCCTCGGCGCGGGAGATGTCGCCGTCGCGCGCCGCGAGCAGCGCGAGCAGGCGGCCGTACGAGGCGCGGGCCGCCGTGTCGGCAGCGGCCCGCGCCTCGTCGGCGGAGGGGGACGTCACCCCTGGCCTCCCGCGGTGGTCCAGGCTCCGTCCGCGAAGTGCGTCGCCGAGGGCCGCACCTCCACGGTGCCCCACTGGACCGAGGGCGCCTTGGCCGCCCAGGCGATCGCCGCGTCCAGGTCCGGCACGTCGATCACGAACGTGCCGCCGAGCTGCTCCTTCGTGTCGGCGAAGGGGCCGTCCTGGACGCGCAGCTCGCCGTCGCGCACCGTCACGGTGGTGGTGGCCGACGACGGCTGCAGCACCTCGGCGGACAGCAGCACGCCCGCGCCGTCGAGCGCCTTGGCGTACGCGTCGAAGGCCGCCTGGCCCTCGCTCCAGCCCTCGGCGCCGATGTCCTCGGGCGTCATCTCCGCGTAGTGCAACAGGATGGTGTAGCGCATGATGTCGTTCCTTCCGATGTCGTGCGACTGCGTGGACACCGTGGTGACGATCGAGCGACACCCCGATCGACAGCTACGACGAGGAAGCCGCCGCGAGGCGGTCCGCGTAGGCCTCGCCCCAGGTGTTCAGGCTCTCGACCAGGCCGGCGAGGGACTCGCCCAGCGGGGTGAGGGAGTACTCCACCCGCGGCGGCACCTCCGGGTACACCTCGCGGTGCACGACGCCGTCGGCCTCCAGGTCGCGCAGCTGGCGGGTCAGGACGCGGGGCGTCACCGGGCCGACCGCGCGGTTCAGGGCGTTGAACCGCAGCGGGCCGCCGAGCAGGTGCTTGACCACGGTCATCTTCCACGACCCGCCGACGACGGCGATCGCCACCTCCACCGGGCACGCCTCCGCGGCGCGGCGGACAGGTTCCCGCATGGCCCGCTCCCCTCCTTGACCCTCTGACCTCCACGCTATCCATTCCGTCACTACTGGACGGCAATGTGCGTACTTGCCACCACCGTAGCGCGGCGCGACGCTGGACGCACCCGACCGGCCACCACGTGAAGGAGACTCGCCGTGCGCATCCTCTGGGTCCTCGCCCATCCCGACCCCGCCTCGCTCAACGGGCAGCTGCGGGACGCCGTCGTGCCGCGGCTGCGTGAGCTCGGGCACGACGTCGTCGAGTCGGACCTGTACCGGATGGGGTTCGATCCCGTGCTGAGCGCCGCGGACCTGCTCGGCGATCCGCCCGAGCCGGGCACGCCGGTCTCGGACTGGCAGCGCACCGGTCACGAGGAGGGACGCCTGGCGCCCGACATCCGCGCCGAGCAGGCCAAGATCCGGGCCGCCGAGCTCATCGTGCTGCAGTTCCCGCTGTGGTGGTACGGCTTCCCGGCGATCCTCAAGGGCTGGATCGACCGCACGCTGGTCAACGGCTTCGCCTTCGGCGTCGTGGACCCCGCCAGCGGGCACGTGCGCAAGTACGGCGACGGCGGCCTGGCCGGCCGGCGCGGGCTCGCGGTCGTCAGCGCGGGCGACCGGACCGGGGCGCTGGGTCCCCGCGGCATCAGCGGCCACATCGACGACGTGCTCTGGCCACTGCTGCACGGCACGTTCCACTACACCGGCACCGCGCCGCTGCCCGCCCACCTCCTCAGCAGCGTGCACCACTGGCCCGGCGGGCAGTTCGAGCGAGAGGTGGAGCGGCTGGTGGAGCGCGTCCACGGGGCGGACACCGAGGGGCCGATCCCCTACCGCACCCTCGCGGGCGGCGACTACGGCCCGGACTACGCGCTCCGCCCCGACATCGCCCCGGGCGTGACGGGCAACGCGGCCCACCTGCTCGACCCGTCGCGCGTATAGGCCCGACGCCGCATGGTCGGTCCGATGTCGCATGGTCGGCCGCTCGGGGGACCGACCTCACGACATCGGGCCGACCCTGCGACAAGCCGCCGACCACGTCGGCGGCAACCCTTGCGCAGCGACGGAACGGATCGCGAGTACCCCTTGCGCCATCCTGGCTAATGCGCGTAGCTTTACAGCTATGGACACGAGCGTAAGTTTCCTCCGGCGCCCTGAGGGCGCCGTCGCCTACACCGACTCCGGCACCGGGCCCCTCGTCGTGGCCGTCCCCGGCATGGGCGACCTCCGCTCCGCCTACGACGACGTCGTCCCCGCGCTCATCGGCGCCGGGTACCGGGTCGTCGTCGCCGACCTGCGTGGTCACGGCGACTCCGACACCACGTTCCGCACCCACGGCGACGACGCGACCGGCGACGACCTCCTCGCCCTGGTCGAGCACCTCGGCGCCGGACCCGCCGTGCTGCTCGGCAACTCCATGGGAGCCTCGGCCGCCGTGTGGGCCGCCGCCGAGCGACCCGACCTCGTGCGCGGCCTGGTCCTGATCAGCCCGTTCCTCCGCGAGACCGTCGGACCCGCCACGCAGCGGCTGCTGCGGACGCTCTACCGTGTGCTCTTCGCCGGGCCGTGGGGGGCGGCGGCCTGGGCGTCCTACTACTCGTCGATCTCGAAGGGGCGCCGCTCGCCGCGGCACGCCGAGCACGTCGCGGCCGTGCGCGCGGCCATGCGCGAGCCCGGGCACCTGCGGTCGTTCCGGCACCTGGCGGTGGCCCTGGACCACTCGGTCGTCGAGGCGCGCCTGGACGAGGTCGTCGCCCCGGCGCTCGTCGTCGTCGGCGAGCTCGACCCCGACTACCCCGACCCCGCGGCCGAGCTCGACCGGATGACGGCCGCGCTCGGCGCGGACGGACTGCTCGTCCCCGAGGCCGGGCACTACCCGCAGCACCAGGCCCCCGACGTCGTCGCGCCCGCCGTGCTGCGGTTCCTCGCGCGGCTCGCCGACACTCCCGAACAGCCCGAACGGTCCGCGCGGAACGGCGGGCACGGTGCCTAGGGCCGGCCTCTCGCACAACGCCGTGGTCCGACTCGCGTGCGAGGTCGTCGACGCGGGCGGCCCGCGCGGGTTCACCGACCTCACCCTGGCGAAGGTCGCCGCCGAGGCCGGCGTCGCGCCGCCCAGCCTCTACAAGCACGTGGGATCCCTCGCGGCCCTGCGGCGCGAGGTCGCCGTGATCGCCGTCCGGGAGCTCACCGCGGCCGGGACGGCGGCGACCGTCGGCCGCGCGGGAGCCGACGCGCTCCGCGCACTCGCGCACGCCTGGCGCCGCTACGCCGTCGAACATCCCGGCCGGTACGCCGCCACCCAGATCGGCGCCGACCCCGACGACCCCGCCGACGCCCGGTTGAACGAGGCCGGCGCGGAGAGCGTCCAGGTCGTCGCCGCCGTGCTCCAGGGCTTCGGCCTGCCCGAGGAGCGCCTCATCGACGCGATCCGCGCGGCCCGCTCCAGCGTGCACGGCTTCGTGACGCTGGAGCTCGGCGGCGGGTTCCGGATGCGCCACGACGTCGACCAGAGCTTCGACACGCTCGTCACCATGCTCGTCGCGGGCATCGAGGCCCTCGCCCGGAACGACCACGAGTCCTCACCCCCAAGGAGTCCCCGATGACCGCCTCCCGCTGGACCCAGGCCGCCTTCCTCGCGGCCGGCCTCGCCTTCCTCTTGTTCCCCGTCCTGCGTCCCTGGCCCGACGAGACCACCGCCACCGCCGAGCTCGCGGCCGCCTTCGCCGCCGACCGCTGGGTCGTCTCCCACCTGAGCGGGATCCTCGGGCTCGGACTCCTGGCGCCCGCGTTCCTCGGCCTGCGCGGCGTCCTCGCGGGGGCCGCCGGCACCGCCGCGACCACGTGGGCGCTCGTGACCGCGTGGATCGGCGCCGGGCTCTCGTCGCTCTACTTCGGCGCCGAGATCTTCGGCATCCGGACCATCGCCGAAGCGGCCCTCCCGTCCGCCGAGTTCGGCCCCATGCTGGCCGACGTCGAGACGCTGCGCATGCAGCCCATGGCCGTGGCCGTCTTCGGCGCGGGCCTGCTGCTGCTCGCCGCGGCCGGGATCCTCGCCGCCGTCGCGCTCGTCCGCGCGGGTGCCGGGGGCCGCACCTGGCCGCGGTGGGCCGGCCTCCCGCTCGCGCTCGGCCTGCTGCTCCTCCTCCCCCAGTTCTACGGCGGTCCGGAGATCCGGATCGCGCACGGCGTCCTCGTCGCGGCGGGCTGCGTCCTGCTCGCCGCGGCGGTCCGCCCCCTGACCATTGCGGCGGACGACGCACGCCAATAGCGTGACGCCCATGTACACGGTGCTCACCGTCGCGTCCGTGACCCTGCTCGGGATGTCGGCCGGGGTCTTCTACGCCTTCTCGTCGTTCGTCATGAGCGGCCTCGACCGGGCCGGGGACCAGGCCGCGGGCGAGTCGATGACCGGGATCAACGACACCGCCGTCCGCCCCGCGTTCATGAGTCTGTTCTTCGGGGCGCTCGTCGTGGCCGCGGTCACCGCCGTCTACGGCCTCGTCATCGACGACGGCGGAGCGGGCTGGGTCCTCGCCGCGGCCGCGGTCTACCTGGTGGGCGCATTCGGTGTCACCGCCGTGCGCAACGTGCCGATGAACAACCGGCTCCTGGCCGCCACCGACAAGGCCGCGGCCTGGCACGACTACTACCGCCCCTGGACCGCCTGGAACCACGTGCGGACGATCGCCTCGGGCGCCGCGACGGTCCTGGCCGCGATCGGGCTGCCCTGAACCCGTGCCTGAATCCCTGGCCGAGGACGGGCCGGCCGCGGCGGCACACGGACCGCCCGGCATGCTGTTGCGTTCTGCATCGACGACTGTCAATATAGAGCCATGTCGATGCAGCATGCCTCCCGGCGGCAGTACGTCTCCCGGCGACGGAGGTCCTGGCGATGACGGAGAACCCCGTGCACGAGGAGCGGGCGCTCCGGATCGTCGTCGTCGGCTCGGTCGCGGCCGGGACGTCGGCGGCCGCCAAGGCCCGCCGCAACACCGAGTCGGCCCGCATCACGGTGTACGAGCGCGATCACGACATCTCCTACTCGGGCTGCGGCCTGCCGTACTTCGTGGGCGGGGAGGTCGAGAGCGTCGACCGGCTCACGCCGCGGGACCCCGCCTGGTTCGCGGCGCGGTACGGCGTCGAGGTGCGCACCGGGCACGAGGTCGTCGCGGTCGACGCCGCGGCCCGCACGGTGACGGTACGGGAGCCGACCACGGGCCGCACCTTCGAGGACGACTACGACGAGCTCGTGCTCGCCACGGGCGTGCGCCCCGTCGTCCCGCCGATCGACGGCATCGACGCACCCGGCGTCTTCCCCGTGCGCACGCCGTCGGACGCGCGGGCGATCGACGCCTGGATCACCGAAAGGGGCGCGCGCCGGGCCCTGGTCGTCGGCGCCGGGTACATCGGCCTCGAGATGACCGAGCAGCTCACCTCCCGCGGCCTGGAGGTCACCGTGGTCGAGACGGCCGAGCACGCGATGCCCCGGATGGACCCGGACATGTCGGCCCGCGTGGACGCCGAGCTGCGCCGGCACGGCGTCGACCTGCGGCTGTCCACGACGGTGGCCGGCGTCCGCGCCGACGACGACGGCGTCACCGGCGCCGACCTCCAGGGGCGCGACGGCACCGCCGACCAGGTGGCCGCCGACCTGGTGATCGCCTCGGTGGGCGTGCGCCCGAACACGGAGCTGGCGCGCCAGGCCGGGGCCGAGCTCGGCCCCACGGGCGCGATCGCCGTCGACCGGCGCCAGCGCACCAGCGTGGAGCACGTCTGGGCGGTCGGGGACGTCGCGGAGTCCTTCCACGTGGTCACGGGAGACCCCGTCTGGGTGCCGCTGGGCTCCACGGCGAACAAGACCGGCCGGATCGCCGGCGACGCGATGACCGGAGGCACGCTGGAACATCGCGGCATCCTCGGCACGTCGGTGGTCCGGGTGTTCGACCTCGGCGTCGCGCAGACCGGCCTGACCGAGCAGCAGGCCGGTGCCGCCGGGTACGACGTCGAGGTGCTGCACAACATCAAGCCCGACCGTCCCGAGTACCTCGGCGGGCGGCCGCTCGTGATCAAGGCGGTCGCCGACCGCGCCTCGGGCCGGCTCCTGGGCGCGCAGGCGATCGGGGCGTCCGGGGCGGACAAGCGGATCGACATCCTGGCCACGGCCATCACGTTCGGCGCCGATGTCGCCGACCTGTTCCACCTCGACCTGGCCTACTCCCCCACCTACGCCACCACCAAGGACCCGGTGCACTACACCGGGATGGCCCTCACGAACGCCATCCACGGCCAGGCGCCGCTGATCACGCCCGCCGAACTCGACCGGCGCCGCCACGACGGGGAGCAGATCCAGGTCGTGGACGTGCGCTCCGCCAAGGACCGCGCCAGGTCGGCCGTCCCCGACTCCGTGCACATCCCGCTGGCCGAGCTCCGCACCCGCGCCGCCGAGCTCGACCCGGCCCTGCCCACCGTCACCTACTGCAACAAGGGCGTCACCGGGAACGCCGGCCAGAACGTGCTCCGCAACCTCGGCTTCACCGACGTCGCCAACCTCTCCGGCGGCAACCAGAACTACCAGGCCCACGCCGCGCTACGTCCCTGACCCCACGGCCGGCGCGCACCCCGCCCGAGCCGGACGACGGATAGATCATCATGGATCGCACGATATTCTCCACGGGTGAGCAACCACGCCGCCCGGGCCGCGTCGTCCGGCGCGAAACCGGACCGCGGCGTCCAGCCGGCCCTCCGCTCCGCCCTGAGCCGGGAGCAGGCCGAGGGCACCGCGGCGCTCCTCCGCGTGGTCTCGGACCCGACACGGCTGCAGCTCCTCTCGCTCATCCACCACAGCGAGGAGGGACGCGCCCGGGTCGCCGACCTGACCCGGGCCCTGGGGCTGCGCCAGCCCACCGTGTCCCACCATCTCAAGGTGATGAACGAGGCCGGCATCCTCTCCCGCGACCCGGTGGGACGCGAGGTCTGGTACGCCATCGTGCCGGCTCGCCTCGACGCCATCGCGGACCTGCTGCGCTGACCGCGGCGCACCCGAGGCCGGGCGGTTCCCCGATCGTGCTCACGACCAAGGAGGGCGTGTGACCGACCTCGACCTGCTCGCCGCGCAGACCGCGGTGATGGCCGAACCCGACCGGCTGCGCCTGCTCGCGCTCGCGCTCACCGACCCGTCCGGGCAGCCCACCGCGGCGCAGCTCGCCGGACCGGGCGGTCCCGTGGGCGACGTCGTCCACCATCTCGAAGTGATGGCCGACGTCTGGCTGCTGGTCCGGGTCGGCGACCCGGACGCCCCCGGCTACCGCCCCACCCCCGACGCGATCGTGCGTTTCGGCGGTGCCGCGATCGGCACCCCGCCGCGCGGCGCCGCCGTCCCGGCCACGGACCCGGGCGACCACCAGCCCCTGCTCGACCGGATCGTCGACGAGCTCACCGATCGGTTCGCCGACGTGTTCGGCCGGGAGACCGTGGCGCGGTTCGTCACCGAGAGCTACGCGCTCCTGGCCTCCCGGGCCTCGGTGCAGCGGTTCCTGCCCGCGCTCACGGCCCGGTTCACCGCCGACCGCCTGACGGCGCTCGCCACCCCGTTGGGCGACGGCGCGCCCCGGGACGGCCGGCTGCTCTCGTCCGTCTTCGCCGCGCAGGTCAACGTGCTGTTCGTGTGCTCCCAGAACGCCGGGCGATCGCAGATCGCGGGCGCCGTCCTGCGCTCCCTGGCCGGCGACAGGGTGCTCGTCCGCACGGCCGGCACCGCATCGTCCGGCCCGCTGGACCCGGGCGTCCGGGCGGAGCTCGACCGGCGCGGCCTGGGCGGGCTCGCCGAGCTGCCCCGGCCCCTGACGGACGAGGTGGTGCGCGCGTCGGGCGTGGTGGTCACGATGGGCTGCGGAGACGCCTGCCCGGTGCTGCCCGGACGGCGCTATCTCGACTGGCCGCTCGACGATCCCGCCGGACGCTCACCCGCCGAGGTGCGCCGGATCGCCGACGACATCACGGAGCGCGTCCGTACGCTGCTGGACGAGCTCTCGGCGTCGGAAATCACATAGACTGCCATCTATCATTCTGAGGACGGTTCGACCGCGGCGGCGATCACGTCCGAGTCCAGCCGGTACCCCACGCCGCGCACGGTGTGCACGGCACCGTCGATCCCGTAGCGCTCGAGCTTGCGGCGCAGCCGGGAGACCGCGGCGACCAGGACGGCCTCCGGGTCGGACGAGCCGGGCGCCAGCCGGCGCCGGAGGCTCTCGTGCGGCACCACGTGGTCGGTCCGGACGGCGAGCCCGTGCAGCAGGGCGAACTCGAGCGCGCTCAGGTCCAGACCGTGCCCGTGCAGATGCACGTCCAGGGTCGAGGCGTCCAGCCGCAGCGGGCCCACGTGCACCACCGGCGGGGGCGGCGGCACGGGCCGGACCTCGTGGAGCGCCGCCACCACCGCGTCTGCCGCGTAGGGCCGGGTGAGCAGCGGCCGCGCCCCCGCGAGGACCGCCGGCCCGATCGCGTCCGTCTCCCCGGGGCCATGGGCGACGACGACGGGGATGTCGAGCTCTTCCCGGGCCGCGCCGACGACCATCACCAGCAGTTCCGTGCCGAGCCCGGCGGACAGCACGAGCATGTCCACGTCGCCTGCACCCAGGCGCGCGAGGGCCCGCAGCACGTCCGTGTAGACGTGCAGGGCCACGTCGCGCTCCCGGAGCCGTGCCGTGAGCGCCGGCTCGCCGTCCATGCCGGGGTCGACCAGCACGACGGTGCCCTCGTCGAACCCGCGCCGCTCCTGGAGGCGGCGGGGCACGACGCCGGGCCCGCGTTCCGGCACGATGGCGACCATGGGGCTCCCCGTCAGCCGAACCGGCCCGAGATGTAGTCCTCCGTGCGCCGGTCGGCCGGGCTCTCGAAGATCTTCGTGGTCAGGTCGTACTCGACCAGGGCGCCCGTCCGGTCACCGGTCTCGCTCTTCTGCTGCACGCTGAAGAAGGCCGTGCGGTCCGAGACGCGCGCCGCCTGCTGCATGTTGTGCGTCACGATGATGATCGTGTAGTTGTTGCGCAGCTCGGCCATCAGTTCCTCGATCTTCAGCGTGGCGATCGGGTCGAGGGCCGAGCACGGCTCATCCATGAGGACGACGTCGGGCATGGTGGCGATGGCTCGCGCGATGCACAGGCGCTGCTGCTGCCCGCCGGACAGGCCGTTGGCGTTCTGCTTGAGCTTGTCCTTGACCTCGTCCCAGAGCGCCGCGCCGGTCAGCGCGCTCTCCACGAGGTCGTCCATGTTCTCGACCTTCATGCCCGTGACCCTCGGACCGTAGGCGACGTTGTCGTAGATCGACTTGGGGAACGGGTTCGGCTTCTGGAACACCATGCCGATCCGGCGGCGCACCTCGATCGGGTCGACCCGCTCGCCGTAGATGTCCAGGCCGTGGTAGCTCACCGTGCCCGCCACCCGGGCGGTGGGAATCAGGTCGTTCATCCGGTTGAGGCACCGCAGCACCGTCGACTTGCCGCACCCGGACGGGCCGATCAGCGCGGTGATCTCGTTCTTGCCGAACGACAGGTCGACGTCGGTCACGGCGTGGAAGTCGCCGTAGTAGACGTTGAGCTTGTCGGTGACGAACACGGGATCCCGCGGTAGCGCTGCCATGGCGTCGTCCCGGGTGGTGTGGTGCGTCTCGGGCACCGGGCTGTGGCGTTCGGTCAGGTCAGGCATGGGAAACCTCTTTCTGGGGCCCGGCTCACGATTCGCGCGAGAATCGCGCCCGGAGCCAGATGGCGACGGAGTTCATCAGGAGCAGCAGCACGACCAGCACGAGGCAGCCCGCGGCGGCGAGCACGCGGAACTCCTCCTGCGGGCGGACGACCCACTGGAAGATCTGGACGGGGATGGCCGTGTAGCGGCCCTCGAGCGGCCCCTCCGGGAGGAACTGGACGAAGGTCGTCGCCCCGACCAGGAGCAGCGGGGCGGTCTCGCCGATCGCCCGGGACATCGACAGGATGGTGCCGGTGAGGATCCCGGGCACCGCTCCGGGGATCACCTGGCGCCACACGGTCTGCCACTTGCTCGCGCCCAGCGCCATGGACGCCTGCCGCAGGGTGCTGGGGACGGCCCGGATCGCCTCGCGCGAGGCGATGATCACCGTCGGCAGCACCAGCATCGTCAGGGTGAGCGAGCCCGCGAACGCGACGGGCCCGAGCGCGAGGGGAGCACGCACGATGAAGGCGAGCCCGAGGATGCCGAACACGATCGACGGCACGGCGGCGAGGTTCTGGATGAACACCTCGATGGCCCGGTTCCACCACCGCTCGGTGTCGGCGTACTCCTCCAGGTACAGGGCCGCGCTCACGCCCAGGGGGACCACGGTGACGAGGACGCCGAGCATGATCCAGATCGTGCCCACGATGGCGGGCAGGAAGCCGGCCGTGGTCAGGTCGATGCTGGACGGCATCTGGGTGAACAGGTTCAGGTCCAGCCGGGGCCACCCGCGCCACGTGACGTACGCCAGCAGCGTCGCCAGCATGAGGACGCCCAGCACGATGCACAGCAGCAGGACCGCCCGGAACAGTTCGCCCGCGACGTCGACCCCGCGCTTCTCCAGGCGGAGCGAGCTGTCGCGCACCGCCTGGACCGCGGTCCGGGTGCGTACTGACTGGTGGCTCATTCGTAGACCTCTCGGAACTTGCGGACCAGGGCGATGCTGATCAGGTTGACGACCAGGGTGACCACGAACAGCAGGGCGCCCACGGCGAAGATCGAGTAGTACGTCGTCGTGCCGTAGGCGATCTCCCCGGTGGACGTGCGCCCGATGAAGGCCGTCATCGTGAACACGGGGTCGTTGGGCAGGATCGACAGGTTCGCCATGGCCCCGGCCGCCAGGAGCACGACGATGGTCTCGCCGATGGCGCGGGACAGCCCCAGCACGAAGGAGGCGACGATGCCCGACAGCGCCCCGGGGACCACGACGCGGGTCGCGACCTGCATCCGGGTGCTGCCCAGGCCGTAGGCCGCCTCGCGCAGCCCGCGCGGGATGGCGGCCATCGCGTCCTGCGACACCGAGGCCACCGTGGGGATGATCATGATGCCGAGCACCACGCCTGCCGCCAGGATGAACTGGGTGCCCGGCTCCTCGCCGAGCTGCCCGGGCAGCCAGGTCCACCAGTTGTCCTTCATCAGCGGGGCGACGAAGGCCACGGCGAAGAAGCCGTAGACGACGGTGGGGATCCCCTCCAGGATCTCCAGCAGCGGCTTGAGCACCTGGCGCACCCGAAAGCTCGCGTACTCGTTCATGTAGATCGCGGCGCCCAGCCCGGCGGGCAGGGCGATGATGCACGAGTAGAGCACCGCCGCGCCGGTACCGGCCAGGAGACGCAGCACGCCGAACTCGGGGTCGGCCTGGGTGGGTGTCCACCGCGCCGTGGAGAAGAACTCGGTGACCGAGACGAACCTGAAGAACTCGGCCGCCGGCTCGAGGAGCGCGACGACGATCGCGATGGTGATCAGGACGGCCGCGAGCGCGGCCAGGAACAGCCACGCGACGATCGCCTTCTCACCGACGCGCCTGCTCTGCGGCTCGAGCGACAGTCCGGCAGGGCTGTCGGCCGTTGACGAGGCCATATCGGATGGTTCCTGCCTTTCTGGGGCGGGCACGGCCCGAGGCGTACCCGTTCGCGGGGTACGCCTCGGGCGCGTGTCACATGGTCAGCTCGGCCAGGGCGTCGGTGGCGACCTGCTCCTGCTCCGGGTTCAGCGGGATGAACCCGGCCGTCTGCGCGATCTCCGCCTGGTTCTCGATGTAGAACTCGACGAAGGCGACGACCTCGGGCTTCTCGAGCCCGGCGTCCGAGGGGTAGATGTAGAGCTGGCGGCCCAGCGGGTTGTAGGAGCCGTCCATGACGGTCTCCTCGGACGGGGCCACGCACTCGCCGGCCTCGTTCTCGATCTCGACGGCCCGGATGGTGTCGCCGGCCTCGTTGACGAACGAGAGCGGGATGTAGCCCGTGGCGCCGGCGTCGCCGGCCACGCCCTGGACCGCGGCGTTGTCGTCCTCGCCGATGTCGTTGTAGTCGGGCGTGATGGCGCCCTCCTCGCCGTTGATCGCCTCGGTGAAGTAACCGAAGGTGCCGGAGTCGGTGCCCGGGCCGTAGAGCGTGATCTCCTCGTCGGGGAAGCCGTCGCGCACGTCGGCCCAGTTGGTGACCGGCTCGTCCGGGCGCCACATCGACGAGACCTCGTCCACGGTGAGGCATTCGGCCCAGTCGTTCTCGGGGTTGACCGCCACGGCAAGGCCGTCGTTGGCGACGCCCAGCTCGGCGTAGGAGACGCCGGCCGCCTCGCAGGCCGCCGACTCCTCTTCCGAGATCACGCGGGAGGCCTCGGAGATGTCGGTCTCCTGGTTGCAGAACTTCTCGAACCCGCCGCCGGTGCCGGACACCGCGACGGAAACCTGGACGCCGGGGTGCTCCGCCATGAAGAGCTCGGCCGCGACCTCGGTCAGGGGGGCGACGGTCGACGAGCCGTCGATGACGACCGAGCCGGACAGCTCCTCGCCACCCTCGGTTGCTTCGCCGCCGGGGGTCTCGGTGCCGCCGCTGCACGCGGCGAGGGGGAGCATGAGGCCCGCGGCACCCGCGAGGGCCGCGGCGCGCTTGGGGAACTTGAACACGTGAGTGATCCCGTCTGCTGGGAGGCGGGAGGGGTCTCCCACCTGTGTGTCTGTCGGACACTATTGATAGAACGCGATCTATGTGAACCTAGGATGAACTGCCGCCCAAGGAGCCATAACCAATCGATCACAATCTATGACTCTGCTCGCCGGGCGTCGTCACCCGGCACCCGGCACCCGGCACCCGGATGCGTCGTCAGCTCCCGCGGAGCAGGTCCGCCAGGCTCAGCGGCGGCGTGCCGGTGAGGCGTTCGACGTCGTCGGT
The DNA here is from genome assembly GCF_014892515.1 of Myceligenerans pegani. Taxonomy (GTDB): domain Bacteria; phylum Actinomycetota; class Actinomycetes; order Actinomycetales; family Cellulomonadaceae; genus Myceligenerans; species Myceligenerans pegani. Next base: position 49,089 of record NZ_JADBGR010000107.1, read on the forward strand.
CACGACGTCCAGCTCGCCCGCCGCGATCGCCGTGTACGTCGACACCCACGCCTCGACCTGCCAGTCCGGCGCGCCGTACGGCTCGCGCGAGCGGTACGCCTGCTCGAGGGTCTCGTCCTCGTACGTCGTCGTGCGACCCGTCGCCTGCGCGATGACGCGGGCGATCTCGCTCAGCGTGAGCGCCTCGGGCCCGGTGAGCTCGTAGGTGCGCCCCTCGTGCGCCGCGGCGTCCCTCAGCACGACCGCGGCGGCGCGGGCGACGTCGGCCCGCGCCACGGCACCCACGCGGCCGTCGCCGGCCGGGCCCCGGATCACGCCCTCCTGACCCGCGAACAACGGGAAGACGTCGAGGTAGAACGAGTTCCGCAGGAACGTCCACGCCATGCCCGACTCGCGCAGGTGCTGCTCGGTGGCCCAGTGGGTGCGGGCCAGGGTGAACGTGGCGTCCGCGGCGGCGCCGAGGAACGACGTGTAGACGACGTGCCGCACGCCCGCCGCCGCCGCGGCGTCGACGAACGTCCGGTGCTCGTCGAGCCGGTCCGCGCTCTCCGCCGCCGACACCATGAACAGCACGTCGATCCCGCGCAGGGCCGCCGTCGCCGCCCCGCGGTCACCGAAGGACGCCTCCGCGACGTCGCGGGCGCCCTCCGGCGCCCGCTCGGCGTCGCGCACCACGAGGCGGATCGGGAGCCCCGAGTCGCGCAGGTGCTCGAAGACGGCTCCGCCGACGTGGCCGGTCGCGCCGGTGATCGCGAGGTTCGGGTGCTCGTTCGTGGCCATGCCCCTCATCCCACCGGCCCGAACCGCGCTGCGCAACCGGCCGCGCAACGCTCCACTGCTTTACCGACCGGGCCGCCAGGCTGGTACCGCGTAGTCGTCCAAGCTGGTGACCCGCGCGATCGAGATCGGTTCGCGCCATCCCGGTTCGGTTGAGCGTTCGACGATGAGGGCGATCCGTCCGTCCGCACCAGACGGGATCGCGCACAGCTCGCTCGATTCCAGTGCGATGACGTCGACAGGCGTTTCCACACCGTCCACGACCAGGCTGGCGCGGCGTGAGGCGGCGTCGCGGCGGCGGGCGTTCACCTCGAACCGCGACCCGCGCCATAGGACGATCACCCCGCGTCGCGGTCCAGCACCGCCTGCGCGGCCGCCAGGGCGCCGGCGATGTCGAGTTCGAGCTCGGCGCCGCCCCAGCGGACCGTGGCCGACGGCCGGCCGAACGCCAGGGTGACCGCCGGGTTGTCGAGGTGGGGCTCCGTCTCGGGCCGGCCGTCGGCGAAGCCCTGCGGCACGCCGTCGACGAGGAACGGGCCGTCGAAGCTCAGTTCGAGGCCGGGCGCGTCGTCGCGGGACCAGCGCACGCCGGGGTCCCGCTCCCCCTCGGGACACCAGTCGAGCTCGCTCGCCACCAGTCCTCGCATCCAGCCGGCGAAGTCCCCCGCCACGGCGCGCCGCCCGATCGTGGCGACCCAGGCGCTGCCACCCCCTCGCGCGCTCCCCCGCGGCCGCCATTCCTGACGCGCCGTGTCACCCGCCGTCACGGCGCGCAGGCCGCCCGGCGTCGCGACCGCCACGTAGCCGTCGCCGATCCGGCCGCACAACCAGTCGCCGTCCGCCACGATCTCGTCGAACTGCGCCGACGGGAACCAGAGGTGGGTGGACGCGGCGGGATCGCTCGGGGTGAAGCGCTGCACGTGGACCACCGCGTCGCGGTGCTGGTGCACCCGGCCGAGCACGCGGTGTCCCGCCCAGCCGTTGGGCCGGGCGGCGGATCCCGTGTCCGCGTTCGCCGGATGGGTGACGAACACCTGCGCCTCGCGCCCGAGCGTGGCTCCCCAGAGATGCTCCTGCAGGCCGGGCAGCCCGCTGCGGTAGTCCTGGACGCTCGACAGCATCGCGTCCGGCGTGCGGAACACGCGCACGTCCGACCGGTAGGGGCGCTCCAGCAGATCACGCTCGAACGCCAGGTGCCCGCGGTACACCTGGCGCCCCTCCCACTCGTCCGGCAGGCTGCGCGCGAGCTCGCGCACCACGTCCGGGATCTCGTACCGCTCCGCGAGCGCGAGGGCCGTGACCGGCAGGACGGCGTCGTTCAGCGTGCCGAGGCCGCCGATCAGGCGCAGCAGCGGCGAGGTCTCCTCGTACCGGCTGCTGCGCAGGGTGTGCACGTAGGAGCGGCCGTGCGCCGTGCCGTGCACGCCGCGCCACGAGTTGCTCGTCAGGGTCACGAGCACCTTGTCGAGCAGGGTGCGCGCCGCGCGGCGGAGATCGTCGTCCGACCCCAGCTCGATCAGCGCGACGAGCGCGTAGGTGTCGATGGCGAGGTACGCGTTCGAGTCGAACTCGCTGAACCCGCCCTCCAGCTTGCGAGTGATCCAGGCGGCCGCGCGCGCCCGCGCCTCGGTGGCGTGCTCGGCGCCGGTGCGGCCGTCGACGGCGAACGTCTCATCGGGATACGTCTCCCCCGCCAGCGCCTCCGCGACGTGCCACACGAGCTGGTGGTTCTCGGTGAAGTAGCACATGGCGTCCAGCCCGGGCTGGGTGATCCAGTACTTCATGCCGGTCAGCTCGCGCCGCACCGCGTCGCGCAGCCCGGGCGCCCACGATCCGGCGGGGATCCGGTGCCACGCGAGCAGCAGCGCGACGGCCTCGAAGTCGGCGCAGTCGCCGCGGGTGACCACGCGGCGGCGGGCGGAGGCGAGGTCGCCCGCCGTCACCCGCGTGGCGGGATTCGTCGCGTGGCGCGCGAGCACGCCGGCCACGCCCGGCTCGCGCACGCCGGCGTCGTCGCGCACGAGGTGGGACATCACCTCGGCACGCCACTGCCCGGCGTCGCCCTCGCTGGTGACGCGGCTGTCGCGGGGCAGCCGGGCGACGCGCAGGCGCACGGTCTGGGGGCAGCGCTCGTCGGCGACGCCGACCTCGACCATCGACTCCCCCGTGCTCAGCATCGAGGCGCCCGCGGACCGCGCGACGTCGCCGCCCTCGTCCTCCTCCTCGGCCGCGCCGGCGAGCGAGTACGTGGCGCGGCCCGCGCCGTCGGTCGTCACGTGCTGCCACGCCCCGTCGCCGACGCGCACGCGCAGGGCGACCCCGGGCGGGGCCTCGAGCACGGCCGACTCGCCCTCCTGCGCCCAGCTCGCCGACGCGACGCGGGTGAGCACCGTCTCCGCGAGCCGGGCCGCGGTCTCGTCCGCGCCCGCGGACGGGATGACGACGCGCACCGGCAGGCCGGCGACGCGCAGCCGTGCGATGTGCCGCACCTCGCGGAACGCGACCTGCGCGGTCGCCAGGTGGATCGTCGTCGTGCGCGAGTGCAGCCGGACGCGCACCTCGTGCGCCTCGGGCTCCATGTACGACACGGTGTCGCCCCGCAGCACGGGCTCGCCGTCGACCCAGAGCACGAACGGTCCCGTGCTGTGCACGACGAGCGTGCGCCACTCGGCCTGGTCGACCTCCAGCACGGTCGCGGTGATCGACGCGCGGTACTCGGGCGTGAAGCAGAAGGCCGACCAGTCGACGTAGCCGTCCCAGCCCGTGCGGATCCGGCGCCAGTGCCCGTCGAGCCGCGTTCCGAGCGCCTCCAGCCCGACCGTCCCGCCCTCGGCGATCTCCGGCAGCGCCTGCGCCGCGTCGAGGGGGCGCGCCGCCAGGAGCCGCTCCTTGAACGGGCCGACGTCGGGTCCGTTGGTCAGGACCCAGCGCCCGTGGCCGGACGACGGCAGGCCGTCGGACGCGCGCGCGTCCCGCCACGGCGGCCCGTCGAGCGGGAGGAAGTCCCCCAGGTCCTCGCACGGGAGCGCCCACGGCGGCGAGGCGAGCCAGTCGCGCACGGTGCCGTCGGCGTCGGTCAGGTGGACGGTGCGCCCGGTCGGCGCCGTCGGCTCGGTCATGACTCCTCGCAGTTCCTCACTTGAGCCCGGTGTTCGCGACGCCGGTGGCGATCTGCTTCTGGAAGATCAGGAACAGCACCAGCACGGGCACGGTCGAGACCACGCCCATCGCGAGGATCAGGTTGAAGGGCACCGTCAGCTCCGCGTTGAAGCGCGCGAGCGCGACCGGGAGCGTGTAGACGACCTCGCTCTGCGCCACGACGAGCGGCCACAGGAAGTCGCTCCAGCGCCACATCACCGAGAAGATCGCGACCACCGCGAGCGCCGGCGTGCACAACGGCAGCACGATCGACACGAAGGTGCGGAACTCGCCGGAGCCGTCGACGCGTGCCGCCTCGATCAGCTCGTCGGGGATGGACAGCATGTACTGCCGCAGCAGGAACACGCCGGTGGGGGTGGCGGCCGCGGGGATGATCATGCCCCAGAGGGTGTTGACCAGGCCGAGCGACGCGACGACCTGGTACACGGGGATGAGGATCACCTGGAGCGGGATCATGATGGTGGCGAGGGTGAGCAGGAAGAGCGTGTTCTTGCCCCGGAAGTTGTACTTCGCGAGGGCGTAGGCCGCCATGGAGTTGATCACGAGGGTGAGCAGGGTCGCGAGGACGGTGACGACGACGCTGTTGGTGAGGTAGAGGGTGAAGTCGAAGCGGTCGAGCGCCTCGGTGTAGTTCGTCGGTGCCCAGGACTCGGGGAGGAAGGTCGGCGGGCGTTGCGCCAGTTCGGTCGGCGACTTGAACGAGCCGAGGAACATCCACAGGAGCGGGACGACGCAGGCGAGTCCGCCCGCGGTGAGGACGACGACGCGCAGGGCGTCGGAGAGTCGTACGGGCTTGGCCTTCGTCGTCGTCCAGGTGCGCCTGCGGCCGTCGTCGGGGGCGATCAGCCGGGGTCCGACGGGTCGCGACCCGGTGCGGGGCTCGTTCATACGGCCTCCCTCCGGCGGCTGATCAGCCAGTTGGCCAGGGTCAGGGTGAACACCACGAGGAACAGCAGGACGCCGCCGGCGGTGGCGATCCCGTACCGGATGGGCGACTGGAAGCCGTTCTCGTAGATGTACTGGACCATCAGCGTCGTCGCGCCGACCGGCCCGCCGCCGGTGAGGGTCCAGATGAAGTCGAAGGACTGGAAGCCGTGGATCGTGGCGAGGACCACGACGACGACGATGGTCGGCTGCAGCATGGGGATCGTGATGACGCGGAACTGGTCCCAGGCGCCCGCGCCGTCCATCCGGGCCGCCTCGTAGAGGGTGGGGTCGATCGACTGGAGGCCGGCGAGCAGGATGAGCATGTAGAAGCCCACCTGCATCCACATGCCGACGGCGACGATCGAGACCATCCCCCATGCGCCGTCGACCAGCCAGGGCACGGGCGGGATCCCGGTCGTGGACAGGGCGTTGTTCACGAGGCCGTTCTGGCGGTCGAGCATCCAGTTCCAGATGAGGCCGACGACGACGGGCGAGACGAGCACGGGGACGAAGTAGACGGCGCGGAAGAGCGTTCGTCCCCGCCGCTGGGCGTTGATGAGGACGGAGATGACGATCGCGAGCACCGTGCCGAGCACCACGTAGGAGGTGGCGAAGACGGCCGTGTTGCGCACGACGCCCCAGAACTCGCCGGAGGTGAGGATGCGCTCGTAGTTCCCGAGGCCCTCCCACGCGAACACGCGCCCGTTGCTCGACGAGTACAGCGACATGTTGAAGCCGTTGAGCGCCGGGTAGATCGTGAACACGGCGAAGATCACCATGTTGGGGAGCAGGAACAGGTACGGCGCGAGCCGGATGCCCCAGCCTCCCGTGCGGGTGGCGGCGGCCGTCACGAGCTCGTTTCCTCCACGAGGACGTCGATCTGCTCGCTGAGGTCCTCGAGGGCGGGGCGGAGCTCCTTCTGCCCGTCGACGACGGCCGAGACCTCCTCGACCAGGGCATCGGCCGACGGGCTGAACGCCGGGTTCCCGTTCGCCTCGAACCCGCTCTCGGGGGTGACGGCGAGGTCGGCGAGGAAGGTGTCCATGGCGGCCTGCGCGGCCTCGTCGGTGTAGGTGACGCCGTTGGCGGAGAGGTCGGTGCGCGTCGGGAGCTGCCCGCTGACGCTGACGAACTCCTCCTGGTGCTCGGCGTCGTTCATGAACCGGATGAACTCGGCCGCGAGAGCCGGGTTCTCGGCGTCGGCGAAGGAGGCCATGTACTTGCCGCCGGGGAAGCCGCCGCACTCCTCCGCACAGGGGTTCGGGGCGGCGGCCCAGTCGAAGGTCGCCTCGCCGGCGAACTGACCGACCTGCCAGTTGCCGGACAGGTAGATCGGGGTCTCGCCGGCGAGGAAGATCTCGTTGGCGCCCTCGTAGCGGGTGCCGGAGCCGAGCCAGAAGTCCCGGGGCATGTCGTCGTCGGCCATCAGGTCGACGAGGGGTCGCAGGGCGGCCTCGGCCTTGTCGATGTCGAGGGCGTTGCCGCCCGAGTCGACGAGCTGGGTGCCGTACTCGCTGAGCACGGTCGAGAGGCGGTGCCCGGACTTGTCCATCGCGAAGGCGTACGGGACGCCCGTGGCGTCCTGCACCTCCTGCGCGGCGTCGATCATCTCGCCCCAGGTCCACTCGTCGGGCACGTCGACGCCGGCCTCCTCGAAGAGGTCGACGTTGACGAAGGGGCCGTTCATCGTGAGGTCGCTGGGGACGGCGACGAGCTGGTCCTCCGCGTTGATGGCGCCCGAGACGGGGCCGGGCAGGAACTCGTCGCGGTAGTCGTCGCCGAGGTAGGGGTCGAGCACGAGCAGGTCGTCGCGGAAGTCGGTGAGGCTGGTCAGGCGGACGACGTCGGGCGGGTTGCCGCTGGAGAGGCGGTTCAGGGTGGAGGTCACGAGGTCCGCGTAGGGCAGCACCTCCAGCTCGACCGTCACGTCGTACTGCTCCTCGAACTCGGCGATCAGGTCGCGCGTGGCCTGTTCGTCCGGCCCGTCGGTGAAGTACAGGTACTGCAGGGTGAGGCCCGCGAAGTCCTCCGGGGCGAGTTCCTGGACCTCCTGCTCGCCGCTGCTCTCGCCCTCGAGCTCGCCGGGCGCGCAGCTCGCGGTCAGCAGGGCGACCGATCCCAGGGCGATGCCCGCCAGGGCGCGCAGTTGTCTCGTGGCCATGGTTCCCCCTTGTTGGACTGTCGGCGATGACGGTCACGGGGAGCGTATCGCGCGCCTATTCGATCGGGAAGCGTTTGCCGAGGTGGTCACGCTCCCACGTTGACGGCGCTGTTCGAGTCGAGGTCAAGGGTCCAGTTCTGGCCGACGAGGTCGTGGCCGAAGCTGTGGCGCTGCTCCTCGTCGACGACGACGAAGCCGGCCGCCTCGTAGATCCGGTGCGCCGAGGCGAGGTTGCCGGTGGTGAACAGCGTGATCCGGCGGTAGCCGGCGGTCCGGGCGAGGTCGACGCACTCCTGGACCAGCCGCGTGCCGAGGCCCAGACCTCGTGCCCGGGGCGTGACGAGGAGCACCCGGAGCCTGGCGACCTCGGGGATCTCTCCCGCGACGAGGAGGACGCATCCCGCGCGCTCGCCGTCGACCTCGGCGATCCACGCCGCCTCCCGTGCCGGGTCGTGGGCCTCGGCGTAGTCCGCGACGATCCTCGCGACCATCGCCTCGAACTCGGCGTTCCAGCCGAACTGCTCGTGGTAGATCTCGCCGTGGGCCATGAGCACCCAGCCCAGGTCGCCGGGGCGGTCGGCCCGGCGGATGGTGACGTCCGGGTTCTGCGGCTCTCGCGTCATGGTTCCTCCAGCGGTCCCGATCTACTGACACAGTCGTTTCAGTAGACGATAGGCTAGGCACGTGACGGAGGAATCGACAAGACCCTCGGCCCGCAGGACGGAACTGCTGGAGGCCGCCTACGCCTACGCGCTCGAGCACGGCCTGACCGACCTGTCGCTCCGGCCCGTCGCGGCCGCCGTCGGCTCCAGCCCCCGCGTGCTGATGTTCCTGTTCGGCAACAAGGACGGGCTCGTGCGAGCGCTGCTGGCGCGCGCCCGCGCCGACGAGGTGGCCCTCGTCGAGCCGCTCCGGGACCGTCAGGCGGAGGCGATCGGACTGGAGGCGGCGGTGGAGCGGGTCTGGGCGTGGCTCGCCGACCCGAAGCACCGGCCGCTCCTGCGGCTGTGGGCGGAGGCGTACGCGCGCTCCCTCGTCGAGCCCGACGGCGCGTGGGCGGGCTTCGCGGAGGCGACCGTGCGGGACTGGCTCGGCGTGCTCGCCGGGTGCCAGCCGGAGAACGAGCGGGACACCGCGGACGGCGTGGCACGGCGGACGCTCGCGCTCGCGGTGCTCCGGGGAGCGCTGCTCGATCTGCTCGCCACCGGGGAGACCGAGCGGGTGGGGGCGGCGGTGCGCGGCGTCACCGGCGGCGGAGGCTGCGCCGGGCCCGCCACGACATGATGCCGAAGATGGAGAAGCCCGCCAGGATCATCGCGGCGATCCACAGGTAGACGGGCCAGTAGGTCGCGACGTCCCAGGCGGACGCGTTCCTGTCGACGTCGATCGAGTTCATCCCCAGGTACCCGAACAGCACCGTCACCGGGACCGCCACGGTGGACAGGAACGCGACCACCACGCCCCATCGCAGCCTGCGGGCGTCGTCGGCCATGCGGTGAATCGTCTCCAGGGCCGTGGCCTCCGACCGCACGGCGTTGGCGAGCTGGTCGAGCATGTGGGCGACCTTCACCGCGTTGGCGTTCAGCCCCATGCTCTCCGTCAGGGCCGAGTGGAAGCTGCTGATGCGCAGCGAAGGCACGCGCAGGCTCACGTCGCAGACGCCCTCGACGCCGAACGTGAGCCGGAGCTGGAGATCGCCGAGCCGGTCCGCGGTCTGCTCGAGCTCGTCCTGGCGGTCCCGGGGGTCGGCCGCGACCTGGACCTTCTCGAACGACTTCGACATCGCGAACGCCGCGTCGCTGATCTGCGCGAGCGCCACGAGAGCCGAGAGGGCCTCCACGGCCGACACGAACGCGGCGTTGTCCTCGTCGTGGCTCAGACGGTCGTCGCCGCTCTTGAGGCCGAACAGGACGCTGACGTACGGGCCGACGGCGACGGTGGCCTCGGGCCCGCGGTTGACCTCGGGCGGGAAGTGGATGCTGCTGTAGTCGACGTCGATCGCGTGGTCGTACCGGTAGATGATCCGGCGCACGAGATCCTTCCCGTCCCGCTTGAAGACGTGCCCCAGCCGCGGGCCCACGACGAGCTGGTGCCGGTAGGGCCCGAGGACGCCGTCGCCGGTCGTGGCCGAGCGCTCCGCGGCGAGTGCCGCCAGCGTCGAGCTGAGCGGGTCCCCGTCGACGTTGACCGCGAGGCTGTACAGGTCGTCGAGCAGCGTGATCAGGTCGAGCTGCCGGAGCAGGTTCCCCTTGCGCGGCGCGCCCGAGTCCGCGGTGTCGAGCTCGATCGTCACGGCGGGCACCACGAGGCCCGTCGGAGCGACGAAGAGCCACACCCGGGCGCCGGTGATGTGGTCCATGTGCGTCCACGTCGTGAAGCGGAGGGTGGCCGGGTCGAGATCGATCACCGCCGCGACCCGCGGCATGCGGCCGCTGTTGCGCTCGTAGTGGGTCGCGAGCCCGCCCATCTCCAGCCGCTCGGTCACCGGCCCGGCGTCGTCGAACGACATCAGCCAGTCCGTGCCGTACAGGCTCGTGATCCGCAGCAGACGTTCGCCCGTCACCGGAGCGAGCTCGATCGTGAGCCGCGGCGCTCCGTCGCGTTCGTCACCTTCGTCTGGCATGGGCGCCATGATGATGGCGGCGGCGCAGCAGGTCAACGCCCGAAACAGCAGATCGATCCGTGGCATCGACCCGAATACGGTTGCGGTCGGGACTCGCCGGGCTGGAGGCTGCGCTCATGAGGACGTTTGACGAGCTGGTCACCGAGGCGGAGACCGCGGATGTCGCCGGCTGGGACTTCGGCTGGCTGGACGGGCGGGCGACGGAGGAACGGCCGCCGTGGGGCTACGCGCGACTGCTGGCCGAGCGGCTCGGCGGGGTCCGGTCCGCGCTGGACATCGACACCGGCGGCGGCGAGGTGGTCGCCGAGGCCCAGGTCCTCCCTCCGCGGATGGTCGTCACCGAGGGCCGGCCGCCCAACGCCGAACGGGCCCGCGCCCTGCTCGGACCGCGCGGCGTGCAGGTCGTCGAGTCCGACGGCGGTCCCCTGCCCTTCGCCGATCGGTCGTTCGAGCTCGTCACCGCACGCCATCCCGTCCGCCCCGACTGGGACGAGATCCACCGGGTCCTGGCGCCCGGCGGACACTACTTCGCGCAGCACGTCGGACCGTCGTCGGCCTTCGAGCTGATCGAGTTCTTCCTCGGGCCGCTTCCCGAGACGCGCGGCGACCGCCACCCGGATCGCGAGGTGGAGGAGGCGGAGCGGGCGGGCCTCGTCGTCGAATCGCTGCGGACCGCGCGCTGCCGCATGGAGTTCCACGACGTCGGCGCCGTGGTGTGGATCCTGCGCAAGTGCGTGTGGTGGGTGCCGGACTTCACCGTCGCCCGGTACGCCGGCAAGCTCCGCGAGCTCGACGAACTGCTCCGCGGCGGCGAACCGTTCGTCGCCCACTCGACCCGGCACCTCATCGACGCCCGGCGCTGAGCACGCATCGGTCCCGACCACCGACAACCTTGCCCTGACCTGCTGCGTCATAGAGTCATGCGACACACACGTAGACGCACGATCCTTCTGACCGCCGGCGTCGTCGTCGGCCTGACCACGGGCACGGCGGCCGTCGCCGCCGCCGTCTCCGGCCCGTCTCCGGCGGACGAGACCACCGCCCTGGCCTCCGAGACCGCCGAGCAGGAGGCGGCCGGAGCTGACCTGTCGATCGAGATCGACCCCGCCGAGGCCGCCGAGCTCGAGGCCGCCATGGCCGCCCAGTCCGACCTTTCCGACCTCACCGAGGACGAGCGGGCCGCAGAACTCGACGAGTCGGACGGGTCCGACGAGCCCGAGTACGTGGAGACCCCGATCGAGCTCGGCGACCCCACGCCGGGCGCCACCGACGACTGGCAGACCACCGAGACCGCCGGCGTCGGCTACGCGGTCCCGGCCGACTGGACCGGCAGCGAAGCCGTGGGCGACGGCGGCAGCGGCCACGAGTGGCGGTCCGCCGAGCTCGCCGGGTCCAACCCGTTCGACGATCACTGGCGGATCCTGGTCCAGTCGCCCTTCGTGTCCCAGGAGATGCCCGACCCCGCCGAGCTGAACGAGATCGGCTACCACGCGTCGTCCATCGAGATCGAGGGGGCGTCCGAGGCGGTCCTCGTGGCCGCACAGGGCGGGGTCGAAGGATCGGCCGGGCACATCGACTTCGAGGTCTACGTCCGCTCGGCGAGCACGGGCGTCGTCACCCGGTTCATGGGTGAGCTGCCCCCGGGCGAGGAGGGCCAGTTCTTCCTGGACAACTTCGTGCCCACGATCCAGCCCTGACCGAAGTCCGCACAACCCGATGACCGGGGCGGGTCCTGGGACTGCTCCCAGGGCTCGCCCCGGCCCGCGCTACCGGACGTGATCCGCGATCGGCAGGGACAGCGCGGCCGCGCCCTCCGAGACGATGCGCGCCATCTGTTCGGCCCCGTGGTCCGAGAAGTGCGTGTTGTCGGTGATCCCGTCGGGGTAGGCCGGGTACTCGCCGGGGCTCAGGTGCATGAACACGTCCTTGGCCGCCTCGGGACCGATCGCGTCGAGGTACGCCCGCGAGCGTGCCGACAGGTCGATCATCGCGACGCCGGTCTCGTCGACCAGCTCGTACACCTTGTCGACGTAGTCGGGGAACGAGACCCGGAACCGACCGTTCGAGTCGTAGTCGCGCCGGGAGACTGGCGTGAGCAGGACCGGCGTGGCGCCGCGCGCGGTCGCACCGGCCATGTAGTCGTCGCGCAGGTACCGCTTGTAGTCCTCGGGCGGGGTGTACCGCTCGGGGTTGCCCGAGCTGGCGTCGTTGTGCCCGAACTGGACGAACAGGTAGTCGCCCGGCTGGATGGCGTCCAGGATCGTGTCCAGTCGCCCCTGCTCGATGAACGAGCGCGACGAGCGCCCGCCGATGGCGTGGTTGGCCACGGTCGTGTTCGCGTCGAAGTAGTTCGCGAGCTTCTGGCCCCAGCCCGTCATCGGGTAGCGCGAGGAGTTGTAGGTCTGGGCGGTCGAGTCCGAGGCGATGTAGATCGTCGGCGTCCCGTCCGCCGGCGGAGCGCCGACGGCGATCGCCCGCCACTGCTGGTTGGCGCCGCCGTTGTCGTCGTACTGCGAGATCCGGTCGCCGGCGGTGGTGGACCGTTCCCACACGTCGAGGGCCTTGCCGGAGTTGCGGTTGACGAAACGCAGGTACGTGCCGTCGTCGACGATCCGCCACTGCTGGTTGGTGCCGCCGGTCGCGCTCCACTGGACGACGTCGGCCCCGTTCGCGGTGCTCCTGGCGGAGACGTCGAGCAGCAGGTTCGAGTGGCGGGCCTGGATCTCGTAGTAGCCACCGCCGGCGTCGAGGAAGCGGAACTGCTGGTTGGTCGCGTCGGTGCGGTTCCACTGCACGAGCATCGCGCCGGCCGACGTCGACCTCCCCTCGATGTCGAGGACCAGGCCGGAATGCCGGGACTGCAGGACGTACCAGGTACCGGTCCGGAACGCCGCGTGCGCCGGGGAGGCGGCGAGGAGGCCGCCGGCCGCCGCGGCGGCCCCGGCCGCGAGACCGAACACCGACCTGCGAGTGACTCCGGCCCCGAGCAGGCCATGGGTTTCGGGAGTGCGCATCTGTGCTCCAGGTGTATGAGGGGTGGGCCTCGGCGCCGTCGCCGAGGCCCACCAGGGAGGAATCGCGCCCTGTGCTACAGGTACTGGTCGATGACCGGGGCCAGCAGGCCGGCGATCTTCCGGTGACCGGCGTCGGTCGGGTGCACGTTGTCGTGGGTGTCGGCGGCCGGGTCGACCCAGCCGCTCGTGTCGACGAAGTGGACCCGCGTGTCACCGGCGTCGACGCGTGCCTGGACCGCGTTCCGCGTCTCGGTCACGTACCGGTTCCGGAAGACGCCCATCGCGAAGATCTCGGCGTTCGGGTACGCCTGGCGGACCCGCTCCAGCATGACGACGTAGTTCCGCTGGAACTCGGGGGTGGAGACGCCGTGCCCGACGTCGTTGGTGCCGAGGTTGATGACGACGGCGGTCGCCTGGTAGGTGGAGAAGTTCCAGTCGTCGCGGTCCACCCAGGCCGACGAGCGGCGGAACCAGTCCATCATCCCGTAGCAGCCGTCCGAGGTGCTGACCAGGCACGCACCGCCCTGGGCCACCTGCGTGTGCCCGGCGCCGAGCGCCTCGCCCACCAGGTACGGGTAGGCCGTGAAGGGCCGGTTCCCGTTGGGCTGTCCGACGGTGATCGAGTCGCCGATGAACTCGATGAAGTCCGCCGGGCGCGCGAGCGACGTCGTCGAGCCGCCCGAGGCCAGGTCGAACCCGCCGAACGCCGGGTCACCGGTGTACGACCCGGCCCGCTCGCGGAATCCGATGCGGACCGTGTGGGTGCCGCCGCCGAGGCCTGAGGCGATGGTGACGTCCCCCGACACGCCTCGCCGCCACTGCTCGGCCGCGCCGTCGACCGAGTAGTACATGTCGATGGTGCCCCGCAGGTGGACGCCGATCGAGGAGCCGGTGAAGGCGGCCTCGACGTAGCCGCCGGCCCAGCCCATCGTGCGCCAGGAGCCGTCGGTGGCCCAGCGGCCGTAGTACTGGAGGTTCGGGTCGGAGACCGAGCCGTCGCCGGACGCACCGCCGTCGTCCCCGACGGGGATCAGCCGCCAGCGCTGCGCGGCCGAGCCGTTGCGGTCGTACTGCGAGACGCGGTCCCCGGCGGTGGTGGACCACTCCCAGTTGTCGAGGGCCTTGCCGGAGTTGCGGTTGACGATCTCGTAGGAGCCGTCGGACTGCTCGTTCAGCTGCCACTGCTGATTGGTGCCGCCGTTGGCCGGCCACTGGAGGACGTCGGCGCCGTTCTCGGTGCTCCTCGCGGAGACGTCGAGGACCTGACCGCTGTGCCGGGCCTCGATGCGGTGGTACCCGCCGCCGGCGTCGACGAAGCGGAACTGCTGGTTGGTGGCGTCGGTGCGGGTCCACAGCAACGCCGCGGCCCCGTTGGCCGTCGACCGGCCCTCGATGTCGACCGCGAGCCCGGAGTGCTCGTTGACGATCGCGTACCAGGTGCCGGGGGTGACGGCCGCGGTGGCCGGAGGGGCGAAGCCGGGCAGACCCGCCGCGACGAGGATCGCGCCGATCGAGGCGGCGATCCAACGCAGGGGGTTCTTCCGTCGGGAGGAGGGAGGGCGCAACGGTCGCTCCGATCTCGTCGATACGTCATTGTGAATCGATACAACGAACGGCTCAGGCTAGCTCGTACATCGTTGAAGTCAAGGCTCCGCGAGACCACCTAATCGTTTCAACCAGCCGAAACCCGCCCACCGCCGGACCCACGGCGGTCTCGTTGTCGGTGTCCCGGCCTACGGTGCGGCCATGACCGCACACGAATACCGCCGCACGGTCGAGGCCCTGTGGTCCGCCGCCGAGGCCCGTGACTGGACCACCTATGCCGGGTTCTTCGACGACGACGTCGTCGTCGACATGCCGCCGACCCGCGAACGCGTCGTCGGCCGCGACGCCTGGGTCCGGTTCAACTCGGAGTACCCGGACGAGTGGCACGCCGAGGTCCGGCGCGTCGTCGCGGACGACGACGGCGCGGTCTCCTGGGTCGAGGTCCACGTGGGCGAGGGGTCCGAGACCGGCATCTCGTTCTTCACGTTCGACGACGCCGGCAAGGTCGCGGCGATCCGCGACTTCTGGCCGGTCGCGTACGACCCGCCCGCGGGACGCGAGCACCTGGTCGAACGCTACTGACGGCGCGGCGGCACGTGGGCCCCTCCAGGGGTCGCGCTCTGCCACGATGGCCCGATGAGCCGACGTGACCTGCGGATCAGCCTGGACGACGCCACCTGGCGCGGACTGCACGCCCTCGCGGAGATCTACCACGCGACGCCGGAGCGCATGGTGCGCAGCTGGGCGGAGAGCGAGGTGGCCACGCGGCTCGGCCAGCTGCTCGCCGGCATGCCCGCCGAGCTCGTCGTCCCTTCGGTGGGCACGTTCGTCGAGGTCCCGGCGCCCGCCGAGCACCGGTGCTGGACGATCGGCGGCTATCGACCGCCGGGCACCGAGGAGTCGCTGACCACGAGTGTGATGGTGGCCTCGGGTGAGCTACCGCCGGATCTCTCCTTCGTGGCCCGGACGATGCGACGGTGGTCCGAGCACGGCGCGCTCGCGCGCGGTACCGCCGTGGCGCGGCTGGGGCCGGCCGACGGCGCGGCCCTGGGCGACCCCGAGCTGACCTTCCGCTCCGGGCGGCGCTGGACGGTCCGCCTCGTCCGGCCCGACGCGTCCGGCCGGACCGGGCGTGGCGTGCTGGTCGAGTTCGACGGCGCGAAGGTGACCGGCGTCGAGGACCTCACCAGCCGATGAGACCCGCCGTTCGACGTCGTACCTGATCGCGACGAGCGAATGAGCGCGACGGCCCGGGCAGGCCGAGGGACAGCCCTACCCCCTCCGGGGGCGCGCACGGTGTCCCGGCCGCCCGGCCTCGCGAAAGCCTTGCGGCATGGCAACCAAGAATCTCGACCGGGTCACGCCACACGCGGACGCGATGCCCGCGGCCGAATCGCACACCCGATGGAACGCCCGCCTCGTCGGCCTCGTGGCCGTCCTGGCTCTCGTGAACTTCGTGGTCGATTCAGCCGTGACCGCACCGCTGCTCGTGCTTCCCGAGATGCTCGACCACTTCGGTACCAGCCAGGCGGCGTGGCTCAATGCCACGGCGATGCTGGCGGGGGTGATGTGGGCGCCACTCCTCGGCAGGAGCGCCGACATCCACGGCAGGCGCAGAGTACTCGTGCTGACGCTGCTCATCAGCGCCGCGGGCGCCCTCGTCTGCGCGATGGCACCCAACATCTGGGTGTTCGTGGCGGGGCGCATGCTGCAGGGGGCCGCCCTGGCCGCCATGTTCCTCTCCGTCGCCATCGTCCGAGGGGTCACCGCACCGCGCCTCGCGATGCTCGTCGTGGGCATCGTGACCTCCGGTTCCGCCGCGCTGAACATCGCTTCCCGGTTCCTCGTCGAGCAGCTGGCCGTGGAGTTCGGCTTCCAGGTCCTGTTCGTCATCGCCGGGATCGTCGCGATCGCGATGGCGGTCTGCGTACGCTGTCTGGTCCCCGAGTCCCCGGTCAGGACGCCGGGCTCGATCGACGTGGGCGGCGCCCTGCTCCTCGGCGGAGGCCTCGCCGGCGTGCTCGGCTACATCAGTCTGGCGGCGGATCTCGGCTGGTTCACCGCCGGCCCGCTCGCCCTCCTCGCCGCCGGTGCCGCAGCGCTGATCAGGTGGTTCCGGGTGTCGAGCCGGAAGCCCGACGCCCTCATCGACCTGCGGGACCTCGGGCGGCCGCTGATCCTCACCCTCCTGGTCGTCTTCCTCGCCGCGGGGTCGTACCAGAGCATGCTCCAGCTCCTCCCGCTCCTCGGCGACGTCTCCGCGCACCAGGAGCTCGGGTACGGCCTGGCCGACCAGGGCTCGGTGGCGCTGCTCCTCGCGGCGCCGGGAATCGGCGCCACGCTCGGCGGGCCGGCGGCCGGGTGGCTCGCCACGCGCCTCGGCACCGCCCGGACCCTCGCCGGGGCGGTCGTGCTCGGCTCGGCCGCGACCGCCGGCATGTTCCTCGGCGCGTCGCAGCTCCCCGCCGCGCTCTGCTGCGGGTTCCTGCTGGGCGTGACGGTCGGGGCGCTCGGCACGGCCGGCTTCAACATGGCGGGCAGCCTGGCGCCTCCGGAACGTCAGGGCATCGTGTCGAGCCTCGTGATGGTGATGGTCTCGATCGGGGCCGTCGTCCTGAATTTCGTGGGGGCAGCGGTGCTCACCTCGACTGCCACGCCCGCCACCGGGGAGCAGGTGAGCTCGGCCGTCGGCGTGCTCGCGTACATCGGGATCGCCTCCAGCGCGTTCCTCATCGCCGCGGTCCTCGCCGTCGTGCTCGTGCGCACGACCGGCCGCGGGCGCCGGTACTCGGGCGGGGAGCGTGAGGGACGATGACGAGAAACGGATCGACGACCGTCCTGGTGTCCGGCGCGAGCGTCGCGGGTCTCACCCTCGCGTCCTGGCTGCGCCGGTACGGGTTCACGGTGACCGTGGTGGAGAAGTCCGCCGCGCCGCGGACCGGCGGGTACCCGATCGACGTCCGGGGCACCGCGGTGGAGGTGGCCCGCCGGACGGGAATCCTGCCGCGGCTCCACAAGGCACACATCGAGTCGCGCCGGATGACCTTCCTCGACGCCGGCGGTGCCGCGGTGGCGGTGCTGTCTCCGCAGGTGGTGGCCGGCGGGGTCGAGGAGCGCGACGTCGAGCTGCCCCGCGGCACGCTGACCGGCATCCTGTACGAGACCGTCCGGGACGAGGCGGAGTTCGTGTTCGACGACTCCGTCGAGGGCCTGGCCGAGCGCGACGGCGGCGTCGACGTCACGTTCCGCAGCGGCACCCGGCGCAGCTTCGACCTGGTGATCGGGGCGGACGGCCTGCACTCGCGGACGCGCGAACTCGTCTTCGGCCCCGAGCAACGGTTTCACCGCTACCTGGGGTACTGCTTCGCGATCTTCACCATGCCCGACCGCTGGGGACTCTCCCGGGAGGTCGTGATGTGGAACGCGCCCGGCCGGGCGGCGGCCCTCTACGCCGTCGGGGACCGCGACGACCTGCACGGGTTCCTCACGGTCGCGCATCCGGAACCACCCCTGCCCGTCCGCCGCGACCCGGTGGCGATGCGCGAACTCGTCACCGCGGCCTTCGCCGGCGACGGCTGGGAGATCCCGGCCGTGCTGGACGCCATGAGGGACGCGAGCGACGGATTCCTCGACACGGTGAGCCAGATCCGGATGCCGCGCTGGTCCGCCGGCCGGGTCGCGCTCGTGGGCGACGCCGCCTTCGCGCCGTCGTTCCTGACCGGACAGGGGACCAGCCTCGCCCTCGTCGGGGCCTACATGCTCGCCCGGTCGCTGGCCGTCCACGACGACCACGCCACCGCCTTCGCCGCGTACGAGCGCGACGTCCGCCGATTCGTCGAGCTGAACCAGGCTCTGGTCGGACAAGGCGATGCCGCGCTCTTCCCCGCCACGGCAGAGGCGCTGGAGCGGCGCAACCAGAGGCTCCGCGGCCTCGCCACCGCGCCGCCGAGGGCCGGGCGCCCGGCCCACACCGCACTGGCCCTCCCCGACGCGGCAATCCAGAACACGGGGGACAGCCCTACCACCCGGCAGGGCGCACACCCTGACGCGGCGACCCGCCCACGAGGGAGCGTGGCACCATGACGACCATGACCCACGACCGGCCCGCGGGACTCGGGGCGGTGCCCGGTCGGCGGCTCCTCGGCGCCCCGCTCTCCCCCGGCACGTGGCGCTCGTACGCCTACCTGTGGCTCGTGCTGCTCCTGGCACCCCTCGCGCTCGGCTACGTGCTCCTCACCGTGCTGCTCTCGGCGGCGACGGCGGTGACCGTCGTCGGGCTGTACGGCGCCGGGTGGCTCGTGGGCGGCGGACGACTGTGGGGTGCCGTCTACCGTGGGCTGGCGAGCCGGCTTCTCGGCGTGGACGTCGCCGCGCCCCTCCCCCGGCGCCCGCGCCGGGGGCCGTGGCGGACGCTCGCCGACGCCGCGGGCTGGCGGTCGATGCTGTTCATGGTCGCGTCGATCCCGCTGGCGCTCGCCGGACTCGTCGTGAGCACGGCGTTCCTCGTGATGGGGCTCGGCAGCGTCACCTACTGGTCGTGGCACCGCCTCCTGCCGGCGGAGCTGGCCATGGACGACTCGTGGCACACCCCGGGAGGGCTCGCGGTCGTCGCGGCCGGCGGCCTCGCCCTGGTCCTCCTCTGGCCCTGGGTCGTGCGACTGGCCGTGGTCCCGCTGACCCTCCTGACCGGCGCGCTGCTCGGGCCGACGCCGTCGAGCCTGCGCATCGCCGAGCTGGAGCGGTCGCGGGCGGGCACCGTGCAGGATGCCGACGCCCGCCTGCGCCGCATCGAGCGGGACCTGCACGACGGCACCCAGGCACGCCTCGTCGCGGTCGGCATGCAGCTCGGCGAGGCACGCGAGTTGCTGGCCGCCGGGGACCCGGCCACGGTCGCGGATCTCCTCGAGATCGCGCACGCCTCCACCAAGGACGCGCTGACCGAGCTGCGCGAGCTCGCGCGCGGCATCCACCCGCCCGCCCTGGACAGCGGGCTGTCCGTCGCCCTGGAGACCCTCGCCTCGCGAGCGCCCCTACCCGTCGGGGTGCACGTCGGCCCCGACGTCGAGGCCCCCGGCCGCCTGGCTCCCGCGATCGAGTCGATCGTGTACTTCTCGATCGCGGAGCTGGTCACCAACGCCGCCAAGCACGCCCGTGCGTCGCGCATCGACGTGCGGATCGAGGCGGCCGACGGCGACGCCGTGCGGATCCGCGTCCGGGACGACGGCCACGGCGGCGCGACCGTGGTCCGGCCCGACGGATCCGGGCTGCGCTCCGGCCTGGCCGGCCTCGCCGAGCGGGTCCGGTCGGTCGACGGCGTGTTCGACCTGTCCAGTCCGGCCGGCGGGCCGACGGTCGTGACCATGAGCCTCCCCGCGATGCGCGCCGCGGCGGACGCGGCGGCCCGGCCGCAGGACGGCACGTCGTGACCGGGCCGGCCGCGACGCCGCCGAGTCCCCTGCGGGTCGTGCTCGCGGAGGACACCGCGATCCTGCGCGACGGCCTCGTCGCGCTGCTGACCCGCCGCGGGCACGAGGTGACCGCCGTCCCGGACGGCGAGCGCCTGGATCGCGAGGTCACCCGGCTCGCGGCGGACGGGACCCCGCCCGACGTCGTCGTCGCCGACATCCGCATGCCGCCCGCCTTCACCGACGAGGGCCTGCGCGCGGCGGTGGTGCTCCGTGCCCGGTACCCGGGGCTGCCCGTCCTGCTCTTCTCCCAGTACGTGGAGACGCGGTACGTGGATGCGCTCCTCTCGGACGACGCGCGTGGCGTCG
The DNA here is from genome assembly GCF_014892515.1 of Myceligenerans pegani. Taxonomy (GTDB): domain Bacteria; phylum Actinomycetota; class Actinomycetes; order Actinomycetales; family Cellulomonadaceae; genus Myceligenerans; species Myceligenerans pegani. Next base: position 69,069 of record NZ_JADBGR010000107.1, read on the forward strand.
GCTACCTGCTCAAGGACCGCGTCCTCGACGTGGGGGAGTTCGCCGAGGCGCTCGGGCGCGTGGCCGGCGGCGAGACGGTGCTCGACCCGGAGGTGGTCTCCCAGCTGATGGGTCGCCGGGACCGGCACGACGGGCCGGCCGGACTGACCGCCCGTGAGCGCGAGGTGCTCGCCCTCATGGCGCAGGGCCGTTCCAACGGCGGCATCGCGCGGGAGCTGTACGTCTCCCCGAAGACCGTGGAGAAGAACGTCGCCACGATCTTCCAGAAGCTCCGCATCCCGCACGACGCCGCGGACCACCGCCGGGTGCTGGCCGTGCTGCGCTACCTGAGGGAATAGGTCAGGTCGTCGCTCGCGCCCGCGGCGAGTCGCGCCCACCGCGCGATCGGCCGGCCGGGCTCAGCGCAGCTCAGCGCAGACGTGTCGCGATGAGGCCGCCGTCGACGTCGATCGTCGCGCCGAACACGAACTCGCCCTCGTCGGAGACGACATAGCGGACGGCGCGTGCGATGTCGATCGGGCGCACCGCGACGCCGGCGGGCGTGGCCTCGGACATCGCGGCGAGCTGCGCGTCGGCGTGCGCGTTCCCCGGCGTCGCCGTCCCGCCCGGCGCGACGCCGGCCACGCGGACGCCACGCGGCCCGTACTCGGCGGCCCACGCGCGGGTGAGCTGCTCGATCGCCGCCTTCGTCGCCGGGTAGAGCGCCATCAACGGCACGCCCACCCGCCCCATCCACGACCCGATGTTCACGACGACGCCGCCGCCGCGCTCCACCATCGCGGGCGCGAGCTGCGCCATGAGCACGTGGGGCGCCCGGATGTTGGTCGCGAGCACGGCGTCGAGGACGTCGTCGGCCACGCCCTCCGTCGGACCGGCCGGGTACACGGCGGCGTTGTTCACGAGGATGTCGACCCGGCCGCCGAGGGCCTCCGTGGCGCGCCGTGCGAAGTCCCGCAGCTCGTCGGGCGCGGCGGCGAGGTCGGCGGTCACGGCCGTCGCCCGCTCGCCGCGGGCAGTGACGATGTCCACCACCCGGGCCGCACGCTCGGCGTCCCGGCCCGTGACGACGACGTGCGCCCCCGAGGCCGCCAGCACGCGCGCGATCGCCTCACCGATCCCGCTGGACGAGCCGGTGACGATCGCGGTGCACCCGGCGAGCCGGTCGTCGGACGGGAGGGCGGACAGGAGGTGTTCGTTCGATGTTCGCTGGTCCAGTGCGTTCGATGTCATGCTCCCACCGTCACACCGGCCGGGCGGGCGTGGTTGCCTGATCACGTCAGATCCTTGCCGGCTTCGGGCGCACCCCGGCGTGCGTGGCGCCCGTGGCGTTCAATGGTGCGGTGACGGATGCAGGAACCGATGCAGTGACCGATGCAGTGACCGACGCGGTGGACGCGCACCTGGACCGAGCCGCCGCCGGCGTCCGGCGACACCTGGGCAACCCGGCACGCGCCGAGGCCCTGGGGCTGCGGCTCAGCCGGGTCGAGGAACTCACCGGACTCTCCTACCAGCACTACACGCCGTCGCTGGCGATGGTGCTCAGCGGGCGCAAGCGGTCGATCGTCGGCGAGCACGACCAGCGCTGGGGCCGCGAGCACTTCCTCATCACGCCTGTCGACCTGCCGGTCTCGGCCGGGGTCGTCGAACTGGACACGCGCGGCGAGTTCCTCTCCGCGATCTGGCGGCTCGACCCCGCGATCGTGAGCGAGGTGGCGGGATCGATGGCGCGTACGGCCGGACCGACGCCGGACGAACCGCCCCGCCTGGGCACCTGGACCCCGCAGCTCGCCGACGCCGTCGCGCGATTCCTCGGGCTCCTCGACGCCCCCGAGGACATCCCGGTGCTCGCGCCGCTCCTCACACGCGAGGTGGTGCTGCGCCTCCTGCAGACCGAGCAGGCACCACGGATGCTGGCCGCCGTCGGCACCCCACGCAGCGGGATCGTGGTGCGCGCCATCGAGGCGCTCAACGACTCGATCGACAAGCCGTGGTCGCTCGCACGCCTCTCGACGGCCGTGGGGGCCAGCCCGTCCACCCTGGCACGGCGCTTCAAGCAGGTCACCGGGATGACCCCGCTGCACTACCTCAAGCGGCTCCGCCTCGGCGAGGCGCAACGGCGGATGGTCGTGCTCGGCGAGTCGGCCGGCCAGGCCGCCGGCGCCGTCGGATACCTGAGCGCCTCGCACTTCTCCCGCGACTACCGCGCCGCCTACGACGCGACGCCGGCGGCGGACGCCGCCCGGGTGCGGGCCCGCCTCCGCTCCGTGGCCGCGGCCGGATACCGTGGTGACGTACCGGCGATCCGCGAAGCAGCTGAACAGGAGTGAGGAATCATGGCGGCAGACCTCGACCTGCTGCGGCGCGGTGCGGCGGGCGTCAGCGCTGGCGGGCCGGGCGGACGACGATCTCGTTGACGTCGACGTCCGCCGGCTGGTCGACGGCGTAGGCGACGGCACGCGCGATCGCGTCCGGGGAGATGGCGTGGGCGCGGTAGGCGACCATCGCCTCGGCGGCGCCGGGCTCGGTGATCGAGTCGGCGAGCTCGGAGGTGACCACCCCCGGTGAGACGGTCGTGACGCGGATCGAGGGGTCGCTCTCCTGCCGCAGGCCTTCGGTGATGGCCCACTGGGCGTACTTGGTGCCCGAGTAGACGGCGCCGGTGGGGACGACCTCGTGGGCGCCGACGCTCGCGATGGTGACGAAGTGGCCCGAGCCCTGTGCGGTGAAGTGCGGCAGCGCCGCGGCGATGCCGTGCAGCAGGCCGCGGACGTTCACGTCGATCATCCGGTCCCACTCGTCGACCAGCAGGGAGTCCAGCCGCGAGAGCGGCATCACGCCGGCGTTGCTCACAAGGACGTCGACGCGCCCGGTGAGGTCCAGGGCCGTCGCGACGAAGGCGGTCAGGTCCTCGCGGTCGGTCACGTCGAGCCGGACGGGGTGCAGGTGGCCGTCGGTGCGCTCGGCGAGTGCCTCGAGCCGATCCAGGCGCCGGGCGCCGGCGACGACGTGATGGCCCGCCTCGGCCAGGCGCGCGGCGACGGCCTCGCCGATCCCGCTGCTGGCGCCGGTCACGAGGACGGTCTTCGGTGCTGTGGTGTTCATGTCCACCACGATGAGGATCGCCGGGCCGCCGCGGGAGGCCGCCGCTCTCGTGGGAGTGACGCACCCAGGATGTTCCCGCCGGCCCGGCCTACGATGCCGACATGGCTTCCTCCGAGCTCGGCGACTACCTCCGCGCCCGCCGCGCCGCGATCCGGCCGGACGAGGTGAACCTCCCCTCGTACGGGTCACGGCGCGTCCCGGGCCTGCGGCGGGAGGAGGTCGCGCTGCTGGTCGGGGTGAGCGTCGACTACTACGTGCGGCTCGAGCAGGGCCGTGAGCGCAACCCGTCGGCACAGGTCGCCGACGCGTTGTCGAGCGCGCTGCGGCTGGACGAGGACGGTCGCCGGCATCTGTTCCGGCTGGCCGGGCTGAGCCCGCGGGCCCGCCCGGCCGCGGTACCCGACCGGGTCGACCCCAGCCTGCTGCAGCTCATGGACGCCTGGCCCGGCAACCCCGCCGTCGTCTACAACCGCGCCTACGACGTGCTGGCGTCCAACGTGATCGGGGACGCGCTGTTCCACGACTGGGCCCATTCGCGCAACCTGATGCACGTCGTGTTCACCGACCCGACCGCGCGGACGTTCTACCAGGACTGGTACGACGTCGCCCGCAACTCCGTGGCGGGGTTCCGGCTCGGGTACGGCGAGGCCCCCGACGACCCGCGGGTCCAGCACGTGCTCGCCGAGCTGCTCGACGCGAGCCCCGCGTTCGCGCGCCTGTGGACCGGCCACGACGCCCGCGGCAAGACGCTGGAGGCCAAGCGCTTCCGGCATCCCGCCGTCGGACCGCTGACGCTGACGATGCAGACCTTCGACGTGCGGTCGAGTCCCGGCCAGGCGCTCGTCGTCTACCACGCCGAACCCGGCTCCCCCAGCGGCGAGGCGCTCGCCCTGCTCGGCTCGCTCGCCGCGACGGCACGTTCCTCCGGAGGAGACGCCGGCGCGGTCAGTCCGCGCGGACCAGGCCCGCGCGGAACGCCGTGATCACCGCGTGGACGCGGTCCCGGGCGCCGATCTTCGTGAAGATCCGCCCGACGTAGTTCTTCACGGTCGACTCGGCCAGCAGGAGCTCGCGGCCGATCTCGGTGTTGGTCATCCCGGACCCGATGGCGACGAGGATCTCCCGCTCCCGGTCCGTGAGGCGGCCGACGGCGGCCTGCGCGCGCAGCCGTTCGCCGGAGGCCGTGGCGGGCGCGTCCGCCGTGCGGGCGGCGAGCCGGCCCAGCAGTCGCCGGGTGGCGCTGGGCGCGATGACGGCGTCGCCGGCCGCCACGGCCCGGATCGCGGAGAGCAGGTCGGCGGGCTCGGCGTCCTTGGTGAGGAATCCGCTGGCGCCGGCCTCCAGGCCGGCCAGGACGTACTCGTCGACGTCGAACGTCGTCAGGAGCAGGACCCAGGGGCCGGTGCCGGGGTCGTGCTTGGCCGCGACGATGCGACGGGTGGCGGCGATGCCGTCCAGACGGGGCATGCGGATGTCCATCAGCACGACGTCGGGCCGCAGCCGCTCGGTGTGCTCGACCGCCTCGTACCCGTCGGCCGCCTCGCCGACGACGGCGATGCCGTCCTGACCACCGAGGAACATCGCGGTGCCCAGGCGCTGCAGCGCCTGGTCGTCCGCGATGAGCACCCTGGTCGTCGTCCCGGCACCGGTCATCGTCGCGGTTCCTCGCTCTCGCCGTCGTTCCCGTCGGCGCCGATGCGCGCCACGACGCTCCATCCGCCTCGCACGGGCCCGGCCTCCAGGGTCCCGCCGTACGTCTCGGCGCGTTCCCGCATCCCGAGAATGCCCTGGCCGGGGACCCCGGCCGGTGTGCGGCCGCCGGGGTCCGCTCCCGCGGGGCCGACGTCGTCCACCCTGACCACGACGTCCGCGCCGTCGCGCCGGATGGCGACGCCGACCCGGCTGCCCGCGGCGGCGTGGCGCAGAACGTTCGTCAGCGACTCCTGGACGATCCGGTGGACCGCGAGCTGCCGGCCCGCCGAGAGTTGCCGCAGGGAGCCCACGCGGCTCAGGGTCACCGGCAGCCCCGCGGCGCGGACGGCCTCGACCAGTTCAGGGATCTCGCGCAGCCCGGGCTGAGGGCTGAGCGCTGCGCCCTCCGCGCTGCGGTCGTGCCGCAGCACGGCCAGGACGCGCCGCACGTCCCGCACCGAGGACCTGCTGACCGCGCCGATCGCGTCGAACGCCGCCGCGGCGTCGTCGGGGGCGTTCCTGACGGCCACCGCTCCCCCGGTGGCCAGCGAGGTGATGACCGAGAGGTTGTGCCCGATGATGTCGTGCATCTCCTGGGCGATCCTCGACCGCTCCGCGACGACGGCGGCGCGCGCCGCCTCCTCGCGCTGCGCCGCCAGTTGCTCGCGCCGGCCGCGGATCTGCAGGCCCAGGAGGAACGACGCGGCGCACATCGCCAGGACGGCGACCGACGCGCGCACCCGCTCCTCCGTGTCGATCGCGCCGCTCGCACCGGCGCCCGCAGGGCTGACGGCGCTCGTCAGGGTGACGAGGCCGACGACCAGGCCGACGACGGCGAACCGCGCGCGTTCACGCAGGCCGCCGTCCCGCAGGCCGACATGGAACAGCAGCACCCAGACGGCGAGGTACGCCCACGGCACGGCGGTCCCGGTGAGCACCGCGGCGACGGCGCCGACCACGACCGCCGACGCCGCGGCGACCAGCGCGGGCAGGGGCCTCCGCCTCCGCAGGACCAGCGCGCCGTGGACGACGACCAGCAGGGCGACGCCGGGCGGGTGCAGGTCGCCGCTCGCGTTCGCGGAGACCGACCCGACCCCGCACGCCAGGGCCACGTCCCAGGACAGCGGGTGGCGCCGGTCGAACGCGCGCACCCGCCGCAGCGGTCCGGTCGTGTCCACGGGCCTCATCGTCACACGACGTGTCAGACGTCGCGGCTCCTCAGGAGCCACCACGACGCGCCGCCCAGCACGCCGATCCAGGCGGCGGCGACGAACGCGGCCGTTCCCGCTCCGTAGGGCTCGGAGGTCAGGCCGCCGGCCCGCAGCACGTCGAGCGCGGCCAGGGGCATGTAGTCCAGCACGCCGGCGAGCGAGTCCGGCAGGAAGGCCGGGAGGATCTGCGGCCCCATCTGGAACACGCCGAAGTAGAGGCAGATGGCGGCGGCCGCGTTGCGGACCAGGCTGCCCAGCACGATCCCGAGGAGAGCACCGTACGGGAGCACGAGCGTGCCGCCGAGCACGCCCCAGAACATGTCGGGGTCGAACAGGGACACCCCGCGCGCCGCCGGAACGGTGCCGGCGAGCTGCAGCAGCCCGTGGAGCAGGACTGAGGTGCAGACGCCGAGCACCGCGGCGACTCCCGTGGCGACGGCCGCCTTCGCCAGCAGCACCCCGGTGCGGCGGGGCGCGGCCACCATCGTGGTACGGATGGAGCCGCTGCTGTACTCGCCGGTGACGCCGAGCACCCCGAACACCACGAGGACGAGCATGCCCACCGGGTAGATGGCGGTCCAGCCGAACGGGATGTCCTGGGCCTCCTCGCTGCCGAGCATCTCGCCGTCGACGATCATGTAGGCGCACAACCCGATCGTGAGCGCGAAGGCCGCGGCGAGCGTGAGCCACAGGGATCGCACCGACCACAACTTCGTCCACTCCGACGCGAGCAGGCCGCGGGCGCTGATGCGCGCCCCGGTCATCGTGCGGCCTCCTGCGGCGTGCGGTACTCCAGGGCGTTCCGCGTGATCCGCATGAACGCCTCCTCCAGGGTGAGGCTGCGGGAGAGCAGCTCGAAGAGGACGACGCCGTGGTCGGCGGCGATCCTGCCGACGTCGCGCGCGTCGAGCCCGTGGACCTCGAGCGTCGCGCCGTCGATCGACGTGACCGTGACGCCCGGTCCCTGCAGCGCCGTGGCGAGGTCGGCGCTCTGCGGGGACACCACACGGACGGTTCCGGCGCCGGCACGCGCGACGAACTCCTGTGCGGTGCCCGCGGCCAGCAGCCGGCCCTGGCCGATCACCACGAGATCGTCGGCGATCAGGGAGAGCTCACTCATCAGGTGCGAGGAGAGGAACACCGTCCGTCCCTCGCGGGCCAGGCCTGCGAGCAGCCGGCGGATCCACAGGACGCCGTCCGGGTCGAGCCCGTTGACCGGTTCGTCGAGCACCAGGACCTGGGGATCGCCGAGCAGGGCGGTCGCCACCCCGAGGCGCTGGCTCATGCCGAGCGAGAAGCCGCCCGCGCGCCGGCGGGCGACCGCGCTCAGGCCCACCAGGTCGAGCACCTCCGCCACCCGGGAGTCGGGGATGCCGTGCGTCCGGGCGACGGCCAGCAGGTGGTGGTACGCGCTGCGCCCGGGGTGGACGGCCCGGGCGTCCAGCACCACGCCGACGTGGCGCAGCGGGTCGGGCAGGTCGCGGTACAGCGTGCCGTCGATCGTGATCCTGCCGCTGGTGGGGCTGTCGAGTCCCACGAGCATCCGCATCGTGGTCGACTTCCCCGCCCCGTTCGGCCCCAGGAAGCCGGTGACCGCCCCGGGACGGACCGCGAAGGACAGGTCCTCCACGGCCCGCTTCTCGCCGTATCTCTTCGTCAGGTGCTCCGCCGTGATCATGCCCGCCACGCTAGGAAGGCGCCGGCGCGAGCGCGTCTGACCGGGGTACCCGATACGGCGGGAGGGGAGGTACCCGGGTCGCAGTACCTGGGCACCTCCCTCGACGGTCAGCCGCGTGCCAGCAGCTCCAGCGTGTCGATCACGCGGTTCGAGAAGCCCCACTCGTTGTCGTACCAGGCCACGACCTTGACATGCCTGCCGTCGGCGCGCACCAGGGCCGCGTCGAAGACCGCCGAGGCCGGCTGGCCGGTGATGTCGCTGGAGACCAGCGGCTCGTCCGAGTAGTCCAGGATGCCCTGGAGCCGGCCCTCGGCCGCGGTGCGGTAGGCGGCGAGCACGTCGTCGCGCGTGACCTCGCGGGACACCGTCGTGTTGAGCTCCACGAGGGAGCCCACCGGGACGGGGACGCGGATGGAGTCGCCGGACAGCTTGCCGTCGAGCTTCGGCAGCACCAGTCCGATCGCCTTGGCCGCGCCCGTCGTGGTGGGCGCGATGTTCACGGCCGCGGCGCGGGCCCGGCGCAGGTCGCGGTGCGGGCCGTCCTGCAGGTTCTGCTCCTGGGTGTAGGCGTGCACCGTGGTCATGAAGCCGTGCTCGATCCCGGCCAGATCGTCCAGCACGGCCGCCAGGGGCGCCAGCGCGTTCGTCGTGCACGACGCGTTCGAGACGATCACGTGCCGGTCCGGGTCGTACGCGCCCGTGTTCACGCCGTAGGCGAGCGTGACGTCGGCGCCGGCGGACGGGGCGCTCACCAGCACGCGTCGCGCGCCCGCGTCGAGGTGCGCGCGGGCGGCGTCCGCCGAGGTGAACCGTCCGGTGGATTCCAGCACGATGTCGACGCCGAGCTCCGCCCACGGGAGCTTGCCGGGCTCGCGCTCCCCGAGGACGCGGAGGCGGCGGCCGTCGACCACGAGCTCCGCGCCGTCCACCTCCACCGGGCGGTTCAGGCGGCCGAGCGCGCTGTCGTACCGGAGCAGGTGAGCGAGGTCGTCCGGGGCCGTGAGGTCGTTGATCGCGACCACGTCGAGGTCGCTGTCGCGCTCGAGGAGGGCACGCAGGGTGTTGCGGCCGATGCGGCCGAAGCCGTTGATGGCGATGCGGGTCATGAAGCCTTCCTTTCGTCGCCTCCATGCTCGGCGGCCCGGAGGGAGGCCGAAAGTGGCTCGAACGCCATGGTGCGCAAGGATCCCGCCGGACATTGCGCCATGCGCCGCAAGGATCTCGCCACGATCATGCCGAGAACGTGTGCCGGTACTCCGTCGGGGAGGTGCCGAGGATCCGTTGGAAGTGCAGGCGCAGGTTCGCGGCCGTGCCGAGCCCGACCCGGTGCGCGACCTGCTCGACCCCCAGGTCGGTGCGTTCCAGCAGCTCGCGCGCCAGGTCCACGCGGGCGCGGAGCACCCACTGCATCGGCGTGTACCCGGTGTCCTCCGCGAAGCGCCGCGAGAAGGTGCGCGCCGAGACCCGCGCGTTGCGGGCGAGCGTCTCGAGGGTCAGCGGCTCGGCCAGGTGCTCCAGGGCCCACTCCCGGGTCTCGGCGAACAGGTCGCCGAGCGGCTCGGGCACGCTGCGCGGCACGTACTGCGCCTGTCCCCCGCTGCGGTAGGGCGCCGCCACCAGCCGCCGGGCGACATCGTTGGAGAGCCCGACGCCGTGATCGCGCCGCACCAGGTGCAGGCACAGGTCGATGCCCGACGCCGCTCCCGCCGAGGTGAGCACCTCGCCCTCGTCCACGAACAGCACGTTCCCGTCCACCTGCACGCGCGGGTACCGCTCGCCGAGCGCCCGCGTGTAGTGCCAGTGGGTGGTCGCCCGCTTGCCGTCGAGCAGCCCGGTCGCCGCGAGCGCGAACGCGCCGGTCGAGATCGCCGCGAGCCGCGCCCCGCGGGCATGGGCGTTCTTGAGCGCGTCGACGACGACGGCGGGCGGGTCGGCGTCGGCCGGTGTCCGGTAGCCGGGGACGAAGACGGTGTCGGCGCGTTCGAGGGCGTCGAGCCCCTCGGCCACGTGGTACGAGAGCCCGTCGCCACCCGTGACCAGGCCGGGCGCCGCGCCGCACACCCGCACCTCGTACGGCATGCCCGGCCGGTGGGAGAACACCTGGGCCGGGATGCCGACGTCGAGCGGCTTGGCGCCCTCCAGCACGAGCACGGCGATCTGGTGGTTCCTCCGGCCCGAAGCGCTCACCCGATGGATCCTAGGCCGCGGATCCCGGACCTCGCCCCTCCCGCTGCGGCCGGGCCCGATCCCCGCCCAGGCGCCGCGCCAGTTCCGGCACTCCGGCACCGGCGAGTCCGCGGAGGTAGGCGCCACGGCCTGCCATCACCATGACGAGCCCCAGCAACGGACCTTCCACCAGAGGCAGGGCGGGGTCGTCGTTCGCGGCGAACGCCGCGTCGGTCGCCCGCAGGCGCAGCCCTTTGATCTGGGACCGGCTGTTCACCGCGTAGTCACGACCCGCGAAGAACTCCGCCACCCGGGTCAGACCCACGTCCGAGTACGTGTGCTCGATGCCGAGGGGACGGCGAATATCCTCTCCGTGCACGACGATCTCCCCCAGCCAGGGGACGGGGTTCCTGGTCGGCATGCGCACGGGCTCGCCGCCCGCGGACCCGAGCGCCGCGAACCGGCGCAGCGTGTCCTGCGGCGTGGAGCCCCGGAACCGTTCCAACTGCCTGCGGTTGTGCACGGCGGGCCGGAAGCCGGCACGCACGATGCTGCGGATCCAGCCGGCAGCCCCGATGGTCATCGCGGACCCGAGGTGCGCCACGACGTCCTCGACGGACCATCCCGCGCACAGCGACTCCTGGATCCAGTCCTCATCCGTCAGGTGCCGCAGATCCTCCGCGATCGCCTGCCGCTCCGACCCGATGATCGCCCCGAGCACGTCTCGTTCCATGGCCGTCACCGTATCCCTCGACTCGGACACTCCTGCCCCGTCTCCTCGATCCTCCGTCCACGCGCGGCCGTCCCCTCCGAGCCGTCTCCGCCTACGGTGGGGCCATGACCGGCTCCGACCCGCACACCGCCCCCGGCCGCGCGCTGGCCGTCGCCGACTGGCGGCGGCGCGTCTTCGCCCTGTACGACGACGTCCGCGCGCGGGCGGGCGCGGATCCCGCCGAGGCGCACGCCGCCTGGGTCGCCGGGCGGGACGAGCTGTTCGCCACGCATCCCGCGTCACCGCTCCTGGACGCGGACCGCACGGGGTTCACCGGGCTGCGCGTGGCACCGTACGACCCGGCGTGGCGCTTCGAGACGCGGATCGTTCCCGCTCGTGAGCCGAGGCGGCTGGAGGTGCCCACCGGCACGGACGGCGTCGTCCCCTTCGAGCTGCTCGGGGCCGTCGAGTTGCCGGGCGCCGGATCGCTGGACGTGTGGCGGCTCGCCTCGTACGGCGGCGGGCTGTTCGTCCCGGTGAAGGACGCCCTCGCGGGGCGGCCCGGCGGGACGTACGGCGGCGGGCGGTACCTCGTGGACACGATCAAGGGTGCGTGGCTCGGAGAGCCCGGCGACGACGGCGACCGCCTGGTCCTGGACCTCAACTTCGCGTACAACCCGTCCTGCGCGTACGACCCGGCCTGGGCCTGCCCGCTCGCACAGGCCGGCAACACCCTCGCCGTGCCGGTCCCGGTGGGCGAGCTCATGCCTGCCTGAGCGCGCGACTCGCGTGGTCGGCGGCTGCCGGGTGGTCAGGCCGCGCCGTCGGTCGCGGGCGCGAACTGGGTCCGGTACAGGTCCGCGTACAGCCCGCCCGCGGCCAGGAGCTCGGCGTGCGTGCCCTGCTCGGCGACGCGCCCGTCGTCGAGCACCACCACGAGGTTCGCGCCGCGGACCGTGGAGAGGCGGTGCGCGATGACCAGTGAGGTACGGCCCGCGAGCGCCTCGTCGAGCGCGGCCTGGACGGCGGCCTCCGAGGCGGAGTCGAGGTGGGCCGTGGCCTCGTCGAGGATGACGACGTCGGGAGCCTTGAGCAGGAGCCGCGCGATGGCGAGACGCTGGCGCTCGCCGCCGGAGAGGCGGTAGCCGCGGTCGCCGACGACGGTCTCGATGCCCTGCGGGAGCCGGGACACGAGGTTCCAGATGCGGGCGCGGCGCATCGCCTGTTCGAGGTCGGCGTCGGTGGCGTCGGGCCGGGCGTAGCGGAGGTTGGCGGCGACGGTGTCGTGGAAGAGGTGGGCCTCCTGGGAGACGACGCCGACCGTGGCCCGCAGGGAGGCGAGCGTGACGCCCCGCAGGTCCTGGCCGGCGATCGCCACGCTGCCGGACGTCGGGTCGTACATGCGCGTGACCAGGTGACCGGTGGTGCTCTTGCCGGCGCCGGAGCGGCCCACGAGCGCGACCATGGCGCCGGCCGGGACGGTGAAGGTGAGATCGCGCAGCGTGTCCGACGCCGGCTCCTGGGCGGGGGCGGCGACGGCCTCGAGGGAGGCGAGCCCGACCTCGTCGGCCTTCGGGTACCGGAACGTGACGCGGTCGAGGGTGATGCTCACGCCGTGCCGGGCGACGGCGTCGCGGAGGTCGGTGGCGTCGTCGGCGTCGGTGACGGTGGGCTCGAGGTCGAGGACCTCGAGGACGCGTTCGAAGCTGACGAGTGCGGTCATGATGTCGACCTGCACGTTCGCCATGGCGGTGAGGGGGCCGTAGAGCCGGTTCAGGTAGGCGGCCATGGCGACGACGACGCCGACGGTGAGGGTGCCGGCGATGGCCTGGAGGCCGCCGAGTCCGTAGACGACAGCGATCGCGAGGGAGGCCATCGTGGTGAGTCCGACGCGGAACCAGGTGCCCAGGAGCGCGCGCCGGACGCCGATCTCGCGCAGCGCCTCGACCGGGCGGGCGTACTCGGCGGCCTCGCGGGCCGGGTCGCCGAAGACCTTGGCGAGGTGGGCGCCCGCGACGTTGAAGCGCTCGTTCATGAGCTGGCCGACGTCGGCGCTGAGCTCGTAGGTGCGGTGGGTGTAGTCGGCGAGGCGGCGCCCGAACCAGCGGGCGGGCAGCACGAACAGCGGCGTGACCAGCAGGGCGAGGAGGGTGAGCTGCCAGGACATGGCGAACATGGCGGCGAGCGTGAACACGACGGTCAGCGCGTTGGACACGACGGTCTGCAGGGTGGAGGTGAACGCCTGCTGGGCGCCGAGCACGTCGCCGTTGAGGCGCTGGACGAGCGCGCCGGTGCGCGTGCGGGCGAAGAACGCGAGCGGCATGCGCTGCACGTGGCCGAACACGGCGGTGCGCAGGTCGACGATGAGTCCCTCGCCGATCCGGGCGGAGACCCAGCGTTCCGCGACGGCGAGTCCGGCGCTCACGAGCGCGAGCCCCGCCGCGCCCGCGGCGAGGGCGACGACGAGGCCGGAGTCGCCGGCGGCGATGCCGTCGTCGATCAGGTAGCGGAACAGCAGCGGGACGGCGGTGCCCGCGGCGGCGTCGAGCACGAGGAGGATCGCGAAGATCGCGAGCTGCCCGCGGTAGGGGCGGGCGAACGCGAGGATGCGCCGGACCGTGCCGCGGCCCAGCCGGTGACGCGCCACCGCGCGGTCCTGCATGAAGGCGCGCATGGTGCTGCCCTGGCCCATGCCGCGCGAGGAGTTGTTCATGGTCACGCGGCAACGCTATGCCGGGGCACTGACATTCCCCGCGACGTGCCGCTCCGCGGGCCCCAACGGTTCCGGGCCCTCACTCGTGGTGACGGGTAAGGGTGCGGCGGTCCGACCCCCCGTTGCCGCCGCACCCGCCATCCGCCTGCTGCGCCTGTCGTCGATGTCCGACACCCGGCATAGCCTTCGGTCATGTCCTCACCCGTGGTTCTCTCCCCCGACGCCGCCCGGCGGCTCCGGTTGCGCGCGCAGGGGCTGGTGGCGCGCCGCGACCTGTCTCCGGCCGAGGTGGTGCGGCGGATGGTCGCGCTGCAGGGGCAGGATCTCCCGGCGGTCCTGCGGGCCATCGCGATCCGGTGCCGTCCCGGTACGACGCTCGACGACGTCCGCGCCGCGTTCGACTCCGGCGAGCTCGTGCGCGGCTGGACGCAGCGCGGCACGCTCTTCGCCACGACGCCCCGGGACCTGGCGGCGCTGCTCTCGCTGACGGGCGAACGCGTGCGGCGCAAACTGCGCAAGGTCCACGCCGACGAAGGTCTGGACGACGACGTCGTGCGGCGGGCTGCGGCCGTGGCGCGGGAGGCGCTGGCCGACGGCGCCGTGTCGCGCGCCACGTTGATGGATCTCTGGCAGCAGGAAGGTGTGCCCACCCAGGGGCAGCGGGGCTACCACCTCATCGTGATGCTCGCGCTGGACGGCCTGCTGCACTGGGGACCGTTCGCGGGGACGCAGCAGCTCATGGTCGCCACGGCCGGTGCGCACGCCGTCGACCGGTCCGGGGAGCCCCGCGGGGACCTGCACCGCATCGCCCGCGCCTACTTCGCCACGCGCGGACCGGCCACCGTCGACGACCTCGCCTGGTGGCTCGGGCTCCCGAAGACACCCGTCCGCGCCACGGTCGCGGAGATCCCGGCTCTCCAGGAGGTCGAGGTCGAGGGCAGGGCGATGCTCATGGCGAGCGGGGCGGCCGAGCCCGATGCCGAGGCCGCGGGGGTGGCGCTCGTACCGGGTTTCGACGAGATCGTGCTCGGCTACCAGGATCGCGGCCTCGTGGCCTCGAAGGAGGCGATGCGGACCGTCGTCCCGTTCACGAACGGTGTCTTCCGCCCGGCGGTCCTGCTGGACGGGCGCCTGGTCGGCACCTGGCGCCGCGCCCCGAAGAAGGACGAGCCACCGTTCGAGCTGATCGACGGAATCCGCGCCCGCGACCGCAAGGCGATCGAGCGGGCGATCGCCACCTGGAAACACGGCTGAGCAGGCGGGCCGTCAGGCGACCGAGCGGCCCACCTCGCGGAACGCGTCGAGGACGGTGCGGACCGCCAGGCGTTCGGCCCGGTCCGGGCGCGCCATCGCCACGATGTGCCGGCCCGCGGCGATTCCCGCCACCGGGCGGAGCACGAGCCGCGGGTCCGACGTCGTGTACCGCGGCAGCACGGCCACCCGGTCGCCCGCCGCGACGAGGGCCTCGATGAGGCGGTTGTCGCGCAGGCGCTGCACCACCGTCAGCGGCAGGCCCGCGGCCGTCTCCACAGCGAGGCGCAGGCTGTCGAACGGGTAGCCGGCCGGCACGCCGTACCACTCGCAGCCCGCCAGCTCCACCGGGGTGACCTCCCGCCGCACCGCCAGCGGATGCCCCACGCGCATCGCGATGTCCAGCGGCTCCCGCAGCAGGGCGACCGTGGTGAGGTGCCCGGCGCCCTCGGGCACCTCGGAGGTGAAGCTGTGCCCGACCACGATGTCGTGGTCCGTCACCAGCTCCGCGTACGTCGTCTCGGCCACGTCCACGTCGGTGCACTCCAGCAGGACGTCCGTCCCGGCCAGCCGCTCCAGCACCCCCGGCAGCAGGACGGCCGCCGCGCTCGCCAGCATCGCCACCGTGACCGTGCCCGACGGCGCACCCACGTACGCGTCCCACCGCGCCTGGACCCGCGCGACCGCCCGGGCGACGTCGCGCCCGCCGTCCGCCAGGAGCCGGCCGGCCTCGGTGAGCCGCACCCCCCTGCCGTCCGCCTCGACGAGCCGCACGCCGCCGAGTTCCCGCTGTGCCGTGCGGAGCTGCTGCGACACCGCGGACGGCGTGCGGAACGTCGCCGCCGCGACGGCGGTCACCGACCCGCGGTCCGCGAGTTCGCGCAACAGGTCCAGGTGCCGCGGGTCGACACGACTCAATTCCATGAAGGCAGCCTACAGAGAGATGTAGCAAGTTTCACTTGTCCTACAGAGCAGTCCGGCCGCAGACTCGGGTCATGCCGCTCACCCACCGCCTGCTGGCTTTCTCGGTCGCCCTGATGTGGGGACTGAACTTCATCGCGATCAACGCCTCCCTGCAGCAGTTCCCGCCGTTCCTGCTCGTCGCGCTCCGCTTCGCGGTCGTGGCCGTCCCCACGCTCCTCCTCGTCCCCCGGCCACCGGTCCCGGTGAAGTGGCTGATCGGCTACGGCCTCGGGTTCGGCACACTCCAGTTCCTGTTCCTGTACTGGGGCATGGCGGCCGGCTTCCCGACCGGCCTGGCCTCGCTCGTCCTGCAGTCGTCGGCACCGTTCACGGTGCTGCTGGGCGCGACGGTGTTCCGCGAGCGCGTCTCGGCCCGTCAGCTCGCCGGGCTCGGCGTGGCCACGGCGGGGCTCGCCGTGGTCGGCTGGCAGCAGGCGCAGGCCGCCGCGTTCGGCCCGTTCCTCCTCGTGCTCGCCGCCGGGTTCGGCTGGGCGATCGGGAACGTGTCCAACGCCCGCGCGATGGCCGGGGCCGCGCAGCGGCCGAACCCGCTGCACGTCACGCTCTGGATGTCCGTGGTCCCGCCCGTACCGATGGCGCTGCTGTCGCTGGCCGTCGAGGGCCCGGCGGCGATCGCCCGGTCCTTCTCGCCCGGACCCGAGCTGCTCCCGGCGCTCGTCGGACTCGCGTACACGGTGGTGATCGGCACGCTCGTCGGGTCGGGGATCTGGACGTGGCTGATGGGCCGGCACCCGGCGGGGATGGTGGCGCCCTTCTCCATGCTCGTGCCGGTGGTGGGGCTGAGCGCGTCGGCGCTCGTGCTGGGCGAGCAGCTCGGCGTGCTGCAGCTGGTCGGAGCGGCCCTGGTGATCGCGGGGGTGCTGTGGGGCTCGCGATCCCGTCGCGGCGGCCCGGTCCGGCCCGTCCCCCGGACCCGGAGCGCGAACGAACCGGCACGAGCCGCGGCCGGCACCCGCTGACGAGACCGGTTGTCGAGGGGTCGATCGGCTGTCCGGGCGGCCGACCTCTCGACGTCGGGCCGACGGCTCGGCGATCGGCCGGCCGCATCACCCGGCGTCGGCCGCGACCTCCCACCACAGGTCGGCAACCATGTCGCCGGTGCCGTCGCCCCGGGCCGTCAGCATCACCCGGTACTCGCCGGCGGGCAGCTCCGGAGTGACCAGCCACCAGCCGTCCTCCTGCCGTTCGGCCGGGAGGCTCGTCCAGTCCCCGTCCTCCTCGATCATGCCGTCGGCCTCGACATCGTCGGTGGCCAGCACGTCGAACCCGTCCAGGCCCTCAGCCGTGACCTGCACGTGGATCGCCGACGGCGACCCGACGGACGGCGGATCCGAGTCGAACCCGTCCACGCACTCGGTCGTGTAGCAGTACGTGTGCGGGCCGAGCTCCAGTTCCTGGCCGTCGTACACGACGCGGAACGGGGACGGCCCGCCCTCGCGACCGATCACGTCGTGCGTGGTCGTCACGGTGGGCTCCGGTGCCGACGCGGGCGGAGGAACACTCTGCGCACCGCCGGCGCACCCCGCGGCCAGGACTCCGGGGAGGATGACGACGAGAACGGCTGAGACGCCGCGGTGTCTGTTCATACCCGGAATGTGTCCCCGCACCCGCGAGGATTGCGTCCTCCGGACGCCGCCCCGGCGCGTCAATCCTTCTGCCAGACGGAGACGTGCTTCTCGCTGTCGGCCGTGAACGGCGAGCCGTCCCAGTCCGCCCAGCGGTCGACGAGCCGCATCCCGGCGATGCGCGCCATCAGGTCCATCTCGGCCGGCCAGGCGTAGCGGAAGGGAACGGAGTAGACGCGCCCGGCGCCGTCGTCGGACACGCGCACGTGGACGGAGCGGAACCGCTGCGTGGCGACGTCGTACTGGTCGAAGCCGACGTATCCGGAGGTCAGCCCCTCGCCCGTGGTCTCCACGGCGAACGGGACGGTGTCCTGGCCGGGCGGCAGGCGCCGCAGGCCGGGCACGCCGACCTCGACGAGGAACCGTCCGCCGGGGCGCAGGTGGGCGGCGGCGTTGCGGAACACGTCGACCTGGCCGTCCTGGGTGGTGACGTTGCTGATCGTGTTGAACACGAGGTAGGCGAGGGCGAACTCGCCGGGGGCGATGTCGCCGTCGGCGCGCGTCCTGGTCATGTCGCCGATCGTGACGTGGATCCGCTCGGCACCCGGCTTGCCGTCGATGCGGCGGGCCATGGCGCGGCTCAGTTCGATGCCGTGCACGGTCGTGCCGCGCGCGGCGAGCGGGGCGGCGATCCGGCCGGTGCCGATCGCGAGTTCGAGGGCGGGGCCGCCCTCGGCCAGGTCGTGGAGCACGTCGACCGTGCGGGCGACGACGGCCGGGTCGAACTCGGCGCCGTCGTCGGAGTCGTAGCCGGCCGCGACGGTCTCGCCGAACAGGCCGTCGGCCGGGTCGTCCAGGGGCTGCTGGTCGCGCTGCGCGTCGTCGTTCACGGAACCCGACCCTAGGCACCCGCGCGGCCGGACGCCCGTCCTTTTTCGACGCCCGTAGCATAGGGTCATGAACGGTGCGGACCTGCTCGTGGACGCGTTCGGCCGGATCCGCGAGGAGGTGCACGCCGCCGTCGCGGGCCTGACGCCGGACGAGCTCGCGTGGCGCGCCGACCCCGACGCGAACTCCGTCGCCTGGCTCGTCTGGCACCTCACGCGGGTGCAGGACGACCACGTGGCCGACGTCGCGGGCGTCGACCAGGCCTGGACGCACCACGGCTGGGCGGACCGCTTCGGCCTCCCGCTCCCGATCCGGGACACCGGCTACGGCCACCGCCGGGAGGAGGTCGCCGCGGTCCGCGCCACCCCGGACCTGCTGACCGGCTACCACGACGCCGTCCACGAGCGCACCATCGAGTACGTCTCCGGCCTCACGGACGGCGACCTCGACCGCGTCGTCGACACGTCCTGGGACCCGCCGGTCACCCTCGGCGTCCGCCTGGTCAGCGTGTTCGACGACGACGCCCAGCACGCCGGCCAGGCGGCCCTCGTACGTGGCATCCTCCTGCGCCGCCGCGACTGACGACGCGGCCCGGCGGGGCACTTGACCTCAACCTCGGTTGATGTTCGAGACTCCTCGCATGGACGCCGTCATCCTCCGCGACTTCGGACCCGCCGAGAACCTCGAGCTCGCACAGGCCCCGGACCCGGTGCCGGGCCCGGGCCAGGTGCTCGTCGACGCCGTCGCGCACGGCGTGCACCTGGTCGACACCAGGCTGCGCGCCGGCGAGGCGGGCCCGCTCCCCCTCCCCCGGCTCCCCGCCATCCCGGGACGTGAGGTCGCCGGGACCGTCTCGGCCGTCGGCCCGGGAGTCGCGCCGTCGTGGATCGGCACGGCCGTCGTCGCCCACGTCGGGCCGCGGCCCGACGGCGGCGGGTACGCGAGGAAGGTCGCGGTCGACGAGGAGCGGCTGCACCGCGTTCCCGCCGGGCCGGACGGCGCCACCATGGAGCCGGCCGACGCGATCGCCATGATCGGCACCGGCCGGATGGCGGTCTACACGCTCGACATCGCGTCGATCTCCGCGGCGGACGTCGTCGTGGTCACGGCGGCCGCGGGCGGGCTCGGCACGCTGTTCGTCCAGGAGGCGCTGCGGGCCGGTGCCCGCGTCCTCGCGCTCGCCGGCGGCGAGTCCAAGCTCGGCGCCCTGCGGGCCGTGACCGCGGGGACCGACCGGATCGCGCTCGTCGACTACTCCGCCGAGGGCTGGGAGGAGACCGCCCGGGCGGCGCTCAGCTCGCTCGACGCCACGGACGGCGCCACCCTCGTGCTCGACGGCGTCGGCGGCTCGCTGGGCACCGCCGCCACCCGCCTGCTCGGCGGGCGGGGCGTGCTCGTCGTCCACGGCTGGGCGTCGGGCGGCCCGAACGCGTTCGCGACGAACGCGGCCGGGGCCGGCACCGGTGCCCCCGAGGTCGAGGTCCGGTACGCCGTCGGCCCCGACGCCCCGCCGATGAGCGACCAGCGTCCCTATCAGGAGCGGGCGCTGGCCAAGGCGGCGTCGGGCGAGTGGCGCGTCCTCACCCACCGCGTCCCCTTCGCGGAGGCCGCGCGCGCCCACCGCGAGCTGGAGGAACGCCGTACCACGGGCAAGGTGGTCCTGGTGTGACGGCCCGGGGTCACGCTCGCGCCAGCCGCTCCTTCAGCCGGCCGATCGACCCCTCGTAGACCGACGGGTCGATCGGCAGGAGCCACTGCTTGACCTTGACGCCCCGCGAGACGTTCAGGTCGATGTCGTCGAGGGTCTCGTCGACGTTGTGCATCGAGAACGGGATGACGCACGTCCCGCGCGCGTGATGCCCCTGGGTGCGCTCCTCGGTCCAGCGCAGCCGCGCCTCCACCAGCTCCCGCCGCTCCTCCAGCGGCGGCAGCGGCACCTTCCCCGCCAGGTGGGCGCCGATCCAGAGCGCTCCCGCCTCGGCGCTGAGCGGGCTGAAGTAGGACGAGTTGTAGCCGTTGAAGGTCAGGTTCGGCACGTCGTGCGGGAGGATCTGCCGCCACAGGTGGAAGTTGCCGTCGTCGTCGAGCAGCCGCTTCTGGATCTTCTGGTCGAGGAACGGCACCCGCTGGTGCCACCCCGTCCCGCACACGACCAGGTCCGCCGGGACGATGTGGCCGTCCGACAGCTTCGCGTACGGGCGCCCGTCCCTGATGACGAACCGCTCGATCACCGTGTCCCGGTGCACGACGATCTTCCCGCTGCGGATCTGCTCGAAGAACTGGTCGCTGACGAGCGAGACGGACTGCCGGGCGATGTCGGTGAACACGCCGTGCGGCACGAGGCCGAGCTTGCGCAGCGTGAGCTGCCGGGTGGTGATCGTGGCGATCGAGCCGATCATCGCGCGGGTGACGAGGCGTCCCCGGCCGTGCAGGAAGTTCTCGATCCCGACCGGCGTGATGTAGCGGAACAGTCCCTCACCGAGTCGCGTGAGCAGGAGGTACTTGAAGTTGAGCACGCGGCCGATCTTCTTCGGCATCTTCCACAGCAGGCTGCGGGCGACCACCCGCGTGCTCGCCGCGATCGGCCCCAGCGACGTCGCGATGTCGCACGCCGACTTGCCGTAGCCCACGACCAGGACGTGCCTTCCCGCGCCCTCCGTGATGTCGTTGAGCTGCGAGGGCGCCAGCAGCCGCCCGCCGTGCCGCACCAGGTCGGAGTACCCCTCGTACTTCGGCAGCACCGGGTCGGAGAAGATCCCGTTGGCGACGACCAGGTGGTCGAACCGCTCCGGCGCCTGCAGCGAGCCGCCCGCCGGGCGTACCGTGACCAGCCAGCCGTCCTCCGCGTCGGTCGGTTCCGTCCGGACCACTTCGGTGGACAGCCGCAGGCTGGGCCCGAGGCCGAACTTCCGCACGTATGCCTCGAGGTACGCCTGCACCTGCGCCCCGGACGGCCACTCCGGGTACTCCGCCGGCATCGGATGGTCCGAGAACGTGTAGGTGTCCTTGTTGTTCTGCGTCGTC
Organism: Myceligenerans pegani; assembly: GCF_014892515.1. Classification (GTDB taxonomy): domain Bacteria; phylum Actinomycetota; class Actinomycetes; order Actinomycetales; family Cellulomonadaceae; genus Myceligenerans; species Myceligenerans pegani. The sequence continues at coordinate 90,055 of NZ_JADBGR010000107.1, forward strand.
AGCCCCGAGTACCGGCGCGTGCGGCTCCACACACCGCCCACGTCCGGCGCCTTCTCGAAGACCACCACCTCGTGGCCCAGCTCCCGCAACACCTTGAGTACCGCCAGCCCGGCGAACCCTGCTCCCACGACCGCGACCCGCACGTCCGCTCACCTCATCCCGTCGACGTTTCCCGATGTCAGGGACCGAACCGTAACGATGTGCCAGGAGCTCGGACTCCACGGCAGTAATTGACAAGGCCGGATATGAGCGATATGCACGAAGCTGGGTACGCGACCGCCCGGCTACGCCGCGCCGAACGCCACCGGGTCGTCCGGCCGCCGCGGCCGCAGCTCCGCGGGCGCCGGCCAGCCGAGCTCGACGCGCTCGACGACGGCGTCGACCGCGCCGAAGTCGTCCGTCTGCACGACGACGCGGCCCGGGCGCACGTCCACGATCCGGACCCGGAGCGGGTCCTGTCCCGGACGCTCGAGCGTCCAGATCTCCGCGAGCCAGCGCAGCCCGAGCTCGTCGAGCACCTCCTCGGCCTCGACCCAGCCGACGGCGCCCGACACGTCCCTCCCCAGCAGCGAGACCGCCACCCAGTCGTCACCCTCCGGCCGGATCCAGCCGACCAGCTCTCCGTCCTCCCGCCGGTGCGGGATCCACCCCTGAGGAACCATGCCGCCGACGCTAACCGCGTCGCCCCGCCGCGGCCAGCGTTTTCGGCGTCGCCGGCACGAACGCCGTCACATCCGTGGCCGCCGGGTTGTCGGACGGGGAACGGACGAGAGGATGGCCCCATGACCGAGGACACCGCCGGGACCCGCATCATCGACGACGACGCCCTCGACCGGCTCCGGCCGCTGTCGTTCGCGGTGGCCTACCGCATGCTCGGGAGCGTGGCCGAGGCCGAGGACGTGGTGCAGGAGGCGCTCCTCAAGGTCGCCCAGCAGGCCGACGAGCCGGGCGGCGTGCGCAACCCGGACGCGTTCGTCACCACGGTCACCACCCGGCTGTCGATCAACGTGCTGCGCTCGGCGCGCGCCCGCCGCGAGACGTACGTGGGGCCGTGGCTGCCGGAGCCGCTCATGGACGCGACCGCCGTCGCGCACGCCGCTCCCGCACCCGACGCCGCCGCGCACGCCGAGCTCGCCGACGACCTCTCGACCGCCTTCCTCGTGGTCCTCGAGACGCTCACGCCGACCGAGCGGGCCGCGTTCCTGCTGCACGACGTGCTCGGCTACCCGCACGGCGAGGCCGCCGAGATCATCGGGACGACCGCCGTCTCGGCCCGGCAGCTCGCCTCGCGGGCACGGCGGCGGATCGAGGCGAAGCGGTCCGAGGCCCTGGGCCGCACGCACGCCCGCCGGGACCGGGAGGAGGCGAACCGGCTCGTGGGCCGCTTCCTCGCCGCGATCGAGGAGGGGAAGGTCGAGGCGTTCGTCGACGTCCTCGCCGACGACGTCGTCTTCACCGGCGACGGCGGCGGCAACGTCCCGCCCGGGTTCGCCATCAGCAAGCCGATGTCGGGCCGCGAGCGCGTCGCGAAGCTGCTCACCGGCTTCACCCGGCGCGGCATGTCGGGCCTGGCGTACTACGTCCCGGAGGACATCAACGGCGCGCCGGGCCTGGTCATCATGGCCTCCGACGACCTGGGCGGGGGTGTGCTCGGCACGCTGTCCTTCGAGATCGGCACGACGGCGGACGGCTCGGCGCGGATCGCCGCCGCCCACGGCGTCGTGAACCCGGCCAAGCTCGGCCACCTGGGACGCCTGGCGGACCTGGACCGCATCGCGGCGTACGTGCGCGGCGGCCGGTAAATTCCGTTGAGGCCGGCGGAGCGGCCTGGTTACCGTGCCTGCCATGTTCATGGTGATGGTGCGCCGTGGCCGGGCAGCGGTCGAGGCGCGAGTGGGGATGGCACCCGCTCACTGACGAGTTCGCCCGCCGGGTCGTGGCCGACGCCCGTGTCCGCCCCGGCGAGCTGGTCCTGGACCTGGGCGCGGGCACCGGGGCACTGACCCGGCCGCTCGTGGACGCCGGGGCGCGCGTGCTGGCCGTCGAGCTGCATTCGGGCCGCGCACGGCGCCTGCGGGAGCGGTTCGCCGACGACGACGTCCGGGTGCTGGAGATCGACCTGGCCGACCTACGCCTGCCGCGGCGGCCGTTCCGCGTGGTGGCGAGCCCGCCGTACGGGATCACGACGGCGCTGGTGCGGGCGCTGACGGTGCGCGGCTCGGCACTGCGGCGGGCCGACCTGGTGGTACAGCGCCAGGCCGCCCGGCGCCTCGCGGAGCGGTACGCCCGGACGCCCCGGTGGAGCGTCACCGCGTGGCGCCCGCTGCCGCGCCGCGCGTTCCGGCCGCCGCCACGGGTGGACTCGTGCCTGCTGACGGTCCGGCGGGGCTGACGACCTGGGGTAGCGTGCCTCCGTGACCCGCGCTCGCCTGCCCTGGACACGGATCGGTTTCGTCGGCCTGGTCACCACCTCCCTCGTGCTGGGGGGCTGGGGCTTCGCGCTCGACACCGCGGACGTCCCCGGCCGCACCTGGTTCGACGTCCTCTACTACGACCTCCAGCTCTTCGTGCTGGGCGCCGACCCCGCGAGCGACGGCGGCGCCCTGTCGTGGCAGCTCCAGGTGGCCCGTTTCGTGGCCCCGGCGACGGCGGTCTGGGCGATCGTCGAGGCGGTCCGCGCGCTGTTCGCCGAGCGCATGCGGCGCATGCGGGAGCGGCGGACGAAGGGCCACGCGATCGTCGTCGGGCGGACCGACGCGGCCGTGGCCGTGGCCGACGCGCTCCGCACCGGGGGTCACACCGTCCTGCGGGCGGACGGCGACGACGACCTGGACGACGCCGGCCTGCGAGGCGCGGCCGTCCTGTACGCGTGCGCCGACGACTCGGGCAACCCGAGCGTCAACGTGCTGACCGTCGCCTCCGTCGCGAACACGGTGCGCGAGCGCGGCCGCGGGCCGCGGCGGCTGTACGCGCACGTCGGCGACCCGGACCTGGCCGCCGCGCTGCAGGCACGCCACCTCGCGGGCGAGTCGACGGGCGTCGACTTCTTCACGCTCGACGCGCTGGCCGCCCAGAGCCTCGCCGCGCGCGAGGCCGAGGCGCTGGCCGCCGCGGCGGCGGTGGCGGTGATCGGATCGGGCGACCTGGCCCGCGCCCTCGTCGTGGCGCTGGCCCGCGAGTGGGAACTGGTGGCGGGCGTGCGAAGCCGCCTGACGATCCTGCTCGTCGCCGACGACGCCCCCGCCGTCGCCACCGAGCTGACCAACCGCTGGGGCGTCGTCATGGAGGCGTGCGACCTGCTGCCCGTGACCGAGCTGCCGGACTCGGCGGCGCCGGACCGGATCTACGTGTGCCCGGACGACGAGGACGCCGCGCTGTACACGGCGCTCACGGACACGAGGCTGTGGCACGGGGCACCGGGATCGCTCGTGCTGGTGCTCGACCGCCTGGCGGGGCTCGGGGGCGTGCTGGACGGCGACGGCGCCCGCGTGCTGGACGACCTGGACGGCCGCCTGCGGACGGTCGTGGTGCACGACCTGCTCGCGCACACCCGCTATCCCGAGCCGCGCATCCACGAGGACGTGTACGACCGGCTCGCGCGCGCCGTGCACCACGTCTACCTGCGCAACCAGCTCGAACGCGGCGTCGTGTGGGCGAGCACGCCCGCGATGCGCCGGTGGGAGGACCTCACCGAGGACCTGCGCGAGTCCAACCGCGGCTGGGTGGTCGGCCTCCCGGACCGCCTGGCGCGCGTGGGCGGCACGATCGCGCCGCGCGACGGCGGCACCGACGCGGAGATCTCGGGCCCGATGCTGGACCGCCTCGCCAAGGCCGAGCACGACCTGTGGGAGGCGGTGCGCATCGACCTCGGCTGGCGCTACGGCCCCGTGCGCGACGACGCGAAGCGGCTGCACCCGATGATCGGCGTGCCGTGGGAGGACCTGCCCGAGCTCGAGAAGGAGAAGGACCGCGACGTGATCCGCAACCTCCCGGAGATCCTGGCGGAGTTCGGCCTGGAGCTCGTCTTCTACGACCACGCCACGGCGCAGGTTCCCTGACGGTGGCGCCTACGCGGCCGGCCCGTCCGCGCCCAGGTGACGCAGGACCGCGAGGACACGGCGGTGGGCCGTCGCGTCCTGCGGCAGGTCCAGCTTCGTGAAGATCGCCGCGACGTTCTTCTCCACCGCCCCGTACGACAGCACCAGCTCCTGCGCGATCGCCCCGTTCGACAGGCCCTGCGCCATCAGCCCCAGCACCTCCCGCTCCCGCGGCGTCAGGCGGGCCAGGCCCGGGTCCGCCGCGCTGCGCGCCGCGCCCAGCAGCTGCGTCACCACCTCCGGGTCCAGCACCGTCTCCCCCGCCGCGACCCGCGCCAGCGCCGACGTGAAGTCCCGTACGTCCGCCACCCGGTCCTTGAGCAGATAGCCCACTCCGCGGGCGTCCGCCTCCAGCAGCCGCGACGCGTACGTGGTCTCGATCCACTGGGAGAACAGCAGCACCGGCAGGCCCGGCAGCCGCTCCCGCAGCGCGAGCACCGCCCGCAGCCCCTCGTCGGTGTGCGACGGCGGCATCCGCACGTCCGCCACCACCACCTCCGGCGGCGCGCCGGCGTCCGCGAGCGCCGTCACCTCCGCCACGAGGGCGTCCCCGTCGGCCACGGCCGCGACGACCTCGTGGCCGCGGCGCGCGAGGAGGGCGGCCAGTCCGTCGCGCAGGATCACGGAGTCCTCGGCGATGACGACGCGCAGGCCGGGCGTCACGGGCGGGTGCTGGTCGGCAGTGTCACGGTCACCACCGTAGGCCCTCCGGCGGGGCTGGCCAGGTCGAACGCGCCGTCGATGGCGCGCACCCGTGCCATGAGGCCGGCCAGGCCGGTCCGTTCCCCGGCGCCGTCGCCGACGACGACGGCCCCGCCCCGCCCGTCGTCGCGCACCTCGAGCCGCAGCGTGCCGTTCGCGCGTTCCACGCGCACGGCGACGGCGTTCGCGGCGGCGTGCTTGGCGGCGTTGGTGACGAGCTCGGCGACGGTGTAGTAGGCGATGGACTCGACGGCGGGGGCGAGCCGGGGTTGTTCGACGCCGGGCGCGATGTCGACGGTGACGGGCAGCGGCGCCCGGGCAGCGAGCGTGCGGAGCGCCACGGCGAGTCCGCTGTCGAGGGCGGCGGGGTGGATGCCGCGCGCGATCTCCCGCAGTTCGGCGAGGGTCTCGAGCGCGGACGCGTGGGCGGTGTCGAGCAGGCCGGACGCGAGCTCGGGCGCGCCGTCGGCGAGGTGCTCGCGCGCCTCGTCGACCTGCATGGCGACGGCGACGAGGCGGGCCTGGGTGCCGTCGTGCAGGTCGCGCTCGATGCGGCGGAGGCGTGCGTCGGCGCCCTCGACGGCGCCGGCGCGGGAGGCACGCAGCTCGGCGACGCGCAGGGCGCCGCGGGTCGGGCCGAGGAGGGCCTGGCCGAGGATCTGCAGCAGCATCGTGAACAGGCGCATCACCCACGGCCACAGGTACAGCACGAGGATGCCGGCGGCGACGCCCACGGCGATGCGGTCGGGCGTGTCCACGAACCAGTCGCCGAACGACGCGCCGCGGTGCCAGGAGCCGTCGCCCGCCTGCTGCGGCGGGAGCCAGCGGTACCAGGCCGGGTAGGTGATCGCGCCGAGCGCCGTGCAGACGAACACGGTGCTCACGACGAATCCGATGACCGTGACCGGGAACGAGACGAACAGGAACAGGAGCGCGCGCCAGCCGGTGCTGTCGCCCAGCAGGGATCCGAGGCCGCGCCAGAACCCGCGTCCGCGCCGGAAGGGAGGCGGCTCAGCGATCTCGGTGCGGAGCGTCTGCCGCAGGAGCCCGCGGTGGAGGGCGCCCCAGCCGCGTCCCCCCGCCACCATGCCGCCGCCGACCCAGAGTCCGGCCACGGTGACGGCGAGTCCCGCGGTGAGCGCGATCGTGGTCAGCATGTACGCCAGGCCGAACGGGGCGACGAGCAGCGCGAGCCACAGGTAGCCGTACTCGGCCCAGGTCCGCGTGCGGAAGGGCGCGGTGCCGAAGCCGATGCGCGAGGTCATGGTGGTCATGTTCCCAGCCTGCGGCCCGCGGTGTGCGGGCGGCCATGGTGCGTGCCGGTGAACTCGGGAGTAGGGAGAACCCCACCCCGGCTCAGGGGACTCCCCCAGTGCCCGGCGGGCGGCGGGAGGCCTAGGCTCGGCTCCATGAGCAGCGCAGACGACCGGCCCGCCCCGCCCGCTCCCTATCCGCCGGCGGAGCCCGCGGCCGGCTCCGCCGGGCGGGTCGCGGCGCTGGTCGGCGGGATCGGGGCGCTGGTCCTGGCCGCGGGTGGGGCGCTGTTCTACGCGGACGTGGCGAACTCCCGGACGGAGAGCTCCCACCAGTCCTACGACGCGGCCGGGACGGTCGAGCTGGTGGCCGACGGCGATGTGGCCGTGCGGGCCGCCGAGGGCGACGTGGAGGTCGAGGCGATCGCGCACAGCGGTCTCACGGGGCCGAGCTACTCCTCCCGTGAGACCGCGGACCGGCTGGTCGTCACGCACGAGTGCCGGGCGTTCCTGAGCCTGTTCCGGTGCTCCGGCGAGCTCGACGTGACGCTGCCGGCCGGGACCGACGTGGTGGTACGCACCTCGAACGGCGAGGTGATCGCCGCCGGGATCGCGGGGACGCTCGAGGTGGGCTCGAGCAACGGCGACGTCGAGTCGTCGGGCAACGCGGGGCGTCAGGTCCTCAGCTCCAGCAACGGCGACGTCGTCGTGCACGACGCCGGGGGCGACGTCTCGGCGGACACGTCGAACGGCGGCATCGAGGCCGTGCGGATCGCCGGATCGCTCGACTCGGTGACGAGCAACGGACGGATCGTCGTCGCGGACGTCTCGGGTGACGTCACCGCCGGGTCGAGCAACGGCCGGATCGAGATCGAGGGCTTCGACGGCGACGTGCGGGCGACGACGAGCAACGGCGACGTCACCGTGACGGGCGACGGCGAGCCGGTGCGGCTCACGATCTCGACCGGCAACGGTTCCGAGACCGTCGAGGGCGCGACCGATCCGGACGCCGACCGCACCGTCGAGATCGAGACGAGCAACGGCGACGCCAGCTATCTCGGCCGGTAGAGCACGAATCGCCGTTATCCCGCTTAATCGAGATATGGTGCGGGCATGCTGATTGCCGAAGACCTGCTGCTGCTTGCCGTCGACGACGAGTCGGGCAAGACAGTCAACGTCGACAACCTGAATGCCCGCCTCGCCGGCGCCCTTCTGGCCGACCTCGCGAACGCCAACAGGATCCTCACCCAGGGCGGGCCCGAGGCCGGCGCGACGAAGGAGGAGCGCAAGGAGGCGGCCGACGCCAAGATCCTCATCACCAACCCCGACCCCACCGGCAACAAGGCCCTCGACGCGGCCCTCGAGGCCGCCAAGGGCGAGGAGCGCCGGGCGCAGAAGGTGGTCGAGCGCATCGCCGAGAACGCCGAGGAGAATCTCCTCGACGGGCTGGTCGAGCGCGGGATCCTGGAGAAGGAGGAGACCAAGCTCTTCCGCATGCTGCCGCAGACCCGCTGGCCCGCCGCCGACTCGTCCCATGAGAACGAGCTGCGCGTGACCCTGAAGAAGGTTCTGGTCGAGGGCGCGGAGCCGGACGAGCGCACCGCGACCCTGATCTCCCTGCTGCACGGCTCCGGCCTGGTCGCCAACGTGGTGGGCAAGGAGGACCGGAAGGCCGCCGAGGCGCGCGCCGAGGAGATCGCCGGCAGCGAGTGGGGTGCGGCCAGCGTCGCCGCCCAGGTCGCCGTCGCCGCGTCGATCGCCGCCGTCGCGGCCGTGGGTGCGGTCGCCGCGGCGCTGATCATCGCGGCCGCGAAGGAGAACGAGGAGTCCTCCGAGCCGGCCGAGGCCACCTCGCAGGCCTGATCGCCGTCCCGGGCGGCCCGCGAGTCCCTCCTACCTCGGCACGAGGAACTCGCGGGCCGTCGCCACGAGCAGGTCCCTCTCGCCGAGTGCCGTGAAGCCCGGCTCCACCGCGATGCGCTCCAGGAAGCCGTCCATCAGCAGCATCAGCCACGACACGATCCGCGCGGCCGGCAGGTCCGTGCGCACCTCACCGGCCTCCTGCCCCTGCCGCACCCACGGGCGGATGCGATCCCGCTGGGCCTCCGCGTCCGCGTCGAGCGCCGCGGCGACCTCGGGCAGGTGCATCACCCCCGCCGCCGCGCGCACGAACCCGGGCATCCTCGGGTCCGCGGCCTCGTCGGCGCTGCCGCCCACGATCTCCAGCAGCACGCCGAGCGGGTCCTCACGCCCGTCGTAGTCGGCGGCCGACTCCCGCACCTCGCGCGTGCCGTGGTCCAGGATGCCGAGCAGGACGGCGAGCTTCGTGGGGAAGTAGTGGAAGAGCGTCCCCGAGCCGATCCGCGCCTGCCGGCAGATCGCGGCCGTCGTCGCGCCGTCGTACCCGTGGGCGGCGAAGACGGTCAGGGCCGCGTCGATGATGACGAGCCGCCTCGCCTCGTGGCGGGCCGGATCAACGGTCCGTGCCACGCACGCCCTCGGGGTTCACGTCCGACGCCGCCCGCCGCCCGCGCACCCGGCGCACCTGCAGGCGGTCGTCCCGCTCGCGCACCACCAGGCCGGCCGCCGCGAGCGCCTCGTCCGCCGTGCGCCGGGCCGCCTTGTCCTTGCGCTTCTCGCGGCGCTCGCGCAGCAGCGCCTGCTCCTCGGGCGTGAATCCGGGGCGGCCGTCGGCCCAGGGCTGGAAGTCGGCGTCGTACGGGTCGTCGTCGCGCAGGGGCCAGCCGTCGCCGGTCAGGGCGCCGCGGATCTTGGTCCGCGGCAGGTCGCTGATGTCGAGCCGCGCGCGCAGACCGCCGTCGGACGCGAGGAGCACGAGGTCGTTGCGGTCGCGGAAGGCGACCGCCGTCTCGGCGCGCTCCACCCAGAGCTCGCGGTCCTCCTGCCGGTGCTCGAGGTGGTCGCGGGCGACCTCCAGCTCGGGTGCCTCGCCCAGGGCGACGACGGCAAGGAAGATCCCGCCCAGCAGGCCGGCGCCGCCGAGCACGGGCAGCGACCAGGCCTGGTCGATCTCGCCGAGCCGTTCGACGAGGCCGTGCACGGGGAACGGCGTCCGCTCGATCAGGCTGGTGAGGCCGCGGGCGAGGCCCGGGCCGAACAGTCCGAGCAGCACGCCGAGCGCCGTTCCGCCGCCGATCAGCAGGATGGGCACGAAGGGTGACTGGCGGATGCGCGTCGTGGTCATGACGCCAATAATAGAGCGCCTGCTCCATTAATTGCACGTGTCCTCACCCGTGGGCGCCTCACCACGACCGGCGGGTGTTCCGCGCCTCCGTCAGGATCCGGACCGCCTTCGGCCCCACTCCGTGCAGGCTCAGCAGCTCGTCGAGGTCCTCCGGCAGGTCGGGGAGCGCGCGGTAGCCCGCATGCCGCAGTGCGCCGGCCGCCGGTCGGCCGATGCGCACGCCGTCGAACATCGGGCCCGAGTCCGGAGCCTCGCCCATCACCGTCGCCATGGGTCCATCCTGGCACCGGGGCAGCCGCGGGTCACCACGGCCGCCACCAGGGCTTCCTGCGCCGGTCGTCGCCGGCGGCCTCCGCCTCGCCCGGCGTCGTGCGGCGGCCGTCCGTCGTACCTCCGCGCGCTGCCCGGCGTGCCTCGCGGCGGGCACGCCACTGCGCGACCTCCGCGTCGACGTCGCGGGTGGGGGTCACGACCGGCGGCCCGCCCGTGAGCTGGCGGCGGGCGTCGATCACGCGGGCGTTGAACTCCTCGACGATCTCGCGCACGCGCTCCTCGGTGACCTCGCGGTCGAGCTGGTCCGCGAGCCCGGCCGCGTCGTGGCGGAGCTGCGCGGCGGGCAGCACCCCGGTGATCTTCTCGCGCTCGACCAGGTTCTTCACCCACCAGTCGGGGTCGTGCGCGCCCTTGATCCCCGGGATGGGCTTGCCCTCCAGCGGCAGGTTGTCGAACTCCCCGCGGCGGATCGCCTGGTCGATCACGGTGTCGACGAACCGGGAGCGCTCCTCCTGGCTCATGGTGCCGATGCGGCGCTCCTCACCGGAGTCCTCGCCGGAATCGTCCTCCGGCTCGGCCCCGGACCCGACCCGCTCCCTGGCGGCCTCCCGGTCCACCCGGTACTGCGCGGCCCGCCGGACCGGGTCGCCGTCGTCTTCGCTCGTCGCCATGACCAGCACGTTACCGGCTCGCCGTGGTCGGCAGGACGTCGCACGGTCGGTTCCTCGGGCGACCGACAGACCGACATCCGACCGACCACGCGACATCCTGCCGCCGTGTCCGTGTCCGCCTCCGGTGGGACGATCGAAGGCATGAGCACTCTCACCGGACAGCAGATCGCCGACGCCGGCCTGACGGGCTGGGTGTTCCTCGGGGACGCCCTCTACACCCGGGCCGCCACGGGCAGCTTCGCCACCGGCCTGGCGCTGGTCGACGCCATCGGCGCGGCGGCCGAGGCGGCGAACCACCATCCCGACGTGGACCTGCGCTACCCGCACGTCGACATCCGCCTGACGAGCCACGACGCCGGGGGCGTCACCGAGCGCGACGTGTCGCTGGCGCGCACCGTCGCCGGCCTGGCCCGCGACGCGGGCGTGAGCCTCGACGGCACCGGCCTGTCGAGGCTGGAGCTCGCGCTCGACACGCCCGCCCGGGACGGCGTGCGACCGTTCTGGCGCGAGTTCCTCGCCTACGAGGGCGACGCGGCCGACGGCGACCGTCCGTGGGCGGCCGACGAGCTCGGCGACCCCATGGGCCGCCTGCCCGTCGTGTGGTTCCAGGCCTCGGGCAGCGAGGAACCGCGGCAGCGCTGGCACCTGGACGTGTGGGTCGACCCGTCGCAGGTCCAGGGCCGGATCGACCGGGCCGTGGCGGCCGGCGGACGTGTCGTCGACGACAGCGAGGCACCCGCCTTCTGGGTGCTGGCCGACACCGAGGGCAACCGCTCCTGCCTGTGCACCTGGCAGGAGAGAACCGCCTAGGCGCGGCGCGGGAGTGGCTTGAGGACACCGTCCTCGGTGCGGGCCTGGACCATCGACTCCGGTGCGGGCGTCGGCGGGGCAGCCAGCTCCGAGGGGTCCGCGGTGGCGCGGCAGTAGACGCCGCCCCGGCCCTCGCGGCACAGCGTGTGCAGATCCGCGGCGAAGGTGTACAGGTCCTCGCCGGTCGACCCGCGGCGGAAGCGGCGCGACATCGCCCACTGGTCCACCAGGAGCTTGACCGTGTCCGGCTGCACGCGCCCGTACAGCGACAGGATGTGCGCCGAGAGCCGGATCACGAGGCGCGCGCCGTCCTCGCTCTCGGCGATCATCTGCGCGCTCAGGAGGCCGTCGTCGTCCCGGCGGGCACCGAGCAGCCGCTCGAGCTGACCGAGCACCGACGCGGGGTCGACGACGTGCGACCGCACGGTCGAGCCGAGGGACCGCCCGTCGATGGTGCCGGCAGCGGTCTCGTCGTCTGGGCTCGCGAAGTACTCGAACAACATGCGGAGCATCATCCCCTATGTCCGAGCCCTCCCCCAAACCCGGACGCCGCGACACCCTCCGGCCTGCGACACGACCGCGACATCGGGACGACCGGGCCGCGACGAGCGTGCGGGACGGTCGCCACCATGGACGCCCGACCCACGACGACCACCCCGCCGACCGCTCCACCGGCCGCCGGCCTTACGGACACCCACCTGCCCGCCCTCGACGGCCTGCGCGGCGCGCTCGTGCTCGTCGCCGTCGTGCTCGGCCTGACGCTCCTGTGGCTGCTCCCCGCCCCCGACCCGGTGGAGATCGACATCTCCGACCTCACCTGACCGCCGCTCGGCCGACCACGGGGCAACCCCGCGGCTCTCCCGCGTCCGACCCCGGCTCCGTGACCGTGAGCAGCACCCGGACCCTGGTGTCCGCCGAGCCGCCCGCCTGGACGTGCGTGGCCAGGGCCGTGCACGCGATCTGGTCGAGGCCCCGCGGCGTCACGTCGTACTCGGCGAGCGGCAGGTGCAGCTCGATCGTGTCGCCGTCGTGGGTGACGCCCACCCGGGTCGTGCCGCCGGACGTGATCCCGGTGCGCAGCGCCGGGTCCTGCGTGCCGGTCAGCAGCAGCGCCAGCGCGTCGGAGATCGTGCCGAGCCGGCCGGTGTCCCGGGTCTGCGCGACGAGTTCGCCGTCCGGGCCGACGAAGTACAGCGTCGGCCCGGGCGCGACACCCGTCGGCGCGCGGCCGCCGTCTATCACTCCCGACGGCGGCACGCCGCAGCCGGCGAGCAGCACGGCCACCGCGACCAGCACGGCCGGCACGGCCCCGGGCACGGGGGTTCCCCGCCGCGCGCCGTCGCTCATGTCTCCTCCTCCCGCGGCGCGGGCTCCCGCGCCTGCCGTGGCAGCGTGAGCACGAACCGCGCCCCCCCGCCGTCGTCGTTCCCCGCCGTGAGGTCACCGCCGTGCAGGCGCGCGTTCTCACGGGCGATCGCGAGACCGAGGCCGCTGCCGCCGGAGCGGACGCGTGCGGCGTCGGCCTTGTAGAAGCGGTCGAAGACGTGACCGATCACGTCGTCGGGCAGCCCGGGACCGCGATCCGACACCTCGATGCGCAGCGTGTCCGCGCTCGCGCACACCCCGACACGGACCGGCTGCCGCCCGTGCCGCAGCGCGTTGCCGACGAGGTTGGCGACGACGACGTCGATCCGCCGCCGGTCGAACCGTGCCGGAAGGTGTTCGGGCGCGTCGACGCGGACCTGGTCCGTCCAGCCGCGGGCGCGCAGGGTCTCCCGCACGACGGCGGTCGCGTCGGCGTCCTCGACCCGCAGGCGGGCGGTGCCGGCGTCGAACCGGGAGACCTCCATGAGGTCCTCGACGAGCCGCACCAGGCGGTGCGTCTCGGCGATGGCGAGCTCGGCGGCCTCGCGGGCGTCGCGGTCGAGGTCGTCGGTCGCGCCGTCGAGGACCTCCATCACGGCGGTGAGCGTCGCCAGCGGCGTGCGCAGCTCGTGGGACACGTCGGCGGCGAAGCGGCGCGCGTCGGCCTCCATGCGCCGCATGGCCTCCATCGAGGTCTGCACGGACCCGGCCATCCGGTTGACGGTGAGGGTGAGGTCGGCGAGCTCGTCGGAGCCGCGGGGCGGCGAGCGGGCGCCGAGGTCGCCGTCGGCGAGGCGGCGTGCGGTGTCGCGCAGGTCGCGCACGGGGCGCAGCACGCTGCGTGCGGCGAGCAGCGCGAGCACGATCGCGAGCGGCAGGACGATCGCGGCGGTGGCGAGCGCCCGGGTGGTGAGGCCGTCGATCTGCCGCTGCACGTCGGCCAGGTCCCGCGCGGCGTAGACCTCGATGCCCGACGGCGTCCGTGCGCCGTCGGGCGCGGTCGTGACCAGGGGCGTGCCGACCAGGAGCCACGGCGTGCCGTCGGCGACGACGCGCTGCGTCACGATCCGGTCGCCGCCGCGCACCGCGGCGCGCAGCTCGTCGGGGAGGACGCCCGCGTCCAGGCCGCGCGCGGAGGTGCGGTTCTCGTGGACGACGAGGGCGCGCCCGCCGACGGCGTCGCGCAGCCGGTCGAGGGTGACCTGGTCGGGCGGGAGGTCGAGGGTGGGTGCGACGGCGGTGACCCGGCCGCCGATCGTCGTGGCGGCCTGGCGCCGGCTCTCCTCGAGCAGGGCGTTGCGCGCCAGGACCGCGCCCGTCCACGCCGCGGCGGCGGCCCCGAGCACCGTCACGAGCACGAACGCGACGAGCAGGCGGGCCCGCAGGCCGCGGAACCGGCCGGGACCGTCCGTCATACGGGCCCGAACCGGTAGCCGAACCCGCGCACGGTCTGCACGTACTCGGGAGCCGCCGGGTTCTCCTCGACCTTGGCGCGCAGCCGCTGGACGCCGTTGTCCACGAGCCGGGAGTCGCCGAGGTAGCCGTGCTCCCACACCTCCTCCAGCAGCTGCTGGCGGGAGAGCACCCGGCCCGGGCTGCGCGAGAGCGTCAGCAGCAGCCGGAGCTCGGTGGGCGTGAGCGCGACCGGCTCGCCCGCGAGCGTGACGGTCAGCGCCGCGGTGTCGATGCGCAGGTCCCGGTACACGCGCACGCCGTCGGGCGCGCTCGTGCCGCGGCGCAGCACGGCGCGGATCCGGGCGTCCAGGACGGCGGGCTGGACCGGCTTGACGACGTAGTCGTCGGCGCCGGCCTCGAGGCCGCCGACCACGTCGGCGTCATCCCCGCGCGCGGTCAGCATGATGACGGGCACCTCGCCGGCCTCCCGCAGCCGGCGGCACACCGCGAACCCGTCCATGCCGGGCAGCATCAGGTCGAGCACCACGAGATCCGGCGGATGGGTCCGGAACTCGCGCAGGCCGTCCTCGCCGGACCCCGCGGTCCGCGCGTCGTGCCCGTGCCGGCTCAGGGCCAGCTGGAGCCCGCGCCGGACCGAAGGGTCGTCCTCGATGAGCAATACCGATGCCACGTCGCCAGTATGCGGGCGGGCACCCGGCCGCGCGCCGTCGGCGGACCGTCTGCGACACGATCGCGACACGGCGGCGGACCGGGCGCGACGTGGCGGCGGCAGCGTGGACGCCATGAACGACATCACCGGCCGCACGACGACGAACCACGCGACGAACCACGCGACCACCGCGACGGCGCGCGGCCCGCTCCCCCGGCTCCTGACCCTGGGCGCGGGCGCGCTCCTGCTCGCGTCCACCGCGGCCTGCTCGGCCCCCGGCGGCGCCGGGGAGTGGCCCGACACCGCGCCGACCGCCCTCGACGCGTCCGGCCCCGGCCTGTCCCGGGTCGTGCTGCTCGGCGACTCCGTCGCGGCGGGGCAGGCCACCCCGCTGCACGCGGCGTTCGGCTCTGCCGGCGTCGAGTTCAGCTCGATGGCGTCCACGGGCGGCGGGAACGTCGTCGGGCCCAACTCCGAGGAGATCGCGGCCGAGGTCGCCGACCGCATCCGCTCGGCGCGGCCGAGCACGGTGATCTACCAGATCACCACGTACGACTGGGGCACGGTCGACGAGCAGCGCGACGCCTACGGGCAGCTGCTCGACACGGTGACCGCCGCCGGCGGGAAGCTCGTGCTCGTCACGATGCCGCCGATCCGCGGCGACGAGTTCTACGAGCCCCACCTCGACGAGCTCGCGCACGCCACCGAGGCGGCCGCCGAGGTCGCGGACGCCTCCGACGACGCGATCCTGCTCGACGCGAGCGAGGTGTGGGGCGACGAGTTCCGGCGGGAGCGCGACGGGAACGTGGACCGCAGCTCCGACGGCACCCACACCTGCCCGCAGGGCGCCGCGCGCTGGACGAACTGGCTGCTGGGCGAGCTCGCGGACACCTACCCGGACTTCACGCCGCCTGCGCCCGAGGACTGGGCCGACACAGGCTGGTCCGACGACGCCGAGTTCGTGGGCTGCTGAGCGGAGGAACCCCGCGCGTCGAGTGCCCCGCGTACCTCGCGGACGATCCGCGCCATCGCCTCCTCGGCCGCCGCCGCGTCGCCGGCGGCCACCGCGTTCGCGACGGCCTCGTGCGCGTCCAGCGCCTCGGCCTCGGGGTGGACGGGCATGAGGCCGAGGTGCGTGCGCCCGGACAGGACGACGGAGACGACGCCGGCGAGCGCCGCGAACAGCTCGTTCCCGCTGGAGCGCAGCACGAGCTGGTGCATCCGGATGTCGAGCGCCAGGAACTCCTCGTGGTCGCCCTCGCCGGCCTCGCCGAGGGCCCGCATCCGGCGGGCGATCGCGACGAGCTCGTCGCGTACCGCCGCCGAGGCTCCCCGCGCCGCGCCCCGGGCGGCGAGCGGTTCCACGGCCTGACGCAGCTCCGTCAGCGAGCGCAGCTGCGCGACGCGGCCCGGACCGGCGAGCCGCCAGGCGATCACGCGCGAGTCCAGCACGTTCCACTCGTCGTGGCCCAGCACGACGATCCCGACGCGCGGGCCGGACCGCACCAGCCCGAGTCCCTCGAGCAGCCGCATCGCCTCGCGCGCGACCGTGCGCGACACGCCGAACTCCGCCCCGATGCCGTCGAGCGTCAGCACGGCCCCGGCCGGGAGCTCGCCGCTCGTGATGCGGCGGCCCAGGGTGTCGAGCACCGGACTGCGGAGCGCGGAGGGCATCTGCCCAGTCTAGTCCGCAATGGTGACATGATTCACCTGCCAATGAGCCGATGAATGGTCCGCCATGGTCCATGATGGGGCCATGGACACCGAAGTCACCGGGACAGCGAGGTCGGGACGCCGGCCGCGGGCGATCATCGTGATGGGCGTCGCGGGGTCGGGCAAGACGACCGTCGCCGCCCTCCTGGCGGGCCGCCTCGGCGCGACGTTCGCCGAGGGGGACGACTTCCACTCGCGCGAGAACGTCGCGAAGATGGCGGCCGGCCACCCGCTGGACGACGAGGACCGCCGCCCGTGGCTGCGCGCGATCCGCGACTGGCTGGCCGAGGAGCTGGAGGAGGGCCGCACCGCCGTCGTCCCGTGCAGCGCGCTGCGCCGCGAGTACCGCGACCTCCTGCGCACCGCGGGCCGGGCCGGTGAGGTGCGGTTCGTGCACCTCACCGGCTCCTACGAACTGCTGCGCGAGCGCATCCAGGGCCGCGCCGGGCACTTCATGAAGCCGACCATGCTCGACAGCCAGCTCGCCACCCTCGAGCCCCTGCGGGACGACGAGCCCGGGATCGCCGTCGACGTGACGCCCCGCCCGGCCGAGATCGTCGACGAGATCGAGCGGCGTCTCTGAGCCGGGATGCGGCCGGCCTCTCAGACCTTCCTGCGGTAGGTGCGCAGTGCCAGCACGTAGCACAGCGCCCCGATGCCGACGATCCACGCCAGCGCGATCCAGATGTCGTCGCCGACCGGCTGTCCCTCGAACAGCGCCCGCAGCGTCTCGACCACCGAGGTGACCGGCTGGTTCTCGGCGAACCAGCGGACCGGGCCCGGCATCGAGTCCGTGGGGGCGAACGCGGAGCTGAGGAACGGCAGGAAGATCAGCGGGTAGGAGAACGCGCCGGCGCCCTCCATGGTGGTGGCGGTCAGGCCCGGGATGACCGACATCCAGGTCAGGGCCAGCGTGAACAGCGCGAGGACCCCGAGGGCGGCCAGCCAGTCGAGCAGGCTCGCCTCCGGACGGAAGCCCATCGCGAACGCGATGCCGACGATGAGCACGGCGGTGACCGCGTTCGAGACCAGCGAGGTCAGCACGTGCGACCACAGCACCGCCGAGCGCGAGATCGGCATGGTGGCGAGCCGGGCCGTGATGCCCTTGCTGGTGTCGTTGAAGATCCGCAGGGCCGTGTACGCCACGCTGGACGCGATGGTGATGAGCAGGATGCCGGGCAGCAGGTAGTTGGTGTAGTTGGCACCGCCGGTCTCGATCGCCCCGCCGAACACGTACCGGAACAGCAGGAAGATCGCGATCGGGGTGATGGCGACGGTGATGATCGTGTCCGGGCTGCGCAGGATCTGCTTCATCAGGCGCCCGGTGAGCGTGGAGGTGTCGCGAAGCATCAGTTCGCCTCCTTCTTTCCGATGATGGCGAGGAAGATCTCCTCGAGGGTGGGCTGCTTCTCGACGTACACGACCTTGGCCGGCGGGAACATCGTCTTCAGCTCGGCGAGCGTGCCGTTCGCGATGATCGTTCCGCCGTGCAGGATCGCGATGCGGTTCGCGAGCTGCTCGGCCTCCTCCAGGTACTGGGTCGTGAGCAGGATCGTGGTGCCGTTGTCGGCCAGGCCCTTGACCGTCCGCCAGACCTCGATCCGCGCCTCCGGGTCGAGGCCGGTGGTGGGCTCGTCGAGGAAGATGATCTCCGGCGAGCCGACCAGGCTCATGGCGATGTCGAGGCGGCGCCTCATGCCGCCGGAGTAGGTGGCGGCGCGGCGGTCCGCGGCGTCGGTCAGGCCGAACTGCGCGAGCAGGCCGGTGGCGACCGTCCTCGGGCCCGGGACCCGGCGCAGCCGCGCGATGAGCTCGAGGTTCTCGCGGCCGGTCAGCACCTCGTCGACGGCGGCGAACTGCCCCGTCAGCGAGATGGAGCGGCGGACGTCCTCGGGCCGCGCGACGACGTCGTGGCCGTTCAGGGTGGCCGTGCCGGCGTCGGGCCGCAGGAGCGTCGAGCAGATGTTCACCGTCGTGGTCTTGCCGGCGCCGTTCGAGCCGAGCAGGGCGAAGATCTCGCCGCGCCGGACGTCGAAGGTGACGCCGCCCAGGACCTCGTTGTCGCCGAACGACTTTCTCAGGCCGACGACGTCGATCGCCGGCGTGGACGCAGGGCTTCGCATGATTCCTCCAGATAGGTCAGAGCTGTTTCCGGGCGCGCTCGGGTCAGGGCGGGCGGGTGGCTATCGGTCGGGGGTGAGCGGCGGGTCGGGTCAGGAACGGCGGGCCGTTCGCCGGGGCACGCTCAGGGGCGGCGGATGATGATCTCGCCGTACCCGGTATGGGCGTGGACCTCGGCGGTGGCCTCTCCCTCGACGGGAGCGGCGGCGGGTGTGAGCTGGTTGCGGACGGCTCCGTGCTCCGAGGCGACGTCGAGGAACGCGGCCGTCCCCTCGGGCACGCCGACCTCGATCGAGCCGTAGGACGTGCTGAGCGTGACGCTGCCGGACACGACGTTGTTGACGCGGATGCCGGAGTGCGCCGACTTCGCGGTGAGCGTGCCGCGCACGCGGCTCACCGCGATCTCGGCGTGGGCCCCGGTCACGTCCAGCGACCCGATGACGTCGCCGACGGTAACGGTGCCGTTGGTCGCCCGGACCGAGCCCTCGCCCGTGAACTCGTCGATGCGCACCGAGCCGGCGCTCACCCTCAGGTCGGCGGCGTCGACGGTCCGGCCGACGACGGCGTTGCCGGCCGAGACCTTGAGGTCGATGCGGTCCACCTCCTCGACGCGGGCATCGCCGGCGGAGGCGGTGAGCTCGACGGTACCGAGCGACCCCTCAGCGAAGAACGAGCCGACCTTGCCCCGGACGTCGGAGCCCTCGGGCAGCTCGACCGTGACGTCGGCGGTGCCCGCGGCGAACGGGAGGACCCACTGCTTCCAGGAGCCGGGGTAGGTGATCTCGACGGCCTCGCCGTCGCGCTGGACGCGCACCTCCTCCGCGGCGCGCACGCTGCCGGACTTGGCGGGGTCCGTCGGCAGGACGGTGACGACGACGTCGTCCCGCTCGCCCGCGACGACGCGCAGGTTGCCGAAGGGCACGTCGACGCGGATCGGGACGGGACCGGGAGCGGGGAAAGTGGGCATGGCGGACCTCCGGGAGTGGTGTCGGTATGGTGTCAGGTGGACCGGGTGTGGTGTCGCGGCGGGTGTCAGCGCACCCAGCCGGTGTGCCGGTTGCGCCCGCGCCGCTCGGACCCGCTCTCGGGCGCCGGGTTGTCGGCGGACGGGTCGAGCGCCGCGGCGACCGCGCGCACGAGCCAGGTGTTGACCGAGACGCCGTCGCGGGCGGCGGCGACCTCGACCTGCGCCTTGAGGCGATCGGGCAGGCGCAGGGTGGTACGGGAGGTGGCGGCGCCCTCGAGGTCGGCAGCCGGCGCGGCGGGCGCCGTGGCCGGTGCGGAGGGCGCGGCCTGCGCGGCAGGCGGCACGACGACGAACTCTGGGTCACCCCCGCGCAGCCGCACGTCGACCGAGCCGGGCGCGAGCTCGGCGGAGATCTCGCCGGCGGCCTCGGAGAGCGCGTCGAGCAGCACGAGCCGCACGGCGGCGTCGAGCGGCGCGGTCAGGCGCCGGGCGAGCTGCCGGGCGTCCTCACCCGCGGCGTCGGCCGCGACGGCGAGCCGCTGCTGGAGGTCGTCGACGTGGTGCGTGATGTCCATGGCACCACTATGACACCATCTGTGGTGTCAGCGCAAGCCCCAGTGGTGTCGCCTGACATCACACCCCCGGCGCCGCCAGCCGCCGCGCCGCGGCCACGACTGCGGCCCGCCGCCGGGCGGCGTCGTCCGGCTCGGTCCCGGTGACCATGCGGGCGACGTGCGGGGACGCCGACCACCAGTTGGCGAGGGCCATGATCGCGTAGACGAGCATGCCGGGTTCGAGGTCGTCGCGCAGCACCCCGGCCTCCTGCGCCCTGGCGAAGACGTCGACCTTCGCCGCGTAGTGGGCCCGGCGCGCCTCCTCCTCGGGCACCTCGCCCGGAACCGTGAGCCCCTCCCACAGCAGCAGGCGCGCCAGCTCCGGGTGGACCTGGTGGTAGTCGAAGATCC
The DNA here is from genome assembly GCF_014892515.1 of Myceligenerans pegani. Classification (GTDB taxonomy): domain Bacteria; phylum Actinomycetota; class Actinomycetes; order Actinomycetales; family Cellulomonadaceae; genus Myceligenerans; species Myceligenerans pegani. Next base: position 110,262 of record NZ_JADBGR010000107.1, read on the forward strand.
GCCCGGCGTAGTCGCCGATCGGGTCCGCTGCGGCGGGGTCGAAGGCGACCTCGCCGGCGATGCGCTCGCTCTCCACCGCGAGCACCTTCTTGAACAGCGCGTACTTGTTCCCGAAGTAGTTGTAGACCCGCTCCTTGTTGACACCGGAACGCCGGGCGATCCGGTCGACCGTGGTGCCCGCGGGTCCGTGCTCGGCGAACTCCGCGAGCGCCGCGTCGAGGATCTTCCGCCGGGTGGCCGCCGTGTCCCATGCCATCCCGCCATCCTAATTCCAACTTGCACGTTGGACATGTGGCGTGCCAGACTCCAACTCAATCGTTGGATTTCTCGAGGAGGACCAGTGAGTGCTCCGCTCACCGTCGACGTCGTTCGGACGCCGGCACGCACCACCCGATTCACCGGGCCCGTCCCGGTCACCGCCGTTCTCATGGCGGCCGTCCTGCTGACCGTGTCCCACCTGTACGTCACCATCCCCCTGGTGTCCGACGTCGCCGGAAGCCTCGGCACGACCGTCACGACGGCCGCCTGGATCGGCAGCGCCTTCGGGCTCGCCTTCGCCGTGGGGAATCTCGTCTTCCCCACGCTGTCCGACCACGTCGACCCCCGGGCCGTCATGACCTTCGGACTGATCGCCGTCGCCGTCACCGACCTGGCGGCCGGGTTCGCCCCGAACGTGGAGAGCCTCGTCACGGCGCGCACGGTCCAGGGCTTCGTGGCGCCCGCGCTCCCTCCGGTCGCCCTCGCCTACCTGCCCCGGGTGCTGCCCGAACGGGTTCGCGCGACGGCGCTCGCGGTGCTGTCCACGTCGTACCTGCTGTCGGGGATCGTCGGCCAGGCGTGGGGGCTGCTCCTGGAACCGGCGGGCTGGAACTGGGCGCTGTGGGGCCTGGCCCCGCTCCTGGCCGTGGCCGCGTTCCTGATCCCGCGCCTGCCTGCCGCCGAGAGGTCCGCGGCGGCCGGCTCGCCGGGCCGCGCGCTCGCCACGATGGTCGGGATGTTCCGGCGCCCGCAGATCCTGGTCGCGTACACCGCGGCGCTGACCCTCCTGCTCACGTTCGTGGGCATGTACGTCGCGCTCGAGGCCCACAGCGCCGAGCTCGGCGCTACGGGCCCGGTCACCGGCCTGCTGCTGCGGCTGCCCGGGCTCCCCGGCATCGTGCTCGGCGCGTTCGCCGGGGTGTTCGTCCGCCGCTGGGGCCCGCACCGCACCGCGGGGGTGGCCTTCCTGGGCGCCGCCGCCGGGCTCGCGATCGAGGCGCTGGGCGGACCCGTCTGGGTGACCCTGGCCGGCAGCGCCGTCTTCGTGGCGGGACTGGCCGTCGTCGTCCCCGCGGCGGTCACCGTCGTCGGGACGGCCAGCGGTCAGGCCCGGGGCGCGGGGATGGCCGGGTACGCCTTCCTCATCGGGGTCGGCGCGAGCCTCGGGCCCCTGCTGGCCGGGGCGCTGGCCGGAGCGGGGTTCGGCGTGACCTGCTGGGTGCTGGCGGCGGTGCTGCTGGTTCCCGCGGCCACGTTCCTGATCGGCGGGCGCCGCGCCGGCGCGGTCACTCGATGACGACGCGTGCGACCTTGCCGTCGCGCAGGTGGAACTTCAGCGGACCGGTCCCGTTGAACCGGTTGCCGCTCACCTTCAGCGTCACGACGTGCTCGTCCGCGCTCTGGCCGTCCTCGCGCGAGACGACCTCGAAGCGGCTCTCCATGCCGATGTTGTCGGTCTGGTTCCACTCCGCGACGCCCTCGATGCCGTGGAACTCACGTCCCCAGTCGTACAGGTAGGCGTCGTCGGTGAACACGGCCAGGAAACGGTCGGTGTCGGCCGCGTTGGTCGCGTCGACGAACTCCTGGATCGGGGCGGGCAGTTCGGTGGTCATCGTCTCCTCCAAGGTGCGGGGCCGTCCGGTGCACACACGACGGTAGGGGGCCCGCGCGGCCGGTTCCAGGGACTCCCACTCTCCCCCAGGAGCGCGTTCAGCGCAGCAGGACCGTGTGGATCGCCGCGACGAGCCCGTCCGCCACGAGCAGGCGGATCAGCGCCACGGGGTCGCCGTCCTGGGTCGCGACGACGGCCACGCCGTCGTCGAGCATCAGCGGCGCCAGGCGCCAGCCGGACCCCGGGCCCAGGTACCGCAGCGATCCGGCGGCCACCCGTGCGGCGCCGGCGTCGGCTCCGACGCGCTCGCCGCGCAGGGTCGCCCAGCCCGACACGTCGGGATGCAGGAGCCTGGTCAGGGCGTCGAGGTCTCCGCCGGCGCACGCCGCGACGAAACCGTCGACGACGCCCCGCAGCTCAGGATCCGCGCGCGGCGGCCCGTCCGGCGTCGGGCCCGACTCCCGGATCGCCCGCCGGGCACGGCTCGCGAGCTTCCGGCACGCGGCGGGCGTGCGGCCCACCATCTCCGCCACGGTCCCGAACGGGATCCCGAACACGTCGTGCAGCAGGAAGACCGCGCGCTCGCCGGGCGTGAGGCGGTCCAGCACGACGGACAACGCGCGCCGGATCTCGTCGTCGAGGGTGACGCGGTCGGCCGGGTCCGGCGTGTCGGCCGCCGCATCGAGGTCCGCCGCGGCCGGGTCGCGCGGCTCCGACAGCCGCCCGTGCGCCGACCCGATCCGGTCCAGCGCGAGCCGGCGCACGACCACCACGAGCCAGCCGCGCAGGTCCCGGATCTTCCCGACGTCCTGGACCGTGAGGCGCGCGAACGCGTCCTGCACCACGTCCTCCGCCTCGGCGGCGTCGCCGACGATCCGGTGCGCGACGGCGAGCAGGTAGGCCCGGTCCTCGCGGGAGGCGACGGCGATCCGTTGGGTGTCGTTCATACCCACGGGACGATCGTGGCTCCTCGGGCGTGACAGCGCCCGGCCGTCACACCTTCGCCCGGCGATTCGTCCTGTCCGCAACGGCCGGCAACCCGCCGGCCGACGAACCCGAGGAGCACCATGCTCGACACCACCCTCTGGGCGACACAGCTCGTTCTCGCACTGTTCTTCCTGTTCGCGGGCCTGCCCAAGATCCTCGGCCGCGGCATCGACCGCTGGACGGGGTTCGCCGACCTGCCCCGCCCGCTCACCCTCCTGATCGGCATCGCCGAGGTGGCGGCTCCGATCGCGCTCGTCGCCCCCATGCTGCTCGGGGTGGCCGAGTGGACCACGCCGCTCGCCGCGGTCGGGCTCGCGGTCGTGTCGCTCATGGCGAGCGGCTTCCACGTCCGGGCCGGCGAGTGGCTCACCACCCTGGAGACCGCGCTCTGGGCGGCGCTCGCCGGAACGGTCGCCGTCGGCCGGTGGGACCTCCTCGCGACCGGACCGTCCCTGGCCCCCGACCTCCTGGTTCCGGCTGTGGGAGTGCTCGTCGTCGCCCTCGTCGTCAACCTGGTCGCGATCTTCCGCACGCCTGCGCGGCCCGCGGAGTCGCTCACGCCTCGATGAGGCCGACGACGTTCCCGGACGGGTCGGCGATCCAGGCGATCGTCGGCCCCTGGGACGGGTCGGTCGACCGCGCGACCCCCCGCTCGTCCTGACCGAACTCCGGGTACCGGAGCATGCTCGTGCCGGACTCGGCGAGCTGGTCCACGGCCATGTCGATGTCCGGGACGATCAGGTTGAGGACGGTGAAGCTCGCGGGCTCGTGGGCGTCGCCCTTGGCGTAGACGAACACGGGTGAGCCGCCCGTGGCGTCGATCTCGAGCCCCATGGGGGTCTCGCGGACGACGAGGCCGAGGACGTCGCGATAGAACGTCGCCGCCTCGGCGGTGTCACGCACCGAGAAGCTGCTGAAGCCGCGCAGGGTAGTGAGCATGTCGGATCTCCTTCATGGGGTCGCCGCAACGGGCCTGTCGTTGGTGTGACTCCCCCGGTACCCGGGACTCATCGGTACGGCACCGCCGAGGCCTCGTCACGCTCCCGTGAACGCCTCCCGGTGCCGCTCGGCCCAGTCGGCGAACGTGCGCGGGCGGCGTCCGAGCACGGTCTCCACGTCGGGACTGATCCACTGCTCACGCGGAGTCGGGTCCCCGAGGACGCCCAGTGTCGCCTCCACGGCCGGGGCCGGCATGAACCGTGCCATCTCCCGCCTCCCGAGGCGTGAGCGCCTCCGGCCCCGTCAGGACGTCCTCCGACGTGCCGGGGCACCAGCAGGAAGAGCGCGTCATCGCGCTTGCCCGGCCATCTCGTGCATGCCCTCGTCCACGCTCACGCGCGGCCGGTAGCCGAGATCGGTGCGAGCGGCGCCGATGTCATAGGTGCGGTCGCGGCCCATGTTGCTGACCAGCCAATTGGTCAGCGGGGGCGCGGTGCGGGCGCGCAGCAGGCGAGCCGTGCCGTCGATGACGGCCCCCAGTGGTGCGGCCACGGCCATCGGGATGCTGCGGCTTCCGGAGACGTCGACGCCCTGGGTGCGCAGCAGCGCGGTGAAGTAGTCGCGCACCGACATCGGGTTGCCGTCGGTGATGTAGTAGACCCCGCCGTCGCGACCACGCGTCAGGGACAGGGCCACGGCGTCGGCGAGGTTGCCGACGTGGACGAAGTCCATGACGTGGCGGCCGTCGTCGATCCACGTCCACTGCCCCCTCCTGGCGACCTCGGCGATGTCGGCGATGGTGGTCTGCCCCGCACCCCAGATGAACGGTGGACGCAGGATCACCAGGCTCATGCCCGGCGTCGCGGTTCCGCGCAACGCGCGCTCCGTGGCCAGCTTGACCCGGCTGTAGGCGATGTTGGGCCTGCCCTCGTGGGTGTTCTCGTCCACCACGGTCTGGCGCGGACCACCCGTGGTCACGCTGGCGGCGCTGACGAGCACGAACCTGGACACCCCGGCGCGCGCGGCGGCCGCGTGCAGGGCGAGGGTCGGTTCGTGGTTGTCGGCCCGGAAGCCCGCGTCCGGCCCCCAGAACTCCATGCGGGCCGCGGCGTGCACGACGGCGTCGACCCGCTCGAGCCCGTCCAGCCAGGCCGGGCGACGCGCCGGGCCGCCCGCACCCGACAACTCGGCGAGATCGCCGCGCACCGGCTCGGCACCTGCGTCGGTCACCGTCCGCGCACTGGCGTCCGAACGAGCGAGGGCCAGCACGGTGTGCCCCTCGGCCCGCAGCCGGCGGATCAGGTGCCGCCCCACGAAGCCGCTGCCGCCGGTCAGGAAGATGCGCATGAAAGACTCCTCCACTGTCGATGACGATGCATCCTGTTCGATGCATCGGCGCCAATACATCTGCATCGATAGATTGACACCGATGCATACTGGTGTCAAGGCATTACCGAAGGAGAGGCTCCGTCATGGCAGACCAACCCGATGGGAAGAACAGCGAACCCTCGGCCGCCGAGCTCGCGGACACGTTCGGCCGGGTGGCCAAGGTCCTGGCCCGCGAGTTCGACGAACGGCTCGCGGAGGTCGGGGTCTCCTTCCCGCGGGCGCGGGTGCTCGTGGAGGTCGCACGGCTGGGGCCCATCCGGGTCACCGACGTCGCCGCCGCCGTCGGCATCGCGCAGGGGACGGCATCCTCCCTGCTCGATGCACTGGTCCGCGACGGACTCGTAGAGCGCGTCCAGGACTCGGCGGACCGGCGCGTGACGAAGATGGTCGCGACCCCCGAGGGAGAGCAGCAGTCGGAGACGTGGCTGCAGGCATACCAGGCCGCCGCCGAGGAACTGTTCGCCCCGCTACCGCGCTCCCGCCGAGCCGAGCTGCTCGCGATCATGGCGGAGCTCGACGCGCGCTGACCACCGTTCGCCGCAGCATCGCCGGACAGGCGAGTTCCGGCGCATCGGCGAAGGGCATCCGGTTCGGCACGTCGCCGCAGTCTGCTGTTGACTCGTGGCCATGCCTGATTTCCTCGCGGCGAGCCCGCCGTCGCTGAGCATGTTGTGGGAGTCCGCCGATCCGAGCGAGGCTCTGGCCCGACGATTCCGCTTCGATTCCCCGACGGCGGCGGTCAGCTGGCTTTCCGAGGTTATCGCCCAGCACTGGGGACGGACCCTGGACTCGTGCGAACGGCTCGTCATCAGCTCCGGGAACATGATGGCCTGGATCACCGTGGGCGACCGGCGAATGATCGCGAAGTGGTCGATGCACGCGCCGGTCTTCACGCGCCTCGCCGCGATCGCCCGGCTCACCCGCTGGCTCGACCAGCGCGGTCTCCCCGTGTCGCCACCACAGCCCGCGCAGGACGGGAGTCTCCAGCTGGAGGTCGACGGAGTCTCTCTCGGCCTGCAGAACGTGGTGCCCGGCGATCTCCTCGACGTCTCGGACGTCACGCAGGTCCGGGCGGCCGGTGAGATGCTCGCGACTCTGCACACCGCGCTCGCTGCATATCCCAGCGTCGTCCCCACGGCGGAGCCTCCGCGATCTGGCACGCAACTGGTGGGCAACGACTTTCGCTCGGCCAACATCCTCTGGGCCGGCGGCGGGATCTCCGCCATCCTCGACCTGGAGGAGGCCCGGTACGAGCGACGCGTCGACGACCTGGCCAAGGCGGCCGCCTACCTGGGCACCCGATACCACGACTGGAAACCCACGCCACCGGACGCGCGCGACTCGTTCGTCGCCGCCTACCAGGCAGTCCATCCGCTCCCGGAGGACCAACTCGACGAAGCTCGCGCCATCATCGCCGAGCACGTCGCCGGCTGGCCGCACTGAAGGAGCCGGGGCGCGGGAGGTGTCTCGACCGTCGTCGGCCTCGACGGCGAGAGCGGCGTGGCCGTCCAGTGAGCGACGCCGCGTGGGAGCAACGCCTCCCTGCGCTCAAGAACTGGCGCATCGCTACATTCGAACCATGGACGACGGCACCGGCACACCCGGTACGGGACCTGAGGGCGTTCCTGCCCACGCCCAACTCATCGCCCTCGCGCAGGACTGGGCCGATGCGATCGTCTCCAACGACGCCGCCCGGATCGGCAGCTTCATGGCCGACGAATGGGTCATCGTCTCGGAGTCGGGAGTCTCGCCCAAGGAGCGGTTCCTCGCGCTCGTGGAGTCCGGGGAGCTGACCCATTCGGCGATGACGAGCGTCAGCGAACCGAGGATCCGGGTGCACGGCGACACGGCGATCCTCACCGCGCGGGTGACGAACACCGCCCACTACCTCGGCCGCCGCGTCGACGCCGACGAGTGGACGACCGACGTGTACGTGAACCGGGACGGTCGCTGGCTCTGCGTGCTGACCCACATCACGGCGGCGGCCCCGGACCCATGACGGCAAGCGCTTCCCAAATACCCGATGTGAGCGCTAACATTCTGGGAGTTCGTTCACCGAGCAGGCAACGACGCCTGCCGCGTCCTCGAAGGAGAGAGCGATGAAACGAATTGCCGCACTCGCCGTCCTGATACTGGGCTCGGCCGCGATCATCCCGCCCGCCGGCGCGGCCCCCGCGACGATCGACCTCGGGCGGGCATCCCTCGAGTCCGTGAACTACCCCGGGCGGTACATCCGGCACCAGGACTGGCTGGGCCGCATCGACCCGGTCACGTCCTCCAGCACGAACCAGACCAAGCAGGACGCCACGTTCACCGTCGTGCCCGGGCTGGCATCGACGTCGTGCTACTCGTTCCAGGCCGTCAACGGACGCTTCCTGCGCCACCGCGACTACCGGGTGCGCCTGGAGACGAACGACGGCTCGGCCACGTTCCGCGCCGACGCGACGTTCTGCGCCGAGACGGGGTCGGTGTCCGGCTCGGTGACGTTCGCGTCGTACAACTTCCCGGACCGCCGGCTGCGCCACCGCGACAACGAGCTGTGGATCGACCCGGTCCAGGACTCGGACCTGTACCGGGCCGACAGCTCCTTCCGGGTCCGCTCCCCCTGGGTACCGAAGACCACCGCCAACCCCGTCCTGCCGGGCCTGTTCGCGGACCCCCACATCGTCCACCTGGACGGCCGCTACTACCTGTACCCGACCACCGACGGCTACGCGAGCTGGTCCGGCACGCAGTACACCGCCTGGTCCTCGGCCGACCTGGAGACCTGGACCTTCCACGGCACCATCCTCGACCACGGTCCCGACGTCTCCTGGGCCGACAACTCCGCCTGGGCCCCGGCCGTGGCGGCGAAGAACGGCCGCTACTACCTGTACTTCAGCGGTGGCGCCGCCTCGGGGAACACCGCGAAGCAGCTCGGCGTGGCCGTGGCGGACTCCCCCACCGGACCGTTCCGCGACGCCCTGGGCCGGCCGCTCGTGGCGGCAGGCACCTACTCCGGCCAGGCGATCGACCCCATGGTCTTCACCGACGACGACGGCCGCTCCTACCTGTACTGGGGACAGGGTGCTCTGCGGGTCGTGCCCCTGAACGACGACATGACGTCGTTCGACCCGGCGCAGGTGCGCAACATCACGCCGTCGGGCTACAACGAGGGGGCTTTCGTCATCGAGCGCGACGGGACCTACTACCTGATGTGGTCCGAGAACGACACCCGCTCCGAGGACTACCGGGTCGCCTACGCCACCGGGTCGTCTCCCCTGGGACCGTGGACCAAGCGCGGGGTCATCCTCAGCAAGAACCTCGACCTCGGCATCAAGGGCACCGGCCACCACTCCGTCGTCCGGGCCCCCGGCACCGACACCTGGTACATCGCCTACCACCGGTTCGCCGTCCCCGCCGGTAACGGCACCAACCGCGAGGTCGCGATCGACCGGCTGAGGTTCAACGCCGACGGCACCATCGCCGTCGTCGTCCCCACACCCTGACACGTTCCACCCACCCACGACACGAAGGAGTGCTCGTATGACCCACGCCCCGGCAAGGCGGCGCGCGGCCGTCTGGCTGACCGCCCTGCTCGCCGCCCTCTCCCTGGTGGCCGGCTGGACCGTCGCCACCGCCGAGCGCGCCGCCGCGCTCGACCCGTTCACCGGCTACCTCATGGCCCACTTCACCGGCGAGTCGTCGAACAACGGCGAGCAGATCTACCTCGCCCACAGCGACAACGGCCTGACCTGGACCGACCTCAACGACAGCGGCATCGTCCTGCGCAGCGACATCGGCACCGGCGGGGTCCGCGACCCCGCGCTCGTGCGCTCGCCCGACGGCGACCGCTACTGGATCATCGCCACCGACTTGTGCATCGGCTGCGGTACGAGCTGGTCGACGGCGATCAACAACGGCAGCCGGAACCTCGTCGTCTGGGAGTCGACCGACCTGGTGAACTGGTCGGACCCGTGGCTGCTGAACGTCGCCGGCGCCATCCCCGACGGCCGCAACGCCTGGGCCCCCGAGGCCATCTGGAACCCCGCCACGGGCGACTACGTCCTGTACTGGGCGACCAACGTGCCGCAGAACGGCGCCACGAAGCACCGCATCTACTACGCGCGCACCTCCGACTTCCGCAGCATCACGACACCCCGGCCGTACATCACGCCGCCCGGCTCCGACGAGATCATCGACACGCAGATCATCGAGGTGCCGAACATCGTCGGCGGCTACCGCTACTACCGGGCGAACGTCACCGCCCGGCACATCACCGTCGACGCGAGCAACAGCATCCTGGGCTCGTGGACCAACCTCGGGAACCTGTCGCACCTCAACATCTCCAACGGGGCGATCTCCGGCAGCACCGTGGTCGAGGGTCCGATGTGGATGCAGTTCAACGGCCGCGACGAATGGGCGATGTGGCTCGACCAGTTCGCCACGGGCCGCGGCTACATGCCGATCACGTCCACGAACCTGGGGAACGTCGAGAACTTCCAGCGGGCGAGCGGCTACAGCCTGGGCGCCAACCGCAAGCGGCACGGCTCCATCCTCAACCTGACCCAGGCGGAGGAGAACCGGGTCCTGGGCCGCTGGGGCAGCACCGCGAGCAGCCGCGTCCAGTCCTACAACTTCCAGGACCGGTACTGGCGGCACGCCGACTACCAGGCACGCATCGACGCGAACGTCTCCCCCGCGCAGGACGCCCAGTGGCGGATCGTCCCCGGCCTGGCCGGCACGGGCACCGTGTCCTTCCGGTCGGTCAACTTCCCCGGCCACTACCTGCGGCACGAGAACTACGAACTCGTCCTCGAGGAGGACGACGGCTCGGCCCAGTTCCGGGCCGACGCGAGTTTCCGGGCGGTCGACGGCCTCGCGTCACCGGAGTGGACGTCGTACCAGTCGTACAACTTCCCCGACCGGTACATCCGCCACTACGCCTACCGGCTCCGGATCGACACCATCGGCGACGCCACGGCCCGCGCGGACGCGACGTTCCGGGTGGTGGACTGAGCGACGCCGCCATTTTCCGCAACAGGGACGAATCGCAGGGCAGAATGACGCCATGGTCACCATTGACGCCACGAGCAGGCCCCTCGGCCGGCATCTGCTCACCGCGTATCGCGCGTTCGGGATTGCCGTCGCCGTCCCCGCGCTCGCCTACGCCGCCCTCTACGGGGCGCTCCTCGTCGCGGACGAGTTCGAGAGCGGTGAGGGGTGGGGGCTCCTGATCGCCCAGGTGATCGGAGCCTTCGTCGCACTGGTCGCGGCGTTCGTGCTCCACGTCGTCGTGGCCCGCCGACTGCGCCTCGGGTGGGTCCACGCCCTCGCCGTGGTCCCGCTGGCGCTCGCCGGCGTCCTGTTCGCCGGGACCGAGTGGTGGCCCGGGACGGATCTGCCCGTCTGGACGGTCGTCACCGCGCTGGCGGCGCCCGCCGTCGTCGGACTCCTCACCGCTCCGGGCCTGGTCCGCCGCGCACGGTGGCTCGCCGCCGGCGCGGCGGTCCTGCTCCTGGGCCTGACCACGGTGGCCGACCAGGCGGTCATGGACCTCCTGCAGCGCGCCGACGTCCGGGCCGCCGAATGCCCGGAGACACTCCTCGTTCCCCCGCCGGACTCACCGTGGGTGCCGCACGACCTCGACTGCGCGGGAGGCGGGGCCGAGATCTCGCTCCTCCGGGGCAACGACCTCGACGACGAGCAGATTCTCTACCTGACCCCGCTCGGCACCCCCTTCTACGACGGCGCCCCCGAGGTGCACGGCTCCTACGTGACGTTCGAGTACCCCGAGCTGCTGGGAATGCCGGAGGGCGAGTTCGTCGCGACGCTGGAGCCGGTCACCGTCGCCGAGCTCACCCGGCGGACGTCGCGGCTGTCCTGGCTCCTCGGGAGAACGTGACCCGTGGTCGCCCGGTCTCGTCGTCGGGGCCGACCCGCGCGTCGACCTCGTAGACCCGGGCGATGAGCTCCGGCGTCAGCACCTCGTCCGGTGTGCCCGCGGCCACGGCCCGCCCGTCCTTGAGGACGAGGAGCGAGTCGCAGAACATGGCCGCGAGGTTGAGGTCGTGGAGGGCCACCACAGTCGTGACCGGCAGCTCGGTGATGAGCCGGAGCAGTTCGAGCTGGTAGCGGATGTCGAGGTGGTTGGTGGGCTCGTCGAGCAGGAGCTCGCGCGGCTCCTGGGCGAGCGCGCGGGCGATGTGGACGCGCTGCCGTTCCCCGCCGGAGAGCCGGTGCCACGACTCGGCCGCCTTGTCCGCGAGCCCGGTGCGTTCCAGGGCGCCCGCGACGGCCTCGGCGTCCGCTCGCCGGTCACCACCGAAGGTGCCCCGGTGCGGGATCCGGCCGAGGGCGACGACGTGGCGCACCGTGATGTCCACGACCGTGTCGGCGTGCTGGGTGACCGTCGCGATCGCGCGTGCCGCCTCGCGCCGGGAGGTGTCGGCCAGCGCCTTGTCGTCGAGGACGACGACGCCGCGGGTGGGCCGCACCGCGCCGGAGAGCAGCCGGAGGAGCGAGGACTTGCCCGAGCCGTTGGGGCCGAGCAGTCCGACCGTCTCGCCCGGGCGGGGGTGCAGGGTCACGCCGTCGACGACGAGCCGGCCGCCGCGGTTCCAGGCGACCTCACGGGTCCGAAGGGTCACGGCGCCTGCCTCCGGCGGAACATGATGGCGATGAACACCGGCACGCCGATCAGGGCGGTGCCGACGCCGATGGGCAGCGGCGAGGGAGCGAACGCGACGCGCGAGATCGCGTCGACCCACACCATGAACGCGGCCCCCAGGAGCGCGGTCAGGGGTATGAGGCGCACGTGCAGCGGCCCGGTGAGGTACCGGGCCGCGTGCGGGAGCACGAGGCCGACGAAACCGATGGCCCCGGCGACGCTCACCATCACGGCGGTCAGCAGGGCGGTGACGACCAGGAAGGTCAGGCGCGCGCGCCGCACGTCGACGCCGAGCGACGACGCGACGCCGTCGCCGAACGCGAAGGCGTCCAGGACGTGGGCGCGGAAGACGCAGAACGCGACCCCGGCGAGCACGACGACCCCGCACAGCGCGGCGTCGTGCCAGCGCACCCCTTCGAGCGAGCCGAGCAGCCAGAACAGCACGCCGCGGGCGGCGTCGGAGTCGGCGAAGGCGAAGACCACGAACGACGTGAGCGCGGAGAAGAGCTGGGTCACCGCGATCCCGGCCAGGATCACCTTGTCGTCGCTGCCCCCGGCCAGCCGCGAGATCAGCATGACGACGGCGAAGGAGACGATCGCGCCGGCGAACGCACCGGCGGACAGGCCGACCGCCGTGCCTCCGACCCCGAGGATCGCCACGACGACGGCGCCGGTCGAGGCGCCCGAGGAGATGCCGAGCACGTACGGGTCGGCGAGGGGGTTGCGCAGGAGCGACTGCAGGATGACGCCGCACAGCCCGAGCCCCGCACCGCAGGCCGCGGCGACCAGCGCGCGCGGCAGCCGGTCGTGCCACACGATCGCCTCCTTCGAGACCCGGACGGGGATGTCCGCCCCCGCGACGTGGTTGAGCAGGATGTCACGCACGTTGACCAGCGAGACGTCCGCGGGGCCCAGGGTGATGGCCGCGCCGATCGACACGAGGAGGAGGGCGGTCACGCCCACGGCGGTACCGAGGAAACGCAGGCCTGGCGCCTCCGTGCCGAGCGTCGCCGTGCTCACTGCGCCGACTCGAAGGAGCGCAGCCCCTCCGTGAGTTCCTCGAGGCCGTCGATCATGCGGATCGACGGGTTCAGCTCGGCCCCGTGCAGCAGGATGTACCTGTCCTCGGCGACGGCCGAGAGGTTCCGGGTGAGCGGGTCGCTCTCCAGGAAGTCGATCTTCTCGGAGGCCTGGTCGCCGGGCCAGCGCCGGCGGCTGAGGTCGCCCATGACGAGGACATCCGGGTCGCGCTCGACGACCGTCTCCCAGGTGGTGGCGACCCAGTCGTCGTCGAGGTCGGCGAAGACGTTCTCCGCACCCGCGTCGGTGGCCAGCAGGTTCGGGGAGCCGCCTCCGCCCGCGAAGTAGGGCGTCTTGAGGTCCGCGAACCAGAACGCGACCGTGAGCCCCGAGGCGTCGATGGCCTTCAGTGCCGCCTCGCGGCGCCGCTCCAGCTGCTCGATCAGCGCTTCGCCGCGGCCCGGCACGTCGAAGATCTGGGCGAGCTCGCGGATCTCCTGGTAGAGCGCGTCGATCGTGAGCGGGCTCGTGCGAGCCGTCCAGGCGCCGTTGATGCTGGTGTCGCCGTCGCAGTCGGTCGGCGAGAGGTACGACTCGATCCCGGTCCCGGTGAACCGGCTGCGCTCGGCCACGCCGCCCTCGACGAAGTGGCGCCCGAAGGAGGCGGTCACGAGGTCCGGCTCGGTGTCGAGGACGACCTCGTAGGTCGGCGCCTCGTCGGCCAGGCGCGGCACGCCCGCGTTGGCCTCGGCCAGGTCCTCCCGGACCGGGTCGGTCCACGAGGCCGTACCGACCATGCGATCCTCCAGGCCGAGGGACAGCAGGATCTCCGTGGAGCCCTGGTCCAGCGAGACGACCCGCTGCGGCGGTGCCTCGAACGTCACCTCCTGGCCGCAGTTCGCGAGGGTCAGCGGATAGGTCGTTCCGCCCTCGCCGACCGCGGCGGCGGCCGCCGCCTGCTCCGGGACGGGCTCGGAGGCACCGCAGCCGACCAGTGTCGCGGCCAGGAGGGCCGCGCCCACGGCGGTGAGGCCCGCGCGCCTGCCTGCACTCATGGATCGTTTCCTCTCGACGGTTCGCGCGGTCCGGTGACCGCGTGCCGCCGAGAACCTTAGGTTAGCCTCGCCTCAGTTGCCAACGTCCGCCCAGGCTCTGAGGCGAGGCTCACAATTCACTCAGACCGCCGTCGGCTCCGGCGTCCTCGTGCGAACGGGGCCTGCGGGCTCCGCGCTGCCGGCGTTCTCCGGTTCGCCGTGTCCGTCCCCGGCCGCCGTCTCGTCGAACGGGAGCTCACCGCGCAGCACGGCCCGCACCCGCTCCCGGTCCACCTCGCGCGTCCACGTCCCGATGACGACCGTCGCCACCGCGTTGCCCGTGAAGTTCGTCAGGGCGCGCGCCTCGGACATGAAGCGGTCGATGCCGACGATGATCCCCACGCCGTCGACCAGGTCGGGGCGGTAGGTCTGCAAGCCGGCCGCGAGGGTCGCCAGGCCCGCGCCGGTGACGCCGGCGGCACCCTTGGACGCGATGATCATGAAGACGAGCATGCCGATCTGCTCGGGCACGGACAGCGGGGTACCCAGGGCGGACGCGACGAACAGCGACGCCATGGTCAGGTAGATCGCCGTGCCGTCGAGGTTGAACGAGTACCCGGTCGGCACGGTGATGCCCACAACGGGACGGGACACGCCCAGGTGCTCCATCTTGGCGATCAGGCGCGGCAGCGCCGCCTCGGAGGACGACGTCGAGACGATGAGCAGGTATTCGCGCCCGAGATACCTCATGAGCGAGAAGAGGTTCACCCGCGCCGAGAACCACAGCACCGACCCCAGAACGCCCACGATGAACACGATGCACGTCAGGTAGAACCCGACCATCAGCACGGCCAGCGCGCTGACGGCACCCCAGCCGGTCTCGCCGACGACGCCGGCGATCGCCCCGAACGCACCGATCGGCGCGACCCACAGGATCATCGTCAGTACCCGGAACACGATGGTCTGGAACACGCGGATCGCGTCGAGCGCGGGCCGCCCGCGCTCGCCGAGCCCCTGCAGCGCGAAGCCGACCAGCAGGGCCACGAACAGGGTCTGCAGCACCGACTCGCCGCTGAGGGGCGAGACCAGGGTGGTGGGGATGATGCCGAGCAGGAAGTCGACCGTCGAGGACGCCTCGCCCTCGGCCTGGTAGCTCGCGTTCGCGACGGACAGTCCCTCCCCCGGGTGCAGCACGTTCCCCACGACCAGGCCGATGAACAGCGCGAACGTCGACATCACCAGGAAGTAGAGCAGCGCGAGCCCGCCGACGCGCCCCACGGTCGCCGCCTTGGCGACCGACCCGATCCCCAGCACGATGGTGCAGAAGATGACGGGCGAGATCATCATCTTGATCAGCGCCACGAACCCGGTGCCGAGCGGCTTGAGCGCAGCGCCGGCCTCGGGCGACACCAGGCCGACGATCACGCCGGCCACCACCGCGACGATCACCGCGATGTACAGGTAGTGGTTCTTGTCGAGCTTGCGGCGCCCGGTGGTCCCCGAGCCGTCGGACAGCGTCGTCGCCATCACGTTCTCCTCTCACAGCACTGTGTGGTCGGCGACAAGCGTGCGGCGCGGAGCGGGCGGACGACCCATTGCGTACATAGTGTTCTCGGCCGCGGCACGGTTCCCGCCGGGCCCGAGCCACAATGGATCCCGTGACGCGACGCAGAGGAGCGAGCATCGCGAGGTGGTTCCTCGCGGTGCACACCGCGCTGCTCTTCGCCGGCGCCGTCGTCGTCTTCGCGCTCCTGGCCCTGGACGCCCGGTCCTCCGCCGAGGCGCACGCCGCGCAGGAGAGCACCGACCTCGCGGCCACCGTCGCGTCGGAGGCCCTGGTGATCGATACGGTCACGCGCGCGCACGACGCGACCGCGACCGATCCGCCCGGCGCGGTCGCGGAGGCGTCCGCCCGGCTGCAGCCGCACGCGGAGGAGGTCATGGCCGCGACCGGGATCGACTACCTGACGGTCATGGACACCGACCGCACCCGTTACACCCACCGCCACGCCGAGCAGATCGGCCGCCCGTTCATCGGCACCACGGCCCCCGCGCTGCGGGGCGAGACGTTCACCGAAGTCTACGAGGGCACGCTCGGGCCGTCCGTCCGCGCGGTGGTGCCCGTCATGTCCGACGACGGCGAGATCGTGGGCATGGTCTCCGCCGGGGTGACGCTCGACCGGCTGTGGGACAGCATCGGCCCCCGTCTGGTGATCGTCGGCGTCGGTACGTTCCTGGCGTTCGACGCCGGCGCCGTGGCCGCGTTCCTGCTCGCGCGCCGGCTGGACCGCATCACCGCGAGCAAGGGCTCCGACGAGCTGGCGCACCTGTTCGCGGCGCACGAGGCGGTGCTGCACTCCGTCGAGGAGGGCCTGCTGCTCGTGGAGGACGGCGTCGTCGTCCTCGCCAACGACGAGGCGCTGCGCCTGCTGGGCGTCCCCGAGCTGGTGCCGCCGTTCGCGGTCACCGACGAGCGGCTGCCGACCGCGGTGCGGGACGTCCTGGCGGCCGGCACGCAGGGCGACGGCCCGGTGCGGGTCGGCGACCGGGTGCTGCTGGTGGGCCGCGAGCGCGCGACAACCGGCGGGCGGGACCTGGGCGAGATCGTGTCCCTGCGCGACCGGACGGAACTGCAGCGCGTCACCGGCGAGCTGTCCTCGGTGCGCACCATCTCCGACGCGCTCCGCGCCCAGACCCACGACTTCAGCAACCGCCTGCACACCATCGCCACGCTCATCGAGCTGGGCCGGAGCGACGAGGCGCTCCGCTTCGCCGCCGCCGAGAGCGCCCTGGGGCAGCGGCTCACCGACCGCGTGGTCCAGGCGATCGAGGAGCCCGTCGTCGCGGCGCTCGTGCTCGGCAAGGCCGCCCAGGCCCGCGAGCGCGCCGTCGAGATGCATTTCGAGACACACATCGCTCCGGGCACGCACTGGCTCGACCCGGTGGACGTCGTCACGATCCTCGGCAACCTGATCGACAACGCCATCGACGCGGCCGCCGACCCTGCCCTGGCCGACGCGTGGGTCGAGGTGTATCTCGCGAACGGCGAGGACGGCTCGCTGGTCTTCCAGGTCTCCGACAGCGGGCCCGGGATCCCCGATACCGACCTGGAGCGCGTCTTCGACCAGGGCTGGAGCACCAAGGACGCCACGGCCGGCGGCCGCGGCTACGGCCTGACGCTGGTGCGCGAGGCGGTGGACAGCCTCGGCGGCGAGATCGAGGCGTCCCGGGGCCCCGGGGGCGGCGCGGTCCTCACGGTCACGCTCCCCCGGCCCGACGACGCCACTCCCGCCCCGCCTGCCGTCCGCGCGGGTGCCCGATGATCCGGGTGCTGGTCGTCGAGGACGACCCACGCACCGCCGAGGCCCACGGCGCGTACGTGCGCCGCGTGGACGGGTTCGAGCTCGCCGGGGTCGCGCACACCGCCGGTGACGCGGCGCGGGCCCTGCGCGACGCCCGCGCCGCCGGCGCGGAGGTGCACCTGCTCCTGCTGGACATGAACCTGCCCGACCGGCACGGCCTCGTGCTGTGCCGGCATCTGCGGGCGGCCGGGCTGGTCGTCGACGTCATCGCGGTGACGGCGGCCCGGGAGCTGGACGTCGTGCGCGGCGCGGTCGCGGTCGGCGTCGTGCAGTACCTCATCAAGCCGTTCACGTTCGGGTTGTTCGCCGAGAAGCTCGGGGCGTACCGCACGTACTTCGAGCAGATGCGCTCGCCGGTCTCGCGGCTCAGCCAGCGGGAGGTGGACACGGCGTTCGCGGCGCTGCGTACGTCCAACGCGGCCGGCCTGCCGAAGGGGCTGTCCCGGGACACGCTCGACGCGGTGTCCGAGCTCCTGGCCCGCTGGCCCGGCGCGCTGTCCGCGAGCGAGGTCGCCGAGGAGCTGCGCCTGGCGCGCATCACGGCGCGCCGCTACCTGGAGTTCCTCGCGGACCGCGGCCTGGTCACGCGGGCGCCCCGCTACGGCACGCGCGGCCGCCCGGAGCTGGAGTACACCCGCCGGCGGCCGGTCTGACCGGGGCGCCGGTCAGACCGGTGCCCCGTACTCCTGCTCCCGCAGCGACGCCAGGTGGGCGTGGACGAGCGGGAGCACGGAGGCTCCCTCGCCGCTGGCGGAGGCGACGCGCTTCATGGACCCGGCACGCACGTCGCCGACGGCGAAGACGCCCGGCACGGTCGTCTCCAGGCTCGCCGGCGGCAGCCCGCCGGCCCAGGACTCCTGGGGCGTGTCGCGGCCGGTGAGCACGAACCCGCGCTCGTCGACCGCGAGCCCGCCGGGCAGCCACCCGCAGTCGGGTTCCGCCCCGAGCAGGCAGAACAGGGCGTCGGCCATCCGCAGCGCGGAGGAGCCCGTGTCCAGGTCGTCGAACCGCAGCCACCGGAGCTGCCCGTCGCCGCCGCCGTCGCTCACGATCGTGCGGGGCAGCACGGTGATGTTCGGCGTCGCCTCGATCTCGCGCACCAGATAGTCCGACATGGTGTCGGCCAGTCGGGCCCGCCGCACGACCATCGTCACCGACCCGGCGAACTTCGCGAGGTGCACGGCTGCCTGCCCGGCGGAGTTGCCGCCGCCGACGACGTACACGTCCCGGTCGGCCATCTCGCGGGCCATCGACGTCGCGGCGCCGTAGTACACGCCCGCTCCGACCAGCGCGTCGATCCCCGCGACGCCGAGGCGCCGGTAGGCGACACCCGTGGCGAGCACTACGGTGCGGGCGCACATCTGCGCCCCGTCGACGTGCACGTGGTGGTGCGGGGGTTCGTCCGCCGGGCCGGGCGCGATGCGGATCGCGGCGCGCCCGGTGTAGAAACGCGCCCCGAACCGGCCCGCCTGCACGCGGGAGCGCTGGGCCAGCCGCATGCCCGAGATGCCGCGGGGGAACCCGAGGTAGTTGCGGATCATCGAGCTGGAGCCGGCCTGGCCGCCGATCGCGTCGCGTTCGAGGACGATCGTCGCCAGGCCCTCGGACGCGGCGTAGACGGCCGCGGCGAGGCCGGCCGGACCGGCGCCGATCACGACGACGTCCGCGATGGAGCCGTCCGGGATGGAGTCGAAGCCGCCGTACATGGCCTCGGACACCGCCGCCGGGGTGGCCCCGGTGAGGATCCGCCCGTTGTACGCCCGCACGACGGGGAACTCGGCTCCCGGGCCCGCCTCCTCGAGGATGGGCAGCGCGTCGTCGTCCCCGGGATCCAGGCGGCGGCTGGGGATGCCGAGCCGTTCGAGCAGGTCGTGCACCGCACCGGCCTGCCGGTCCCCGGGGGCGGCGACGACGTCGGTCGCCGACACCGTCCGGCGGGCCACGGACCAGCCCCACTCGGAGAGCAGTTCGACCAGCGCCGTGTGGAACTCCTCGTCCCGGGGCCCGCGCGGGATCCCGACGAACGTGTCCATGTCGCGCCGCAGGGTGGCCGCGCGCAGCGCGTCGAGCGCCTCGAAGTACTCCGACACGGGCACCAGCGCGACGCGGCGCGCCGTCGCCACGACGGCGGGGACCTGGTGCAGCAGCTCGGCGCCGCCGCCGTCGGACAGCCGGTACTCGGCCGCGACCATCGCGACCGGGACGCCGCCGGCCACGAGGTCGCGCAGCGCGTCGAGGGCGCCGGCGGCGGACCCCGCGCACACGATCCGGTAGTCGCGGTCGTAGCGTGCCCGGAACTCGGCCTCGATCTCGTCGGCGTGCCGCCCGCCGGCGAGCAGGATCACAGGGAGGTCGTCCATGCGGTCAGAGTAGGTCAGGGTAGGTCAGCGCGGCCCTGCCGGGACCTCCCACGTCTCCCCGGGCGCGAGCGTGTGTTCCCGGCCGAGGACGGCGACCCGGACAGGGAGCTGCTGCGAGCGGGCCATGCCGATGCGGATCCGCTCGTGCGTGCACCGCACGGTGATGCCCCAGTGGTCACGGAAGCGCAGCCGGAGGTCCAGCGCGCCGAGCTCCGGGGGAAGCCTGGGGGCCAGCCGGAGCACGCCGTCGGAGACGTCGAGGCCGGTGTAGCAGCGCTGCACGATGTCGATGGTCCCGGCCATCGCGCCGAGGTGGACCCCTTCGGCGGTGGTGCCGCCCTGGACATCGGTGATGTCGCTGTCGAGCGCCTCGCGGAAGAACTGCCAGGAGGCGCCGCGGTCCCGGCTGGCGAGCACCCAGGCGTGGACGACGGCGCTGAGGGTCGAGCCGTGGCTGGTGCGCGCCAGGTAGTAGTCCACGGTGCGGTCCAGCGCGGCGGCGTCGACGTCGTAGCCGAGGGACGCCAGTTCCTCGCACACGCCGCGCTCGCCGAGGAGAAAGACCAGCATCAGGACGTCGGCCTGCTTGGACGCCTGGTAGCGGTTCACCGAGTCGCCCTCCGCCTCCAGGATGCGGTCGAGGCGCCGGATGGAGTCGTAGCGGGACCGGTACGCGGCCCAGTCCAGTTCCGCGAGGCGGCCGTAGCCCTCGAACTGGCTGATCACGCCGTCCCCGTGGAACACGACCCGCATCCGCCGCCGGACGTGGTCGAAGAGCTCCGTCTCGTGGTCCTCCAGCCGGAGCCGGCGGCGCAGCACGCGCCCCTCCCGCTCGGGCAGCGCGGCGAGGGTGTCCAGGGTGTAGCGCAGCACGCAGGCGACCATGACGTTGGTGTACGCGTTGTTGTCGATCCCGGGTCGGCCGGCGCCGGGGTAGCCGTCGTGGTACTCGTCCGGCCCGACGACGCCGCGGATGTCGTAGCGGTCCGCGGCGGCGTCGTACGTCGTGAGGCTGCAGCAGAACCGGGCGATCTCCACGAGCATCTCGGCGCCGTGGTCGTACATGAAGGCGAGGTCGCCGGTCGCCTGGAAGTACTGCCACACGTTGTGCGCGACGGCGAGGCCCACGTGCCGCTGCAGGTCGGAGTGGTCTTCGATCCACCGGCCCGAGGCCGGGTTGAGGTGCATGCGCTGCGTCTCGTCCCGGCCGTCGCTGCCGCTCTGCCAGGGGTACATGGCACCCCGGTGGCCGGCGTCGGACGCGGAACGCCGCGCCCGTGGCAGGCGGCGCCACCGGTACATGAGCAGCGACCGCGCGATCCGGGGGAAGCGCAGCAGCAGGAACGGGAAGACGAACAGCTCGTCCCAGAAGACGTGCCCCCGGTAGGCCTCCCCGTGCAGGCCGCGGGCGGGCATGCCGACGTCGAGCTGCCCCGAGTGCTCGGACAGCGTCTGCAGCAGATGGAAGACGTGCAGGTCCAGCGCCCGCTGCGGCTCGCCCGGCACGACGACGCCGCTCACCTGCCAGAGCCGCTCCCAGGCGTGGGCGTGGTCCGCCAGCAGGTCGTCGAACCGTGGGAGGCGCGCCGCGTGCCGGCGCGCCGCGTACAGCGACTCGGAGATCGCCCGGTCCCGTGAGGTGTAGACGGCGACCCGCTTCTCGACGGTCAGCGGCACCCCCTCGGCGAGGGCCGGACGGAGGACGACGACGGACTCGCCCGGAGTGCGCTCGAACGTCGCCGGGGCGCCGGCCGGGCTCATGTCCGGCCCGGTGACCGCGATCAGCGCCGCCTGCGCGATCCGGATCTCGGAGGTGGCGGTGCGCACCTGCAGCCAGGCGACGCGCTCGTCCTTGTCGTACCCCTCGACGACGGGGACCAGGTGCCGGCCGTCGAGGTCGCGGTAGCGCGCCACGCCCGCGTTGGTCACCCGCCCGTCGAGGCTCGCGCGGATCTCCAGCGGGCCCGACCAGTTCTCGGCGACGAACGTCGTCTCCAGCGCGGCGACGTGCGGATCGTGCATGGACACGAGCCGCCGCTGGACCACCGCGAGGATCCGGCCCTCCGGGTCGCGGAACCGGGTACGCCGGGTGAGGACGCCCTGGCGCGTGTCCAGCTCCTGGCGGTGGTCGAGGACGTGGCCCCCGGCGAGGGCCAGCGAGTCCTGCCCCGGCGTGCGGAACGTGAGCGGCAGCCAGTTCGGGGCGTTGACCAGGTCCTCGTTCTCCACCGCGCGGCCGTCCACCTCGGACGTCAGCCGGTCGTAGCAGCCGGCGAGGTAGGTGCCCGGGTAGTGCACGCCGTCGGCCCGCGACTCCGGGGCGGCGCCGCGCGTCGCGACATAGCCGTTCCCCAGGGTGCACAGCGCCTCCCGGAGGCCCTCGGCCTCCGGGTCGTAACCCTCATACGACAGGGTCGCGTGCTCCATCGTCCCTCCCTACCACGGCGAGCCCGCCGAGGTCGCCGACGACGACGTGCGCGCCCCGCTCGCGCATCTCGTCGCCACGCCCGCCGGTCCGGTCCACGCCGATCACCCGCCCGAAGCCCCCGCGCCGGCCGGCCTCGACGCCGGCGAGCGCGTCCTCGACGAGCGCGCACCGCCCGGGTCGCACCGCCAGCCGTCGCGCCGCCTCGAGGAACAGCGCGGGATCAGGCTTTCCGGCCAGGCCCAGGCGTGCGGCGTCGACGCCGTCGACCCGCACGTCGGCCAGGCCGTCCACGCCCGCCGCGCGGAGCACCGGACCGCAGTTGCGGCTCGCCGAGACCGCGGCGACGCCGGTCCCCCGGCGCCGCAGCTCGTGCAGGAACGCCACGGCGTCGGGGAAGGCGCGGACCCCGCGTGCGGCGACCTCGTCGAGGAAGTGGCGGGTCTTGCGGTCGAGCAGGGACGCCAGTTCCTCGTCGGGCAGCTCGAGGTCTCGCGACCTCAGGAAGCCGCGGGCGCCGTCGGCCCGCGACCTGCCGTCGACGTACGTCAGGTAGTCGGACCCGGCGTCGAACGGCGGCTGCCGGCCGCGCTCACGGAGCAGCGCGTCGAAGACACGCTTCCAGGCGGCGGCGTGGACGCGGGCGGTGTCGGTGATGACGCCGTCCGTGTCGAGGACGACGGCGTCGACGGCCTCGAGATCCAGCGTGGCGCGCGGTAGCGGCACGTACGCTCCCTTCGCCGGACGGGTTCAGGAGACCGATCCGCTGGTCTGCCGCGGCACGGACCTGGCACCCAGGGTCCTGCCCCACTCCCAGGCGCGATCGAGCTCGCCCTCCGCCAGGGACCCATGATATCGACCACGCGGAAATCGCAGGTGCCACGCCCCCGCGAGACCATCGGCGCCAATCCGTCGCGCCAGGGTCTGCGTCGTCGGCACGCGCTGACAGCCATCGGTCCCGCCGCTCAGCGGACCGCCCGTAGGAAGTGCGTGACGAGTCGTTGCGCGGGCTCATGCGCACCGCTCCGGGACCGGACCACCCCATCCACGGCCTCCAGCAGCAGCCGTAGGTCATCGTGTCCGACGTCGCGCCGGACCTGCCCGGACTCCACGGCGGCGTCAAGCAGCGCATCGAGGCGCCGTTCGATCTCGGCTGAGTACCTGGCGGCGTGATCAGGGAACGCCTGGACGAACCCTTCGGTGCAGACGTAGCCGGCGGCCTGCAACGCGACGCACCGGCGCAACGCCCCGGCGAGGCCGGCAAGCGGGTCCACGCTCGCGGCCCCCGCGCGCAGCACGCCGACGTACTGCGTGAACGTGACCCGGGCGAGCTCCTCGACCAGGCCCCGTTTGGTCGGGAAGTGCCGGTGGACGCTAGACGGGGCGAGGCCGGCACGCCGGGCGACGGCGGTCACCGGCGTGTCGATGCCCCGGTCGCGGAAAGTGACCTGCCCGGACTCCAGGATGCGGCGTCGGTTGCGTTCCCGGTCCTTCCGGCCCGACGCCGGGTCCCCGTCCCTCCGGCCTGACATCTCAGGGAGCGCGATCTGCGACGAACTCATGACGATCCCTCTCGTTTCGGCCGTCCGGTGCGATGGATCGCGCCGTCGGGGCGTTGACACCTCGTGCAAGCCGGCGCCCGTGGTAACGGAACACGATCCCTCTCGTGTCTCTTCCAGCAACCCACGGACCATTTCCAGCAAGGAGCACCGATGTCCCTGACTCATCCGCCTCGCAGCGGCCCCGCAACGATCCACGCGGTCAGGTTCCATGCCTTCGGCCCGCCCGACGTGCTCCAGGTCGAACGCGTGCCCGCGCCGCGACCAGGCCGGGGCGAGGTGCTCGTGGCCGTGGCCGCGGCGAGCGTCGGCGGCGGCGAGACCAGCATCAGGGCAGGCCGGATGCGGTGGTTGCTCCCCGCCCGTCCGCCGATGGGGATCGGCGTCGACTTCGCCGGCGAGGTGCTCGAGGTGGGCGACGACGTGGACCGGGTCGTGCCGGGCGACGCCGTCTGGGGCCTCATGCCGCACCTGCGGTTCGGCAGCTCCGCAGAGCAGGTGGTGGTCCCGGCGGTCAGGCTCGGCCTGGCGCCGGGGAGCCTGACGCCGGTGCAAGCCGCCGCTCTGCCCGTCGTCGGCACCACCGTCCTGACCGCGCTGCGGGACAAGGCGGGGCTCGCCGCCGGCGAGCGGCTGCTCGTCAGGGGCGGGTCCGGCGGGGTCGGGAGCCTTGCCGTCCAGCTCGGTCGGCACCTCGGCGCGCACGTGACCGCGCTGGCGGGGGCGCGGAACCTGGACTGGCTCACCGAGCTGGGCGCGGACGAGGCTTTCGACCACCGGGCCACGGACACGGACGATCTGGGACGGTTCGACGTGATCCTGGACGCGGTGGGCGTGCGCTGGGCGCCGTACCTCTGTCTGCTGCGCCCCGGCGGTCGGTTCCTGCCGCTCGCGGTTGACCCGGACCGCCCGATCCGTGCGGCTGTCGGGGTGGTCTGGCGCAAGGCCGTCGCGCCGTCCCGGGTGCTGCCGTTCAGCAATGATCCGACTCCGGAGGTTCTCGACGAACTCGCTGCGCTCGTGTCCGGTGGCGCGCTGCGACCGGTCGTCGACTCGGTGCTCCCCATGACGCAGGCGGTACAGGCGCATCGCCGCGTCGAGGTCGGAGGCCTGCGCGGCAAGGTGGTCCTGACGACTCGCTGAAGGTCCGTCGCGCCGCCCCCAGGGCAGCAGCCGCCCCAGGGCAGCATCAGGGTCTTACCCCGTGTCGCCCAGGGGCGGTTCCGGGGAGGTCCGGATTCTCCCGAGTTCGGCCGACCCGACAGGCTGGGGCCATGACCACGACGAACCCCCGCTCGACGATGTCGCGAGAGCACGGAAGCCGGTCGCTCGTCGCGTTCTTCTCCCTCTCGTTCCTGATCGGGTGGGGTGCACTGGCGCTCCTGCTCGTGTTCGCCGACCAGCTCGAGCCGCACTTCGGCCCGCCCTCCGGCGGCCATCCGATCTTCGTTCTCGCCGTGTACTCGCCCGCGATCGCGGCGCTCGTCCTCGTCGCGCGGCGCGGCGGCCTCGCGGCCCTGGGCGGCTATCTGCGGCGGCTCACGCTCTGGCGCATGCCGGCCGCGTGGTGGCTTTTCCTGCTGCTCGGCATCCCCGCCCTGAAGTATCTGAGCGCCGCGTTCAACGGGACGGCGGGAGAGTTCCCGTTCTCGCCCTGGTACGGCGTCCTCGCGGCGCTGCTCCCGGTACTCCTGCTCGGCCCGGTCGAGGAGATCGGCTGGCGCGGCTACGCGCTGCCGCTGCTGCAGCGCCGGTTCACCCCGCTCGTGGCGAGCCTGATCCTCGGCGCACTCTGGGGGCTGTGGCACCTGCCCGCCTTTCTCCTCGGCGGGACCGTGCAGAGCCAGTGGTCGTTCGGCGCGTTCCTGATCGGCGCGCTGGCCCTCTCGGTCCTCATGACTCCGATGTTCAACGCCGCCCGCGGCAGCATCCTGATCCCGGCGCTGTTCCACTTCCAGCTCAACGGGCCGGCGTGGCCCGACGGGCAGCCCTGGGAGAACTACGTGTTCGCTGCGGCCGCCGTCGTCATGGTTCTCTGGAAGCGGGACGCGTTCCTGTCCCGGGACGGGGCGGTGACCGACCTCATGGCACCTGCCCGCTGAGGCCCTGCCGGCGCCGTCACCCGTCCGGGTGCCCGCCGTACACGCGAAGCTTGTACTCGGTCGTCTCCAGCGCGAGGGTGAGCTCGCGAAGCTGCCTCGTGATGCGGTCGCGCTGGTCGAGCATGATGCGCCGGCGCTCCGGGATCGTGTCCGGCCCCTGCTCGACCAGCGCGATGTAGCGCCTGAGGTCCCGCATGGTCATCCCCGACAACCGCATGCGGGTGAGGAACACCAGCCGGCGCAGGTCGGACGCCGCGTACTCGCGGTACCCCGAGGCGTCGCGCGCGGGCCGCACGAGTCCCTCCCGCTCGTAGTAGCGGAGCGTGTGCGGGGACAGGCCGACCAGGCGGGCGGCCTCGGCAACACTCCGAGGCGCCGCCGAGGACTCGATCGCGGAGTCGTCGAGCAGCTCGTGCAGGACGTCGATCACCGAGTCCGGCGCGCCCTCCGCCGAGTCGAGCAGCCGGGAGGTCAGCTCGTCGGTCGCCATGCCCGCCATCGTAGGTCGCCCGGCAGGCCGGTCAGAACGCCCGCACCGCGGGCGGCATCCCCGGGAAGTCGGCGGACTCGCTCACCGCCGCCCACGCGCCGACGTCGTCGAGCGCACGCCGGTAGGCCCGGGTGAGATTCCGGACGGCCTCGGCGCCGAGCGGCAGACGAAGCGGCGCGTCAGGGCGGTCGAGCATCTCGCGGATCACGGCCGCGGCACGCCCGGGATCGCCCTCCTGGACGCCGTCGGCCTCCGTCATGTTCGCGCGGACTGCGCCGGTCACGCCGTCGTACGCCGTGTTCCGTTCCGCCTGCCGCAGCACGTCCGAGGCGTTGAACGCGGTACGGAAGCGGCTGGGCTCTACGACCAGCACCCGGATCCCGAACGGTGCGACCTCCCCGGCGAGCGCCTCGGACCAGCCCTCCAGCGCGAACTTCCCGGCCGAGTAGCTCCCGACCGCCGGGAACGACATGCGCCCGCCCTGGCTGCTCATCTGCACGATCGCGCCCGACCCGCGCTCCCGCAGATGCGGCAGCACCGCCCGCACGTAGGCGGCCGGGCCGAACAGGTGCTGGTCGAGCATGTCCCGCAGCCCGGCGTCCGAGATCTCCTCGGCGGCCCCGACCTGCCCGGCGCCGGCATTGTTGACCAGCACGTCCACCCGTCCGAACGCCGCGAGAGCCTGCTGGACGACGGCGACCGCCCCGTCGGTCTCCCGCACGTCGTGCCCGACGGCGAGCAGCCGGTCGCCGTACCGATCCCGGAGCCCGTCGAACCGCTCGGCCCGGCGCGCCGTTCCCGCCACGCGCTCGCCCGCCGCCAGCGCGGCCTCGGCCAGAGCCAGGCCGAGCCCCGAACTCGCGCCGGTGATGATCCAGGTCCTGCCGTCATGAGTCGTCGCCATGGCCCGGACGCTAGACATTCGAGCGCACTCGAACGCAAGCCGGGACCGGCCACGCGTCCCCGGGCGACCGATCATGCGGCGTCGGACCGATCGCCCGACAACCGGCCGACCGCATCCCCGCCTACCCCAGCGCCGCCGCCTCCGTGTCTGGCAACGCGTCCGCCTCTCGGTAGGCGGGCAGGTCCCGCACCAGCTCCACCAGGTGCGGCGCCGGGGAGTCCGCCGCCGACGGCGCCGTGACCAGCGAGACCACCCAGTCCGGCCCCGCATCGCCCCGCAGCGGCACCGTGGTCAGCGACGCCGCCTGCGGCTTCGCCGCCACGTGCCGGGGCACGACGGCGACCCCGAGCCCGCGGCTCACGAGATCGAGCAGCGTGTGCACGTCGTTCACCGCGAACCGCACCCGGCGATGCACCCGCCGCGCCCCGAACGCCGCGTCGTTGAGCCGCCGCACCCCCCAGGACGCGTGGAAGTCGATGAAGCTCTCCCGGGCGAGATCGCCGTGCTCGACCGACGTGCGCGCCCCGAGCGGATGCCCCGGGGGCAGGATCGCCACGAGCGGCTCGTGCCCGATCCGCGTACCGGCCAGGGAGCCCAGGTGCTCGGTCCCGGCCACGAACGCGACGTCGATCCGGCGCTCGCGGATCCCGCCGAGCAGGTCCTCGGACCCGGCCTGGGTGAACTCGACCTCGACACGCGGGTGGCGCCGGTGGAACCGCTCCAGCGTCGTGGGCACGTCCACCAGGCCGAGGCACTGCTCGGCGCCCACCCGGAGCTGGCCCGACACCTCGCGGGAGAGGTGGACGACGGCGTCGCGCGCCGCGGCGGCCTGGCCGAGCATCGAGCGGGCGAACGGCAGGAGCGCCGATCCGGCCTCCGTGGGCTCCACCCTGCGGGTGGTCCGGTCGAACAGCTTGGTGCCCAGCTCGTCCTCGAGGCTCCGGATGGCGGCGGAGAGGCCGGACTGCGAGACGCCGGTGAGGTCGGCCGCGCGGGTGAACTGGCGTTCCTCGGCCAGTGCCACGAGGTATTCGAGCTGGCGCAGCTCCATTGATCACTCCTTCTTCTGGGAGTCATGAGTTGAAGTTGTTGGACTTCTAGGTTACCGCTCTCTAGTGTCGACCCCGGGCGGTCGCGGACCGCCCATCACCCTCACACGACGAAGGAGACGTACCACGATGCAGACCCGCAGCATCGGCGGCCGGCAGGTGAGCGCGATCGGTCTCGGCGGCATGCCGATGTCGATCGAGGGCCGCCCGGACACCGCCCGGTCGATCACCACCATCCATGCCGCGCTCGACGCCGGCGTCACCCTCATCGACACGGCCGACGCCTACCACGTCGGCGCGGACGAGGTGGGCCACAACGAGGAGCTGATCGCCACGGCGCTGCGCTCGGCCGGATCCGCGGCCGACGACGTACTCGTGGCCACCAAGGGCGGCCACCTGCGCCCCGGTGACGGCTCCTGGACACGCAACGGCGACCCCGCCTACCTCAAGGAGGCCGCCAAGGCCTCGGCCCGCCGGCTCGGGGTCGACGCCATCGGCCTGTACCAGTTCCACCGCCCGGACCCCGCCGTCCCGTACGCCGACTCGGTCGGCGCGCTCGCGGACCTGCTCGACGAGGGCGTCATCCGGATGGCGGGCATCTCGAACGCGAACCCGGACCAGATCCGCGAGGCGAACGAGGTCCTCGGGGGCCGGCTGGTCTCGGTGCAGAACCAGTTCTCGCCGCGCTTCCGCTCCTCGCTGCCCGAGCTGGAGCTGTGCGCCGAGCTGGGCATCGCCTTCCTGCCCTGGAGCCCGCTCGGCGGGATCGCCCGGGCGCGCTCCGGCGAGCTGGGGCAGGAGTTCGAGCCCTTCCTCGACGTCGCCCGGGACCACGAGGTGAGCCCGTTCCAGGTGACCCTGGCCTGGGAGCTGGCCCTCGCGCCGGTCGTGATCCCGATCCCGGGCGCCTCACGGCCGGAGTCGATCACGGACTCCGTGCGGGCCACGGACCTCGTCCTGACCGACGACGAGGTCGCACGCCTCGGCGCGGCGGGCGCGGAGGTGACCCCGTGAAGACCTTCACCCTGCCCGGGACGGACATCGTCGCGCCGAACGTCGTGCTCGGCCTGATGCGGATCCAGGAGAAGACCGACGAGGAGATCCGCACCCTCGTGAAGACCGCCGTCGACGCCGGAATCACTTTCGTCGACCACGCCGACGTCTACGGCTCCGAGGCGCACGGCTGCGAGCGCCGCTTCGCGGAGGCGATGCGGCTGACGCCGTCCGAGCGCGAGCGGCTGGTGATCCAGACCAAGTGCGGCATCGTGCGGGACGGGCCGTACTTCGACTTCTCCTACGAGCACATCGTGGAGTCGGTCGAGGGCTCGCTCACGGCGCTCGGCACGGACCACCTCGACGTCCTGCTGCTGCACCGGCCGGACGCGCTGATGGAGCCGGAGGAGGTGGCGCGCGCGTTCGACGACCTCGCGGCCGCCGGCAAGGTGCGCGCGTTCGGGGTCTCCAACCACACGCCCGGGCAGATCGAGCTGCTGCGGCGGCACGTGACTCAGCCCGTCGTGGCCAACCAGGTGCAGCTGTCGATCACGCACGCGGCGCTCGTGGCGCAGGGCGTGGCGGCGAACATGGCCGGCCTGGAGCAGTCGACCAGCCGGGACGTCGGCCTGCTGGACTACTGCCGGCTGCACGACATCACGGTCCAGGCGTGGTCGCCGTTCCAGGCCGGGTTCTTCACGGGCACGTTCCTGGGGTCGCCGGAGTTCCCGGAGCTCAACGCCGTGATCGACCGGCTCGCGGCGAGGTACGACGTCCCGGCGATCGCGATCGCGACGGCGTGGATCACGCGCCACCCGGCCACGATGCAGGTGGTGCTCGGCACGACGACGCCGGAGCGGGTCGCGGGCGCCGCGCAGGGTTCGGAGGTGCCGCTGACGCGCGCCGAGTGGTACGAGCTCTTCCGCGCCGCGGGCCACCACGTGCCGTGACGGCGGCGGGTCGCCTCAATCCTGGTTCACGCCCGTACCCGCCAGCACGACCACGCCGCCCGGATCGAACCAGGCCTCAGGGCGCAGAGACCTGGCCACCCCAGCGGGCGACGTGGTGCCACACCTTCTTGAGGTCCTGCGGGTCGTGCGCGCCCGCGCGCACGGCGTCCCCGATCGACCGGGCGTCCAGCCATCCGTCCGGCGCGTGCCGGGCGGCGACGGCCCGCGCCACCTCCACGATTCGCGGACCTCGGTAGTCCGGTCTCGTGGCCAGGTCGTCGACGTGCAGCCGGAACCCGTCGTGCCATTCCACCCCGACACCGTGCCGCCCCGCCAGCTTCCCCGCCGCGGCCTCGACGGCCGTGCCGCGGTAGCAGGGATCGAGGACGACGGCGGCCACGTCGTCGGCCAGCACGAGCCGCTCGATGAGCGTCTCCGTGCCGTCGAGGACGGCCCGGTCGGGGTGGAAGTTGATCGTGACGGGCGACCCTGCGAACGCGGCCATGTCAGTCTGCTGCCGTCGTCGCGGAGCGGAGGGTGTCCAGCATGTCGTCGACCGAGCCTGCCGGATCCGTGATCGGGGCCTGGAGGTGGCGGATCGTGCCAGCAGGGTCGAGCAGGACGGTGACGCGCTTGAGCCGGTCCGAGCCGCCCGCGCGGAAGACCGGGAGACGGAGGGCCGACGCCGCGCGCCCGTCCTGGTCCGACGCCAGCGTGTAGGGCAGGTTCGCGAAGTCGGCGAACGCGGCGAGCTGCTCGGGGTGCTGCGTGCTGACACCCAGCACGCGCGCCCCGGCGTCGTGCAGCGCCTCGTGCCGCGACGCGTAGGTGCGGGTCTCCAGCGTGCAGCCGCGGGCGCCGGGGACGGCCGACCATCCCGGCGGATAGGAGTGCGACTCGGGGGCGTAGGCGCCGGGGAAGAAGAACGCGACCGTCCACCGGTCCGGGTCCCGCAGATGGACGGTGCCGCCGTCGTGGGTGGCGAGGACGACGTCGGGCGGTGTGGTGCCGAGCAGTCCGTGCACGCGGCGCACCTCGGCGTCGGCGGACGCGCCGCTCACCTCCCCGTCGCCGAGCAGGTGCTGCGTCCCCCACTCCTGGAGCGCGACCAGCACCGGGAGCAGGGACTCGCCGCGCCGGGTGAGCACGTAGTCGTGGCGCGGCGGGCGGGTCGAGTACGCCTCCTTGCGCAGGATGTCGTGCTCCACGAGCGCGCCCAGACGCTCCGACAGTGCCCGGCGGCTGAAGCCGAGGGCGCGGTCGAACCCGTCGAACCGCGTCACGCCGGCGGCGGCCTCGCGCAGGATCAGCAGGCTCTGCCAGTCGCCGACCACGCCCAGGGTCTGGGCGATGCCGCAGTCGGCGTCGGCCAGGTCCTCGCGTCTCATGGATCCATCCTCTCCCGCACACGGCGCGACTTGCCCTGCTCGCGGCGATCCTGCCACACTGCGACCAGTTAGTTCCAGATTGGAACTCATAGCGGGAGGACGTGATGAGCACGCTTGCGACGGAAGACACCGCCCGGGACGACGCCGCACCCGGCGCGCGCCCTTTCTGGCTCTACTGGGCCGCGACCGCCACCAGCAACCTGGGCAGCGCCGTCACCGTCGTCGCGATGCCGCTGGTCGCCGTGACCGTCCTCGACGCCGGACCGGTGCAGACCGGGGTGCTCGCCGCGGCGTCGTACGCCGCCTGGATCGTGCTCGGCCTACCGGCCGGAGCGATCGTCCACCGGCTCCCGCTCCGGGCGGTACAGGTCGCCTGCGACGTCGTCCGGGCCGTCGTCCTGCTCTCCGTGCCGGTGGCCGCCTGGACCGGGCACCTGACGCTCTGGCACCTCGTCGTCGTGGCGCTGCTGCTGAACGCCGCCGAGGTGCTGTTCTTCACCGCCAACACCACCTTCCTGCCGGCGGTGGTGCCCCGCGACCAGCTCACGTCCCGCAACTCCCTCATCTCCGGCACGCACGCCGTGAGCCAGCTCGGCGGGCCGTCCCTCGGCGGTGTGCTCGTCCAGGCCGCCGGAGCCGCGGGGGCACTCCTGGCCGACGCCGTCTCGTACGTCGCTTCCGCCGTGCTCCTCAGCCGGCTCCCGGAACGCCGGCAGCCCGCCGGCGACGGCCCGGCGTCGATGCGCGCCCAGATCGCCGCGGGGCTCCGGTTCGTCATGCGCCACCCCGTCATGGCACCCGCCACCTGGTGGGCCGTCGTGACGAACGCCGTCTGCGGCGCCCAGCTCGCCCTGTTCACCGTCTACCTCGTGCGCGAACTCGACACGCCGCCTGTCATGGTCGGCATCCTCCTGGCCGTGGAGGGCGCCGGGGCGCTCGCGGCCGCGGCGATCACGCCGTGGCTGGTCCGGCGCTTCGGCTCGGCCCGGATCATCCTGTACGACGGCGTCGCCGGGTTCCTCGCCGCGCTGCTGATTCCCGCGGGCACAGGCCACCTGGGCTGGGCATGCTTCGCGCTGGGGAACCTGCTGTTCGCCGCGACCGTGGTGCCGGGCAGTGTGGTGACGCGCACCTACCGGCAGGTCGCCAGCCCGCCGGAGATGCTGTCGCGGGTGATGGCGACCGTGCGGTTCGTGTCCTGGGGCGCGATCCCGCTGGGCGGGCTGGCCGCCGGCGCCGTCGCGGAGGCGGCGGGGACGCGTACGGTCCTTCTCGCGTCCGCGTTCGTGCTGCTGCTCGCGCCGGCGATCGTCTGGTTCAGCCCCGTCCGGCATCTGCGGGACCTGGAGGACCTCCCTACCCGCGCGGTCGTCGAGGCGCGCCCGGATCGCTGAGGCCACCGGGTCCGACGCCGTGCCGTGGTGCCGGTCAGTCGATCGGACCGCGGACGATCGGGCAGGTCATGCAGTGCCCGCCGCCCCGCCCGCGGCCGAGCTCGGCACCGACGATCGTGATGACCTCGACACCCGCCCGGCGCAGGGCGGCGTTCGTCATCGTGTTCCGGTCGTAGGTGAACACCACACCGGGCTCGACGGCGACGGCGTTGTTGCCGGAGTCCCACTGCTGCCGCTCCGAGGCGTACGCGTCGCCCGCCGTCTCCACGACCCGCAGTTCCGGCAGCCCCATCGCGCGTGCCACGACGTCCACGAAGGGGGTACCGCCGTCGTCGGTCACCTCGACCCCGGGAGCTGTGTCGCTCGGCCGCAGCACGTAGGGATGGATGCCGTCGACGATCGTGGGGTGGACGGTGGCGAGGTCGACGTCGGCGAAGGTGAACACGGTGTCCAGGTGCATGGCGGCCCGGAGCTTGGGCATCCCCGCGACGACGACCCGCTCGGCGGCCCCGGCGTCGAACAGCGACCTGGCGAGCTGGGTGACGGCCTGCCGCGACGTACGTTCGCTCATGCCGACGAGCACGGTTCCCCGGCCGACGGGCATCACGTCGCCCCCTTCCAGGGACGCCTGGCCCCAGTCCCGTTCCGGGTCGCCCCACCAGACGGTCGAGGCCCGGTACTCCGGGTGGAAGGCGTAGATCGCCTTCATGAGCAGGGTCTCCTGCTTGCGCGCCGGCCAGTACAGCGGGTTCAGGGTGAGGCCGCCGTAGATCCAGCAGGTGGTGTCGCGGGTGTACAGGGTGTTCGGCAGCGGGGGCAGGAGGTACTCACGGGCGTCGGGCGAGTCCTGGGCCAGGGACACGTAGCCGGTGCGGTAGTCGGCAGGCACGTCCGCGGTCGACAGGCCCCCGATGAGGAACCGGGCGAGGTCGCGTGGCGCCTGGGTGTCCAGATAGGCCCGCGTGCCCTCCACCAGCCCGAGGCCCACCAGGTTCGGCACGACCTTGCGGTCGAGGAGCCAGGCGCGCGCCTCGGGGATCGCCATCGTCTCGGCGAGCAGATCGTGCAGTTCGACGACCTCCACGCCCCGGTTTGCCAGCTTGTTGACGAAGTCCAGATGGTCACGCTGGGCGGACTCCACCCACATGACGTCGTCGAACAGCAGGCTGTCGGAGTTCGTCGGGGTGAGCCGCTCGTGCGCGAGGCCCGGGGCGCACACCAGGACCTTGCGCAGCCGGCCCACCTCCGAATGGACGCCGTGGGCGGGGGCGGTCGGTGTGGCGGTCATGAGGCGGACCTTTCCTCGGCGGGCATGAACGGCGTCGACGGGTCAGATCGAGATCCATCCCGCGGCGAGCCCGGCCGCGGCGGTCACGGCGATGGCCGCCACCACCACGAACAGGACCAGCTCCATGGGCGTGAAAACCTTGCGCCCCTGCTCACGGCGCGTCATCAGGAACAAGATCGTCGCCGGGGCGTAGAAGAGGAAGGAGATCAGCACGAGGCCGATCCCGGCGGCGAACACCAGGAACGCTGTGTAGAGCGTGGCCAGCAGCCCGACCGCGAGGTCGCCGCGCAACGTCGAAGGCCGCGCGTCCTGGTAGCTCTCGCGAGTGACGCGGAGTTTGACGGCGTACAGCGTCGCCAGCAGGAACGGGATGAGCGTCATGACGGCGGTCATGTCCAGGGCGAAGTCGAACGCGTCCTCGGAGAAGTACGTGAGCACGAGGACGACCGTGGACAGCGACGTGCTCATCAGCAGCGCGTTGACCGGCACGTCGCGGTCCGTCAGGCGAGCGAGGAATCGCGGCATGTCGCGGTCCTTGGCAGCGACGAACAAGACCTCGGCGGCCATGAGCGTCCACGCCAGGTAGGCGCCGAGCACCGAGACGATGAGCCCGACCGACACGAAGACGGCACCCCAATCGCCCACCGCCGCCTCGAGGACCCCCGCCATGGACGGCTGCTGCAGGTCGCTGATGTCGGCCATCGGCATGATGCCGTAGGACACGATCGTCACGGACGCGAAGACCGCGAGCACACTCAGGAAGCCGAGGATCGTGGCGCGCCCCACGTCCTCCCGGCGGCGGGCGTGCCGGGAGTAGACGCTGGCGCCCTCGACGCCCAGGAACACGAAGACCGTCACCAGCATCGTGCCCCGCACCTGGTCGAACAGTGAGCCCGCGTAGTCGGCGCCCTGCCAGTTCTCGGCGAACGCCGCCGGGTCGAAGACGAACAGCGCCAGCAGGACGAAGACGATGATCGGAATGACCTTGGCGACCGTCACGATCCGGTTGATCGCCGTCGCCTCCTTGACGCCGCGCCGCACCAGCAGGAAGAACAGCCACAGCCCGACGGTGGACAGCGCGAGCGCGAGCACGGTGTCCCCCTCACCGAGCACGGGGACCCATTGCCCGAGGGTCGACATGATCAGCACCCAGTAGGTGACGTTGCCGACGCATGCGCTCGCCCAGTAGCCCGCGGCGGAAAAGAAGCCCGTGTACTCACCGAATCCGGCCTTGGCGTAGGCGTAGACGCCGGCGTCG
Organism: Myceligenerans pegani; assembly: GCF_014892515.1. GTDB lineage: Bacteria > Actinomycetota > Actinomycetes > Actinomycetales > Cellulomonadaceae > Myceligenerans > Myceligenerans pegani. The sequence goes on from NZ_JADBGR010000107.1 coordinate 145,672, forward strand.
AGGTCCGGCTTGCGGATCGCCAGGCGCTGGAACACGAACGCCAGCATCAGCATGCCCGTTCCCGCCACCGTCCAGGCGACGAGAGCACCCGCGACTCCGGTCTCCTGGGCGAACCGACTCGGCAGGGAGAACACGCCGGCGCCGACCATCGACCCGACGACCATCGCGGTGAGGGTCAGCAGCGAGACCTTCGTCGCGGTCCCACCTGGCGGCGCCGCGGTCTCACGGTGCGTCATTCGTCCTCCAGCAGCGATCGACCGGTCAGGCGCGTCGCGCCTGGAGCCGATGACGTGCACACCGGAAACTGCACGGTGGAACGTTCATATACTGGGGACGATACCGCCCAGCTCCTCGGGCCGCGCGCGGTCCATCAGGGCCCGGGAGCATGCCCGGACCGCCGGGCGGGCGGCAGGACACCTCCGCCCCGTCATGACGGACCGACGGCGGACTCCGGACTACTCGTCCGGTCCGCGCCGCCGGCGTGCGATCCACAGCGCGGTGACCACCAGGATCACCCCCGCCGCGAGCAGCGCGAGCAGCGCGGCGAAGGTGCCGCCGCCGAACCACGTCCAGAAGGACCACGGCAGGGCGACGAGCAGGCCGACGGCGCCGATCCCCAGAAGCACCAGATCCGTCATCACGACGGCCATCACGGCGATGGCGGCCGCCGTCGCCAGCGTCACCACGAGTCCGGCGTCGTCGGTCGAGAACGAGAGCAGCAGCGCCCCGACGACCGCGAGCGACGCCCCGAGGCCGAGCGCGAACCTGCGCGGACCGAGCACACGGAAGTACGCCAGCAGGAACCACACCACGCCGAGGGCCCAGACGCCGATTCCGATCGGGTAGTCGGCATCGCTGAACTGCGCGATCGTCGCGCCCACGGCGGTGGCCAGGGCCACCAACGCCACGAGGTGCTGCAGAGCCGTCGGCCGGAACCACCAGAACGCCACCGCCACGACGGCGGTCGCGCCGCTGGCCAGCAGGAAGCCCTCGTCACCGTAGATCTCGAGGACCTCCGAGGTGAGCAGCCCCATGAACCCGGCGAACGCGCCCGTGGCCCCCGCCCAGAGCACGGCCCGCAGCCGGATCCCCTGGTCGCCCGCCTGCCGGGGCACGGCGATCCCGGCGGCGAGCAGCAGCGCGGTGGCCCCACCGAGCACCGCCACGCGGCCGCCCACGCCGAGCTCGTCCCAGAACTCGGTGGCCAGCAGCACGGCGGCCACCAGGATGATCACGCCGCCGACGTAGCCGAGCGCCTCGACGAGCAGCGATCGGGCCGGCGCGGGCGGCGTCGTTTCCGCCCGGTCACGCTCGTGCGCGGTGATGCGGTCGGCCTGCTCCTGCGTGATGATGCCCGCGCCGACCCAGTCGGCGAGCCGGGCCGCCGGTACCGGCTCCCGGGCAGGGGGATGACCCGCGGACGTGCGGGCGACGTTTCTCATGCGCGTGATCATGGCAGACGGCCCCTGCCGCGACCACGAAAATCGGTCACGCGGTCGGCGTCAGGAGCCCCGCCGTCGCGGTGCGGGCACGCTCGAGCCGGGCGGCGACGTCCTGCCAGTTCGCGATGTTCCAGAACGCCTTGACGTAGTCCGCCTTCACGTTCAGGTAGTCGAGGTAGAAGGCGTGCTCCCACATGTCCAGCATCAGGAGGGGCACCGTGCCGCCTGGCAGGTTGGCCTGCTGGTCGAACAGCTGGAACACCGAGAGACGCTGCCCGATCACGTCCCACGCGAGCACCGACCAGCCCGAGCCCTGGATACCCGTCGCGACCGCCGCGAAGTGCGCCTGGAACGCCGCGAACGAGCCGAAGTACTCCGTGATCGCGTCCGCCAGCTCGCCCTCGGGCTCGCCGCCCCCGTCCGGGGACAGGTTGTTCCAGAAGATCGTGTGGTTGACGTGACCGCCGAGGTTGAACGCCAGGTTCTTCTCGTACAGGTTCACCGCCCCGAGGTCACCGGCCGAGCGGGCCTCCGCCAGCGCGTCCAGCGCGGCGTTCGCCCCGGCCACGTACGTGGCGTGGTGCTTGTCGTGGTGCAGCTCCATGATCCGGCCGCTGATGTGCGGCTCCAGGGCGGAGTAGTCGTAGGGCAGGTCCGGCAGGGTGTACGCAGGCATTTCCGTTCCAATCGTCCGTCGTGTCGTCGTGGACGTTCGCCACGCTAGGACCTCAACCAGCATTCAGGTCAACGGTGACACTCGCCACTGCATGGCGGTCGGCCGGCGCCACCACCTGCCCTCCGTCGTCTAAGGTAAGCCTCGCCTCACACACGCCGATCGCCCGGAGTCGCCATGACCCTCACCTCGCGCTACTCGACCCGCCTGCTGCTCAGCACCGCCGCCATCGGCGCCGCGGGCGGCCTGCTCGTCGTCGGGCTGAACTACGCCTTGGTCGGCCTGCCGCCCAGCAGCGTGACGTACGCGATCTACGCGGCGACGACGCCGGCCTGGTCGCTCGGCGCGTTCGTCGCGATGGCCCTGTTCCGGCGCCCCGGGATCGCTCTGCTCACCTCCGTCTTCTCCGGCCTGGTCAACCTTGCCTCCCCGTTCGGGGTCGCACAGCTCGTGAACTTCCTCGTCATCGGGCTGCTCCTGGAGCTGCCGTTCGCCGTCGCCCTGTACCGGCGCTGGAGCGATCGGTTCCTCTGGGTCGCGTTCCCGGTGGGGGCGCTGCTGCTCAGCGCGGGCTATCTCGCCCCCACGCTCGCGGCCGGCGCGATCGTCCCGTCCGACGTCCCGCTGTGGCTCGCGGCGCTCCTGGTCGTGGCGACGCTCGCCCTCGCGCTCGGGCTCACCGCCCTCTCGCTGCGCACGGCGACGAGCCTGCGCAAGGCGGGGATCGCCGTCGGCCCGACGCCGTCCCCCACCACCGCCGAGTAGCGCATGCCGTCCTCCCTGCTCCGCGCCGACCACGTGGCCATCCGGTACGACGGCGCCACCGCCGCCACCCCCACCGACGCCACCCTCGCCGTCGAGCCCGGCGAGGTCGTGCTCCTGCTCGGACCGAGCGGCTGCGGCAAGTCCACGCTCGCGCTCGCGGCCAACGGGCTCGTGCCGCAGTCCGTGCCCGCCGCGGTGAGCGGCGGGATCGTCGTCGGGGACGCGATCGACCCCGCCACCACGCCGACGCCGCGGGTCGCCGCGCGGGTCGGCATGGTGTTCCAGGATCCGGACGTCGGGCTGATCGCCGGCACGCTCCTGGACGAGGTGTGCTTCGGCCCGGAGAACCAGCGGCTGCCCGTCGACGAGGTGCTGGCCCGCGGCGAGGACGCGCTACGGCGCACCGGCCTGTGGGACCGGCGCCACGAGAACCCGGACACGCTGTCCGGCGGGGGCCGCCAGCGCCTCGCGATCGCGTGCGCGCTCGCGCTCGGCGCCCCGCTGCTGGTCCTCGACGAGCCGACGGCGAACCTCGACCCGGTCGGCACCGAGGAGGTGTACGCCACGCTGCGCGACCTCGTGGCCGACGGCGATCACGGCGTGCTGCTCGTCGAGCACGACCTCGACGCGTGCGTCGCGCTCGTCGACCGGGTCGTCGTCCTCGACCGGGACGGGCGGACCGCGCTGACCGGTACCGCGCGCGAGATCCTGGCGGGACGGGCCGGCGAGCTCATGGAGCTCGGCGTCTGGCTGCCCGTCGCGACGCTGGCGGCCTGGCACCTGCGCGAGGCCGGGATGCCGTTCGACGAGCTGCCGCTCACGCCGGCCGAACTGACGGCGGCGTTGGACGCGGGGCTCGACGCGGTTCCGGGGCTGCGGCCGCCCGCACGGACGGAGCCCACGGCGGCGCCGTCGGCCGGCTCGGCCCCGCTGCGCCCGCCCAGCACGGCGCCGTCGTCGGACACGGCTTCATTGCCGGGGTCCTGGAGGACCGACGTCGTCGTGGAGGTCGAGCACCTGACGGTCAACCGGTCCGGCGTGACCGTGCTCGACGACGTGTCGCTGACGGCGGGGCGCGGTGACTTCGTCGCCGTCGTCGGCACGAACGGGGCCGGGAAGACCACGCTGCTGCGCGCGATCGCGGGCGTCGCTCCCCCGCCCCGGCGGACGGTGACGGTCGCCGGGCTCGACCCGGCGCGCGCGAACGTGCGCGAGCTGGCGCGGCGGGTCGGGTTCGTGTTCCAGAACCCCGAGCACCAGTTCGTGCGGTACACCGTCGCCGAGGAGCTCGCCCACGCGCTCGAGGTGCAGCGCGTGCCCGCCGAACGCATCGCCGAGCGCGTCGAGGAGATGCTTACCCGGTTCGGGCTCGCCGAGCACCGCGACCGGCACCCGTTCCTGCTCTCCGGCGGGCAGAAACGCCGGCTGTCGGTGGGGACCGCCCTCATCGCGGGCGCCGAGGTGCTCGCGCTCGACGAGCCGACGTTCGGCCAGGACCGCGAGCGCGCCGCGGAACTCCTCGACATCCTGGCCGGCCTGAACGCGGGCGGCACCACCGTGCTCGTCGTCACGCACGACCTGCAGCTCGTCGCCGAGCACGCGAGCCACGTGGCGGTGCTGCGCGACGGGCGGCTGGTCGCCCACGACCGGACCGAGCGCGTCCTGGCGAGCGACGCCCTCCTCGCGGCAGGGTTGCGACTGCCGCCGCTGGCCGAGGCCACGCGAGGGCTGACCCGGCACCCGGAGTGGCGGGGCGTCACGCGGGTGTCCGACCTGGCGGCGGTGCGCACATGACCGACCCTTTCGCCCGCACGTCGAGCCGGCGGTTCCTCCACCGGCTCAATCCGCTCGCCGTCGTGACGGCGGTCGCTCCGGCGGTCGTCGTGCTGGTCGCTGTGCGCGATCTCGCCACGCCGCTCGTGCTGCTGGTACTCGCCACCATGCTCCTGCTCGCCGGGGCGCAGGTGCCGGCGCGACGGGCGCCCCTCGCGTTCGGCCTGCCGGTCGCGTTCACGCTGGTGGCGGCCGTGTCGTTCGGGTTCTGGGCCGACCCCGACGCCATCCCCGGCACGCCGGTCCTCTTCGAGGCCGGGTCCTACCGGTTCACCGTCGCGTCGTGGCTCGCCGGGCTCGGGATCTCGCTGCGGCTCGGCGCGCTCCTCGCCGTCGTCCTCCTGCCGGGGTTCGCCACGACGGGGCCGGACCTGGTGCGGGCCGTCGTGCAGAACCTGCGCGTGCCGTACCGCATCGGGTACACGGCGTTCGCGGCGTTCCGGTTCGTGCCGCGGTTCGGGTACGAACTCGGCCTCATCCGCGCCGCGCACCGGGTGCGCGGGGTGGCCGGCGGGCGCGGACCGCTGGCCGGGCTGCGGCGCTGGACCGGCTACATCGTCCCGCTGCTCGCCGGCGCGATCCGGCACGCCGAGCGTGTCGCGCTCGCGATGGACGCCCGCGCGTTCGGGGCGCACCCGACCCGGACGGAGCGATACCTGCTGCCGTTCCGCCGACGTGACGGCGCATTCGTCGGCGCGTGCTGGGCGGTGACGGCCGCCGTCGCACTCTTCGCCCAGCCGGTACTGGGGCTGCCGATACCCGTCGCGACGGTCTGAGACGCCGGTACCGGCCTGCGGCCTCCACCCGGCGACCGGCCAGGCGTCCGGACAGGACGATAGGGTGAAAAATCCTGATAACGTTATCCCGCGTTTCGAAACCTGTCCCGATCCCGCCCCGGACGAATGGATCGCACATGCCCCGGAAGAACCCGCCCGGCCCGGAGGCGAGCCACGCTCGCGGGCCGCTGTTCACGCCCCTGACCTCGAACCGCACGGTCTCCCGCCGGGCGGTCGTCGCCGGTGCCGCGGCCGCCGCGCCGTTCATCGCCTGGTACGCCTGGGCGGCACGGCCCGGCGCGAGCACCGGAGCCGCCGAGTCCGCGGCCCCGGGAGGCGGCGCCGCCGGGTCCGCCCTCCACGGGCCGAGCCCGTCCGCGAGTGCTTCACCGTCCGCGTCGCCCTCCCCCTCGGCGGCACCCTCCGCTTCGCCGTCCCCATCCGCCTCGCCGTCTGCGTCGGCCCCGCCGGCGTCGTCGGCCGCTCCCTCGCCCACGCCGACGCCCGCGGACCCGACGCGACCCGGCCTGCTGCACTCCGCGGCCGACCTCGAACGCGCCGCCGAGCGCGTCGCCTCCGGCGCCCAGCCCTGGGCCTCCGGCTGGGACCGCCTGGTCGCCAACGGCCGGTCGCACGCCGGCTGGTCGCCCCGCCCGCTGGCCGACGTCGTCCGCGGCGGCCCCGGCGACAACGTCGGCCAGATGTACGCCGACATCGCCGCCGCCTACCAGAACGCGCTGCGCTGGCGGATCAGCGGCGAGAAGGCCCACGGCGACACCGCCGTCGCCGTCCTCAACGCCTGGTCCGGCACGATGCGGTCCCTGAACGGCAACGCCGACCGCTTCCTGGCGGCCGGGATCCACGGGTACCAGTGGGCGAACGCCGCGGAGCTCGTACGCGACCACCCGGACTTCGACCTACCGCGCTTCCGGAGGATGCTGCTGGAGATCTTCTACCCGATGAACGACGATTTCCTGACCCGCCACAACGACGCCGTGATCACGAACTACTGGGCCAACTGGGACCTGTGCAACATGTGCTCGGTGCTGGCCATCGGCGCCTTCGCCGACCGCAAGGACCTCGTGAACCGGGCCATCGAGTACTTCAAGAACGGCAAGGGCAACGGGTCCATCAAGAACGCCGTTCCCTTCGTGTTCCGTGGCCAGGGGCTGGCCCAGTGGCAGGAGACCGGCCGCGACCAGGGGCACAGCGTGATGGGCATCGGCCTCATGGCCACGTTCTGCGAGATGGCGTGGCACCAGGGCGTCGACTGCTACGGCTACGACGACAACCGGTTCCTCAAGGCCGCCGAGTACGTCGCCCGGTACAACCTCGGCCACGACGTCCCCTTCAAGGACTACACCTACCAGCATGGCCCCGGCACCATCGCGGCCCACGTGAACTGGGAGACCCAGACGACGCCCAGCCCCGTGGGGCGCGGCCACGTGCGGCCGGTCTGGGACCTCGTCGTGGGGCACTACGCCGGACGCCAAGGCCTGGCGGCACCATGGAGCAAGCGCATGGCGCAGAGCATCCGGCCCGACGGCGGAGGCGGCGACTACGGCAACGGCGGTGGCTACGACCAGCTGGGGTTCACCACGCTGATGCATGCGCCCGGGTAGACCGCGCCGGGCCGTCGTCACCGGTTGACCAGGCGGAGAAACCCTTCGATCGCGTGTCGTCGCACCTTGCCGGCGGTGTACCCCTCGATCTTCGCGAAGGGCATGTTGACGAGGAACATCACGTTGTTCGCGGCCAGGGGGCGACCCGCCGCCATGAGCAGCCGGCGCGCCGTCGTCAGCACACGCAGCACCGCCCGCCCGAGCAGGTTCGTGTGTCGCAGCTGGGCGACCGTGTCGTCGAGGCCGAGCGGCGCCGACCTGTCCCAGGACGACGGCGGCGCGGGGCGGCCGAGAAGGGCGGCGAAGGCGTCGTCGTCCACGCGCTGGACATCCCCCGTCGCGTACGGACCCAGCTCGGCACGCCGTCGGGCGGCACTCGCCGCGTCGGGCAGGAGCGGAGCGACGCCCGGCCCGCGCTCGACCTCGACCGTCGTGGAGAGGCGGATGTCCTCGACCGACGCCCCCACCTCGACGAGGAAGGCCCCTCCGGGACACAGCCAGCGGGCGGCGTCCGGGTCGTAGTACTCGACGGCACGGCTGTCGACGGCGATCTCGACGCGTCGTTCCTCGCCGGGCCCGAGCGCCACCGAGGCGAAACCGGCGAGCTGCGCGCGCGGGTGCGGCACCTCCGGCGCCCGCGGCCCGGTGTACACCTGGACGACCTCGCGGCCCGGACGGTCCCCCGTGTTGCGCAGGGTGCAGGCGACGACGCCGCCGGTGGGACCGAGGTCCACGTCCAGGTCCGTGTAGTCGAAGGTCGTGTAGCCGAGCCCGTGGCCGAACGGGTAGCGCACAGGAACGTGGCGCGTCGAGTAGTAGCGGTAGCCGACGAACAACCCGTCGCGGTGCTCGGACGTCAGCTCCCGGCCGGGATACACGGCGGCCGGGCTCGCCGCGCGCGCGGACGGCACGTCCGCGTAGCGCACCGGGAAGGTCACGGCGAGGCGGCCCGTCGGCTCGACCGCACCGGTCAGCACCTCCGCGACGGCGGTCCCGCCGCCCTGCCCGGCGAGGGAGGTGTGCAGGATCGCGGCGACGTCGTCGGCGAACGGCAGCTCGACGGGCGCCCCGCCGGCCAGCACGACGACGACGCGTTCGTGCGCCCGGGTCAGCTGCCCCAGCAGCGCGAGCTGATCGGCCGGCAGGCGCAGGTGCTCGCGGTCCACGCCCTCGGCCTCGCTCGACTCGTCCAGGCCGAGGAAGAGGAGCACCGTCTCCGCCCGCGCCGCGAGTGCGAGCGCCTCGCGGGCGAGCTTCCGGCTGCGTCGGCCGAACCGGTGGAAGCCGCGCGCGAAGCCGACCACCTCGACGTCACGGGTCCGCAGGGCGCTCAGGGCGTCGTCGACGCGTGTCGGATTGACCAGGGACGAGCCGGCGCCCTGGTAGCGCGGGGTGGCGGCGAAGTCCCCGACGACGGCGACGCGTGCACCCGGATGCAGCGGCAGGATGGGCCTCCCGTCACCGGCAGGGGCGTTCCTGAGCAGGACCAGGCAGCGGCGGGCGGCCTCGACGGCGGCGTGGTGCTGGGCCCCGGGATCGACCTGGGGCGGGTCGGCGAGCGCCGCCGTGGTGTCGAGCGCGAGGGCGACGACGTCGTCGACGGCGCGGTCCAGGGTGGCTTCGTCCAGGTCGCCGGATCGCACCGCGGCAACGATCTCCGCGTCGGTGACGCCGCCCGTGGAGGGCATCTCGAGCTGGTTGCCGGCGCGCAGACCGGCCACGCGGTCGTGGTTGCCGCCCCAGTCGGTGACGACGACGCCCTCGAAGCCCCACTCGCCGCGCAGGATGTCGCGCAGCAGGTGGGTGTTCTCGTTGGCATGGGTGCCGTTGACCTTGTTGTAGGCGGTCATGAGCACCCTGGGGTGGGCCTGTTCGACGACGCGACGGAAGCCCTCGAGATAGATCTCCCGCAGGCTTCGCTCGTCGACCACCTCGTCGATCGACATGCGCAGGTGCTCCTGGCTGTTGACCGCGAAGTGCTTGGGGCAGGCGGCGATCCCGGTGGACTGGATCCCGCGGACCATCGCCGCGGCCAGGTCCCCGGACAGGCGGGGGTCCTCCGAGAAGTACTCGAAGGACCGCCCGCCCAGCGGGTTGCGGACGATGTTCAGCCCCGGGCCCAGCAGGACGGCGACGCCGGCCGCGGCCGCCTCCGTGCCGAGCCGCTCCCCCACGCGTTCGAGCAGTCGGGGGTCCCACGACTGCGCGAGTGCCGCCGCCGTCGGGAAACAGGTGGCCGGCAGCGACGCGTTGAGGCCGAGGTGGTCGGCCTTGCCGCCCTGCTTGCGCACGCCGTGCGGCCCGTCGGTGAGCATGATCGCCGGGATCCCGGGCAGGGTCTCGGTGTTCCAGAAGTTGGCGCCGGAGGTCAGGGAGGCCTTCCGGGGCAGGTTCAGGCCGCGGAGGACCTCCGGGTGGCGGAGGGGCTGGGCCGAGGGCTTCGTCATGTCAGATCCGGTTCGTCAGGGTCACGTAGTACAGGATGTGGTGGGCGGCCTCGCGCAGGGCGGTGAGCGTCCCGGCGCGGTCCTCGTCGAGGTACGCCTTGAGTTCCTGCTCGTAGGCGCCGTCACCTGGCAGGTCCACGAGGAGCCCGAGCATCAGGTCGTTGCCCGAGCGGGCCGCCTGGAGCGCGTCGAAGTGCCCGCCCTGGCCGGCGACACCGGCGTCGGTGATGACGAACCCCTCGAATCCCCACTCGGAGCGCAGGATGTCGGTGAGCAGCGCACTCGATCCGCCGGTCCACGTCGTCCCGATCCGGTTGAAGGCCGTCATCGCCCCGTGGGCGCCTCCGTCCTTGACCGCGGCCTCGAACGGCTCGAGGTGCAGTTCGCGCCACGCCTGCTCGGTCGTCCACACGTACAGCCCCATCGCGGCGCGGTTCGTCTCCTGCACGTTGCCGGCGAAGTGCTTGATGACCGCGATCGTGCCCTCCGACTGGAGGCCGGCCACGTACCGGGCGCCGATCCGTGCCGTGAGGAGCGGGTCCTCGGAGAAGTACTCGAAGTTGCGTCCGCCGAGCGGCGTCCGGTGCAGATCGAGCGAGGGCGCGTACACCGCGTCGACCTCGTAGGCCTGCGCCTCCGCGCCCATCGCGCCGCCCACCTCGCGCGCCAGCGCGTCGTTCCAGGTCGCGGCGAGCACCACCGGCGTCGGGAACGCGACCGTCGCCCAGTGCCCGAGGTAGCTGCGGATGCTCGCGGGACCGTCGTACATCGTCGTGCGAGGCACGCCCAGCCGGTCGATCCCGGACGACCAGTACCCGCCGTTGCCGGCGAGCCGGACCAGTTCCTCCTCGGTGAGCTGGTCGAGGAAGTCGTCCCAGAGCGGGTCGTCGATCGCCTTGCCCTCGAGGTCCTCCAGCACGATGCCGCGGTCCGCCCCGGTGGTCGGCGCGACGGCGGACGGCGCGGCCACGTGCTCGAAGTCCGCCTCCAGCAGGCCGTCGGGCAGCAGGAGGTCGTCGGCGGCGGGCGCCTGCGGCATGGTCCGCTCCGGGTCCTGCCGGGACAGGTAGGTCAGGTCGCCACGGGCGTCGTCGAACCGGTTGGTGACCCTCGTTCCCGTGACCGGGTCGGTGCGGTGGACAACGGTGTCCCGCTGGGTGTACGTGGCCGAGCGGACCGTGTCGTGGACGTGACGGGCCACCCGGATCTCGTAGTCGCCCGCCTCGAGCACCCAGGCGCGATGCTCCTGGTCGTCGTACGAGGCCATGTCCGAGGTGTCGAACGTCACGGAGACGGTCTCGGACTCCCCGGGCGCGAGCTCGCCCGTCTTGGCGTACCCGCCGAGCACCGTGGCGGACTTCTCGATGCCACCGGGCGTGTACGGCGCGTCGTAGTACACCTGCACCACGTCCTTGCCCGGCACGTCTCCGGTGTTGGCCACCGTGACCCTCGCCGAGACCTCGGCCGTGTCCGCCTCGATCGCCTCCACCCGCCACTCGAAGTCCGTGTACGAGAGTCCGTGCCCGAACGGGTACTGCACGACGTCGTCGTAGCGATCGTCCTCGACGAACGTCTCGAAGTACCGGTAGCCGACATAGATGCCCTCGAGATGGTTGGTGAAGTAGCGCCCGGTGGGACTCCCCGCGGCGTCGACGTACTCGAAGTCCCCGGTGTTCGCGACGGCCGGGTGCGATCTCACGTCGTACGCGTAGGTGTCGGTCAGCCGACCCGACGGGTTGACCCGGCCGGTCAGCGCCCGGGCGACCGCGTCCATGCCGATCTCGCCGGGGCCGCCGAGCCACAGCGCCGCGTCGACGTTCTCGAGCTCGTCCAGGATGCCCAGCTCCATGGCGTTGGCACTGTTGATCAGGACGACGACGTGCTCGAACGTCGCGGCCAGGAGTTCCAGCGTCGCGCGCTCCTCAGCGGTCGGCCGCAGGTCCTCGGGGGAGAGGTCCATGCCCTCCATCCCGGCACGCGACAACACGTACACGGCGGTGTCGGAGTGTTCACGGGCCCGCGTCAGGACGTCTCGCGGCAGGTCGGCGACGGGCATCTCCCGCGGTGAGGCGGCGAGGAACCCCTTGACCGCCGGCAGCAGCGTGTCGAGGACGTCGGGCCCCGGTTCCCGGTAGGGCTCGGTCGACACCTCCCCGCTCTCCGCGTAGTTGCCGTACACGTCACGCACGGTTTCGTCGTAGTCGATCCCCTCGGCGTCCAGCGCCGCGAAGAGGGACCGCGCACCGACCGGCGAGATGCCGCCCGCTCCCCCGCCCCCGTAGACCGGGGTCACGGCACCGACGCCGAACACGCTGACGGCGCGCTCGGCGAACGGCAGGGTGTCCTCCTCGTTCTCCAGCAGCACCATGCCCTCGGCCATCACCTGGTCCGCCACCTGGAGCGAGTGGGCCCGTGTGCCGGCCTGGGCCGGGGTCTCGGGGCGCGTCGCCGTGTGGTACCAGAGGCCGAACGGAGCCACCAGGAGCGCGACGACGGCGCCGGCCGCGGTGAGCTTCATCCAGCGGTGCTCGCGCCTGCGGAAGGCCTTGTACCCCTTCTTCCGCGCCCGGCGCTCCCGGCGCGACTCCACCGCGCGGATCTCCGCCTTCCAGTCCTTGATCTCGCGGGCGTCGGCCCTGCGTGCCGCGGCCCGCTCCGGCCGGCTCAGGGTCGCCCGGCGCTCCCTGCGCCGCGCCCGGAGGTCGGCGTGACGCTGCCTCGCGTCCGCCGTGTGCCGCCTCACGAGCTGTCGGTACTCACTGCGTTCCATGTCAAGTCGTCCTTGCCTTGGCGTGCGGCCGCGACGGGCCGGGTGGTGCGCGAATACCGTACGCCATTCGGTTTCTGAATGCCAAAGCCCGCTCGGTTTACGATCGGTCCATGGCTCGACGAGGCGGGTACGCGAAGGGGATCGCCAAGCGCGAGGAGATCCTGTCCACCGCACTGGACGTCATCGCGCGACACGGCTACCGCGGGGCATCCGTCAAGGAGATCGCCGACGCCGTCGGCCTCAGCCAGGCCGGGCTCCTGCACCACTTCGGCTCCAAGGAAGACCTCTTCGTCGAGGTGCTGCGCAAGCGCGACGAGCACGACACCGCCGTGGCCCTCACCGCGTTCGCCGAGCGCGGGATCACCGGAGCACTCGACGCCTTCGTGGGCGTGATGCGCGCCAACGCCGACGTGCCCGGGCTCGTCCTGCTCTACTCGGCCCTCGCCGTCGAGGCGGCCGACCCGGACCACGCGGCCCACGCCTACTTCCGCGACCGGCGCGAGATCTTCCGCGCCGCGCTCGCCGGCGGGATCCGGCAGATGCAGGACGACGGCGCCCTCGACGCCCACCTCGACCCCGACACCCTGGCCACCGCGATCCACGCCCTCGCGGACGGGCTCCAGGTCCACATGCTCATCGAGCCCGGCCTCGACATGGCGGGCGTCATCCAGCACGTCGTGGGTGCGCTCCGGCCGGAGCCTCGTCACGACGAGGGCGGCCGCGCGTGAGTCAGAGGGATTCCCGCAGGGGTGCGACCGCGCTCATGGCCTGGTCCACCAGTTCGCCGAGCGGCTGTTCCGCGTCCTCCGACACCCATTGAGTCAGGGCGGAGTCGAGACTCGCCAGGGCCGCGCCGGCGAGCGCGATCGCGGCGATGCGGGCCGAACCGTCGGTTCGCGCGGCGAGGCGCGCCTGGAGGACGTCGGCCAGCACGTCTCGCCAGTGGGCATGTTTGTGCAGGTGAGTGGCGTGCAGCGCGGGCGTGTTCAGCGTCATGCGGGTGATCCGCAGCGACATCGGCCCCGTGCCGAGCTGGTGCACGAGGCCGTCGAAGGCGCGCCGTAGCGCGAACCACGCGTCCTCCTCGGACGGGCGCGCGGCCAGAGCGGCGGCGAGCTGGGCGCCGGTCTCGACGCTCCATTGCCCGATCACGTCCTCCTTGCTGGAGAAATAGCGGTGGAAGCTGCGCCGGGAGAGGCCGGTCACCGCCGCGATCTGCTCGACCGTGGTCTCTTCGAAGCCCTGCTCCACGAACAGCCTGAGCGCCGCCTCCGCCAGCTGCGCGCGCACCGCGTTGCGCGTGCGCTCCCGCAACCCGACCTTCGGCTCGTCCATGACCGCAGTATATCCGGCGTGACTCGCGGAGCTACTTCGAGCGCTTCGAGCCTGTCTTGACACAGTGAGACACGTTTGGCGTAACCTGACGTCACTGATGACGCGGCCGCTCGTGCCGCGTCCCGCATCCGGCGTCCGCCGGACGAACGAGAAGGACCCTCATGTCGAAGACCTGGTTCATCACCGGCGCCTCCCGCGGTTTCGGCCGCGCCTGGACGGTCGCCGCCCTCGAACGCGGCGACCGGGTCGCCGCCACCGCCCGCGACACCCGCACGCTCGACGACCTGGCCGCCCGCTTCGGTGACGCCCTGCTCCCCCTCCGGCTCGACGTCGACGACCGCGCCGCGGGCACCGCCGCGGTCCAGGACGCGCACCGCCACTTCGGCCGCCTCGACGTCGTGGTCAACAACGCCGGCTTCGGCCACTTCGGCGCCATCGAGGAGGTCACGGAGGACGAGGCCCGCGCGCAGCTGGAGACCAACTTCTTCGGCGCCCTCTGGATCACCCAGGCCGCGCTCCCGCTGCTGCGCGAGCAGGGCGGCGGCCACATCGTGCAGATCTCCAGCATCGGGGGCGTGATGGCGCTTCCGGGGCTGGGCATCTACAACGCCTCCAAGTGGGCCCTGGAGGCGTTCTCCGAGGCACTGGCCGCGGAGGTCGCGCCGTTCGGCATCAGGACCACGCTGATCGAGCCCTCCGGGTTCGCCACCGACTGGGCCGGTGCCTCGGCGCACCGCTCCGAGCCGAACCCGCTCTACCAGCCGATCCGCGACAGGATGGCGCACTGGAGCAGTGCCGGCGGAGTGCCCGAGGCGGAAGACAGCGTCGAGGCCATGCTCGCGGCCGTGGACGCCGAGGAGCCGCCCCTGCGGCTGATCTTCGCCTCCCGGGGATACGACATGGTGCTCGCCGTCCACGAGCAGCGCATGGCGACCTGGCGGGACTGGGAGAAGATCAGCCGCTCGGCGGACCCGAAGGAGTAGCGTCCCGGGTCATCGCCACCCAGCCGGGGTGCACCGCGGAAGGTACGCGTGCGGCTCCGTGACCTCCACCCGCTCGCCGGTCACGGTGAACTCGCCGGCGAGCGGAAGGTCCTCCGACGACGTCCCCACGCGGAGGCGATAGGTGCCGGGGTCGACGACGAACGACTCGTCCTCGCACGAGTACCCGAGTTGCCTCATGTCGACGGAGAAGGTGATCCGCTCGGCCGCGCCCGGAGCGAGGCCCACGCGGCCGAAGGCGGCGAGCTGACGCTCGGGTCGCGTGATCGACCGGGCCGGGGCGGAGACGTAGAGCTGGACGACCTCCGCGCCGTGCCGGGAGCCGGTGTTGCGCACACCGACGTCGACCTCGAACGCGTCGGTGAGGGAGGCCGGCGGCCTGACCGCGATGTCGGACAGCTCGAACGTCGTGTATCCGAGCCCGAACCCGAACGGGTAGAGGGGTGACTTGTCCAGGTCGACGTAGCCCGTGAACTGGTCCGCGTCCGTGCGACGCTGACCGCTGCCGACCTTCTGGGCGTGGTGGACGGGTACCTGCCCGACGTGCCGCGGGATGGTGAAGGGCAGCTTGCCGGACGGCGAGACCTCGCCGGTCAGCACGCCCGCGAGGGCCGGACCCCCCTCGGGTCCCGGGTAGTAGCCCGTGACGATCGCGTCGGCGAACGGCTCGACGCCGGCCAGTGCGTACGGCTTGCCCATGTACAGCACGACGACGACCGGTTTCCCCAGGCCCGCCACCGCCTCGACGAGCGCCAGCTGCCGGCTCGGCAGGTCGATGGTCGCGGCGTCGGACCCCTCTCCCTCGGTCGCCCGCCCCGCGAACGCCGCCGAGCGACCGCCGATGGCGAGCACCACGACGTCGCCTCTCCGCGCGACGTCGAGGGCGGCATCGATGTCGGCGGGTTCCTCGTCCAGGACACCGGTGCCGCTCGCGGTCAGCACGGTCGATCCGGGCAGGGCGTCGGTGAGCGCCTGGTAGAGCGACCTGGCGCCGTAGGACTCCCGGGCGACCTTCTCCGGATCGATCTTCGCGAGTTCCTCCGTCCTGGCCCGCACCGTCGCCCGGGTCGCGGGGTCGGGGTCCGACAGCGCCTGCTCCATCCCCGCCATGCGCGACCGTCCCGACAGGATGCCGCGGAGCATCTCGAGGAACGGCGGATGCGTGTAGTTGGCGAACCCGGCCATGACCGAGTCGGCGTGGGGACCGATCACCGCCACCGAGCCGACGTCCGCCGCCAGCGGGAGGACGCCGTCGTTCTTCAGCATCGTGACGGACTCGTCCGCGATCGTGCGCGACAGGTCCCGGCCGCTGACCGAGAGTTCCGTGAGCGCGCGGGGGTCGGCGTCGACGTCGGGACGCTCGAAGAGGCCGAGCGCGAACTTGTGGGTGAGGGTGCGGAGCACCGACCGGTCCACGTGGGCCATGGGCACCGTGCCGCGTTCGATCGCCTCGACGAGCCCGGGCCCGTACGCGTACGGACCCGGGAGCTCGACGTCCAGGCCGGCCCCGAGGCCCGCGGCCCCGGCGTCGTCGATCCGCCCGACACCCTGGCGGTGGACGACGTAGTGGAGGCTGCGGTAGTCGGAGACCACCGTCCCCGGGAACCCCAGGCGGCCGCGGAGGAGGTCGTCCAGGATCGCCGGGGCGGTCGCCACGGGCTGCCCGTCGATCTCGGAGTAGCTGTTCATGACGCTCTGCAGGTTCGCCAGACGGATCGCCGCGCCGAACGGCGCCGCGTACACGTCGAACAGCTCGCGCGGCCCCAGGTGGGTGGCGGCCATGTTCTGGCCGCCCTCGGTCATCGCGTACCCGAGGAAGTGCTTCGCGGTGGCGATGACACCGGAGCGAAGGTCGTCGCCCTGAAGGCCACGCACGTAGGACACGCCGAACGCGGAGGCGAGCAGGACGTCCTCGCCGTACGTCTCGTGGATCCGGCCCCATCGGGCGTCCCGCGCGACGTCGAGGACCGGCGCGAGAGCCTGCCGGACCCCGGACGCGGTCATCTGACGCCGGATCAGGTCGGCCATGAGCCGCACCTTCTCCGGGTCCCAGGTCGCCGCCAGCCCGATCGCCGTGGGGAACGAGGTGTATCCCCCGGCTACGACGCCGTTCAGCGCCTCGGCGTGCAGGATCGCCGGGATGCCGAGACGCGTGTGGTTCCTGAGGTACGCCTGGATCTCGTTGTTGAACCTCGCGATGCCCACGGCGTCGCCGGCGGCCGTTCCGACGCCCGAGATGTGTCCGATGCCTTCGGACAGGGCGGCATCGAGCTTCTCCCTGGTCACCTGGTCCGGGGCGCCGAGGGCCTGCGGGAGGACTCCCGTGAGCTGCGCCACCTTCTCCCTGACCGTCATCCGTGCGAGCAGGTCGCGTGCGCGGTCCTCCGGCGCTCGGGCCGGATCCGTGCGACCCGGATCGGTGCGGTCCACGGCGCCTATGACCTCACGCCGAAGAGGCGCACCGTCGGCACCCCGCTCGTGCCGTCGTCCAGCATCGTGACACCGTCCGCGGTCGCCCACGTCGTCCCGGTGTAGACGAACGGCGCCTGGAGGGCCTGGTCGACCGCGTAGGCGTTGAGCTCGCGATAGGCGGGCAGGGCCTGCTCCGGATCGACCGTGCTCTCGATCTCGTCGAACAACTCGTCGAGCGTCTCGTCGGTGTAGCCGCGCGGGTTCGAGAAGCCACCGGGCGAGTAGTGCGTGTACGCGCTGGTGGCCGTCGAGTTGAATCCTTCGATCTGCAGGTACAGGGGGTACTCGCCCGACGAGAGCGCGCTCTGCGCCTGCTGCGGCGGCACCGGAACCCATTCGAGCCCCAGGCCGATGTCCTCGAACGCCTGGGAGAGCGCCGGCTCGAAGGCCGTCGAGAGGTAGGTGCTCGGGATCTTGAAGGTCGTGCCGGTGAAGCCCGCCTCCTCGACGAGGGCCTTGCCCTTGGCCGGGTCGTACTCGTACCGGTTGAGGGACTCGTCGTAGACGTCGCCGTACGGGCTGAAGACCTGGTTGCTCACCACGCCCGCCCCGCCGAGGATGGACTTCTGGATGTTCTCGCGGTCGATCGCGTGGTTGATCGCCTGCCGCACCCGGACGTCTCCGAGTGCGGGCCACTTCTCACCGGCGCGGTCGAGGATGTTGATCACGGCGACCGCGGATGCGTCGATGGTCGTCATCGAGTAGCTGTCACCGAGCTGCTCGACCATCTGTCCCCGGACCGTCGCGGCGTTGATCTCACCGGCCTGCAGTGCGTTGAACGACGCCGTCGGGTCCTGCAGCACCTTCACCGTGACGGTCGTGAACGGGTAGGCGTCGGCGTTCCAGTAGTCGTCGCGCTTGCGCAGGACGTA
Organism: Myceligenerans pegani; assembly: GCF_014892515.1. Classification (GTDB taxonomy): domain Bacteria; phylum Actinomycetota; class Actinomycetes; order Actinomycetales; family Cellulomonadaceae; genus Myceligenerans; species Myceligenerans pegani. Next base: position 163,680 of record NZ_JADBGR010000107.1, read on the forward strand.
CGACGTCCCGGGCACCGTCTGCTCCGTGTCCAGCGTGTACGCACCCGAGCCGATCGGATCGGTCGCGGTGCGTTCCTCGTCCATGGTGCCGGGGTGCCCGACGGTCCCGAGGCTCAGGGCGAGCTGGGGAAGGAACTCCGGGTCGTACGCCTCGAACTCGACGAGCACCGTGCCGTCGTCGACGGCGTCGACGCCCGAGACCGCGTCGAACTTCGGCTGCAGCGGGCCGGGAGTCTCCATCGATCGTCGCATGGTGGCGGCGACGGCCTCCGCGTCGACGGGGTCACCGTTGCTGAAGGTCATGCCGTCACGAAGCTCGAGCGTCAGCTCCGTGCCGTCCTCGTTGTACTCCCAGCTCTCCGCCGCGTTGGGCCGCAGCTCGCCGGTCCCGTTCTCCTTCGACAGGAGCGTGTCGTAGACGGACGACCAGACGAACATCTGCTGACCGTCGATGAGCTGCGCCGGATCCATGGAGTTCGGCGGCGAGTTGACCGCGAGCGCGAGTTCCGCGGCCGCCGGGCCGCCGTCCTGGTCGTCGCCGGCGCCCCCGGAACCGCCGGAGCATGCGCCGAGGAACAGGGCCGCGACGGCCACCGAGGCGATCGCGGCGGAGCGGCGGGTACGCCGCCGGGAAAGGGAAGACATGGGATTCAGACTCCTTTGTGTGAACCGGCCCGGCTGACGGGGCGCGACATCGCGCGGCCGGGTGAACGTCTGGCTGGGAGTAAAGCACGGTCGGGGCACCGTTGACAACCGATTGCCATCGGTGCCCCGAGGTGTGATGCGATCGTGATGACGTGTTCCTGGGGCCTGGATCAGCAACCGATTGTCGCCGACCTGCTCACCAGTCGTGGACGGTGCCGTCGGCCAGCCGGTTGTACGGCAGGTAGGCGCGTTCGTACGGGTAGCGCCCGGCCTCGTCCGTGTCGAGCTCGACGCCGAGACCCGGCTCGTCGCCCGGGTGCAGCGACCCGTTCTCCCACCTGTACGACTGCTGGAACACCTCCTTCGTCCGCGCACCGTGCTGCATGTACTCCTGGATGCCGAAGTTGTGGATCGCGAGGCCGAGGTGCACCTGCGCCGCCATGCCGACGGGCGAGATGTCCGTCGGGCCGTGGAAGCCCGACTTGATCTGGTACTGCGCCGCGTACTCGATCGTCTTCCGCAGCGGGGTGATCCCACCCATATGGGTCGCGGCGCCGCGCACGTAGTCGATGAGCTGTTCCCGGATGAGGTCCTGGAAGTCCCACACGGTGTTGAAGATCTCGCCGATCGCCAGCGGCGTCGTGGTGTGCCGGCGCACGAGCCGCAGCGCCTCCTGGTTCTCGGCGGGCGTGCAGTCCTCGAGCCAGAACAGGTCGTACGGCTCGAGGTCCTTGCCGAGCTTCGCCGCCTGGATCGGGGTCAACCGGTGGTGGCCGTCGTGCAGCAGCGGCAGCTCGGGACCGAACTCGTTGCGGACGGCCTCGAACACGCCCGGCAGGTGGCGCAGGTACGCCCGCGTGTCCCAGTCCTCCTGGACGGGAAGAGCGCCGCGGCGGGCGGGCTCGTGGTCGTACCGCGCCGCGCCTCCGCCCGCGTCCGCGGCCTGCGACGCGATGCCGTAGATCGCCCTCAGGCCGGGCACGCCGGACTGGATCCGGATCGCCCGGTACCCCTGGTCGAGATGCTCCCGCACGGAGTCGAACAGCTCCGGGAGCTCCTTGCCGGACGCATGGCCGTAGGCCAGGAGCCCTTCCCGGGACGCGCCACCGAGCAACTGGTAGAGGGGCAGCCCTGCGACCTTGCCCTTGATGTCCCACAGCGCCATGTCGACCGCGGCGATCGCGGCCATCGTGACCGGGCCGCGACGCCAGTACGCTCCCCGGTAGAGGAACTGCCACGTGTCCTCGACGCGGTGCGGGTCGCGTCCGATCAGCAGCGGTACGACGTGCTCCGTGAGGTACGCGACGACGGCGAGCTCACGCCCGTTGAGGGTGGCGTCCCCGAGGCCCGTCACGCCGTCGGACGTCGTGATCTTGAGCGTCACGAAGTTCCTGTCCGGGCTCGTGACGACGACCTCGGCCTTCTCGATCTTCATGGGGGTCCTCACTCCTGTGGCTTGGGCTTGCCGTCACCGAACGAGGTCCACCGGCGGCGCAGCTCGTGGGCCGCCGCCTTGGGCTTGCGATCGCGGGTGAAGACGCCCTTCTTGTTGCCCTCGACGCGGTGCGTCCCGTTCGAGGTCTGGAAGTCGGCGAAGTTCCACACCTGCTCGCCGACGAAGTACGGGATGTCGTCGAAGACGCGGTGGTACATCGCCAGCAGGTTCGCCTGGTACTCCTCGGTCCACGGGCCGTCCCAGACGGAGTGGGCTCCCGGCTGCGTGTCGGCGCCGTACTCGGTCATCATGACCGGCTTGCCGAACTTCTCCCAGCTGGCGAGATCCCTGCGCAGGTACTGCTCGGCCGCCCTCAGGTCGCCGGGCACGACGTACCAGCCGTAGTACCGGTTCAGGCTGATGACGTCGAACAGGTCCACGATCCTGTCGTTCTCGGCGTTCGCGAACATGACGATCGAGTACGTGAGCGGCCGCGTCGGGTCGAGCTCGCGCGCCAGCTCGACGATCGGTTCGAAGTACTCCCGGGACCCGTCCTCGTTCGAGGCGGGCTCGTTGATGAGCGACCACATCACGACGCTCGGGTGGTTCCTGTCCCGTGCGATGAGCTCGCGGACGTGCTGCGCGAGCACATCCCGGGATGGGTCACCGAGCACCTCGGGCCCGAAGGTGCGTTCCTCCCCGCCCGTCGAGATGCCCGCGCCGATCAGCATGTTGAGCCCGACGGCCGCGGTCTCGTCGATGACGACCATGCCGTGGCGGTCGGCGAACTCGAGCACCTCCTCCGCGTACGGGTAGTGCGAGGTGCGGAACGAGTTGGCGCCGATCCAGTCGAGGAGCTGGAAGTCGTGCACGAGGAAGGCGTTGTCGTGCCCCTTCCCCCGGACCGGGGTGTCCTCGTGCTTGCCGAAGCCCTTGAAGTAGAACGGCTCGCAGTTGATCAGGAACTCGCTGCCCCGCACCTCGACGGTCCGCACCCCGACCGGCAGGGTGTACTCGTCGACGAGATGGGACCCGTCCCGCAGTTCGACGGTGAGGTCGTAGAGGTAGCCGGCGCCCGGTTGCCAGAGCGTCACGTCCGCGATCTCCAGGGTTCCCGTGGCACCCGCGGCGGAGGTGACGAAGTTTCCGGCCTCGTCGCGCAGCGTGACCAGGACGTCGGCCGAGCCGCTCAGCTCGACCGTGTAGTCCACCCGACCGGTCGAGCCCTCGTAGCCGGTGACGACCGTGACGTCGGAGACATGAGTCCTGGGCACGCTGTGCAGCCGCACGGATCGGGCCAGCCCGGCGTAGTTGTAGAAGTCGTGGAGATACTTCTGCGACCGCGTACCGTCCGGCCCGGTCGCGACCGTTCCCGGCGGGATCGTCTCCCGCGTCAGCCGGTTGTCGACGGCGACCGTGAGACGGAAGGTCTCCCCTGCCGTCACGTGGTCGGTCACGTCGACGTCGAAGGGCGTGTATCCACCGACGTGCTCGCCGACCCGCAGGTCGTTCACGTACACGTTCGCGGCGTGCGTCGCCGCGTCGAAGCGGATCAGGACGCGCTGGTTGCCCCATCCGCGCGGCACGCGCACCTCACGCTGGTAGAACACCCGGCCGACGTGGTCACGGATCGCGGGGTCGGCGAACTGGTCGTTGTAGCTCGCGGGAACGGCGGCCTCGAGCTTCGTGTCGAGCGGGGCCGCGTGGGCCTGGTCCGGCACCTGCGCGTCGGTCGCGAACGCCCAGAGTCCGTCGAGCGAGATCTGCTCGCGCGTCGCGGTGATCCGGGGTCTCAGCATGTGTGTTCCTCCTGGGGTGTGGTGGTTGCCCGGCGGCGTGACGCCGGGTCTGGGATCGGCGGGGGTCGGCGGCTCGGTCACGAGGCGCTCACCTCGTGGGACTCGTCGTCGGCTGCCGTCCTGCGGCGCTCCTCGATCTCGGCGACGAGCCGGGCGTGCACGGCGTCGGTGAGCGGATAGGCGAGCATGAGCAGGCCGGCGGCGATCACGAAGATTCCCGGCAGGAGCCCGGCCGAGGCCCGGATCCCCCACAGGGCGCCCTCCGTCTGCGTCTCGGCGCCTCCGACATAGCCCGTGAGAGCAAGCGCGTAGGCCGCGAAACTCGCGCCGAGTGCCTGGCCCACCTTGCGGGTGAAGGAGAAGGCGCTGTAGATGATGCCCTCGGCCCGCACGCCCGTCCTCCACTCGCCGTACTCGACGGTGTCGGCCTCGAACGCCCAGATCACGATGTTCATGATCATCACGGCGGGCAGCGAGATCATCAGCGCCCCCATGGCGATCCACACGGTCGGGGCCACGAAGGCGACCAGGCTCGCGGCCCCGGAGAACACCGCCGACGTGATGAACACCGGGCGCTTTCCCCAGCGCCTGACCAGCGACGGCACGACGGGTGCGACGGCGAAGGTGACGACGAGCTGCGAGATCGAGAGGATCGGCATGAGGCTGAGCGCGTCGAACACGTCCCGCATGTAGTACACCTGCGCGGTCGTCTTCGAGAACTGTGCGAGCAGCATCAGCACGGCGGACACGCAGAGGATGAGTAGCGGGCGGTTGCCCTTCATGATCTGCACCGACTGGCGCAGGCTGGCCGCGGGGACGTCCCGCTCCACCGTCTCCCGCACGCTGAGGAAGCAGAACGTGTACAGCACGATTCCGATCACCGCGAGGACCACCGTCGTCGTCGTGAAGAACCGCTGCAGGTCGTCGGTCCGGTCCAGGAGCGGCGCGACGACCGCGCCGAGCGCGGCGCCGACCACCGTGCCACCGATGGTGCGCGCCGACGCGAGCTTCGCCCGCCCCGCGGGTTCCTGCGTCATCGCCGCCGCGAGCGCACCGTAGGGGATGTTCACGAACGTGTACGCGATACCGAGCATCGCGTAGGTGACGTAGGCGTAGAGCAGTACGCCCGTCTCGCCCAGCGGGGGGATCGTGAACGTCGCGATCGACAGCAGGAGGAGCGGAACCGCGCCGAACAGCAGGTAGGGGCGGAACTTGCCGAACCGGGTGCTGGTCCTGTCCACGATGCGGCCGACGACGAGGTCGGTGACGGCGTCGAACACGCGCAGGACGAGGAAGAGCGTGCCCGCCGCGGCGGCCGTGATCCCGGCGACGTCGGTGTAGTACAGCAGAAGGAACTGCGTCGCCAGCATGAACGCCACGTTGTTCGCCGCGTCACCGGCCCCGTAGCCCACGACGCCGACCGTCCGCAGAGGCCTCCCCTGCGCTGGTCCGTCCGCCATCACCATCACTCCCTCGTGATCGTCCTGAGTCCCTCGTGTCGGATCCCTCGTGTCCATCCGAGATCTGGCAATCGATTGCCATGCCGAAGCGTCGCACACCGGACGGTGAACGGCAAAATCCTGTCCGGCAGCCGTCCGGCGTCATGCGGTCACGCGAGACCGTTGCGCCTCGCGATGTCGCCGAGCCACGACAGGCTGGGCTTGGGAGTGCGCACGAACGTGACGCGGTCGACCGCGATCAGGCCGAACGTCGGCCGCCAGTGGCCCCACTCGAAGTTGTCCAGCAGCGACCAGTGCAGATAGCCCCGGACGTCGACGCCGTCCGCGATCGCGGCCCGGAGACCCTCGAGGGCTTCGGTGGTGTACCGCACGCGCTGCGCGTCGTCGCTCGTCGCGATCCCGTTCTCCGTGACGAGGATCGGCACGCCCTGCGTCGTCTCGTGGGCGTGGCGCACCGCCATGCCGAGCGAGTCCGGGCGGTACGACGTCCCCACCAGCGTGTTGTCGGGGAGGTCGGGGTGGGGTACGGGGCCGTGCTCGTCGACCTCCTGGCTCGAGTACGCCTGCACGCCGACCCAGTCGTCGCTGCGGCTGCCCTCCCAGTACACGTCCTCCTTGCCGTAGCGCACCTCGAGCAGCTTCTCCTCGCCGCCGGGCGCCGCCGTCAGCGCGCCCGCCGCGACGGTCCACCCGACCTTCGCGCCCGTCCGCTCACGCACGACGTCGCGCGCCGCGTGGTGGACGCGGGTGAACCTGCGCCCGATCTCCGGGTCGGCGTACGCGAGGAAGTTGCGCGAGCGGCGCTGCCGCTCCTCCTCCGTCTGCTCGCGCTCGACGGTCGGGCTCGTCCACTCGTCGTCGGCGCCGGCCGCCATCCGCCTCATGGCCGTCATGATCGCCGCCTGCATGTTCGGCTCGTTCATGGTGGCGACCCACTCCACCCCCTCGAGGATGCGAGTCGCCTCCGTGGCGTACCGCACGAAGCGCTCCTCCGCGTCGTCGGCCGTCCAGCCCCCGGCCTCCGCGAACCACCGCGGCGTGGTGAAGTGCTGCAGGGTGACCACGGGTGTCACGCCGCGGTCGAGGCACGCGTCGATCATGCGCCGGTAGTGCGCGAGCTCGGCCCGCGAGAAGTGCCCGGGGATCGGCTCGATGCGCGACCACTCGAGGCTGAAGCGGTAGCTCGTGAGGCCCGCCTCGGCGAGCAGCGCGATGTCCTCGTCGAAGCGGTGGTAGCTGTCGCACGCGTCGAGGGACAGTTCCATGCCCGGCGCCTGCTGCTCCTTCGCCCACCAGTCGCTGTTGGTGTTGTTGCCCTCGACCTGGTGACCGGCCGTCGAGGCGCCCCAGAGGAATCCGTCGGGGAACGTCGTCATGGGTGATGATTCCTTTCGTGCCCTACGTCGTCGAGGCGAGGAACTGCTTGCGCTGCTCACGCCTGGCCCGCTGCGTGGCGGGGTCCGCCACGGGTGCGGCGAGGAGCAACCGTTGGGTGTAGGGGTGTTCGGGCGTCGAGGTGACCGTCGCCGCGTCACCGGTCTCGACGAGGTCGCCCCGGTAGAGCACCGCGACACGGTGGCTGATGTGCCGCACGACCGCGAGGTCGTGCGACACGAACAGGTACGCCACGCCCGTCTCGCGCTGGATGTCGACCAGGAGGTCGAGGACACGGGCCTGCGTCGAGAGGTCGAGCGCCGACACGGGCTCGTCGCAGACGATGAGCTTCGGCCCGGGCGCGAGGGCGCGGGCGATCGCGACGCGCTGCCGCTGTCCACCGGAGAACTCCCGCGGGAGCCGGTCGATCGCGTCCGACGGCAGTCCCACGTGATCGAGCAGCGTGCGCACGCGCGATCGTGCGTCACGCGCCGAGGCGCCGTGGACGACGAGGGGTTCGGCGAGGATGTCGCCGATCGTCATCGACGGGTTCAGCGACGTGTACGGGTCCTGGAACACGACCTGGACGTGGCTCGCGAGGCCGCGTCGCGCCTTTCCGCGCAGGCCGCTGATCTCCTGGCCGGCGAAGCGGATGGCACCGCCCGAGGGCTTCACCAGGCCGAGCACCGCACGTCCGATCGTGGTCTTGCCCGAACCGGACTCGCCGACCAGGCCGAGGGTCTCACCGTGGCCGATCTCGAGGTCGATACCGTGCAGCACCTCGTGGGGCCTGGCGCGGAACCCCTTCCCGGGAAAGCTCACACGAAGAGCTTCGATCTCCAGCAGGCTCATGACGTGGCCCCTTCGACGGTGGTGGGCGGGTCCGTGCGCACGGTGTCCTCGTCGAGGATCGAGTCGAGCAGCATCCGGGTGTACTCGTGCCTCGGGGCGGCGAAGATGCTCTCCGTGTCGCCCACCTCGACGATCTCGCCGGTCTTCATGACCGCGACGCGGTCGCAGATGTCGGCGACGAGGCCGAAGTTGTGGGTCACCAGCAGCACGGCCATGTCGAGTTCCTCGAGCAGGTCGCGCAGGAGGTCGAGGATCTCGGCCTGGACCGTCACGTCGAGTGCCGTCGTCGGCTCGTCGGCGATGAGCAGCTTCGGCCGGCTGGCGACGGCCCCGGCGATGAGCACGCGCTGCGCCATCCCGCCCGAGATCTCGTGCGGGTACGAGTCGTACGTACGCTCCGGGTCGGAGATGCCGCACCGGTCGAGGAGGGCGAGGACGCGTTCCCTGGCGTCCGCCTTCGACGTACCCGTCGCGGCACGCACGCCTTCGACCAGCTGGGCTCCCACGCGGAACGACGGGTCGAGGTTCGACATGGGCTCCTGCGGGATGTAGGCGATCTCCCGCCCGCGGACCCCCGCGAGCTGCTGGTCGTTCAGGCCCAGCATCTCGCGGTCCTGGAACCGGATCGAGCCGCTGGTGATCACCGCCTCCGGCGGCAGCACGCCGAGCGTCGAGAACGCCGTCTGCGACTTCCCGGAGCCCGATTCGCCAACGAGCCCGAGGACCTCACCCTGGGCGATGCTCAGGTTCACGCCCCGGACGACCTCGTTCAGTTCGCCGCTCACGCCCGGATACGCGATACCGAGGTCGCGGATCGTCAGCAGCGCCTCGGGCGCCTCGTCGTCGGGGACGTGCGTCGTGGCCACCACCCGCTGACCGGAGCCGACCTTGACCGGCTTGGGCTTCGATCCCTCGAGAGTGTCCCGCAGGGCGTTGCCGAGGAGCACGAGCGACGCCGTGATCACGCCGAGCAGCAGGCTCGGCCAGAGGAACTGCGTCGGAGCGATGTACAGGTTGCGGAAACCCGACGAGATCATCGCGCCGAAGCTGGGGATCTCGAGGGACCCCACGCCCAGGAACGCCAGACCCGACTGCGTGACGATCGCCGTACCCGCCATGAAGGCGGCCGCGATGATGATGGGGCCGCGGACGATCGACAGCACGTGACGTCCGAGGATCCGGAAGGTCCCGAGCCCGGAGACGCGCGCGGCGTCGACGTACAGCTCGTTCTTCACGGCGAGGACGAGGTTCCGCACGATGCGATAGATGCCCGGCGCGAGCAGGAACCCGAAGATGAACATCGTCGCGCGGTAGTCGCCGCCGGTGACCGGCATCAGGATGACGAGCAGCAGGACGCCCGGGAGAGTCATCAGCAGGGCGAACAGCCACTCGGTGAGCGACTGGGTCACGCGGTTGAAGTAGCCGCCGACGAGGCCGGCGGTCACGCCGACCGCCACCGCGACGCTCGTCCCGATCAGCGCCGAGACGGCGGCCGTGTTGACCGAGTGCAGCAGCCTGCTGAGGATGTCCCGTCCCGACTCGTCGGCGCCGAGCGGGTATCCGGGCGTGCCGACAGGCGCGTTGACCATGCCCAGGTCGGCGTCGTTCGGGCCGTGCGGGGCGATCAGCGGCGCGAGCGCGCCGAGGACGAAGACGACGGCGAGGATCGACAGGGTCGTGGCCGCCTGCGGATCCCGCAGGATCTTCTGCCACATCGGGGTGCGCGACGCCGGCTCCGCGGCGACGACCGCCGCTGCTTCCGGAACCGTCCCGGCTTGTGTCCCGGGGCCTGAGGAGGTGCTCAATGGACTCTCGCTTTCGGGTTCAGCCAGCCGTTCGCGATGTCGGTGGCGAGGTTCACGACCGTGACCAGGACGACGCCGAAGGTCGAGATGCCGAGCATCACGGGGATGTCGCCCTGCAGGGTGGCGTTGAACGCATAGTTGCCGAAACCAGGCAGCGCGAAGACGTTCTCGATGATGAGCGCCGCGCCGAACATGTTGATGAACTCCAGCGACATGACCGTGAGCGCGGGGCTGCCGGCGTTGCGCAGCGCGTGCTTCAGCACGATCGAACGCGACGAGACACCTCGGGTACGCAGGGTGCGGACGTAGTCGCGGCGGAGTTCGTCGACCATCCGGCCACGCACCTGCGCGGACATGTTCGCCACCCCGCCGACGACGAGCACGATGACAGGGATCGTGATGCTGCGTGCCCAGCCTGCCGGGTCGTCCCCGAAGCGGGTGTATCCCGTGGCGGGCAGCCATCCCAGCTGGACGCCGAACAGGACGACGAGCCCGATCGCCAGGAGCAGTCCCGGGATGATGTACCCGAAGACCGACACGCCCTGGGCGATCCGGTCGACGACGCCGCCCCGGGACGCGGCCCAGACGCCGAGCACGATCGACAGCGTCGCCGTGATCAGCAGCGCCGGCACGATGAGCGACAGCGTGACCGCGAGGCGCGAGAGCACCTCCGGCAGCACGGGCAGCGAGGTGTACACCGAGGCCCCGAAGTCCCCCTGGAGCGCCGCGGCCAGCCATTCCACGTACTGCACGAGGATGGGCCGGTCCCAGCCACGCGCCTCCAGCAGCGCCGCCGTGGCCTCCGGCGTCGCGGACTGCCCGAGGATCGTCCGCGCCACGTCCTCGAACGAGGTGCCGATCAGGAGGTAGACGATCAACGTGATCACCAGTGCGAGTCCCGCGCCCGCTGCCAACCGTCTGACGATGTACGGAATCATGTGCGTGCTCGCATCCTGGTCATGCCACTCTCCCTTGAGTTGGTGCCCGGAGCCGGGCCGCCTCGCCCGGCTCCGGGCTGTCGCTCCGGCAAAGCCTCGCCGAGCGACGTGTCGTTTGTCAACCGATTGCCATCGCGCGGAACGGCCGCCGGTCCGGAGGTCATTCCGCGGTGTCGAAGACCCGCAGGTCCATGGGCGAGACGGCCGAGCCGACGTACTCGACGTCCTCCGCGGTCGCCCAGATCGTCGTGATCCACAGGACGGGCGAGAACCACGCCTGCTCCACCCCGAACTCGTTGATCTGCCGGTAGAGATCGTCCGCGCGCTCCGGGTCGGTCTCCTCCGCCACGGCGTCGAGCAACTCGCGGAGCTTCGGGTCGCTCGTGCCGAAGGGGTTGTTCGAACCATCCTCGGCGTAGAACTGGGCGACGACTCGCGACGGCGTGGTCGCGCCGCCGATGTTCCAGTACGCGGGCCAGTCGGTGGACTGCGTCGAGGTCTGCGGAGGCACCGGGTCCCAGGTGAGCTCGATGCCGATGTCGTCGAAGGCCTGCACCAGAGTCGCCTGGAAGTGCGTCGACATGATGTTCCCGGGCATCGACATCGAGAAGCCGTCCTCGTAGCCGGCGTCCGCCATCAGCGCGCGGGCGTGCTCGAGGTCGTACGGGTAGGTCTCGTCGAGTTCGGCGGCGTGCCCGGCGGTCAGCGGGTGGAAGATCTGCGCGGTGGGCGTACCGAGTCCGTGGTGCAGCGACTCGACGACGGCCGCGCGGTCGATCGCCATGTTGACGGCCTGCCGCACGCGCACGTCCGCCAGCGCCGGCGTCGTCGTGCCGTCGCGGTCCGCGAGGACGAGCATCGCGAGGCTCGCGCCCTCCACCTCCGTCAGGGTCAGGCCCGCCGCCTCGGCGTGCTCGGCCTGCGCCGGATCCACGGTTCCGGCGTCGAGCTCCCCCGACAGCACGCTGTTGAACATGGCCGTCCGGTCCTGGATCGGGCGGATCGTCACCGTCTCGAACGGATAGGTGTCCGCGTTCCAGTGGTCGTCGCGCCGGTCCAGCACGTACACCGTCCCGTCCTGGGTGCGCTCCTCGTTCAGCGTGTACGGCCCGGAACCGACCGGGTCGAGTGCGGTCTCGGGGGCGTCGAGGGTCTCCGGGTCCCCGATGACGCCCGCCGCCTGCGCGAGCGAGACCAGCAGGTTGTCGTCCGGCTCGCTGAGGTTGAGCACGACCGTGTGGTCGTCGGGGACGTCGATCGATTCGACGGCCGACAGGTTTCCCCGCTGCGGCCCCGCGTTCTCCAGCGTGCGCTCCAGGGTGCCCTGTACGTCGTGGGCCGTGACCGGGTCGCCGTCCGAGAACGACATGTCGTCGCGGAGGTCGAGGGTGAGCGTGAGCGCGTCGTCGGAGTAGCTCCAGCTCTCGGCGGCGTTCGGCTGGAGCTCGCCCTCGTGGTCGAGGGCGAGCAGGGTGTCGAAGAGCGATCCCCAGACGTAGCGCTGCACGCCGTCATGGAGCTCGATCGGGTCGAGGGAGTTCGGCGGCTGGGGCACGCCGAACTCCAGTGTCCGGGCCTCCCCCTGGGCGTCCGGCGCCGCTCCCTGGGCCGCGCACCCGGCGGCGGCCAGGAGCCCGGCCGCCAGGGCGGCTCCGGCGAATCGGTGTCCTGTTCTTCTCGACATGAGATCTCCTTTGATCCTGATGCGATGGAGGTGACGTGTGGGGCGGGATCAGCGGGCGGTGGGGTGCGGCAGGTCGCCGGTGAAGATGTCCCGCCTGGTCAGCGCGTTGAGCAGCGGCTCGCCGGCGCGGTAGCGGCGGATGTTCTCGGTGATGATCTCGATGGAGCGCTGCGTCCGGTCCGGGAGCTTCGGCGTCTGGTGCGGTGTGATCAGGACGTTCGGCGCGTCCCAGAGCGGCGAGTCCTCCGGAAGGGGCTCCGGATCGGTGACGTCGAGCCCCGCGCCCGCGACGGTTCCCGCGTGCAGCGCGTCGATCAGCGCTTCCTGGTCGATCAGCTGGCCCCTGCCGATGTTGATCACGTAGGCCCCGGGCTTCATCCGCGCCATCCGCTCCCGGCTGAGCAGGTGGTAGGTCTCATCGCTGAGACTGGCCGCCAGCATGACGACGTCGGACTGCTCGAGGACGTCGTCGACGGAGTCGCCGGCGTCGGCCGAGTAGAGCCGGTCGACGTCGTCCATGGGGTCGGCACGACGGCGGTAGCCGACCACGCGCATCCCGAACGCCTTGCCGAGCCGTGCCATCTCGCGCCCCGTGTGCCCGAGGCCGACGACGCCGAGTGTCTTGCCCCAGAGCGCGAGGCGGTCCGCGTACCCGGGGATCCCGCCCCAGATCCGGGCCTGCTGCCGGCGGAGCAGGGTCGGCGCGTCGAACGTCAGGGCGAGCGCGAAGTAGAACGCGTGCTGCGCGAGCGCGGGCGCCGAGCGGCCGGCCGAACCCGTCAGGAGCAGGCCGCGTTCGAACACCTCGGGGCGCGCCGAACGGGTGAGCCCCGCGTGGTCGGCGTGCACCCACCGCAGGTGCGGTGCGGCGAGGAAGCGTTCGTCGATGTCGCCCCACGTGACGGCGACGTCGGCGCGGGACAGTTCCTCGGTCAGCTCCGTCTGCTGGCGCGGATGCAGCGAGACGACCGTCGCCGGGGCGAACGCCCGCTCCAGCGCCGCGATCTCGTCCGGACCCCACAGCAGGCAGGTCACGACGTGCGTGATCTCGCGGCCGCGGTTCCGGGTCATTGCTCGGCCGCCCTGCCCGAGAGGCGCTCGGTCTGCAGGAAGAGCGCGGAGTGGTCCAGCGATCCGAGGCCCTGCGCCCGCGCCGAGCCCATCAGGCCCGCGAGCGCCTGCCCGAGCGGGCTCGCGACGCCGGCGTCCCGGGCCGCCGAGGTGTAGATGCCGAGATCCTTGTGATGCAGGTCGATGCGGAACCCGGGCTGGAACTCGCGGCGGAGCATGGCCGGACCCTTCCGCTCCAGCACGGTGCTGCCGGCGAGACCGCCCTGCAGCACGCGGGTGCCGGCCTCCAGGTCCACGCCCTGCGCGTCGAGGAAGACCAGCGCCTCGGAGACGAGCTGGATCGCCCCCGCGACGACGAGCTGGTTCGCGGCCTTCACCGTCTGCCCGGATCCCGACGGTCCGACGTACGTGATCGTGGTCCCGAGCGCGGAGAGCACCGGCGACGCCTCCTGGAAAACGCCTTCGTCGCCGCCGACCATGATCGAGAGCGTGGCGTCGACGGCTCCTTGCTCGCCGCCGCTGACCGGCGCGTCGAGGACGCGGACGTGGCGTTCCGCGGCCCGCCGCGAGACCTCCCGCGCGACGTCGGGCGAGATCGTGCTGAGGTCGATGAGCAGCGTGCCCGCGGCGGCGTGCTCCACGATGCCGCCGTCGCCGAGCACGGCCTGCTCCACGTCGGGCGAGTCCGGCAGCATCGTGAGGACGATCTGCGCTCCGGCGACGGCCTCGGCGACGGAGCCGGCCTCGGTTCCCCCGGCCGCGACCAGTGCTTCCGCCTTGCCGGGTGATCGGTTGAACCCTACGACGTCGTAGCCCGCTCGCCGAAGGTTCACCGCCATCGGGGCACCCATGATGCCGAGGCCGATGAACGCGACACGCTTGCCTGTCGGATCGGTTGTGGTTGGACCAGTCATGCGCCAAGCAGAGCACGCCCGGCGAGCCGCGGTCAAGTAACCGTCGGGAATTCAGCCGACGGTGCACCACGGAGCGTCACCCGGGATGTACTCTGGTCCAACCAACTCGCGGCACAGGAGGATCTACATGGGGACATCAGCCGAAGACGCGCACGCCGGCGGGCGTTGGTGGCACGGGCCGTTCGCGGTCTTCCAGAGCAACCTTCAGGAGATCGACGCCGGGATGGACGTGGAGTCGGCGCTCGACGTCGTCGAGGCCCACGGCGCGAACGCCTGGCTGCTGAACACGGGCGGGATCATCTCGAACCACCCGACGGACCTGCCGTTCCAGACGCGCAATCCCCACCTCGCGGACCGCCCGTCCGGGGATCTCGTCGGCGACGCCGTCGCCGCGGCACATCGCCGGGGAATCCGGCTGCTCGCGCGGTTCGATCTCTCCAAGGTCGCCGCTCCGATCGCGCGGGAGCACCCGGAGTGGTGCTTCCGCACCCACGACGGCAGGCCCCAGGTCTACCAGGGGTTGTGGAGCGTGTGCCCGTCGGGCGGCTACTACCAGGAGCGATCCTTCGAGATCATCGACGAGGTGCTCAGCCGGTACCCGGTCGACGGCGTCTTCGTCAACTGGTTCAACTTCAACATGGTCGACTACAGCCGCCAGTGGTATGGGGTCTGCCACTGCGACGCGTGCGTCGACCACTTCCGCGAGTGGAGCGGCGGAGCCGACCTTCCCGTCGACCCGCGCACGCCCGCGATCAACACGTGGAGCACGTTCTCGCAGGAGGTGCTCTCCGATCTCAACCGGCGTCTCACCGACCACATCCACGCCGCCTCGCCCGACGCCCTCGTCGTGCTCGGCAAGCGGGCCGACATGCGCTACGCGGAACAGGGCAAGATGTTCGGCAAGGAACTCTGGCCGCACGCGGCCGGCGACCAGGTGAGCGAGCTGCGCAACCACGAGCCGCCCGTTCCCGCGTTCGTGAACGGCGTCAGCTTCGTCGACATGCCCTACCGCATGGCCGGCGAGGAGCCCGCTCAGTTCGCGCAGTACCTCGCCCAGGGGATCGCCCGTGGCGGCATGCCGTCCACGTACATCATGGGCGCCCCCGGTCGCATCCCCTACCCCTCCCTCGAGGTCGCCGGTGAGATCACCCGCTTCTTCCGCCGGCACGAGTCGCTGTACCGCGACCTCACGTCGGCGGCACGGATCGCGCTCGTGAAGGCGACGCCCGCCCGCCTCGGCGCCGCACCGTCGGACGAGTACCTCGGGGTCTACTCGATGCTCCAGCGCGGAGGCTACCCGTTCGACGTGCTTCCGCAGGACCAGATCACGAAGCTGCGGGACGCGGGCCGCCTCGCGGCGTACCCCGCGGTGATCCTGCCCGACGTCGGCTCGGTCGAGCCGCACGCCGCCGCGCTCGACGCCTACGTCCGCCAGGGCGGCCACCTCGTCACGACCGGAGACACGGCCGTCGCCGCGGACGGGACGGCGGAGCTCGCCTCCTCCCCCGCACGTGCCCGGAGCGGCGGGGTCCGGCGCGACCAGGAGCTCTGGTCGACCTATGCGACGACGACCCACCAGGAGCGGGCGGCGGATCACGTCTACCATGCCCCCCTGGTGGCGATCTTCGGGAAGGCGTACGACTGCGAGTGGGACGGCGACGCACAGCTCCACGGCGAGACCCTGCCCGCGGCGCCCCACGGACCGCCGGAGAAGGCGTACGGCCACATCGCCTCGCGGGAGAACCC
The DNA here is from genome assembly GCF_014892515.1 of Myceligenerans pegani. Classification (GTDB taxonomy): domain Bacteria; phylum Actinomycetota; class Actinomycetes; order Actinomycetales; family Cellulomonadaceae; genus Myceligenerans; species Myceligenerans pegani. The sequence continues at coordinate 179,403 of NZ_JADBGR010000107.1, forward strand.
CGCCTACGGCCGGCGGTTCGATTCCGGCGGCGGAAGCGTCACGTCGTTCCCGTGGACCATCGGGACGTCGTACCGGGAGGTGGAGACGTCCCCGGCGCAGGAGATGTTCCTCTCCGCGCTCGACGAGGTCTTCACCGCCTCGTGGCGCATCGAGGCACCCGAGCAGATCGAGGTCGTCGCAGGGCGCTCCGGTGACGACCTCGTCCTCCACCTGATCAACCTGACCGGGGCGAGTCGACGCGGCTTCCGCCCGCCGGCCCCCGTCCCGGGGGTGCGGGTTCTCCTCCCGGAGACGACGGCGCGCACCGGCGCGGAAGCCCTCGTCAGCGGAGAAACCCCGACGATCGGGCCCGACGGCGTTCTCGACCTCGACGTCGTCGGCGATTTCGAGGTCCTGCGGATCACGGGGGGAGCCGGCATCGCATGACCGCACCGTCAAGCCTCCACGCGGAGACCGTGGACCGCCTTCTCACGGCCATCCAGGCCGGCGAGTTCGCGGTCGGCTCGGTGCTGCCGCCCGAACGGGTGCTCGCCCAGAACCTCGAGATCAGCCGCAACACCCTGAGAGAGGCCATCCGCACGCTCGACAACGCGGGCGTCGTGCAGATCCGCGGCCGATCCGGAACCCTCGTGCTGCCCGCCGCGGTGTCGTCGAGCACCGCGCTCCGCGCCCGCGCCGAGGCGACCGGCGACCACAGCCCGCTCGACCTGATGATCGCGCGCCTCGCGGTCGAGCCGGTCTGCGCGGAGCACGCGGCCCTGCAACACACCGAGGAGGACGCCCAGCGCATTCGGGCCGCCCTCGCGGACCAGGCCGAGGCCGTGCGGGAAGGAGCCGATCCGTTCGAGCCCGACCTCCTCTTCCACACGGCGGTCGCGGCCGCCTCCCGCAACCCGGCACTCGCCGCGCTCCAGGCGCAGCTCGCGCAGATGATGCACAGCACGCTCTGGACGGAGCTCAAGGGCCAGGCACGCGACGACCTGAACGGCGCCGAGCGCTACCTCGCGCATCACGAGCACATCGCCCACGCGATCCTGGACCGGGATCCTCGGCGAGCCGGGCAGCTCATGACGAGCCATCTCACGGACATCGAGACGGCCCTGCACTCCCAGGCGAAGCGCCGCAGCGAGGCACCCTCGTCCCAGCCGGCCCATGAGCGCTGACGACGCCGGCCCGCCGCCCCCGCCGACCGGGAGCATCGCCAGGTGGCTGTCGGGCTTCGCAGTGCTCGCGCTCGTCGCGCTCGGTGGCGAGGTCGTCAGCCGTGTGCTCGCCCTCCCCCTGCCAGGCCCGACGCTCGGGATGCTCGTACTGCTCGGCCTCCTTCTCACGCCGTGGGGCGCGGCGCTCACCGACGCGGTCCTGCCCGCCTCCGACTCGCTGATCGCGCTGCTCCCGCTCCTGCTCGTGCCCCTCGCCGTCGGCGTCCTCGCGTCGCTCGACGACATCGTCGAGCACGGGACGGCGATCGCCGTGGCGCTCGTCGTGGGATGGGTCGCGACGTTCCTCACCGCGATCGTCGCGATGCGGCTCCTGAACAGATGAGCTCCCCACTCCTCGCCGTCACGCTGACCGTGGGCGTGTGGGTCGTCGCGACGCGCGCGTCACGTCTCGCTCCGAGCGTCCTGAACCCGGTGCTGACGAGCACGCTCGTGATCATCGGCGTCCTGTTGACGCTCGGCGTCCCCACCGGCGACTACCAACGCGCCGCGACACCGCTGACCTTCCTTCTCGCACCGGCCGTCGTCGCGCTCGCGGTACCGATCCGGCAGAACGCCCGGCGACTCCTCGGGATGCTGCCCGCGATCGTCGTCAGCGCGGTCGCCGCATCCGCCGTCGGCCTCGGCACCGCGGCTGCCACGGCCCGCGTGCTGGGCGCACCGGACTTCCTCGTCGCCTCCGTCGCACCGAAACACGCGACGTCGGCCGTCGCCGCGACGACGTCGGAAGCGCTCGGCGGCGATGCCTCCCTCTCCGCGGTGCTCGCGGTGCTCACCGGGATCCTCGGTGCGGTCGCCGGACCGCCGCTGCTTCGCCTCCTGCGCGTCTCGAGCCCCGAGTCACGCGGGCTGGCGATGGGCCTGGCGGCACACGCGATCGGCACGTCGCGCGCGTTCGACACCAGTCATCGCGACGGATCGTCGTCGGCGCTGGGCATGGCTCTCGCCGCCCTGGCCGTTCCGCTGCTCGCGGTCGGCCTCTCGCTCACCGGGCTGCTCCTGCCTCTGCCCGCGCCGAGATGACGGAGCCGCCGGGAAGCGTTCCTGCAGGTCAGCGGATGAGCACGCCCTTGCCGGAGGCGCCGCCGGAATCGTGCCGGGCGAACTACGGGGCGACGAACGGCCCGGTGGGCGCCTTGTACGGGGTGTACTCGAGGTACGTCCACGATCCGTAGGTGCGCAACCAGGGTCCGCCTCGCCACGCCCAGATGCGCAGAACGCCCTCGTGCACGTTCCACTCGCCCTCACGGTCACCGAAGTTGATCAGGTGCGTCACGTCGTCGGACACGGCGACCGTCAGCACCCTCGTGCCGTCGGTCGCGAAACCCGTCCAGTCGTCGAGCTTGTCGAGCTGCCTGCCGTCCTCGCCGAGGACGTAGTACTCCGTCTTCGCCATGGCTCACCCCCTCTCCTCCCCGCGAGCCCGGTGCGTCACGGGTCCTGCCGTCCACGCTACGGTGCTCCGCCGGTTCCACGCAGGTCGGTCGCCGGCAGGTTCGACGAGGCGGACGGCCCCGCCAGAGAGGGCGGGGCCGTCCGGGGCACGGTCAGGCGAGGTGGAGCCAGCTCCCCCAGCCCTGGCTGATCTTCACCGGGTCGGCGAAGTAGTGGCCGTCGGTCGAGTTGTACCAGTGGGCGTGGTAGTACAGGTCGCCGCCCGCGTTGCGGCCGATGATGTCCGCCGTGCCGTCACCGCTCCAGTCCGCGGCGACGATCGTCGTGTAGTCGTCCCAACCGGACGCCATCTCGATCCGGGTGCCGAAGCCGTTGCCGCTCCCGGTGTGCGGGTAGAGCCAGAGCTTCCCCGAGCCGTCGAGCGCGAAGATGTCGGCGCGCCCGTCCCGGGTACCGTCCTCCGCGGCCACCAGGCGCATCTGGTCCCAGCCGTGCCCGATCCGGACCGGCCGTTCCATGGCGCTGCCGGTGCCACTTCGTTCGTAGAGCAGCAGGTCGCCCGCGCCGTTCACCGCCAGCATGTCGGCGCGGCCGTTGCCGGTCCAGTCCGCCGCCATCACCGTGGTCATGACGTCCCAGCCGTGGCCGATCTGGATCCGCCTGCTGAAGTGGTCCACGCCGTCGTCGTTCCGCTGGTGCGGGTAGTACCAGAGGTCGCCGTCGGAGTCGACGCCGACCACGTCGTCGGTGCCGTCACCGCTCCAGTCCGCGGCCATGACGACGTCCCAGCTGTCCCAGCCGGGACCGAACCGCTGCCCGCTGCCGAGCCGGTTGCCCGCGGCCTGGGGGAAGTGCCACAGGTAGTAGCCGTCGGAGTCGACGCCGACGACGTCGGCCTTCTTGTCGCCGCTGAAGTCCGGGAGGCACCGCGACGGGTCACAGATCGCGGGCGTGGCCGGCGGTGGCTCGGGCTCCTCGCGCCGCACGACGTCCTCGATCCAGCCGGCGACGTCGTCGACCCGCGCCTCGAGCGCGCCGGTGCGCGTCTCGGCCGGGTCGCTCCCGAAGCAGCCTCCCTGCCAGGACCGGCTGTTCACCGCGGCGAGCCGCGGGCCGTCCGCCGTCAGCCGCAGGGCGGGCCCACCGGTGTCGCCGGCGCAGACGGCGGCGCCGTCCTGACCGGTGACGGCGATGTCGCCGCCCGACACCGAGTCGACGACGAACGTGCCCGCGTGCCGGCGCAGCGGGGCCCACTCGGTCGCCGTCCTGCCGTAGCCCGGAACGACGAGCTCGGACCCGACCGCGGGCGGCCCGGCAGCCACCTCGACCGGCTCGATCTCCGGAACCGGCCCGAACAGGCGGGCTAGGACAAGGTCCCGCGACTCGTGCGGGACCAGCTCGACGACGTCGCGCTCCTGGCCCGACTCGGTCGTCAGGTCGGCACGACCGATGGTGGCAACCGTGGTCATGGGCGGTGCCCCCGCCGCGGGCGGCGTGCCCGTCGCCGGGTCCTCCGCGAAGCAGCTCGCGGCCGTGAGCACCCACGACGTCGCGATCAGCGCACCGGAGCAGGCGCGCCCGTTCTCCTCGTCGCCGATCGCGAGCCGCGCGGTGAACGCGTACTCGTCATCCGAGGCCGTTCCGACCACTGCGGTGGCAGCAGGCATGAGTACCAACGTCACGACCACAACGGCGGCTGAAGCTGCGGCACCGATCGCAGCGCGGATACGTTGAGGATTCAAGGCAGATCTTTCCTCTCGCATGAAATCGACACGGAAACAGCAGGTTCACCAGCGGTAGAATTGTGCGATATTTCCATCCCTTTGCAGCACCACCACGTAGATGTGCCCGTCGATCTCACGGCTGAACAGCGAAACCGGTGAGCGCCCCTCCAGGTAGTCGACTATTCGATCCTCGTTGTGCCGGACCACTTCCACGAGGTAGCGATCCAGATCATCCACCGTGTCGCCATCTGCGAAATACTTCCTGACATCAGAAGGATGTACCGCGAAGTTTTCCCACGTCTGACGGCTGAGAATCTCCACCATGCGGTCCCGCGTCATGTGGACGGTCCACTCCCCGACTTCCAGCGTCGGCGGGTTCCAGGACAGGTCGTCCAAGGCGGCATTGACGCGTTGTTCAACACATTGCTGCGGTGACATACCGCTGCTTCCTGCGACAGCCAGGCAGGCAGAATTGCGATATTCCTCGATCATCCGGGCGTTGACGGATGAGACCTCCTCGATATTCGGGATCTTGAACCATTCTTCCCACGCACCGACCCAACTCTCCCAGTACTCCAGCGAAAACGGGTCGTCAGGAACCAGGACGTCAGACGCTTGATCAACGACGCGCTCGACGATGTTCTCGCACAATTTATCCTTTGCGGAGCACAACGCATCCGGTATGCGACCCATTCGGAGGTCGAGCGCGATGAGAGCCGCCGGTTCGATGATCTGGTACGCGACAAATACAGCATCCAGAATCATCTGGTTTTCCATGTGGTTGTCGAAATTCAGGCTCCCCACGTGCTGCATGCAACGCGCGTACAGCTGACCATAAACATACGTCTTCCAGCAGTACTCCGCGTTCTGCTGCATCATTGGTCCGCGATCGAAATCATTGTCGATGATGGCTTGCGCCATGTCGTAGACGTCCTGCTGACACTCGCTGTCCAGCCCTCTGTCATACCGGAATGCGACCAACGGAAATATTCTGCAGCCCTGGGGATAGTCCTGCTGGACCGTACCCCACGCTTCCTCCCAGATCGCGTCTTCCATCATCTCGTACACGGCCTCGTAGGCATCCAGGGCATATTCGGCCGCCTCGGCGAGGCTTTCGCCGGCTTCTCTTGCGTCAGACCATGCCTCCTCCGCGCTTTCTGCCGCGGATCGAGCGAACTTGACGGATTGCACGTGTGCGGCGCGTGCGAAGGCAGCGGATCCTGCCGCCGCCTGGGCCGATCTCCGCGCATCCTTGGCCGCGGCCAGGGCGTTGTCTGCGGACCGTTTCGCTGCTGCGGCGGACCTATTCGCCTCGTCGGCGGCCTCGACAGCCGCGGCAGCATGCTGTCCCGCCTGATTCGCTGCCGTGACAGCCTGGTCGGCGTAGTTCGCCGCGTCCTGAGCGGCCCCGGCGGCTCGTGCAGCTTCCTCCCATGCTCTCTTCTCGTGCTCCGTCGCACGCATCGCCACTTCGGCGGCCTGAGCCACCAACGACGTCATGGTCTGCACGTGTGCGGCGGTGCGTTGGTCACGCGCAACTGCCTCGTACTGCCCTGTCCTCAGGAACTGCTCGCGGAACGCCGGGGGGCCTTCGAGCGCAACCTCGGCGTTGATCCTCAGTTCACTACCCGCTGGAGCGCCCCCAAATATCTGGGTCACCTTGATCTCGTCGTCCGCTTTCTGCGCGGCAAACATCCCTGCCTCGAGGAAATCTCCCAGCGCCGAAACCGATCCGTCATCCAGGGCCGTCGTCGCCGCCGCTACCGTGTGCTGGTCGCCCGACTCGCGTGCTGAGGCGAGAACCTGGTTGACCGCGAGTTCATACTCCACGACCCGCTCGGGGTACTCCGGATTCTCAAGAAAGGCTGCGACCTCGGCGTCCGTGCCGGCCAGCACCGCCTGGGCCGCGTTGCGCATGGATTCTGTACCGGCGGCCGATATTCCAGCCAGGGTCGTCCGATCGTCCATGCCTTCCGCCCGCCGGAGTCCTTCGCGTGCGAAGGCGAGCACCTGCTCGTCGTCGCCTGTCAGCGCACTCCGCGCGGCCTCTCGCGTCCAGGTTCCTCCCGAGTCGACCAGTCCGAGCGCTGCTTCACGAGCTCGTGCGACGGCGATGTGCCTCGGGAGGTTCGGGTCGGTCGCGTCCCGAAGTGCCTCCTCCACGGCCGGCGACCGCCAGTGCGCTCGCGGCGAGTTGGGCATCGGGGCATCCGACCCGCTGGCGTCTTCGACCGCTTGTGCGACATCACGCGCTGCCTCAATCATCTGGTCGCGCTCGCGAGCCAGACGAAGCTGGTCCTGCCTGCGGGCTTCCGCAAAGACCGCATGCGCTTGTTCCGCAGCATCTCGCGCAGCACCGGCAGCCTCGGATGCAGCTTCGGCATCCTCCAAGGCACGCTGCGCGGCGTCGGCGGCATCTCCGGCATGCTCGGCGGCCTCTTCTGCCGCTCGTGCCGCGTTCCGCGCCCGGATCACGGCTGACTCCGCGGCATCACGAGCGATGATCGCCTGCTCATGGGCATACCTGGCGAAGTCGACCGCCTCGTCCGCGGCTTCCTGGGCGCGGATCGCGGCGGCGCGGGCACGCGCCGCCGCCGCATATGCCTCCTCCGCATTCGCACCGGCCGCGTTCGCGGCCTCCGCAGCGGCCTGGGCCGCCGCGTGGGCATCCTGGGCGTTGGCCACCGCGGACTCGACAGCTGCGATGGCGCCATCCACTGCGTCCAACGCGTCGAAGGCGTGGTTCATCCCCTGCTCGACGTCGCTCAACGCGTCCATGGCGGCCCACGCCTCAGCTGCCTTGTCCCTGGCGTCGGCGGCGGCATCGCGGTCGGTTCGTGCCGCAGCCGCCGCGCGGGCTGCTTCCGCAGCCTTCTGCTCTGCCCTGGCAGCGGCCAGGGCTACGCGGGCCGCGGCATTCGCCGCGGTTCGAGCCGCCGCGGCAGCCTCGTTGGCCGCACCAACTGCTTTGCCCGCCGCCGCAGCAGCGCCCCGTGCGGCACGTGCAGCCTTGCTCGCCGCGACTTCTGCACGCCGACGGTCGTTGCCCGCCGCTCGCGCCTCTTCACGGGCTGTCGCCGCGGCCTTCTTGGCCAACCCTGCAGATTTCTCGGCCCGGTCGGCTTCGTCCACCGCAGCGTTCATCGCGGCTTCTGCCTTGCTGCCCGCGGTCTCGGCCGCATGAACCAGGTCGGTGATCGTCTCGCTCTCGTGATCCCTTGCTGCCGCCACACCCCAGTCGATGTCGAGGAACCGGGTGAGTGTCGAGAATCGGCCGTCGTCCAGTGCCCTCGCCGCAGCTTCCCTCACCAACGGCCCGCCTGACGCGAGGGCCTGATTGATCCGAAGTTCTACGTCCGCACGATGAGCTTGCGCCCAGTCCTCGGCCAGAAACCGTTCGAGGTCCTCCGGTGATCCCGCGTCCAACGCAACCCGGGCAGCCTGCTTCACCTGCGGCCCACCCGCTGCCGCGAGCTGGTTGATCCGGATCTCCTGGTCGGCCAGCCACGGGTCGTTCCAGCCGTTCGCGAGGAACGCGCCAAGCGCCTCGGGGTCCTGCGCGTCGAGCAGCCGCGTGACGGCGTCCTTCATCGCCGGCCCGCCGCTGGCGAGCATCTGGTTGGCGAAGATCTCGCGATCCACCAGCTCCAGCTCACCCCACTGCTCGCGCACGAAAGCACACAATTCTTCCTCGTCGCCGACCAGCGCCGCTGCGGCGGCCTCCCTGACCTGCGGTCCACCGGCATCGCGTGCCGCGAGCACGCCGGCCCGGGTGCACGCCACCTCGGAAGGCAGCTCCTCGGCATGGGCCTGATTCGCCTCCGGCACGACGCCGGGCATCACCAGACTTGCCGCCAGGACGGCGACGAGCACGATGCGCACTCTGAAGCTCGATAATCTCGACCACGACATTTCAGGTCCTCCTCGTCCAGACGACTGACGATCGGCGAGCGCGCCGGGGCGGGAACCCACCCGCCCCGGCGCTGCACTGGTGTACCGCGGGCAGCGCGTGTCAGACGGTGATCTGCAGCAGCACGGTCCGCTCGGAGTCCGGATCGGCGCCGATACCGACCGGCGTGTACGAGTCGGCGTCCCCGGTGATCTCCACCGGCTCGCCAGACGGCGTGTCGACCACCGCCGTGTAGTCGTGACCAGTCCCCGTCTCGTACCCGTCGCCGCGGATCGAGTACACGTTCGGCACGCGCAGGTCGATACGACCCGAGTCACCACGAACCACAAGGCAGAGCGTGCGAGCGCCACCGGACTCGACGGTGTACCGGACCCTCATCGCACCCACGCCGTCCTCATCGGGCTGCGTCGCGCACTCGACGTCGACGACGATGTTCCCGTCGCCCGAGATGAGCTCGATGCCGAGCTGCGCCCCGATGCGCTCCGCGTCCGGGTAGGCGAATCGCTCGATGAGCGATGTGTCCCCTGGCGGCCGTGAGACCGTGACCGGCGTGTCCGGCGTCCGGGTGCGGTCCAGGACCACGGCGACCTTCTGGCTCGGGCGGTATCCGAACACGTGGGCCATGCCGCCGTCCGCGGCCTCCACACCGACCAGGCGATCCCGCGTGGAGGCGATGGTGAAACCGCCGAGACCGCCGGACCGGTCGGGGCGGACCGTGGTGAACCCGCTCGCGGTGGCCGTCCGGATCGCCGTCGTGGTCGCGCCCGGCGCGTAGGCGAGCAGGTCGTCGAGCCTTCCGTCGTCGTCATAGGCGGTCGCGATCACGCGGCTGGTCGTGCTGCCCAGGGCGGACCAGGTGCCCTCGGTCTGCTTGGCGTAGGCCGAGGAGTTGTCCCGGCTGACGACCGCGTATCTCTTGGCCGTGCCGGGCCGGTAGACGAGCAGGTCGTTCGGCTTCCCGTCGTGGTCGCCGTCGAACGGCGTCACGCGGTCACCGGCGGCGAACGCCCAGCCGCCCAGCGAGGTGGTGTGCTGCATCACGTAACCGAAGGCCGGGGCGGACACCACGGCGGCCGTGCCGCCCGCGCTCGGGTCGTACTGCATGACCTCGTCGAGCTTGCCGTCGCCGTCGAAGTCCACCGGCACGAGCTGCGGATCGTCGCCGCCCCGCACGAGGCCCCAGGCGTTCTGGTACTTCTTGACGAACCGGCCCGACGCGTCCCGGCCGTACACCGCGACGTTGCGTACGGTGGCGGATCCCACGCCCGGCCGGTACACGAGGAGGTCGTCCAGCTTGCCGTCGCTCTCGAAGTCGAGCGCGACGATCCTGTCGGCCGCGCTGGCGAGCGGCCAGTCGCCGATGCCCGAGCCGCGGAACACCTCCGTGTGCGTACCGTCCGCGTGGCGCTCGGCGATCACCACGAGCCGACCGCCGGGCCGGTACAGGAGCAGGTGGTCCGCCCGGCCGCTGTGGTCGAAGTCGTACGCGATCGCCCTGTCCTTCGTGCTCGACAGGTCGAACCCGGCGATGCCCGCGTGGCTCGTGTGCGCGAACTCGTACTGACTCTCGCCACGGTCGAGCCGCTTGATCGCCCACGCGCTCCTCGCCCCGGGCCGGTACCCGAGCACCAGGGTCCGCGAGCCGGTGCCCGGCCCCTCGAACGGAACCAGCCGGTCGGCGGCCCTCGTCAGGTCGAATCCGCCGAGCCCGCCGGCGCGCGGGCCGGAGAGCGGCTCGTAGCTGTCGGTCGCCGCGTCCCAGGTGATGACGCTAACCATCCCGATGCCGCCGTTCACCGGGCGGTAGGCCACGAGATCGTCGTCCAGGCCGTCGTGGTCGTAGTCCATGGCGACCACCCGGTCGGCGGTGCTCGCCAGCGACGACCACGTGGCGGTGTCCGCCGTGGCGTAGCCGCTCCCGCTCCGGCGGAGGACCGCGTACTTCTTCGCCGTTCCCGGCCGGTACACGAACAGGTCGTTCGGCTTCCCGTCGTGGTCCCGGTCGAACGGGACCACCCGGTCACCGGCGCCGAACGTCCAGCCTCCCAGCGAGGTGGTGTGCCGCATCACGTAGCCGAACGACGGCGCCGCGACCACGGCCGCCCTGCCGCCGGCGCCCGCCTCGTACTGCATCACCTCGTCGAGCCGTCCGTCACCGTCGAAGTCCACCGGGACCAACTGGGGATCCTCTCCCCAGCGCACCGTCCCCCAAGCACTCTCGTACTCCTTGACGAACTGACCCGACCCGTCCCGGCTGTACACCGCCACGTTCCGCACGTCCTCGGACCCCACGCCCGGGCGGTACACCAGCAGATCGTCCAGCGTGCCGTCACCCTCCATGTCGAGCGCGACGATCCTGTCCGCCACGTTGTCCAGCACCCAGTCGCCCAGACCGCTCGTGCTCCGGAACACCCTCGTGTACGTCCCGTCCGCGTTGCGGCGCACGACCTGCAGGAGCTTCGAGCCGGGCCGGTACATCAGGAGGTGGTCCGTCCGCCCGCTGCTCTCGTAGTCGAAGGCGATCACCCTGTCCCGCGACGACGCGAGGTCGTATCCGCCGATGCCCGCCGTCGTACTGCGGTACTCCCAGCCGAACTGCGAGCTCAGGGCCGGTGCGTTCCGCTCCACCCAGTCGCCGAGCCCGTCCACCCGCACCACGGTCGTCCGAGCCGCGGGCTCGTCCTCGTGAGCGAGGCACCGTGACCCGTCGGAGCCGACGGCGAGCCCGAGCAGCACCGCCCCACCGGTGCCCACCACGGGCGCACCGGCGTCGCCGAGGCAGGCGCCCGCCGCTCCGTCGGCGTCCGACCAGGCGAACGTGTCCGCGCTCACCTCATCGACGACTCCCGTGGCGCGCTGAGCGGCGTCGGGCACCCAGGTGTCGGCCGTCCGGCCGAATCCCGCCATGACCGACGCGGCGCCGACGACAGGGGCCGTCGACGGGATCGTGGCACGCGCGATCCCCTCGGCGGGCAGGACGAGACGGAGCAGCGCCACGTCACGGTCAGGGTGCGGCACCACCCGGTCGGCCTCGAGGGTGCGCGCCGGAGCGCCGGCGTGCGCGCCGCCCACGACCGCCTTCACGGCCGCCGGCGGCCTCCCGGTCGTGAGCGAGCCGTCGTCGCCGGCGACGCAGGAGGCTGCCGTCAGCACCCACTGCGGCCGCACGAGGGCGCCGGAGCAGGAGCGATCACCGCTTGTTCGGACCTTCACCAGGTAGGGCGCGCTCCCGGACGCGGCCGGGTCGCCCCCGGTCACCGCCGTCGCGGGAGCCGCCAACCCGGCCATGATCGCTGCCGCACCCGCCAGCGCGGCAACCAACCGTCGCAACATCTCAGCCTCCATCAATGGTCGGGCCATGGTCGATATCGAGCGTCAGACCGTGATCTGCAGCAGAACCGTCGGCTCGGAGTCCGGGTCGGCCCCGATGCCGACAGGCGTGTACGTGTCGCCCTCCCCTTCGATCTCCACCGGGTCGCCCGACGGCGTGTCGACGACGGCCGTGAAGTCGTGGCCCGTCCCCGTCTCGTACCCGTCGCCGCGGATCGAGTACACGTTCGGCACGCGCAGGTCGATACGGCCCGAATCGCCGTGGACCACCAGGCACAGCGTGCGAGCCCCGCCCGACTCCACCGTGTACCTGACCTTCATCGCGCCCACGCCGTCCTCGTCAGGCTGCGTCGCGCACTCGAGGTCGGCGACGATGTGGCCGTCGCCCCGCTCCAGCAGGATGCCGTGCTCCGCGAGGATCTCGTCGGACCGCGGGTAGTCGAAGGTCTCCACCGCGAACGGGGGCAGGTCGTCGGCGGCGGCCTCTCCCCGCACGGCGTCCGCCATCGTGGGCGCGCCGAGGAACGTGGCGGTCGCGGCGACGGCGATACCCGCGGCGATCCCGGCCCGGGACAGAATTCTCATGGTCACTCCTGGCTTCTGGTGAGTGGTGCGTGGCATGACTCGGATCACTGGATCGAGGAACCGAACGCGACGCCGCCCGCGGGGATACCTCCGGCGCCCGGCTGGAAGGTGGTCACGGCCCCGGCGGTGCCTCCCGTTACGTTGCTCCACGGGATGGCGTGGACGGCCCCGGAGGCGGACGGGCCGTCGGGCATGCCGACGTAGAGGTGCTCGTCGGTGGCCGTCAGGGCCTGCCCGAGCCGCTGGCCTGCCCCGTCGCTGCCGGGGAGGCCGCCTTGCCCCGGCACGAGCTGGAACTCGTCCGTGACCGGTCCCTGGAAGGAGTCGAGGCCAGGGAAGACGTGGACGTCACCGGCGTCGTCGTGGCCGTTCAGGTCCTCGTCCGGCGCGCCGACGGTGAGCACCATTGTGTCTCCCGACGCGTCGGCGGGATCCGTGCTCGCGATCGCCACCGACGCCCCGAAGTGGTCGAACGACTCCGGGCTGCTGGACACGCCTTCGGTGGCCTGGTTGATGCCGCCGACCTGGGTCCAGCCACCGCTCGACCGCAGGTGCAGCACCACGGCCCGGCCGGCGTCGTCACGACCGGTGCTGTTGTAGGTGATCGCCTCACCGGGCGAACCGATGGCGAGCAGGGAATCGACCGGCGACGCCGCACCCGACGGCCGGTATTCCGTCATGTCGAGCGCCCCGCCGAACTCGTCGCCGGGCTCCGAGACACCGCTGACGCCGCCTGTGTCCTGGTGGATCTGCGTGATCGGCACGGGGAGTCCGTCGCTGCGGAGCTCGTGCCGGAACAGGTGCACGATCCCCGAGGCGTCGTCGCTGCCGACGGCCTCGTGTGGCGTACCGGCGACGAAGAAGCGACCGTCGCCCGTGACGGTCTCGCCGAACCTGTCACCGGCCTCGCCGACACCCAGGACGCCGTCCTTGTCCTGGTGGACCGCCCGCGGCGGCGCCGAGCCCAGGCAGTAGAAGATCATTCCGCCGTCGGCGACGGAACTCAGGTCCTCGCCGGGCACGCCCATGACGAGCCACGGCGTGCCGTCGCTCGTGTGTCCGGCCGCCAGGGAATAGCCGAGCAGGTCCCCGTCCTCAGGAGCGGACGCACCGAGCGAGCCCTCGCCGTACCCCTGCCGATGGGTGATGTCGGCCGGGCCGTGGGTCAGGCCGTCCCGCGCGCCGTGGACGATCTCGACCCATCCGGTCTCGCGCGCGCCGTCCACGGATTCGTACGGCGTGCTGACCACGAGGTCCGTGCATCCGTCCTGGTTGCCGTCGAAGGTCGCGATGCTGTACCCGAACCGGTCGTTGGGCTCGGAACCGCCGGTGACGCCCGGCGATGCCTGGGAGATCAGCGCGGTCTCGCCGCTACCCCCGTAGACGATCCGGACGGCACCCCCGCGGGCGGCGCCGTCGACGGTCGCCTCGGGATCGGCGATCGCGATGTCACGCACGCCGTCGCAGTCGAAGTCCACGATTCGCGGCTTCCCGATCGTCGTGGTGATCCAGCCGCTCACGTCGTCGGCCCGGACACCGATCGCGGTGTTCCGGGTCTCGGCGGGGTCGGCGCCCCAGCAGCCCGCCCGCCACGACCGGCTGACCACCGCGACCAGCTCCGGGCCGCCGGCGGTGTCGCGCAGCAGTGGCCCGCCGGTGTCGCCGGCGCAGGCCGACGCCCCGCCGCTCCCCGTGATCGTCACGTCACCATCCGCCACGGCGTCCACGCCGAACGGCGCGGTGTGGAGGGCGAGGGGAGCCCACTCGGTCGCCGTCCGCCCGAATCCGGCGAGCCGGAGCGCGTCCGCCGTCGTCGGCGCCGACGACGCGATCGCGACCGGGTCGACGCCGGGAACCGCCAGGTCCAGGCGGGCCATGACGAGGTCCCGCGACTCGTGCGGGACGAGCTCGATCACCTGACGCTCCTGACCGGCGGTGCCCGTCAGGTCCACGCGACCGACGGTCGCGACCGTCGACAGCTCGGGGCGGCCGGCCGGAACGTCGAGTCCGGCGGACGGGTCGTCCGCGAAGCAGCTCGCCGCCGTGAGGATCCAGCGGTCCGCGACCAACGCTCCGCTGCACGCCCGCCGGCCGTCCCCGATGTCGAGGCGTGCGGTGAACGCGTACGAGGCGTGCCCGTCCGTGGTCCCGACGACGGCCGACGCGGGCGCGGCCAGCACGGGCGCGACCAGCGCGACGCCTGCCGCAGCGGCGATCGCTGCCCTCGTCGCCCTGCCGATCCCGGTCATGCGGTCACCCGATGCCTGACCGGCCCGGCAACGCCGTCGGGCCGACGCCCGGAACCATGATTCCCTGCGCATGTTCGCTCCGCTGTCCTGTATCCGGCTCCCCATCGGTCAGTCAGCTTGGCACCCGAACGCCCGACTTGTCCCATAATTTGGCCTCAGCTAAAACCACTTTCACCCGCATGGCGCCCACGCCGTCGCGCGACGTGATCGGCTCTGGGTCAGCTTGCGGATGCCGGTGATCCCGGGGCGGCGGTCTGCCGGCAGAGGGCGCCGCGGCCGTCGCCTTCCTCGGTCTCCGAGGGGCGCTGAACCGGCCGCGCTTTCGCGCAGGAACAAGCGCGGACCCGGGACAGGGGACCGCCCGGGCCGCGCATGTCCAGGCTATTGCCACGGCCGGGAGTTGTCCGTGCCGAGGCGGGTGAAATCTGCTGCCGTTCAGCCTGAGCCAGTCGCCGATGAGCCGTACGCTGCAGCGCCTGCGCGCTGTCGGGCGACGAAGAAGGCGAACGCCATCATGCCGGAGAGCAGGACGGCCGCATGCCGGGCGTACAGCCCGACCGCCCCCCGCCGGCTCAGGCCTGGCCGTCGAGCCGGGCCGCCCGGCTGCGCGCCGGCACCGCCACGTGCAGCGCGTTGCGATCGACCCGGAACGCCGCAGGGGTCGTCGCCGCGAGCTCGCCGTCCAGGTTGACCGGCATCGGCGCGGTCGTGACGACGTCGACGGCCCGGGTCACGACGTGCCGCACCCGGTCGTGCTCGATGAGGCTGCCGTCCCGCAGCAGCCGCGCGATCGACACGTGGTCGCGCAGCCTGCCCTTGACGATCGCGTACACGTCCAGCATCCCGTCATCGAGCGACGCCGTCGGCGACACGGTGTTGCCGCCGCCGTAGTGCCTCCCGCTCCCGACGGCGACCTGCAGCAGCTCGTCGAGCTCCAGCGGCTCCCGGTCGCCGTCGGGGAACTCCAGCCGGGCCGCGAACGGCCGGTGGTGCCGGAACGCGAGCAGCGTCGCCACCGCGTAGGCCGCCGGCCCGAGGAACCGCTTGAGGCGGGGTGTCAGCCTGCGGGTGACCTCCACCGACAGGCCGAACGAAGCCACGTTCAGGTAGGCGCTCCCGTTCACCCGTCCGACGTCGAGGTCGACGACCTTGCCGCCGAGCAGCTCGCGGGCCGCCTCGGCCGGGTCCGGCGAGAGCTCCAGCGTCCGCGCGAAATCGTTGGCGGTGCCCAGCGGGAGCACGCCCAGCACCGTCGTCGTCCCCGCCACGCGGGCCGCGGCCGCGCCGACCGTGCCGTCACCACCACCCACGATCAGCAGCCGCGGCGGTTCCGCCATGACGCGTTCCAAGGCCGCGGCGAGCTCTCCGCCCGACGTCGCCTCGTGCGTCCGCAGGTCCCGGACGCCACCGGCGACGAGCACCTCCCGGACCGTCGCGAGCGCGGCCGCGCCGCTGCGCGCGCCGGCGTTGACCACGAGGTCCACGCACGCGCCGGGCTCCGACAACAGGCCGATCGTCTCCACGATCGTCGAACGTACCCCGGGATCCTGGCCGACTACTGGATGCGCTCCGACCCGAGCGCTCGAACGTGCTCATCCCGGAGCGACCGAGCGACCTACCTGAGCAGCTGGTCGGCGTCCACCGAGAGACGCACCTCGTCTCCTGCGACCGAGGCGATCTGGCCCGGCTCGACGTATCGGTGGCCCGAGAACAGGCCCTTGCCGTCGACCCGGACGAACCCGAGCCGCGCGAGGCGCTCCCGCGCCTCCTGACTCATGCCGCTGTCGGTGCTGAACGCCTCGGCGACCCACGCGATCGGGTTGCTCGGCGCCTCCGACGCCGGGTCCGTCCCGGCCACCGCGCCGGAGTCGGCCATGCGCACCTGCTCGACCGTCCCCACCAGCTCGCCGGCGGCGTCGACCACCGACATGCCGGGCGTCACCTCGCGAATCGGCCCTTCCGGCCCTGCGAACTCGGTCACGTCGACTCCCCTCCTCCTGCGTTCGTGGGCGCCACGTCAGGTATCGAGTCAGGCTAGGCCGGTCGCCGGGCACTCGCCACAGCGGTGGGTCACGGTCGACGCACCCAGGGCGCAGGCCCTGTTCGAGACAACGGGCGGAAGCCCTCACCGGCCCGACCGCCGCCTACGAGCACGACGCCACGTCATCGGTGCAAGCCAGAAAGTCCTTCGAGTGGTGAAGACCATTCACGCATCGGTAACGATTCTGCAACCTCATGGACACCTCATCCACCACGGGGGTACGTTCATCAAAACAGACTGATTAGTCAGTCGGTATTGAGTGATACCGCCACCCGTGGCGCCGGCCCGGCTGATCCACATCGATACCCGAAGCGCTCGCGAAGGAGCGGTCGCTTCGACCCGGTGCGTGATGGCACCGCAGGTCCGAACAGCTCAAGGAGGAGCTCGATGACGACACCGATTGCCCCTGTACCCAGCGCGCAGGTGCGCAGGTACTTCGAGTCTCTCGCACCCCAGGTGAACTACTGGGGTCGCGACATCACCGCGCTGCGGAAGCAGGCCCACGACCACGCGCTGGCATGTCGTGGCCCCCTGGAACACGTGACCTCTGTGGAGGCGGTCGATGCCGGGGGCGTCGCCGCGAGGCTCTACCGGCCGCGGGGCGGCGAAGAGGACGTTCTGGTCTGGATGCATGGCGGCGGTTGGATGCTGGGCGACCTGGACGCTTGCGAAGGCGTCGCGCGTGCGCTGGCGAATCGTGCCGGATGTGCGGTGCTCTCGATCGACTACCGGCTCGCACCTGAGCACCCGTTTCCGGCGGCGCTCGACGACTCGTGGGCCGCGATCAGCTGGGCCCGGCAGAACTTTGCCCGGGTTGCGGTCGGGGGTGACAGCGCCGGCGGAAATCTCGCGGCGGCGGCCGCGCTCAGGGCCAGGGACCTCCGGGTTGATCTGGCACTGCAGCTGTTGGTGTACCCGGTCCTGGACAGCACCATGGACACCACGGCCAAGCAGCGCTTCGTGGAATCGTATTCGGACTTCGCCGGTCGGGGCGACTACGGCAGGACCACGTACGAGCGGATCGCGTACCTGTGGGACGCATACGTCCCGGACGAACTGATGCGGCGGTCTCCCGTCGTGTCGCCACTGCACGCCGAGACGTTGCGCGGCGCCCCTCCAGCGGTCGTTGTCACCGCCGAGCACGACTTCCTTCGCGCAGAAGCCGTCGAGTACGCCAGTCGGTTGCGCAGCGATCAGGTTTCTGTCGAGATCCACGACTACGCCGGTCAGATCCACGGGTTCATCGAGAAGCTCGGCGTCATGCCGGACGCGACGGACGCCGTTGACAAAGCCGGCTCGGCATTGCGGCGAGCATTCGCCAACCGGGAATCGGATCGCGCGAGTTCCGCGATCAACACGTGATCCGGCGGCTCCTGTCGGGCGCCCGATACGGATCACCGCCCTCGATCACCCGCGGAGCGACGTGGCCACGGCCGTCGTCGCGAAGACATCATTCTTGAGGAGTTGTCATGCGTACCAGAAACGCTCGGTCTCGGCGAGGTCGGCGACCTGTCCGCCGGATCGCCCTGCCGACCATCCTTGCCGCCCTGTTGGCATCGTGTGCCGCCCCGGGCACACAGGGTCCTCCCCCTGAGGCACCGGCAGCCGTGAGCACGAGTATCGGTGACGCGCCGGTCACCCTCGAGGTGCTCGTGTCGACGCCCGACGTGCCACTGTACGAGGAACTCGGCTCCGCGTTCCAAGCCGAGCACCCCCATGTCACCGTGGAGGTGACCGGCGAGGACTTCAACAACCTCACGACCAACGTGCCCCGCCTGATCTCCGGCACCGACGTGCCGGACCTGGTCCGGCTCGCGTCCTTCGGGAACCTGGTCAAGGACCATCTCCTGACCGATCTGGACCCGTACGCCGAGGCGTACGGGTGGACCGAGTGGCCACAGTCGCAGTTCGCTTCCACCCGCGTCGCCGATGACGGTCGCCAGCGTGGCACCGGGCACCTGTACGGTGCCGGGCCGGGTTTCGGGTTGACGGGCGTGTACTACAACAAGGAACTTGCGGCTCAGATCGGGATGACCGATCCGCCGGCCACGCTCGGTGACTTCGAGCGGAGCCTGGAGGAGGCGAAGAGCGCGGGACTCCTGCCGATCATGGTCAACGGCAAGGACGGAGGACTGGCGTATCCGCTGCAGAACCTCCAGATGAACTATGCGGGCAGCACGCAGGTGGTCCAGGACTGGAACTACAACGAGCCCGGCGCGGACATCGACACGTCCGCGCTCGTCGAGGCCGCCACGACGCTCCAGCGGTGGGGCGCGGAGGGATATCTGCCGGAGGACGTCAACAGCATCGATCAGACGCAAGCGCCCGCCAGGTTCGCGGAAGGCGAGGGCGTCTTCTTCCCGAGCGGGAACTGGCAGGCGCCAGCGCTGCAGGAAACAGGTCATGGCGAGATCGGCTTCTTCCTCTTCCCGCCCGAAGAGGCCGGTGATCCCTTCACCGCGATGACCGCCGCCGGCGTCCTGGCCATTCCTGCCAAGTCCTCTCAGCCCGATGTGGCAGCCGCGTTCCTGAACTTCGTCCAGACGGATGCCGGTGCCCGCCAGAGCACCCTGGATCTACTCGGGCTCCCGCCCGCCGGGCCCGCAGACGCGCCCATGCCGGACGCCGAGCCTGGATCGCTCGTCGCGGCGACCGTCGAGTCCTTTCAGACGCTGCTGGAGAGCGATGGTCTCGTCGACTTCATGTCGAACTCGACGGCGTCGATGCACGCGAACACCCTGATCCCGCAGACACAACTTCTCGTGGCAGGAAAGACGTCGCCGTCCGAGTTCTCTGCAGCACTCCAGGAGGACTACGAAAATGACACCGAATGATCGACGCCCGAATGCCCGGCCGGCTCCGCCGACAAGCGCAGGCGCGCAGCCGACCGACGCCACCACGGAGATTTCCACGGGTGGCACCATGACACTTGATGCAGACACGACATCGACCGGCCGTGTGGTGAAGCGGTCGAATCCGGTGAAGCCCGACCTCGACTCGCGGACGTCGCTCCCGCTGCCACGCCCGGCCCGCCGGCGGAGTCCAGTGGATCGATGGAGCGGCGTGGTCTGGGTGGCACCGGCGCTGGTCATGTATGCCGTGTTCGTGCTGTATCCACTGGGCCAGTCCGTGCAGTTCTCGTTCTACGACTGGGACGGCATCGGGCAGGCGACGCCGGCGGGGCTGGACAACTGGAAGGCGATCTTCACCGAGCCCGAGCTGTTCGGGTCGGTCGTCCACGCGTTCATCCTTGTTCTCTTCTACACCGTTCTGCCCGTCAGCACGGGGCTTGTCGCGGCAAGTCTGATCCGAGAGCTCCGGGTGGGTACGTTCAACACCGCGGCTCGGGTCGTGCTGTTCGTCCCGCAGGTGCTGCCGCCGGTGGCGGCCGGCATCGCGTGGACGTGGATGTTCTCCACCGAAGGGCTCGTCAATCAGTCCCTCAGGGCGGTCGGCCTGGAGTCCTTCACCCGCGCGTGGCTCGGAGACTTCACGTTCGCGTTGCCGGCCGTCGGCATCATCGGCTTCTGGCTGTCGCTCGGCTTCTGCACCGTCCTGCTGCTGTCGGGAATCGGCAAGATCGACCCATCGCTGTACGAGGCGGCCCGCCTGGACGGGGCAGGCCGCATCGGTGAGTTCTTCGCAGTCACGCTCCCTGGGCTCCGGCAAGAGATCGCCGTCTGCGCGACGATCACGACGATCGCGGCCCTGGCCAGCTTTGACGTGGTCCAGATCGCGACCCAGGGCGGACCTGGCTATCAGACGATGGTGCCGGGCGTCGAGATCTACCGGCTCACCTTCCTGGAACAGCGGGTCGGGCAGGCCTCAGCTCTCGCCGTCTTCCTCGCGGCACTCGTGCTGCTCGTCATCTGGCCCATTCAACGAATCGGGAGGCACGAATGAGCACCGCCTCGTCAACTCTCGTCGATCGCCTCTCTCGCGTCGCCATCCTGATGGCGCTCATGATGTTCGCGGTCATCCCGTTGCTCAGCATGTTCACCGCCGCGCTCGCGCCACAGAACAGCACGCCTCCCGGGCTCGCCTGGCCGGCAGATCCACAATGGCACAACTTCGTCGACGCATGGACCGCAGCGAACTTTCTCGCGCTCTTCCAGTCGAGCGTCCTGATCGTCCTCGGCGTCGTTCCTGCTGCCGTCGCGATGGCCACCGCGGCCGGATACGGCCTGGCGCAACTTGCCGTGCCAGGCGGCCGCCTCATCAACGCCATCCTGCTCATCGGCCTGACCCTGCCGTTCGAGGCACTCATCACGCCGCTCTACTACAACCTTCGCGACATGGGACTGCTCGGCTCGCGCTGGGCCGTCATCCTGCCGCTCATCGGACTGCTCATGCCCTTCGGCGTGTTCTGGATGCGGGCAAGCTTCCTCAAGGCGGAGACAGCGCTCACAGAGGCCGCCAAGCTCGACGGCGCCAGCACATGGCAGATCTTCCGCCGGATCCAGCTACCGCTCGCGGTCCCTGCCTTGTCGGCACTCACGATCTTGTTCTTCCTGGCGACCTGGAACCAGTACCTGCTGCCACTCGTGCTCATCGATGACCCAACGATGCGTACGGTCGCAGGCGGCTTGGGAGCCTTCCAGGGGGAGCACGGCACGAACATCGCACTCCTGTGCGCCGGTTCATTGCTGATCATCGCCCCCTCCCTGGCGGTCTTCCTGATCCTTCAGCGTCATTTCGTGAAGGCGCTCCTGCAAGGAGCTGTCAAGTGACGCGGACCCCGGCGGCGGACGCGACCGATCGCTCGTCGCAGATGGACGACGAACCAGCCATCCAGCGCAATGAGACGACTGCGTAGGATCGGGTTATGAGGCGGGATGACCAGCAGGTGACACAGGGAGCCGATGGCGTCACGAAGACGTTGTCCGCGAAAGGCGAGGCCCGCAGACAGCGGATCGTCGATGCCGCCACTCGGCTCGTGGCCCGCAACGGATCCCGCGGCACCAATCTGGCCGAGATCGCGGCCGCGGCCGGGGTCTCACAGAGCGGCCTTCTCTATCACTATCCGAGCAAGGAGGCGCTGCTCAATGCCGTCCTGGATCGACGCGACGAGGCCGAGGACGGGGTTCTGTGGCATGACGCCGACGTGGGTCTGGGCATCCTCGACGTCATCGCGGACAACGTCACCCGATGGGCCGACCATTCGCATGCGGTAGGCATGCATACCGTGCTGGTCGTCGAGAATCTTGGCGAGGACGGCGTCCTTCATCCTCGGTTGACCAGCCGATACCACGTGACGGCTGACCGGCTCCGCGCCGTCCTGGCGACCGCCCAGGATCGGGGCGAGATCCGAGACGACGTCGAACCGCACCTGAAGGCCATCGAGATCATCGCCTTCGTCAACGGTCTGGAGACCGCCTGGCTGCTCGACCCCGAACTCCCGGTGGCCGCGACCGCGAAGGCATGGGCGGCCCAGCAGCGGCGTGCGCTCGCGACGTAGCCGGCATGGCCGCGATGGTCAGCCTCCATCCGCCCGCTGGACGACAAGGTCCTGGATCCGGCGCTGAGGACCGGCGAGCACCGCCTGCGCCGTGCGCGAGAGGTTTCGGCACAGCTGGTCGAGTGTCCCGGCGGTGAATGCCGGGTGATGCGCCCACAGGTCGCCGGAAACATGACCCTCGTGGGCATGACGCAGCTGAAATCCGAGACTCACGGCGCCGCTGAACGCCGACGTCATCCTCGGCCGGAGCATGGTGGTGGGCAGCGTCGTGGGCCGCATCCTGAGACGGCTGCCGTCCCGTGCCGTGATCGTTGCGACCTTGCCCGGAGCGTGCGGCATGTAGTTGATCGATATGTCGAACAGCGAAGCGTCCCCCTGGACCGCCGGCGGGAGCTCACGGCGCAGCACCCCGACCGGAACGCGTCGCGCGTGGGCCTGTCTGGTCGCCTCGTGGACGCGCGCCGCGAGCTCGCCGAACGACGGGCCACCACGCAGGTCCACACGAACGGGCACATGATCGCTCAGCAGGCCGATCATGTGTGCCAGCTCGGGTGCATCCCGGTTGGCAGTGACACTCCCGATCATCACGTCCTCGCCGAGGTAGGGCCTCAGTGACGCCAGGACCAGGGCACGCATGGCGCTGCCGGGTTTCGCGCCATGCTGCGCGGCGAGCCGGAGCAGCGCGTCGACCGTATCTCTTCCGATGAGCGGGAGCGGGTGGGCCTGCAGCCACAGCGGGCCGTCCGGAGCGCCGGGCTCGACAGGCAGGCGTGGCGGATCCGCCGGGAACCGTCCGCGCCAGAACTGCGCATGCTTCCCGAGCCCGATGGAACGCTCGTGCGCCGCGTAGTCGCCGGGTTGGATCTTCGCTGCTGGTGCAGGAGGGCGGCTGGGGTCGAGCCGAGCACGATAGACCTGGTGGAAGTCGCGGAAGAACACCGCGTTGGACCATCCGTCGAACACGACATGGTGCCAGATGGTCAGCAAGACGTGGCGGTCAGGACCCAGCCGGACCAGCACTGCCGACCACAGCGGTGGAGTGAACAGGTCGATCATCTGCTCGCAACGGTCGACCGCGACGTGTTCCAGCGCGGCACGCTGCGCCGGCTGCGGCAGGCCCGAGAGGTCTTCGAACCCCCACTCGGGATGGAACGGCGCGACGACTTGCTGGGCGATCCCGGTCTTCGTGCGGGTGAACGCCGTGCGCATGGTCTCGTGGCGTTCCACCAGTGCCGCCAGTACGGCGGCAAGGTCACGCAGGTCCAAAGGCCCCGTGATCTCGATGGCGTGCGGGATGTTGTGGTTGGACTCGTCTCCACCGACCGCCTCGACCCACTCCTGCTGGAGATAGGTGGCCGGTAGCACACCGGTCCCGGCGTCCGCGGCAACAGTGGCATCCGCGTCATTGATCGCGTCCGTGCTCACAGGGCCGGCTCCTTCGGGGTGACGAGATCGCTGAGGCGATCGGTGGGACGATCGGCGAGCCCGCGTAGCGCTGCGGCGAAACGCTCGCCGAACCGCGCCGCCCGTGCGCCACCGAACATGTGGGCATCTGCCACGAGGGCACCCGAGAGTCTCCCGGCAGGATCGGATCTGATCTGGAAGTCCAACAGCGAGGCCCCGTCCCACCAGGGGTGGTCCGTGGGCTCCTCGTGGGCGAGGTCGAACGGGGAGAAGGTGACCCCGGCACTCTCGACGATCGCGTCCGTCTGGTGGCGGGGCTGCTGCCGGCTGTAGTTCAGCGACACGTCGAACAACGGTCCTGGGCCGGTATCGGGCAGTGCCGCGCGCAGCACGCCGACCGGTGCCGGGCGCGATATCGCCCGGTCGTAGGCGTGAGCCGTACGGCCGACCAGCGTCTCGCACGAAGGATCACCGGACAGGTCCACCGTGACCGGGACGTGCCCGGCGAGGAACCCGACCGTGCCGCGGATATCGCGCTGTTGGCGGTTCGACCGCATCACGCCGAACGTGATCCTCCCGTTCGTCGCATGATCGCTCAGGGACGCCGCGAGCGCGGCCAGCAGGACGGCGGTCGGGCTCGCCTGCTCCGCGATCATGAGCGAATGGAACGCGCCGAGCGTCGGACCGTGCTCGAGTGGGAGCTGATGCGGCGTCGTGCGCGCGACAGCCCCGATGGCCGGCATGCCGGGTGGGAAGGCGAGGCGGGGGCTGGCGTCGGCCAGGGCCGCCTGCCAATATTCTCGCGTGGCGGGGTCGTCGGCCAGCCCGGCCTCCCACATCGCGTAGTCGACGAGATGGAGCACGGGAGGCGCGAGCGCCGCGCTCGTGCCGTACTCGTACAGGCGCGGGAACTCGTCGCGGATCACGCCGGCGGACCAGCCGTCCATGACCGCGTGGTGCGCAATCAGTGCGAACACCTGATCGTCGTCCGCGAGGGTCACCAGCACTGCCCGGGCAAGAGGGCTGCTCTCCAGCACGAACGGCCGCCGCAGTTCGGCTTGCAGGAGGGCGGCACAGGTTGCCTCCCGCTGATCCTCGTCGGGCTCGGGAACGCTGACCTCGCGCAACTCCAGCGGAGAGGTATCGCCGATGGCCTGTGCGGCGCCGGCGGCGTCCCGCCGAGTCAGGGTCGTGCGCAAGGCCTCGTGCCGGGCTGTCAACGCGTCCAGCGCGGCGCGGATGCGCTCGGGGTCGATGTGGCCGCGCATCCGAATCGCCGCTGCGACGTTCACGCCGGACGCCCGTCCGCCGGTCGCGTCGTAGAGGGAGCGTTGATAGTGCGTGGCGGTGTGCAGCCGGCTCATCCCGCCACTCCGCGGGAGACACGGCTGATGGACCGCAGCTCGTCGTCGTTCACGAGCGGCGCCCCGTCCACCGCCGCGGCGTAGGCACGCACGGTCGGGTTGGTGTTCAGCACCCTTTCGGGCACGTCGCGCCCGAGTTCGTCACCGACAATCAACGCGACCTCGGCCGCCTCGAGTGAGGATCCGCCGAGCGATACCCATTCGGCCTCCGCGCCGATCGTGGCGGGGGCCACGTCGAGGACCCGCGCCCAGATGGCGGCGACCGCGCGTTCCGTGTCGCCGACCATCTCGCCGTGACCGCCGTCCTGCGCGAGCAGCGCGGACACGGTATCGATCAGTTCACGCTTGACGACCTTGCCCAGCGCGTTGCGGGGAAACTGCTCGACCCGGATCACACGCTTGGGCGCGTCGGCCTCCCCCAACCGCGCAGCGGCGAAGGAGCGAACCTGGTCGGGGTCGAGATCGTCGGAACCAATCACCGCGGCGATCAGGTACTCCCCGAGCGTCGGATGCGGCAGGCCGAATGCGGCCGCCTCTTCCACGTCCGGATGCTCCTCGAGCACGCCCTGCGCGGCAAGGGTCGACACATTGCGCCCGCCGACATTCACTGTGTCGGCGCTGCGGTCCTCCAGGTAGAAGTACCCGGCATCGTCGAGACGGCCCACGTCGCCGGTACTCACCCATTGGCCCGCCCCGAAGACGCTCGCGCTCGCACCCGTGTCGTTCCAGTAGCGGCGCGGGCGCACGCCCTCTGCCCGCAGCTGCACGGAACCGGACACGCCGGCCGGAACCGGCTCACCGGCCGCGTCGACGATGCGCACCTCGCTGCCTCCGTGCGCCCTGCCGAGGGAGTACGGCCGATCTGGGTCGAAACGCATCCGTAGCCGCGCGGGCCAGCTCTCCGTCGAGGTGTACATGTTGACGACGCTCGCGTCCGGGAACAGTTCCGCGAGCCGGGCAAGCGTCGCAGCCGAGATGGGCGCACTCGTGGTCCGCACCTGCCTCACGCCGCTCAGGTCGAACCGCGCCTTCACACGCAACAGCGCCAGCGCGTGAGCAGGGACCAACACCACATCGTCCGGCCTGAACTCCTGCGCGATACCCAGGAAAGCCTCGGCGTCGAACCTCTCGGGCACGATCATCGTATGCGGCGCCGCGCTCAGCGTCTGCACCATGAGGCTCTGCCCCGCGTTCGACGCCGGCGGCAACGCATGCAGGACGGTTCGCACCGGACCCGCCGGCGCTCCGTCACCACGCTGCCGGACCGCGTGGGTGAGATTGTCATGCGTCGACACGACGCCCTTGGGCCGCCCGGTCGTCCCGGAAGTGAAAAGGATCTCAGCGTCGTCCGCCCCACTCATTTCCACCCCTGTCGGGCCGCTCGGCCGGCCGGCCTCGATCTCGTGGACCGCCTCGGACCATCCCGGGCGCCCGCCCACGGGAGCATCCGCGATGACACCGACGGCCCCGGCCTCCGCACAGACGCGAGAGATGTGCTCATCACCACCGGACGCCAGGACCGGAACGGCGATCGCCCCGGCCGCCTGCACCCCGACATATCCGATCGCGAACGCGATCCAGTCGCCAGAAGCCTGGACCACGACACGGTCGCCGGGCCGGACGCCCCTGGCGATCAGGCCATGACCGACCGCGTGGGCACGCTGGTTCCACGCCGCATAACGGAGTCTTCCCACACCGACGAGCTCGACCGCAGTTCCCTCGGGCCGTTCCTGCGCCCTGGCTGCGAGCATTCCGGTCACAGTGACGCTCTGCGTTCTCATGGGTCGCTTCCCTTCGTGTCTGCCGCTCTCCGAAACGAGGCGGGCACTTGGGCGGGACGGCGGGGGGCACATCGCGGCTCCTGCCGCCGATCCGCCGATCCGTGCGCCGGTCCCACCGGCGCGGCACCAGCATCGCGACGCAGGAGCAGGCGAGACAAGACAGAATGCGCAGACTTTACGGACAGATCGCGCCAGCCAACTCCGCCCTACCCGATCGCTCACCTGTCAGGTCGCGCTCCCCGATCCGCCGGGGCTGCGTCCTTGAAGCTCGGGGACGGAAGATCGTAGGATAAATCGGCACTGTCGCCGAAGTCCCATCAGTTCTGACTCGGCAGAGGCGGTAGAACGTTGCGCGACGACAGGCCCACAGTGCTCATCGACGGTTTCACGCTCGACGTCGCCGCGCTCACCCGGCTCGCCCGTGACCCCGCCCGCACCCGCGTCACCCTCGATCCCCAGGCCGCCGGACGCATGAAGGCGAGCGCCGACCTGAAGGATCGTCTGGTCGATGAAGGGGCGGTCATCTACGGCGTCACCACAGGGTTCGGTGACAGCGCGCATCGTCGGGTCAGCGCCGGTCGGGCGAGTGCGCTGCAGGACGGCCTCATCCAGTTCCTCCTGACCGGCGCCGGTTCTCGCTGTCCCGACGAGGTGGTCCGCGCGATGATCGCCATCCGGGCCAACTGCCTCGCCCGGGGCGTGTCCGCTGCCCGACCGGAGGTCGCCGAGCTGTTGGTCGCGCTTCTCGAGCACGATCTGCTACCCGAGGTGCCCGAGCGCGGATCGGTCGGCGCCAGCGGCGATCTGGTGCCGTCGAGCTACCTCGCTGCAGCCCTCGTCGGCGAGGGACAGGTACGGCTCCGGGGGCGGACGGTGCCCGCCGCCGAGGCGCTCCACGCCCGCGGCCTCGAACCACTGGTGCTGCGTGCCAAGGAAGGCTTGGCGCTGGTCAACGGCACCTCGTTCATGACCGCCTATGCGGCGCTGGCAGTCCACGACGCCCATCGGCTCGCGTTCGCCGCCGAGGTGTGCACCGCCCTGGCCTCGCAGGCGCTCGGCGGCAACGCTCATCATTTCGCGGCGTTCCTCGGCGAGCACAAGCCCCACCCCGGCCAGGTCCGAAGCGCCTCGCACATCCACCAGTTCCTGGCCGGCTCCGCGCTCACCGGGGTGTCGGCGATCGAAGACCGCATCGGATCGGCGACGGCGGAGCGCCGGATCCAGGACCGGTACTCGGTGCGTTGTGCCCCGCAGGTGATCGGGGTGCTGCACGACACGCTGGCATGGGTGGAGCCCTGGGTGGAACGGGAGATCAACTCGGCCAACGACAATCCTCTGTTCGACACCGCCTCGGGGGAGGTGTTCTCCGGCGGGAACTTCTACGGCGGCCACATCGCCCAGGCGATGGACTCCCTCAAGGTCGCCGTCGCCGGCATCACCGACCTGCTGGACCGCCAACTGGCCCAGGTCGTCGACGAGAAACTCAGTGGTGGCCTGCCGTCCAACCTGGTGCCCGAGGGAGGTACCGCCCACGGCTACAAGGGCATGCAGATCGCGTGCTCATCATTCGCGGCCGAAGCCCTGAAGCAGGCGGCGCCCGCCACCGTGTTCTCGCGTTCGACCGAGGCACACAACCAGGACAAGGTGAGCATGGGATCCATCGCTGCCAGGGATTCCCGGACGGTCGTGGAGCTGACTGCCCATGTGACCGCTGTCGTCCTGCACGCCCTGTGCCAGGCCGTCGAGTTGCGCGGCGTCGACCGGCTCAGCCCGGCCACCAAGGAGGTCTGGAAGCTGGTGCGCGAGCACGTCGCCTTCCTCGACGCTGATCGCCCGCTCGACCAGGAACTGGACGCGCTGGCAGGAGTGATCCTGTCGGGCGAACTGGAAGCCACCTGTCACCAGCAGACCCCACCCGACCGGATCGACGTGGAGACCGCCGATGGAACGCGACGAACAGTACGGTGAAGAGCTCTTCGCGCACGGTCGCCGAGGGGAGGCCGCGCGGCTCGCGGCTCTGGCCGCGGCGCTGGACGACAGCACGTTCAGGTGGCTGGAGCGGCTACCGGTACGCCCGAACTGGCGATGCCTCGACATCGGCACCGGGACCGGGACGGTAGCGGCCTGGCTGTCGCGGCGCTGCCCCGACGGCCGGGTAGTGGCCACCGACCGCGACACCGCTCTGCTGCCACCCGCGGCCGAACGCGGCTGGGAGACGCTCGAGCACGACGTGACCGTCGACGGCTTCCCCGACGGCTCGTTCGACCTGATCCATGTTCGGTGGGTGCTGTCTCACCTGCGCGACCGTGAAGCTGTACTGGCCCGAATCGTACGGTGGCTCGCGCCCGGGGGCTGGGTCCTGATCCAGGACCTCGACCGGTTCCCGATCGCCTCCTCACCCCATCCGGTCTACCGGAAGGTCAGCGAGGCGATGTGCGACGCGGTCGAGGCCAGGATCGGCACCGACACCTCGTGGGCACGCACCTTCCCCGCCCCACTTCGACGCGCCGGCCTGATCGACCTCGACACCGAGGCATTCGTGGCCCCGACCGGCGCCACGGCGATGGGCCGATTCTGGCTGGGCAGCGCCGACCAACTCCGGGGAGATCTGCTCGAGCAGTTCGCCGTCACCGAACCCGAGCTGAGGTACATGCACGAACAGATGGTCAACCCGAGCTATCGCGACTTCGCGCTGGCGTCGGTCGCAGCATGGGGACGCCGCCCCGAACGATGACACACCCCGACGGCAACGTGTCGAGGCAGCCTCCGCGATCACGGACGACCGTGCGCATGCTTGAGCGTTTCGCCCGGCCGCTCGCCGTACCGATGTCGGTACTCGGCTGCGAACCGGCCGATGTTGCTGTACCCCCAACGGGCGGCCACCTCGCTCACCGACGCCGCACCCTCCCGCAGATCGGCGTGGGCCCGCTTGAGGCGCGCCGAGCGAAGGTACTCCCCCGGCGTCGAGTCGAGATGACGACGGAACCCCGCCTGCAGCGCCCGCGCGCTGGCTCCCACCTCGCGGGCGAGTTCGGCGATCGAGGACACGGCGTCCGGCCTGTCCTCGATCAGCTCGACCGCTCGGCGCACCTGCTGCGGACCTGGTGACCGGGTCCGCCCGGTCAGCGCATCGGTGTAGTTGTGCCTCTGCGCCGTCAGGAGTCCCGTTGTCACCACGTGCTCGACCGTGCTGGTCGTCGTCGCCTGCTCGACCAGGTTGTCCTCGAAGGCCAGGTCCTCGGCCAGATGACGCACATGGCCCCACCAACTCCGACCGCGGCCACGGGTCAGATCCATCGCCGCATCGAATCGGATCGACCGGTCCAGCGGTGCGTCAAGCAGGTCACGCAACTCCGCCTCGAGCGCCGTCCGCTCGATCCGGACCACCAGGTAGGTGCTCTTTGCAGCCAGTTCCAATGACAGGTGCCTCTGCGGGTCCGGAACACACGCCAAACCCGGGTGCACCTCCACCCGATCCGTCCCCGAGGTGAACACATCGGCCCCGGTCAACGGAACGTGCACCAGATAGAACGACTCCAGCTCGCCCGGCGTGACCGTTACCTCGGCCCCGTACTGCATGTAGTTGAACGACGTCGTCCGTAGCCGCGCACTGTGCAGCCGCGCGTCCAGCACCCGGTCGGCTCCGGTGGGTTCGAGTCGATGCGGGCAGAACAGCCGAGTGCTCTCCTCAGCCATCTCATCGACATCGGCAGTGCGCAGCAACTCGTGCCGGTGCAACGGAAGCGGACCTTGCTGAGATTGATCGAGCTGTGCCATCGCCGATGTGCTCCTGCCGTGATCGATCCACGCCCCCTCATCGCGGCAAGTCAACGCACCATATGAGTCTAAGCCCGATGAACCCGACACGCACCCATTCAGGCAAGGTCGGCAGGCGTCATGTCGCACGCGGCCATCCGGCCACATCGGGAGCACGATCAGCCGGAGCCACACGCAGTTCAGTGTCGGACGCGGGCGCGGGAGCGGGCTACACCGGCAAGCGTTGCTCGTACGGGTGTTCCGAGATAGATCCCCAGCGAGGCGCCCGCAGCCAGACCGACAGCGACCGACGCCGCCAGGACGAGGGAGCTCGTCCCGGCACCTGGCGCATCGGCCTGCACCACACCGAGCAGCCCGTAGAACACGGCACCGCCAGGTACGAGCGGCACGATGGCCGCCGTCGTGACCGCGACGGACGGGACGTGCAGCCGGTGCGCGACCAGGATCCCGACGAAGCTGGCCAGCAGCGCCGCGACGCCGCTCGCGGCGGCCTCGTGCAGGTCCAGCGTCACCGTGAACGCGTGACCGAGTACCGCGATCGCCCCCAGCACACCGCTGACGGCGATGATGCGCGCACCGGCACCGTTGAACAGAGCGACGGCGATCGCGACGATGACGGCCCCTGCGAGCTGGTTCGGCAGCGGGCCGAATGCCGGCGGCGCGTCCGGCAAGGTCATCCGGAATCCGAGCACGCTGCCGAGCTCGAGCCCGATCAGAATCCCGACGACCAGGCCCACGGTCTGCAGCGTGAGGTCGAGGATGCGGCCGGCCGCCGTGAGCGCGAACCCGTCGATGGCGTCCTGAGCCGCGCCGACCACCGTGAGGCCGGAGAGCATCAGGACGATCCCCGACGCCACGATGATGGACGGGCGCACCCCCGTCAGCGGCTCGAAGCCCGCGGTGATGAGAGCGGACACGGCCACTGCGACCGCCGTGGTCACGAACGCCCCGGCGATCTGGCTGAAGAACGAGGGCACCCGGAGCCGTGCCAGCCCCGCCTGGGTCGTCGCGGCTCCCAGCGCAGCGACGAAGGTGAGCCCCAGGAGCACCGCGGAGCCTCCCGCGAGGATGCTCACGCCGACTGCGAGCAGGGCGCGCGCGATCACGACGACCGGCGACTTGTACCTGAACGGCATGCGACGGATGGCCCGGAACCTGGTGCGGGCCTCCTCGAGGTCTTTGCCGTCAGTGATGTCGACGATCAGCGCCTGCAGACGCTGCAGCTTCGTATGGTCCGGTGCCGCCACCCGCACGACGCGGAACAGCGTGTGCGGCCAGTCCTCACCACCGCGGTGGTACGACACGGCGATCGAGCTGTAGGTCACGTCCACGTGGACGCCCTCGAGCCCGTACGCACCCGCCACACGAGTGATCGCCAGCGTCACCTCGTGCGCCGACGCCCCGACCGCGAACATCGACTCCCCGATCCGCATGGCGAGGTCCAGCGCCCGGAGCATCCAGGCGTCGTCGAGGATCGGGATCGCATCGGTGATCGCCTCCGACGGATCGGTACGCAGCACCCTGCGTATCGAGGAGAACAGGCGCCTGTGGGGTTGCTGGGGCATCTGCCCATTCTGACGAACGGCTCGAGCCCACAAACCTGGGTTCGAGCCATTCCGATGTCCTGCGACATCACAGGCCCCCAGGCATCCAAAGACGCCGCGCGACCTTGTTTTCCCCCAGGCCCTGGGGCTCAGACCGCCTCACCGCAAGGCACGGTGTGCGTGGATTGCATGGTTCTGGTCCCCCTCGCGAGGCCGACCACTCCGTCGATCCCGCCACGGCGGCCCGTTCGACCGAAGGACGCTCCGGACGTCGTCCGCAACAGGCGGAGGGGTGCTCGGCCAAATGGGCAGCCACTTGCCCGGGAGCACGGCGGCCGACGCGAGCTCGGACCTGGCCGCGCGACTGCAGCGGGACCCGTACCAGAACTGTCACTCGACCGTTCTCAACCCGCAACTCCCGGCGCATCGTCTCGGTCGGCTGGATGCTCGGCGGTGCGGAGCGGGCGGGCCGGCAGGTCGGCTCGCGAGGCAAGTTCTGTCGTTGTCGCGGCGAGATTCCAGTTCACTTCAAGCGCCATGACACCGAGCGGTAGGGCTAGGAGGAGGACGGGCCCATCCCGGCGAGAAGCATGCCGGGGCCGACGATCCAGACGGGACGGCTGAGCGACCATGCCGTGATCGGCTCGTCAGAGGGCTTCCCGGACGACACGGGCGAGAGTGCCCGCGCGGGGCGATCGGCGAGGCTTTAGCCCTCACCTTCGCCCTGAACCAGGCTGGACCCTGCTGCCGATCCGGTCGGAACCCAGGTGGCAGCAGGGTTCTGGAGCGAGATCCCGGCTTCTACACACTCCGAGTGGGTGGACGTCACAGCACCGGCGACGATCATCACGATCCCGGCGATCAGTGCGATCAGACCGATGACACGAACAGATCGGGTTCGTTGTTCACCTGCATTCGGGCTACTCATGACACCTCCAGGGTGAACAGTGGTCAGCGGTACGAGCTGACCGTCGAGTGGCTGCTGCGTATCCGGCCCAGGGCCTTGACGACTTCCACGAGGAGGAAGACGCCGACCGCCAGTGCGAGCGTCTTGCCCCACGCCGCGAGGCCGAGCGGTGCCGAGCCGAACCAGTCGTGCATGAACGGCGCGTAGACGAACACGACCTGCAGGGCGAGCAGCACGGCGGCCGAGATCCAGATCACCCGAT
Source organism: Myceligenerans pegani (assembly GCF_014892515.1). Taxonomy (GTDB): domain Bacteria; phylum Actinomycetota; class Actinomycetes; order Actinomycetales; family Cellulomonadaceae; genus Myceligenerans; species Myceligenerans pegani. The sequence continues at coordinate 212,355 of NZ_JADBGR010000107.1, forward strand.
TGCCCCGCAGCACGTCGAGGGTCAGGCTCGAGCGGTCGAGGAACCGGCAACTGAACAGGTACGCGAGTTGGCCGAGGGCGAGCATGGTGACCGCCGTCGTCTGCGCCTCGGCGACTGGGACCCCCCAGGCGTAGTCGGTGTAGAAGATGAACATCGTCGCGCCGCCGATGAGGAGCGAGACGACGAGGATCCGGCGTGCGAACACGGCGTCCAGGATCGGCGCCCCTGGGTCGCGCGGTGGTCGCTGCATGACGTCTGGCTCCGCCTTCTCGTACGCGAGCCCGAGGGAGAGCGTCACGGCCGTGATCATGTTGATCCACAGCACCTGCACGGGGGCCAGGGGCAGTGTCAGCCCGAACAGCACGGCCACGAGGATGACGAGCGATTGCGCGCCGTTCGTCGGCAGCAGGAAGAGCACGGACTTGCGCAGGTTGTCGTAGATCCGCCGCCCCTCCTCGACCGCCCGCTCGATGGTGGCGAAGTTGTCGTCGGCGAGCACCACCGCGGCGGCCTCCTTGGTAACCTCCGTGCCCTTGACGCCCATCGCGACCCCGACCTCCGCCTGGGTGAGCGCCGGCGCGTCGTTCACCCCGTCACCCGTCATGGCGACTACCTCGCCGTGCGCCTGCAGCGCCGAAACGATGCGGATCTTGTGCTCAGGGCTGGTGCGCGCGTAAACGTCGACGTCGCACACGACGGCACGCAGCTGCTCGGTGGTCATCGCCTCGAGCTCGGGGCCAGTGAGCACCGCCGGCGCCGCGCCTGTCCCGGCTCGGCCGTGGTGGTCCTGGTCGACGATCCCCATCTCCCGGCCGATCGCCACGGCGGTCCCGGCGTGGTCGCCGGTGATCATCTTGACGGTGATGCCTGCGTCGCGGCACTGTCGGATCGCCTCGACGGCCTCGGGCCGCGGCGGGTCGACGATCCCGACGAGCCCGCATAGTTCGAGCCCGCCGTCGAGGTCCTCGGCCTCCAGTGTGCTGGTGTCCGCGGCCGGGAGCGCCCGCGCGGCCGCCAGCACACGGAGCCCGCGGGCGCCGAGCGAGTCGATCTGCTCCTCCCAGGCCGCCCGGTCCAGCGGTGCGCTGCCCCCGTCCGCGGCAACCTGGGTGGCGCACCGATCGAGCACTCGGTCGGGCGCGCCCTTGAGGTGCACGACGACGCCGGCCGGCCCGCGATCGAGCGTGGCCATGTACTTGGTCTCTGACTCGAACGGCACCACGGCCAGCCGGGACCAGGCCCGAGGGTCGACGCCCGCCTTCATCCCGAGGGTTCGCAGAGCGCCCTCCGTCGGCTCGCCGACGAGCCGCCATCCGCCGGCTCCATCCCCCACGACGCGGGCGTCGTTGCACAGCATCATGGTCTCGGTCACCGCGACGAGATCCTGGTGGTCGGCCGGACCGCCGCCGCCAGGTGCGACGTAGTCCGCGGGGGCGATCCCCCCGACGGGTGCGTACCCCACGCCCTCTACGTCGTACACGCTGGCGGCAGTGCACACGGTGCGCGCCGTCATCTCGTTCTTCGTCAGAGTGCCTGTCTTGTCCGAGCAGATGACGGTGACCGAGCCCAGCGTCTCCACGGCCGGCAGCTTGCGCGTGATCGCGCGGCGGCGGGCCATCTGCTGCACCCCGAGGGCCAAGGTGATCGTCACGAGCGCAGGCAAGCCCTCAGGAATAGCGGCGACCGCGAAGCCGATGGACGCGGAGACCAGCTCGGAGACCGAAAAATCGTGCACCAGCCGCCCGATGAGCACCATGACCACGGCCATGCCGAGGATCAGAACGGCGAGCCCCTTGCCGAACCGGTCGAGTTGGCGGGTCAGCGGGGTCTCCAGGCCCTCCACCTCGGAGATCATCGTCTGGATCCGCCCGATCTCGGTAGCCGCGCCGGTGCCGGTGACCACTCCGGTCCCCTGCCCGGCGGCGACGAGCGTGCCGGAGAAGAGCATGCTTGCGCGGTCGCCTACGCCGGCGTCGGCGTTGACGGGGTCGACCCGTTTGGCCGCCGCGACGGACTCGCCCGTGAGCGCCGACTCCTCCACACGCAAGTTGGTGGCGTCCAGCAAACGCATATCTGCAGGCACGCGATCGCCGGAGCGCACGCGCACGACGTCACCAGGGACGACGTCGTCGGCGCCCACACTCGCCCACGAGCCGTCGCGCCGCGCCTCGGCGGACACCGAGAGCATCTGCCGGATACCGTCGAGCGCGCTCTCCGCGCGCCCCTCCTGAACGAAGCCGACCACGGCGTTGATAACCGCGACAGCGAGGATGACTGCGAAGTCGACCCAGTCCCCAAGGATGGCCTTGAGCACGGCCGCGATCAGCAGGATGTAGATCAGGATGTCGTCGAAGTGCACGGCGATCCGCTTCCACAGCGGATCCCGCGGCGCCGGCGGCAGCCGGTTGGGTCCGGTTCGCGCAAGCCGCTCAGCAGCGCCAACACTGGTCAGACCATCACGGGAGACCTGAAACGCCTCGAGCACTTCGTCGGCCGTTCGTGCCCACGCCGCAGTCGGCCCGGCTGCGGCATCCTCCTGTGAGACATCCGACGCGCTACTCACACAAACATTCCAACGTAGGTCGGCAGTCCACGCGCGACGAAGCCGACCGACCCGTAGCGGCTCATGGCGCCCCCTCCGGCGCCGGGTCGGGTTCGAGCGTGATGGACAGCACGCCGAAGGTGCAGCCGCGACACGGTCGATCCGCGTCGGGGAACTCGCAATCGAACACATTGCCGACGGCCATTGCGATGACGCCGGCATGCGCGCCCTGGGCCTCTTGCTAGGCAGAGCGATTCTCGCGCTTCGCGGAGATCCGCAGACAGACACGACGATGCCCGCCTCGCTCGTGGTCATGCAAGAGTTCGTCAGGTCGCACCTCGACGGCCCTCTTCCAGCACCGTCCTTGCCCACGTCGCCTCCTGCAGCATCACAACGGTCGAACGCCAGTTCCGACGGTTCACCGGTGTTCGACGACGTGGCCGCTCCGGCGACCTCCATCCTGACGGCGTCTGCAGGTCGCGTCGAAGTCCGGCCAGGGGAATGCCCTTGGCCGTTCGTCAGTCAGGTCGTCGGGACATCCGGTTCGGGCTTGTCTTCGGGACCGGGCTGGAGGACGTCGGCGGAGTCCCGCGACTCGCGAGTCCGGCGCCGACGACGCAGCCAATACCAGGGCCCGGCGATCACCACGGCCACCACAGTTGCGCCGCCTACCACCAGCCACCACACCCAGGCGGTACTGACCCGGGCTGGAACCGTCATCGTTTCAAGGTCCTCAGCATCCCCTTCCCGGGTGTTGACGGCCGGGAAGTCCTTGCGCAGCAAGAGCTCGTCGCCGTAGTCGAAGATCTCATTGCCGGTCTGGAACTCGGCGAGGCTGCGGTAGTCGTCGCCATTGACGTCCACGATGACGACGGTCTCGTCCGGGGTGCACACCAAGAAGACGACCTGCTCGTCCCAGGAGTCGTCGGCGTGGTGGACGGGGACCCTCTGCGTGAAGGTGTCGCCGGGGGAGTCGCAGGAGACCGGTTCGGTCGAGCCGCATCCGGCGACGGCCAGGGATGTCAGCAGTGCGGCGGCAAGGATCAGGAGTCGAACGGATGGGGATATCGGGGCCATGCACCGTCTCCTGTCGTCGGGCGGGACGCCGTCTGGACCACCTACTCCTGGGGTCGTGGCTCGTTCTCCGGGCCAGCCGCGGGCGGTGGCGCAGGCGCACGCTCGTCCGCGACAGGCCTGGGCTCTCCCGCGAGCCAGTCCTTCGACCTCTTGCTGAGAACGCCAACCATCACCAGCACGGCGAGGGGAACCTGGATCAGACCCGTGCCGAACATGATGATCATGGGCACTCCCACAAGGCCGATCAGGCTTTCCACGACCAGGAGCATCACGTAGGGACCCGGTTGCCGTCGGGCAAGCGCCACGGCGTCGGTCATCAGGACTATGGCGATGCCCGCGAAGACAGCGGCGAAGAGCAGACCCGCCACGAGCCGCGAGGCGGCGACCTCGTCCGGAACGGGCTCCTCCGGCATGCCGGCATAGACCCCGCCCCCGAAACCGGAAGCCAGACCGAACAGGCCGCACACCACGGAGCTGGCTCCCTGGATCCAGAGGATCACGATCGCGGTGGTGAGCAGGCCCGGTCTCCGGTTCAGCGAGGTGTCCATGGGACCGGACGGTAGAACCGCTGTCACGGGACCCCTCCCGGGCCAAGTGCTGCACGCAGTGGTCGTCAGGCTGGCGTCGGACCGGGCTCAGGTGGCGATACGGAAGGCCGGGAGCCGATCTGCGCGTGGTCACCTACTCCGCGGCGAGCAGTTCCCCCGACGCCGGCAAGCTCGAGCTTCTGCGGGC
>NZ_JADBGR010000107.1:216758-440205 GCF_014892515.1 Myceligenerans pegani
GCGATGCCGCCGCTGCGGTCAGGCCGCCGTGGTGACCTCGATGCGCTGCGGCGTCGTGCCGGTGAAGACGCCGGCGACCGTCACGGTCAGCACTCCGGCGTCGTAGGACGCGCGGACGGCGTCGCCGTCCACGGCCCGCGGCAGGGTGACGACGCGACGGAACTCGCCGAACCGCACCTCGGAGATCCGCCGGCCCTCGGCGTCCTCCGTGCGCTGGTCCTTGCGCTCCCCGCGGACCACGAGCTTGCGGCCCTCGATCTCGACCGCGACGTCCTCGGCCGGGTCGATGCCCGGCAGGTCGAGGCGGGCCACGAGGTCCTCGCCGTCGCGGTAGACGTCGGCGGCGGGGCGTGCGCGATCGGCCGCGCGCTCGACGGTGGTCAGGACCGGGGTGCGCAGATCACGGAGCCAGGCGTCGACGAACGGCGAGCGGACCAGGGACGAGCGGGTCAGGGTGGTGGTCATGCTGTCCTCCTCGGAAGAGATGTACACCCGGTACAACTTGAGTCGACCCGACTCAATTTCCGGGTTCGCCGACGGCGGACGGACCACCGGGTCGGCCGCCCGGTAGCGCTGCCGCCGCACGGGCGGCCGTCTCGTCAGGAATGGAACGTCCTGCGGTACGCGCCCGGCGTCGTCCCGACGACCTGCTGGAACTGGGTGCGGAAGTTGCTCGTCGTCGGGAATCCGGCCTGGCTCGCGACGCGGTCGATCGTGTAGTCGGTGGTCTCCAGGAGCTCCTGGGCGTGACGGATACGGACGCCGGCGACCCACTGCATGGGGCTCTGGCCGGTCGCCTCGGTAAATCTCCTGGTCAGAGTGCGCGGGCTCGTCCTTGCCGCGGCGGCGAGGTCGGCGAGCGTGAGCTCACGGTGCGCGTTGGCCTCGATCCAGGCGAGCACGGGTTCGAGGGCTCCGGCGCGCGCGGTCGGCCGGTTGCGCAGGATGTACTGCCCCTGCCCTCCGGCGCGGTGCAGGGGGGCGACGGCGAGACGGGAGGCGTCTGCGGCGACGGCGGCGCCGTAGTCGGTGTGCACGACGTGCAGGCAGAGGTCGATTCCCGCCGCGGCGCCGGCGGAGGTCAGGACGTCGTGGTCGTCGACGTAGAGCACATCGGGATACACCCGAACCGACGGGTACCGGCGTGCGAGCTCGTCCGCCGCGAGCCAATGGGTCGTGGCGCGCCTGCCGTCGAGCAGGCCCGCCTCGGCCAGGGTGAACGCTCCGACGCAGATCGACGCGATGCGCGTTCCGCGTCCGGCCGCGACGCGCAGGGCCTCGACGGCCGCGGGAGGGGACGGGCGGAGGGAATCGTTGCGCCCGGGCACGACGACGAGGTCGGCGCGGTCGACGGCGTCCAGCCCGTGATCGACCGCCAGGCGGACCGGTCCGGCGTCGACCACGTCGTCAGGGCCCGCGACGAGCACCTGGTACCCGGGCCGCCCGTCGGGCAGGCGGACACGCCCGAACGTCTCGATCGGCGTGGCCAGATCGAAGGCGATCAGATCCGGCAGAGCCAGCACCACGACCGTTTTCATGCCCGCATCCTAGGCCTCCGGCAGGGATGGCGAGATCCAGGCAAATCTTGTCCTGTCAGCCACTGGCGCGTCACCTCGCACCACACCAGGATCGACGACGACTCCGACAGAAAGCAGGCGCCGTGCCCCAGCCACACCCTCGGTCCGTCCCCGATGTCCCCGTCCCCCTCGCCGCCGGGCCCGTCCAGCCATGAGCGCGTTCCTTCTCTCGGTCCACGTCCTGGCCGCCATTCTCACCATCGGCCCTGTCGCGGTCGCCGCGAGCATGTTCCCGCGCTTCGCCCGCCAGGCGCTCGTGGCCCCGGACGACCCGCGCCGCACCGCCGTCGTGCGCATCCTGCACCGCATCACCCGGGTCTACTCCGTGATCGCGGTCCTCGTCCCCGTCTTCGGACTCGCCACCGGTGCGAGCATCGGGGTGCTCGGCGACGCCTGGCTGATCGTGTCCATGGTGCTCACCGCGGCGGCCGCCGTCGTGCTGGTCGCCGCCGTCCTCCCCGGCCAGCGGGGTGTCGTGCGGGCGCTCGCCGACGACGCCGGCGCCGCCGGACCGGCGCGGACGGTGCGCCGGCTCGGCATGCAGGTGGGCGTCTTCAACCTCCTCTGGGCGATCGTCGTCGTCCTGATGATCTACCGGCCGGGGTCGACGACGGGGGTCGGCCTGTGAGCCCCCGCCGCCTGCTGCACCTGATCGGCTCGGTCGAGCTGGCGACCCTCGCGCTGATGCTCGGGAACATCGCGACCGTGCACGCCCCCGCGATCTCCCGCGTCCTGGGACCGGTCCACGGACTCGCCTACACCGTCACCGTGCTCGCCGCGGTCCTCGTCATGCGGGGGCGGCACCGGGTCTGGCTGCTCGCTCTCGTCCCGGGGATCGGCGGGTTGCTCGCGGGCCGCGCCGCCTCGCCCGCCCCCTTCGCGGGCGACACCGACGACCTCTACGTCTGACGGGCCACGGCCGCGGCCGCCTCGTCGATACCCTGGTGGCGTGAGCGACCTGGAGACGCGCGAGCTGCGGTACTTCATCGCCGTGGCCGAGGAACTCAGCTTCCGGCGCGCGGCGGCCCGGGTCGGCATCGCTCAGCCGCCGCTGTCCCGGGCCATCCGCGCGCTGGAGCACCGGCTGGGCGTGCAGCTCCTCGTGCGCACGACGCGTACGGTGCGGCTGACGTCCGCGGGCGAGGCCCTGCTCGACGACGCCCGGGCCGCGCTCGACCTGATCGACGCGGCTGCCCGACGTGCCCGGCACGCCGGGGCCACCCGCCCGACCCTGCGCGTGGCGCTCAAGGCGGACTTCGACGGCGGTCTCCTGACGCCGATCCTCGAGGCCTACCGCCGTCAGGAGGACCATCTGCCGGCCGACCTCGTGCTCGGGTCGCGCGGGCAGCAGGCGCCCGCTCTGCGGGAGGGACGCGCCGACGTCGCGCTCCTCCCCTCCCCCTACGACCTGGACGGGCTCGACCACGAGCCCCTGGCGTCCGAACCACGGCTGGTCGCCCTTCCGGCGTCGGACCCACTGGCCGCCAGAGCCTCGTTGTGCCTCACCGACCTGGAGGGCAGGTCGCTCCCCGACGGGTCCCCCGCCGCGGACGGAGGCCTGCCCCGGACGCCCGAGGATGCCCCGCACCTCGATCTCTCGCAGGTCTTCAACCTCATCCAGTTCGGAGAGGTGGTGCTGTTCGTGCCGGTCTCGCTCGCCCAGCGGCATCAGCGTCCGGACATCGCCTACCGGCCGGTCGACGATCTGAGCCCGTTCGAGCTCGCCGTGGCCTGGCCTCAGACGTCCCGGTCCCGCGCGGTCGCGGCCTTCGTCCGGGCCGCCACGGAGGTGGCCGCCGGCCACAGCCCGCAGGGAGCCGAGCCGGCGGCGGTCCCCGCCGAAGCCGGGTAGCAGCGCCCTGGGGCGTGGGGTGAAGCGAGATCCGGGCTCCGGTGGAGAGAGCGGCCGCGGTGGATCTCGTGTTCACCGTCGTCCTCACAACAGGTGCTCGGGTGCGATGGGGAGCTCCCGGACGCGGCGTCCGGTCGCGTTGAAGACGGCGTTCGCGATCGCCGGCGCGACGCCGACCTGGACGACCTCGCCGAGGCCCTTGACCCGGATCGGGTTGGCCTCGGCGTCGGATCCGTCCAGGTAGATCGCCCGGATCTCAGGCACGTCAGCGCTGACGGGGACGAGGTAGTCGACGAGGCCGGCGTTGACGATCCGGCCGTCGCGGGTGTCGGTGACGGTGCGTTCCAGCAGCGCCTGGCCGATCCCGCCGGTCATCCCACCGAACGCCTGGCTCTCGGCGAGCATCGGGTTGACGATGCGCCCGGCGTCGAACACCCCGACGAGACGCCGCACGCGCACCATGCCCAGGCGGGAGTCGACCCCGACCTCGGCGAAGATCGCGCTGTACGCGTACATCGAGAACGCGCTCTCCTCCGGGGGCTCGTATCCCCCGGTCACCTCGAGATGCGTCCGGCCGTTGCGGGTGAGGAGCTGCTGGTAGGTCTCGCCGCGGCGCGGATCGTCCCGCGGATGCATCCAGCCACGCCGGACGACGACGGCCGCGGGGTCCTCCCCGTACAGAGGCGACCGCTCGTCGCCGGTCGCCAGCTCGACCGCCGTGCGGCGCAGGTCACCGCAGGCCGACTGGACCGCCGAGCCCACGCTCGCCATGGTCCATGCCAGAGCCTGCACGGGTGCGGGCGGCATCGCCGAGTCGCCGAGCCGGAACTCGACGGCCCACGGGGCCAGTCCCAGCGCGTCGGCGGCGACCTGCGCCATGGACGTCGTCGTGCCCGGCCCGATGTCGCTGGTCGCGGACCGGACGACGGCGGTGCCGCCGGCGTCGAGCCGGACGTGTGCCTGAGCGGGGGCGCGTTCGGTCGGGTAGGCGCCCGCGGCCATGCCCAGGCCGACCAGCCAGTCGCCGTCGCGCGTCCCGTCCGGGCGGCGGCGGTGCCAGCCGATCTCCCGTGCCCCGGCCGCGTAGCACTCGCGGAGCCGCCGGGTGGAGAACGGCTGCCCGGTCGACGGGTCGTCGGCCGGCTCGTTGCGCATCCGCAGCTCGAGCGGGTCCAGGCCCAGCTCGTGCGCGAGCTCGTCCAGCGACATCTCGAGCGCGTTCGCCGCCGTCGACCATCCGGGCCCGCGCATCCAGGTGGGGGTGTTGACGTTCAGGCGCGCGAGCCGGACCTCCTGGCGCACGGCCGGCACGTCGTAGAGCATCCGCGCGAGGGCCAGGTCGTCCTCGTGGCGCTCGTAGGTCGACGTCTCGCCGACGATGTCGTGGACCAGGGCGGTCACCCGCCCGTCACGGTCGCTGCCCATGCCGACCCGGTAGTCGTACGCCGGCCGGAACCCGACGCCGAAGAACAGCTGCCGACGGGTCAGGACGAGCTTGACGGGCCGACCCACCTCGCGCGCCGCGAGCGCCGCCGCCACCGAGTGGACCCAGGTGCGGCCGCCGTTGCCGAACGCTCCCCCGACGAACCGCGAGTAGCACCGCACGGCGCCCTGAGGGATGCCGAACGCCGCCGCGAGCTCGTTGCGCGGGTCGGTCACCCACTGCGTCTTCTCCCACACGGTGAGCCGGTCGCCGTCCCAGCGGGCCACGATCGCGTGGGGCTCCATGGCGTTGTGGTGGTTGCGTGCCATGCGGTAGGTCGCGTCGAGCCGCACGGGGGCGGCGGCGAGGGCGTCCCTGACGTCGCCGCGGGAGTACTCGACGGGCTCGTCGACGGGGGCGGTGGCGAGGTCGAGGGCGGGCGGTTCGGCGTCGTAGGTGACCTCGACGAGGCGTGCGGCGTGCTGTGCCGCCTCGAGCGTGGTCGCGACCACGACGGCGACGGGCTGGCCGAAGAATCGCACGCGGTCGTCCTGGAAGGCGCGCAGGCGTTCCCCGGGCGGGTTGATCGAGTCGGGGAAGGGGTTGTCGCGGTAGGTGAGCCGCGGCGCGTTCCGGTGGTGGATCACGGTCAGGACGTCGGGTACAGCCAGGGCGGCGCGGGTGTCGATGGCGGTGATGCGTCCGCGCCCGACGGTCGCGTCGACGAGGACGGCGTGGGTGAGGTCGTGCACGCCGTCGTCGGGTCCGTGGTCGGCCGCGTAGCGGGCCTGGCCGGTGACCTTCAGGCGCCCGTCGGCGCGCGGCCGCGGCGCGCCGACGGCGGACGGGTACTGCGAGCTCATGGAGTGCCTCCCACGACTCGGAGCTGGCGTTCGACGGTGCGCCGGAGCAGGTCGACCTTGAAACCGTTGCGCGCCAGCGGCCGTGCGCCCTCGGCGGCGGCCTCGGCCGCGTGGGCCCACAGCGGCTCGGCGGCGCGCCGTCCGCGCAGGCGCTCCTCGACCGCGGTGAGCCGCCACGGCACGGTGCCGACGCCGCCCGCGGCGATCCGGGCGTCGGTGACGACTCCGCCTCGCACGTGCAGGGCGACGGCGGCGGAGGTCAGCGCGAACTCGAAGCTCTGCCGGTCGCGCACCTTGAGGTATCCGGAACGCAGGGGCCTGCGAGGTGCGGGGACGACGACGGCGGCGATGAGCTCGCCGGGCCGGAGGTCGTGTTCCCGGTGCGGGTCCTCACCCGGCGGGAGCAGGAAGTCGGCGACGGGGACGACGCGCCGTCCGTCCGGACCGACGAGGTGCACCAGCGCGTCGAGGGCAAAAGCGCCACCGCGAGGTCGGACGGGTGGGTGGCGACGCACCTGTCGGACGCCCCCAGGATCGCGTGGGTCCGGTTCTCACCGCCGATGGCGGCGCAGCCGGATCCGGGATCGCGCCGGTTGCACGGCGCGGAGACGTCCCGGAAGTAGGCGCAGCGCGGGCGCTGCATGAGGTTGCCTCCGATGGTGGCCATGTTGCGCAGCTGCGCCGACGCGCTGCTCTCGAGCGCCTGGGACACCACCGGGTACGCCGTGGTGACGAACGGGCTGGAGGCGACGTCGGCCATCCGGGCCAGCGCGCCGATGCGCAGGCCGCCTCCGCGTACCGGGCGCACGCCGCGCATCCCGAGCCCGCTGAGGTCCACCAGTTCCCCGGGGTGTTCGACGCCCTCGCGCATGAGGTCCACGAGAGTGGTCCCGCCGGCGACGTAGCGACCGCCGCGCCGCCCGGCTCCGATGGCCTCGGCGAGGGTGCCCGGCCGCGTGTAGGTGAAGGGTCGCACGGCCGTCACCTCCCCCGGGCGGCCTGGCCGATCGCCCGCACGATGTTGACGTAGCAGCCGCAGCGACAGATGTTTCCGCTCATCCACTCGCGGATCTCGTCCGGGGACCGGGCATGGCCCTCATGGATGCAGGCGACGCCCGACATGATCTGCCCGGGTGTGCAGAACCCGCACTGGAGCGCGTCCTGCTCCACGAACGCCCTCTGCAGGGGATGGAGGCCTCCGTGCCGCGCGAGCCCTTCGATCGTGGTGACCTCCGCTCCCTCGAGCCGGACCGCCAGTGTCAGGCAGGCGTTGACCCGACGGCCGTCGACGTGGACCGTGCAGGCGCCGCAGGCGCCGGCGTCGCACCCCTTCTTGGTGCCCGTGAGGTCGAGTCGTTCGCGCAGCAGGTCGAGCAGCGAGGTCCGGTTGTCGACGACCAGGGAGGTGCGCCGTCCGTTCAGCGTGAACGTCACCCGGCCGGTGGTGCCGTCGCCACGTGCCGCCGCCGGTCCGGGAGGTCGTGCGGGCTCCTCGCCGGAGGCCGTCGGCCCGGGTGCGCCGGCGACGACGACCGTCCCTGTCGTGCTCGCGGCGGCGATGAAGGTTCGTCTGGTCAGCCTGCTGCGGGGTGGTCTCGTCTCCATGCACACAGCTTTCGCGGGCCACGCGCGCCCGGTCCAATACCGATTCCCGGCGATTGATACCTTGCGGGTCTCACGCCCGTCGGCGCGGCTGCCGGGCCCGGCTACGGGCTGCCGGAGCGCGGCCCTCCGACGGCGCGCTCACGCTCCGGGCTCCCGGGCGATCCCGGTCAGCAACGCCTGCAGCTCGTCGCGGAGGCGGGACGGGGAGTCGTCACGGGTGAAGGTGAGCATGCCGTCGATGCGCAGGACCGCGAGGCCGTGGGCCAGCGCCCAGGTGGTGCGCACCGCCGTCTCGAGCGGAACGCGCAGCTCCACCTGCCCGACGACGTCCCCGAGCGCGGCGAGCGCGGCCGGGCCGGCCTCGGGCTGGGGGTCGCGCAGGTGCGCGCTGAACATGAGACGGAACAGGTGAGGGTGCGCGAGCGCGAAGCCGACGTAGCTCGCCCCGGCGGCCACGAGCCGCTCCCGCGCCGCGTGGTCCGGCGCCGCATGGTCCGGCGCCGCGTGGTCCGGCGCCGCGTGGTCCGGCGCCGCGTGGTCCGGCGCCAGGTCGTGTGCGGCCTCGTCGTCAGCCGCGCCGTCGTCCGCCCCGTCCCCGTCCGTCGCTCCCCCGTCCGTCGCGCCGCGCCGCGTCACGCCGCCGTCCGCCGGGGGGACCTTCCCCCCGACCTCGCGCGCCAGCACGTCGCGCAGCTCCGCGAAGCCCTGCGCCGCGACCGCCCCGAGCAGCGCCTCCTTGTTCGCGAAGTGCCGGTAGGGCGCGGCGACGCTCACGCCGCACTCCCGTGCGATCCGCGCGACGGTGACGGCCCCGGGCCCGTCCCGTTCCACCATCCGCCGCGTCACCTCGACGAGCTGGCGGGGCAGGTCACCGTGGTGGTAGTGCTTGTCCGCCATCCGCCGCCTTCCTGACGCGCCCGGCCCGCCCCGCGAGCGCGACCACCGTCAGCGTAGAGCCCGCCACCGCGGCGAGCACGGACCCGGCGAGTTTGCACCACGACGCCACCACGTGCGCGGTGGCCCACCAGTCGGGGAAGCCGGTGGGGTCGGTGAGCATGGCGAGGGAGAAGCCGTTCTCGACGACGTCGAAGGCGGGCCCGACGGCCGCGAACGGCGCCAGCCGGACCAGCAGGCGCGCGACCGGCGGATCCAGCACGCGCAGGAGTCCGCCGATCAGGCGGTACAGCGACACGAGCGCGCCCGCGAGACACGCGGGCCACAGGAGGTCGACGAGCTCGGCCCGGACGAACTGCAGATACGTGCCCTGCGCCAGGAGCTGCTCGTACCACCCGCGCACGACGGCGGGGTCGGCCTCGAGATTGGCCTGCGCGAGCGGGACGGGGTGGTGCGCGAGGCGGAAGGTCGCCTGCAGCCAGATCTGCACGCCGGCTGCGGCGAGCGCCGTCACGACGAACCACGCGAGGAGGACGGCGTTGCCCGGCAGCGGCCGCGAGGGGACGCCCGCCGTCATTCCGCCGCCGCCCCGGTGCGAGGGCGCCGCGCGAGCGACGACACGAGCCGCCGCAGCCGCGCCTGCTGCCACAGGGTGACCCCGGTGACGACGAGGAGCGGCACGACGACGGCGCCGAGCGCGCCGCGCAACGGGTCGATCCACGTCGCCGGCGCGTAGACGACCGCGCCCACGCACAGTCCGAGGGCGACGTGGATCGCACGGATCGCGGTCCGGGTGGCCCGAGGAGTCATGACCGCAATGCTAATGCTATTAACATTGACTCGGCAAGTCCCCCTCCGACCCGGCGATGCGGCCGGAGGTGGCCAGCGGTCCGGCGCCCGCCTACGATGTTGGGACGTCCGCCGGCGCCAGGTCGCCCGCACCGCGGCGAGCAGCGACCCCCGTCCGCCGGCCCGCCGGGAGGTCCGTCATGAGCGTCGACGCCAGGCAACAGTCCCCGACACCGGGTGAGCGCAAGGCCCGCGAGGTCGCCGAGGAGGCCCGGGAGCGCGAGTGGGCGCGCCCGAGCTTCGCCAAGGGCCTTTACCTCGGCTCCTTCGATCTCGAGCTGATCCATCCGTACCCCGTGCCCGACCCGGAGCTCGCGGCGCGGGGCACCGAGTTCCTGGACGCGCTCACCGAGCTGTGCGGGACGATCGACGGCGCACGGATCGAACGCGAGGACCGCGTGCCCGACGACACGGTCGCGGCTCTGCGCGAGATCGGCGCCTTCGGCATGAAGATCCCCCGCGAGTACGGCGGCCTCGGGTTGTCGCTCGTGGCCTACGGGCGGGCGCTGATGCTGGTCAGCACGGTCCACCCGAGCCTGGGCGCGCTGCTGTCGGCGCACCAGTCGATCGGCGTGCCGGAGCCGGTGCGCATGTTCGGCACGCCGGAGCAGAAGCAGGAGTACCTGCCGCGGTGCGCCGCGGGCGCGATCTCGGCCTTCCTGCTGACGGAGCCCGACGTCGGCTCCGACCCGGCCCGGATGAGCTCGACCGCCACGCCGACCGAGGACGGTTCCGCGTACCTCCTGGACGGCGTCAAGCTCTGGACGACGAACGGGCCGATCGCCGAGGTCCTGGTCGTCATGGCGGCCGTGCCCCCGCACGACGGCGTCCGGGGCGGCATCAGCGCGTTCGTGGTGGAGGCCGACTCCCCCGGGATCACCGTCGAGCACCGCAACCGCTTCATGGGACTGCGCGGGATGGAGAACGGGGTCACCCGGTTCCGGCGGGTGCGGGTGCCGGCCGCGAACCGGCTCGGGCGCGAGGGACAGGGCCTGAGGATCGCGCTCACCACGCTCAACACCGGTCGCCTGTCCATCCCCGCGATCTGCGCGGGGGCCGGCAAGTGGTCGCTGAGCATCGCCCGCCAGTGGTCGACGGAGCGGGTCCAGTGGGGCCGGCCCATCGGCGAGCACGAGGCGGTCGGCGCGAAGCTCGCGTTCATCGCAGCGACGGCGTTCGCCCTCGAGTCCGTGTTCGAGCTGTCCGCGGGGCTCGCCGACGCCGGGCAGCGGGACGTCCGGATCGAGGCCGCGCTGGCGAAGTTGTGGTCGAGCGAGATGGGCTACCGGGTCGCCGACGAGCTGATCCAGATCCGCGGGGGTCGCGGCTTCGAGACGGCGGAGTCCCTCGCCGCCCGTGGTGAGCGTGCCGTACCCGCCGAGCAGCTGCTGCGGGACATGCGGATCAACCGGATCTTCGAGGGGTCGTCGGAGATCATGCGACTGCTGATCGCGCGCGAGGCGGTGGACGTCCACCTGGACGCGGCCGGCGAGCTCGCCTCCCGTGACGCCGACCTGCTGGCCAAGGCCCACGCGGCGGTCGGCGCGAGCGGGTTCTACGCGCGGTGGCTGCCGACGCTCGTGGCCGGCCAGGGGATGCGGCCCGGCGCGTACGGCGAGTTCGGGCGGCTCGCCCGGCACCTGCGCTTCGTGGAACGCTCCTCCCGCGCCCTGGCCCGGCGGACCTTCTCCGCGATGGCCCGCTGGCAGGTGCGCCTCGATCGCAAGCAGGTGCTGCTGGGCCACATCGTCGACATCGGCGCCGAGCTGTTCGCCATGTCCGCCGCCTGCACGCGGGCGGAGGCGATGCGCCGCGAGGACGCGGACGCGGGGGGCGACGCCGTCCGGCTCGCGGACGCCTTCTGCGAGCAGGCGCGCCTGCGGGTGGCCGCGAGCTTCCGCGCGCTGACGTCCTCGACCACCCGGTCCGACACCCGTCTGGCCCGGGCCGTGATGGACGGCCGGGTGCGCTGGCTGGAGGACGGCATCGTCGACCAGTCGGAAGGCACGGGCCCGTGGATCGCCTCGACCACCGATGACTAGGCAGGCCTGCCGCACGCGATGAGTCATGATCGGGGCGTGGACCTCGCCGTCGATCTCAGCAGCCGGACCGGGCGCACCGACGCCATCTACCGCGCCCTGCACGCCGCCCTGACGACCGGGCGCGTGCCGGCCGGCGAGCGGCTGCCGTCCTCCCGCGAGCTCGCGCGAGACCTCGGAGTCTCCCGCGCGAGCGTGGCCACCGCGTACGAGCGGCTCGTCGCCGAGGGCTTTCTGGAGACCCGGACAGGAGCCGGCACCTTCGCCGCCGCCGCTGCCCGCGACGCGCCGCCGCCCCGCCGCGGACCCGGTGCCCTGCGCCCGCGGGCGGGCTGGCGCTGGGCCCCGCACCCCACGAGCGGCGACCAGCCCGCCGCGACCCACGACTTCCACGTCGGCATCCCCGACGCCGCGCTCTTCCCCTTCGACACCTGGCGGCGGCTCCTGGCCGCCGAGTCGCGCGTCGGCGGTCCCGCGGCGGGCACCTACGCCGGGCCGGCGGGCCTGCCGCGGTTCCGCGCGGCCGTCGCCCGGTACGTGGCCGGCTCCCGCGGGGTCCACGCCGGGGCCGACGACGTCATCGCCACCACCGGAACCCAGCAGGCGATCGACCTCGTGGCGCGCGTGCTGCTGGAGCCGGGCGACGTCGTCGCCATGGAGGACCCGGGATACCGCGAGGCCCGGGAGCTCTTCGCCCTGCACGGCGCGCGCGTCGTGCCCGTGCCCGTCGACGCGGAGGGCCTGGTCGTGTCCGACATCCCCGTCGACGCCCGCCTGATCTACACCACCCCGTCGCACCAGTTCCCCGTCGGGATGCCGCTGTCCCTCCCCCGGCGCCGCGCCCTCCTCGCGCACGCCGCGCGGCACGGCGCGGCCGTGCTCGAGGACGACTACGACAGCGAGTTCCGCCGCGCCCGCCGGCCGCTCGAGTCGCTGCAGGCGCTGGACCGGGACGGGCGGGTGATCTACGTCGGCACGTTCTCGAAGTCGCTCCTGCCGGGCCTACGCGCCGGGTATCTGGTGGCGCCGGCGTCCCTCCGCGACGCCCTGCTGGCCGCGCGGCAGCTCACCGACGGCCACGGCGCCGTGCACGTGCAGGCCGCGCTCGCGCGGTTCATCGACGACGGCCTGCTCGCCCGGCACGTCCGCAAGGCGTCCGCCCACTACACCGAGCGGCACGAGATCCTGCTGGACGCCCTCGCGGGGCTGCCCGTCGAGCCGGTGCCGTCGGCCGCAGGGCTGCACGTGGCGGCCTACCTGGGTCCGGACGCGTCGCTGGACTCGTCGAGGCTCGTGGCCCGTGCCCGACGGCGGTCGGTGGCCCTGGAGTCCCTCGGCGCCTACGCGGTGGGTCCGCACCGCGACGGGATCGCGCTCGGATTCGGCGGCGCGGTCACGAGCTCGATCCGGCCGGGCATCCGGGTCCTGGAGACCCTGCTGAGCCCATGACGCCCGACGGTTCCGCCACGAGGACCGGTTGTTCCCGCATCGGCGGCGTCGTCCGCGCCCGGCGGCGCCTCCAGGTCGTCCAGGCGAGGCCGCCCAGGGCGACCAGGACCGGGCCGGTCGCGTGCGCCCCGGTCATGACGAGCAGCCCCAGCGCGGCCAGGAGCGACACGGCCGCGCTCCACCAGCCCAGGCCCCACCGGGGCAGGAGGCGCAGCGCCGCGGCGGCGCCCACCACGTAGAGCAGCGAGAACGTGGCGGTCGCGAGGGGGACGACCGTGTCGGTGGACACGCGCAGGCCGGCGAGCACCGCCGTCGTCCCCAGAGCGATCGCGGTGACGAGGGCCAGGGAGCGGCGCGGCGTGCGACCCGGTGCGGTCGCGAGCCACGCCGGGAGGCCGCCGTCCCGGGCGAGGGCCGCGCCCATGCGGCTGCCGCCCGCGAAGTAGACGTTGATCGCGCCGACGGTCAGCAGCACGGCCACCACCGTGGTCACCGGCCGCGCGGCCTCCCCGAACCCGAGCACGAGCAGGTCCGACAGGGGCGCGGGGCCCGGAGCCGGGCCGAGCACCGCCACGGTGGCGTACGCGACCCCCAGGTACAGGACGCCGACCGTGGCCACCGCGATCGCCGTCGCACGCGGGATGTCGCGGGAGGGCCGGCGGTACTCGGCGGACAGCGACCCCAGGATCTCCCACCCGGCGAACGCCCACACCAGCAGCGCCGCGGCCGGGCCGACGGCGGCCCAGCCGTGCGGCGCGAACGGCGTGAGGTTGCCGGGCTCGGCGTGCGGCAGCGCGACGACGACGGCCACGGCGAGCAGCAGGGCCACCGACCCCGCGATCGCGAGCTGCGCCGTGCCGGACACGCGCAGACCGAACCAGTTCATCACGGCGCACAGCGCGATGATCGCGACCGTGGTGGCGAGCGCGGTCCCGGCGCCGCCGCCGGTCGCGTCGGCGACGTAGGCGCCGGCGAAGCCCGCGGCGGCCGGGGCGCCCACCCCGATCGTCCCGTAGAACGCCCAGCCCACCATCGTGGACGCCCGCTCCCCGAACGCGAGCCGGGCGTACGTGGCGACGCCGCCGCCGTCGGGATGGCGGGCGCCGAGCGCGGCGAACGTCGTCGCGAGCGGGATCGACAGCACGACCAGCGACGCCCAGGCGACGAGTGACGCCGGGCCGGCCACGCCCGCCGCGAGCGCCGGGAGCGAGATGACGCCGGTGCCGAGCATGGCACCGATGGTGAGCGCCGCCCCCTGGGGCACGCTGAGACGTGTCTGCATGGATGTGACGGTAGGCGGCCGGTGGACCGCCGAACGGGCCGATCGCGCCCGGGCCGTTCGGGCCACTCGGACCCGCCCCGCCTGATCCGGCGCCGCCTGAGAGACTGCAGGCGCGGGCGACGGCCCGCGCCGTGCCAGGCCCCGTTCCTGAAGGAGAGAGCGCATGCGAGCAGTGGTATTCGAGCGGTTCGGCGGCCCGGAGGTGCTGCACCTCGGTGAGGTCCCCGAGCCGGACGCGGGTCCCGGCCAGGTCCGCGTGCGGGTGGAGGCCGTGGGCGTCAACCCGTTCGACGGGAAGGTGCGGTCCGGCGCCATGGAGAGCATGTTCCGCACGGAGTTGCCGGGCGTGCCGGGGGCGGAGGTGGCGGGCGTCGTCGACCAGGTGGGGCCCGGTGTCACCGGCGTCGGCCTGGGCGACCGGGTGGCCGGCCACGCCGGCCGCGGCGCGGCCGAGTACGCGGTGCTGCGATCCTGGGCGGCCGTGCCGGACGGCATGGACGCGACCCAGGCGGCGGCGCTGCCTGTCGTGACCGAGACCGCCCGGCGGGCCCTGCGCATCCTGGACCCGAAGCCCGGCGAGACGCTGCTGGTGCACGGCGCCAGCGGTGGTGTGGGCGGGCTCGCGACCCAGCTCGCGGCCGCCGCGGGCGTGACGGTGATCGGGACGGCCTCGCCGTCGAACCACGATCGGGTGGCCTCCTTCGGGGCGACGCCCACCTCGTACGGGCCGGGGCTGGTCGAACGGGTCCGTGCGGTGACGCCCACGGTCGACGCCGTGCTCGACGCCGCGGGGCGTGGCGCGCTGCCGGACAGCATCGAGCTGCGCGGCGGCACGGACCGCGTGCTGACGCTCGCGGACCCGGCCGCGGCCGAGCTGGGCGTCCGGTTCACCGACGGCGGCAAGCCCTCCGCGGCCGACCTCGCCGAGCTGCTCGGCCTCGTCGCCCGCGGCGAGGTGTCGGTCCCGGTCGCGAAGGTGCTCCCGTTCGCTCAGGCGGCCGAGGCGCAGTCCCTGGTCGACGGCGGCCACGCGGGCGGGAAGGTCGTGCTGGTCCCCTGACGGGCGGTCAGGGCGGCTCTCGGCACGGAACTCGTGCCGATCCGCCACACTGGCGGCATGCAGACCAGGTCAGCAGAGCTCGTCGTCCTCCGCCACGGCGAGACCGAGTGGAGCCGCACCGGCCGGCACACCGGACGAACCGATGTACCGCTCACCACCCGCGGCGAGGAACAGGGCAGGGCGCTGGCACCCGCGCTGGCACGCCGTCGGACCAGCTCCCACACCCTCGTCAGCCCGGCGGCCAGGGCGCGGCGGACCGCGCAGCTCGCCGGTCTCGACGCCGCCGAGGTCGACGCCCGGCTCTGGGAGTGGGACTACGGCGGCTACGAGGGCCGCACCACGGAGGAGATCCAGCGGGAGCACCCGGGCTGGTACCTGTGGTCCGACGGCGTGATCCCCGGTGACCGGGACCATCCCGGAGAATCGATCGAGCAGGTCGGTGCCCGCGTGGACACGCTCCTCGCGGACCTTCGGGAGCGGCTCGAGGACGGCGACGTCGCCGTCGTCGCGCACGGGCACGTCCTGCGTGTCCTCACCGCGCGCTGGCTGGGGCTCGAACCGGCGGCGGGCCGGCTGTTCCGGCTGGGCACCGGGACGCTGTCGGTACTGGGCACCGAGCACGGCCGGCCGGTGATCACCGCGTGGAACACGCCGGCCGGGAGCGGGCCCTGAGCGGCGCGTGGCCCGGACCATGCGGTGGTTCGCGCGCCACGAGGTTCTTCCGTTGTGCGGCGGGAAGCGGAAACAACCGCATGCTCAGGGCAGGGCCAGGGAGGCGACCGAGACGACCGCGGCCAGGGTGAGGAGGCCGAGCACGATGTGCTCGTACCTCGTGTGGCCGAACCGGTGGAACGCGCGGGTGCCGAGGTACTGGCCGGCGAGCGCGGCGACGACGAGCACGGGCCAGTACTGGTAGGTCTCCCACACGCCCGCGACCAGGAGCGACACGACGCTCAGGGGCAGCCGGACCAGCGACAGGGCGACGAGGGTGTCGCGCATGGTGTGCGGCCTGAGGCCGCGGTGCACGAGGTAGTAGACCACCGGCGGCCCGGCAAGCGACGTGGAGGTGCCCAGCGCCCCGGACAGCACTCCCGTGGGGACGGCCCACCGCGTGCTGATGACGACCGGGCGTTCGCGCGTCCGCAGCCGGAGCAGGACCGCCGCGACGACGACACCGGCCACGAAGACCTGCAGCCCGGCGGAGGGCAGTGCGGCGAGCAGCCAGGCGCCGGCGAGCATCCCCGGGGCCGACCAGCCGGCGAGCGTCACGGCCTCGCGCACATCGGGGCGGGGCACGCTGCGGCGCATCGCGAGGATCGCGATGTCGCAGGCGGTCCCGGTGATCAGGATCGTCGAGACGGCCTGCGGCCCGCCGATCGTCGCGGTCAGGAGCGGCGCGCTGAACAGCGCGAACCCGAACCCCGACAGCGACTGGACGACGCCGGAGACCAGGATGAGCGCGAACAACATCACGAGAAGAAAGATGCCGTCGGGCTCAGCCACGACGATCAAGTCTCCCCGGACGCGCCGGACCGGTCAATCCGCGACGTCGGCCGGTCTCACCCGTGCGCTGCGGCAGGCCGCGCCGCAAGGACCGGCGTCCCTGGGGGCCTCGTCACGGTAGACCGCTCTTGAGCTCGTCGAGCGCCCGTTCCAGGTCAGCCACGTAGTCCGCGCGAAATCGCAGCGTGTACTCCGGAACGAGCAGGACCTCGGTGTCGCCCTCGCCGAACACCAGATGATCGACGGCCCTCGTGCGACCGTTGGACATCACGGTCTCGACAGCTTCGACACGGAAGCCCTCGTACGGCCTCGTCGACAGCGGCTGCTTCGACTGGGGATGCCACACCTCTACCGCCTGGGGTGTTACCGACACGGCGAAGTGCCCTGGGACGCCCGGTCGATTCATCGTGTACCGGACCGCTCCGGCCCCGACGACGCCCGGCACGACCACGGCATCCGGCCGCCGAGCCCGCACCATCGCCACGAGATCATCAAGGCGACTCCGCCTGGCGAGCATCATGAGCAGGGCGATCACGACGACCAGAAGCACGGCTCCGGCCACCACCGCGGCCAGGACGAGGACGCCGGTGGGCCAGAAGTCGGCGGCGTCGCCGGATGCGACGCCTCGAACCATGAAGGCGATGCCCGCCATGATCGCGACGGCGGCAACGCCCCATCGCGCCCACGCACCGCCCGGCTGCTGCTCCGGCGAACGACCAGGGTTCGGTTGATCGGTCATGGACGAATCATGCCTTCCCCGGCGCGGGACCCCTCCCGCCGGCCGGGAGACGCCGGCCGAGGACCTCCCAGCCCGGCCGGGCGGTCGCCGATAGCCTGCCTCTCAGTGTCCACTGCCGACGAGCCGACGACGCGCCGCGTCGATCTGATCACGCTCCGCGAAGCCCTTGTTCGTACCGGGCGTGACCGAATCGGTGGAAGGACGCCCCACCTACTGGTCGCGCCCGAGCAGGGCATGGACGACGAGGTTCAGGGCGTCCGCGGCCGGTGACTCGCCGAGCATCGCGGCGGTGCGCGGGTAGGCGGTGAGGTCGGTCGCTTCGAGCTCCGCCCGGAAGCGCGGCGTCGGCGTCTCCGACGCGGAGAGGATGGCCGCCCCGTGCACCCATTCGGTGAGGAAGGCGGTGGCCGACCAGCCGCGTTCCTCGCTCAGCCCGGCGTCGTCGAAGAATCCGAGGAGTGCCTCGTTGAGCGCGAGGGAGTGGGGGCCGACGACGCGCTGGGAGGCGAGGATCTCCACCCGCGCCGGCGCCGCCCGGAACCGTTCGAGGACGCCGCGGAGGAACCGCTCGAGCGACGCCGCGTCCGGAGCGTCGCGGAGCGGAGCGAGATCGATCGTGCCGAGGAACCTGTCGCCGATGCGGTTCCGCAGCGCCTCCATGTCGGGGACGTAGGTGTAGATCGCGTTCGGCGTCACGTCCGCCTCGGCGGCGATCCGGCGCAGGGTGAGCGCGGTGAGCCCGCCCCGGTCCAGTACGCGCTCGGCCGCCGTGACGATCCGCTCCGCGGACACGTCCCCGCGCGGCCCCCGTCGCCGTTGCCCTGTCATCCGTGCCAATGCTAGCGTCCCCAATTGTGCAGCGAACAAATATCTCGGCGCAGCGCGCCACGCTCTGGTTCATCGTGGCCGTGCTCACCACCGTCACCGTCGTCTGCGGGGCCTTCCTCGCCCTCGACACGGAGATCCCGGAGTGGTTCCCGACCGTGGGGCGATGGATCCCGGCGATCGTCGCGCTGGTCGTGATCCGCGCCGCGCGGCTGCCCGAGGGGCTCGCGTACTGGTGGAAGCTGCGCCCGGGCGGCTGGAAGCGACTCCTGGCCGGCGCCGCGGTGAGCGTGCTGGTGCTCTTCGCGGTCTACCTCGTGGCGGCGCTGGGGGCGCAGCTCCTCGGGGTCGCGAGCCTGATCGATGCCGCCGATCTCGCGTCCGTCGCGCTCATGGTGCCCGTGTTCGCCGTGGTGTTCGCGGTGAGCACGTTCGGGGAGGAGGTCGCCTGGCGCGGATTCCTCCAGCAGGCGTGGTCCGGCCAGGGCTTCTGGCGCAGCTCGACCCTGATCGCGCTCGTCTGGGTGGCCTTCCACGTCCCGCTCCACGGAGCCATGGCCGTCCAGGGCACGCTGCCGTGGTCGACGGCGGTCTCCGCGACGCTCGCGCTGCTCCCCCTCGGCATCCTGCTGAGCGCCTTCGTGGTGCGCTGGGGAAGCGTCTGGCCGGCCGTGTTCGCGCACGCGGCACCGCTCACGACACTCAACCTGCTCGCCGACCCCGGCGAGCTCGGCCTCGGCGACCAGCTCGCCGTCGTCGCGATCGGCAGCGCCCTCATGCTCGCGGCGGCACACCTGCTGAGCACGCGACGACGCGCGCAGCTCCGGTAGTTGCGGCCGGGACGGCGTCGCCGCACCAGCCGGACTCACCCGCGACGCGGGCCGATCCGCTACCCGGCCGTTTCGCCGTCCCCCGCGGAGAGCACCTTCGCCATCAGGCGGGACAGCTCCCGCAGTTCGCCGGCACCCAGCGTGGCGAACGGGGTGCGCTCCAGAGTTCCAGCGATGATCTCGGCGCGCACCTGCCTCCCCTGCGCGGTCAACGTGAGGACACGTGACCGGCGATCATGCGGGTCGGTCAGCCGCTCGACCAGCCCACGGTCGACGAGCTGGTTGGTGACGAAGCTGAGGTTCGGCGCATTGCAGTGAAGGCGTTCGCTCATCACCTTCATGGACGGCGGCGTCTCCTCGGGGTCCATGACCCACAGCACCTGCGCCGTCGCGAGGGTGAGCCCGTGCTGCGCGACCAGCTCGGTCACCCTGTCGCCCGTCCGCATGAAGAGCTCGTGGTTCGCCCGGACGACGGCTTCGAGGTCGGTCTGGCTCACTCGCCGATCCTACGACGCGCATCACTTCGAGACTCGAAGGTGCTAGAGTCCCCTCCATTACTTCGAGTCTCGAACTATATTGATGGAGGCGGTCGCATGTACACGTACCGAGGCACCACCACGCTCGTCACCGGAGCCTCCCGGGGCCTTGGCGCCGCCTATGCGGCGGAGCTCGCCCGGCGCGGCTCGGACCTCGTGCTGGTCGCGCGGTCAGGGTCCGCCCTCGACGAGGTCGCGGCCCGGCTCCGCACCGCGCACGACGTCGCGGTGACCACCATCGCGGCGGATCTGGCCGACCGCGATCAGGTCACCGACGTCGTCCGCACCCTCGACGACTCCCCCTCGACGATCGATCTGCTTCTCAACAACGCGGGCGCGGGGGCCGTCGGCCCGTTCCTCGACCGGGCGCTCGAACCGAACCAGGTGTCGGTCGATCTCAACATCTCGGCGCTCATGACCCTGACCCACGCGCTGGGCCGCACGATGGCGTCCCGGGGCTCCGGCGGGATCATCAACATCGCCTCGTCGGCGGCCTTCCAGCCGATGCCCTATCAGGCCAGCTATGCCGGCACCAAGGCGTTCGTGCTGTCATTCACGGAAGCCCTGGCCGAAGAGCTGCGCGGTCAGGGCGTCCGGGTCATGGCGGCGCACCCCGGGGCGACAGGCACCACGTTCTTCGACGGCGCCACCCGTGCCGACGGCACCCCCTACACCATGGACCCGAGGATCACCGACTCCGCCGACACCGTCGCCCGCAGGACGCTGGACGACTTCGCCCGGGGCCGGAGCGCGTCGTACCCGGGCAGGCGGCTCAACCAGATCGCCTCCTGGCTTCCCCGGTACCTTCCTCGCACCACCACCGCGCGGCTTACCGGCAAGCTCAACCGCACCCTGGGATTCGACTCGATCCGTGTCCACGCCGCGTGACCGCTCGCTGCTGTCGCACCATTCGGGCGCGAGCTGTCACGAGCTGGTCGCGGCGGGTAGCTGGCCGATCGTGACGAAGGGGATCGGGCAGTCGTCGGACTCGGCGCACCGGGCGAGGTCCTCGCAGCCGGCGTCGCGCGCGGCCAGGAGGCTGGACCGGATGGTCTGGAGGTCGGCGATCTTCTGCTCGACCTCGGTGAGCTTCGCCTCGGTCCGCGCCTGCAGGCCGCCGCGGACGCGGCCGTGGTGACGGTGGGCCGCCTCGAGGAGCTCGGCTATCTCGTCGAGGGTGAACCCGAGGTTCTGAGCAGCCTTGATCATCCGCAGTGTGGTCACCGTCGTCTCGGGATAGAGCCGGTGACCGCCGGGGCTCCGGTCCGGCTCGTCGATGATCCCGCGGCGCTCGTAGTAGCGCAGCGTCTCGACGTTGACGCCTGCCGCCTCGGCGACCCGGCCCGCCCGGAGCATGCCGGTCATGTGCCCGCTCCGACCTGCGACTCCGCCCGCGCGGTCAGCGCCGCCAGCACCTCCCGGTGCGCCGGGCCGGTTGCGACGCCGAGCGTGACCGCGCCGTCGCCGATGGCGAGGTCGAAGGTGAGGAACGAGCAGCAGCCGGCCTCCCTCACCGCGAGCGTCGCGGCCCGTGCGGCGGTCTCCGGATCGGGCCGCAGGTCGATCCGTGTCCGGGTCGCCGACTCGCGGATCACGGCGAGCACGTCCAGGGCGAAGAGGTCGTCGAACTCGGCGCGACGCAGGGGCCGCTCGACCGTCGGGAGGGTGCAGGCGCCGGGGACCCAGCCGTCGTCGGCCATCGGGATCGGTATCGGGTTCGCGGTCATGTCATCGACGGTAAACCCGGACCTGGGTACGGAATGCAAGCCCTCGGTCGGCCCGATCGTCCCGGCACCTCCGCCCGGGGCGCGGCACCCACGCGATAGTCGTCGCCGCGGGTATCGGGGTTCGGCGGCCGCCGCCGCGCTCCGGGACCCCTCCCGGAGTCCCGCGGCCATCATCGGTTCAACCGCGCCCCGCCCAGGAAGCGCTGACGTCCGTCGAGGAAGGTCCCCCGCCATGGTCTTCATGCCCGGTCGCCGCATCGGCGACACGCTGAGCGCGTCGGTCCGGTCGCTCCGGCGCCCCGCGATCGTCGTCGGAGTCCTCGGGTCGGTCATGACCCTCAGCGGTTGCTCGGAGCCCGTCCCCGAGAGGGTCTACGTCGAGTCGTTCACCGACGCGCACGGCCGGGCCTGCACGTTCGTGTACACCACCGAACCCGGAAGCGACGCCGATCCAGGTGCCGACACCGACATCTCCCAGATCGATTGCGAGTACCCGCCCGAAGGGCGTGAGCCGGGCCGATCCGGCAGCGTCGAGATCAACGTCGGGATCCCCGCGGGCCCGGGCCCGTCGTCGTCTCCGTCCGCACCATGAGGTCGTGAAGACCTCCGTCGCGTCGCGGACCGGCCCGCGACGGCAAGGCCGCGTGGCGGCCGGACACAAGAGATCGTGGAGGCCGTCCCGTGCGGTGATCTCACGATCGCCCGGGGACGCGGACCGTCGGCCTTCGCCGTCCACGTCGAGGAGCTGGGGCAATGCGATCGATCGCCTGCGGGATCTTGGTCATGGTGGCAGCGGCCGCGTGCGTGGGCTGCGGGAGCGGTGCACCGCGTCCTGATCCGCCGGACCGAGCGATCCTCCCGACGCTGGTCATCCCCCCGGTCACCTGCGAGACCGCGTTCGACGGATTCCGGGCCGACGACGAATGGCTACGTGACCAGGCAGAGTTCGACAGCCTCGCGGCCTGCGAGACGCGGGCCCGATGGATCGAGACGGGCGCCTCGGCCCTCGCCGAGCAGGAGCACTCGCTCATCGCCCGGCTCATCGGCCTGTGCGGCGAACCGCGGCACGCCGAGACCCCCGTATGCCGCGACGAGCCGTAGGCCCGAGTCATCGCCGCGCCGGGCGGATACAGCTGTCCGGTCCGGCGAGAACGTGGGTACGGCCTCCCCGGGCAACGACCCGCACGCCGGTCCCTAGCGGCTACCGGCGAGCCGTCCGCCGTCGAGCCGCATCAGATGCGCGGCGACGGCCGCTCCCCGTGGCAGCGGGCGGTTGGTGTCCGAGGCGCGGAACGCCTCGATGGCCAGGGCCGCGAACCGGCGCGCCACCGCGACGCCACGCGCCGACCGCGAGGCCGCGAGCCCGCGCCCGGCCAGCAGCACGATCACGAGGTCGTCGAGCACGAAGTCCGCGCGCAGCCGGCCGGCGTCCTGCGCGCGCCGGGCCAGCCTCGCGAGCATGGACAGCATGGCGGCACGATGCTCGGTGAACGAGTCGCTTCCCGGGTTCTCCGCCATGAAGGCGTCGACGAAGCCCTGGTTGCCGACATTGAGCACGCTGATCCGCTCGACGACCGAGCAGAACCCCCGCCAGGGGTCGGGATCGGCGCAGCCCTCCTCGACGATGCCCCGGCACGCGCGCAACTCGTCGGCGAACACCGCGTCGAGGAGCATCTGGCGTGCCGGGAACCGGCGGTAGAGCGTCGCGGGCCCCACCCCCGCCCGGCGGGCGACCTCCCGCATGGTGACGTCCAGGCCGCGTTCGGCGAACAGTTCGCGCCCGGCCTCGAGGATCCGGTCGCGGTTGCCCCGCGCGTCGGAGCGCAAGTGGGGCAATGGCTCGGCCATGTCTCTCACTTCCTGTAAGTGGACGCGGGCGTCCGCTAACGTCGGCGACGGTAGCACCGACCGCAGCACCCAGGAGAGACAGATGCGAGCAGTGACGATCGAACGGTTCGGCGACCCGAGCGGCCTGGCGGTGACCGAACTGCCGGCCCCCGTTCCCGGCCCCGGCCAGGTGGTGGTCGAGACCGAGGCGATCGGAGTGGGCGGGGTCGACGCCGTCATCCGGCGCGGCACCCTCGGCGGGTTCGGGTTCACGACCGGCACGATCCCCGGAAGCGAGGTCGCCGGCACGGTGACCGCCGCCGGTGTCGGGGTCGACGCGTCCTGGGTGGGACGGCGGGTGTGGATGTTCACGGGCACGAGCGGCGGCTACGTCGAGCAGGCGATCGCCCGGGTCGACGACGTCGTCGCGCTCCCCGGCGAGCTGTCGTCGATCGACGCGGTGACCCTCGGTAGCTCGGCCGTGGTCGCGCACTTCGCGCTCGCCCACGCGCACTTCGCGGCCGGCGAATCGGTGCTCGTGCGTGGCGCCGCAGGAAGCATCGGTATCGCGACGGTCGAACTCGCGGCGCGCGGCGGCGCGAGCGCGGTCGCGGTGACGACGTCGTCGGCCGAACGCGGCCAGCGGCTCCGCGAGCTCGGCGCGACCCACGTGCTCGACCGGTCGGGCGGCGGGGACGCGAGCACCCCCGCGGCCTATGACGTGATCATCGACGTCGTCGCCGGGCCCGACACGCCCGCGTTCGTCGACCGCCTCGCGGCGAACGGGCGGCTGGTGCTGGTCGGGGTGGTCGCCGGGATGCCGCCGGCGAACTTCGGCGCCCGACTGCTCGGCGCGTTCCAGCAGTCCCGGTCGGTCGCGACGTTCAGTCTCGACACCGTGCCCGCCGGGCCGCGGAATGGCGCCAGGACCGACATCTTCGCGGCAGCGGCCCGCGGCGAGCTGCACGCCGTTGTGCACGATGTCCTCTCCCTGGACGACGCCGCCGACGCGCACCGCCAGATGGACGACGGCACGGTCTTCGGCCGGATCGTGCTGGTGCCGTGACTCCCGCGGCCGGTCACCACAGGCCGCGCCTGCGGCGCTTGCTGCTCCCCCACAACCCCTTGCCGAGGTTCTTGCTGCGCCCCTTCGTCGTGCTCCCCCACAGGCCGCGCTTCCAGCTGTTCGCGCGCGACTTCCTACCCCACAGACCAGCCATCGACGACCTCCTCGCGTACGGACGGGCCTCCAGGCTACGTACGCCCCCCGACCAGGCGAATCACACTCGACCCGGTTGACATCGCGGTCGGACGCCGCGCTCGCCATCGACAGGGACACGCCACGCTCCCGGGCAGCCGGATCGACGACAGGGCGAGACGGAAAGTTATGACGATGACGAACGACGCCGATCGCGGGACGATGGGAACATGCCGTCTCCCGTTCGCCCCGGTCTCGTCGTCAGCCATGCGCTGACGATCCCGCGAGCCGAACTCCGGGAACGGTTCTCGCGCTCCTCCGGGCCGGGCGGCCAGGGTGTGAACACGACGGACTCGCGCGTCGAGCTGACCTGGGACGTCGCCGGGTCCGTCGTCCTGAGCGACGCGCAACGCGAGCGCCTCGTGGCGCGCCTCGCCGACCGCCTGGTCGACGGGGTCCTCACCGTCGTCGCCTCCGAACACCGGGAGCAACGGCGCAACCGCGACGCCGCCGCCCGACGCCTGATGGCCCTCGTGGCCGACGCCCTGGCCCCTCCCCCGCGCACCCGCCGCCCCACGCGCGCCACCCGCGCGTCGCACGAACGACGCCTGACCGCCAAGAAGCAGCGATCCACGACCAAGCGCCTGCGCTCGTCCAGACCCGGGCGGGAGGACTAACGGTTCCCGACCCGCTCCTCATCCAGTTCACCGCACCACCAGGACAACGACGAAGGGTCAGCCGGTCCGTCAACGCCGTCAGCGACGGAATCGCGGCCGGTCGCCACGCCATCCCGCTCCCGAGGAGTGCGGTTCAGCCGCCCTGGCAGAAGCCCGTTCCACCCGTGTAGCACTGCTCGCGTTCTCGAACTGCTTGGGGTGCTACGGTCGCGGACAAGCGGTCGCACGTCACGAGCGGGGGTGGCCACCGTGCTGAGACACGTCGCGGACGGTGTGCTGGTGCACCAGAGCGAGCTGCTCGAGAACAACACCGTCGTCGTGCACGGCAGGGACGGCGTGCTGCTCGTGGACGCCGGGATCACCGGCGACGAGATGTCCTGCCTGGCGAGCGACCTGGCCGAGCTCGGCCGGCCCGTGGTGGCCGGCTTCTCGACGCATCCCGACTGGGACCACGTGCTCTGGCATGCCGACCTCGGCGAGGCGCCCCGGTTCGGGACGGCCCGCTGTGCGGCCTTCATGCGAGAGCTGCGGTCGGACCCGGACTGGAAGGCCGGCGTCGCCGAGGGGCTACCGCCGGAGATCGCCGGCGAGGTGCCGCTGGACGCGTTCGGCCTCATCACCGGCCTGCCCGCCGAGACCGCGCAGATCCCCTGGGACGGCCCCCAGATACGGATCATCGAACATCCGGCGCACGCCCCGGGCCACGCGGCGCTGCTGATCGAGGCACGCGGGGTGCTCGTCGCGGGCGACATGCTCTCCGACGTCCTGATCCCCATGTTCGACGACACCGCCGACCCGATCGGGAACTACCTGGCCGGGCTGCGGATGCTCGAGGCCGTGGCGGAGGACGTCGACGTCGTCGTCCCCGGCCACGGGTCCGTCGGCGGAGCCGATCAGGTCCGGGCGCGGATCGACCAGGATCTCTCGTACGTGCTCGCCCTGCGTGAGGGCCGCGTTCCCGGCGACCCGCGGCTCGGCCCGACGGCCAAGCCCGGCTGGGAGTGGGTGAGCGACGTGCACGAAGGGCAGCTCCGGCGTCTCGCCCGGATCAGCGGAGGCGGCGGGACGCCTGGTTGAGGGGGCCGGATCACCTGTGCTCGACCCGGCCCACGGCATCGGCCCCTGTCGTCAACGCGTCCTGTGCTGCCTGCCAGGACGAGTCCTGGGGGTCGAACGCGGTGTGGAGGTAGGCCGAGGCCAGTCGCCCGACCGCTGCCACCCGCGCGGGGTTCTCGTCCGTGGTCAGGGCTGCGTCGTATCCGCAGATCCCGCCGAGCTGATGCTCGGCACCGTACAGGGTGAGCAGGGACTTGGGACCCGGGGAGAGGAAGTACGGGTCCATGCGCCACCGCGGGCCCAGGTCCGTGAACGTGGCAGAGTCATCCCGGTCACCTGCGACGACGAGCGCGGGTGCCCTCATCGTAGAGAAGTCGGGGGCCACGAGAGCGGGGTAGCGCTCGGCGACACCCGCGTGGAGCGCATCACCGCCTCGGCCCGGCGCGGCCAGCAGCACGCCCACCGTGATCCGGCGGTCGGCCAGGCTGACCGACCGGTTTCCCTGGGAGGGATCGTCGAATCGCATACCCAGCAGCAGGCTCGCGGTGTGACCACCCAACGAGTGCCCCATGACGGCGATGTTGTCCCGGTCCAGGCGCCTGCCGAGCCGCGGCACGGCCTTCTCGATCACATCCAGCCGATCGATGATGCGGCTCATGTCCTCGGCTCGTGATCGCACGTACAGGGGCGCGTCGACGTCGTCGGCGTCACGGAGGCCGAGCGCTGTCGCGTCCAGGTGGGTGGGTTGGATCACGACGAACCCGTGCGCCGCCAGATGGTCCACGAGCGGGGCGTACCCGACGAGAGAGTTCAGGAAGTTGACCTGACCGTGGCCGTGCGAGAAGAGGATGACCGGCAGCCTCCGCCCGGTCACGGGCGCGGTGACCCGGACCTCCAGGGGCACGGGCCGGCCGGGCGCGGGCAGAACGATCGGGCTGACCGTGATGCTTCGAGCCGGACCCCCGACGTGACCGGCGCCCGCCGTATCGCCACGTTCCGCTGCCTCGGCCAGGCCTCCCCCGGCGCCCAGCACGCTCGCCGCGGCGCCTGCCGCGACCACACCGATCCCGGCCGACAGGGCCCCACGCCGGGATATTCCGGCGCGCGGTCCGACTGAGTCCGCTGGTCGATTCGAATCACTCATGGCAGATCCCTTCGACAGGTTCCCTGCTGAGCTCTACGGCCCACAGCAGGCGAGGCGGACAGGAAGGTGCCGCCCTCGACGCTCACCACTCTGGGGCCACGGGCGAGGCTTCTGAATAGTTGATCGTGCCGTTTTCTTGCTCGGCAGTCCCACAGCCGGCCTCCGATCCCACGTCGGGCCAAGCTGCCGGACGCCAGGATCTCCGCCATGGCCTTCGACGGCGAGCGTGTCGCGGTCGCGGCCCGGGGAGCTGGACGGCCTGCCCGCGCATCCATGGCTCACGCTCCTGCGCGCGAGAATCGAACACGCGAGGGGTTGAGTTCGTAACCGGGGTCAGTGCTCGCCGCCGTCCGTCACGACGACTCCCCGCGACCGGGGCCATACTTCGATGCCGACCCGGAGGGAGGTGAGATGGCGAACTGGCACGGAGTGCGCGAGCGAGTCTCACGGCTGCGCCGACGCGACAGGCGTCTGACAACCTTCGGCGCCGGCGCTCATCGATTCGTTCTGGCACCGCCGCTGACCACGGCGCAGGTGCGAGAAGCGGAAGCACAGCTCTGCGTCGCTCTCCCGGAGGAATATCGTTCGTTCCTGATCGAGGTGGGTGCGGGTGGCGCTGGTCCCGGCTATGGCATGGAGGTGCTGCGCAGGGAGCGGGGTGTATGGCACTGGGGCCACGGCGACGTGATCCTGGACCAGATCCGCAGGCCCGCGCAGACCGCCGAACAGATCGAGGACGCCTGGGATGAAGTTCCCGAGGCCGCACCGCAACGAGCTGAATTCCCCGACGATGCCGGCTTCGCCGCTGCGAGAGAGGCGCTGCGGGACCTGGAGGAGGAGGTCTTCTCACGCCGGTTCATCGGCTGCATCCCCCTCGGGCACCAGGGCTGCGGCTGGGAGGAATGGCTCGTGGTCTCCGGACCCCAGCGGGGACACATTCGCGTGATGGGCGACGACGTCCTTCCGGTCTCGGACAGCTTTCGCGACCACTACCTCACGTGGCTGCGGCACGCCGAGACCGGCGTCGGAATCGTCGACGGCGGGCGAACACGGCGCCGCACCTCGCGCCTTCGGGGGCTGCGCTCCTGACGGCCCCGGTGACCGATGACGGACCCTGACGGCACGCCAGCACCGTTCGTCGTGCCAAGGGCCTCAGCCTTCTGCTGGAACCAGGTGGTCGGTCGAGGGTTCAATGGTCAGACCAAGGCTGGCGAAGGTGTCGTGGACCAACTGCCGTGCAAAGCCGTACCCGTTGTCGAACGTCTTCCGGCGGAGAGTGCCTTCGTCGACGATTGTGGTCACGCTGGTGTGAGGGCCGCGTTCGATCGTGGTCTCGCTCGCGGTCTTCTCGATGATCAGCATGATTTCGAGCGTCTCGATGTGAGCGGCCGACTTGACCGCCAGCCTGAGTACCGGGTCTTTCGCCAGGTCGTCGCAGGCCTTCGCCATGCCCCGGATGCCGGGCCGTTTGACGAGCCGTATGTACGGATCGACGAGCCTGATCTCCAGGACGTCTCGCGGGTAGTCCTCGGGGCTGTCGTCGAGCTCGCCCTCGAGCCAATCGAGGAGTGGATGGATGGCCTCAAGGTCTTCGGAGGCGCGCACCCAGGTACCGGCCGGCCGGTCCAGGACCGCTGCCACCCTCTCGCGGCCGGCCAGGATCACGGCGCAGAACGCGGCCAACCGCGAGTCGCCGGCCAGGGGGAACAACGGTACCGGGCCCATGTGGAACCGGTAGGGCGTGAGCAGGTCCAACAGTTCTGAGATGTGCGACGCGTAGGAGTGCGCCAGGCCTTCAGGGCTGTCCCGCAGCTTGGTGAGCAGCAGCTCGATGCCTGCGTCGGACGCAGAGATCTCAGGTTTCTCGACGAGGTCCCAGAACCCCTGTGGAGCGGGAGGAGTCCTGTTCACCTGCACACCCATCCCTTGCGTCCTGGTCGACATTCTCGAGTCGTCAGAGCATACGCGCGATCACAGTCGCCCCGGCACTCCGCGCGGCCCACTCGCCTCGGAGGCCGTCACCAGCACGTTCTCCAACGTCAGCTCGTGGTCCGGACGGCGCCGGCGTGGTGGTAGCCCCGCTCGATCCGACCAAGCGCTACAGCTCGGCTACCGGCACCCCGTCGAGGTCTTGTTGGGCTCTCCCGCTGGACATGAGCTTGGCCCGACCAGCGAAGGCGATCTGCCTCCCGAACCGAGCAATCAACCTATCGGCCCGACCACGTGGAACGCCGGACGAAGGCGCCGGCACCACACCTCGGGCTGGGTGAGCTCGCGTGCGTCTGAGACGATTCGGGGCGTGTCACGGCCGCGCTCCCCTTCTCTCCACCTCGAGCAACGCTCCAGGCTGTGTCTGGACAGCCTCGACGGCTTGTCCGTCGGTGACGCGCTCGGCGCGCAGTACTTCGTGCCGGACAACGATCCGGCGCAGCTGCTGCGGGACGGCGTGGTGCCCGACGGCGAGTGGCAGTGGACCGACGACACCGACATGGCCTGCACCGTCGTGGCGCAGCTACTCGAACGCGGCGACATCGATCAAGACCGCCTCGCCCTCGACTTCGCGCACAGAGCCGACCCGTACCGCGGCTACGGCGCGGGCGCCGTACAGGTGCTGCGCCAGATCCGTGACGGCGTCCCGTGGCGGCAGGCAACCGTCGCCGCGTTCCCGACAGGCTCGTACGGCAACGGCGCCGCCATGCGGATCGCACCACTGGGCGCCTACTTCGCCGGCGACCTCGACCGTGCCGCCGAGCAGGCGATCCGGGCCTCGGAGGTCACCCACGCCCACCCCGAGGGCATCGCCGGAGCCGTCGTGATCGCAGTGGCGGCGTCATTCCTCGCCCGGTGCCGCATGACCGGGACGATGCCGGCCTCTGGCGAAGTAATCGATGCCGTCGTCCCGTACCTGGTGCCCGGTGCGACGTCGAAGGGGGCGGCCGTCGCGCTCGCCCTCCAGGACGCGTCCGTGGAGGAAGCAGCCTGGCAGCTGGGCAACGGGTCGCGGGTCTCCGCGCAGGACACGGTCCCGTTCTGCCTGTGGGCCGCCGCCACCCGGCTGACCGACTACCCCGCCGCGATCGCGGCCTGTATCGAGGCCGGCGGCGACGTCGACACCACCGCGGCCATCGTCGGCGGCATCGTGGCTGCCTACACCGGCCTCGGCGAGCGCGACGCCATCGCCGGGGTACCCGAGGCGTGGCTGTCACATCGTGAACCCCTACCCGACTGGATGCCGTCCGGCCCGGCTCGCTGACGGCGGCCACCAGCCCGTCGCAGTAGCCGCTGTGCCCCGACGACAGCAGGGCCCGGTGGTCGGCGGAAGTGCGCCGGCGCGCGACTGCCGACGCCGGTCCAGCGCTTGTTCCACGAGGCGACGGGCGTGACGGCTTGCCGCGATCCGGAGGGCGTCGTGCCGGCGTCACATCACGCCCCGCCAAGGAGCATGCGGTTGCATCCGCGCTGGAGCTCCACGTCGTCCCACATCGCATGGTGCGGGGCGGCGTTCGAGCAGACGAGCGATCCCCACGCATCGACCTCGACGGAGAACCGGACCGCGTCGCGACAGATCTGCGCCCCGACCGGGCCTTCCTCGAACCGACAGTCGCGTGGCGTGTAACCGACCCAGCCCTCGCCGAACACGAGCGGGATCTCCAGACGTGCGGCGGTATCGGCTGCGACACCTATCCATTCCCTGAGGCGCAGGGCCATCGCGACGCGATGAGCGCCGTAGCGGTCGTAGAGCCAGCGGTCGACCAGCTGTGGGTCGCACCAGTCGTGGACGTAGATCTCCGCCTCTCCCACGATCGAGGCGTGCCGCTTCCAGTCCTCGTCAGCCGGCGGAGCCCACTCGGCCAGTCGCGGCGCCCCCGGACGCAGCAGCTCCGCATCCGCGCGCGCCTGCGGAAAGTCCGCGGGGTCGCCGCGGAGTACGAATTCCTGGACGAGGTCGTCGAGCACGCCGTAGACGTAAGGGTGCACGACGAGCACCTGCGCGTTGCACGGAACACCGCGCATGGCCGTGACCGGCACCGCCGCGTAGTTCACGCCGCACAAGACGTCGGGGTGGCGGGCGCGGAACGTGTCGATCCCCGCCTCGAGTCGCCCGCGCAGCTCGACCACAGGATCTTCCTGGCCGGGCAGCCCGTGTGTGAGATGGCCCGCCTGGACCTCGTTGTGCAGTTCGACGAAGGCGACGGTATGGGCAAGCCCGTGCTCGGCCAGCAGGTCGACCAGATCGGCCATGGCACGGCCGAGCTCCACGAGCCGTTTGTCCGGGTCGACCGCCTGGAGAGCGTCGTACCACGCCCGGTCGGCCGCGAACGCCGGGCTCTGCTGGTACTCCCAGGACGAGACGATCACGACCACCCCGTGCCGGTCAGCAGTTCGGAAGAAGTCCAGCAGGTGTGCGCGGGCATCGATCGTCGTCGGCGATTCGACGTCGTACCATCGGACCCGGCCGGCGTACCCCCCGCCGATCGGCTGCAGCCGCAAGGCGCTGGTGTCCAGGCCGGAGCGGAACAGCAGGAACGGCATGGCGCAGATCCGCACGGTGTTGTAGCCGAGCTCGACGGCGCGGGCGAAGGCGGTGTCGAGGTTCTCGAACGGCTCGCCGGGACCGGTGCGGACATACCACGAGAAGTCCCACAGCGTGATGGTGAGCCGCCGGGGCAGATGCGCCGGAACGGGGGCCGGGTTGTTGGTCCGGGCCTTCGTAGCGGTGGTGACCATCGACGCTCTCATCCCTTGACCGCCCCTGCCGTCAGGCCGTTCACGAGTTGCTTGCGCAGGACGAAGAACACGATCAGGGCGGGCACCGCGGCAAGCACCGAGCCGGCCATGACGAGGTCGTACTGGCGCCCCTCGGCGCCGAACAGCGCCTGCAGCCCGAGCGGCACCGTGTAGAACTCCGGCTCGGCCACGATCACCAGCGGCCACAGGAGATTGTTGTACGAGTTGAGGAAGCTCCACACGGCCAGCGCTCCGACGGCGGGACGCAGCAGGGGGAACACCACGGTGAGGAATGCACGGAACTCGGAGCACCCGTCGATACGTGCCGCGTCGAGGATCTCGTCCGGCACGGACTGCTCGGTGTACTGGCGCATCATGAAGATGCCGAACGCGGGCGCCACCCAGGGGACGACGAGCGCGAAGAACGGGTTGGCGAGCCCGAGCTTGGCGACCAGGATGAACAGCGGGACCACGATCACCGCGAACGGGATGGCCATCGACGAGAACATCACGTCGAAGAGCAGGTTCTTGCCACGGAACTCGTACTTGGCGAACCCGAACCCGGCCAGCGAGCAGAAAAAGACGGTAGCGGCCGTGCTGACGACCGCGATCACTGTGCTCATGAGCATCCACGACCAGAACGGCTGAGTGGCGAGCAAGGTCGTGTAGTTACCGAGCGTCGCGGAGTCGGGCCACAGCGCGGGCGGGAACGCGAAGATGTCGCTGCGATCCTTGAAGGACGACGACAGCGCCCACAGCAGCGGGACCACGTAGACAAGTGCGAGGGCGACGAGCGCCGCGTAGAGCGCTACCCGTGCAGGGCGAGGGGCCCGCCGGCGCCGTACCGGTGCGACGGCCGCGGCCGGTGACGCCTCGACGGTGATCAGTGTGGTGCTCATCGGGTCCTCCCGACGCCGAACGCGCGGGTGCCGATGCGGCCCAGCACGAAGACGATGACGAACATGACGACGCCGGCCGCGGCGGCATAGCCGAGCTCCTGGCGTTGGAAGCCTGCCCTGTAGACGAACATCGAGACCGACAGGGTGGCCTCCCCGGGCCCGCCCTGCGTGAGGAGGAAGGGCTCTTCGAAGATCTGCGCCGTGTTGACCAGCATGGTCACGGCGACGAAGGCCGTGACGGGTCGCAGCTGGGGCAGCGTGACGGAGAAGAAGCGGCGTACGACGCCCGCACCGTCCAGCTCGGCCGCTTCGTGCAGTTCCCTCGGAATGGCCTGCAGGCCCGCGAGGAAGAAGATCGTGAGGTAGCCGGTCCACCGCCACAGGACGAGCACGACCACCACGACGCGAGCCCACATCGGGTCCGTGAGCCACGAGACTCCGCCGAACCCGAAGAGAGCTTCGAGAACTGCGTTCAGGAGCCCGTACTGCCCGTCGAAGATCAGACCGAAGATCAGGGCGATGATGATCGGGGCCAGCACGACAGGCATGAAGTAGACCAGCCGGAAGAAGTCGCGCAGCTTCAGGCCCCGCGCATCGAGTCCGACCGCGATCAACAACGACACGGGCAGCACGACGGCGATCGCGAAGAGGGTGTAGAAAGCGGTGTTCCCCAGCGCCGCACCGAAGCTCGCGTCCCCGAGCAGCCTGGAGTAGTTGGCCAGACCGATGAAGTCGGGCTCGCCGAGCCCCGCCCAGTCCGTCAGGCTCAGGTAGATGCCTGCCCCGACAGGGACGAGCATGAAGGTGGCAAAGAGTAGAAAGAAGGGCGAGATGAACGCGTAGGGAGCCCAGCGGTGCTGGTCCGAACGCAGCTTCGTCGCTGCCACGGCGGTCGTCACTGCTGTACCTGCCTCTCGTACATTCGCACACCGGTAGCAAGGGCTTCCTCGGCGCCGATCTGGCCGTTGATCGCACGCAGGATCGGCCCGCCGAGGCTGTCCCGCAGCACCGATGCCCCCGCGGCCTGGTAGAAGATCGGCATGTCCTGCGCTGCTGCCGCGTAGATCTCGAAGACCCGCTGGCCTCCGAGGTAGTCGTCGCTGATCTGCTGAAAGCTCGGTGACTGGTACAGGTCGACGAGCGTCGGCAGGTACGCGCCGGCGTGATAGCGGGCGAGCTGGCCCTCTTCACTCAGGTAGGCCCGCTGCAGCAGGTCGGTCGCGGCGTCGGTCAGCGGCTGGTCCTTGAGCACCGCGAACGCCGTCCCGCCCAGGGTCGACCCGATGTGGCCGCCGCCGGCGAACTTGGGAATGGTGCGCGCCCGCCAGCGCCCCGACTGGTCCGGAACGTTCGCCTGCAGCCCGTAGACCTCGTACCAGTTGGGCATCACGGTCGCGATCAGCTGGCTCTCCTTCAGCGCTGCCGCCGCTGCGCCGCCGTACGGGTCGGACAGCGCGAGGAACGCGCCGGAGCGTACGCCTGCGGCCATGAGCTCCAGCACCTCGACGGACTCGTCCGACACGACCGTGAGGTTGCCGTCGGCGTCGTACAGGCTGCCGCCGCGCTGCAGGAGCATCTGGACGAATCCATTGACGATGGAGCCGTTGTCGCCGTTGGCGACCATCCCGACGGCCTGTCCGGTGTCCGCCGCGATGCCCGCGCCGATCTCGAGCAGTTCTTCCCAGGTGCCGACGTCGTCCGGGATGCCGAGCTGTTCGAACAGGTCCGCGCGGTAGAACATCACGGAGACCGAGTTGTCCGACTCAAGGGCGTAGACCTTCCCGTCGACGGAGTACGGCTGGGTCTTGAGGAGCCGATCACCCAGCGGCTCGGTCAGGGAGGTGAGGTCGACGAACAGGTTCTCGGCGATGTCGGCCCGCATGACCCGGGGGAACTGGTCGATCACCAGGCCGGCAAGCTGCGGGAGCGGGCGCTGTGCCACGGCTTGGGTGATGAGCCGCGACACGATGTCCGCCGGGGCGATGGAGGTCACGTCGATGCCGAAGCTCCACGCGCTCCCCCCGACCAGTGCGGCGTCGGTTGCAGCGCTGGTGAAGAACGTCGCGTACCCGGGGTCGTGCGTCCACAGATCGAGGAGCGCGTCGCCGGACGACACCGGGGTGCCGCTGCCCGGCGTCGTGCAGGCGGCCAAGGCTCCCCCGCCGACGATCCCGAACCCTGCAAGACCGAGCACCTTGAGCAGGTCGCGCCTGTTCAGCTCCATCGCCGGCTCGCCTCCTCGGCAACGAGAACTACCTTGGCGACGCGCACGATCTCGACCGAGGGCACCGTGATGCCCTCGGGGACATCGCGCACCGACGGGTCCACCCAGACTCCGGTGTCGTCGCACCAGGGCAGCAGCTCGAGCGTCACCCCGTCCCGAGCGGCCTGCTCGCGCCACGGTGTCAGGTCCAGGTCCCAGGTCCGTCCGTGCCAGAAGTGGTCGCTGACCACCTCGCGGCCGATCAGCGCCCGGCCGATGTCGCCCGTCCAGGTGATCCGCATGAGGGCGCGGTCGACGCCGGCCACGAGCTCGCCCGGCACGTCGAGCTCGACCCGCGCCGCGCCGGAGAAGTCCCGCGGCGCGCTGAGGCGGCCCATCGGGCCGCCCCGCGCGGGCTCAGGTGGTGCGGCAGCATGTGGTTGGAGTCCGCTCGCCAGCAGGCGCCGTCCTGCGTTGGTCCTGACCGTCCACGTCCTCCAGGGCGCCGCCACCGCGCTAGCCACGAGGACCTCGGCGTCCTCGGACGTCAGCGACACCGGCGCAGGAAGGAGCGAAACGGTGACCGACTCGGTGTCCGGGTGGGCGACCAGGCCGCCGTCGACCCCGTACACGGGTGCGTCGGCCAGGACGAGCCGGTCTCGTCCGGCGATCTCCAGGCGATAGAGGTGGTTGGCTGTCTCCTCGTCGACGACCAGGACACGCACGCCCGGCAGCTCGACGAATGCGCCCGGTCCTGGGACGCCCACGAGGTCGACGACGGTGTGCCCGCCGTCGTGTCGCGCTGCCCCCACGCCGCGCACATCGACGTCACCTTCGAGGACCAGCTCGACCGGAACACCCTCCGTGGCGCTCAGGACGACGATCTCACCGGCGTCGTCGGCGACCCTGGTGACGAGCTGTGCCGTCGCGCTTCGCAGCACCAGCTCGTCGGTCAGCGGGTAGCGCAGCGGCCAGGCCACGGACACGCCCGCCGGTACGTCCGTCGGACGGGACGGGACGGTCACGACGGCGTCGTCCAGCTCGACGGTGACCTGTAGCCCGGGTTGCGGGTCGAGCGGGCGACGGGCCGGCTGGTAGGTCGTGAGGAAGAGATAGCCACGGTGTCCGTCGGAGCGGACCGACCAGCGCAGCTCGGACGGGTCCTCGCCGCCTCCGCCCACCGTGGTGCGCATGGCAGCCAGCTGTGAGCCATCGGTCGCGAGCCAGAGGTGCTGTCGGCGCAGGAGGTGGTGGTGTCGGCGCACCTGCCCGTGCTCGCCGACCGGCGCGTAGAAGTCGTAGCTGACGGTGGGGACGTCGTTGGGGTACCCGGTGGCGTGCGACTCCTGCTCTGTGCCGTGGGCACCACGTCGTTGCGTTCCACCGGCGTACATGTAGTACCCCTGCCAGATGGAGCCGCTGCCGATCTTCGCCAGCGCGAGAGCGCCGACCTCCTCGGAGGTGACGAGGGGCCGACGGTGATAGGCCACGTGCATGCCGCTCCCGAGCTCGCAGGTGGCGAACGGCAGGGCTGCGTCGTCCTTGAGCCACACCGCCGAAGGGTCCAGCACGATGCCGTCCAGGGCCTCACGCAGGTCGGCACCGACAGTCAGGTCGTCACGGACCTCGCTGTAGCGGAAGTGGAAGGCCGCGAAATCTGGCCACTCCGTGGCCGAGTCCTCCCAGAATCCGTCCGTGTAGGCGCTGTACACCGGCAGCAGGGACCCGGGCACCTGGGCACCTCCCCAGCCCGTCGCCGTCCAGATCGGCACCCGCAGACCGAGGTCCTCGGCGATGGTGCGCAACGTCGCGAGGTGCTGTGGCTGGTCGTAGAGCTCGTTGTCCATCTGGGCGCCGACGACCGGTCCCCCTTCGGCATGCGTGAGCCCGGCCAGCTGGCCGATGATCTGCCCGTAGAACCGGCGCACCAGCTCGAGGTAGTCGGCGTCGTTCGTGCGCGTGGCCACGCCACGCTCGACGAGCCAGTCCGGGAAGCCGCCGTAGCGGGCCTCGCCGTGTGCCCACGGCCCCATGCGGACGATCACGTCCAGGCCGTGCCGTGCAGCAAGCTCGATGAACGCCCGGAGGTCGAGGCCGTCATGCCACCGGAACCGGCCCGGCTCCGGCTCGTGCGCCTGCCACAGGACGTAGGTGGCTACGGTGTCCAGACCACCGGCCCGGGCGTGCCCGAGTACCTCGGACCACCGGTCGCGCGGTAGCCGGGAGTAGTGGATCTCGCCGGTGATCGGGAACCACGGCTTGCCGGCCCGTTCGATCCACCCGCTGGTGATCTCGATCCGGTCGGAGGTGCCCTCAGGGTCGCCGAGCGGCAGATGACCTCGCCGGGGCGGGTGTGGCGCCTCGGCACGCAGCCGCTGAGCGGCGGGTGCCGGGTGAACGTCGATGTTCATGTCTCTCCTTCGAGGGGTGCGATGCGGCAGGTCGGCGGCGTTACGCCGCTGGGACCAGAAGGGTGCGCGCTGATGTGTTCAACGCGTCCTTGTCGAGGACCTGACGAGCGAGAGCCGCGGCTCCTTCCTGGTCGCCGTCGAGCGCGGCGAGCTGGGCGCGCAGCACCATGAGCCGGGTGTCGTGCGCGTCCTGCACGTCTTGCGTGAACAGCAGCAGAGTCGGGAGCGACGTCGCGAAGTAGTCGATCGTCGCCACGTGCTCGCTCCGCTCGGTGACGTACCGTGCGAAGTCGTCCCGGAGCCGGCGCGCGTCGTCGCTCCTGCCGAGCCGGCGAAGCGCGGTGACCGAGGCCGCGGTGCGCTCGGAAAAGGTCTGGACCTCCATGCCCTGGAAGTCGCCCTGCTGGTCTGCGGCGGTCGCCCAGGCGTCGTCCGCCTCGTCGGGTCGCCCGGCCGCGTGCAGTGCGTCACCGAGCAGGAGGTGAAGGTCTGCCGTGTTCGCCAGTGGATGACGTGCTTCGCCCAGCGACGTGACGGGCGACAGCGCGGCGGACGCGTACTCCAGTGCACGCTCGGCGGCTCCCTCGGCCAGCGCGCGGCGGCCGAGAGCGAGGTGGGCTTCGTCCCAGGCACCGAGCACGCGGCCCTCGCCGCCTTCCCACGGCTGGAACGAGCGTCCCGTCAGGATGCCGAGGGCGTCCGCCGGCCGGCCCAGTGCGGTGAGCAGCTCGGC
Source organism: Myceligenerans pegani (assembly GCF_014892515.1). Lineage (GTDB taxonomy): Bacteria > Actinomycetota > Actinomycetes > Actinomycetales > Cellulomonadaceae > Myceligenerans > Myceligenerans pegani. Next base: position 254,688 of record NZ_JADBGR010000107.1, read on the forward strand.
GAGCTGCACCGAGAGATCGTCGCGGGATGCCACGAGGTCGGGCCGCTCCAGGAGCGTGGCTGCGCGTTCGGCGGGTGCAGTGCCTCGTCGCCCTTCGAGCTGGTCGGACTCGTAGAGCAGACGAGCGTCATCCGGTGCGACGGCGCGAGCCTGTGCGTAGTACTCCGCGGCCCGGTCGGCGTCATCCAGCACGTTGTAGGCAGCCATGCCCAGGTTGCGCAGCACCACGGAGTCGTTCGTGTCGCGGGAGGCGGAGGCCTCCCAGGCGGCGATGGCCTCCTTGTGCCGCCCTGCCGCGTACAGCCAGTGCCCGGCGAGTCCTGCCACGAGGGGGTTGTCAGGCCACGCCTCGCGCAGCCGTTCGAGCATGTCGTTGTCGCTCGCCGCGGGGAAGCACCACGTCCTGAGGACCTGGGCCGCCCGCTCGAGAGCGGACTCGGCGGCCTTTCGATCACCGCGACGAAGTTCGAGGTCAGCGCGGTGCAGCAGCGCGAGCGGGGCCACGTTGCGCTGTCCGGGCACCATCGGCAGCTCGGTGGCGCGTTCAAGGAGCTCGATCGCGTGCTCCGTCTCCCCCACCGAGGCGTGTTCCAGGGCGATGTCGAGCGTGATCGTGGGGTCGCTCAGGGGTTCCGCGTCCTGGCCGAGGAGGGTGGCGAGGTCACGCGCCCAGGCGTCGAGCGGGTCCTCGGTGAGGGTGCCGCGCACGAGGTCGCGCGCCGCATCTCGGTTCCCGGACCTCAGCGCCGCGACCGCAGCGAGGTTGCGGGCCTGCACATGAGAGGGGGCGCGGCGCAGCAGTGCCGCGAGATCCTCGGCAGCCGCCGCGTTGCGCCCGGCGGTGAGATCGAGGCGAGCGGTCGCGACGGCGGCGGCCTCCGACCAGGTCCGGTCCCACAGTGCCGTCGCGAACGCTTCCCGTGCCTCGGCATGGCGGCCTTGTCGGGCAAGGACGAGGCCCAGGCGGTAGTGGGCCTCGGCATCACGCGGATTGAGGTTCCGCCGGGTGACGCGAGCGGTCGCGGTGCACAGCAGCCGCTCTGCGTCCCCGAGACGCCCGTCGTGCATTCGCCGTGCCGCCAGCGCAGTGGCGCACCGCGCGTCGTGCGGGTCACGCCGGAGCGCTTCGAGCCAGTAAGGCTCGGGTGAACGCGTCGCGTGCCGATACTGCTCGAGGTGCAGCCCCGTGACGTAGAGCTCGTCGACGGACTCGATCTCGTCCGGCGCGAGCGGTTCGGTCGCCGGATCGGGCAAGGCACCCTCGGACGAGACCACCCGGCGTGGATGCCACGTCACCAGGGTGACTCCCTCGTGCTCGACAACCAGCTCACAAGCAGTGGGCTCGATGCCCGGTGCTCCGGACAGATCTCGGACGAGAGGAGCACCCGGTGCGAGGTCGGCCCGTTCGTCGAGCAGCACCTGGCCCGCTGCGCGCAGCACGACCCGGGCCCCAGGTCGTGGTGACGTGACCGCGACACCTACCCGCACCAGCTCGCCGGCACTCACGTCCAGGCGCACTGCTGCATCACGTGTGGCCTGGTGGACCGGGCCGATGTCCTGAATCGGGTACCAGTACTGGGAGAAGGACTTCGTCTCGCCCGGCCGCAGGAACGCGAAGTCGGGCTGGTTGTCGGTGTAGACGCCGGCCATGAGCTCGACGTAAGGACCGTTCGTGTCCGTCAGATGGGCATCCCATGCCCAGCCGAACGGAGCGTTGCCCCAGGTCCACATCTTCTTGCCCGGCGCGATGCGGTGATCGGCCCAGTGCACGAACCCCGCCGCTGCGCCGTGGTCGTAGCCCCCGAAGAAGTCGTCCTGCGTACCGAGGCACATGTACGACGTGGGCACGGGGATGTTCCGGTACCAGTCGAGCCGGTCACCGTCCGGACGCTCCGCGGTGCGCTGCGCCGAGTAGTCGAAGCCGTAGTACCGGTCCGATGCCGCGGGGAAGGTCGTCACGGCCCGCTTGGCATGATCCGCGACGAACGTCACGTCGGTCGGAAAGAACGACTGGTAGTCGTCGTTCACGGCGGCGGCGACGTTCGCCCACCACAGGAAGGTCTGCACGTCGTCGGTGCGATTGACGAGGTGACCGCGGGCCTCGACGAGCGCGCTGTGCGGTGCGAGGCGGATCCCGTGCATGCCCCGCATACGCCGGAACGGGTCATGGTCGGAGCACCAGACCGTCACCGAGCCGTCAGGCGCCTCCTCGATCCGTGTCTCCGTCGGCAGGTAGGTCGCCGGCCGGTGGTGCTGTGGCCAGTTGAACTCCACGCCACCTGAGATCCACGGGCCCAGGAGCCCGACGAGGGCCGGCTTGATGACGTCGTTGCGGTAGAAGAAGTCGTAGCCACACGTGCGGTCGAGACCGACATGGATGCGCCCACCCAGCTCAGGCAGGATCATCAGGCGCACATAGTCGTTCTCCATATGGATCGCGTCCCACGACCGCGGCTTCTTCTCCTGCGCCACGCGGTCGATGAACGGCATCGGGTACACCGCTCCCGAGGACCCCTGGTAGACACGCTGGTCGAGGTAGGCGGGGTAGCGGTCCGGTTCGCCGACGTCATAGGTGTCGATCGAGACGGGCTCTCGCCACACGCGCACAGGGCGGGCGGCGATCTCGTCCGGGACGGGCGGAAGGACGATCCGCGACTCTGCAGAGGGCATGTGTCGAACCTAGGTCGGCTTGACCGTCGCTGACGATGGAAGTTTCCATGGCCTCCATGGACGAAACGACGGTCATCGAAGAGCTGGTGCTCCGGGACGGATTCGCGGGCCAGCGCATGTTCGTCGTCCCGCGGCCCACGGTCCACGCGGCACTCGAACGGCCCGTGACCAGCCGTCTCCTGGTCACCGACGCCGGATTGTTCCCCCACGCGGCGCACCACGGACGACTGCGAGAGGGCGGCACGAGTCAGCACATCCTGATGCTCTGCACCGGCGGCGCGGGCTGGTGCCGGACACCCGATGGACGGTTCGCCGTGCAACGCGGCGACGCGGTCCTCCTGCCCGCCGACGTCCCTCACGAGTACGCGGCATCCGAGGACGACCCGTGGACGTTGTGGTGGCTGCACTTCATGGGCCTGGACTCCGCGGAGCTGGTGCACGCGGCACATCAGGCCGCCGGCGGTCCGCTCTCCCACCTGCGCGACCCGACACCCGTCGCCGGCCTCATCTCACAGGTCATCGACGCCCTCGACTTCGGCACCGCCGGAGGTCTTGTCCGAGCCACCGGCGCTGCGTGGAACGCACTGACACACCTGATCGCGACAGGTCGCCGCACCCCGGGTTTCGCCCTGAGCCCTGTCGAGCAGGCCATCGAACACCTCCGTGCCACGACCCCGCAACGCACCTCGGTCGAAGCACTGGCCGCAATGGTCGGACTCAGCCCTTCCCAGCTCAACGCCGTCTTCCGGCAGCAGGTCGGCGTACCACCGTTGCGCTACCAGAGTGACCTACGCATGGCTCGAGCACGCGAACTCCTGGACAGCACGGAGCTCACGGTCGCGGCCATCGCGTCCCGGTGCGGCTATGACGACCCGCTCTATTTCTCCCGCCAGTTCACCCGGACCCATGGTCTGGCACCCACGAGCTACCGGGCGAGGCTCAAGTGAGTTCACGACCCGTAGTACCTATCGACATGACGGCGCCCACCCGCCTCCCGCCCCGTTTCAGGCTTCCCGGTCCCAGGCTTCCCGGTCTCAGGCGTCGCGCGTCGGCTCGTCGTCGGGCTCGTGGCGGATCAGGTCGCCGGGCTGGCAGTCCAGCGCCGTGCACAGTGCGTCCAGGGTCGTAAACCGGACGGCCTTGGCACGCCCGTTCTTCAGGACCGCGAGGTTGGCCGGCGTGATCCCCACCCGCTCGGCGAGCTCACCCACCGACATCTTGCGCCGCGCGAGCATGACGTCGATGTCGATGACGATCGCCATCGGACCTCCGCTCGATCGGTGATGCGCCGTAGCCGTGCCCGCTCGGGACAGTGAAGTATCCGGCCGTGGACCAGTGCCCGGGCGAGCCCGGCGCTGACCGGGTCAGCTGCGCGCCACCGTCCGCTCGATCACCGCGACGGCGTTCGCGACGCCGTTCTCCGCGCCGATCGTCGCGCCGAGTTCGGCGGCCCGGGCACGCATCGCCGGATCGGTGGCGGCCTGCCGGAGCGCGCCGGCGAGACGCTCGGCGGTGAGCCGGCGCTGCGGCACCGGCCCGGGCGCCACGCCCACGGCATGCATGCGGCGCCCCCAGTACGGCTGGTCAGCGATGAACGGACACACGACCTGCGGCCGGCCGGAGGCGAGTGCCGCCGCGGTCGTGCCCCCGCCCCCGTGATGGACGACGGCGGCCGTCCGGGGAAAAAGCCAGTCGTGCGGCGCCTGGTCGAGGACGAGCACCCGATCGGCGTCGGCTCCGGCGTCGATGCCGCCCCATCCGGTGATGAGCACGACCCGGACGCCGGCCCGCCGGGCGGCTTCGACGACCGTCCGGCCGACACGCGCGGGCTGGGTCCCCGCCATGCTGCCGAAGCCAACGTACACGGGAGGCTCGCCGGCATCGAGGAACGCCCGGAGCCGCTCCGGCGGCGTCCAGTCCTCGGCGGCGGGCAGAAACCAGTAGCCGGTGGTGTGGACGCTGTCCTGGTACCGCGCACCGGCGGGCAGGGCGTGCGTGCTGAAGGCTTGCAGCACCGTGGCCGGACCGCCGTCCGGCCTGCGGAGGGCGTCGTTCTGGTGCGGCCGCCGGGGCAGCTCGAGGGTATCGCGCCGCCACTCCGTTCCGGCTCCGACCAGAGCGCGCAGGACCACGCGGTTCAGCCCGTAGCTGGCCCGGTTGAGCGCCCTCGGGATCGGGAACGGGACGAACGGGCTCGGGACCGAGTCTGTCGGCACCCAGCCCGGCTGGAGACCGACCGCGACCGACGGGACGCCGAGCTTCTCCGCCAGGAACTGTCCCGGGGAGTTCACCGGATGGACCACGACGTCGACGTCGTCGGCCGGGATCGCGGCGATCTCGTCGAACACCGTGCGCAGCTCGGTCTTCGCCTGCCGCATCAGCTTGATCGCGGTCAGCTTGCCGCGGATGCCGCGGTAGTTGTTCTCGATCGCCGCGCGGACCTCGGGGTCGTCCATGCCCTCGTTCATCGCGTCCGACAGAGGCACGTACGGGACGTGATACGGCTCCGCCAACGACGCCGAGCCGGCCGGGCCCGCCAGCACGGCCCCGTGCCCGGCTCGTCGCAGGGCATGGGCCAGGGCGACGTACGGCTGGACGTCGCCGCGGGTGCCGTGGGTGAAGATCAGTGCCTTCATCGTGCGCCTCGCTCCTTCTCGACGGCGTCCCACGCGTGCAGCATGCGCTCGTCGGTGAACACGCCATGGGTGAACATGTCGATCGCGACCCGGGACATCCAGAGCGCCGAGCCGGTCGCATGCAGGTCGTCCACACCCAAAGCGCGCGTCAGGTGGGCGCCGAACGCCAGCGGCGCCAGCAGCCAGGAGACGTAGATCGCGGCCCGGGCGTGCGGGTTCTCGCTCGGCCGGACCCAGCCCTCGCGCTCGCCGCCGGCGAGCCAGGCCGCGGTGTGCTCCACGATCTCGTCGAACAGTGCGTTGGCCGCCGGGGAGCCGTCGAGAAACGCGCGCGCCAGATAGCGCCGCACCGGCGCGGCCGCCTCGAGCATGCCCGCGAGGCCACTTGCGTTGCCGGCAGCGGCATCCTCGACGAGGTGGTCCGGACCACGGACCATCGACATCACGTACCGGTCGCACTCCCGCCGCACGCCCTCCATCGATCCGAAGTGATGGACCACAAGCGCGGGGGACACTCCGGCGTCGGACGCGATCGCCCGCACGGTCACCCGGTTGACGCCGTCCCGGCCGAATCGGTCGAGCGCCGCGTCCAGGATCCGACGTCGGGCACTCGACTCCGGAGGGCTCGACTCGGGCATACTGGTCACGCCGAACAGACTAAACAAATGTTCAGTCCGCCGCAAGGCTTCGCGCCCGGGATCACGCGGGGCCTCGGTCCCATCCTTGGCCGACCGGCTGCGGCGGTGCGCAGGTGTGCGAGAGTGACGCCATGGCATCCCCTCAAGCGCTCAGTGAGGCTGATCGCAGGCTCGTGGCCCTGTGGGCCGCGGACTGCGCGGAGCGCGTTCTCCCCCTGTTCGAGGCCGAGGCGCCGACCGATGATCGCGCGCGCGACGGCATCGCCCGGGCACGGGCGTTCGGTCGTGGTGAGCTCAGCGCGGCCGGGGAGATCCGTCGCCGCTTCGTCGCGGGTCGGGCGGCGCAGTCGGTCACGAGCCCCGCCGCGGTGGCGGCCGCTCGTTCCGCCGGCCAGGCGTCCGGCGTCGCGCACATGGGCGCCCACGCCCTGGGCGCGGCGGCGTATGCGGCGAAGGCCGCCGGACTGGCCGCGCTCGACCGGACGGACGCCCGCGACGCCGAGGTCCGCTGGCAGCTCGAGCACATGACAGCGGAGGTCCGGGCCGCACTCGGACGCCTCCCTGCCCTCGGGGAGGATTCCTCCGGCCCCCTGGGATCGGGACTGCTTGCTTCCGGCGTGCTCGCCACGACGATCCGCGAGCTCCAGGCCGAGTTGTCTCCGTTGTCCTCACCCTGACCCAGACGGCGGGCAGCCCGCTCGCGGAGCAGCGGGACGCTACCTCGCGTCGTCGGTGGCGACCCGACGGCGTAGGGCGCGGGCCTGGGGTGCTTCCCACGCGTCGGCCCCTGCGGCACGCGCCGGATCGGGCCCGTCCTGCGGGAGCCGCGCCATCGTCTGCTTGGTGATGCGGACGGCCTGCCGGTCGCGCCGGGTGATGCGGCGCGCCAGCCGTCTGGCCTCGACCCACACGTCCTCCGCCGGCACGACGTGGTGCACCAGGCCGTCGGCCAGCGCCTGCTCGGTGCCGACGGCGTCGCCGAGCAGCAGCATGACGCGGGTCCGGCTGGCTCCGATCTCGGCGATCACGCGGTCCAGCATCTCGCTCGCGCCCACCGGTATGCCCAGGATCGTCTCGGGCGCGCGGAGTCGTGTGCCGGTTGCGGCGACCCGGAGGTCGCTCGCCGTCGCGAGCCCGAGGCCGGCACCGACGACGGAGCCGTGCAACGCCGCGACCGTCACCGGCAGACAGGTGCGCCAGGCGTGCAGCACGTGGTCGGTGAGCGCGACGAGATCCCGGTAGCCGTTGGGGTCGTCGGCGGCAAGCCGGCCGAGCTCGTCCAGGTCCGCGCCCACGCAGAAGTGGCTTCCTTCGGCGCGCAGCACGACGGCGCCGACGTCGTCGGGCAAAGAATCCAGCACGTCGGCCAGGGCCGTCAGCGTCGCGCGGTCGAGCCGGTTGTCGCCGTCCGGCCGTGTCAGGGTCACCAGGAGCACCGCGTCGTCGCGCTCGACGACGACCGGCCCGAAGGCACCGGCCGGCGATGCCTCCGACGCCGTGCCTGCGGTCTCCGTCGTCGCGTCCGACGCCGTCGGCTGGTCCGTGGCCCTCGTCGGCTCCCCCGCCGTCCGCTCCTCCGTCGGACGCTCTCCCGTCGGACGCTCCGCCGTCGTCCGTTCCGCCGTGGGACGGGAGCGCCGGCGCACCGGCACCGACCGTGTACCGCGGAAGGCGAGGGACTCGTCGTAGCCCACGGGCCCGGCGAGCTCGAGGTCGAGGCGTCGCAGCAACTCGGGGAACAGCGTGGTCGCCTCCAGCCGGGCCAGCGGCGCACCGAGGCAGTAGTGCATGCCCACGCCGAACGCGAGGTTCCGGCGCGGCGGGCGCGACAGGTCGAGGTCGTGCGGCGCGTGGTAGACGGCGGGGTCGTGGTTGGCCGCGGCGATCACCACGTGCACGACCTGCCCGGCCGCCACCGGGACGCCGCCGGGCAGCTCGGTGTCCTCGGTCGCGTACCTGGTCAGGAGCTGCGCGGGCGTCACGAGACGCACCAGCTCTTCCACGGCGCCGTCCACGGACTCGGGATGCTCCAGCAGCCAGGCGGCCTGATCGGGTCGGCGCAGGAGCTGGACCAGGCCCTCCGAGAGCAGGGACGTCGTGGTCTCGAGGCCCGCCTCGATCATGACGTTGAGCTGCGATCCGGCTGCCGCGCGCACCGCCGGGTCGGTCTCCGTGTCGAGCCAGCGCACCAGCGGGGATCCCTCCGGGAGACGAGACCGCGGTTCGGTCACGAGCTGTTCCCAGTACGCGTTCCACAGCCTCCCGGCTCGGTCGGCCTGCGCCAGCCGTTCCCGGCCCGGCGCCAGGTCGTGCACGTTCGAGAGCGCGCGGCTCATGTCGCACAGCAGCGCGATGTCCTCGTGCGGCAGCCCGAGCACGATGCAGAGCACCGCCATGGGCAGCCGGTCGCCGACCAGGGCACCGAAGTCCGCCTCGCCGTCGGCCCGCAGCGCCGCCTCGAACCGGTCGACGTACTCGTGGACGGTCCGGACGATCTGCGGCGTCAACCCGGCGATCGTCTGCGGCGAGACGAACGCGCCGAGACTGCGGCGCAGCGCGGCGTGCCCGGGCGGGTTGGTGCCGAGCGCGGAGTCGTGCAGGAACTTCAGGCCCGGGTGGCGCACCCACGTCGGCTGACGCTCGGTGCGCCAGGCGGCGTCCACGGTGCGCCAGCCGGGTCCCCGCAGCACCTCGTGGCTCACACTGTCCGACGTGACCAGCCAGGCGCCCCATGGCGTGCGTACCGCAGGGCCCATGGCCCGCAGTTCGTCGTAGATCACGTGCGGATCGGCGCGCCCCTCGGGCGTGGACAGGCGGCGGACCAGTTCGCGTACGCGGCGCTGGGTCTCGCGAGAGTCGTGGTCAGACGGGGCTGCGGCATCGTTGGCGGTCCGGGATCTGCCGGTGCGGTCGAACACGAGGACGCTCCTCTTCAGTCAAGACAAGGTCATGTCTTCCAACGAACAGCGCTGAACATAATGTTCATACCGGACAGCATATTCCATCGTTGCAGGTCACAGTGTGATATTTGCGTAAACGATGGCCATGGGACCGCCCGGCACACATGGCCCTACATCGCCGCCGCGACAGCCTCGGCAACCGCCTGGCCCAGCTCTACCTCGATACCGGGACCCTCGTCATCGTCGACGGCCGCCCCGAACGCGATCGGCCGGCGCACCCACGTCAGCGAGGCCACGAGCCCCGGGGGGCCGGGCCGTCACTCTCCTACGCGCCTGACGAATCACCCTCCGAAAGGTCGGTGCGGAAGGAGCCGGAGCCGGTGACGGATGCACCGAGGGCGCGGACTCGGTCGGCGAGTTCGCGGTCCGAGGTGATGACGCGCACCGTCGTCGGGTCGTCGGTCTCGGAAACGAGGTCCACGATCCGGTGGTCGGCGGCGTTTCGCGCGCCGGGCGCCCAGACGACGCGCACATGGTCGACGACGCCGAGGTCGCGCGGGTCGCCGTCGAGCACGAGCACGACGTCGTCGTCCACGTGCGGTGCCCAGCGATCGACCTGGGCGGCGAGGCGCCGCATGGCCCCGGTGCGGTCCCGCCACCAGCCGTCCGGCCGGGAGCCGATGACGTTCATCCCGTCGATCAGTATCGTGCCGATCGCTTCCACCGCCCCTCTCCGAGGACGTCTTCGCCGGTCATTCGCCCGACCGCTGTGCGAACCGCAGCACGTTCTGGGCGGGGTCCACCACTTCCATGGTCGGGCCACCGGGGGCGTCGTCGTCGATGCCCGGGCGCATCCGCGGATATCCGGTGGCCAGCAGTTCGCGCCGGTAGGCGCGCACGTCGGCGACCGGGACCCACACGACCGACCCCGGCGTACCGTCTCCGTGGTGCTCGGACAGGTCCAGTCGCACCCCGTCCCGCTCGACGCGCAGGTAGAGCGGGAGCTCTGGCTCGAAGCGGTGCTCGAACACGACCGAGAAGCCGAGAAAGCCGAGGTAGAACTCGCGCGTCCGCTCGACGTCGAACATGCGCAGCACCGGCACGGGAGCGCCGAGTCCTGCCGCCGATCCATGTCCTGCCGACGACGCCGGCGGCATCGGCGGGCTCGGCGTGGGGGCGAATGCCGCCGCGGCCGTGTTCCAGTCCGCGCAGCCCACCTGATGGGCGACCAGTTCCAGGGCCCTTCCGTGAGCAAGATCCAGGCCCGCTTCGGCGAGCTCGGCGCGAAGCACGCGCGCGGCATGCTTGAGGTCAGCAGTCGTGATCGACATGGCGTCCACCCGTCCTGGTGCCGAGATCCCCGGTGCCCGCGTTGCCGGTGCCGGCACCGTGGATGCGTGGCTGCGGTGACGACCGTAAGACGACGTGTTCACCATGCCGGGAACGGCGCGGGCGGCGGGTCACGTCGGACCCGCCCCAGCGTAGCGCGTGCCACGGCCGCCCGCGCCGTCTGCTTGGATCGGTGGGCATGGGACGGTGGATCGAGGTCGCCGACGGCGTGCTGGTGCGGCGGTACGAGGAGCTGGACCTGTCGGTCGGGATCGTGGTGGGCGGCGATGCGTGCCTGGTCGTCGACACGGGCGGGGACGCCGGGCAGGGCGCGGAGCTCGCCGCCGCCGTACGCGAGGTGACGCCGCTGCCGTGGCAGGTGGTGCTGACCCACGCCCACTTCGACCACAGCTTCGGCACCGAGGCGTTCGCCCCCTGCGCGGTGTGGGCGCACCGCCGCTGCCACACCGCCCTCGTGACCACCGGCGAGCGCCAGCGCGAGGCGTGGGCGCGGCACTACCGCGACCGCGGTGAGGCGGAGGTGGGCGACCGCATCGCGGCCGTGCGCCCGGTCCTGCCCGACCATCTGGTCGACGGTCGCGCGGAGCTGGAGCTGGGTGGCCGCCGCGTGGCCCTGCGGCACCTCGGGCCCGCGCACACCGATCACGACCTGGTGGTGCACGTCCCGGACGCGGGTGCGGTGTTCGCGGGCGACCTCGTGGAGCACGGCGCGCCGCCGCAGTTCGACGACGCCTTCCCGCAGGGCTGGCCGGTCGCGCTGGACGGCGTCCTCGCCCTCGACGCGCCGGTCGTCCTGCCCGGCCACGGCGACCCGGTGGACCTCGACTTCGTCCGCGGGCAGCGCTCCGAGCTGGCATCGGTCGCCGAGCTGTGCCGGGCGGTCGCCGCCGGAACGCTCACCGCGGAACAAGCCGTGGCGCGCTCGCCCTACCCGGAAGAGTTCACGCTGGCCGCGCTGGCACGCTGACGTGGAGCTGCGCACCGCGGCGACGTCGCTCGGGGCGGCGCACGCTCCACCAGACGAGCAGTCCCGCGGCAAGCCAGAACGCGTTGGCGAACCGGTACCGGCTGTCGACGGTCGCATTGGCCGCCGCATCGCCGGGAAAAGCGGCCGGCCCTGCGGTGATCCCCAGGAGCCCGCTCAGTACCGCCGCTCCCCCGAGCACCGCGATGACCACGACCACCATCGGACGACTCACGGAGCGCAGTCCGACAGACACGGCTTCTTCGGTGACTCCCTCCGGTGCCCGGCGACTCCTGGTCGTGGCCGCGAGCCCTACGGGATGAGCACGATCTTGCCCCGGGTGTGCCTCTGCATCAGGTGGCGGTAGGCGGAGCGGACCTCGGCCAGCGGGTAGCGGGCGGCGATCGGGACGTCGAGGTCGCCCGCCGCGACCAGCTTGACGAGCCCGGCCAGGACGCCGGCGTTCGCGGAGCCTTCCATGCCCTCGCTCCGGACGCCGGTGCGGGCCGCGCCCGCGAAGTCGATGATCGTGTTGATCCGGTCCTTGGCGACGCCGAGCTCCAGGGCCAGGTCGACGTACCCGTCGCCGAAGGCGTCCACGAACGCGGTGACGCCGTCGGGAGCGGCGGCGCGGATCCGGTCGAGCACGCCGTCACCGTAGGTGACCGGGACGACGCCGTGCTCGCGCAACCAGGCGTGGTTGGACTCACTGGCCAGTCCGATCACCGCGGCGCCGGCATGGCGGAGCAGTTGCACGGTGATCGATCCGACTCCACCCGCCGCACCCGCGACGACGATCGTGTCGCCCGGGCCGGCTCCGACCGCGCGCACGCCGGCGTGCGCGGTGGTGCCGGCGACGAACAACGCGCCGCCGACCTCCCACGGCACGGCCGGGTCCCGCGACACGAGATTGCCCGCCGGCACGACGACGAGTTCGGCGTGGCTGGCACGGCTGTCCACCCAGCCGATCACCTCGTCGCCGACCGACCATGTGGGCACCGCGGCGCCGACCTGCTCGACCACGCCCGCGAGGTCGCTCCCCTCACCGGACGGAAAGGTCGCGGGCCAGCGTTCGTGGAAGGCTCCGATCCGGATCCCGTTCTCGCCGGGGTTGATCCCGGCCGCTCGGACCCGCACCAGCACCTCGTCGGCCGCGGGTTCCGGCCGGGGCACCTCGCGGACCTCCAACACCTCGATGTCGCCGTACTCGTCGAATCGCACTGCCTGGGGCATGTCGCCCCTCCCTTCCGAGATTCCTGATCGCGTGACCCATGAAACCCGCGGTGGCAGCCACGATCCATACTGGATTCGCGCAAAGAAATATGCGATCGTCTCAGGCGTGGACGTCCTGACCGATCTGCTGCAGCGCTCACGCGCACGCGGTGCCGCGTTCTCGCACTCGACGGCGCGGGGGGAGTGGGGCGTCCGATTTCCCGCCGCGGCGCGGCTGGCGATCCACGGCATCCTCGCCGGCGAGGCGTTCGCCTGGACCGACGACGGCGACCCGTCCGCCGGCCGTTCCCGCCACGTGCTGGCCGGCGACGTCGTCCTGATCCGCGGTCCGGCCGAGCAGTTCATGGGCCATGCGCCGGGTGCCGGCTCGGTCCCGTTCGCCGGTCACCCCTCGTCCGGCCCACCCGGTGGCGCACGACGAATGACGTTCGGCTCCGGGACCGGCTCGGCCACGACGTTCTTCTGCGGGGCGTACACCTTCGAGGGTGACCTGTGCTCGGGACTGCTCGCCGGGCTGCCGGTCCTGACCGTGGTGCGCCCGCGTGCCGGGTCGGGCCTGCGCGCGACCCTGGACGTGTTCGCGAACGAGCTGCTCCACGACACGCCGGGACAGCAGGCGCTGCTGGACAGCCTGCTCGACGTGATCCTGGTCCAGGTGCTGCGCGAACAGCTCGCCGCGGACGTGCAGGCCGCGCCCGCCTGGTACCGCGCGATGAGTGACCCGGCGGTCGGCGCCGCGCTCCGCGCCGTGCACGCGGACCCGGCGCGTCCCTGGACGGTCGCTCGCCTGGCCGCGGAGGCGTCGCTGTCCCGCGCGACCTTCGCGCGCCGGTTCACAGGGCTGCTCGGCATGAGCCCGCTCGCCTACGTCACCGACTGGCGGATGGCCCTGGCGTGCGAACAGCTCCGCGCCGGCGACGCCGGCCTGGCCGCCGTCGCACGCTCCCTCGGGTACGCCTCGGAGTTCTCCTTCGCCGCCGCCTTCAAACGTCATCACGGCATGCCACCCGGTCGCTGGCGGGCCACCGCGACGTCGGCATGACCGGGCACGACCGACGCCGGTCGCCGGCAGGCGGCGCGCACCGGCACGTCCGGTGGGCGCGCCGCGGCACGACCCCACCGACACTGGCACTCTCGGGTCGAGAGTGCTAAAACTGGAGATGTAGCCAGACGGCGGCAAGGGCCGCCGTCGAGCGCCGCGGCCCTGGAAGGGCCAGGGTCGTCACGTCATGGGAGGTGATGCGCGATGGCTACGTACTGGGACCCGTTCCAGGAGATGGACCGGCTGTTCAGCACGTTCGCCGGCAACGCCCGGCAGTCGGGCGGCATGCCGATGGACCTGTTCCGCACGGGCGACCACTACGTCCTGTCCATGGACCTGCCCGGCGTCGACCCGGGCACCATCGACGTCTCGGTCGAGGACCGGACGCTCACCATCCGTGCCGAGCGCACGCAGCGTTCGGGCGGCGACGCGCACTGGCTCGTCCGGGAGCGGCCCACGGGCACGTTCGCCCGGCAGCTCGCGATGGGTCGCGGGCTCGCGCTGGACAACATCTCCGCCTCGTACGCCGACGGCGTGCTGTCGCTGACCATCCCCGTCAGCGAGGACGCCAAGCCGCGCAGGATCGAAGTGGCGCACACCGCCGACCCGAACGCGATCCGCCGGGGCTCGTCCGAGGGCCACCAGGTCATCGAGAGCTGACCGGGTCTCCCGGCGCCGGGCCTCCCGGCTGCCTGCGTGCCGAGCGCCGCGGCGCTCTGGGCGGCCGCCCGACGGCGACCACGCCTTCTGTCCGGTAGTTGCGTTCCCACCGGCCAGAAGGGCGTGCGTGGTCCACCCGGGCGGACCGCCGCGCCGGGGCGCACGGGACGCCGTCGTCCGTACGATGACGGCATGGCGAACGGCGATGCGGGCACCCGCGAACGGTCGTACCGGAAGGGACCGGAGCGGCGCGCCCAGATCCTCCTGCGCGCCATGGAGCTGTTCGCCGAGCGCGGCGCGGGGGCGTCGCTGCGCGCGATCGGCGAGGCGATCGGCGTCTCGCACGCCGCGCTGCGCTACTACTTCGCCAACCGCGACGAACTCCTCGTCGAGGTCTACCGGGCGCACGAGGCCAGGGCGTGCAAGCGCCCGGGGCGCGACGAGCGGTCCGCGGTCGAGCTGATGGAGGAGAGCGCGGAGGGGAACCGCTCGATCCCCGGACTCGTGGAGCTGTACGCGACGCTGACGACGGACGCCCTGCGGGGGCAGCAGCACCCGGCCGCCCGCGAGTTCGTCCAGGAGCGGTTCCGGCGGGTGCGCGCCGACCTCGTGGCGAGGATCGAGGCCGGCCAGCGGTCCGGCGCGATCGCCGCCGACATCGACCCGGAGGACGCCGCCGCGCTGGTCGCCGCCGCCTCGGACGGCCTGCAGCTGCAGTGGCTGCTCGACCCGGACGCCGTCGACGTCCGCCGCTCGCTGGAACTGCTGGAGCGCCTCCTGCCCGGCGGGCGCTGACCGCCCGCCGGGCGCGACCGGCCCGCCGTGGCGATGCCCGCCGTCGCAAGCGCCGCCGCGGCAAGGCCCGCCCCCAGGCACGACCCCGCCACGGCGGCCGGCGTCGTCCACCCCGTTGCCGGCGGCTACCCCACCGTCGCCTCGGCCGGGTCCCAGCCCTCCGGCAGCGGCTCGACCGGGCCGACGGCGGAGGCGATCTCCACGGGCCGGCCCGCGTGCGCCGCCTCCTGGATCGAGAGCATGATGTCCAGCACGTGCGCCGCGACCGCGCCGGAGGCCCGCTCGGTACCGCCGTCGCGGATCGAGCGCACCAGGTCGACCACCCCGGCGCCGCGCCCGTACTCCGGGCCCGCGGCGGGGATCGTCGTCGGCCCGTCGACGCCGTGGCGCCACAGGACCGAGTCGCCGTCGAACCCGTTCGGGTCGGGGAGCACGATCGTGCCCTCGGTGCCGTTGATCTCGACGAGCCCGTAGCGCGGCAGCGCGTGCTGGAACGAGAACGTGGACTGCGCCGAGGCTCCGCCGTCGAACTCGATGATCGCGGCGTGGTGGGTCGGCACCAGCACCGCGAACGTCTCGCCGGCCCGGGGGCCGCTCCCGACCGTGCGGGAGGTGCGGGACGTGGAGGCCACGGCCTGGGCACGGGCGGCGGACCCGAAGACGTGCACCAGCGTCGTCAGGTAGTAGGGACCCATGTCGAGCACCGGGCCGCCGCCGGGCGCGAAGAAGAAGTCGGGGTTCGGGTGCCACACGTCGGGCCCGGGCACATGGAACATGGTGGTCGCCGTCAGCGGCTGCCCGATGTCGCCGCGCGCGATCGCCCGGAGCGCGGTCTGGATGCCGTTGCCCAGCACCGTGTCCGGCGCGCACGCGACGCGCAGGCCGGCCGCCTCGGCGTCGGCCAGCAGCGTGGCCGCCGCGTCCCGGTCGAGGGCGAGGGGCTTCTCGCTCCACACGTGCTTCCCCGCGGCCAGGACGCGGCGGGAGACGTCGGTGTGGACGGCGGGGACGGTGAGGTTCAGGACCACCTCGATGTCGTCCCGGGCCAGCAGCTCGTCCACCCCTCCTGACGCGCCCACCCCGTACGCCGTCGCCTGGGCGGCGGCGCGCGCCTCGTCGAGGTCCGCGACGAACCGGACCTCGACGTCCGGGAAGCGGGTCAGGTTCCCCAGGTACTGGTCCGAGATGTTGCCCGCGCCGATGATGCCGACGCCCGCGACGCCGGACCGGCGCTCCGCCGTCGTCCCCGCCGTCGCGGCCCGGCCCGTGCCGGTCATCGGTCGTTCTCCGTCAGCCAGGCCAGCGACCGGGCGATGCCCGCGAAGACGTCCCCGGCGTAGGCGTCGAACTCGATGACGCGGGTGGCCTCCGGAGCGGCCGCGAGGGCTCCGGCGACGTCCACCTCGCCCGAGCCGGCCGGCACCTGCGCGCCCACGTCGCCGTCGAGCGTGCCGTCCTTGACGTGGAGGAGCCGCACCCGGTCGCCGAGCGCGGTCAGCAGCGCCGGCACGTCGGCTCCCCCGACGGCCGCCCAGTAGGCGTCGACCTCCAGCACCACCTGCGGCTCCAGATGCCCGGCGAACACCTCCAGCGCGTGCCGGCCGTCGATGCGGCTGCTCAGCTCCCAGTGGTGGTTGTGGTAGCCGAACTCCAGGCCGCGTTCGCCGGCTTGCCGCGCCAGCAGGTTCACGCGCTCGGCGAACTCGGCCACCTGATCGGCGGTCCGCCACCGCTCGGCGGGGACGAACGGGTCGATGACGGTCGTCATCCCCAGCGTCGCGGCGGCGTCGAAGATCGCCTCCGGCGCGTCCGCGCCGAGCACGGGCGCGTGGCCCGACGGCGCGGTCACGTCCGCCGCGTCGAACGCGCGCCGGTAGTCCTCGGTGCGCTCGTGGAAGCCGTACGGCTCGACGTGCCGCAGCCCGGTCTCGGCCAGGCGCGCGACGGCGCCGTCCAGGTCCGCGGCGACGGCGTCGCGGACGGAGTAGAGCTGCACAGATGTCGTCGGCATGGAACCCCCTCGTTCGGCATGGACTCGACCCGGCCGCTTCGTCGCGGCCGCATCTTCGCGACGATCGTACCCAAGAATTCTTACAGTGGAAGATTCTGGATGCCGCTGATGTTCCGAGCCGACGGCCGAGCCCGCGCCCGAGCCACCGCCCGAGCGGTTCGAGCGCGCCGGTGACGAGGCGGCTGCCCGCCGTCCGACGACGTCGCGGGCCGCTCCGCCCGCGACTCGACCCAGGCCGCGCCGCTTCCCCAGCGGGCCGTCGCCGCACCCATCACGACACCCAGCGCGAGCCAGAACACGACCGCGATCCGGCCGAGGTTCGCCGGGTTGTCCATCAGGTTCATCGTCAGGAACCCGGCCAGCGAGGCGAGCCCGGCGAACCCGAGCGGAAGGCCGCGCCGCGCGAGCCCGAAGGCCGTGAGGAGGGCGCCGAGGGTGATCACCACCATCGCGGAGAACCCGAGCAGGCCTGTCTCGACCAGCCAGTTCAGCCACAGGTTGTGCACGTGGACGAACTCCACGCTGCCGTCGATGCGGGCGTTGACGACGTCGCCGGCCCGGCCGATCCCGACGCCGAGGGGATGGTCCGCGGAGATCCGGAGGGCCTCGGCCCACGCCTCGTTCCGCACGCCCAGCGATTTCCCGGCCCGCGACATCACGGCGATGGCCCCCAGCGCGAGCACGAGCACGGCGGCGGCGGCCCACCCCGCGATCCGCAGGGCCCCAGGGCTCAGCCGGGTCCGCGCCCATCGCCACGCGAGCACCAGCATCCCGGCGAGGGCCGCGACGTAGGCCGCCCGGGAGAACGTCACCAGGAGCGCCGCGTAGGCCAGGACGGTCGTCGCGACCGCGTAGATGCGCAGGTGCCGGTCGGCGATCATCGTGACCGCCAGCGTGCCGAGCGGCACCAGCAGCAGGAGGAACGCGGCCAGCAGGTTGGGATTGGCGAACGTGCCGGTCGCCCGCACGAGCACCCCGGGCTCGCAGGCGGCGTCGCGCAGCAGGCCGCTGCGGCAGAAGCCCGTCGGGACATTCTCGCTGAACTGGCCGATCGCCACCGCCCCGGCCACCGCCACGGCGACCGCCGCGAGCGTGCCGATGACGCGCACGGCTGTCGGCTCGAGCCGGACCAGGGCCGTGACCAGGAAGTACACCGCGACGAAGGACAGCAGGTGCCGGAACTCCGCGTCCGTGCCCCAGCGCAGCGTCGCCACGAGCCCGGCCAGCAGCAGCGCGGCGATCGGGATGTCGAGCCGCGTGCGGAAGTGGCCCGGCCGCGCCCCCGCCGCGACGGCCGCCACCAGGCCGGTGACGATCACGAGCCGCTGCCAGGTGATCACGCCGAGGAACGGGGTGTCGGGCAGGACGTCAGCGGTCGACTCGAAGAGCAGTGCGGCCACGCACAGCGACAGGACGATCACGGGCGCGCGTGGCCGGGGCTGCCAGGACGGGAGCTCGGCCGTAGCCATGTCCCGATCGTCCCGGGCGAGGTTGTGCACCAGGCGAACCCCGGACGACGGGATCACGACGAGGTGATGAGTGCGCGGTAATTGCCGGCGCGGGATCGCCCGGCGTTCTGGTAGGAATCGCTCATGACTTCTCGGCCACGGATCGGCGTCGTCCTCCCGCGGGACCTGCCTCCCTCGCAGATCGTCCCGTACGCGAAGACCGCGGAGCGGCTGGGCTTCGACGAGCTCTGGGTCGTGGAGGACCTGGGCTTCCGCGGCGGACTCGTGCAGGCCGCCGCCGTGCTGGGCGCGACGGAGCGCCTCCGCGTCGGCGTCGGGATCCTTCCCGCCGCGGTCCGCAACCCCGTGTTCGCCGCGATGGAGATCGCCACCCTGGAGCAGCTTCACCCCGGCCGCACGGACGTCGGGATCGGCCACGGCATGCCCGGCTGGATGCGCCAGGCGGGATGCTGGCCCGACCGGCCCCTCACCTTCCTCACCGAGTACGTCACGACGATCCGGGACCTGCTGAGCGGCGCGGAGTCCGGCGGCCTGCGGCTCGAGCCCTCGGCGGTGCCCGACGTCGTACCGCCGCTCCTGCTCGGGGTCCGCGGCCCGCGGTCGCTGGCCGCCTCCGGCCGGGTCGCCGACGGGACCGTGCTCGCGGAACCCGTCGCGCCCGAGTACGTCGCCGCGGCCCTGGACGCGATCGCGCCGCGCGGCGAGCATCACCTGGTGGCGTACAACATCGGCGCCGTCGACGACGACGAGCAGGCCGCGCTGCGCACCGCCCGCCCCGGGCTCGCGTGGATCGGCGAGCCGGACTGGGCGCCGCACGTGACGCCGCTCGACATCGCCGACGAGTTCGCGGCGCTGCGGGCGGCGAGCGCCACCCGCGAGGAGTTCGCCGAACGCCTGCCCGGCGACTGGGTCGCCCGCCTGGCCCTGGCCGGCACCCCCGCCCAGGTCCGGGAGAGGATCGACGCACTCGGCCGGGCGGGCGTGACCTCCAGCGTCTTCGTCCCGGCGGGCCCCGATCCGCTCGCGGCGCTCACCGGACTGGCGCGGGTGCTGTAGGGCCGGCGCAGCCGGGTCGGGCCCCGGTCCGGTCGGAGTCCGGCCGGTCTGCCTCTCGTTCGGTCAGACTCCGGTCCGGTCGGGCTCCGGCCGGGTTGGGCTCCGGTCCGGTCAGACTCCCGTCTTGGTCCTTGCCCGGTGCCGGCGCACCGCCGCCCGGTTGGCGCAGCGCACGGAGCAGTACTGCTGCCGCCCGTTGCGGGTGACGTCGACGACCACCGCCGTGCACGGATCCCCCGGCACCTTCCCGGCCGCGCACCTGGCGAGGCGGTGCATGCCGCGGGTGGTCAGGTGCAGGGCGGTACCCACGCTGACGACCGCGCGGAGCACCTCGGGCAGGGACTGGTCCCGGTCCCGGTAGTGGAGGTGCCAGCCCTCGCCGTCGTGGTCGGTCAGCCGCGGGTACGCGGTGGCGGCGGCCATCTGGGCGTTCAGGAGCCGCGCGCGTTCCGGTGGGTCGGGGGCGTCGACGACGGCCAGCCACTCGTCGACGACCTCCCGGGTCCGCTCGTGGTCGTCCGGCCGCACCGGGAAGGTCATCGTCATGCCGTGGTCGCGCGTCCGCGCCTCGATGCCGGCGCGGGTGCCGGGCCAGTTGTTGGCGAGCGACGCGGCGAGCAGCACCGCGTACTCGCCGTAAGGGTTGAGATGCATAAGGGCATTACAGCACGGTGGTGCCCATGACGACCCTCGAGGCCCACGACGACCGCCCGCTCCTGACCCGGTCCCACGAACACGCCTGGGTCACCGAGTCGAGCCATCGGACCTCGGAGGGCCTGGTGCGCTACGTGCGCTGTGGCCGGTGCGGCGACCGCCGCGTCGACATCCAGGTCCATCCCCAGCTGCCGCCGGAACCGCTCAGCACGGTCCGGCCGGGCTCCCGGGAGCAGCGGGGAACCATGCGATTCTTTCCGCTGTCGGGCCGATAACGGAAAGAATCGCATGGCCCTCCTGCGCCGGCTTCCGGGAGGGGTCCCGGCGCACCCCGGGCACGCTGCCCTGGTGACCCCGTCGAGCACCCGCCACGCGATCACCGACGCCCTCCAGGGCGTCTCGGGAACCCGCCTGTACCGGAACAACGCCTTTCGGATCACCGGCCTGCCACCGGACGCGTCCACGCGCCAGGTGAACCGGCGTCGCCGGGAGAGCCGCAGCGCGCACGACATCCCGCCGCCGCCCTCCCCCGGCGCGCCCCTCGAACCCTCGACGGACGCCGTGGCCCTCCGGGGCGCGTTCGAGGCGCTCGACAGCCCGGTCGCCCGTTTCGTGCACGAACTCCTGTGGCTCGCACCCCACGGCCAGGACGCCGACACCACGCGCGACGACGCGATCCGCGCGCACTGCGCCGCCGTCGAGGCGACCGACCGCGACGGCGGCGTCGACGACGCGAGCACGTGGCAGCTCTGGGAGCGCGCCCTGCGGCTCTGGCACTCGGCGCTCACCGCACCCGACACCTGGCGCCGGGCGGAGAACCGTGTCCGGGAGATCGACGACCCCCGGCTCTCCGTGGACGCCGTCCCGGAGCTCCGGAAGGCCCTCACCGAGCACATCGCCCGCGTCAGCGTGGCGCTCGCGGCCCGCGCCGCCGACGCCGGGGACGTCGGTTCGGCGGAACGACACCTGAACCTGCTGTCCGCCTCGCCGTTCCCGGCCGCCACGATCGAGCGCGCGGCGCGCGACGTGGCCGGTCCTCACGTGGACCGCGTCCACGAGGTGTGCGAGGAGGCCAGGTCCCGGGACCCCGCCGACGGGATCCGCGCCGCGAGCGACGTCCTGGAGCGGGCAGGACACCCGCTGGAACTCGTCCGCCTCCTGCTCGGCGACGACGATCCCGTCGCCCAGAAGTGCCGGGACGACGTCGCGGGGATCATCAACGCGTCCGTCGTCCAGGCGATGGACGGACCCGGGCGTGGCTCCCCTCGTGAAGGGCTCCGGCTCCTGGAGGCCGCCCGGTCGATCGTCGCCTCGAAGGAGGGCGCCGGCGTCATCGACCGGAACATCGCGGCGCTCCGCCTGGCCGGCAGCGGGAGACTGGCCGGCAGGGGGACGCCGTCGCCGGGCGGCGGGTCCGGTTGCCTGCCCGTCCTGGGCCTCGGCGCCATCGTCGCGGGTATCGTCGCCGCCGGCGTCTCGGGGAACGTTCCTGCTCTCGTCGCTCTCATCGTCGTCGCGATCATCGCTCTCACTGCGGGCTTCGCGTTCTGAACCCTCGGTCGCGAGCTTCGCGCCCCGAACCGGTCAGCCCGCCCCGATCACCAGGGTCACCGTCTGGTTCCGCCGGCGGTTCTCGGCGGTCGTGTTCGGGTGCGGCGGGCCCGCCTCGCCCGCCGTCGCGATCCCGATCGAGCTCAGCGGGAGCCCGCTCTCGTCCGCGACGACGCCCGCCGCCTCCAGGGCACGCGCGAGCCCGACCGCGGCGTTGTCCGCGTACGGCCCGCCGGGGTCCGGCAGCGTGTCGCTCGTGTGACCGACGACGGTGACCTTCAGGCCCTCGGCGTCGTCCAGCAGGGCGGCGACGTCCGCGAGCACCTCGCGGCCCGACTCGGACGTCTCGGCACCGCCCGCGAGGAACAGCGCCTCGGCGGGCACCACGGTGAACGTCCCGCTGCCCGGCCCGGCGACGGTGGTCCACCGGGGGTCGTCGAGCGCGTCGCGAAGCGCCCGCAGCCGGTCGGCGGGATCGGCTTCCGCCGGTTCGGCCGTGGCCGGCGCCCGGTCCGCGTCCAGCTCCGCCCGCAGCTCGCCGATCTCGTCACGGAGCCGGGCGGTCTCGTCGTGCAGCCCGGCGAGCTGCTCACCCGTGGCGGGCGCGCCACCGGCACGCCCCTCGGCCGTGCCGTCGGGTGCGAGCGCCCATCCGGCCGCCGCGCCTCCCCCGGCCAGCAGGAGGGCCGCCACCACGGCCCCGGTGTGCCGGCCCGTCCCCGCACGCTCTCCCGCCCACGTCTCCCGGATACGACGGCGTCCGTCGCGTGCCCCGGCGTGGCCGGGGTCGAGGCGCTCGGCGCTTTCCCAGCACGCGTCGGCCGCGACCAGGTCGCCCTGCTGGGCGTGCACGCGCGCCAGGAGGTCGAGCACCTCGACGTCGTCGCCGCGGGGGCCGCCGAGGAGGTCGAGCACCCGGCGGGCGGCGTCGTACCGCCCGGCCCGCGCGAGGACGGCGGCCTCCGCCGTCGTGCCCCGGACCGCCGTCGTACCCGGAACCGCCGGTGTCCCCGTGCGTTCCGCCGTGCTCATGGGCGGTCCCCGTCCACCGTCGACCCGTGGAACGTCCGACCGGGTCCGGTCCCCGTCCGGTCCCTGCGCCCCACTGGCGCGGCCTGGGCCGCGAACCGGCGCAGCCTCGCGTTGATGCCCTCCAGGCGGCGCAGGTCGTTCGTCGCGATCGCCGCGCGGCCGTCCGCGAGCAGTCGGCGGACCTCGGGGCGCGAGTCGGCACCGAGCAGGCTCTCGTAGTCCGAGAACTCCATCAGCGCCTGGTGCTCCTCCGGGATCGCCCGCAGTGCGATCGACCACGCCTCCTGCGTGCGACGCTCGATGACCGCCTGGTCGCCGTCGGCGATCGCGACCTCCATCTCCGTGCGGACCTTGGACAGTTCGGCCTCCAGTCCGCGTGCGCGGTAGTGGGTCACCGCCTCCTGCGCGGTCGCGACGGCCTGCCGGCCCTCCTCCGCGACCCGGGGCAGGCCCAGGAGCCGTTCTGCCTCGTCGAGCGCGGACTGCGCCTCGAGCAGTGCCGCCTGGCAGGTCGCGACCGCGTCCTGGTCCACCGCGGCCTGGTCCAGCAGCCGGTCGAGGTTCCGGGTGACGCCCTCGGAGTCGAACCGGTCGAGCCGCTCCGTCGCCTCGCGTGCGTCCAGGTCGCGGGCCTGGTCGCGCAGCTCGGCGTAGCGGTGCCCGACGTCCGCGCGCTCGGCCCGCAGGACGTCGATCCCGGGGAGCAGCGGCCGTCTGAGGTCGACCTGGATGCCGAACTCCTCGTCCAGGTACGGGACGTAGGCGGAGGCATCCACGATCTGGAAGCTCTTGGTGACGGTCAGCTCGACCTCCACCTCGGTACCCGCCGGGACGTCGCGGACGACGTCGTCGGGCCGCAGGTCGAGCCGCCCGACCACCTCGTTCCGGTCCGCCCGTGCGTGTTCGCCCGAGAGGACCGGGATCGTGATGCGCCCGGTGCCGGCCGACTTGCTGATCGTCTCCGTGGTCCGCAGGCCGTGTACCCGCCCGGTGGCCGGGAGCGTGGCCCCGCTGGCCACCAGCACCTCCACGGTGTTGTCCGCCAGCCCGACGCCGATCGTGTGCGCCTGGTGCGGCGCGTCCGGGCCCATGCCGCCCGAGCGGTGGTCGTACGTGACGGTGGCGCGGTCCGTCGGAGCCTGGGAACCGACCGGGTCACGGAGCGCGATCTCGAACGTGTGCGCGGTCGTCTCGGGTGCACGCAGCCGCATCCGGAACGTCCCGTCCGGTTCCAGGGCCACCTGCCCGGTGGTCCACGGTGGGTTCGTCGTGATGTTGTGCAGCTCGATCGTCCAGCCCGACCAGTCGGCGACGTCGTCCGACTCCGCCCGGCCGCCGATCAGGGGGTCGTCGTCCAGACCCGCGGGCGTGTGGTCGAGGTTCAGCCGCACGGTGCCGGCCGCGACCGGCTCGCTCCGCCGGATCTCCTCGGGCATGGGCTGCGTCCCGGCGTAGATCGCCGCGCCGCGCGCGACGACGGTGATCGGGTCCTGGCTGCGGTCCACGCGGATCCCGAGGCCGCGGTCGGGATCGGCGAGCATCTCGTGCACCAGCGACACCTGCGAGCTTCCGCCCACGAGCAGCACCCGGTCCACGTCCCGCGGGTCGAGCCCCGCCCCGGACAGCGCCTGGCGGCAGTGCAGCACGGAGGCCTCGACCAGCGGCCGGGCGGCGCGGTCGACGTCGTCGCGGGTCATGGTGTGAACGAGCTCGATCGCCTCGCCGTCGACGACGACGTCCTCCTCGATCACCGTGGACCGCTGGACCGACAGCTCGATCTTCGCCCTCTCCGCCAGGTGCTTGAGTATGGCGAGCGCCCCTCGGGTGCGCGGGTTCTCCGGCGAGACCTCCGACGGCCCGCCGGCGGCCCGGAACGCGGGCAGCAGCACGTCCTCGACAAGGGCCCAGTCGATCCGTTTACCGCCCAGCGAGTTGTCACCGGCGTGGTTGACCACCGTGAACTCGCCGTCCTCGATCTTGACGACGGCCGCGTCGAACGTGCCGCCGCCGAAGTCGTAGACGAGCCAGAATCCCTTGTCCGGCAGGTCGGCGTCCGCCAGGTAGGCCCACGCCGCCGCGGTCGGCTCCTGCAGCAGGGTGGCCGAGCGCAGGCCCGCCAGTTCCGCCGCCTTCATGGTGGCCGCGGTCTGGTCGGCGGTGAAGGCGGCCGGGACGGTGATCACGGCGGTCTCGAGCCGCTCGCCGGTCAGCTCGACGTTGCCCCGCAGCGCCATGAGGACCTGTGCGGACAGCTCCTCCGGCGACATGCTCCTGCCGGCCGCCTCGAAGAGCATGTCCTGGTCCGTACGGCCCATCCGGAGCTTGAACTCCGCGCAGGCGTTGCCCGGGTCGGCGACGACGTGATCGCGCGCACGGCGCCCGACGCGCACGGCGCCCGAGCGGCTCACGGACACGGCGGACGGCGTGAACTCGTCGCCCGTGGAGTTCCGGACGACCTGGGCGCTCCGGCCCCTGGCCACGGCGATGGCGCTGTTGGTGGTTCCCAGGTCGATCCCGAAGTCGATGGTGTCACGCACGATCCTCGTCCTCCTTCTTCCGGTGTTCCGGCCCGCCCGGTGCGGCGGGCTGGGCAACGATCACTTCCGCCTCCTGGATGACCCGCCCGTCACGCCGTACCGTCGGCCGGACCGTCTCGATCACGGTCGGCCCGGCCACGTCCGGGTCCTCCTGGTGGGTCAGCACGTGCACCTGCAGGCCGGCGTCGTACGGCTGCCCCTCGTGGTCGTGGACCTCGATGCCCGCCGAGCCCAGGTGCTCCGCCGCGCCGTTCAGGTGCCGGGCCGCCATGCGGACGGCGCGGTCGGGCCGCTCGGCCGCGCCGGGCCCGGTCGCCTTCCGCCGGGCACGCCACAGGTCGGTCGCGACCCGCGCCACGACGTCGTCCGCCAGGTCCTGGGAGCCGGCGGCCGGCGCTCCCGGTGCCGCGTCGCCGACCGGGACGGACGGCTCCGGGCCGGGCGGCGTTGCCGCGGGCGCTGCCGGCGGCGGCTCCGGCGTCGGGAGCGGGCCGACGTCGGTCGCGACGTCGCGGCTGGACGACGACGGCTCCGGCGTCCCGGCGGGCGGCCGCGGCCGTCCCGCGGTGAGCGGCGGGGCGATCCGGAACTCCGGCGGGAAGCGCCGTTGGCGCGACCACGCGATGGCGGAGTGCAGGCGCCCGGCGTCCGGTGCCGCCGCGCGCGTTGTCGTACGGCTCATGCGGTGTGTCTCCGTTCCGGTGGGGCCTGGTCAGGTGTCGCCCGTCCCGTGGAGCGTTCCCGTTGCCAGGCCGCGAGTTCGGCGCCGAGCTCCGCCGCGTCGCGGAACCGGCGCGCCGGCTCCGGGTCCAGGGCGCGCAGCACGATCCGTTCCAGGCCGTGGTCCACGGCCCGGTTGAAGCGCGCCGGCGCGACCGGCGCGACGCGGCGTGCCGCGCCGAATGTCGTGAGGGCGACGTCCGGGTACGGCAGCACGTCGGTGAGCAGCAGGTATGCGATGACGCCCACGGAGTACACGTCGCCTGCCGTGGACGTGCCCGCCCCGAAACGCAACGCCTCGGGCGGCATGAAGGCGAGCGTCCCGTCCCCCGGCGCCAGTCCGCTCACCGGATCGACGCTCCGCGCCAGGCCGAAGTCACCGATCCGGGCTCGCAGGCCGCGCGGGCCCGTCCCGACGAGGATGTTCCAGGGGGTCAGGTCACGGTGGACGACGGGCGGGTCCTCCTGGTGTGCCACCGCGAGGCCCGCGCAGACCTGGACCAGCACCTCCACGGCGTCGTCCACCGGGACAGGGCCGGCCGTGTACGACTGCCGGAAGTCGTCCAGGTTGCCGCCGGCGACGTACTCCATCGTGAACCAGCCCCGCTCGCCGGATCGCGTCGGCACCGTGCCGGCGTCGAACACGCGCACGACGTTCGGGTGCCCGAGCTGCGACAGGAGTACCGCCTCGCCGAGCAGCCGGCGCGTCTCGTCGAAGGTTCCGACCCGCTTGAAGACCTTCATCGCGAGCCTGCCGAGGATGCGGTGGCGCACCCGGTACACCTCGGAGTAGGCGCCCTGGCCCAGGGGCCGCTCGACCACGCACGCCTCGCCGACCCGCTGTCCCGCACTGAGCAGGTGCACGCCGCGCCTCCCTCCGGTCGCTGCGGCCATGACGGCGCCATCCTCCGACACCCGTTCCGGGACCCCTCCCGGCCGTGGGCCGTGCGGGCGCGCCGGACCGTGCGGGCGCGCCGCCGGCGGGGACGCAGGGCGCAGAGGCGCCGCGAGGTCCTCCTGACGACGCGAGGCATTCCTGAAGACGGGCAGGCTCGGGCGGGCCGGCGTGGCCGGGCGTCGATCGGGCCGGATGGCGGACGAGGTGGACCGCGCCCGTACGACGCCGCGCCGCTGCGAGCGCGGTCGAGCAGCGCCGCGCCAGGAGGCTCAGGACCCAGGTGCCGGGGCGAGGTCGACGACCGTCGCGTCGTAGGCACGCACGAGGTCGTCGGCGCGGACGCTCACCGCGTGATCGGGGCTGCCGGAGCCGAGCGTGATGTCGTGCCCGAGGATGCGCCGGTCCGCCACCACCGGAAAGGCCGTGCTCGCGCCGAGCGGCGTGATGGTCCCCCGGCGGTACCCGGTCGCCAGGTACGCCTCCTCCTCACTGGGCAGGCGCACCCGGTTCACGCCCAGCGCGGCGCGCAGCTTCGGCCAGGAGAACCGCTCCCCCAGCGGCACCAGGACGAAGACGAACCCGTCGCGCCGGTGCAGCACGATCGTCTTCACCGGGACGAGCCCGTCGGTACCGGCGGCGTCGGTGCCGCCCCCATCAGTGCCGGCCGCATCGGTACCGGCCGTGTCGGCGCCCGCCCCATCGGTCCCGCCCCCATTGGTGCCGGCCCTGCCGGTGGCGGCCGTGGCGGGACGCGCCGGGCGGGCGCGCAGGGCCACGTCCAGGCCCCGGGCCGCGGCGTCGGCGAGGGCGCGCTCGGGTGGCGCCGTCGAACTCATCGGCCCAGCCTACGCCGCACGCGGGCGAGCCGCGGCGACGGCCGGCGGCCGGCCCGACACGCCGCGCGCCTCGCGTGAAGCCCCGTCACGTTTCGCCGTCGAGTCTGGAAACGCACGGTTGCCGGGATGACAATGACCCGCATGATCGACCGGCTCGCACTCGCCAACTTCCTGCGCCGGCGCCGCGCCCAGCTGCGGCCGTCCGACGTCGGGCTGCCGCCCGGCACCCGGCGCCGCACCCCCGGCCTGCGGCGGGACGAGGTCGCGCAGCTGGCCGGGATGTCGAACGACTACTACACGAGACTCGAGCAGGCCCGCGGCGCCAACCCCTCCGAGGTGATCGTCGCGTCGCTGGCCCGCACGCTCAGGTGCGACGACGACGCGCGCGACCACCTGTTCCGCCTGGCGGGCTTCGTGCCGCCCGCGCGCCCGAACCGGCGGCGCATCCGCCCCGGCGTGATGAGCCTGGTCGAGCACCTCGGCGACGTACCCGCCTGCATCGCGACCGACCTGCACGAGATCCTGTGGCTGAACGACCTGGCCGAGACCGTGCTCGGCATGGACCTCGACCGGCACACAGGCCTGGCGCGCAACTACACCTGGCGGCTCTTCACGGACGCCACGGTACGCGGGCGCTTCGCGGCGGACGATTGGCCGCGTTTCGCCGCGGTGCAGGTCAGCGACCTGCGGGCGGCCTACGCCCGGAACACCGGCGGCGGTGACACGGCGTACGCCGATCAGCTCGTGGCCGACCTGCTCGCACGGAGCGCCGAGTTCCGCGAGCTGTGGGACCGGCACGAGGTGGCGATCCGCTACACCGAAAGCAAGCGGATGTTCCACCCCGTGGTCGGGGACCTGCCCCTGACCTGCGAGATCATCACACCGGAGCCGGGGCTCAAGGTCATCGCCTATTTCCCCACCGAACGCACGGACGCGCGCGAGAAGCTGGACATCCTGCGTGCCGGCGTCGGCACACGGCACCCGGTCAGCGCCTGACGCGCCGGACCGTCCGACGACGACGCCGGGCCCTCCCGCGGCAGTCTTGCCGTCGACGACGACGTCGGACCCTCCGGCGACGACACAGAGCCCGCTGGCAACGATGCCGGGCGGGATCACCTCAGATCAGTCCCCGCTTCGCCGCGAGCACCCCGGCCTGGAACCGGGTCCGCACGCCGAGCTCGCCGGCCAGTGCGGCGAACTCGTCCTCGACGGTTCCCGGACTGATCCCGAGCGCCCGCCCGATCGCGGCGTCGGTGAGCCCGGCGGCTGCCATCGCGAGGACCCTCCGCCGACGCTCGCCAGTCTGCGGGGCCGGCCGGCTCGGGGCCGGGACGCGGCCCGCGGACGGCACCGCCTCGCTCCACACCCGTTCGAACATCGCGACCAGCGCCTCGACCACCGCCGGGGCGTAGACCACCAGGACGCCGTCGGACCCGTCGGCGGGTCCGCGGGACGCGGGGAGGACCGCGATGCTCCGGTCCACCACCATGAGGCCGACCGGAACCTCCGGCGCCAGCCGCACGCCCGTCTCGCCCGGCGCCAGGCGCAGGCCCGGCGTGCGCGGCGTGCCCGGCGTGTAGGACACGTCCAGCGCGCCCGGCACGCCCGGCACGTACCCCGGACCCGTCGCGGCGACCGCCGGCGTCTCGTGGACCGCGCGCGTCGCGACGGCGACGTCACCCCCGCCGCCCGGGAGCGCGGCGACCGGCGGGAACGAGGGCGTGACCAGGTACAGCAGCTCGCGGGCCGCCGTCACGCGGAACCCGCGGAGCGTGCTGCTCACCGGTTCCTCGCCGGCGACGACGTCGATGAGGTCGCCCTCCCCCGCCTCGACGAACGCGCCCTCGTCCGCGGGCTCCCGGCCCGTCCCGTCGAGGACGTCCACGCGCTCCTCGCGGGCGGCCGGGTCGGTGCGCCGCCGGGCCAGCAGAGCGGTCAGCACCGCGCGCGGGGGAAGCGCCGTCCATCGGCCACCGCGTGCCCCGCCGCCGACGACGCCACCCGCGGCGCGCTCCACGAGCCGGTCCCGCTCCAGGGCGACGAGCGTCTCGCGCACCTCCTCCACGCTCAGCCCCAGGCCCCGTGCCACCACGTCCTCGCGGACCGGGTCGTGACCGATCATGTACCCGAGCACGCGGACGGCCCGGTGGGTGGCGGCCGCCCCCATGGGCTCTCTCACGTCGATGGCCATCGGTTCCTCCTGGCGACACAGCCAGGATCCCCGGGACCTCCCACCACAACCAGGCCCCGCCTGTACCAGGTTGCGGGCGCCGGATCGTGCCGGCCGCCGCGGCCACGCCAGGCCACGCCACGCCACGCCAGGTCAGGTCAGGTCAGGTCAGGCCACCGTGTAGCGCAGGTGCACCACGCCGTTCGGGAAGGTCTCCGTGCGGTCCCACGCGAGGTCCAGCCGCATGCCGTGAGGTAGCGCCGACGTCCCGCCGCCCACTACGACCGGGTACACGAACAGGTGCAGGTCGCTCACGAGCCCGGCCTGCAGCGCCTGGCCCGCGAGCTCGGCCCCGCCCACGGTGACCACGCCGTCGGTGCTCGCGACCAGTTCCCGCACCGCGTCCAGGTCGAACGACCGCTCCAGCGTGGTACGCGGCGTGTCGACGTCGAGCAGCGTCCTGGAGTAGACGATCTTGTCGAAGCCGCGCCACAGCTCGCCGAACTCGCGCTCGACGGGTTCCGCTGGCCTGCCGAAGAACGTGTCGGTGATGTCCTGCCAGACCTTCAGCACCTCGTACATGCGCCGCCCCAGCAGTTCCACGCGCGTCTCCCGCTCGAGCGCGTTGATCGCCGCGTGCACCTGCGGCGTCGGGTCGGTCCAGTCGAAGTTGCCCTCGGCGTCGGCGACGTACCCGTCGAGCGACGTGTTCGCGATATACCTGAGTGTTCCCATACGGGTCCGACGGCGCCGCGCACCGGAACTCATCGGTGCGCGGCGCCGGGGGCACGACTCGGTGGCCGCGCGGCCGATCGGTCAGCGGACGTCGATCGCGTCGATCTCCGCGTACCAGCTCAGGCGGGTCAGCGTCACGGTGTTCCAGCCGCGCTCGAGCCGAACGCGGTGCTCGATCACGTTCCAGTTCCCCCAGCGGGTGTGCGGGTAGACGATCGTGCCCGCGGCCCGGCCGCCGACGGTCACCGCGTGCCGCGCCTCCAGCGGATACCCGCCACGCTCGGAGCCGTTGGCAAATCGCACCCCCAGCACGGCCTCTCGGCGGTGGTCCGACCAGACCCGCACGGACACGGAACTGTCCGGGAAGTCGAGGCCGCCGACCACCTCGCCGCCCGACGCACCCGCGTCCGCGCGGACGACGGCGTGAACCACCTCCCCTTCCTCGGCCTCGTGGCGCACCGCTCCGGTGAGGTCCTCCGCGTGGACCGGGGCCCCGCGATCCGCCCGGCCGGGCGACAGGTGGATCGCGTCGAGCTCGGCGTACCGGGCGTCCCGCGTGAGCAGGATCGTGTTCGTGCCCTTCGCGAGCCGGACGGGGATCTCAGCGAACTGCCAGTTCCCCCACTGGGTGTGCCAGTACCGGACCGTGCCCCGGTCCACGCCGTTGACGGTCAGCGCGTGGGTCGCCGTGGCCGCCCGGCCCTCGGCGTCGAGGGACCCGTTGGCGAACCGGACGCGCAGCGTGTGCGGGCCGGACCTGCGGGCTTCCACGGTGAACCGGACGCTGCTGTCGGGGAGGTCGAGGCCGCCGACCTTCCGCAGGCCGGACGCCGTCGGGTCGGCCGTCGTCGACGCGTTCGTCACGACGGCGTCCTCGGCCTCGTAGCGCACGGCGGCTCCCCCGACGACCGGTACGCCGTCGGTCCCGTAGGCCAGACCCGCCGCGTACATGCCGCGCCTCGTGAAGCCGTCGTCCCAGCCGTGGAAGACGACGGCGGGCCGCCCCTGGTGCGTGGTGACGTCGAGCCCGCCGGGTCCCACGATCTCGCCCGCGAAGTCGTCACTGGTCAGGAGCTCGGCGTCCGAGACGGTGAAGGGGCCGGTGACGCTGTCCGACACCGCCCAGCCGGTGCGGTAGTTGCCGCCGAAGTAGTCGTTCGCCGCGAAGTACAGGTAGAACCTGCCATCGTGCTCGACCATGGCCGGCGCCTCGACCACGGCACCCTGCCACGGGACGTCGTTGCGGAGCAGCTCCACGGGTGGGCCGGTGAGGGTGGTGCCGTCCGCCGACAGCGGCTGGGCGTAGATGATCGCCGGCTGCGCGCAGCAGTTCCCGTCCGACTTCCACAACAGGTACAGCTGGTCCCCGTCACGGACCGTGCCCGCGTCGATCGCGCCGCCCTGGCCGACGGGGCAGACGAGAGGCTCGCCGAGCGCGTCGACGAAGGGGCCGTCGGGCGTCGGGGCGGTGGCCAGGCCGAGGCACTGCCGGCCGGAGGCGGCGTGGCGGGCGGTGTAGTACAGCGCGTACCCGCCGTCGACCGTCGTCACCTCCGGCGCCCAGACGCAGTAGTCCTTGGTGCCGTCAGGCAGTGTCCGGCAGGGGCCGACCCAGTCGCCGGCCGCCTGGCCGATGCCGGGCGCGGCGTCGGGCCGCGGTGTCCAGTGCCGCAGGTCTCGGGAGGTGCGGTGCTGGACCTGGTGCTCGCCGTCGTTGTTCGTGGCGTAGGCGTGGTACACGCCGTCGACGAGCAGGATGTCGGGGTCCGGGAAGTCGTCCTCGACGACGAGACGCGGCGCGTCCGGCGCGACAGGAAGGTCCGGCACGGGCGAGCGGTCGGCGGCCGCCGGGGCGATGGCCACGAGTCCCGCGGTGACCGCGAGGGCGCAGCCCAGACCCGCGGCGCGGGCTCTGCGGGCAGAACGACGGTACATGCTTGCTCCTTTGCAGCGTGTCGATGTCTTCCCCGAGGTGTCGTCCCCGAGGTGTCATCCCTTGAGGCCGGACCGGGACACGCCCTCGATGATGAACCGCTGCAGGAACGAGAACAGCAGCATCACCGGGACCGACGCGATGACCGCTCCGGCCATGAGCACGTCGTAGCGCACCTGGTTGGCGCCCTGGAGGGTGGCGAGACCAGCCGGGAGGGTGCGGGTCTCGGGACTGAACAGCACGTAGACGGGCCACAGGAAGTCGTTCCAGTTCGTGAGGAACGCCAGCAGGGCGAGCGTCGCCATGGCCGGACGCGCCAGCGGGACGACGACCTGGACGAACACCTGGAAGCGGTTCGCGCCGTCGAGCAGGGCGGCCTCCTCGAGCTCACCGGGCAGGTTCACGAAGAACTGCCGCATGAAGAACACCCCGAACGCGCTGGCCGCGGTCGGCACGATGATCGCCGTGAGCGAGTTGAGCCAGCCGAGCTCCGAGACGATGAGGTAGTTCGGGATCACCAGGATCACGCCCGGCACCATGAGCATCGCGATCACGAGCCCGAACACGACCCGCTTGCCGCGGAACTCCATCCGCGCCAGGGGGTACGCGGCCAGGGACGCGGTGGCCACGACGAGCGCGGCGTTGAGGCCGGCCGCGATCAGTGAGTTCGCGAACCAGGTCAGTACCGGGGTGTCCGGGGCGGCGAGCAGGTGCCCGTAGGCCTGGAGCGTGAACGGGTCCGGGATCCAGCTCGGGGTGGTCCCGGCGGCCTCGGCGCGTGTCTTGAACGACGTGACGAGCATATACAGCAGCGGGCTGACGAACACGAGCGCGAGCAGGTACAACGCCAGGTAGCGCAGTGCACGGCGGCGCGCCGGCCGCAGGGTGTCGTCGGCGGCGCCGCCCGGGCCGGCGACCGGCGGGGTCGCGGCGTCCTGGATCGAGGTCATGAGCGCACCTTCTCTCGGGTACGGACGTTGGCTCGGGTACGGACGGCGTCCCGGTCGCGGAAGAGCCAGAAGACCACGCCACTGAGCAGCATGAGGACGAGTGTGAGCACGTAGCTCATCGCCGCGGCGCTGCCCATCTGGAACGAGCTCAGGCCGGTGTCGGCGATCCGCATGATGGCCGTGCGCGTGCTGCGCCCCGGACCGCCCTCGGTCATCAGGTAGGACTGGCCGAACATGTTCGCCGACATGATGATCGTGTTCACGGTGACGAACATCAGCACCGGCCGCAGGCCCGGCAGTGTCACGTTCCAGAAGCGCTGCGCCACCGAGGCGCCGTCGACCTGCGCGGCCTCGTAGAGTTCGGCGGGGATGTCCTGCAGCGCCGCCAGGTAGATGACGGCGTTGAAGCCGAGGGTCCACCACACGGTCACGGCGACCAGCGAGACCCACGCGGCGGGCTGCGAGGTCAGCCATGCCGTCGCGTCCGGCAGGCCGACGAGGCCCAGGTAGTGGTTGACCGGGCCGATGTTGGTGTCGAGCAGGTAGCGCCACAGCACGGAGATGACCGCCACCCCGAGCACGTACGGCGCGAAGTAGACGGCGCGCAGGAAGTTCCGGCCGGGAAACCTGGCGTTCATCATCAGCGCCACCAGCAGCGGTACCACCAGCAGCAGCGGCACGCTCGAGGCCGTGAAGACGCCGGTCGCCCGCATCGACTCCCAGAACGGACCGCCCGACGTCGACGACGGGTCGAGCAGGTCCAGGTAGTTCCGCAGGCCGACGAACGGGTGACTGACGAACGTGTAGTCCCAGTCGTGGAGCGAGATCCACACCCCGAGCCCGGCGGGGAGCAGCACGAACGTACCGAACAGCGCCAGGAACGGGGCCAGGAACAGCCACGGCGTCGCCGGGGCGGGAGCGATCGGGCTGCGCCCGTGCCGCCGCCCGCCGGTGGCCGGAGCGGACGCCCCCGGGGCGGGGGCGTCCACGGCATGGGCAGTCGAGGGGGACATCGTCAGCCGCCGAACCGGGCCAGGTTCTCTTCCATGAGCGACGTCGCACGCCCGCTCTCCTCGGACAGCGCGGCCTCGGGCGACCGCACGCCGAGCACGCCGTCGGCCACCGCGACCTCCAGGGTCTCCGACTGGATGGTGCCCAGGCCCGGCACGGGCGGGAGGAACCGCATCGTGTCGATGGCCTCGGCGATCGGCTCCTGGACCGTGCCGTCCAGCACGCCCGACGTGCGCACCGACTCGCGTGCCGGGATCATCCCCGCCTGTGCCCAGTCGCCGGAGTGCTCGCTCATCCAGGCGATGAACACCTGGGCCGCGGCGACCTTGTCCGCGTCCGGGGACTGCTGGTGCGGGAGGAAGAACTGGTGGGAGCTCGCCCAGACGGCCGGCTCGCCGAGGACGGCGGGCACCGGAGCCGCCGCGTAGGGCAGGCCCGACTCCTCGAGGTCGTTGATCTGCCAGATCCCGTCGAACGTGATCGACGTCTCGCCGTTCTTGAACGCCACGTACTGCGCGTCCTGGGCCACGTCGCCCGGGCTGTAGCCGTCGTCGACGACCGAGCGCATCCATTCCAGGGAGGCCACCCCCTCGGGGGAGTCGAAGGTCGCGGCCGACCCGTCCGCGGCGTACGGCTCACCACCGCCCTGCCACTGCCCGGACAGGAACATCAGGTGTCCGGGCCAGCGCGCCGGCATCCAGAAGGGATGCTCGTACCCGGCCTCCTGCAGTGCGTCGAGCGCCTCGGCGAAGGACTCGGCGTCGGTCGGCGCCTCGGCGATGCCCGCATCCTCGAAGTGCTCGGTGTTGTAGTACATCGCCAGCGAGTGGACGTCCAGGGGGACGCCGTAGCGCGCGCCGTCGTGCTCGATGGCGTCCCAGATGGCGCTGGTGAAGTCGTCCGCGGTCAGGCCGAGGCCGTCGAGAAGCGGGTCGACGGGGTCGATGACGCCGCGCGCCGCGTTCGACGACAGCTGCTCGACGTGCATGACGCCGACGTCGGGCCCTTCGCCGGCCGTCACCGCGGCCGGGAGCTTCTGGTAGAACTCCGCCCACTCGACCGTGTTCGACTCGACGGTGATGTTGTCGTGCTCCTCGTTGAACCGGTCGACGAGGCCCTGCATGAAGGGCCCGTCCCCGCCGGTGAAGCCGTTCCAGTAACTGAGGGTCACGGCCGGGCCGTCATAGGTCGCACTGAACTCCGCGGCTTCCCGCTGGGCGGCGCCGCCGCTCGAGCACGCGGACAGGGCGAGGGCGCCCAGGGCCACGACGGCCGTGCCGGTCAGGGTGCGGGCGGCGCCCCGTCGCGAGAGATGCTTCGTCATCACTGTCGTCCTCCTCATCGAAAACGGATGAGCGTGTTGCTCTCGCCCAGGAATGTACAGCGCTGTAACACTGTTGTCGAGGGCCCGCCCGGAAGGAGGGGCGGCGCACTACGATCGGTGCGACGCGACAGCGCGACGGCGCGACGAGAGTGACGTGGAGGCGGCGATGGCGAGCAATGGCCGAGTACGACTGGTGGACGTCGCGGAGCGCGCCGGCGTCTCGATGAAGACCGTGTCCAACGTCGTCAACGGCTACGCGCACGTGCAGCCGGAGACGCGGGCGCGGGTGCAGCTCGCGATCGACGAGCTCGGCTACCGCCCGAACCTCACCGCGCGCCGGCTCGCCACCGGCAAGACCGGGATGATCGCGCTCGCCATGCCGGAGATCGACCACCCGTACTTCGGTGAGCTGGCGCGACACGTCGCCGAGATCGCCTCGTCCCGGGGGTACCGCGTCATCATCGAGCAGACGCTCGGCGACGAGGCCGCCGAACGCGCGGTGCTGCGCGACCGCGAGGCCGGGCTGGTCGACGGCGTCATCTTCCAGCCGGTGCGGATCGCCACGCTCGAGATCGCGCGGCTCCACCGCGACCTGCCGCTCGTGCTGCTCGGCGAGGTCGAGGCGCCGGTCACCACCGACCACGTCATGATCGACAACGTCAGGGCTGCTGCCGACGTCACCGACCACCTGCTCGCGGGCGGCCGCACGCGGATCGGGTTCCTCGGCATGGTCGAGGGCGACATCACCATGACGAACAACCGTCGCCTGCTCGGGTACCAGGAGGCGCTGATCCGCGCGGGGCTGCCGCTCGACCCCCGGCGGATGCTCACGGTCGGCGGCTTCGCGCCGGAGGACGCCGCCGAGGCGGTGCGGGGCGCCCTCACCGACGGCCCGGAGTTCGACGCGCTGGTCTGCCGCGACGACCGTTTCGCCGCGGGCGCCCTGGCGGCGCTGCGCGAGCACGGCGCCTCCGT
Source organism: Myceligenerans pegani (assembly GCF_014892515.1). Classification (GTDB taxonomy): domain Bacteria; phylum Actinomycetota; class Actinomycetes; order Actinomycetales; family Cellulomonadaceae; genus Myceligenerans; species Myceligenerans pegani. The sequence goes on from NZ_JADBGR010000107.1 coordinate 291,438, forward strand.
GCCGGACGACGTCGCCGTCGTCGGCTGGGACGACTCGGCTCTCGCCGAGTGGACGTGGCCCGCGCTCAGCTCCTTGGCGCCCGACAAGCACGAGCTCGCACGAGTCGCCTTCGACCTGCTCTCCGAGCGGATGAACGGGGTGACCGGGGTCGGGCGGCATCGGATCGTGCCGCACTCCGTGCACGCCCGCGCCTCGGCGCCGCCGGCCTGACCCCTCCCCCGCGCCGGTCGGCACCTCGAGTTGCCGGCGCGGCTTTACAGCGCTGTAGATCTGAGTCATCCTCATGCCATGCGTGAGACCTCGACGATGAGCACCACCGAAGCCGACGGCACCTACCCGCGACCCCAGCTCGTCCGCCCGCGATGGCGAGACCTGTGCGGCGAGTGGGAGTTCGCCCTGGGCGACCCCGACGCCGCCGGCCTCCCGGGCGGCACGTCGCCGAGCTCCGGCCGGAAACCCCTGCCCCTGCGCATCCGGGTGCCCTACCCGCCCGAGTCCGAGTTGTCCGGCGTCGGCGACACCCGTCCCCACGACGTCGTCTGGTACCGGCGCACGGTCACCCGCGCCGACGCCCTCGCCGCGGGTCTGGGCACCCAGGGCGAGGTGCTCATGGTGCGGTTCGGCGCCGTCGACCACGACGCCCAGGTCTGGGCGGACGGCATGCTCCTCGGCACGCACGAGGGCGGGCAGACACCGTTCGCCTTCGAGATCCCCCCCGAGATCGCCGGGCGCGAGGAGTTCACGCTCGTGGTCCGCGCGCAGGACGACCCCCGCGACGTCACCCAGCCCCGCGGCAAGCAGGACTGGCGCGACGAGCCCCACTCGATCTGGTACCACCGCACCACCGGCATCTGGCAGCCCGTGTGGCTCGAGGCGGTCCCCCGCACCGCGCTCGTACGGTGCGACTGGACCTCGGACGTGCCGCGGGCCACCGTGGAGCTGGAGGTCCGCCTGTCCCGCAGGCCGGCCCCGGGAACGCGGGTCGACGTCACCATCACCCACGACGGCGAACCGCTGGCCCAGCAGTCGTTCGACGTCGACGACGGCGAGGTGGCGTCCACGATCCGGCTGCACCGGCAGACCAACGGGCAGGCGTACGAGGAACTGCTGTGGACTCCGGAGCAGCCCACCCTGCTCGGGGCGGAGGTCGTCGTGTCCGACGCCGGAGGCGCCGTCGTCGACCGCGTCTCCTCCTACCTGGGCCTGCGCTCGGTCGGCGAGGCCGGCGGCCGCTTCCTGCTCAACGACCGCCCGTACTACGTGCGCTCGGTGCTCGAGCAGGGCTACTGGCCGCAGTCCCATCTCGCGGCACCGGACACCCAGGCGCTGCGCGAGGAGGTCCAGCTCATCAAGGACCTCGGGTTCAACGCCGCCCGCGTGCACCAGAAGGTCGAGGACCCGCGCTTCCTCTACTGGGCCGACCGACTCGGTCTGCTGGTCTGGGGCGAGTTCGCCGCGCCGTTCGCGTTCAGCCGCCGCGCGATCGAGCGCACCGTGCGCGAGTGGGTGGACGTCGTCGCCCGGGACCGCTCGCACCCGAGCGTCGTGACGTGGGTTCCCGTCAACGAGAGCTGGGGCGTCCAGCAGGTGGCCCACGACCCGGCGCAGCAGCACCTCACCCGGGCGATGTACCACCTGACCAAGGCCATCGACCCGACGCGACCGGTGATCTCCAACGACGGCTGGGAGCACACCCGCTCCGACCTGCTGACCGTGCACGACTACACGACCACCCGGGCGGAGCTCGAGCCGCGCTACGCCACCCCGGAGGCACTCGCGGCGCTGCCTGCGTCGATCGGGCCCGCCGGACGGAGGGTCGCGCTGCTGCCGGCCGAGGTGGCGGACAAGCCGGTCATGGTCACCGAGTTCGGCGGCGTGACCTGGGCGCCGGACTCCGCCATCGATACCTGGGGCTACGCGGTCGCCGATTCCGCCGAGGACTTCGAGCGGCGGATCCGGGACCTGTTCGGCGCCCTGTACGCCGCCCGGGGCCTGGCCGGCATCTGCTACACGCAGCTCACCGACACCCTGCAGGAGGCCAACGGGCTCGTGGACGCCGGTCGCAAGCCGAAGCTGCCCGTGGCGGTCCTGCGGTCCATCGTGCGGGGTGAGTCGTAGCGCGCCCCGTCGGCCGTGCGCGCCGCGGTCGCGGCACTCGCCGTCCCGGTCCGGACCCTGCCGGTCGGACCCGAAGGGGTCGCTAGAGTCCGGGCATGGTCAACGTCAAGGTGTACGGCAACCGGTCCGTCTGGGGAGAGCGGCGAGCCGAGCTCTCCGACGCGGTGCAGCGCGCCCTGGTCGGCGCGTGGGGCATCCCGGAGGACAAGCGGTTCCACCGGTTCCTCCTGCTGGACGACGGCGACCTGGTCGCCCCGCGCTCGGAGGCCTACCTGGTCCTGGAGATCGTCTGCTTCACCGGGCGCAGCCGCGAGGCGAAGCGCGCCCTGATCCGCGCCATGTACGACGACGTCGCCCCCGCGCTGGGCCTGCCGTCGGACGACCTGGAGATCGTCATCCTGGAGAGCCCTCGCGAGAACTGGGGCATCCGCGGCACACCGGCCGACGAACTCGACCTGACGTATCGCGTCGAGGTATGACCCCAGCCCTCCCGCCGACCGGAAGTCCCGGACGGCCTCGTGGTGCGACGGGCTAGGTCCGGTTACGGCGGACCAGGCCGAGGATCAGGCTGATCACGAGAACGATCACACCGATCCAGATCAGGAACTGGCCGATCTCGGTGGCGATCCCCAGGACGACGAGAACCACGCCGATGATGATCAGGATGAGCCAGGACGGCATACCTCACCTCCTCGATCGCGGCGACGCTGGGCGCGTCGCGCTCTCTCTTGACACTCGCACTATTCCCACCCACTCACACCTCCGGGACATCTCGCCCACGTAGGCGTGGTGCCTGACGGACGCTCGACCGCGTCCGCCGGGCGCCGGAGCGCGGCCGCCCGCGCCGTCACCGGGCACCGTCACCGGGCACAGCGGAAACCGATGTGGGTGGTGGCGGTGTCGGGCGTCTGGGGGGAGCGGGCGGCGGGGCGGTAGCGCAGGCAGTACTCGGGGGCGCACAGGTGGGAGCCCCCCTTGAGCACCCGGCGCGACTCGGCCGGCCCGGCGCCGCCGGGGCGTACGCCGTCGTCCTCGCCGGAGGGCCGCGCGGCGCCGTCCGCGCCGGAGGGCCGCGCGCCGGGGTCCGGGCTGCAGCCGCAGGTGCAGGCGTGCTCCATCGCCCCCGCCGCCTCCCGCGCCGGTGACGTGCCCGGCTCCTCGTGCCGGTCCGTCCACGTGCTCGACGTCCACTCCCAGACGTTGCCGGTCATCTCGTGCAGGCCGAAGCCGCCCGGCGGGAACGAGCCCACGGGCGCCGTGCCGGCCCACCCGCCCGAGCCCGCACCGGTGTTGAGGTAGGGGAAGCGCCCCTGCCACGTGTTGGCGCGGGTGCCGTCGTTGGGTTCCTCGCCCCAGGCGAACGTCGCCCCGTCCAGGCCGCCGCGCGCGGCGAACTCCCACTCGGCCTCGGTGGGCAGCCGCAGGCCCGCCCACTGCGCGTACGCGGTGGCGTCCAGGAGCGACACCTGGACCACGGGATGCTCGTCCAGGCCCTCGATCGAGGACCCGGGACCGCGCGGGTGGCGCCAGCTCGCCCCCGGGCCCCACCGCCACCACTGCCGCCAGTCGCCCAGGTCCACCGGACCCGCGGTCGGGGTGAACACCAGCGAGCCGGGCACGAGCGCCGCCGGGTCCGCACCCGGGAAGTCGGCCGGGTCCAGGTCCCGCTCCGCCGTCGTCACATACCCCGTCGCGGCCACGAACGCGGCGAACTGCCGGTTGGTCACCGCGTACCGGCCGATCTCGAACGGCCCGACGGTCACCGGCGTCACCGGCCCCTCCTCCGGGTAGAACGCCTCCGATCCCCTGCGGAACGTCCCGCCCTCGATCCGCACCAGGTCGTCGGCGGGATCCCGCGGCCGGGGGACACGGGGCTCCGCGCTCATGGTTCCGGTTCCCCGGGTGGTGCGGTCGGTCCGGCGCCGAGGCCCGCGGGCAGCGGCTGGCCGGGGTGCGGCCGGTCGCCGACGGCGGCCTGCGCCTCCCACAGCGCGACCTCCAGGCGGGCGCGCACGTCGGCGTAGGCGGGGTCGTGGGCGACGTTGCGCACTTCGTCGGGGTCGGTCCGGAGGTCGTACAGCTCCCACTCCCCCGGGTAGGTGCGGTGGCCCGTGCCGGGGAGCCCGAGTCCGTCGTTGTAGTAGTAGATCAGCTTGTACCGGTCGTCGCGGTACCCGTAGTGGGCGGGCGCCCGGTGGTTGGCGTCGTCGTGTTCCCAGTACCGGTAGTACAGGCCGGGTGCCGGCGGCCGGGGCCCGGCCGGGGTGGCCACGAGGTCGCCCCAGAAGCTGCGGCCCTGCATGTCCGGGTGGGCGTCCACGCCGGCGGCGTCGAGGATGGTGCGGGCGAAGTCCACGTTGGTCACGATGCCGTCGTGCGTGCGCCCGCCCGGTACGCGGGCCGGGTAGCTGAGCACCAGCGGCATCCGGATCGACTCCTCGTACATCAGTCGCTTGTCGAACCAGCCGTGGTCGCCCAGGAAGAATCCCTGGTCCGAGGAGTACATGAGAAGAGTGTCGTCCAGCCGGCCGCGCGCGGCGAGCCAGTCGGTCACGCGGCCGACGTTGTCGTCCACCGACGCCACGCAGCGCAGGTAGTCCTCCATGTACCGCTGGTACTTCCACAACGCGAGCTCGTCGGCGGCCAGCCCCTCGGGCGGGTCGGTCTTGAGGTCCTCGGCGGTCAGGTCGTCGGCGATCCGCATCGCGGCGCGCCGGGCCGACGACGACCGGCCGGCCAGGTCGTCGGTGAACGTGCCCGGTACGGGGACGGGGTCGGTGTACAGGTCCGCGTGCTTCGCGTCCGGCTCCCAGGGGCGGTGGGGCGCCTTGTGGTTGATCAGCAGGCACCAGGGCGCGTCGCCGTCCAGGGAGCCGGCCCAGCGCAGGGCGAGGTCGGTGATGACGTCGGTCGCGTAGCCGCTCTCGGTGCGGGTGCCCGATGGCGAGCGGAACGTGGGGTCGTGGTACTCGCCCTGGTCGATGAGCACGTCCCAGTAGTCGAACCCCTGCGGGTCGTGGCCCTCGCCGTGGCCGAGGTGCCACTTGCCGACGACCGCCGTCCGGTACCCGGACTCCCGCAGCCGGGACACGAACGTCGGCAGGCTCGCGTCCATGGGGGTGGACAGCGTCGTCACGCCGTTCACGTGACTGTACGTACCGGTCAGGATCGAGGCCCGGCTCGGCGTGCACAGCGAGTTGGTGACGTAGCACCGGTCGAAGCGGACGCCGCGCGCGGCGATCTCGTCGATCCGCGGGGTGGTGTTGACGACCGACCCGTAGGCGCCGATCGCGTGGGCGGCGTGGTCGTCGGTGAGGATCAGGACGATGTTCGGGCGGCGGGCGGACGCGGCGCCGGAACCGTCGGAGGCGCCGCTCACGGCGTCGCTCCCGTCCGGTAGGTGGTCTCGTCCAGCCCGGACTGGGTTGGGTCGAAGTCGACCTCCCCCACCTCGTACATCGTCGTCATCCAGTGGTAGAAGTTGTCGCCCCGCTCGCGCAGCACCTGGTACAGGCGGCGCAGCATCCGGCGCCGGACCTCCCCGGTCTCGGGGTGCTCGTAGACGTTCAGCAGCTCGTCCGGGTCGGTGTGCAGGTCGTACAGCTCGTTGGTGGAGTCGGGGTTGACCACGAGCTTGTACCGCTCGTCGCGCAGCATCCGCTGGGGGTACGGGAAGTGGTGTCCGTGGAACTCGCAGACGATGTCGTCCGCCCACGCCACGTCCTGCCCGCGGGCCAGCGGGAGCAGGCTGCGGGAGTCGACGGCGGGCGCCGGGTCGAGGCCGGCCAGCTCGAGGATCGTGGCGGTGCAGTCGAGCAGACTGACGAACTCGGTGCGCACCTGCCCCTCCAGGCCGCCCGGAACCCGCAGGATCCCGGGCGTGCGGTAGATGTCCTCGTACATCGCCGGGCCCTTGTCGTGCAGCCGATGGGCGCCGGTGAACTCGCCGTGGTCGCAGGTGAAGAACACGGCCGTGTCGTCCGTCAGCCCGAGCCGCTCCAGCGCCCGCATGACCCGCCCGATCTGCCGGTCGATGAGCGCGACGTAGCCCCAGTAGACGGCGATGAGCTTGCGCGTCACGTCGAGGGGCATGGTGTCGAACGTCCAGTGGGCGCTGTAGTTGCGCTGCACGGGCGGTTTGCCGGCGAAGGTCTCGGCGATGGAGCGCGGCAGCTGGACGTCGGCGGGGTCGATCAGGTCGAAGTACTCGTCGGGGAGGATGTAGGGCAGGTGCGGGCCGAAGAAGCTGAGCTCGAGGAAGAACGGCCGCTCCCCCGAGCGGTACTCGTCCGCGTACCGCTCGAGGAGTTCGATGGTGCGTGTCGCGAGGTAGTGCTCGAACGTCGCCTCCACCGGCTGGTGGAGCCTGGCGGCGAGCAGGTTGCCCGGCCCGCCGTTCGGGAGCGTGCCGCGGATGCGGTCGCTGATCTCGTACGGCGGCAGGTCGTTCTCGGACAGGTACGTCAGGTAGTCCTTGTTCTCCACCGGGTTGTGCCAGCCGGGCAGGTCCGGCCCGTCGAACCCGAAGTCGGCCGCGGCCTTCTCGGTGCCCGCGTGCCACTTGCCCACGAGGCCGGTGTTGTATCCGGCGCCCCGTAGTGCCTCGACGAACGTGAACGTCCCCTCGGCGACGTCCTCCAGGTACCCGACGTTGCGCTCGTGGTTGGCGAGCACGCGGTGACGGAACGGCGCCTGGCCCGTCAGCAGGCTCGCCCGCGCGGGCGTGCAGATCGCCGTCGGCGTGTACCACCGGTCGAACCGCGTGCCCGTGCGTGCCAGGCCGTCCAGGACGGGCGTGGCCGCGTGCGGGTTCCCGTAGGCCCCGAGCGTGTCCACGCGATGCTGGTCGGTCATCAGGAAGAGGATGTTCCTCGGCCGGTCCGGCCCGTCGCCCGCGGCCCCGGTCACCGCGCCCCCTGCCCCGCGGAGAGGAACTGGTCCGCCGTGTAGAACTCGCCCGGCTCGACCGGGTCGGACAGCTGGCCGGCGTCGACGAAGTAGTCGACCATCCCGGTCAGCCACGTGTCCACGCTGCCGTCCTCGGTGAGTGCGTCGAGCTCCTCCAGCGTGAGCACCTGGACGTTCGCGGCGTCCGCCGCGACGTCGGCCGGGTCGAGGTCGTTGAACTCGGCGGTGAGCTCGATCGTCTCGTCCATGTTCGCGGCGCGGTACGTGATCGCCTCGCGCAGCGCGGCGATCACCCGGTCGACCTTCTCCTGCTCGTTCGCGACGACGTCGTTGCCGGCGACGAACGCCGTCGGGAACGCGATCTCGTCCTCGAAGTCGCTGTTCTCCGCGATCTCCACGAGGTCCGGCACCTGCTCCTTGACCGTCGCGAGCGCCGGATACCACAGGCCCGCGCCGTCGACCTGCCCGGAGGACAGAGCGGCGACGATCGCCGCGGGCTCCATCGGCACGACCTCGATGTCGTCCCGCGTCATGCCCGCGTCCCTCAGCGCGAGAGTGAGGATCATGTCGCCCGAGGTGCCCTCGGGCACGGCGACGGTCTTGCCCCGCAGGTCCTCCATGGCCTCGTTGCCGGGCTGGCCGACGACGCGGTCGGCCTGGCCGAGCGTGTTCATCGCGACGATCTTGGCCTGGCCGGAGGCCGGCAGCCAGAACGCGCCGGGGCCGATGTACCCGAAGTCGAGGTCGCCGGTGCCGAGGGCCTGGATCTGCAACGGGCCGTTGGTGAACGACGACGTCGTGACCTCGACGCCGTGTTTCTCCCACAGGCCCTGGTCCTCGGCGATCGCGAGCAGGCTCGTGCCGTTGAAGTCGGGGATGTAGCCGAAGTCGACGGCGACGGGCCCGTCGTCGCCGGACGCGGCGCCGCTGTCGGTGGAGCAGGCGGCGGTGGCCGCCGCGAGGGAGACGGCGACGACGGCGGCGCCGAGGGAACCGGTGAGACGCATGATCATCCTTCCTGAGCGTTCAGGGCTGGGGTCTGGTGGTAGACGGAGTGCCACACGCGGTTGCGCAGGCGGGCGAACTCGGGGCTGAGCCGCACCTCCTCCGTGCGCGGGTACGGCAGGCCGACGTCGACGACGTCGTAGATGCGGCCCGGACGGGCGGCCATGACCACGACCCGGTTGGCGAGGAACACGGCCTCGTCGACGTCGTGGGTGATGAACATGACGGTGCGCTTCTCGCGGCTCCAGGTCTCCAGGAGCTGTTCCTGGAGAGTGACCCGGGTGAGGGCGTCGAGGGCGCCGAACGGCTCGTCCATGAGCAGGATCGACGGGTCGACGGCGTACGCGCGGGCGATCGCGCAGCGCTGCTTCATACCGCCCGAGAGCATCTTGGGCAGCGCGTCGGCGAACTGGTCCAGGCCGACGAGCCGGATGAAGTGCTCGGCGCGCTCGCGCCGCTCGGCGGCGGGCAGGCCCGCGACCTTGAGCCCGAACTCGACGTTCTTGCGCACGGTGAGCCACGGGAACAGCGCGTACTGCTGGAAGATGACGCCCCGGTCGGGGCCTGGTCCGGCGACGTCCTTGCCGTCCACGAGCGCCCGGCCGGACGTCGGTTCCTCCAGGCCGGCGAGGACGTTCATGAGGGTGGACTTGCCGCAGCCGGAAGGACCGACGACGGTCACGAACTCGTTGTCCGCGATGTCGAGCGAGACCCGGTCGAGGGCGACGAAGTCCTCGCCGCGGAGCGGGAACGTCTTGCTGACCTCCTGGACGGAGATCTTCGCCGTCGCGGCGGGTGCCGGGGTGGGTGTCGTGGTGGTCATCGTCGCTCCTGCCATCCGGTGAGCCTGGACTCCGCGAGGAGCAGCAGCCGGTCCATCACCAGGCCGAGGACGCCGATGAGGATGATGCCGACGAAGATCGTCGCGAGGTCGTAGTAGAGCTGTGCCTGCTGCATGCGGTAGCCGAGACCGACCTGTGCGGCCAGCAGCTCGGCGGCGACGAGCGTCGCCCACGCCGAGCCGAGCCCGACGCGCATGCCGACGAGGATGAACGGCGTCGAGGCGGGGACGACGACGCGGACGAAGATCGTGCCGTCCTTGGCGCCGAGCACGCGGGCGGCGTTGATGAGCGTCCGGTCCACGCTGACGACGCCCTGGTAGGTCGAGATGACGCAGGCCAGGAACGCGGCGAGGAAGATGACGAACACCTTGGGCAGCTCGCCGATGCCCATGAGCACCAGCACGAGTGGCAGCAGCGCCAGCGGCGGGATGGTGCGGAAGAACTGGATCCACGGCTCGAACAGGCCGCGCGCCACGGTGTACCAGCCCATGAGGAACCCGACCGGGATCGCCGCGGCGGAGCCGAGCAGGAATCCCGTCAGGACGCGTCCGAGGCTGGCGAGGACGTCCTGCCGCAGGAGCCCGTCCCGCCCGAGCTGGACCGCCTTCTCGACGACCTCCGGCGGGGTCGGGAACTGGAAGCCGTTCAGGGACAGGATCCACCAGATCGCCACGCCGGCGACGATCGAGCAGGCGTTGAGCACGAGCAGCAGCGTGCGCGCGGGAGGCCTGCGGCGGGTCGGGCGGCCTGGTCCGGGCTGTCCGGCGGCTCCGGTGTCCCGTCCGGATCGGGGCCCCGCGGCGGCCGCCGCCGGGGCGCCCGGCGGCGGCCCGTTTCTCGCGAGGCGGGGTGTCGAGGCGGTCACGGTGCGCTCCTTTGCGGTTCTTCCTCGGCCGTGGTCTCGGGGTACCCGGCGAGGAGGGGTGACTCGTGGAAGGTCGCGGTCAGCGCCCCGAGGGCGCCGTCGCTGTCCCGCAGCCGGCCGGCGCGGACGCGGATCGGCTCGGCCGCGGGGATGGCGTACATCTCGTAGCGGAGGGTGGCGGCGGCCTGCTCGACGACGACGGGCGCCACATGCACGATCTCGCCGCCGACGACGACCTCGTCGGGGTCGAGCGCCATCGCCGCGGCGCCGAGCACCCGGCCGAGCGCCGATCCGGCGTCGCGCAGCACGGCGTCGACGACGGGATCGTGCTTCGCGACGGCGGCGGCGAGGTCGTCGAGCGAGTCGGTGCCGGCGCCCCGGGCGCGGCAGGCCGTGAGGATCGCGGGGACGGAGGCCACGGTCTCCAGGCAGCCGCGCTTGCCGCAGCGGCACTCGGCCCCGGCAGGGTCCGCGGTCACGTGCCCGAGCTCGCCGGCGAACCCACGGGCCCCCGTGACCAGGCGTCCGGCCACCACGAGGCCGCCCCCGACGCCGTCGGACAGCCGCACGTAGACGAGGTCGCTCAGCGGCTCCGGGCGGGAGACGGCCTCCGCGAGCGCCGCGAGCCGGGTGTTGTTGTCGACCATGACGGGCGAGCCGAATCGCTCGGCGAACGCGGCGTCGACGCCGTCGGGCGCGGTGTGCTGCTTCCAGGTGATGTGGGCGCCGCCCGCGCCGGCCCGGGTGTAGGGGCCGGGCACGCCGATGCCGACGGCCTGGAGCGCGCCGAAGTGCAGGCCGTGCTCGCGCGCGAGGCGGTCGACGAGGCCGAGGGCGGCGGCGATGCGGTCGGTCCAGCCGGTGCCGTCGTCGTACCGCTCGACGCCGGAGGCGATGATCTCGTGCGAGGCGTCGGCGACGGCGACCTGGACGCGGCGGTGCCCGAAGTCGACGCCGAGGAACTGGCCGGCCGCGGGGTCGAGCGCGAGCCGCTCGGCCGGGCGGCCGCTGCCGCGGCGCAGCGCCGCGTCCGTGTCGACGACGACGACGGCGCCCCGCTTGACCAGGGTCGCGGTGATCTCCGAGAGGGTGGTCCGGGAGAGTCCGACCCGCTCGGCGAGCTCGGCGCGGCTGAGCGCGCCGAACGCACGAAGGGCGGACAGGACCCGCCCTTCGTGCGTGCGCCGCACCATCGCGTGGACACCGGTCGTCGTCGACATGACGACGACGCTAGGGACGCCGAATTTTTCCGTCAACGGCCCGGCAGAAAGATTCTCTCGTTCTGCCGGAGCCGCGACGGAAAGCGCGTGCACGGCGGGGTCAGGAGCCGCCGCTCGCCGCCGCGTCCGGCTCGGTGCCCGGCCCTGCGCCCGGCTCGGTCTCCGGCCGCTCGACGTAGAGCATGGTCCCGGTCGGCCCCGCCCGTTCGAGGCGGACGATGCCGGGCACGGCGGCGTCGCCGGCGCGCTCGGGCGCCGACCAGTAGCCGTTCGCCGGGTTGCGGAAGAACGTCGCCCACAGGCCGCCGTCCTCGTCCGTGAAGAGATTGTTGTGGCCCGCCCCGACGCCGAGCGTCCAGCGGGCGGAGTACGGCCCCTCGAAGTGGTCGGCGACCGCGACGACGGCGTCGTACTGGTCCTTCGGGCCGGTGCCGGCCAGGTAGGACCAGCTCGGGCCGTCGGGATCCGTCGCGGAGCCGGTCCGGTTCGCCCATGCCGCGTGCATCAGGTAGTACTTCTCCCCCGCCTTCATGACGTAGGCGCCCTCGAGGTAGGGCTCGGGCTCGTATTTTCGCTGCTGGAAGGCCGGCAGGTCCGTGACCGGGACGATGTCCTCCATGTCGTCGCGGAACTTCGCGTACAGGTCGTTGTGCAGTACCAGCCAGGCGTCGTCACCCTCTGTGTAGAGGCTGCCGTCGATGTGGTGGTAGGCGCCCGGCTCGATGAACCCGGGCCCGCCGGTGAACGGGTCGCCGAAGGGCTTGTCGTGGTTGCCCTCGACCAGGCGGTACGGGCCCTCGACGCCGCCGTCGCTCACCAGCATGAACGAGCCGACCTTCCGCGAGTGGTCCCCCATGGTGGCGACGACGTACCACTTTCCTCGGAAGTGGTGGATCTCCGGGGCCCACACGTTCCCGCGCTTGCCGAACCGGCCGTCGTCGTGCCAGTACTCCTGCCAGGGCGCGACCACCGTGCGGCCGGGCCGGTTCTCCCCCGCGAACTCCGGCGACCAGACCTTGCCGCGCGGCTGCCCGGGGCGGATCCCGGTGGTGTCCGCGAGGGTCCAGGGTCCGTCGAGCGATGGTGCCGTCCACACGTAGATGCCGTCGTTCCAGGGGGCGGCCTTGTCGAGTCCGGCGGCGCGAGTGGTTCCCGTCGCCACGTACAGGGACTCCCCGTCGACCTCGAACCGGTTGACGTAGGTGTCGCGCAGCCACACGCGGCCGAGTTCCTCGTCCTGCGGTCGCAGCTCGAGGTCCAGGATCCGCGAGTGGTGCGGTCCGAGCGCGAGCTCGTCGCGGCCGTCGGCCGAGCCGTACGGCATGACGGCGGGCCGGCTGCGGGGATACGCCGCGGGTTCGCCGCCCATGGCGTAGGTGCGCAGGTGGTCGAAGCGGGCGGTCGCTCCGGTGGCGTTCATGGAGACCAGGCCGATGCGCAGGTCGCCGCGTGCCGGGAGGGACCACGTGCCGCCCCACTGCCAGTGCTCGCCGTCGGTGCTGGAGGCCATGCGCACGTCGTGCTCCTCGTTCGCCTCGTCGAGCCGGGAGTACAGACGCAACCACGTCGTGGTCGCCGGGGCCGCCCCGAACATCGGGCCGTTCGCGACGGCGACCGGTGGCGTGGTGGTGGGGCGCTCCGCCTCCTTGCCGAACTCGGTCTGGTGCAGGAACTGGCCCGCCTTGCGGTTGAGCGGCAGGACGGAGTGGGTGAGCTTGAGGTACCGGTCGTCGTGCTCGTACAGCACCAGGCCGGCCTGCTGGGCGGCGCGCGTGCCGTCGAACGTCAGCTTCGTCTCCACGAGGAAGTCCTGGCGGGGCGCGTCGCGCAGCAGCACGGAGGCGGTGTTGTTGCCCGTGTGCAGCTCCGCGGCCTGGGTGGGCCACACGAGTTCGCCGCCCTCCTGGCTCGGCCCGGCGTCGGGCCGGCGGACCCAGGACCAGCCGGAGTCCCCGGCGTCGGCGGCCTCGGTGCCCGGCATGCCCTCGCCGTCGAACTCGTCCGAGTGTGCCGGCAGCAGCTCCCCCGGCTCCGGGTCGGGCACCCGCTCGATGACGGGCCGGGCCGCGGGCGCCGCGCCGATGTTGTCGGCGTCCGCGGCTCCCCGGGCCACGACGCCGACCGCGCCGTCCGGCCTCGCGGAGCGCGGCGCGGTCACGCCGGCCACGGCCAGCGGCGCGATGAGGTCGTCGCCGGAGAGCGTCGCGGTCACCCGCGTGCCCACCCAGTCGATCGTGAGGACCTTCCAGGTGCTCGCGTCGAACGACGACGGCAGCGGCGTGGCGGAGCGCTCGGTGCGCCGGCCGTGCCGTACCTCGACACGCAGGACGCGGGCGTCGTCGTCGACCCACGCCGTGGCGCCGTTCGGGCCGCGCACTCCGGCGCGCAGTCCCACGGCTCCGCCGTCGGCGGGGATCCGTACGTCGGCCCGGACCCGCTGGTCGCCGGAGAGCCGCGCGCGGGAGACGAGCGTGGCGCCGTCGCGCAGCCGGGCGAAGGTTCCGGGGTCGTCCTCCTCGCCCGTCGTGACGGGGCCGTGGCGCCGCCACGCGGCCGTGCCGGAGCTCAGGTCGTCGTCGACGGGCCCTGTCGTGACCGGCGCCGCGTCGGCGGAGAGGCTCGGCCCGGCGCCCGCGTTCACGACCGGCCAGCCGTCGATCCAGTCGAGGCGGTCGATCATCATGGGCCGCTCCGAGAGCCGCAGCTCGCCGGCGCGGGTCCGGATGGGCGGGAAGTCCGGGTCGGCGGTAGAGATGCCGTGGTACACGAGCCAGTCCTGTCCGGACAGGTCGGTCTGCACGGCGTGGTGCCCCACTCCCGTGAACCCGTTCCCGTTCGGAGTGACCACGAATCCGCCCTTGCTCGAGCGGCTCATCAGGTCCACGCCGGCGTCGTCGACGAACGGGCCGAGCGGGCTCGTGCCGCGGCCCGCCTTGACCGAGTAACCGCTGAACGCGCCGTCGCAGCAGCCGGCGTCGGAGTACATCAGGTAGTAGTAGCCGTCGCGGTGCACGACGAACGCGCCCTCCATGCGCCGGCCCTGCGCCACCTGGGTGACGGGACCGGTCAGCGCGGTGCCGTCCGCGGTCAGTGCGGACACGCAGATGACGTCGTAGCTGCCCCAGTAGAGGTAGCGGGTGCCGTCGGTGTCGGTGAACATCGCCTGGTCGATGTTCCCCGTGGGGCAGCCGTCCACGGGCGCGGGCGGGACGAGCAGTTCGTCGTGGTGCGTCCACGGGCCGGTCGGCGTGGGCGCCGTCGCGAGCGCCACGCCGCCGGTCGACAGGCCGTAGGTGAGGTGGTACTCGCCGTCGACGTACCGGATGTCGGGCGCCCAGGCGCGGGAGTTGTCCCGCCACGTCGCGGGGACGGCGTCGGGTTCGATCACGTCCCCGACGTACTCGTACGTGACGAGGTCCGTGGTCCGCAGGATGGGCAGGATGTGCTCCCCGGCCTCGCCGCGGCTGTGGAAGATCGGGTTCTGCGTGCCGTACGCGTACCAGGCGCCGTCCTTGCCGCGGATCATCGCCGGGTCGGGGAAGGTGTCCACGACGCCCTCGGTGACGGGGTTGGTGTGCTCGGGGTCCGGGGTCGCGGGCTCGGAGGCCGGGCCGGCGGCAGCGGACGCCGGCCGCGCCTGGGTGGCGGCGGTGACCGCCGCCGTGGTGCCGGAGGCCTGCGTGGTGGCCGGCACCTCCGTGGTGGCCGGCACCTCCGCGGTGCCGGCGGCCTGGGCGGGCAGCAGGCCCGCTCCCAGGAGCGCGGCCGCCGTCAGGGCGGCTCCCGGCAGTGCTGTTCGTCGCCATCTCATCGATTCAGCCCCTTCGCTGTCGAAGTCGCCGCGCACGCCACGCGGCGGGAGCCGTCCGCCCGTGCACCGCGTCGTCGCGGGGAGCGTCACGGCCCGCCGCCCATCCGACGACGGGCGCATTTTTCCGTCAAGAACCCGGCAGAAAGACGGGCCGACGGCGGTCGCGGATGCCGGGGTTCATCGTCTGATCGCGCGAGCTGCACCGGTAGCGTGAGCGGTATGGACCGATGCGCCGAGTGTGGCTACGACTACGGGTCGACCGGCCGAGCGAACGCCGTCGATGTCGTCCTCGCCGGAGCCGAGTCGGTGGCCGGCGCGCTGGAGGCGGCGGACCGACCGGACGCGCGGCCCGAGCCCCGACGCTGGAGCGCCGTCGAGTACGCCGCGCACGTCCGGGACATGCTCGTGGTCCAGCGCGAGCGGGTCCTCGACGCCCGTCTGCGCGATGCCCCGCACCCGCCGCGCATGGGCCGGGACGAGCGCGTCGAGTGGGGCGAGTACGACGGTCTCGACGTCGCGGACCTCGCGCGTCAGACCCGTGACGCCGCCGCATGGCTGGCACGGACCTTCAGCCTGCTCGACGAGGCGGACTGGTCACGCACGATGTCCTACAACTACCCGGAACCGGCGCTGCGCACCCTCGAGTGGGTCGCCTCGCACACCGTGCACGAACTGGTCCACCACGCCCAGGACATCCGCCGGAACGCCACCGACGTCAGGATGCCGGAGTAGACGATCGCCGAGGGCGGACGTCGAGCAGCCGAGCATCGCGGCGAGCAGGTCGCCGG
This sequence comes from Myceligenerans pegani, assembly GCF_014892515.1. Taxonomy (GTDB): domain Bacteria; phylum Actinomycetota; class Actinomycetes; order Actinomycetales; family Cellulomonadaceae; genus Myceligenerans; species Myceligenerans pegani. The sequence continues at coordinate 306,996 of NZ_JADBGR010000107.1, forward strand.
CCGGAGGGTCCGTGACGCCGTCGTCGAGCGCGCCCTCCAGCGCCAGGCTCGTACAGCCGTGCACGAGCGACCGCACCGCGTAGCGCGGCAGCATCGCGGGGTCGGCCTTGTCGGTGGCCTCCGAGTCCTGGCCGCGCAGGGCGCGGTCCGGCACGCGAAGCGCGCGATGCTTCTGCGCGGCCGGCTCCGGGTCGTCGGCACTGTGCCGGCACCTGTCAGCATGTGTTCGCGGTCCGGACACGTAGCGTTGGTGTGGTGTTGGCGCCGACGTCAGCATCGCGTACCGGCCCGGCCCTATGTTTCGAGCGTGCTGACCCATCCTTCGGGCGTGCTGACCCGAGGCGTCGTCGGAAGCGTGCTGGTCCTGCTCGGAGGATTGGTGGTCTCCGCACTGCCCGACTCCGCGCCGATCCTGGACGGTGGCCCGCTGGCCGCCCTGCGCGCGCACACCGCGGGCCGGATGGTGGGGCTGTGCGTCGTGCTGCTCGGGCTGGGCCTGCTCGCCGCCGGGTGGCTCGCGCTGTGCCGGGCGGTCGCCGGCGCCGAGGGGGCGCAGTGGACGGTGGCCCTGGCGCTGGTCCGGCGGGCCACGGTGCTCTGGTCCCTGCCCCTGCTCGTGGCCCCGCCGCTGTTCTCGCGCGACGGCTGGTCGTACGCCGCGCAGGGGATGCTCGGGCACATCGGGCTGTCGCCGTACGAGTTCGGGCCGGGCGTGCTCGCGGGGCCGATCGAGGAGGCCGTCGACCCCCGCTGGTTGGGGACGCCCGCCCCCTACGGCCCGCTGCCGCTGATCTTCGGGGAGCTCGGGGCGAGCCTGACGGGCAACCCGTGGGTGCTCGTGGTGGGGCACCGGATGGTGGCGCTGATCGGACTCGTGCTGCTGGCCTGGGCCGTGCCGAGGATGGCCCGGTGGACGGGCGTCAACCCGGCCCTGGCCTCCGCCGTCGTCCTCGTCTCGCCGCTGATGATGGCCAACGGCGTCGGCGGGCTGCACAACGACCTGCTGATGGTCGGCCTGATGGCCGCCGCGCTGGTGGCCGCCGTCGAGCACAGCTGGTTCGCCGGGGCCGTGCTCGGCGGACTGGCCGCCGCCGTGAAGCTCCCCGGCGGACTGATCTGCGTGCTGGTCGTGCTGGTGTCGCTCCCCGTCGGCGCGCTGCTCGTCGACCGTCTGCGCCGCCTGGCGCTGGTCGCCGCCGTCTCGATCGGGACGCTGGTCGGGACCGGCGTACTGTGGGGTCTCGGGGTCGGCTGGATCGAGGCGCTGAGCGTCCCGGCCAGCATCGACACGCTGCTCTCGCCGCCGACCCTGCTCGGCCGCGGGCTCGACTGGGTGGCCGGGATTCTCGGGACCGGCCTGGAGCCGGACACGTTCCGGGACCTGATCCGGGCGCTCGCGATGGCCGCCCTGCTCGCGCTCTCCGCGTGGATCGCTCTGCGCCGGCGCACCGGGGACCCTGCGGACGGGGTGCGTGGGGCGGCCCTGCTCGTCGGCGCCTCGCTGCTGCTCAGTCCCGTGGTGCACCTGTGGTACTTCCTCTGGCTGGTGCCGTTCCTCGCGCCGCTCCGGTTGCCGCGCGCTGGCACCATGGCGGTGGTCGCCGTCTCGGTGCTCACCGGGCTGGTCGCACCGCTGGATTCGTCGCTGCACGGCGCCTACCTGGTCATCATGGTGGGAGCGATGTCCGTCGCCGGCCTGATGACTGTGCTGCTGCTGACGCGGCACGGCCGGGAACGCATCCGCAACATCGCCGAGGCCGACCTCGTCACGATCGCATGAGACACGCCCTCGCACGCCTCGTGGCCCGCCCGCGACGCGCCGCGGTCGGCGCGGCGGCCCTCTGCGCGATCCTGCTGTCGCTGACCGTCCTGCTCACGGACCCGCCCTACGTCACCGGCGACGAGCCCCCGCACATGGACTACGCCTACCAGGTGTGGCACGGCGAGCTCCCCGTCTTCGAGGAGGGGCTCGAGTTCCGGCCCGACCGGGCCGTGCTGCCTCCCGTGCAGTGGACCGCCCAGCATCCGCCGCTGTTCTACCTGCTCGTGTCGTGGCTCGTCGGGCCGCTGGTCGACGCCGGCCACCCCGCCGCCGCGGTGTACGCCGCCCGCGCGGTGAACATGCTGCTGGCCGGCGTGTTCGTGCTCGCGTGCTGGTGGAGCGCGAGCCGGATCTGCCGCCCGGGAAGCGTGCTGCCGCAGCTCGTGGCGCTCGTGGCGGGCCTCGCCGCCGCCGTCGCGCACGCCGGAGGGAACGCCTTCAACGACCTGGTCGCCACGCTCTGCGTGACCACGATGTTCGGCGTGGGCGCGACGGCGATCCGCCGCGGACTGGACACGCGGCTCGTCGTGCTCCTGAGCCTGCTGGCGGCGGCCTCCGCGCTGTCCCGGCTGTCCGCCGCGCTCATCGCCGTCGTCATCGGCGCCTTCGCCGTGCTGGCGGGCTCGGTGCGGGCGGCGCAGGGCCGGGGCCGGTGGGGCCCGGTGCTCGGGCTCGCGATCGGCGGCCCGGCGACGGCCCTGGCGGCCGCCGGCTGGTTCTACGCCCGCAACGTGGCGCTCACCGGGAACATCCCCGGCTCGCACTTCGACTGGGCGCTGGCCAACCAGGTCCGCGAGGTGCGGCCCGTGTGGCAGGTCGCGCTCGACCCGGTCACCTGGGCCCGCCTGCCCGACTTCTTCTGGTGGGCCGGCCGCGTCCCCCCGACGACGCCGTACTCCGCGACGACCCTGACGGTGACGGCGATCCTGCTGGTCTGGGCGCCGCTGATCATCGGCCTGCTGGTCCGGGTGCGACGAGGTGGGCCGTGGTGGTCCGGGTGGCGTCCCGCACGGCCCGGGGCGACCGGTCGCGGGACGGCCGGTCGCCGGACGACGCGGGGCGCACGTCCCGGCGCGCCGGACCGGCCCGGCGCCGTCGCTCCGCGAATCGCCGGCGGCGCCCCCGTGGCCGACGACGCACATCCCGCGGACCGGCTGCTGGTCGCCCTCCTGCCCTGGGCGGCCGTCACCACCTCGGTGACCGCGCAGGTGCTGTACACGGCCGCGAGCGGCGGGATGTACCCGCGCTATCTGCTCCCCGTGGCGCTTCCGGTGTTCCTCGCCGTGGCCGCCGGGCTCGCATGGCGGCCACGGCTGCTCGTGCCGCTGTGGGCGGCGGTCGCGATCGGAGACCTCGTCAGCTGGCTTTTCGCGGAACTGACCACCCCGGCGCAGCCTGGCCTCTACGCGGAGCCGACGGCGATCGCGACCGCGGCGGGTGTGCTGGGGGTCTGCGGCACGCTTGCCGCGACCTGGGCCACGATGCGCACGCTCCGCGCCGCGGGGCCGGAGAACCCGGGCAGCGCACCGGCGCCGGTGGGCGCGGGCGTGGGCGTCGGCGCGGGCCGATCACGAGGATCGCTCGAAAATGCGTAACCGATCGGTTACGCTTCGTGGATGCAGGGAGCCAGAGCGATCGCCGACCCGGTGCGCCGGGAGATTCTGGAGTTGCTCCATGCCGCGCCACGGTCGGCGGGCACGATCGCCGAGCACTTCGCGATCAGCCGTCCCGCCGTGAGCAAGCACCTGAGGATCCTCCGGGACTGCGGCGTGATCGAGGCGACCGCTGTCGGCCGGCACCGGGTCTATGCGCTGCGCACCGAACCGCTGAGGGAGGTAGCCGCCTACCTCGACCGCCTGCTCGGGCCCGCGCTGCCGGGGCGGCTCGACGCGCTCGCGACCGAGGTCGCCAGGACCCGACGGGAACGACATGCCGCTCAGGCCGCACCGGGATCCGACCCCAAGGAGAAGACAGCATGACCACCCCCACCCCGAGCGGCCGGCTTGTTCCCGCCGCCGACGGACACGATCTCGCATTCACCCGCACCTTGCCAGGGTCGATCCAGGACGCCTGGGCCGCCGTCACCGAGCCTCAGCGCACCGCGCGCTGGATCGGCCGGTGGGAAGGCACGGGCGCGATCGGTGAGACGGTGAAACTCCAGCTCGGCTTCGAGGAAAGCGCACCCTGGGCGAACGTCAGGATCACCGAATGCGACGCACCCCGGCGGCTGCGAGTCCTGACCATGGACGAGAACGGCTCCTGGGACCTGTCACTCGATCTGACCGGCACCGGGGAACGCACTGAACTGCGCTTCGTCATGCACCGTGTCGACCCGGCCACGATCGGTGAGATCGGGCCCGGCTGGGAGTTCTACCTCGATCAGCTCGTGGCGTCGATCTCGGGCTCGCCACTGCCACGGTTCGACGACTACTTCCCCGCCCAGCGGGAGTACTTCGAAAGGCAAGGCCGCTAGCCCGACGGCATGCGCGTGGTTCGTCCGTCGTCGGGCCGAGCTCGCGCATGCGTGCCGGAGCCGCGCCCACGCACACCGGATCACCGGCTGCCGGCGACTCGGCCGGCTCGTCCCGCGGACGCAGGAAGCCCGGGCGCCTCGGTGGAGGCCAGGAGGGCGAGCCTGGCCGCGTCGCCGGATCCCGCGTCGGGGTGATGGACGACGAGCATCAGGTCCTCGGCCCCGCCGATGCTCAGGCGTTCGCGGTTGAGCGTCAGCTCCCCGACCCGCGGGTGGTCGATCCGGATCGGTGTCCCGCGTTGCCCCCGTACCTCGTGCCGCGCCCAGAGCCCGCGGAAGTACGGGCTGGCCTGCGAGAGCTCGTCGGTGAGCGCGACGAGGCGGGGGTCGTCGACGTCGTTGCCCACGACCTGCCGCAGGTTGGCGACGAAGCACTCCGTGACGCTCTTCCACTCCGGGTACAGGGCCTGCACGGAAGGGTCGAGGAACAGGTCGCGCAGCTGGTTGCCGCCCTTGACGAGGCGGGGGTCAAGGGCGCTCGCGGGCGGGTTCGCGGCCAGGATGTCGAAGTACCGGTTCTCGATGAAGGCGGGCTGGGCGAGTGAGCCCAGCAGCTTGAGCACGCCGGCCGACGGGGTCTCCTCGCGGGACCTGGCTCGGTACCGGCCGGGTACCTCCCCGACGAGCGTCAGCAGGTGGGCGAAGTGGTCGTCGTCGAGCCGCAGGACCCGGGCGATGGACTCGAGCACCTGGACCGAAGGGTTCCGATCGCGCCCGCGTTCCAGCCGGAGGTAGTAGTCGGCACTGATGCCGGCGAGCATCGCGACCTCCTCGCGCCGCAGGCCGGGAACCCGCCGCACGCCCGCGTCGGGGAGGCCGACCTGACGCGGCGTCACCAGCTCGCGTCGTGCGCGCAGGTAGGTGCCCAGCGCATTCGTCGTCCTCCTCATGCGGCCGGCCCCCGGCGTCTCGCCGCCCGTGAAGGGGGTCCTGCCACACCCCGGGCCGGAGGGGGCACTGGGTGCGAAGCGCGTGGGTGCATAGCGTTCCCAACGGCTCGTCCGGGCCGCATATTTCGAGACGAAGGGCAGACGCATGACCGTCACGCTGATCACCGGGGCCACCAAGGGCATCGGCTTCGAGAGTGCCAGGCAGCTTCTCGAGCTCGGCCACACCGTCTACATCGGCGCGCGCGACGCCGAGCGCGGCGAGAAGGCCGCCGCCGGGCTCGGCGCGCGGTTCGTGCGGCTCGATGTGACCGACGACGCGTCGGTGACCGGCGCGCTCGCGACGATCGAGGCGGCCGAGGGCCGCCTCGACGTGCTGGTGAACAACGCCGGCATCCTCGGGAACGAGGCCCTCGACGGACCGACCGCGCTGCGGGTCTTCGACACGAACGCCGTCGGGATCGTGCGTGTCACGGAGGCCGCGCTGCCCCTGCTGCGCACGTCGGCCAACCCCACGGTGGTGACCGTCTCGAGCAGCGCGGGATCCTTCTGGGCCGTCACCAATCCGGACCGGCCCGAGTACCACCTCCCGCTCGCCCTCTACTCCGCGTCCAAGGCGGCGGCCACCATGCTCACGATCCAGTACGCCAAGGCCCACCCCGGCATCAAGTTCAACGCGGTCGAGCCCGGAACGACCGCCACCGACATGACCGCGGCCTTCGGCATCGGGCGCGCCCCCGAGGAGAGCGCCCGGATCGTCGTGCGCCTGGCGACCCTCGACGCGGACGGACCCACGGGGACCTTCCAGGACGAGAACGGTGACCTGGCCTGGTAGGCACGACCGATCTCCGGGCAACCGGGCCGGGGCGGCTCGCAACCGGAGCCGGCCCGGCCCGAGGCAGGCTCAGCCTGCCGTCAGTGCCGCCAGGGCGCGGTCCATCGCGGCGTTGAACTCCTCGGGGGCCAGTGGCAGTCGGGACTTGACGTCCCGGCTCCACTGGTCGGCCAGGACCTCGGCGGCGCCCTTCTCGACGCCGTCGAGCGCGGCGTCGGCCAGGTCCGACGGCGCGAGCTTGTCCACCGCCCACCCGGCGGACATGTCGGTGTCGGCCAGACCCAGGTGGACCGCGGTCACGAGCGTGCCCTGTCCGGCGAGTTCCAGGCGCACACCGTTGGTCATGGCCCACGCGGCGGCCTTGGTCATGTGGTAGGAGTTGGCGCCGTTGACCCCGAACCACGACATGGCCGACAGGACGTTCACGACGGCGCCCCCGCCGTTCGCGGCGAGCGCCGGCGCGAGCTCGCGGATCATGGCCAGGCTGCCGAACATGTTGGTCTCCAGCTCGTGGCGCACGGCCTCGAGCGAGCCGGTGACCAGGCCGGTGCCGGTCTGGATGCCCGCGTTGTTGACCAGCAGCGAGACGTCGGGTGCCGCCTGGGCGGCGGCGCGCACGGACGCGGGGTCGGTGACGTCCAGGGCCAGCGCCTCCACGCCGGGCAGGTCCACGGTCTCGGGACGGCGGGCGGTGGCGTAGACCTTGCTTGCGCCCCGCTCGAGCAGGCGCTGCGCGAAGGCGCGGCCCAGGCCGCGGTTGGCTCCGGTGACGAGGGCGACCGAGTTGGTGATATCCATGTCCGACACGGTAAAACCTGACATTGATGTCAGAGGCAAGAGCCGGCAGCCGAGACCAGCAGTGAGACAGGTCACGGTGGTCCGACGTCCAGCCAGTCGAGGAACGACGCGCGGATCTGCTCGATCACTTCACGCGCGGCCGACCCCGCCGCGGCCGTCGCCGCGAGTTCGACCACGGTCCAGGCCTTGGCGAGGAGAATGTCGTCGACACCCAGGGCATCGTTCCCGTAGGCGGCCACCATCGATGCGGCGGCCTCCCGGTCCGGGAGCCCGGGCAGGACGATCGCGAGATCGATCGCCGGCGAGGCCACGGTGATTCGCTCCCAGTCCACGAGCACCGGGCTGTCATGGTCGTCAAGACGCCAGTTGAGCGGGTTGGGGTCACCCGAGACGACCCGATCCGGGAAGAACAGGTCCTGAGCGCGTTCCGCCAGGTCCGCCAGGCGCCCGGCCGTGGCCTGGTCGGCATCCAGAGCCACGCATGCCGCCGCGGTGAGCGACGGGTCCCACCGGGGCCGGTACCGATCGGACAGATGCTCCACCAGTTCCCGCGGCATGGCATGGAGTCCGCGCAGCATGTCGACCACGCGACCATCCGCTCCCCAGCGTTCCCGTGGGAGCGCCCGCGGCAGGTGCTCCATGACCACCCAGTCGTCGCCTGCCGAATCCCCCGTCGCGTCGACGACGGCGAGTGTGCGCGGAACCCGGACGCCGTGACGGGCCAACGGATCGACCAGCTCGGTGGCGGCGGCGACCTCGACCCGGGTAACCGGACCCTTCACCACGACGGTGCGCCACCGCCCGTGCACGGCCACGACCGTCCGGCCCGACAGGCCGCCCAGCCGCTCGATACCCTCGACACCGCCCGCGTGCCGGGCAACCGCCGTGACGACAGCGGCGGGCAGTTCTGCGGTCGCGCTCATGCTCCTCCTCGATCGGGCCTCACGGCGTCCGCGGCGCATACCGACTCAATGCCGCGACCGGGCGCCCCGACCCGACGAGCTGACACGACACGACAGGCCCCGGACAACTGCCCGGAGGACACCGGTCAGACGATCGACGACCCGCCTTCAACGGGCTTCCCGTTCCGCCGCATCCTTCCAGGCGGTCAACGTGCGGCGCATCATCTCCCCCATCGCACGGGACAGGATCATCCCGACAACGGGCCGCAGCAGCGGCGTCGTCGGCATGAACGAGTAGGCCCAGTGGATGCGCGTCGCGCCGTCGTCGTCGGCGTACGCGAATCGGGCGACCGCGTAGCGGGCAGCAAGGCGCAGGCGCGGGTCGGTGAAGCCCCAGATCATGTACCGGAACTCGTCGGGCGTGTCGTCGAGGACCTCTTCGGCCAGGTAATGGCCGGTCGCCTGCTCGACCCGCCGGCGGTGTCCTGTGCGATCGACGGCCGGGTCGAAGTCGCCCCGGAGGTTCACCGTGCCCACGACGCGGGTGAGGTCGTCTGCGGTCTCGATCATGTCCCCGAGTTCCCTACCAGGGGCGTTCACCCAGGCCAGGAACGTCACGCGGGGGACGTCGACGCGAACGTCGCGGACGACGGACGCGTAGCCCGCCACTGCGGGCTCTGGCCGCGGGCCGGAGTAGTCGGGTGGTGTCGCCATGAGTGCTCCCGTGGTTGACGTTGTCAATCAGAGGCTAGAGACACCGAGTTGACGCCGTCAACCACCCGGGCGGTCGATGCACGCCGCCGGTCCGCGACCGCGACCAGGGTGAGCCCGCGACCAACGTCGGCGCGGACCCTCAGCCGCGCACCGAAGCTTGGAGGTAACCCAGCAGGTCGTCGATGACGCCGTCGGGGTCGGTGTTCCACTTGCCGCCGACGGCGAGGTGCCCGTCCAAGGCGAGCTCGACGGATCCGTGCACCACCGCCTGGAGGAGGCCGGTCAGACGATCGGAGTCGCCCTCCGGCAGCGCGCCGTCGGCCTGGGCCTTCCGCACGGTCCCCGTGAGCGCGACACGCGCGTCGTGCGCAGCCTCCGCCAGGCTTTCGAACGGCGTCGACCACCGGCCGAAGACCAGCCGGAACCGGGCCGGGTGAGCCAGCGCCCACGCGGCGTAGGCGCCCAGCACCTCGCGGAGCACCTCCGCCCCCTGCCTCTCGTCCTTCAGCAGCCCGGTGACGGTGTCAGCCAACCCGGACAGCTCACGCGCGGCGACGTCGGCGAGCAGCGCCTCCTTGCTGGCGAAGTGCTTGTACGGGGCGTTGTGCGAGACGCCCGCGCGCCGGCCCACCTCCCGGAGGGTGACCGCCTCGGGACCGCCGGCGTCGAGCAGGTCCGTGGCGGCGCCGATCAGCAGTTCCCGCGTGGTGGGTGGCACCCACCGACTATAGCCAGCGACGCCGGGCAACCCTGGTTGACACTGTCCACCTGGATCGTTAGGTTGACACTGACAACCTAACGTGGAGAGGCAACCACCATGAGCTTCATCGGCAACGAGTCCGTCCGCGACGGCTCCCCTGCGACCACCTCGGACGGCCTGCTGGCCGGCAAGGTCGCCTTCATCACCGGGGCCGGGCGCGGGATCGGCGCCGCCGCCGCACGCCTGTTCGCGCGGGAGGGCGCCGCCGTCGTCCTGGCCGCCCGGACCGAGAAGCAACTCGAGGAGACCGTCGCCGGGATCCGGGACAACGGCGGAGTCGCCGACCACACCGTCTGCGACCTCGCCGACGGCGACGCCGTGCGCGACGCCGTCGGCCATGTACTCGAACTGCACGGCCGGCTCGACGTCGCGTTCAACAACGGGGCCGCGGTCCAGACGCCGGGCCCGCTCGACGGGATGCCCGAGGACGAGATCGATCACGTCTACTCGGTCAACTTCCGCGGGCAGTGGCTCGCGATCGCCGCGGAGGTCGCCGCGATCCGGGCCACCTCGAAGACCGGCGCCATCGTCAACACGTCGACCGTCGGCAGCTTCCGCGGCAACAGCGTGCTGCCGGCCTACGGCGCGATGAAGAGCGCCCTGAACAGCCTCACCCGGTCGGCCGCCGCCACCTACGGCCCCGAGGGCATCCGGGTCAACGCCATCGCGCCCGGCACCACCCACACCGCGATGATCGAGGCCTGGGAGCAGAACACTCCCGGGATCGTCGACCGCTTCAACGCGATGACACCGCTCGGGCGCGGTGCCCGGCCGGAGGAGATCGCCGAGGCCGCGGCCTGGCTCCTCAGCGACCGCGCGTCGTACGTGACGGGGACGGTGATCCCGGTCGACGGCGGCATGACGGCCTGACTCGAGGGCAACCACGCCGCGAGCGCGCGGGCGGCCCTGAGCAAGGCCGCTAGCGTCCTCGGGGCCGCGTGTCCTTCCCGTCGAGCCAGAGCCGGTCGCTCGCGTCTCGGTGGGCGCCCGTGGAGCCGATGTGCTTGCCGCCGATCCGGTCGCCCTTGGTGATGACGTGCGTGACGGCCATCGCGTGGCCGTGGCCGAGCCCGTAGGCCTCCTTGAGCCACGCGACGACGGGCGTCGCCTTGCTGCCGGGACCGAAGCCCTGCTCGTGGGCGAGGTCGATGAACTGTCGCGGGTTCAACCCCGTCTTGGTCTCGACGTTGTCGAGGTATGCCTGGAAGGACATCAGCGGTTCTCCTGGATCATCGTGGGCGAGGCGTGGATGCACATCATGCGCAGCGTTTCCGTGCCGGTGTTGGTGAAGCCGTGCCAGACGTCCGGCTGGACGACGGCGGTGTCGCCGGCCCGGGCGACGGCCTTCTGGTCGCCGATCGTGATCGTGGCCTCGCCCTCCAGGACGGACCACGTCTCGCTGTACGGGTGGCGGTGCAGCCCGGGGCCCTGGCCCGGGTCGTTGGTGACGAGGAAGAACGAGACGCCCGAGCCGTGGTCACGGCCCTCGTAGCGCAGGGTGCGCGAGCCGGGAATGCGGATCGTCTCGGCGGGTACCACGGTCATGTCTACTCCTTGCAGGGTCCGGAGGGTCTCGGGCCGGCCTCGCGGCCGGCATGCCCCCAGCTTCGTCGCGGCCGCACCGGCGCACTACGGTTTCGACGTGCATCGAAACGTGGTCGAGTTCCGCCTCGCACCCGACGACATCTCCGCCATCCGATTCGGCGTCTCACCCGGCCATGAGCTCGCCCACGCCGTGCGGGTGCTCGGGCAGCCGCACTACCACCCGCTCCAGTGGGGGTGGCTGCGCCGGGCGCGCGGCCAGGTCCCGGCGCGAGCCTTCGACCTGCTGCGCCTCCTTGTCGGCCCCGACGGGTACATGCCCGACTTCCTCACCTCGACCCCCGGCTGGGACCTCACGCCCGAGGATGAGCTGGCGCGCCTGCGCGACGCCGACCTGGTTCCGCTCCGGGTCGACCTGCTCAAGCGCGTGGACCGCACGAGCGGGACCGAGCAACGGCTGCTGCGCGCCCTGGCAGACGACCCGGAGCACGCCCGGTCCACCGCCGCCGACGCCTGGGAGAAGTGCTGGGACGCCCTGCTCGCCCCGTACTGGCCGCAGCTCGAGCGCATCCTGCGGGCCGACGTCGCCGTCCGCACGCGGCGAGCGACGACGGACGGGCTCGCGGCGATGGTCGGCACCCTGCACGAGGCCGTCAGCTGGGCCCCGCACGCGGTGCGCGTCCGCCTGCGCCTGCACGGCGAGATCCTCGACTGCGCGGGCAGCGGGCTCGTGCTCGTGCCGTCCGTGATGGCGCCCCGTTGCGCCGTCGTCACCGAACCACCCGCACAGCCCACCCTCTTCTACCCGGCGCTCGGCGTCTCCGAACGCTGGGCCGACGACCGCCCGCCCGCCGCCGACGCGCTCGCCGGCCTGCTCGGCGCGGGACGGGCGAGCGTGCTGCTCGCCGTGGGAGCGCCGCTGTCCACCAGCGAGGTCGCGACCGCCTGCGGGCTCGCCGTCTCGACCGCCTCGCACCACCTGTCGCTGCTGAGCGCCGCCCGCCTGGTCGACGCCCGGCGCGACGGCGCGCGGGTGCTGCACGTGCGCACGCCGCTCGGGGAGGCACTGGCCGGGATGTGATCGCGCTGGTCCGTCATTCCTCGAACCAGTCGGCCCGGTAGCGGTCGCGGAACGCGGCGGCGGCCTCGGCAGATCGCGCGGAGAACATGACGGTCCCCGCCTCCAGCAGGACGACGTCGTCCGCCAGCAGCCATCGGGCCGCGGCCGACTCGTCCAGCGGCTGCGACAGACTCAGCGGGGTTCCTCTGCCGATCAGGTCGTCGAGTTCGGAGCGTCATCCATATCGTCGCGACGGAGACGTCGCGCCACAGCGACTCGAACACCAGCCAGTGCACGACCGCGTCGGTGAACGATGTCGCCCAGGGCTCCCACCACTGCTCGGACGGCTCGAACCGCGGCGCTGCTGCGCGAGCTGGTCGGCCCGTCCGGATCGGTGGTTGCCGTCGACATCGACGACCCGTCCACGCGCGACGCGCCGGCCCTGCCCGCCGTCGTTCTCGCGGTGGTCGCGGACGCGAACCCGCCGACGGCGCTCTGCCGATAGGCTCGCCACGTGGGGCGATGTCAGGAAGGGACGTGATGTCGGAAGCTTTCTGGCCGTCGGTGGAGATCGCGGCGGCGATCGTCGTCGTCAGCGTTCCGGTCATGTGGCTGGTCGCGATACTCGCCGCGAAGGTGCTGCGCTGGCCCTCACGGAAGACCGTCGAACGCTGGGAGCGCCGCGCGCAGCGGAACCCGAACGCGGACGGGCCGATGACGCCCATGCTCTTCACGGTCCTGGTCCTGGGGCTCGCCCTCCCACTCAACGTCGGCGTCGTGCTGCTCCCGCACTTCTCGGAGACCGACGGTCCGACGCCGGTCGCGGGCGTCCTGGCGGGGACCACCGTCGTGCTCGCCCTGTCGATCCCGACCGGACTCTGGTGGCGCCGCTCCCGCCCCCGAGAGCGGACGACCGTCCGTCCCGCCCGGCCCGCGCCACCCCCTGGCACGCCGGTCTGGACCGGTGACCGGGACGGGTACCGGATCGAGGTGCGCGCGAAACGGCTGTCCATGGCCGGACTCACGTGGCTCGTTCTTCTCGGCGTCGTGATCGGTGCGGCCATCCTGGTGACGCCGCTCATCGCGCTGCAGGCGGAGACCGGGATCGCGCTGGGCCGTCGCGAGATCGTGCTGGTGGGCCTGCTGGTCGGGATCCCGTTCGCGGGGGCCTTCCTCTTCGCCCTGCGCCGCAACATCGCCACCTACCGCGTGGAGATCTCCTCCCGAGGGGTGCGGGTTGCGTCGGACCGGGAGTCCTTCGAGTGGACGTGGACACAGGTCGACCGGCTCACCCTCCGCACGGACAGCGACTACGCCCGCGTCGGTGTCAGGTCCCGGCTCCGTGGCGACCTCACGCTGATGATCGGGGTCATGAATCGTGGGCGAGGCACGGCGGAGCTGCCCTACCGCCTGCGCGCGCTCGTTGTCGACCAGGGCTTCACCGAACGGCACCCGCCGGCCAACGCCCCCGGCCTCCACCGCTTCACCTCCGCCGACGGCTGAGCCCAGACGCGATTGCTTCGCGGATCCGCCGGTGCCGGTCGCAAGCGGATTCGCGCGGTCGACCGAGACGCCGTCGGTCGTCGTGGGAGCTCATGAGCGCCGGGCGCGCATGTGCCAGAGCAGCCAGATGAAGTAGGGCGTGCCGATCGCGGCGGTCACCAGTCCGGCGGGGAGCTGGTCCGGTGCCAGGACCACTCGTCCGACGATGTCGGCGGTGACGACGAGGAGCGCGCCGAGCAGCGCGGCCAGCGGGAGCAGGAGTGCGTGGCGCTTGCCCACGACCAGGCGGGCGGCGTGGGGCGCGACCAGCCCGACGAACGCGATCACTCCGACGCCGGCCGTGGCGGCCGCGGTCAGCAGCACGGCCAGGAACAGCGCGCCACGGCGCAGTCCCGGCACGTTCACCCCGAGGGATCGTGGTGTGGTCTCGTCGAGCTGGACGAGATCGAGTTCCCGGTGCCAGGCGGACAGGGTCACGGCGCACACGGCCAGCACCACGAGAGTCGGGACGAGTGAGCCGAAGGTGGCTCCGTAGGTGGAACCGCCCAGCCAGGTGACCGCGGCGTTCTGGTTCCACGGATCGGTCCGCACGAGCAGGAGCGTGGTCAGGGCGCTGGCAGCGGCCCCGATCCCCACGCCCACGAGGACCAGCCGGCCCTGGTCGGCACCGCCGCGCGCGCCCAGGACGAACAGGGCGATGGTGGCCATGGACGCCCCAGCCAGCGCGCCGCCGAGGGTCGTGGCGAAACCGACGCTCGCCCCGGCCACGATCGTGACCACGGCGCCCAGCCCGGCCGAGGCGGAGATGCCCAGGATGCCGGGATCGGCCAACGGGTTCCTGGTGACGGCCTGGACCAGGGCACCGGCCAGGGCAAGCGCCGCACCGGCCGTGAGCGCCGCGGCCATGCGCGGGACACGGGTCTCGAGGATCACCTCGATCCGGACCGAGGCGGCACCACGCAGCCAGTTGGCCACGTCCCCGAGCAGCACGGTGGAGTCCCCGAGCAGGATGCCCGCCGTGCCCGCGCCCACCAGCAGCACGAGCGTCCCCAGCACCAGGAGCCACGGGGCACGGCGGCCGATCGTCGTCCCGCTGCGCAACGACGCGAGCGCCTCCCCGGCCAGGCCGGTGCGCATCCGCTGGGCCAGCGCCACCATGAAGACGGCGCCGAGGATCGTGGTGGCCACTCCGGTGGGGAGGGTGACGCCCTGCACGGCACCGAACATCTCGCGCACCGCGACGTCCGCCGTCAGGACGAGGGCGATCCCGGCGACGGCGCTGACCGGGATCAGTACCCGGTGCCTGCGCAGTGGCGGGATCGCCCGCGCGAGCAGGCGCATGAGGACGGGTGCGCACAGGCCGACGAAGCCGATCGGGCCGGCGAGGGTGACGGCCGACGTGGCCAGCAGCACCGCCAGGGCGACGAGTGCGATGCGGGTGCGGCCGACGGCGATGCCGAGGGAACGGGCCGCGTCGTCGCCGAGCTGCAGGAGGTCCAGGCGGCGGCCCAGCAGCACCACGGCGAGTATGCCGGCGACCACGACCGGGGCGAGCGCCGTGACTGCCGCCGCGCCGTTCTGCGCCAGGGATCCGGCGCCCCAGGCGAACATGCCCTGCGTCTGCCACGGGAACAGGACCAGGAGCACCGAGGTGACGGCGGACAACCCCAGGGTCAGTGCGGAGCCGGCCAGCACCAGCCGGATCGCGGAGACCTGGGTACCGGCGGAGACCGCGATCACGAGGGACGCGGCGGCAAGACCGCCGGCGAACGCGACGGTGGCGCTGCCGAACAGCCCGAGCGGGATGCCGGTGACGGCCAGGATCGTCAGGGCGAGGTAGGCGCCCGCGTTGACGGCGGTGGTGTCCGGCGACGCGAGCGGGTTGCGGGCGACGCCCTGCATGGTGGCGCCGGCTGCGCCGAGCGCCGATCCCACCACCAGGGCCGCCAGCAGACGGGGCAGCCGGGACTGGGCGAGGACGGCGCCGTCGGTCCCGGCCGCCTGGCCGGTGAGCACCTGCCAGAGGCCCGCCAGGTCGAGATCGGCGGTGCCCTGGGTCAGATGGACGACGACGGCGCCGGCCAGCCACGCGAGTACGGCCAGGATCGCTCCGGCCGCCGCCCACCGGGATCGCGTCGTCGTGGGCGCGGGTCCTGGACGGGTGGGGACGGCACGGGGGCCCGTGGTGCGCCCGGGTGAGGGCTCGCCGACCGGTCGCGTGAGCTGCTGGGTGACGCCGTCGCTCATGTCAGGCTCCGAGCGCGCGGACCAGGTCGTCCGACCAGGCCGCCATGGACGCCGGCCCGCCGTACGCCCAGATGCCGACGGCGACCTCGTGCACCTGTCCGGCCTGGACGAACGGCAGCTCCTCCCAGAGCGGATTGCCCGCCATGGAGGTCTCCACCGGGTCGTCCTCGCCGTCGTTGCCCCAGTACAGGAACTGCGTGTCGTCCGGGAGCTCGGTCAGGCCCTCGAGGTCGATGTTGGACAGGCCGTAACCGTCGTCGCCCGGATCCTCCCAGGCGGAGGCGAGACCGAGTTCGAGGGCGACGGCCTGCACGCTGGAGCGCGGGCCGTGCATCCGGATGCTCAAGGTGGAGCCCTCGGCATAGGGAGAGGTCAGCACCACCGGCGTTCCGGTCAGGCCCGCCTCGTCGATCGCGGCGGCGTTCTCGGCGAGGGTGGCGTCGAAGTCGGCGAGCTCCTGCTCGGCCTCGGCCTCCTTGCCCAGGAGGGTCGCGACCGTCTCGAAGGAGGAGCGCATGGTGCCCAGCGGATCCGCGCCGTCGGCGCTCTGCAGCAGCACGACGGGTGCGATCCGCTCGATCTGCTCGATCGCGTCCTCCGGGATCGAGGTGGGGCTACCGATGATCAGGTCCGGTTCCAGCTCGGCGATCGCCTCGATGCTGGGCTCTCGGCGGGTGCCGACGTCCCGGGGCTCGTTGCGCAGCGGCTCGCTGGTGCCGACCCAGCTGGTGTAGCCCTCGACGTCGGAGAGGCCGACGAGGTCGACGCCCAGGGTGGTGACCATCTCGGCCTGGTTCCATTCGAGGGCGACGACGTCCTCCGCCGGCGCCTCGAGCGTGACCTCCTCGCCGGCCGCGTCGGTGACGGTGACCGGCCCGGCCGCGGAGCCTGCGGTCTGCGTGTCTCCCCCGGTCGAGTCGGTCGCCGGATCGGTGGTGCCGCACGCGGCAAGGGCGGCCGCGGCCAGGAAGGCGGTCGCGGCAAGGACAGGGGTTCGTCCCATGGGAGGGATCCTTTCTCTGGGTGGTGGCGGGGTCGGGTCAGGCGGGGCGTGCCGCTTCGACCGATCTCGCCGGACGCCGCAGCAGCTGCCGCGGCACGTGCACGTGCAGCACGCCGGTGTCCGAGTGCTCGACCACGATGTCGATCTCGAAGACGTCGCTCAGGAGATCGCCGTCCAGTGCCTGGGCCGGCGGGCCGTCGGCCACGACGCGCCCGCCGCTGAGCACCACCACCCGGTCGGCGAGCGCCGCGGCCTGGTTGAGGTCGTGCAGCACCGCGCCGACGGCTATGCCGTGGTCGTCGGCGAGCTCGCGGATCAGCTCCAGGACCTCGACCTGGTAGCGCAGGTCGAGGTGGTTGGTGGGCTCGTCGAGCAGCAGCACGTCGGTGTGCTGGGCGAGCGCACTGGCGATCCAGACGCGCTGCAGCTGCCCGCCGGACAACTCGTCGATCATGTCCCCGGAACGGTCCAGCAAGCGGGTCAGCCGCAACGCGTGCTCGATCCGTGCGGCTCCGTCGGGGTCGCTGCCCCGCCAGCGCGACCTGTGCGGGTGGCGGCCGAACTCGACGGCGTCGCGCACGGTGATGCCCACGGGGGTGGGCCGGCTCTGGGCGAGCATGGCGACTTCCCGGGCGAACTCGCGTGAGGACAGCGCCGCCGCGTCGCGGCCGTCGCGCAGGGCGACGGTGCCGGTCCGGATCCGCTGCAGACGCGCTACCCCTCGCAGCAGCGTGGACTTGCCGGACCCGTTCGGGCCCACCAGGGCGGTGACCCGACCGGGGGTGAGCACCAACTCGGCGTCACGGACGACGTCGTCGTTGCCGTAGCTGATCGACACCTGCCGGGCGTGCAGCCAGGGCTCCGTACTCGCGCTCATCACACTCCGAAGTTGCTTAGGTTTCCCTTACCTAAGCAAGGTGATCCTCATTTCGGCAAGATCGTCCATCTGCTGATACGTGCCGACAGCCGAGCACGGGCCCAGGCCTTCAGCGGAGCGGGGGGTCGTGCCCTGCAGAGACGTCGAGCGGGCCCGGACGACGGTGCGTGGCGACGGGGCTGTGCCGTGCCAGACTGGGCGCGGTCATACGGGCGTATCAGCATTCGAGGAGGTCGATCGACGGTGACCGCTCCGCCCGATCACCCCGCGTCCTGCACCTGCCCGTCCTGCTGGGCCGATCGCGCCGAGTACCGACGCCACACCGCACACGGTCTGGCCATCGTCCTCGGCGTGGTCGGCGGTCTCACCCTGCTCGTCGTGTGGTTCGGCCTCGGTCGGCAATCCGGCGAGATCTTCTGGGTCGTGTTCGCGTTCGCCACGATCATCGGCGCCGTCCTGCGCTGGCCCCACCACGTCGAGCGAAGCAATCCGAACGCCCACCCGCGTCGGGTCGGAGCAGTCGGCGCTCGCGTGGCGGTCGGCATCGACATCGGGCTCAACGCCGCGGTCGGGGTCCTTCTGCTGCTCGCTGCCACCCGGGTCGGCCCGGGCCAGGCGATCGCCTCGGTACTGCACACGATTGATTCGGTATCCGAGCAGGCTGACCTGCTCGGAATGCGCATCGAGGCCGCGCTGGGCCTGTTCGTGACCGTCCTGTGGCTGACCGGGCTGGGCCTGACGGGTGTGATCGGGTCACTGATCGTTGCCTGGCGGGCTGTCGCAGGTCGGGGTCGGCGACGATACGGCGAGGACTGGAAGGGATGGCGGTACGGGCTCGGCGGCCTGGCGTTGCTCGCGCTGGCGTACCTCCTGCTGTCGTACGCCGTCGACACCAACTGGCTGGGCGACGCCTTCCCGTAGAGGGTGGCTCCGGGCCGGCGGACGGCTACTCGGTGGTGGTCGCCGAGCCGGCCGTGCCCTGGCCGGAGAGTCCCGCCTCGTGGGCGAGGATGGCCGCCTGCACGCGGTTGCGGACGCCGAGCTTGTCGAGGGCGGAGCTCACGTAGGCCTTCACCGTGCCCTCCACGAGGTGCAGGCGGGCGCCGATCTCCGCGTTGGGCAGTCCTTCGCCGAGGAGGGCGAGCACGTCACGTTCTCGCGGGCTGAGCGAGCTGACACGATCACGCGCGGCTGCCCGACGGGGCGCATGCATGCGCCTGGCCTGTTCGATCACCTGCCGGGCGATCCGTGGTGAGAGCCACGCGCCGCCGTCGGCCGCCGCGCGGACCGCGGCGATCAGCTCGTAGGGGTCGCCCGACTTGAGCAGGAAGCCTGCCACGCCGGCGTCGAGTGCCGCGCTGACGTACTCGTCCTCGCCGAACGTGGTGAGCATGAGGACACGGACGTGCGGAACGACCAGCCGCAACTCGCGGGCAGCGGCCAGGCCGTCCAGCACCGGCATCCGGATGTCGAGGAGTGCGACGTCGGGCCGGTGCACGCGGGCCAGCTCCACGGCTCGGCGCCCGTCGTCGGCCTCGGCGATCACCTCGAGGCCGGCGTCGGCCGCGAGGATGGCTCGCACCCCGGCCCGGATCATCGCCTCGTCGTCGGCGAGCAGCACGCGGATCACCGTCCGACGGTAACCCTGGCGCGCGTCCGCGGCCGGACGCGGCATCGCCTCAGACGTCCCGCGCGCGCAGCACCCAGACGCCGGCCGCGACCGCTGTCGCCGCCCAGGCGCACAGCGCCCAGCCGTCCGCGAGGTCGCCTTGCACGAACCGCCAGCCGATCGGTGACGGCGTCCAGGTGCCGACCGTGTCGAGCCAGGCCAGGCCGGTCTTCTCGGATGCCAGGCGGAGCAGTTCGGGAACCAGGAGGAGCAGCACGAGGGTGATCGACAGCGCCCCCGCCGTACGTCGCACCAGCGTCCCCAGGCCGAGGCAGAAGACGGCCAGCAGGGCCAGGAAGGCTCCCATCCGCAGTACGGCCCCGGCCTCGGCGCGGCCGAGCTGGCCGAACTCGTCGAACCTGGCGGCCGCCACGAGCAGGCTCCCGGCCGAAGCAAGCACGCCGGTCACGTACGCGGTCACGCCGACGACAAGGGCCTTGCTCGCCAGGACCCGGGTGCGCGACGGCGTGCAGGCCAGAGTCACCGTGATGCTGCGGGACGCGAACTCGCCGGTGATCGCCACCATGCCGAACCCGGCCAGGACGTACTGCACGAAGTAGCTGACCCCGCTCATGGCGGGGGCCAGAGCCTGGACGGAGGTGGGGTCGCCGTTGTCGGACTCCAGGAGCGCGAGCAGGAGCATGAGGGTTGCGGCGCCGCCGAGGAACCACCATGTCGAGCGGAGGGTGCGCAGCTTGATCCACTCCGTGGCGACGGCGGCCCTCATCGTGCGCCCCCGGCCGGCGTCGCGGCCTCGTACTCGATCGACTCGGCCGTCAGGTTCATGTACGACTCCTCGAGGGTTCGCCCGGCAGGCGCGAGCCCGTGCAGCGGGAGGCCGAGGCGGTGGGCGAGCGCGCCCACCTCCTCGGGTGTGCGGCCGGAGACGGTCAGTTCGGTGGTGCTCGTGGCGCCGTCGCCCGTCCAGCGTGCGGTGCCCGGCGCCTCGGCCTCGACCGCCGCGGCCAGCGGGCCCAGGTCCGGGCCGCGCACGACGGTCCCGCCGGCGGTGAGCAGGGCAGACATTGGCTCGTCGGCCACCAGTCGGCCCCTGCCGAGAACGATCAGTCGGTCGGCGGTCTGCTCCATCTCGCTCATGAGGTGCGAGGAGACGAACACCGTCCGGCCCTCGGCCGCCAGGCCGCGCAGCAGCGTACGGATCCACCGCACGCCGTCGGGGTCGAGGCCGTTGACGGGCTCGTCGAGCATCAGCACCCGAGGGTCGCCCAGGAGCGCCCCGGCGATCCCCAGGCGCTGGCTCATCCCGAGCGAGTAGGTGCCCGCGCGGCGCCGGGCGGCCGCCGTCATCCCCGTCAGCTCCAGGACTTCCGCCACCCGGCGTGCCGGGAGATCCTGGCTGCGCGCCATGGCGCGCAGGTGGTCGCGTCCGGTCCGCCCCGGGTGCACGGCCTTGGCGTCCAGCAGCGCGCCGATCGTGCGGAGCGGCCGCCGCAGGTCGGCGTAGCGGCGCCCGCCGATCGTCGCGGTGCCCGACGTCGGCGCGTCCAGCCCCAGGATCAGGCGCATCGTGGTGGACTTGCCCGCTCCGTTCGGCCCCAGGAAGCCCGTCACGGTCCCGGGTTCCAGGGTGAGGGACAGCTCGTCGACGGCGGTCTTGTCCCCGTAGCGCTTGGTCAGGTTTCTCAGCTCGATCACGACCACGACGCTACGGGCGCCCCCTCCTCCCCCACAGTGGACCGACGTCAGGTCCCGCTACCGACTTTCGGCATGACTTGCGCCCCGGTGCCACCTCGACGACCGCGCGTCCGGGCCGCCGTCGTACGGTGACGAGGTGAGCGAGCAGAGGCCGAACGGACGCGTGCCTCGGCACGTCCTTGCCGACGTGCTGTTGTGGGTGGTTCTGGCCGCACCCACGGTCGCGTGGGGCGAGGTACCGCCGCATGCGACGTGGACGGAGGCGGACCTACGGCTCCTCGCGCCGCCGACACTCGCGGTCGCCGTGCTCGTCGCGCGCCGGTGGCCCGCGACCGCGCTGCTCGCGCCGGTCGTGCTCAACCTGGTCGCGATCGGGTCGATGTACGGCGAACAACTCCTGGTTGCCCAGGTCGTGCTCGCCTTCCTGCTGGGCCGGCGCACGACGGGCGGCAACGCACTGGCTCGCCTGGGGGTCGTCCTGGCCGTGATCGCCGCCGTCTTCGCTCTGGTCACCGCCGTGGGAGAGGCGGAGCCCGACTGGCTCGAGCTGGCCTCCTCCACCCTGCTCCAGATCGTCGTGCCGTGGACGGCGGGCCGTGTCGTCGAGCGGCAGGAGGCACTCGTGCGGGCGGGCTGGGAACTGGCAAGCCGGCTCGAACAAGAACGCGAGCGTGCCGTCGCGGCCGAACGGGCACGGGAGCGGGCACGGATCGCGCGAGACATGCACGACTCGCTCGGCCACGAACTCAGCCTCCTCGCCGTCCAGGCCGCGGCGCTCCAGGTCGCCGCGGGCGCCGACACCGCCACGCACGACGCCGCCGCCACCCTGCGGGCCACCGCCGCCGACGCCACCGAACGCCTACGGCAGATCGTCGGCGTGCTGCGCGAGGAGAACGAGCCACAGCCCGTCAGCCCTGCGACCCTCGACCTCCGGGCAGATCTCGCGGCACTCGTGGAACGGGCTCGCGCCTCGGGCCTCGACGCCGCATTCCAGGGAACCGTTCCCGGCGGCCGCACGGCCCACGGCGGCACGACAGATCAGACGACCGCCGCGGCGGGAGAGCCCACTGCGGCGAGGGCCGACATACCGTCCGAGGCTGCCCGGGCTGCGCACCGGGTCGTCCAGGAGGCTCTCACGAACGCCGCCCGGCACGCGCCGGGAAGCCCGGTGCGGGTCATGTTGGCGGCCGACGGTGACGAGCTGCTCGTCCGGGTGCGCAACCCCACACCACCCCGCACACCTGCGGCACCGGCCGAGCCCGCGTCCGGTGGTTACGGACTCGTCGGACTCGACGAGCGGGTCAGACTCGCGGGAGGGAACCTCACGGTGGACGACGGCGACCCGTTCGTCGTCACGGCCCGCCTGCCGTTGGCGCCCCGGACACCCCCGACGATCGGAAACGCGGACGGCCCGAGCGACGACGGACCAGCCCGGCCGACCACCCCCGCCGCCACGCCACCAGTCGTCGACCACGCGCGCCGGACGCTGCGCCGCGACATGGTGGACGTGCTGTGGGTGCCGCTGACCGGCGTCGTCGCGGTCCTCACCGCCTATGTGCTCAGCGGCGGAGCCTGAGGCGGACCTGGCAGGAACGGGAGACGTCCAGGAGAGAGTCGCGGTCGTCTGCCGCAGGTCACGCGTCGCGGCGCCGGCCTCTCCGGCCGGAATCGGCGGAGAGGGCATGGTAGCCACGTGCCGAGGCGATGTCCGTCGCCTCGCGAAGGTACGTCCGACGACGTTCCTCGACCGGGTCGGCCTCGGAGAGCCCGAAGAGGGCACGGCAGAGGAGGTACGGGTACTCCTGGCGTCGGGCGAGGTCCGCCGCGTGGTGGAACCGCTCCGCGGCATCGGCGAACCGTCCGTCTGCCAGCAGCGCCTCGCCCAGCGTCGCGGCCGTCTTTGCCTGTTGCTGCCAGTCGCGCAGGATGACCGCGATGTCCTGCGCCTGACGCGCGGCGCTCACGGCCCCCGAGTGGTCGCCTTGCTGCCGATGCAAGAGGCTCCATTCGTCGAGCGTCGAGAGTTCGCCGCGCAGGTCGCCTCGCGCGCGATACCCGGCAAGGACGTCGGCCAGGTGAGATCCTGCTTCGACCGTTCTGCCCTGCAGACGGAGCGCACTTGCCAGGTTCCCACGGTTGGCCAGCATCGAAGCTTCGCGCCCGGCGGCGCGGTTGATGACGAGGGCATCCTCGAGATGCTTCTGCGCGATCTCCGGCCTGCCGAGGTGGAGTTCGAGGAAGCCGAGGCTGTTGAGCGCGACCGCCCGCATGTCTCCGCGCTCGTCGTCACTGAGGTCCAGGGCACGGAGAAACCACCTCCCCGCTTCGGTGAGC
Source organism: Myceligenerans pegani (assembly GCF_014892515.1). Taxonomy (GTDB): domain Bacteria; phylum Actinomycetota; class Actinomycetes; order Actinomycetales; family Cellulomonadaceae; genus Myceligenerans; species Myceligenerans pegani. The sequence goes on from NZ_JADBGR010000107.1 coordinate 330,138, forward strand.
TCTCCCAGCACCAGAGACAACCATCCGACATGGTGTGACAGATAGGCCGAAGCGGTCCGCCAACCGCACTCGGCGGCGAGCTGCTCGGCCTGGACGCAGAGATCGAGCGCTGCACGGTCGCGGCCGAGCGCGGCGAGCGCTTGTTCCTTGTTCATCAGCATCGCGGTCCGGGCCCGTGCGTCACCAGAGGCGTTCGCCGCCCGGAGCCCGGCATCGGCGCATCTGAGCCATCCGTCGGCGTTCCGGCGGATCAGGAAGTAACCGCGCATCTGATCGGCTGCGACCCAGGCCGAGGCCCGCAGTTCCGTCTCATCCGCGAGTCGTTCGACCAGCGCGACGAGGGACTGGGCCTCGAAGTCGAGCCATTTGAGCGCTTCGCCGAGGTCGGCGAAGCGCCGGTGCGGGTCGGGATGGGTCTGCAGCCGCAGCAGTTCCGGGTAGGCGAGCTCCACGGCCGCGGTCACGCCGTCGATGTACCACGACCGCAGCCGCGCGGCTGCCGCGGGCGCCTCGGGATCGCCGACGGCGAGCTCGGTGGCATAGAGCCGAAGAAGATCGTGGAAGCGATACCGGTCCGGTCCGTCCTGGGACAACATGCTGGCTTCGATGAGCTCCTCGATGACGAGATCGGCGGCTCCTGGCTCGAGGTCGAGCAGAACCGCCGAGGCCGCGAGGCCGAACGGCGGCACCGGATGCAGGGCGTTGAGCCGGAACGCACGCTTGGCCGAGTCGGAGAGGTTCTCGTAGCTGAGCAGGAAGCTGGCTCGGATGCTCGCGTCACCTGCTCGCAGTTGGGCGAGACGGTCCCGTTCGTCGGAAAGGCGATCTGCGAGGTCCTCGATTCGCAGGCTCGGCCGGGCCGCCAGCCGGGCCGACGCGATCCGCAGGGCCAGCGGCAGGCGGCCACAGGATTGCGCGAGGCGCCGGGTCGCTGCCAGCTCGTCGGGCGTCGTCTCCTCCGGAGCACGCCCGGACGTTTCGGCGATCAGCGCGCATGCCGCGCTGTCGGACAGGAGACCCAGATCGATCGTGACGGCGTTCGGGACCGCCTGGAGCTGGTGCCGGCTGGTGACGAGCACGTCGCACGCGCCCGCTCCGGGGACGAGGTCGCGGATCTGGCGCGCGTCACGGGCGTTGTCGAGGAGGATGAGCAGCCTGCGGTCGGCGAGCTCGCTGCGGAACTGCGCGGCGAGCTCGTCGACATCCGTACCGATGTCGCGTGACGGGATACCGAGGGCGACGAGGAACCGGGTAAGGACCTCGCGTGGCGTCGGGACCGGGACCGGCTCCGACGCCGCGGGCCCGGGGCCGTCGCCCCGGAGGTCGGCGTACAGCGTCCCGTCGGGGTACGCCGCGCGCAGCCGGTGGCCGGCCGTCAGCGCCAGCGCGGTCTTCCCGACTCCGGCCGGACCGCTGATGATCACGGCCCTCGAGGTGGGATGGCCGGGACCGCGGGACCGTTCGAGTGCGAGCGTCACCGCATCCACCTCGTCCTGGCGGCCGACGAACGTCGTCGGCGGTGCGGGGAGCTGCTGGACGGCGCGGACCGGGCGCGGCGGTGGTCCGTGCTCCTGCCGCAGCGCCTTGAGGTGCACGCTCCTGAGCAGTTCGCTCGGCTCGATGCCGAGCATCTCGTCCAGGGTGGTCCGCACGCGCTCGAAGACCGCCAGCGCTTCCGCCTGACGCCCGCTCGCGGCGAGCGTGGCGATCAGCTCGGCCTGAAGCGGCTCGTCGAGACATGACGCGGCGGCGTGGTCCCGCAGACGGGCCAGCGCCGCCTCGGGTTGCGCGGTCTCGCGGGCGACAGCCGCCCAGGCCCGGAGCGCGGCGGCGTATTCCTCGACGACGGCGGCATGGACGGGGTCCGAGCGCAGCTCGTCGATGTCGGTCTCGCCGCGCCAGACATCGACCGCCGCGGCCAGGCGGTCGAACCGCTCACCGGCGGGCTGGCCCGCGGCGTCGGCCACCAGCTCACGGAACCGCAGGAGATCGAGAGTCTCGGCGTCGGCCGACAGCCGATAGCCCGACGCGACGGGTTCGATGCGCACCGCGCCGCGCCCGAACAGCGGCCGGATCCGGGCGATGTGGGCGCTCAGCAACCGCCCGGAGTCCCGCGGTTCGCCGTCGGGCCACAGCAGCGCGGCCAGGTCCTCGCGCCGCACCACCTCGCCGGGATCGAGGGCGAGCCTGGCGAGCAGCAACCGCCGCTTGGCGGAGTGAACCATCACCTGCTCGTCGCCAGTCGTCACCCGCAGCGGGCCGAGGACGCTGATGCGGGCAGGCCCGCTTCGTCGCACGTCGACGGCGTTCCTCAGGTGTCCGCCCGCGGCGGCTTCCTGGATCGAGGCCGTTTCCGCACCGTCGAGATCCAGCGCCGTGGCGATGGCGAGAAGCGACTCCCGCCGCGGCCGTCTGGTCCGACCTTGTTCGAGGTCTCGGATCGCCGCGGTGCTCAGCCCGGCCAGCTGCGCGAGCTCGCGCTGGGTGAGACCGATACGTTGCCGGCCGCGACGAATGAGCTCACCGGCGCGGACGGATTCTCCCGCGACGCCGTTCCCGGCCGGGCCGACCAGATCCCCCACGCCCGCGGGACGCGCTCGCCCGAGTTCACGTCCGCCGCCTGTGCCCACGATCGAGCAGTTTATCGGCGGGGCGCCCCGCCGCGGCCNNNGGCGGCCGCCCAGGGGGACGGCCGCCAGGTCCGCGGAGCGTCGTCAGCGCGTGCAGGTCAGGGGAACGGCCGTACGACCTTGTCCATCCGCGACGAGCTCGGGAAAACGCCCACGGATTCGATCCGCAGAGGCTTTGACGCCCGGTCGGTGTGGATCATCCGTCCGGCGCCGAGGTAGATCGCCACGTGGCTCACCCCCTCTGTACGCGGGTTGAGGTCCCAGAACACCAGGTCACCGCGACGCCTGTCCTTGAAGTCGATCTTGTGGGGAAGATCGCTGTCGCTGTACTGCGTATAGGAAGCGGTGTGGCCTTCTGCGTCCGGGCCGGCGGTCCAGCCGTAGGCCAACCCGCCGGCGCGGATCCCTTGCAGGCTGAGTCCGGAGCAATCGAACCAGGTCGGACCGTGATAGCCCAATTTGTAGGGCTTACCGAGTTGCTCCTTCGCGTACTCGATCATCGCCTCCACGCCGTGGATGGCCGGGCTCAGGCCGACCCGCCACAGGTGGTCACCGGCGGCGTTCGAGAGGAGCACGTTGCCGCTGTTGGTCACCTCGAGGGTGGTCGCGGACGACGCCCATTTCGTCGTCCCACTCGCCCACATCACATCGCCGTCGGCCTGGCGAAGCACGACGTTGCCGGCATCGGTGATCTGGGCCTTGACCGATCCGGAGCCGTCCATCTCGGGGCTCCAGATGATGCCTTCGCTCGCACCGCGCAGCACCAGGTTGCCGTTCTCCTGCATCGTCAGGTTGTACCGGCCGTTCGGAGAGACCAGCTTCTCGTTGGTGTCCAGCGAGCCTCCGATCGAGATCTTCGCGGGCCAGGCGGCAGCGGGCGGTGCCGCGACCACCAGGATGCCGGCAACCAGCGCGAGGGCGGCCAGGAAGCTCCAGGCGACCCGGAAGGTTCTGCCGCCGGCAGAGCGGACGTCAGTCGTCATGATCGTGCTCCTTCGCAGAGATGTGGTGGCCCGGGGCGGAGCACCCCGGTCCGCTCCGAAGGTAGGAAGCGGGCGACGCGGCACGACTCCCGCACACCGCCCGTACCTGAGGCATCGCCCGTACCCGCCCCGGACCGGGTACGGAGCGTGCCGGGTACGGGTGACCGCAACTCATTCCCACGGCAGGCAACTCATTCCCAGAGCAGGTCGACCAGGGCCATCCGCCCGCCGTCGGTCCACGCGTTCGCGAGCACGCAGGCACCGGCCTGCGCGCAGTCCACCGCCGCACCCGCCCGCGGCATCTCGCGCCGCACGCGCAGCGTGGCGGTCACCGAACCGTCTCCGTCGGCGATCAGCCGGACGCCGTCGTCGTAGAGGCACTCCGCCGCCACGACCCCGCGAGCATCGGTCGGGCACTGCACGATCCGTACCTCCGCTCCCGGCTCGTACCCTGTGCCGTTCACGGTGACGCTGCCGTCGGCGGTGTCGAGATCCAGCTCGGACAGCTCGAGCGCCGGCGCCTCCGGTATCGACGCCCCGGCCGGCAGCCGAGCCTGCGCCGCGGCGACGACACGGTCGGTCAGGTCCGCGACCGCCAGTGTGCACGGCTCCCCGGCGCAGTCCACCTCGGCCACCGCGCCGACGTGGACGAAGCCCTTCACTGGACGCGTCGTCTCGATCCGACCGTCGTCGTCGGCCATGACCTGCTCCATGGTCGACATGTCGCACCGGTCGAGCGCGCTCGCGCCCGCTGAGGTGCCACCCGTGCACTGCACCAGGTACTGCCCGCCGCCCTCGTCGTACCCGGTGCCGTGCACGATCCACGCACCGCCGGCACCCTCCACCGTCAGGCTCGGCCCGCCGTGCGACGACAGCGCGCTCTCGGCGGACCGCTGCGGCTCCGGCGGAAACGCCGTCGTGCAGGCCGCGAGGGCCAGCACGACGGCGCCGAGGAGCAGGCGCCTCACGGGTAACCCAGGTAGACGTCGACACCCAGCCCGATCAGGCCGCTCCAGGCCGCCCGGTTCCGCATCCAGTCCACGCCGCGTTGCCACACGTGGAACTCCTGCTCGAGATAGCACGCCACGGCGTTGGTCTGGTTCAGCTCACCGAGGTCGGTCCGGTACACGAGCCTGTCGTTGTCACCCGGGCTGCTGGCTCCCACGCGCGACACGAGGTCCGCCGCACACTCCCGTCCCGCGGCCGACACGTACAGCCCGTGCGTGCCGTACTTCGAAGGCGCCGGGTCCGGATCACACGACACGTTGAGCGCGTTGGAGTGGAGCGGGATGTGCAGGTCCGCGCCCACCCTGTTCGAGTTGGCGATGTTCTCGCGGGTCAGGCCGTTGCCACGGACCACCCGGTAGCCCCGCCTGGTCAGGTTCAGGTGGTCGGGGTCGTCACCGATCGCCGCGGAGACCGCCAAGGCGTAGGAGTTCGCGTTCTCGCTGAACCCGTCGCACCCGGTGTTGGTGACGCACGTGTCGCCGCCGCGGTCGTGGCACGCCTGCGACAGGTAGATCACCTTGCCGTTCCAGGCGCCGTCGGGCACATAGGTCACGTCCGCGGACGCGGACGGCGCCACCGCGAGGAGACCGGCCCCGGTCAGGAGAAACGCGGTCACGACGGACAGGACACGTCGGAGTGTCGCGTTCATGGTGATCACCTCAGTCCAGCTCGATCGGCAGGGTGGTGGCGACGCACATGTCGCCGCCCGACGCGTACGCGAAGGCGAGGCAGTCGCCGTCCAGCGTGAAGGTCACCGAGTCGACGGCGCCGTTGCTGTGCGCCGTGAACAGCAGCGCCTGCCACACGTCGCTCGGATGCGCCGCACCGTCGGCGAGCGCATCGTCGAACCCGGTTGCCACGTCGACCGTCGCCGCACCGGCGACCAGCCGCACCTTCGCGGGCGCCAGGTCGGCGTCCGGCAGCAACGCGGAAAGCGTGTCGTCGACCGCCGTCGCCAGCGTGTCGGACGGCTCCCCCGCGCTCGGCTCGCCGGTCCGACGCTCCCCCGTCGCCAGGTCACAGCCCAGGTCAGGCGTCGTGGAACCGTCCGTGGAGCGGGAGCCCTGCGGGATGTCGGGACAGACGGGAGCCGCTCCGGCGACGCCCGGTGCTCCTGGGTTCCCGACTGCCTCGTCGGCCGCCCGGCGCTCGGCACCCGGCTCCACTTCGAACCCGCCGACGACGATGGTCCAGCCGTCCATGACGTCCGCCGACTCCTCGAGCCACTCGTTCGCGACTCGCGGGTCCTTGGAGACGTCCACCCGCGCGACCCTGGTGGACTCGGAGAACTCGGTGACGATCGGGCTGGCGAGGAAAGCCAGGCGTGCCTGGTGCTGCGCGTCCGACCCGCGGTCCTGGCCGACGGCGCCGTGAGCGCCGAGCGGTACGAGCGCGGCACCCATGGCCACCGCGGCGGTCACCACCGCCGCCCATCTACGGCGGTGCGTCGCCCGACGCACCGCCGGTCTCGATTCGCTCATGAGATGCCCTCTCCATCGTTCAGGCGTGATGGACGAGTCAGACGGACATCGGTCGTCATGATGTTGTCCCTTCGCAGAGGTGGTCGGCCCGAGGCGGAGCGCCTGGGTCCGATCCGAAGGTAGGAGGCGTGCGAGGCGGCGCGACTCCCGCACCATGCCCGTACCGAGGCCATCGCCCGTACGGGCTCATGCAGCTGAGCACCGGACGGACCCGCCGGCCACGGCTGGCTTCCCCGGACGTTCCACGCGGGCGCCGGGTCTCCATCACGATCAGCGCGGTCGCAAGGACCCACCGATGAGTTCGACCGGCGCCCCGCGTCAGCCAGAGCACAACGACTCCTCGGAAGGACAACCGCAATGACCGAGCTGAACGCCGAGCACGCCCGGCGGACGATCGTCGAGCACACCCGACGCCTGTCCGAATCCGCCGCCGCGGCCGGACCCGACGCCGTCGTGCCGACAACCCCCGAGTGGACCGTCACCGACCTGGTCGCGCACGTGGGCCAGACCCAGCACTGGACCGCGGAGATCATCGAGCGGCGCATCACCGACCCCGCACACCTGCCCACGCAGATGGCCGAGCTCCCCGCCGATCCCGGCGAATGGGAGGCGTGGTTGACGCGATCCGCGCAGCGCGTCGCGAGCGCGTTCTCCGACGACGCACTCGACGCCCAGGTGTTCAACGCCGCGGGCGACGAGCGGCCCGGCACGCGGTTCTGGCTGTCCAACATCCTCAACGAGACGGTCGTCCACGGCTTCGACGCCGCCAGCACGGCAGGTCGAGGCGTCGACGTCGACGCCGACGTCGCGGGCGCGCTCATCAGCCACCACCTCGCGATGCTCACGTCCCCCACGTGGGAGAGGCTGCGGTCCGAGTCCGCCCACGCCATCCGGGGCACCGGGCAGGCCCTGCAGTGGCAGGCCACCGACACCACGCACGACACGGGCGCCTGGTTCGTCGAGCGGCTGCCCGACGGCGCCAGGTGGCGGCCCGGAACCGGGCGAGCCGACGTGACGGTGACCGGCCCGGCAGGGCCGCTGCTGCTGACCCTGACCCGCCGTCTCCCCCTCGCCGATGGTGGATCCACCGGCGTGCACATCGACGGCGACGCCGTCCTCGCCCGGCACTGGCTCGACAACACGGCCCACATCGCCGACTGAGGAGGAGTTCAGAGATGACGAAGCCGTTCCGATTCGGGGTCGTGGCCCCGGTCTTGACCGACCTGCCCACGTGGCGGGACCAGGTGCGCCGGATCGCCGGCAGCGGCTACTCGACGCTGCTCATGCCCGACGTCCCGCGGTGGCAGCCGGCGCCCGCGCCGGCGCTCGCCCTCGCGGCCGCGCAGGCGGACCTGCGCGTCGGCACCTGGGTGTACGCCTCGCCGTTGCGCCCGGCCTGGACGATCGCGTGGGAGGCGCACTCGCTGTCGGTGCTCACCGAGGGTCGTTTCGAGATGGGCATCGGCACCGGCCGCCCGGGGATCGAGGAGGAACTCCGCGACCTCGCGATGCCGGTCACCCCGCCGCGAGAGCGACTCGCCGAGGTGCGGCGGGCCGTGACGATGCTACGAGACCTGGACGGCCCCGACCTGCGCACGCCGGTCGTCATGGCCGTGCGCGGGCCGAGGGCCCGGGCGCTGGCCGCCGAGGTCGCCGACACGGTCACGATCGCCGCGATGCCGGGCGACACCCGCGCCGAGGTGACGGAACGGGTGCGAGAGTTCCACGGCGGGCGGGACGTCGAGCTCGCGCTCCACGTGCCCGTCGTCGGCGACGACGTCGCGCCGTTCATGGCGCCGCCGGACCTCGACCCGGCCGCGCTGCGCGAGGCGGACTCGCTGGCGATCCTCCCCGACGACCCGTCGGCGGCCGCCGACGAGATCCAGCGACGCCGGGAGGAGATCGGCTACTCGTACTTCGTCTTCGGCGCCGGGGCCGCCGACCGACTCGCCCCGCTCGTCGCCGACCTTTCCGGGCGATAGCGCAGTTCGGACCACCCGGTCCGGCCGTCGCCCGGCCGCGGCCGCGTCACGTACGGGACGTGGAACGCCGCACGTCACTCCGCGGGTCCGATCCGGAGGACGGCAGCGGTGTCGCGGATCTCGACGACCTTCAGGCTCATGGCGTCGTTGATGGTCGCGGCGGGCCCCCTGCCGCAGCTGAGCCGGACACCACCGCCACCGTTCGTGGACACACCGCCACCCCCGGAGCAACCCGAGACGCTGTAACCCGACCCCGTCACCGGTGCGGCCAGTTCCACCGCTCCGCCTGCGATCGCCGTCACCTCGATCGGCCCGAGGCCGTACGGCTCCGGCACGGTGACGACGTCCCCCACGGCGACCTCGATCTCACAGGCACCGTCGGCGCACGGCCCGGTCGGTGAGGGAGACGGGGCGGCCGTTTCCGTGGGGGCCGGACTGGGATCGGGACCGGGGCGGTCCGACGACGTCCCGGACGCGGGCCCGCTGGGCTCGCTCTCGGCAGGCGACCCACCCGATGGCTGCGAGGAACACGACGTGAGAGCTGCGAGCACGACAGCCACGACGACGGTGACGACGGCAGACGACGACCTACGCATCATGACCGCCATCGAACCCCACCATGACCGGGACCCCTCCCGCTCGCGTCGACACAGCGTCCGGCACACCAGAGTCTCGGCAGGAACGGTGCGCCCGCGACCACCTTGCGCCTGGACCTGCTGCCGCCCCGCCGCTCATGCTGGTGTTCGACGGCGCCAGTGCCCGCGCGGGAACCGGTACACGACCGTGCCCGCCGAGCTCGCGGCGGCCTTCCGCCCGGGCGACCAGCTCCACGTCGTGCAGTCGACCGGGGCACTGCTGCACGTGCCGGGACCGGTGCAGGCCGCCGTGACCGCCCAGGTCGACGCCGCCGTCGACGCCTTCGCCCAGCTCCGGACACGCCCGCCCGCCGCGATCAGCCACTTCTGGACCGCGTTCGCCGACGCCCTGTCCGACGACGACGCGTGCACCACATCGAGGCCGCCAACGCCGACGACGTGCGCCGCGCCCAGCAGGCCGGACGCTCGACGACCCGCCTCCGCGTCTCGGACCGGATGCGCCAGGACATGATCGCCGACCTACCGGAACTGGGCCTGTCCAACTGGGAGAACGGGCGCCTGCTCGGCCGGGCCGGCGTGCTCACCGGCTCCGACCTCACCACCCGCCGCATGTACACCCACCAACGCCGACCAGCACCGCTGACCCACCCGCCCGCGGCCGATCAGGCCTTCGGCACCCGCTAGGCGGGTCGTCACGCCGACCCGCCTACGATCTCGACGCGTCCTGGCCGGTGAGGGCCCAGCTCGCCAACAGGCTCAGGGCGCGCGCGGACGGTGAGCCGGGCTCGGCCGAGTAGGCGTAGAGCGTCGTATCGGCGTCGCCCGGGAGGGTCAGGGTCTCGTACTCGACGGTCAGGTCGCCGACCTCCGGGTGGCGCAGCCGCTTGGACCCGTGGGTGCGCTGGTTGACGCGGTGCTCGTCCCACCACGTGACGAACTCGGCGCTGGACTCGCGGAGCTGGGCGATCAGCTCGGCCGTGGCCCGGTCGGCCGGGTCGTTGCCCGCCTCGAGGCGGAGGTTCTCCACGGCGGTCCGGGCCTGTTCCTCCCAGTCGACGAACAGCGACCGTGCCTCGCCGTCCAGCAGCATCCACCGCGCGTAGTTGCGCTCCCGGGCGGGGAACCGCTCGAAATCCGTGAACAGGGCCTTGGCCATCCGGTTCTGTGCCAGCACGTCCGCGCGGCGTCCCAGGACGAGAACCGGCACGTCACCGAGGGCGTCCAGCAGCTGGTACAGCCCGGGGCGGACCCGCTGGACCGGGCGCGAGCGCAGGCGGGGAGGCGTCGCGTCCAGGCCGATCAGAGCGGCGAGATGGGCTCGTCCCGCCTCGTCCAGGCCCAGTGCGCGTCCGATGGCGTCCGCCACGGACGGCGACGGCACGATGCGCCGACCCTGCTCCAGGCGCGCGTAGTAGTCGGTCGAGACTCCGGCGAGGAACGCGACCTCCTCACGCCGCAGGCCCGGAACCCGCCGCACGCGGCCATCGGCGGGCAGCCCTGCCCGAGACGGGTCGCACTGGCCGCGCGCCCGGCGCAGGAAGTCCGCCAGTTCCGTGTTCCTCTCCGCCATACACCCATTCTCGCCGGATACCAGGGGTCGCCTACCGCACCGGGTAGACCTCTGCGTCCTAGGTTGCTCGTCCCAGGACGAGGAGGGAGGGCTATGACGCTTTCCGGCAGGGCGGAGCGCAGAAGGCTTGAGGTGTCGGCGGGCGCTGCCGACACGACCTTCCCGAGGAGATGCGATCATGACCTACCCCACCGACCGTCCCGCCACCTGGTTCGTCACCGGAGCCTCCCGTGGCCTCGGACTGGAGCTCGTCCAGCAGCTGCTCCGGCGCGGCGACAACGTCGCGGCCACCACGCGCTCCACGGAGCGCCTGACCGCCGCGCTGCACGAGACCGACACCTTGCGGCTGCTGCCCCTCCAGGTCGACCTCGCCGACCAGGCCCAGGTCGACCGGGCGGTGGCGACCACCAGGGAACGCTTCGGCGACCTCGACGTCGTCGTGAACAACGCCGGCTACGGATACCTCGGCGCCGTCGAGGAGGTCCCGGACGCCGACGCGCGCGCCATGTTCGACGTCCAGGTCTTCGGCGTCTGGAACGTGCTGCGCGCCGTGCTGCCGGGCTTCCGCGAGAGGCGTGCCGGGCACGTCATCAACGTGTCCTCGATCGTCGGGCTGCTTCCCTTCCCTGGCTGGAGCCTGTACGCGGCCGGCAAGTTCGCCCTGGAGGCGATCAGCGAGTCGCTGGCCGCCGAGGTCGCCGACCACGGCATCAAGGTCAACCTGATCGAGCCCGGCTACATGCGCACCGACTTCCTGCGGCCCGTGTCCCTCGGCCTTCCGACCTCGACCAGCGACGCCTACCCGGCGATCCGCGAGATGGTCGACCAGCACCTGCGGATGCCCGGCTCCCAGCTCGGCGACCCGGCGAAGGCCGCCGACGCGATCATCACCGTCGCGACCACGGGCGACGCACCGCTCCACCAGCTGCTCGGCTCCGACTCGCTGTCCCTGGCGGCCACGCGCATCCAGGCTCTCACGGACGACGTCGAAGCCTCTCGCGCCCTCGCCACGACCACCGACATCCCCGCCGCCGGGCCCACCGGCGCCTGAACCGCACCGGGCCGCGAGGTCCCGCCGGGGGCGACAGGCGCTTCGCGGGACCTCGCGGCCCGGCGACAGCTGTGGATCGCGTCCAGCCGCAGTACCCGTCCGCGCACGGGTCTTTGCATCGAGCAAACGATAACCGTTATCGTTCCTGATCATGGGGACGGGGATGCGTGCCGAGGCGAGAGTCGTACGAGCGCCGGGCAGGAACCACGAAGGAGGTACGGATGGATCCCGCTGAGTTCTGGTCCACCGGCGACTACGCCGTCGTCGGCGATCTGTGGGCGCAACCCGGCCGCGATCTCGCCGCAACGCTGCCCGTCCAGGGGCGCGACGTCGTCGATCTGGCCACGGGCACCGGCATCACCGCGATCGCCGCCGCCCTGCACGGGGCGCGATCGGTGGTGGGCGTGGACGTGACCCCCGGCCTGCTGCGGGAGGCCGCGCGCCGCGCCGACGCCGCCGGGGCCGACGTCACCTGGCTGACCGCCGACTTCACCACCGTGCCCCTGCCCGACCACTCCGCCGACCTGGTGACCTCCACCTTCGGCATCGTGTTCGCCGCCGACCCCGCCGCCGCCCTGGCCGAGGCGCGACGCCTGACCCGGCCCGGTGGCCGGATCGTCTTCACCAGCTGGTCCACCGACGGCCTCTTCGGCCGCGTCCGCCGGACCCTGGCACCGTTCTTCCCCGGCGCGCCCGAGCCATGGCACGAGCGCCCGGACGGCATCCGCACCGTCGCGGGCGCGGACGCGCAGGTGAGCGAGGAATCGTTCGACATGACCGTCGAGTCACCCGAACGATTCGTGACACTGCTCGAACAGCACAGCGCGCCGATCATCCTCGGCGCCGCGAGCCTGGGCGGCACCTGGCCCGAGGCCCGCGAGCAGCTCGTGGCCACGGTGCGCGACGCCGCCGGGCAGGCCGGCGAGCCGACCGACGGCGGCATCCGGCTCCCGGTCGGCTACCTGCGCACCACCCTCAGGTACTGAGGCGCCGGTACCGCTGCAGGCGGGCGAAGCCCCTGGCGTCGGGACGGAGGGCGGGCTCCAGGGCCTGCTCCAGGCCGCGCCGCACAGCGCCCGTGTCCAGCCGCATCCCGATCGCGACCAGCTCTCCGCCGTCGTCGGGCGGGCGTACCGAGGCCACGTGCACCGACCGCCCCACGACGTTGACCAGGTAGCCGCGCACGGTCCGGCCCGTGTGCACGGACACCCGGCCCTTGATCCGGTAGGCACCCGACGGCGGGTCCTCCAGCACGTCGACCAGCCGGGACGGGCTGATCGACGCGGTCGCGCGCACGCTCACGGCGTCGGCGTGCTGGTGGTCGTGCGCGTGCTCGTCACGGAGCAGCGCGGCGATCGGCAGCTGGTCCTGCGGGTCCTGCCGCGAGGCGGCGTCGTACACGAGCGCCGGGTCCAGTCGGCCGCGGGACGTCGCCACGACGTGCGCCCGGGGGTTGACCTCCCGGACCCGGGCCGCGACGCGCGCCACGACCCGCTCCCGGTCGCCCGGCGCCGGCAGGTCGGTCTTGTTGACCACGACCAGCGAGGTCGCCCGGTACCGGGCCGGCGGCATCCCGCCCGTGTCGACCGTGCGGAAGTGCTCCACCGCGTCGACGACGTCGACCACTCCCCCGGGACGTACCCGCTCCGCCCCGCTGAACCGGATCATGCGCGCGAGTGCGACCGGGTCGGCCACGCCACTGGCCTCCACGATCACGACGTCGAGCGCCAGGCGCGGGCTGGTCAGCCGCTCCAGCGCGTCGTCGAGCTCGCTCGTGTCGGACAGGTGGCACAGGCAGCCCCCGGAGATCGACACCGGCTCGTCGACCTGTCCGGTCACGAGTCCGGCGTCCACGTTGATCTCCCCGAAGTCGTTCACCACCACCCCGACCCGCGCACCCGGCTGCCGCAACAGATGGTTCAGCACCGTCGTCTTCCCGGCACCGAGATGGCCGGCCAGCACGACCACCGGAACCCGGCTCCGCCTCACCGCAGGAGCCTCCAGGACTTCTCGAACTCCCGCTCTCGCTGCCGCCTGGACCGTCGCTCGGCGTCACGCCGTCGAGCGACCTCGCGATCAGCGGGCCGGCGGGCCGGCGGTCGATCGCCGAACAGGCCGCCGATCACGCGCACGACAACCGCCCGGACCTCGGTCCATGCCTGTGCCCAGGTCTCCGTCGATGTCTCGATACCCCGGACAGGAGCAACGACGACGCTGACCATGACCGTTCCTCCCCTCTCCATGCGTCTTCAGGTCGTGTCTCTCGCATCGCCGCCGCTGTCCGCCGTGCAGTCGGCGCAGCGCCCGAAGACCTCCAGCAGGTGCCGCACGAGCGTGAACCCGTTCTCCGTGGCCGCGGCGCGCAGCCATGCCTCGTCGGGCGGATCGAGTTCGACCGCCTTCCCGCAGACCTCGCACACCAGGTGGTGGTGATGTCGGCCGGTCTCGCACGCGCGGTAGTACTGCGCGCTGTGCACGAGGATCGTGTCCGCGCGGCCGAGGTCGGTGAGCGCGGACAGATGCCGGTAGACGGTGGAGAGCCCCACCGGCGTGCCCTCGTCGTGGAGCCGGCGGTGAAGCTGCTGGGCCGTGACGAAGCCGTCGGAGCGCTGCAGAGCGCGCTGCACCGTCGACCGCTGCAGCGTGCCGCGCGTGACGCTCTTCTGCTGAGGCACTCCGCCACCTCCTCCTCGGCGCACCGGCCACGACCCTCGTCGCCCGGCCGGCGGATGCGCCGGCCTCAGCGGGCGGCGACGGGCGAGCAGCAGTCCGGCTCCGGTTCGTCGTGTCGGCTCGATCGACTTATTGTGAATGATTCTCAGCCTCATCTAAGCCCTCGAGGCGGAGCATGTCAACGGGTGACGACACGCGGTCGCAGGTGGCGTGGGGTCGCGCCGCAGGGCCGACCACCCGGGCACGGCGCGGGCCGGCGCCGCCCGACGACGGGCGCGGCCACGATGAGCCGCGCCCGCTGCCCGGATCGGGTCGCCTCAGCCCTCGAGCAGTTGCTCGCTCAGGGTCCAGAGTCGCCGGGCGGACTCCGGGTCGATCGCGTGGGGCGCGACGTCGGTGGGCGGCGGACCATCGAACTCGGTGGTCGGGGGCGTGTCGTCGACCGGGGAGATGTCGTTGTCCTTGAGGTAGACGCCCCCGATGCCGGCGAGCAGCGGGCTCGTGGCCGCGAGGACCGCGGTGGCGGCCCCCTGCGCCGGGGTCTTGAGCCCTTGCTCGGGGGCGATGACCGGGTTGCCGGCGTCGTCGAACAGGCCCTGTGCCCGCAGCATCGCCATCCAGTCCTCCGGCTGCTCCGGCGCCTCGCCCGCGCCGCGCGCCGGCCCCAGGTTCGTGGTGGCGATGATGCCGGGGTGGACGACGTAGCCGCGGATCCCGTCGCCGGACCAGCGACGGTCGAGTTCGACCGTGAACAGCACGTTGGCGGTCTTGGACTGGCCGTAGGCGAGGTGCCCGTCGTAGTCGGTGCGCTCGAAGTTCGGGTCGTCCCAGCGGATGTCGGCCAGCCGGTGCGCGCCGGAGGTCATCGTCACGACCCGTGCGCCGCCCGCCGCGCGCAGGGCGGGCAGCAGGCCGTTGGTGAGCTGGAAGTGGCCGAGGTGGTTGGCCGCGAAGTGGTACTCGTACCCGCGGGCGTCCCGCGCCAGCGGGCCGCCCATGACCCCGGCGTTGTTGATCAGGATGTGCAGCGGGCGCCCGGAATCGCGGTAGCGGGCCGCGAAGGCGTCGATCGAGGCGGGGTCGACCAGGTCGAGCCGGCCGGTCTCGACGCGTTCGATGCCCTCGACGGCGGCCGCAGCCCGGTCCGGGTTCCTGGCGGCGATCATGACCGACGCCCCGGCCCGGCTGAGTCCGCGGGTCATCTCGCGGCCGAGGCCGGTGTGGCCGCCGGTGATGATCACGTTGGTGCCCGTCAGGTCGATACCGGCCAGGACGTCGTCGACGGTGGAGGCGGCGGTGAAGCCGGTGCCGATGGGCTTCTGCTTGCTCGTCGTGTCTGTCATGGGAACCAGCGTGCCGCTGGACGATCAGACGTTGAATAGCTGTCAGTCTGGATTTCTTGCGCGAGAGTACGGGAACCGCCGCGGACCTGTCGACCGCCGGCATCGGAACGGTCACCCGCGAAGAGAGGGTGCGGGCACCGCGGCCCTTCTCGCGCGGTACGCGGCCGGCCCGATACCGCGGCCGCGTCAGGCGATCGCGTCCATGGCGCGGTCCAGGATCACGGAGAGCTTCACGCCGGGTCGCTCGCCCGTGGTCCACGCCGTGAGTGCCGCGTGCACGCATGCGAGCGACGCGCCGACCAGAGCGTCGACCCGAGGGTCGGCACGGTCGTCCGGATCGGCCCCCAGCCTGCGCGATACCTCTGCCCGCAGCAGTTCGTGCCAGCGCGCGTTCTTCTCCTGGTGCCGGGCGAGCAGCGCAGGAGTGGTCACGACCAGGCGCGTCAGGAGCCGGACGCGTTCGTCGTCCGCCTCGTACTTCTCGATCAGCGGATCCAGCGCGCGCCGCATCGCCGTCCACGGCGTCTCGCTGTCAGGCCGGGCGACCAACGCCTCGCGCAGATCCTCTCCGGCATCCAGCGTCAGCCCGAAGAGCGCGTCCTCCTTGGACGGGAAGTACCTGAAGAAGGTGCTGCGGGAGATCTCGGCGGCAGCGCAGATGTCCTCGACCGTCGTCCGCTCGTAGCCCCGCTCCAGCATCAGATCCCCCGCGATCGCGGCCACCTCGGCCCGCATCGCCTGCCGCGCGCGGGCTCGGGCGCCGCTCCTGATTCTGCTCGGACTCACCTCGACGTGGGGACTCACACCGACATGGTACTACCGATCAAATCTGGTACTGTGTCTCATGTTTGGAACCCAATCCTCCAGGAGCCCGGCATGTCCAAGAAGATGACCATCGTGATCACCGGAGCCAGCGACGGCATCGGCGCCGCGGCGACACGCAGACTGCACGCCGACGGGCACACCGTCGTCGCGGTCGGGCGCTCAGCCGACAAGACCCGCGCGATCGGTCGGGAGCTCGGGATCCAGACCCACGTCGCGGACTTCACCCGCCTGCACGAGGTCGAGCGTCTTGCCGCCGAGCTCGCCGCGGCGCATCCGCGCATCGACGTCCTCGTGAACAACGCCGGCGGCGTCTTCGGCGCGCGCACCGTCACCGGCGACGGGTTCGAGAAGACGTTCCAGGTCAACGTCCTCGCGCCGGTCCTGCTGACCCGCCTGCTCCTGGACACGCTGGTCACCTCGCGCGCATCGGTGGTGCAGACCTCGAGCACGGTGCGGTTCGCCGGCACGATCGACCTGGACGATCTCGGGCACGAACGCAACTACGAGCCGGCGCGCGCCTACAGCGCCGCGAAGCTCGAGAACATCCTCTTCACCACGGAGCTCCACCGCCGCTACCACGCGGCGGGCATCAGCGCGGCCTCCTTCTACCCTGGCAACGTCTCGACGAACTTCGCGTCGGAGACCACCAACCCCATCATGCGTGCGGTTCGCTTCCTCGACACCCGTACGCCGTTCGGTTCGCTCCTGCTCTCCACTCCCGCCGAAGGAGCCGACCAGATCGTCTGGCTCGCCACGGGCACCCCGGGCATCGACTGGCACTCAGGGAGCTACTACTACAAGCGCCGAGCCAGCACTCCCCGCAACGCCCAGGCGCGCGACGCCGACTTCGCCCGCCGGTTCTGGGAACGCACCGAGTCCCTGCTCGCCGGGCACCTCACCAACCGCACATAGGACCGGAGCCGAGCCCGCGCCCGGGGCAACGGTCCGGCACGGGACAGGGCGACGGCGCCAGGGCAGAGCCCTGCCCGATGCCTTGGCCAGATTCAGGCGATTCTGGCCTGGATCGCCATTGTGTGTGCCATGAGGCGACAGCAAGGATGGGAGCACCCGCCCGCCGAAAGGAAAGCTTCCATGCCTCAGCTCCGCGCCCAGTTCGTGCTCTTCGACGGGTTCGACCCGCTCGACGTCGTCGCCCCGTTCGAGGCGCTGACCGCCGGCAGCGACCTCCTCGGCGGAGAGCTCGCGGTAGAACTCGTCAGCGCGAGCGGTCCCGGCCTCGTGCGATCAGGCACGCCTCAGCTGTCCCTCACGGCCGTCGCGGCACTCGACCCCGACGCGCCCGGCTACGTGCTCGTGCCCGGAGCAGTCGGGCCTGTCGACGGCGATCCGGAGGCCGGTGACGAGACCATCCCCGTCCTGCTGGGCCGGTTCGCGTCGAGCGGCGCGATGCCGCTCGTGCGCCGCGCCCTCGGCAACTCCGACGTCACCGTCGCGGCCTACTGCGGTGGCTCGCTCGCGCTCGCGATGGCCGGCCTCCTCGAGGGCCGAACGGCCACCACGCACGCGCTCGGTATCGACATGCTCGGCGCCGCCGGCGTGAACGCCGTGCGGGCACGTGTGGTCGACGACGGCGACCTCATCAGCGGCGGCGGTGTCACCTCCGGCTTGGACGTCGCGCTCTACCTGCTCGAGCGCGATTTCGGCTCGCACACCGCACACGCGGTCGAGGAACTGTTCGAGTACGAGCGCCGCGGGATCACCTGGAAGAGCGAGCGCCCGCTCGCAGCGTGATCGCTCCCGGGGCGAGCTCACCCGGCGGGCCCGACCGGCCTCTGGCAACCGTCTGCCATTCGGGGCGATCGCCCGGTGGCGCGGCGGCCAGGAAGCCGCAGGTCGGGGGCCGCTGTGCCGTACTATCGGGGAAATCATGAGGTGGGCCCTCCGGCGCAGGAGGTGTGCATCCGCTTGCCTCCACGGGGCAAGCGGGCAGAGGGTCACGACGGACGCAACAGAGGAATGGCCGCGATGCACGACGACGAGACCTCGACCGGCGAGTCCCCCACGGGACGGCGACCGACGATCTACGACATCGCCGAACGCCTGGAGCTGAGTCCGTCGACCGTTTCGCGGGCTCTGCACAAGCCGGGGCGGATCAACGCCACGACGGTCGAGAAGATCCGCGCCGTGGCGGACGAGCTCGGCTATCGGGTCAACCCGATGGCCCGCGCGCTGCCGACCGGGATGTCCGGGACCTTCGCCGTCGTCCTGCCGGACATCACCAATCCCGTGCACTTCGAGCTGATCCGGGGCGCCGAACAGGTCGCCCGCTCGCACGGCGCCACGCTCGTGGTCTCGGAGTCCGAGGGCTCCCCCGCCCTGGAGCGGGAGACGATCGAGACGCTCCAGCAGTCGGTCGACGGGCTGCTCGTCGTCGCGTCCCGGCTCGACGCCGCGCAGTTGCGGAAGCTGGCGGCGATCAAGCCGATCGTCGCCGCGAACCACTCCGCACGCGACCTGCCGTCCGTCACCCCCGACCTGCGCGGAGGCCTCACCGCCGCGCTCGATCACCTGCACGAGCTCGGTCACCGGTCCGTGGCCTACCTCGGGGTCACCGGCCTCGCCATCAACCGCGCCCGGTGGGACATCCTCCTCGACCTCGCCACCGAGGGCTCGATGTCCGTCGTCGAGATCGGGATCGAGGAGCCGACCGTCGACGGCGGGTCCTCCGCCCTGCGGCGCATCCGGGCGAGCGGGGTCACGGCGGTCCTCGCCTACAACGACCTCGTGGCCCACGGCGTCCTGCGCGCGGCCCGTGCGGCCGGCATCGACGTCCCGACGGCGTTCAGCGTCGTCGGCTTCGACGACATCTTCAGCGCCGAGCTCACCGTGCCGGCCCTGACGACGCTGCGGTCGCCGTTGCGCGACATCGGCACGAAGGCGATGGCCCTGCTCGCCGATCCCGGGACGAACCGCAGCCCGTCCCACGTCGTCCTCCCGATCGAGCTCGTCACGCGCGAGTCCACCGCCCCTCCCCCGCCCCGGTAGCGCCGTAGTCACAGGCATAGTCACAAAAGTGCACATGCAGTACCGTCTCGGCATGAATCAGATCGAGCAGAACGGGCGGCAGCTGCTCGAGAAATGGGACCACTTCCGAGCGACCTCAGGCGCCTCGGAGGGCGATGACCGGTTCAGGCACTTTCTCATGGAGTACATTCCGGCGGAGCAGGCGAGGCTCGGCGAGCCGCTGGAGGATCGCCTGCACGCGCACGCCGCGTCGACGATCGCCGTCGTCGATCTCTGCGAAGCGCTGGGACGGAATCACGACGCGCTGACGGTCACCGAGTGGGCAGCGCGAGAGCATGTTCCCCGGGGCGGGGACGTCGCCGTGCGCACCGTGTGGGCCTGTACGGACGCGTGCCGGGTCGCGAGCTCGCACGCCGACCTGTTTCAGCGCTCGACCGACCTGCTCGAGTGGATCGCGAGGGCCCTACCGCGAGGTGAGCGCGGGGAAGCCGCGATCGCCGCCTCGAGGACGCTGCTGGTCCTGGCGTCGATCTACCAGACGACGACGGACCGTGCGAACCACTCCGAACAGTCCAGGAAGATGGAGAAGATCCTCGGCCGCATCATCACGACCTGGCCGGACAGCGAGGATCCGGCGGTCCGGTTCCACGTCCACAGCGCGCGCCTGAATCGCGCGCTCGTCCGGATCGAGCTGGCCGACGAATCAGGGGCGCGACAAGACCTCGTCCGTCTCGCGTCGATCACGCAGCCGGAGAGAGACATGGCCGGCGTCGGCGAGTTCGTCGACGTGGCCGAGCATGCGATCCCGATACTCGACACGTTCGGGAAGTATCCCGACCCGGAATTCAATCTCCGTTACCTGAAGGCACAGCGGCGACGCGACCTGCGGGAGCTTCGCCTCCGCACCTTCGCCCGCAACAATCCGGCCAGATACGCGCGCCTCGCGTCCGACGCCCACCGGCGCACGGTCCGCCTGCTCACCCGGCTCCTCGTCACCGGCCTGCCCGTGGTCCTGCTGCTGCGCAACTTCGAGATGGTCGAGTCCTCGCACATCGGCGAGGTCCTGTTCTCCGACGGCGGCTACCGGAAAGAGCACGTCCGGAGGATCTCGGCGACGAAGGGCGCGTCCACGATCGACCGGCTGAGCACGGCGGTGGACCTCGTCAGCGTGTCGAACGCCGCGGCGGGGGAACTCGAGCTGGACGCCGTGGGGCTGGACTTCGGACGGCCCGCGCTACGCCGGCCCCTGTACCTGTCGAACGACGACTGGCTCTCGAGTGTCGCCGAACTCGTCGCGGTAGCGGACGTGATCCTGATGTGGACCTCCGAGAAGTCCCCCGGCGTCGTGCAGGAACTGGAGCTCGTCCAGCGCCTGGGGCGCGCGGGAGACTCGTACGCCCTGCTCGAACCACAGGTGGACGACCCGGTCTACCCGGCACTCACCAAGCAGCCCCGCAAGGACACCGCACCGTTGACCGCCTCGGACCCGTTGCTCGCCGGGTATCGCGACGTGGTGGAGCTCGGCACCGATCGGCCGACCGCCGACGCCGGCCCGGCGGCCGCCGAGCGGCTGGCCGATGAGGTCCTGAGCCGCGTCCAGGAGCTCGGTCGGCGCGAGCGGACCGAACGGATCAGGACCCTTGCCGCGCGCGCCGGTCACGTCTGGTCGTAGCCGTCCGCGAGTCCGCCCGGCGAGAGCGCGAGGAGCTGCGCGAACGCGTTCCCGGTTCACCCGACCCGGGAGACAACCTCCCTTGCGTGCGACCCGTCATAGGTGGCATGAGCAATCATGCATCCGTCCATCCGGTCATCCTCGGTGGCGACGCCGGCGCCTACAGCCTCGCCCGCGCCTTCCACGAGGGCTACGGCGTCAGGTCCACCGTGGTGTCCATCCGCGCGACCCCTAACGTCGCGCACTCCCACATCGTCCGGAACGTCGTCGAACCGCGCCTCGACGATCCCGAGGTCATGGTCGAGCTGATCCGCCGGGCCGCCGCGGCGAGCCCGGGCCCGGTCATCGCGCTCACCTGCGTGGACTGGTACGTGCGGGCGCTCGCGGAGCACCGCGAGCGGCTGGCGGACGTCGCGGTGGTCCCCTACCCGTCGGTCGATCTGCTCGACAGGGTGATGGACAAGCGGCGGTTCTCCGAGCTGTGTCATCGGATCGGCGTCCCGCATCCGCGCACGGAGGTGCGCGACGGCGGAGGTCCGGTCGGCGACCTCGACCTGAGCTATCCGGTGATCGCCAAGCCCGGCGACAACACGGCCTGGCACCGGGTCTCCTTCCCGGGCAAGGCAAAGGTGCACCTGGTGCGCGACCGCGCCGAGCTGGCCGCCCTCCTGAAGGCGGCCGGGGAGGCGGGCTACCGGCGGCCGATGATCATCCAGGAGTACGTCCCCGGCGACGACTCACAGATGCGGATCATGACCACCTACTCCGATCGAGCGGGCGCGGTGCGCATGGCGTGGGGTGGCCGCGTGCTGCTCGAGGAGCACACGCCCGGCACGCTCGGGAACCCGGCGGCGATCCTCACCGGCAGGCTCCCGCAGGTCGAGGCGGACGCCCGCCGGCTCGTGGAGCACCTGGGCTGGACAGGATTCGCGAACTTCGACGTGAAGGTGGACCCGCGGACCGGGGTCGGGCACTTCTTCGAGCTGAACCCGCGCACGGGGCGGTCCAACTACTACCTGACCGCGAGCGGACTGAACCCCGCCGCCTACTGGATGGGCGACCATCTCACGGGGCACTGGCCGCACGCCCCGGAGCCGGTGGAGGTGCTGTACCGGATCGTCCCGGGCTTCCTCCTGGACCGGTACGTGCGCGACGAGTCGGTGCGTGCCGCCGTGCGCCGCGCCCGCGTCGTGCACCCGCTGAAGTACGGGCGCGACCTGTCGCCGCGCCGCGACGCCTGGGTACGTCTCGCGGAGCTGAACCAGGTGCGCAAGTTCTCGCGGTACCACCCGCCGCAGGACGCGCGCGGGATGTCGGGGCCGTCCAGGGTCGGTGCGCCCCCGTCGCCCGCGGAGCGCGAGGTTGCCTGACGCCGGCGCTCCGGGGGCGGGGACCGCCGGAACGCTCGTCGGCGTGCTGGGCGGGGTCGGGCCGCTCGCGACGGTCCGGTTCATGGAGCGCGTCGTCCGCCTGACCGACGCGGCGCGTGACCAGGACCACGTCGACATGGTGGTGCTGCAGCACGCGGCCGTCCCGGACCGGACGGCGTTCGTGCTGGGGCGTTCCACCGACGACCCCGGGCCCGTGCTCGCCGCCGACGCGCGGCGGCTCGCCGCGGCGGGGGCCGGCTTCCTCGTGCTGCCGTGCAACACGGCACACGCGTTCGCCGGCGCGATCGCCGCGGCCACGCCGGTCCCGCTGCTGTCCGCGGTGGACGTGACGGTGTCCGCGGTGCTGTCGCGCGGCACCTGGACCGGGGGCCGCGACACGACGCGGCCGGGGGCGGTCGGCCTCCTCGCGACGGAGGGGACGATCGAGTCGGGCGTCTACCGGGGTGCCTTCGGCGCGCGCGGCGTCGCGACCCTGGTGCCGGACGCCGCCGGCCAGGCGACGGTGACGTCCCTCGTCTACGACGGCGTGAAGGCGGGCCGTGGCGGTGACCTGAGCGGGCTGGAGAGCGTCGTCGCCGACCTGCGGTCACGTGGGGCCGGGGCGATCGTGCTGGGGTGCACCGAGCTGTCGGTCGCGGCGGAGGCGACGCCCCCGGACCTCCTGCCCGACGTCGTGCTCGTGGACGCCCTCGACGAACTGGCCCGGGCGACGGTGCCCCGCGCGGGACGCCGGCTGCGCGCATCGACCCGGACGCGGTGAGGCCGGGACCGCGGCAGCGAGCGGGAGCCGTCGAGATAAGGAAGACAAAGCGGACAGATAGAATTCACCCGACAGTCGGTCCGCCGTCGGGCCCACGTCGGCTGGGCGGGCGAGGATTCCCCGGCAGTCCCCAACCGAGAGGGAGGCCAGCGTGCCCGAGAAGAACAGCATCATGTCCCGCCTTGTCAGGATGCTCGTCGTCCTGGCCGCCACGGCCGGCTTCGTCACCGGCGGCGTGTCCGTCGCCCCCGCGGCGGAGGCGGACGTCTACAACTCCTGCACGCACCACGGTTGTGCGGAGGCGTACTCGTCGAACTCGATCTGGAGTTCCAAGGGCTACCCGAGCACGCGCGGCTGGTACAGCTGGCCGAACGGTCAGTGCAACTTCGCGGGCGGCACGCACCACAACCGCGAGGGTCAGCTCCCGGCCGGCCACTCCTACCTCGAGTTCGACGTCACGCCGCGCGCCTGCGGCGCCGCGCGGCAGTCCTACCGGCTCGTCCTGGACCGCACCACCGGCGTGGTCTACTTCTCCCCCAACCACTACGGCGACTTCTACCGGATGTGACGCGGCCCGTGCGCTGCGACGGCCCGGTCGGAGGTCGGCCGCAGCGCACGGGACCGGCCCTGAGCGGGATGGATAGCCTCGGACCATGACCGACGACCTGCCCGTGCTCGTCATCGACGGAACACGGTTCACCGACCTCGACGGCTTCGCCCGCGAGTTCTCCCGGCTGCTGAGCGGGTACACCTGGCGAGGGAACCTCGACGCCCTCGACGACGTGCTCCGCGGCGGGTACGGCACCCCTGCGGGCGGCTGGGTGCTGAGGTGGGTCGCCTCCGAGACGTCCCGCGTGGCCCTCGGTCACCCCGAGACGGCCCGACGGCTGGAGCGGCTCCTGCCCCGCGTCGATCCGTCGAACCGCGCGACCTTCGAGGCGAGGCTCGAGGAGGCGCGGCGCGGCGCGGGCCCGACGCTGTTCGACGAGATCGTCGCCGTCATCCGCGACCACGGACCCGGCGGCCGGGAGTCCGCGGACGGGATCGTGCTCGAGCTCAGGTGAGGCTCGGCCCTCCTCGCCGACATGGAGCCCGGCGGCGCCCGGGACCGCCCGTCCGTCGTCGCCGCCGCGCCCCACCACCCGCCGTGGGTGAACTGGCCGAATACGCCCGCGATTCTCCGGACGGACGGCGACGACCCCGCTAGTGTCTCTCCGCGGGGCGACGGCGCCCCAGGGGTCACCTGCCATGGCTGCCCGCCCTCCGGGCACGACGGCCGCGGCGCGTCCGCATCGGAGGGTCATCATCCGTACAGCACCGTTCCCGCGCGCCGGCGCCGGCGTCGTCCTCGCCCTGGCGGCCGTCCTGCTCCCGACGCCGGCGGCCGCCGCGCCGTCCGCCCCCGTCGACCTCGCCGCGGTCGCCGATGCCGAGCGGCCCGCCCCGGGCGAGCCCGCCTCCCTCACGGCCACCGTCACCAACGCGAGCAGCGTCACCTGTTCCCTCGCCACCATCCCCGACGGCAGCCTGCACATCACGGGTGTCACGCGGGACGGCGAGCCGCTGCAGCCCGAGATCACGCACGCCTACTACGGCGCCGGGATCGACCAGGAGGCCCAGGCAAGCCTCTCCCCCGCCGAGCCGGGCGACGCCGTCGACATCACCCTCACCCCGCACGACCTGGGCGACGGAGCCCCCCTGCACGTGCTGCGCGACACCGAGGCACTCCCCGCCGGGGACGCGATCGTCGCGCTCTGGCCCCTCGACGCGCCCGGGCACTACGAGGTCACCCTGCGCTACGAGGCGCTGCTGGTGGACTCCGACCCACCGGTGTGCGCGGGCTCCAGCGGCGCCGTCACCACGACGTTCACGCTCGGCGATGCACCGGACGCATCGGACGCACCCGAGGATCCGGCCGCTGCGAACCCGCTCTGGATCGCCCTCGGGGCGGCCGTGCTGGTGGCCCTCGCCCTGGCCGGATGGCTCCTCGCCCGTGGCCGTCGGCGTCGCAGCGGCCCGGCGGCGATGGCGCTCGCGGTGGTGCTCGCCGCGGGGTCCGCCGTCGTCGCGCAGCCGAGCCCCGTCGAGGCCCGCACGCTCGTCAACGAGACGGGCGAGACCGGCTTCGGCGACTCCTTCGACGCGTGCCTCGCGGAACTGTCCGACCCGGCGCGGAGCACGCCGGAGGCGCGGCGTGTGGTCGACCGGGTACGCGACACCGGCACTCCGCTGGTCATCGTCCAGCCCGGGGACAGCTCTCAGACCTTCGGCACGCCGGACATCGGCGGGCCGGGGCAGTCCCGCGGCAGGTCGACCGTGGTATGGGACACGACGCCGGACACCGCGCACGGCCCGGGCATCGCGAGTGACCCCTGCTCGACGCTGCTCCACGAGCTCTGGCACGCCATGCGGATCGGCGAGGGTACGGCCAGGAGCGACTGGTTCTGCGGTGACACGGGCATCCGGACGGAAGAGGTCATGGCCACCTTCGTGGAGAACGCGGTCCGCGTGGCCCGAGGCCTCGCTCCGCGCACCCACTACAGCGGTCATCGCCTGCCCGCCTCGCTCGACGAGTGCGGGCCCGAGCCGCCCCGGGGCGAGGAGCCCGCCGGTGGCGGCGTCTTCCACTGCGGCGAGGTGCCCGAGGTGGCCTGCGCGGAGTCGACCGGCGACCCGCACCTGACCACGTGGGACGGCGTGCGGTTCAGCCCGCAGGCGGTCGGCGAACTCGTGCTCGTGCAGGACTCGCCGAACGCCGGCTCCGGCTCCGGCTCCGGCTCCGGCTCCGGCTCCGCGATGACCGTCCAGGCGCGGCAGTCCCCGCTCGGTCGCTCGCGCACCGTGTCGGTCAACACCGCCGTGGCGATCCAGGTGGGAGCGGACCGGGTCACCCTCACGCTCGAGGACGCGAACGTCGTCGCGCGGGTGGACGGCGAGGTGCGGGCCATGGAGCGCGGCGAGCACCTCCTTCCCGGCGGTGGCACGCTGTGGCGGGGCCGCTCGTCGCGCGCCTGGGCACCCGACAGCTATCGCGTGGCGTGGCCGGACGGATCGGCGGTCCAGGCCGACCCGATCGGCCCGTACGGCCTGCGCCTGTACCTGCGGCTCGCCGAGGAGCGGCGCGACCGGGTGCGTGGGCTGCTCGGCGACGCGGACGGCAGCGACACCGGCGACCTGGTCACCCGCGCCGGCGCGACGGTCGCCGAGCCACTGACCCGCGCGTCCCTGTACGACGAGCTCGTGGACAGCTGGCGGGTCGGCGCGGAGGAGTCGCTGTTCGACTACGGCCCCGGCGAGGACACCGGGACCTTCACGGACCGCTCGTTCCCCGACGAGGTCGTCACCGCGGCGGACCTGGACGACGCGGCACGCGACCGTGCCGAGCTCACCTGCCGGCTGGCCGGGGTGGTCGCCGGCCCGGTGCTCGACGCCTGCGTGCTCGACGTCGCCGCGAGCGGGCAGACGGCGTTCGCGCTGGCCGCCGGCGAGTCGCAGCGCGACGCCGACGGGCGGGCGTTCGGGGCGGGGCCGCCCGGGCCGGAGTTCCGCACCATCCGTGACGCGACGACCGTGCCGCTGGCCGGCGACGCGGTGACCGTGGACCTGGCGTCGCCCGGCGCGGTCGCCACGGTGACCTTCCGCGCGAACGCCGACCAGGTGGTGTTCGTCGAGCTCAGCGGGAGCACCCTGCCGGCGGGATGTGGCGCGGTACGCCTGCTCGACCCCGCCTCCAGGACGCTCCGGACCGGCTGCCTCGACGACGGTGGCGGCGTGATCGACCGTACCGTGCTCGCCGCGGGAGGCACCCACGCCGTCGTGGTCGACCCGAGCGGCGACCGCACCGGCCGCGTCACCCTCCGGGTCGTGTTCCCCGTCGACGACGAGCGGCCCGCGACGATCGGCGGCGAGCCCGTGGACGTCGTGGCCGGGCAGCCGGGGGCGCAGGCGCGGGTCATGTTCGAGGGGACCGCGGGCCGGCGCGTCGCGGTCGAGATCGCCGCGCCCGACGACGGCGTGCCGCTGCTGAGCGGCTGCGGGCAGGTGCGGCTGATCGGACCCGGTGACACGCCGGTCCGTGCGGCGTGCCTCACGGGCGGCGCCGGCACGATCGGCGAAGTGACCCTCCCGGCCGACGGCCGTTACTCGGTGCTGGTGGACCCGTCGGGCAGTGACGTCGGCGCGGCCACGATCCGCGTCGTCGAGCCCGGCTGAGTTCTCGTACCTGGGGTGAGAACGGAGCGCCCGCCCCGGCTCACCGCCGGGGCGGGCGCTCCGCTTCGGGTTCTGTCAGGGACACTTTCGGGTTCTGTCAGGGACACTGGAGGACAGCAATGTCTGCCGGAACGAGGAGTCCTAGGTGCCCCAGGGAACTGTCCGATGGTTCGACGCCGACCGAGGGTTCGGCTTCATCGACCTCGGGAACGATGGCGAGGACCTGTTCGTGCATGCGTCCGAGATCGTCGGCGACGACGGACCGAAGCTGCTCCGCGAGGGGCAGGCGGTCGAGTTCGAGGTGGGCGAGGGTGAGCGTGGCCCGCAGGCGCGCCGTGTCCGTGTCACGGGCGACCGGGCCGCCGACGTGCCCGTGGGCGTGCTCGGCACCGTCATCTGGTACGAGCCGGCCAAGGGATACGGCTTCGTCATGCCCGACGACGGCCGCGCCGAGATCTTCGTGCACAGCTCGGCCGTCGTCACCGGCGGTGTGATCTCGGAGGGGCAGCGGGTGGCGTTCCTCGTCGTCGACGGGGAGAGGGGACCCCAGGCGGACCACCTGCTGCCACTCGGGGCGGAGGCCGCACGATCGGCCTCCGACGGCGCGGACGGCACGGTGTCCTGGTACGACGACGCCAAGGGCTTCGGGTTCATCGCTCCCGACTCGGGTGGCGAGGACGTCTTCGTCCACGTCAGTGCGCTCGGCCCGGGTCTGGCCGAGCTCTCCGAGGGAGCACGCGTGACGTACGACGTCGTCGAGGGCGACAAGGGGCCGAATGCCCGCAACGTGCAGCTCGTGCGGGGCTCCGGGAGTGCGCGCGCGGCCACGGACCGCGGTCGGTCGAGCCGTCCCGCGGCATCGGGCGGGCCTGTGCGCGGAGGCGAGGGCACCGTCGCGCGCTACGACGCGGAACGCGGTTTCGGCTTCATCACCCCCGATGCCGGGGGGCCGGACCTGTTCGTGCACGTGTCGGTCGTGCGGGACGCCGAGGTCCTGGAGGAGGGTGATCGGGTCCGCTTCAAGGTGCGCCAGAGTGACCGGGGACCGCAGGCCGACCGTGTCGAACGGGCGTGAGCCGTGGTGGTTCACGCTTGCTGTCCGGTCGCCAGGGTCGCCGACGGTACGGTGCGGGGCCAGGTCCAGGCGTACCGCACGATGAGGGCGAGAAGGATCAGTTCCAGTACGACGCCGAGGCCGTAGAAGTACAGCCAGGACTCGCCCACCGCGTTGAATGCCGTGACGGGTACGAAGAGCGAGGCCACGACGAGGTTCGTGACGCGGTTCGCCCGGGCGGGCAGCGTCGTCGACAGCACGACCATGAGGCTCGGGATGGCCATGAGGGTCAGCGCCGTGGTCGAGAAGGTCTGGGAGAGGTCGAACTCGAAGACCTTGCCGTCGAGGATCTCTTCGACCACGCCGGGCGTGAAGAAGTTGAGAATGTCCACGTAGACGTACAGGAACATGACGCTTGTCCACGTTGCGGCGAGCTTGGCTCTCACCGAGATCGGCTGCTCTTCCGGTGTGGTGGTGGGTTGACGTGTTCTCATGCTGGGCTCCGTTGTCGTGGTAGGGATCGATGCGTCCACGATCGCTGAGCCCGGCGGCGGGCAGATCCGCCCGGAGGCCGGAGTCGCCCGGCCGATGGCATGATCTCTCTCTCGTTCTTTCGGTGGGTACGCCGCGGCCCGCCGATCTCTAGGCTGGAGCCGTGGTCACCGTCCTGCGCTCCATCTGGCATGAGTCGCGGCCTGCTGACGTCCCACCCATCGGTCGTCTCGACTGGCTGCTGGTGGGCGTGTTTGCCGCCGCCACCTTGGTCGAGGGCATCGTCCGGCCGGGTTTGGCCTGGCGACCCCTTGTGACGGTGCTCGCCCTGATGCTGATGCCGGCTCTGCTCTGGCGGCGTGGCCGCCCGCTGATCGCCGCCCTGGTCGGGTGGGGCGTCGCCGGGCTGCTCTCGGTCCTCCAGCTGGCTGCGCACGCCGGGGACGTCGGCCTCTACTCCATGATGGCTGTCCTGATCCTGCCCTACTCCCTGGTGCGGTGGGGCTCGGGCCGGGAGATCGTCCTGGGGACGGCGTTCGTGACGGTCGTCGTCGCTCTCGGGATGTACGCCTCCGCCGGGGGCTGGGCCGACGTCTTCGGCGGGAGCGTCCTCCTGCTGTCGCTCGTCGCCCTCGCGGCGGTGTTCCGCAACCGCGCGGACGTCTGGCATCGCCGGCACCGCGAGATCCGCAACCAGGAGCGGGTGGCGCTGGCGCGCGAGCTGCACGACACCGTGGCCCATCATGTCTCGGCCATCGCGGTGCAGGCGCAGGCCGGTGGCGTGGTCGCCGGCATCCAGCCGGAGAAGGCTGCCGAGGTCCTGGCCACGATCGAGTCCGAGGCGTCGCGAACCCTGGCGGAGATGAGATCCATGGTGCGGGTGCTGCGTGAGAAGGAAGCCGTCGCCTACTCACCGCAGCCGGGTGTCGCGGACCTGCCTGCCCTGGCGCGTGCCGACGCGACGCCCGCCGTCGAGGTCTCGCTGGACGGTTCGTTGGCCCCGCTGGCAGGACCCGTGGACGCCGCGCTCTACCGGCTCGCGCAGGAGGCTCTCACCAACGCCGTACGGCACGCCCGGAACGCGACCCGCGTAGGGATCGACGTACGCCGGGAGGGCAAGGCCGTCAGACTGCGTGTCAGCGACGACGGACAGACCGAGCCGGGGCCGGCCCCGGAGCCTGGGTTCGGCCTGCTGGGCATGTCCGAACGCGCCCAGCTCCTCGGCGGATCGCTCTCCGCGGGGCCGGGGCCCAGGGGTGGCTGGGTGGTCGAGGCCGTGCTGCCGGTCGAGGCGTCGGCATGAGCATCCGTGTCGTCGTGGCCGACGACCAGGACCTGGTCCGGACCGGGCTGGTGATGATCCTCGGCGCGCAGCCCGACCTCGAGGTCGTGGGGGAGGCGGCAGACGGGCTCGCAGCGCTCGACCTGGCCACCCGGCTGCGTCCCGATGTCCTCCTCGTCGACATCCGGATGCCCGGGCTCGACGGCGTCGAGGTGACGCGGCGCCTGGCCGGGCCGGACGTGACGGACCCGATGGCGGTCGTCGTGATCACCACCTTCGACCTCGATGAGTACGTCCTCGGCGCCCTCCGCGCCGGCGCCCGCGGCTTCCTGCTCAAGAACGCCGGGCCGGAGCTCCTCGTGCAGGCCATCCACGCGGCGGCCAACGGGGACGCGCTGATCGCCCCTGACGTGACCCGCCGGCTGCTGGCGACCTTCGCCGGCCAGGCGCCGGTGGTACCGGTCCAGCCCACCGACCCCCTCACCGAGCGCGAGGAGGAGGTGCTCGCGCTGGTCGCACGGGGCCGGACCAACGCCGAGATCGCCACCGAACTCTTCGTCGCCCTGAGCACGGTCAAGACCCACGTCGCGTCGTTGATGACCAAGCTCGGCGCCCGCAACCGCGTCGAGATCGCGGTGTGGGCATACGACACCAGACGCGCACGAGCCGAGTAGCGGGTACTGATCGCAATGTAGGCCCGTGGGACCATCTGGCCTGCTCCAGACGGCGCTGCCGCCCTCCCATCCGACGTGCCTGGGTCACGACCGCTCGGTGGCCGCGTCGTGCGCCTTGTGCTCCCGCGGTGTGTCCAGCCCGGTCACGATGAGCCCCAGCGCCGAGCCGAAGTCGTCGGTGGCCGGCCGGCGCGGCCCGGCCGCGTCTTCCGGTGTGAGCGTGTTCGGTGCGCCAAGGACGCCCAGGGTCTCGGCCTGCATGCGCTGCTGCTCGTGGAAGGTGTAGCCGACCACGAAGTGCGTGATGGCCTCCGCTGCCGTGGTGGCGAGCGATTCCGGTCTTCCCAGCCGGCGAGCGGTCGCCGCGAGCGCGGCGTGGAGTGGCGGAGCGACCAGGCCGAGCGCGAGGGAGCTGGACACCAGTTCCGCTCCGTCGCGGTAGGCCAGGAGGCGGTCACGCAGTTGCGTGCCGAGGGTGGATGCCTCGGTCTGCAGCGATGGTGCGTTCGATCCCGTTGCCGCGATCGGGGCGAGGATCCGGCCGCTCACGGCCGCCAGGAGCGCCTGCTTGCTGTCGAAGTGCCAGTAGAGCGCGCTGGGCTGCACCCCCAGGACGTCGGCGAGGCGGCGCATCGTCAGCCCGGGCAGGCCCTGGTCGTCCAGGAGACCGAGGGCGGCGTCGACGACGTCGTCGCGGGAGTGGCGCGGCCGCGTGGCGCGCGGGTTTGCCGACCGGTCGTCCATGTCGCTAGCCTACCCGAACATCGTTCACCTGAACGGTGTTCAGGTGAACGATGTTCGGGTAGGTGGGAGGTAGCTGTGAGTGACCGACGTGGAGCTGATCGGCTGCGGCTGGATGCGACGGACATGGCACGGGTGGGCGTGTTCGCCGGGATCACGGCCGCGCTGGGGCTGCCGGGTGGATTCACGGTGCTCGGCGGTGTGCCGATCACCGCGCAGACGCTCGGGGTGATGCTGGCGGGCGCGATCCTCGGGCCGCGGCTCGGCGCGCTCTCGATGACGGTGTTCATGGGTCTGGTCGCCGCGGGGCTGCCCCTGCTCGCGGGCGGGCGTGGAGGGGCCGCGGTGTTCGTCGGCCCGTCGGGCGGCTATGCCATCGGCTGGATCGCCGGCGCTTTCGTGATCGGGGCGATCGTGCACGCGGGCGGCCGCAAGCCGGTCTGGTGGCGGACGCTGCTCGGAATGCTGGTGGGCGGCATCGTGGTGGTCTATGCGTTCGGCATCCCGGTGCAGAGCGCGGTCACCCACCTGCCGCTCGGCCAGACGGTGCTGGCAAGCCTGGTGTTCGTCCCCGGGGATCTCGTCAAGGCCGTCGTCGCCGTCCTGGTGGTGGGCACCCTCGTCCGTGCCTATCCGCGCGCGTTCCGGCGTGAGTGGGTTTCCGGACGCTTGCCTGCCGCGGAGACGGGTGGGGCGCACCGTTGACGCGGATCATTCCGCTGCGCGCTCCGGCCGGGGAACTTCTGGGCCGCATCCGCCGGGTCCGGGAGGCAGGCGACGTGCCGCTGGTCGGTGACGAGCGCCTGCCCGAGGCCCAGTGGGCCGCCGTCCGCGACCTCGTCGACGGTGCGGCCGTGCCCCCGGGGACGGCGTGGGCAACCCTGACCTCGGGAAGCAGCGGGACGCCGCGCGTGGTCCTGCGGACGGCCGAGTCCTGGAGCTCGTCCTGGTCCGAGGTCTCGGCGCTGTTGGGGGCGTCCGACGAGGACCGGGTTCTCTGCCCGGCGCCGCCGTCGTCGTCGTTGACGCTGTTCTCCCTGGCCCATGCGCTCGAAGGTGGCGGCCCTCGGCCCGTGCTCGGCCGGAGCGCGGCCGGCGCCACGTGCTTCCACGGGACGCCGCAGGGGCTGCGGGAACTGCTTGCCGCGGACGGGCCGCCGACCGTGCGTACGGCGCTTGTCGGGGGTTCTCACCTGGACCCCGCCCTGCGCGCTGCCGCGGAGGCGCGCGGGATCCGGGTCGTCGCGTACTACGGGGCCGCCGAGCTGTCGTTCGTCGCCCTCGACGACGGCAGCGGCCTGAGGCCGTTCCCCGGGGTCCACGTCGAGATCCGCTCCGGGCAGCTGTGGGTGCGCTCGCCGTACACCGCTCTGGGCTACCTCGGGCGGCCCGGGCCGCTGCGCGTCGACGGGGACTGGGCCACGGTCGGCGACCTCGCCGAGATCACGGGCGGCGCGTTGCGGCTGCGCGGCCGCGCGGACGGCGCCATCGTCACCGCCTCCGCGACGGTGATCCCCGAAGAGGTCGAGGTGGCCCTGCGCACCGTGCCGGAGGTCGGCGACGCCGTCGTGTTCGGCCTTCCCGCACGCGTCGTAGGCGAGCTCGTCGCCGCGCTGATCGAACCGGTCGACACCGGTGTCGACGTCGCGACGCTGCGCCGGGCCGCGGCCGCTCTCCTCGCGCCCGCGAGCCGTCCCCGGGTCTGGTTCACCGGGCAGATACCCCGCACCCCGGCCGGCAAGCCCG
This sequence comes from Myceligenerans pegani, assembly GCF_014892515.1. GTDB lineage: Bacteria > Actinomycetota > Actinomycetes > Actinomycetales > Cellulomonadaceae > Myceligenerans > Myceligenerans pegani. The sequence continues at coordinate 363,289 of NZ_JADBGR010000107.1, forward strand.
CGCGGGCGGAGACACTGCGCCGGGCACGTTCCGGGGAGGTGGCCCGTCTTGGCAGATGACGCCGTCATCATCGCCGCCCGCCGGACACCGATCGCCACCCGCGGCCGCGGGCTCTCCGGCCTGCGGCTCGAGGATCTCGCCGCACCCGCGATCAGGGCCGCGCTCGAGGACGCCGCCACCGCTGCGGGGTGCGACATCCGACCCGCCGACGTCGTACTCGGCAACTGCATGGGGCCCGGCGGGAACCCCGCCCGCGTGTCCGCCCTGGCCGCCGGGCTCGGCGTCGAGATGCCCGGTGCGACCGTGGACCGCCAGTGCGGCAGTGGCCTCGCGGCCGTCATCGACGCCTGCGCCGCCATCCGGTCCGGGGATGCCCGCCCGCGCGTGGCCGGCGGCGTGGAGAGCGCCTCCACCGCCCCCGTCCGCTCGCTGGACGGCGTGCCGTACAGCCGCGCGCCCTTCGTGCCGGCAGGCTGGCCCGATCCGGACATGCTCCAGGCCGCCGACGATCTCGCCCGCGCCCGCGGGATCGGCCGTGACCGACAGGAGGCCCACGCGCTCCGCAGCCACCAGCGGGCACGCGCCGCGCGGGACGCGGGACGCCTCACCGGCGAGATCGTCCGCGTGGCGGGGCGGGTGGCCGACGAGATCGTCGGCCACGCGGAGGCCCTGCTTCCCCGCCTCGCGCCTCTCGTGCCGGGCGGCACCGTGACGGCCGGAACGGCGACGCGGATCAGCGACGGCGCCGCGGCCGTCGTCGTCGTACCCCGACAGGGCTCGGGCGGCACGGCCGGGCTCCTCCTGCGGGGGTCCGCGATCGTCGGCTGCGACCCCCGGCTGCCCGGCATCGGCGCGGCGCCGGCCACGCTCGCGGCGCTCGAGAACGCGGAGGCGACCGTGCCGCAGATCGCCGCGTTCGAGATCGTCGAGGCGTTCGCGGCGCAATCGCTCGCGGTGCTCGACCTGCTTGGCATCGCCGACGACGACCCGCGCGTCTGCGCCGACGGCGGCTCGCTCGCCCTCGGCCACCCCTGGGGCGCCAGCGGCGCGGTGAGCGTGGTCCGGCTCTTCAGCCGCTTGATCCACGACGGTGCACCCCCGGGGACCCTCGGCGTGGCCGCGGCCTCCGTCGGGGGCGGCATGGGCGTGGCCGTCGTCGTGGAGGTGGTCCGATGAACACCATCGAACTGAAGAACGTGAGCGTGCGGCTGGGCGAGGTGGACGCGCTGCGGGAGGCCTCCGTGGCGCTGGACGGACGGACCATCGCGGTCATCGGCGACAACGGATCCGGGAAGTCGACGCTCGCGCGCGTCGTCGGCGGGCTTGTCCCGGCCAGGGCCGGCGAGGTCCGGGTGCTCGGGCTCGATCCGGTCCGTCAGGCGGCCGAACTCCGTCGCCGCGTCGCGTTCGTGTTCAGCAACCCCGACGCCCAGATCATCATGCCGACCGTCGCGGAGGACGTGGCGTTCTCGCTGCGCGACCGCGGGATGAGCCGCCGGGAGCGCTCCGAGCGGGTCGCGGCAGCGCTCGACCGCTTCGGGCTCACCGAACTCGCCGCCCGCAGCTCGCACGACCTGTCCGGAGGGCAGAAGCAACTCCTCGCGCTCTGCGGCGCGCTCGTCCGGGAGCCGGAGCTCGTCATCGCCGACGAGCCCACCGCCTTCCTGGACGCCCGGAACGCCCGCCGCATCACCGCCCATCTCTTCGACGGCGGCCCCCACCGCCTGCTCCTGGTCACCCACGACCTCTCCCTCGCGCGGCGCTGCGAATGCGCCGTGCTCGTCGCCGGAGGCCGCGTCGTCCTCGCGGGAGACCCGGGCCTCGTCATTGCCGCCCACGAGAAGAGCCTCGATGATCACCCTCTACCGCCCCGGGGATAGCCTCTGGCACCGGCTGCCCACGGGTCGGAAGGCGGCCCTGCTGGCGGCCCTCGTGCTCGGGATCTCGCTGGTACCGGTCAGCTGGGCCTGGTGGGGTGCCCTGATCCCGGCCGCCGTCTGCCTGGGCTGCTACGCGGTCCCGGGAATCGGCGTGACACGGCTCCTGGCACAGGCCTGGGCGGCGCGCTGGATCATCCTCGTCACCCTCGCCGGCCAGCTGCTGTTCCTGGGGCCACAGCCCGCCGTCGTGAACACCGCCCGCGTGGTCGCGATCATCGCCGTCGCCACGCTGCTCGCGCTCACCACCCAGGTCACCGAGTTGCTCGACGCGATCGAACGCGGACTGGCCCCCCTCGCCCGGCTCGGCGTGGATCCACGCCGAGCCGGGCTGCTGCTGACCGTCACGCTGACCACACTGCCGGTCCTCGCCCGTGCCGCCGGCCACGTCCGGGAGGCGCAGCGCGCCCGCGGGGCCCGTCCCCGCCTGCGGCTGTTCGTCGTGCCGTTCCTCGTCGTCGCGCTGAAGCACGCCGACGAGCTCGGCGAGGCGCTCACGGCGCGGGGCGTGCGATGACGCCGCGCGTACACGGCCCGACCGTCGACGAGCACACCCGCTGCATCCACTACCGGACGGCGCTCGACATCATCGCGATCCGCTTCGCCTGCTGCGGCCGCTACTACCCGTGCCACCTCTGCCACGAACAGACCGCCGCGCACCCCGCACGCCCCTGGCCCGCAGGGTCCGGCGACGTACGCGCCGTCCTGTGCGGACAGTGCTGGAGCGAACTGACGATCGCGGACTACATCGCGGCAAGCGCATGCCCCCGGTGCGACGCCGGCTTCAACCCGCGCTGCGCGCTGCACCACCCGCTGTACTTCGGGTGAGGGGAGGCCGCCGGCCCTTGTCGCGGAGCACCTCGGCACGCTCGTCGCCGCCCTCCCCTCGGCCGGCAGCTACTCGAACCGGACCCGCGCGGTGTCCCGGGCGATCTCCTCGTGGCGGTCGACCTGCCGGACCACGATGGTCTTCGGGCCGGGGGCGTCGTAGTCGGCCGTGTCGAAGTGGAAGGACCAGTCCGCGAAGCCGGTGGCGGGCTGCCAGGCGTTCTCGTCGGCGGGGGCGTTGCGGTTGACGATCTGCCATTGCACCTCGGCGTCGGGCTCGACGGTGAACCGGCTGGCCGAGACCTCCGACGCCGTCTGGTCGACCTGCGCCCGGGCGTAGAGGACGTGTTCGCCGATGGGCAGTTGGCCGACGTCGACACTCCACGTGCCGGTGTCCTCGTCGAGCACCGCGGTCAGCGGGTCCGCGAAGGCGTCGTCGTCCACCGACACGAGGACCCGTCGCGTGACGGGGTGGTCTCCGGCTTCCGACGACGCGCCGGGGTCGGGGAACGCGTACGAGCCGCCCGCGGTGACGGGCTCGGACTCAGCAACCTGCGAGCCGTCGGCCGGGGAGGTGATGCTCGCGCCGAACTCGAACCCGGTGGGCGGAAGGTCGGCGGGCGCGATGGTGATCATCGACGCGTGCGCGCCCTCGTACCCGAATGCCCACGACCGTGCCCCGAGAAGCTGCACCTGGAAGGTGATCTGCTCGCCGGAGAATGCCGGACGGGACGTCTCGAACGAGAACTCGTACTTCGTCCAGCACGACTCGCCCAGCACCGCACAGGCGGCGCCGCCGGGTCCGCTTCCCTGGACCGGTAGGAGCTGGCCCTCGCCTCGGCCCAGCTCACGGTCGGTCGCCATGAGCACGCCGGTGGGGCGAACGATCATGGGCGTCTCCCCCGCGACGTACAGTTCGACGTCCACCACCGACCCCGCGGGCAGCGGCACCTCGAGCGGGGCCTCGGAGGGGAAGATGCCCAGCGGCCGGTACGCCGCGGCCACGCTCGTGACGCGGGACTCGAAGCACGGCTCCAGATCGCCGCCGCTGTCCTCGCCGTCCAGGTAGGTCTCGTTGATCGACGCGCCGCAGCCGGTGACGCCGGGCTCGGCCGAGACCCTGCGATGCAGATACCGGGTGACCCGGTCAGCGCCAGGCGCCCCGAGTTGCTCGCTCTCCGGCTCGCCGGTCTCGGCCACCGTGCGCAGGACGTCCAGGGTTCCGGAGACGGTGGTCAGGTCGAACGCCGTGAGGTCGAGGTCGATGTTGCCGCTCTCGTTCTCGGGCGTGCCGTCGCCGTCGCGGTCGTAGCCGCCCCACAGGCTGTCCCGCACGATGCGGTCCAGGGCGAAGAACTCGTCCTCGAACGGCCGTTCCGGCAGTAGCGCCGCACCCAGCAGGACGTCCACGGCTCGCTTCGCGGAGTTCGGCGTCGCCGCACCGTAGCCCTCGAAGAGCACGTTCGACTCGCCGGCGTAGGGCGCGGTCAGCGGATAGGGATACGGCGAGGTGCTGTTCTCCTGGTTCAGCGGGACCGCGGTCTTCAGGACGGCCTCGCGCAACTCCGCTCGGGTCAGTTCGCCGTCGGCCAGGTAGACACTGTCGTCGAGGGCGATGCCCGAGGCGACCACCTGGCCGGACCTCTGTCCGGCCGCGCCGTCGCCGACGGCCGCTCTGGCCTGCGTCAGTACAGTACCGAAGACGCCGGCGGTGTACGGCGTGGCCGCGGAGGTGCCGCCGAAAGCGCACTGGCCAACCGTTCCGGTGCGGCACGCCGAGGGCAGGTTGCCGTCGCCCCAGGCCGAGACGTGCACCGGGATGCCGTCGCCGACGACGGCACGCTGGTTGTCCCGCCGGATGGCGCCGACGGTGATGTTCCAGTCCGGACCTGTCTGATCCGAGTGCCAGGTGCTGACCGGCACGTCGAAGGCGTTGCCCACGCCGTTCCCGGCGGCGAACAGCACGGTCTGCCCCCGCTCGACCGCCTCCTTGGTCACCTCTTCGCCGCTGACGACGGGACCGACCGGGGCACCGCCGACATAGCCGAACGAGTGCGACGTGATGTCCACCCACGGGTAGCCGGTGGCCACGGTCTCGTCCAGGCCTTCGACGACCACCAGCAGGCAGGTCGGGCAATAGCCGTACCGGTTACCCGCCGACACCGACGCCGATCCCGAGCCATGGCCGTTGTCGTCCAGGATCGGGTGCGGGTCGTCGGCGGACGTGGCTCCGGTGGAACCGCCGGCGTCGATGGCGCCGACGATCTTCGTGCCGGGAATCCAGTAGAGGGTCGCCGGGTCGATGGTCTCGTTGCCCGCCCACAACGACTCGTCGGCACTCGGCAGGTATCCCTGGCCCAGCGTGACTGGGAGCGCCGCGGTGTCCTGCGGATAGCCCGGGATGTACTCCGAGGGATGGCGGGTGAAGTTGTCTGTCAGTGCCAGGACGGCAGGGTCCGGGTACGCGCCGGCGGAGAACTCTTCGTGGTACGGGTTGATCCCCGTGTCGGCGATGCCGATCACCGTGACGGGAACCGTCTGCGTGGCGATCACCTCGGGTGCGGCGACCAGGATGCTCGTGGTCTGCCGCCGTTCCAGTCCGGCGGAGTCGGTGGCCTTGAGCGTTGCCAGGTACCGCCCTTCGGGCAGGTTCACCGTCGGGGCCGGTCCTTCGGCGTCGTCGAAGATCCCGTCGCCATCGAGGTCCCATCCGACGGTCACGGGACCGGTCCCGCCGGTCACCGTTCCGGCGAGCACCTGGTCCGCGCCGAGCGCGAAGGCGTAGGGGCCGCCCGCCGCCACGACGGGCCGCGGGTCGGTCTGCTGGACACCGGTCACGACGGACGTGACCGTGTCGGTGGCCGTCAGCCAGCGGTCGACGCGCAGCGTCCACTCACCCGCGGCCGGCCCGTCCACACCCGTCGCCTCGGAGGTCTGCGGGGTCCCGGCCGCCGACCGGGCCGCCTCCTCGCCGCTGGGGTCGATGAGGTACAGGTCGTAGTCGTTGAGCTCGTTGGTCCACGTCAGGCTCGCGTCGATGCGCGCGGTTCCCGGGACGACGTCGAACCTGTACTCCAGCGGGGCGACGCCCGTCGCGCCCGGTGTCGTGTCGGCGGCCGTCTCGTCCAGCAGGCGGGCCTCGACACCTTCGTCGACGACCACCTTGACGACGCCGGTACTCGTCGCCCCCGACCGGTCGGTGACCTCAAGTGACACGCCGTACGTGCCGGGCTCGAGTCCGGTGCTGTCGAAGGTCGGGGTCGCGGAATCCGCCCGGGTCAGCGTTCCGTCCGCGGCCGACCACGAGAACTCGTACGGAGCCGCGCCACCGAAGGCGGCACCGAGCAGGGTGGCCGAACCACCAACAGGGACGAATCCGCTGTCACCGGCGTCCGCCACCAAAGGAGCTGCCGAATCTGCCGGTCCCCCGGTGCTCGCCGTTCCGGTGACCGGCACCTCGCCTGCCACCCGGTCGCTGACCCGGCCGTCGGTCACGGTCTGCCCGCCGACCGACTCGATCCTCACCTCCGCGGAAGAATCCGCCGCCGCACCGGGCAGCGCGGCACCGAACAGCACCACCGCCGCGATCGATGCACCCACCAGAAAAGTTCTACGCATGGTCATCTTGTTCCCCCCTTGCGTCCTGCGTCCGTCCGCGTCATTGCGGTCCCCGACCAGGAACTGCTCAAGAATCGCCTTCTTCGCCGATTCCCGTCGTTGGCTCACCTTCCATCTCGGACGTTTCAGCACTCAAGAGGTGGGCACTGAACCGATACACATCCGTTATGTCTGCGTGTGCGCGTCCGCGCCCCGAGCCCCAGCCCACCGTCTATCGACCCCGCGCCCGCAGGTGCCCGAGCAGCCAGACGAAGTAGGACGCGCCGCTCGCGACGGCCACCAGTTCGGCGGGAAGCTGGTTGATGCCGAGGCCGGGCCCGACACCCGCACGACCGGGTCCATGAGGCCTTGCGGGTTCGCGCCGGTGGCTGGCCACGCAAACCTGTGTAGGGTCACACGCGATCTGTGCCGAGTGAGATCTGTGCCGAGTGACATGAGCGCGAGACCGACGCGAACCACGGCTTCGGGCTCCGCCCCGAGCGGCTGCCCGCCTGGGCCCAGCTCGTTGGCGATCTGAGGGCTCGCCGGGGCGTGAGACAACGGGGGCCGCTCATCGTGGGTCGTTCGTCCCGGTGCGGGTGTTGCGCTCGACCTGGCGTCCGCGGGTCAGCCCCACGTCCAGTGCGTCTTCGATCCAGGCGGCGATCTGCCCGGCGATCCCGGCGGCGGCCGCATCATCGATGGCCTGGCGCACGCGCGGGTCGAGGTGAGCGGGCATGTGCGCCAGCCCGAGCACGTCGGCGAGCGTGGCATGCAGGAGCGCGAACTGTGCTCCCTGGTCGGCTGCGCCCGGCCTGGTGAGCCTCGCGGTAGGGGAGACGTCGTAGGTATTCATCAGCCTCGATTCCATCCTTCGTGGCACCGATGGCCCCGCGCCCGAGGTCGGGCCCATCCGCACCGGGCCCGCTGTCGATGCCATTGCATCGAGTGTGCCGCAGGTTTCCCCGTCCAGCCCATGCCCCGCTGTGGTATCGCAGGCGTCACGCTCGACACGCCACGAAGCCTTTCGCCCTGGGCTCTGGGCTGGAGCGGTCCCGGGCTCCGGGCGGGATCGTAGGCTCAAAGTCATGGACCCCGTCATCCAGACGTTCAGCGCGGGCCGGCGACTGGCACTACGCCCTTCTCAAGCAGAAGACCTGGTCCAACGGTTACGGGCGCGGATGGTCAGCGAAACCTACACCTGGCAGGAATCGACCCAGGTCCCCGTCGCACCCGGCCCCTCCCCCAGCGGACCTACTCTGGCCGATGTTCTGGACGCCGAGGTTCGCCGACTCGTCGTGACCGCCCCGGTCGGCGGTCTGGTCCTCGTGGAGTCCTCCGGGCAGGCTCCCTTCGACGCGACGACGTGCGCCGAGCTGTCGCGGGAGGCGCCCGTGTACGACCTCGGCGCCGATATCTGGATCCCGTTCGGCCTGGGGATCTCCATGAAAATGCTGGCCGACTGCCTGGAACAGCCATGCCGCGTCTACGACCTCGGGCCCGCAAGAGAATGAGTGACGTCGGTCCCGTGGACCGCACGCGCATGGCGAGAGTGACTCCGAACCAGCCGCAGCTTGCCCGCCCGCGAACACCAGGGGCACCACAGCCCGCAGGCTCGTCCCGGGCCGCCGTTCAGATCTCTCGTAGTCGCCGCGCACGACGTTCCTCGATGCCACCGCGCCAGCCCGCGAGGGGAACAGTGATGTCCGACCGTGGGCTGCCCGGAACCCGGCGACCGGCAGCCCAGCGTTCCCTGGCAGGGATGAACCGGTCCCACATCGGGTCCAGAACGGTGCTGGGCAGCACTCCCAGCTCGGCCAGTCCGATGAGAATGCCGTACCGCTGATACTTGTCCGTGCCGGGAACGATCTTCGCGCGCGCGATCACCTTCTCCAGCTCACTGGGACGTGTTCCCGCAGGCTGAGCGGCGATGATGTCCAGCAGCGCGGCCAAGCGTTCCCTGTCATCGCCCACAGGATGCGGCAGCCCTTGCCCGGCCGCAGCCTCCAGGTCCGGCAGATACTGCTGAGGCAGCTCGTTCCACGCCCAACCCAGCGCAAGCCGCAACAGAGCCTCGGTGACATCGACCTCATGGACACCACCGTCCGTGGTGGCCAGACCGCAGTCCGGCAGTCCGTCGGGTTCCCTGACCGCGGTCCTGAGGTGCCGCGCCCACGCGTAAGAGATGACGGTCTGGCGCCCACGAGGCGCGCTACCCAACCCCGCCACGAACGCCGCCAGCACGGCGTTCTCATCGAGCGCATCCGCCGCAGCGACACAACGGTCCAGGACATCCAACGGGGTCCACCGCTCCACCGCCCCGACAGGCCAGCCCAGACGCTCCGCCTCAGCAACGTCCTCCGGATCCTGTGACCGGGAGGCGCCCACGACCGTACCGGTACGCGTGAACCTGTATCCATAACAGCGCATCAACGGCCCGAGCTCCGGCTCGGTGGGGATGCGACGAGGCGCAACAGTCATCGCCGCACGGTACCGCGTAGCAGCCCCTGTTCTCCCCGCCAGACACCAGCGCTCCACCCGGTCGAACTCGGTCGTCGTCTCGCAGGCACCAAGGTGTTACTGCAGGCCACCCCGCGTCCAGCAAGGTCAAGGGACCAGGCTGGAACCCGGGTCACACTCACACGTTGAGCTGTGCGAACCGGTCCTGACCTGCCGAGTCGTTCCGCCGCGTGGGGCGTTGGGACTTCAGTGGGACTTGGGACCGGCCGCTATCTCGAAGTCGCCGGCCGGGCCGGTGACGTGGCGAGGCGCCTGTGGGCTGCTCGCCGGTGCGCTCGGCGATCGCCGCGCACTTCAAGAGTACGGCGCCGGCCATGGTTGCTGGGTACCGTTTCCTGTGTGGCGGGCAAGGACAGGGACGAGCTCTTGCGGGAGTTCGAGGCGGCGATCAAGGGCATGGGGCTGGACGAGTTGCGGGGACTGACACACGATCTGCTGTCCGGGGACCTGCTCGACCTCGCGGGCGGCTCTGGGCAGGCCTTGCGCCGCGGGCGTCGCTGCGCAGGCCGCCGCGCGAGGACGTGGTCGTGTACCAGGTCCGTGCCGACCTGCAGGACACGAAGCCTCCGATCTGGCGGCGCCTGGAGCTGCGTTCGGACCTGACCCTGGAGGTGGTGCACCAGGTGCTGCAGGACGCGTTCGGGTGGACCGACTCCCACCTGCACCGGTTCGCTCTCGGCGGCGGGGCGTGGGACCGGGACGCGGAGCTGTTCCTGTGCCCGTACGACGTCGCCGACCCCGACAACGACGAGGACGGCACCCCGGAACAGGAGGTACGCCTGGACGAGGTGCTCACGGAGGCCGCGGACCGGCTCTCCTACGTGTACGACTACGGCGACAACTGGGCGGTGACCCTGCGCCTGGAGAAGGTGCTCGACCACCGCCCCGACTCCCCCGCCGCGGCCTGCAGGGGCGGGCGGATGGCCGCCCCGCCGGACGACTCACGCGGCGAGTACCTGCACGGCGGACTCGCCGCCGTCGTCGACGATCCGGAGCACTTCGAGGCCGCGGAGGTCAACGAGGCCCTGGGCAGGCCGTGGTTCACGCTCACCGCACGCGGGTTCCATCCCCGGCTGCTCAAACTCGCGAACACCCTGTCCTTCCGGGACGACGACGCCGGCCTGGGTGAACGACTCGCCTCGCTCCCCGAACTCGTCGTGCCCGACGACGAAAAACTGGCCCGGTCGCTCGGCGCGTACCTGTGGTTCCTGGACGCCGCGGCCGAAGACGGCATTCCCCTGACTGCCGCGGGGTGGATGCGCCCCGCCGTCGTCAAGCAGGCCGCCCGGCAGATACCGCAGATGGCCGGATGGATCGGCAAGGCCAACCGTGAGGACCTCACCCACCCCGTGATGGCCTTCCGCGAGAGCCTGATCCGGCAGCTCAGGCTACTGCGCAAGTACAAGGGCGCGCTGCGCCTCACCAAGGCCGGGGCCGCCGTCCGCGGCAAGCCCGCCGCCCTATTCGACCACCTCGCAGCCCGACTCGCGCCCGGGACCGGCGCGGGCGTGTTCGCTGTGGAGGCGAATCTGCTCGTGCTTGCCCACGCCGCGATCTCGCCCGGCTCGGACCTGCCGCTGGACCGGATCGCGGCCGATCTGGCCTACATGGGCTACGAGCACTCCGACGGCAGCCCGCTGCGCGGGTACCAGTTCCGCCACTACGACAACACCGCCATCACGGTCCTGGCCAACGTCGATCAGCCACCGGCCGGGCGGCGAGAACGGGAACGGATCAGCCCCGTCGCAGCTACGCTTGCGCACGCGGCGCTCCTGCAGCACACCAGGTGAGGGCTCCTTGGCGCCTCACCCGAAGCTGTTCCAGCTTCGGCCCCATAGTTCGAGCTCGACAATCCGCGCAGCCCACTCCTCAACCGGAGGCACCGTCAGGGAGCGTTCGAGCGCCTCTTACAGGTCGAACGACTTGGTTCCGACGACCTCGAAATCGGCCCACGTGATCGGGCTCGGCTGCCGTTCGCGGTTGAGATCCTTCGTGGAAGCGATGTCGTGTCGGAACTCCATGAACTCCGAGAGCACCTGCTGTGCGCGTTCGGCACTGAACCCCTCGGCAGCGGGAGCTGCCTGCTCCCAGTCGGGCCAGCGCAGCTGGATCGCGTCGTCTTCCCAGAAGCAGCTCCCGCAGATCTCGTACGAGCCGGGTGGCTCGTCAAACACCAAGTGCCCGCAGCACGGGCGCGGGAACCGGTCGCTCACCGGTACTCCGCGGTGACCTCGATCAACCCGACGATGTTCGCGTTCAGCTCCTCCAAGTCCTCGGCCGGGATCCAGTACTCCAGGATCGTCGCGCCACCCACCTGCTGGACCGCATACCCGTCCAGGAAGCTCTTGGCGACGTCGAACCGCGTCACAAAGCCCGCGCCGGAGTGCTTCACGTTCCAGTCCCGGGCGATCCGGGTGGCGTAGTCCTCGTTCAGCACCGGATAGAAGATCGGCTGGTCCGCCAGCCGGGGCGGCCACGCCCGCCACCCTGACGCCTCCACCAGCGCCAGCTCCTTCGGCCCGGTCGGCCGCCACAACGTCACCGTCTCCATGCGCGCATCCTGACAGTGCGCCTCCCCGTTCGTCACGGCCAATCCGGGCGATCGACACCCTGCTGGGCTACACCGCGGGTCAGGTGGCGGCTGAGGCGACCGAACTCATGTCGGGTACGAGCCAGGTGTGGTCATCACGGACTCGCAGGGTGAACTCATGGATCGTCCGGCCGGTGTGGGTGCGCAGCGTGGCTATAAACGTCTGATTGGCGAGTGAATGTACGCCGGTCTGGCGAGGGGTCGTGGTTCGGCGAAGGAGATGTACGCGAGAGTCGCGAGGGGTCGCCTGCGGGTGCACGATGGGTGACGCGGGGGCGTGTGTCGGCGAACGGCGGAATGAGCCATGGCCACGCGTTCTCGGGTGGAGCTGTATGCGGCGATCCGGCGTGAGTATCGCGCCGGGGAGTCGAAGAGCTCTTTGCAGCGCAAGTATCACGTGGCGTTCGAGACGGTGCAGGCCGCGCTGGACTCGGCCTGGCCCGCGCAGCGGAAGAAGCCCCGGCCTCGTGAGTCGCGGCTGGACCCGTTCAAGAACCTGGTCGATGAGTGGTTGCGGGCGGACCTGCAGGCACCGCGTAAGCAGCGGCATACCGCCCGGCGGGTCTTCGACCGGCTGCGGGACGAGCACGACGCGGACGTGACCTACCGGATCGTTCGGGAGTACGTGGCCCATCGGCGTGGCGAGATCAGGGTCGAGGCCGGCCTGGACCCGCCCGAGTCGTTCATCCCGCAGACCCACCTGCCGGGTGTGGAGGCGGAGGTCGACTTCGGCGACGTCACGATCGAGCTGGCCGGCAAGCCCGTGATCTGCTCGATCTTCTCCTTCCGCCTGTCGTTCTCCGGCAAGGCGGTCCACCGCGTGTTCGCCTCGGCGGGCTCGGAGGCGTTCCTGGAGGGGCACGTCCATGCCTTCAGGGTGCTGGGCGGGTTGCCGACCGGCAAGGTCCGCTACGACAACCTCAAGGCCGCGGTCGCGCAGGTGCTGGGGTTCTCCCGGGCGCGCAAGGAGACCGATCGGTGGACAGCCTTCCGGTCCGCCTATGGTCTGGACGCGTTCTGCTGCCAGCCCGGGATCAAGGGCGCGCACGAGAAGGGCGGGGTCGAGGGGCAGATCGGCTGGTTCCGCCATAACCACATGGTCCCGGTCCCGCAGGTGGCCACGCTGGGACAGCTGAACGAGATGATCGATCAGTGGGACGCCGACGACGAGCGTCGCCGCATCCAGGGCAGGCCCGCACGATCGGGGAGCTGTTCGCCATCTTGCTGGCGCCGCTGCCGGAGGACGAGTTCGAGACCGGGCGGTGGTTCGACCAGCGGGTGGATCGATACTCCCAGATCACCGTGCGCACCAACCGGTACTCCGTGCCGACCAGGTTCATCGGCCGGAAGGTCTCGATCCTGCTGCGCGCCTCGGACCTGACCGTCTACGACGGGCACACCGTGATCGCCGAGCACGAACGCCTCTCGGGAAAGGTCGACTCGCGCCTGGACCTGGACCACTACCTCGAGGCGCTGGTCCGTAAGCCGGGCGCGCTGCCCGGCGCGACGGCGCTGGCGCAGGCCCGGGCGGCCGGGAAGTTCACGCCGGTGCACGACGCCTGGTGGGACGCGGCGCGCAAGGCGCACGGCGACAAGACGGGGACCCGGGCGCTGATCGACGTGCTGCTGCTGCACCGGCACATGGCCCACGAGCACGTCGTCGCGGGGCTGGCCGCGGCGCTGAGCGTCGGGGCGCTGACCGCCGACGCCGTCGCGCTGGAAGCCCGCAAGGCAGCCGACGAGTCGCCCGCCGGGCAGGCCCGACCGGGGCCGAGCGTCGTCGAGCTGCGCCGGCAGGTGGCGAACGTGACCTCGCTGACCGCCCACCGGCTGCGCACCGGGCAGCTGCCCGCCGACACCCGCCCGCTGCCGGACCTGACCAAGTACGACGCCCTGCTGCCCAGCCGGCGGCGACCCACCAGCCCCACCGACCAGCAGACCGGCCAGCAGGCTGGCCGGGAGCAGGCCCGCCCGATGACGTGAGGAGACCATGATGAGCACCCAGGCCCCACCCGGGGCCGGACCCCAGAACGAGAAGAAGGCGCCGCGGCGGCGGGGCATGACCGACCAGGCCGCCGACGCCGCGATCGACCAGGCCTGCCGGATGCTGCGGCTGCCCACGATCCGCACTCACTTCGAGGCGAACGCCGACGCCGCCGCCCGCGAGCAGATAACCTACCGCGGGTTCCTGGCCGAGCTGCTGCTGGCCGAGTGCGACGACCGCGCCCGCAGACGCTCCGAGCGCCGGATCAAGGCCGCCGCCTTCCCCCGGCTCAAGTCCCTGCGCGAGTTCGACTTCGACGCCAACCCGAACGTCGACCCCGCCGTGGTGAACACGCTGGCGACCTGCGACTGGATCAAGCGCGGCGAACCCCTGTGCCTGATCGGGGACTCCGGGACCGGCAAGTCCCACTTGCTCATCGCGCTGGGGACAGAGGCCGCGATGAACGGGTTTCGGGTCAAGTACACCCTGGCCACGCGCCTGGCGAACGAGCTGGCCGAGGCCGCCGACGAGATGACCCTGACCAAGACCATCGCCCGCTACGGATGGGTCGACCTGCTCTGTATTGATGAGCTCGGCTATATGGAGCTGGACCGCCGCGGCGCCGAGCTCCTCTTCCAGGTCCTGACCGAACTCGAGGAGAAAGCCTCGGTCGCGATCGCGTCCAGCGAGTCCTTCGCCGGCTGGACCAAGACCTTCACCGACCCCCGGCTCTGCGCCGCGATCGTGGACCGGCTGACGTTCAACGGCGCGATCATCGAGACCGGCACCGACTCCTACCGCCTCGCGCACTCCCGCGACCAGCGCGGCAAGGAGCCCGCCACGGACACCTGATGGGCTCGCTCTCGCCGGTGCCCGAGCGCTGGAACGCCGACCAGCGCGCCGCGGCCGATTACTACACCGGCTGGTGGGACGAGGACGGCCGACTCGCGCCCTGGCCCGAGGACTTCTTCCTGCCCGACGGCACGATCAACCCGCACTGGCAGCCCAGCCCCGCCGACGCCGTCAGCGACGAAGACCCCGACCCCGACGACCCACCGTTCTGACCTCTCCCGGAAGCCGCAGGAAGAGGGATTCCGCCGCTTCCTGCCAGCCCGTGACGACACGGACGGAGTCCAGGCTGGCCGCAGGCCACCCGCAGGGGCCTAAGGGCCTTGACGCCGTCCGGGACGGAACCGTCATCGACCCACCACGGCGGAATCCCGGACCCCAAGACCGCTCCTGGAACTCAGCTCCACGATCGGCCGCCAGGACCTGCTCACCGCTCCTCAAACAGGGCTCCAAACGTTCCCCGTTCTGACCTCCGTAGCAAGGGGTACCTACTCAAGCGACGCAGAACTCGTTGCCCTCGGGGTCGAGCATGACGACGTGGCCCAGAACTGAACCCCGTTCGTCGGTGTAATCCTCCTCGCGCACCGTGGTCGCCCCCGCGCCCTCGAGCTCGGCGACCTTCGCACGGATCAGGTCGGCCCGCTGAAGCCAGTCCCACGGCGGTTCGCCGGCAACACGGATGTCGATGTGAAAGCGGTTCTTGGACGTCTTCGGCTCCGGAACTCGCAAGAAGCCGATCGCCGGGCCGACTCCATCCGGATCGACCAACGAGGCGCCATCGGGATCGTCGTAGCCCGGCTCTGGGACATACCCCAGCGCCAGCGCCCAGAACTCAGCAAGCCGTTGTGGGTCGCCAGCATCCGCCCCAATGGTCCAGTGCACAGCCATCACCCGATCGTAGGCCAGGCCTTCTCTGAATCGCTGCTGACTCACCTACGCCCGGCGCTGGCCTCAGGCTGCCCGCAGGGGCCGAAGGGCCTTGACGCCGTCCGGGACGGAACCATCATCGGCCTACCACGGCGGAATCCCGGACCCCCGCGGACCCCTCGTGAAACTCACGTACATCCAGCACCGTCCACCGCCCCAACCACTCGTCAAACAGCCGTACATTCACTCCTCGTTCTCACGTTCATAGCCAGCAGCGTCAGGCTGGTGAGCGCGGTGGGGTCGACCGGGGTCCACGTCTCGGGGGTATCAGCCAGGTCTGCGCGCTCGACCGGTACAGCACGCGCTGCGGCGATCGCGCCCGCAAGGAGATGGGAGCCCTCGACGTCCAGCCGGCCGAACAGGCCGCCAGAGGGTGCGATCCCGGTCACGATGAACCGGGCCACTGGCTGGCCGTTGTCGTGGAGTGTCCACTCGTTCACAACTGGTTCGCGGGTCTCACGCGTCCCCAGCCCTTCACGCAGTGCCTCGACCGTCGCCTCCACGCCCTGGTACTGCGGCCAGGGGAAGTACTCCCCCCATGCTCCGAACACCTGGCCATCGGCCGGGACCAAGGCCGCGAACCGGCCACCCGGCATAGAGCTGGCCATCGCGACGAGGCGAGCCTCAGGATCCCGGATCGGCCTCGTCCGCAGGTGCAGGACCGAATGGCTGAACACCGGGAACAACCCACCCACCAGCAGGTCCTCCCGCAACCGTGCCACGAGTTCGACAGCCCACATCTCATGGCAGCGCGCGGCCACGGCGAGCCGGTCCCACAGGTGCTCGCGCCACACCTCCGCCGGAGCATCCCGATCCGGTTGGAGCAGTGTGGTCTTCTCCACGACGATCGTGTCCGGCATCGTCATGGCCTGCCACCGCTCCAGATCCGGCTCGGTGCCCGTGAGCTCGGCGGCCAGGAGCGTCCAGGCGGTCCCATGACCGACCAGGACCACATCCCTGCCCGAGTGCTCCGCCATGATCCGTCCCACGGCCGCCACCACCCGCGACCGTGTCTGCGCGATCGACTCCCACCCTGACCGGGCCACCGGATACGGTTCCGCGAAGGTATGCCGGACGACGTCGGTGAAGTCCGGCAGCCAGGTCGTCCCGCCGCGGTCGTGTTCCCGCAGGTCTGCCACGACCGGCACCTCGCGACCTGCGAGCAGGAACGCGGTACGGGCTGCCTTCGGCTCGGGCGAGGCGAACCAGACCGCGTCCTGCGGCCACGGCGCCCGCGCCGCGAGATCCATCACCTCGCGCTCGTGGTCGGGATCCAGGAGCCACGTCGAGGCCGGAACCGCCGGGTCAAGGAGCGGCCGCCCGTGACGGACCAGGTAAAGAACCACCGGCGCCAGCCTAGAACGCCCTCAGCAGGTCGAATGAACCAGCGCGGCGACCATGCAGGTCGCGGCAAGCTCGTTGTAGAGGGCGACGGCATCCTCGGTGGGCGCCACGTGCACCTCCATGCCGAGCGACTCCGCATAGCGGACGGAGTCCACGCCGACTCCCAGGCGTGACTCCATGCCTCGGGACAGAACGAGCACCTCGATGCGGGCGAGACCCGATTCGGAACTGGTCGCGGCGACCGCCTGGTCGACGTCGGACCGCTGGATACCCGGGCAGTGTCGTGTGCCCGTCACTGTCCAGTCCCACACGACGGCACCACCTGGATACAGGATGACGTCCTTGAACCGCCCTACGCCCTGGACATCGACCACTCCCCAAGCCAGGTGCGTGACTTTCGGCGAAGGCTGGCCGCTCGTGTTGCGGTCGTTCATGACAACTCGATGACCAAGCACGTCGTCGGCATCCCAGCGGGCTTCAAAAGGCACGAGCATGTCCGTCACACGCGGAGGGTACCCGACCCGGTGTGGCAGGATCGCGGGCGTGTATGAGGGCGCGCTGGAGATCCATCTGACCGTTGATTCGTGGGCCGGTGATCGTCTGGACGGGTTCGCGGGTGAGCGTGGGATCAAGGTGAGCCGGATCGAGCTGGATCACGGCAAGTTCCGCTCCCAGCCGATGTTGACGGTCGAGTTGACGGGGTCGCTGGAGGACGCCGAGCAGCGCGTTGCGCAGCTGCGTCGGGAACTGTCCGCTGCACGGCTGCAGGCGGTGCGGGTCAAGGTGGAGACCGCGCCGTGGAACCGCGACGTGCCGGTCACCGACACACAGGCGCGCGAGGACCTGTACTTCGAGCACCACGTCAAGGTCCGCCTCCCAGCCGGAGACGTCGCACGCCTCCTGGAGATCACGGCGCTGGCTCGAGAGCACGATGCACGCGTCTCTCGCAACGCGCGGCGCGCGCTGGGGGACGGGTGGGAGGAGCGGTTCGTGACGCAGCGGTGCTTCGGCGTGGGGCGCCAGACGTCACGCCCGAGGCTGGACGCGTTGGTTTCAGCGCTCGGCGAGGGCGGGTTCGAGGTGCTGGAGGTCGAGGAGGAGTACGTCGTGGTCGACGACAACCTCGGCTTGGATGCTGGCTGGATGGACCGGCCGGCGAAGAACGCCGGCCCGAGCTACAGCGACCTGATCGACGCGCGCGTCGCACAGCAGCTGTCATACCAGCGCGACGGATTCCCGGACACGTTCATGCCGCTGGTGCCCTCGGCCGGGGTGAGGCAGCACGCCGTGTTCGAACCGGCCTTGAAGCAGTTCACCAACGCCTTCAAGACAGGGCAACCCGCCTTCGCTGACCCGCTCCGCGCCGAGCAGTGGGCCCAGGCCCGCGCGGCCGTCCGGAACCATGTGCTCGACGTCATCGCCCGCTCGCCGTGGGCCTCGAACCTGGTCCTGCGGGGCAGCGCGACACTGCACGCCTGGCTGGGAGACACGGCGCGCGAGCCCGGTGACCTCGACTTCGTGGTCACGCCGCACACGACCGGCGCGAACAGCCCACAGACATTGGAGATGCTGGACGGCCTGCGGGCCGCCCTGGCTGCCGACCCGGGCCCAGGCGTGCGCGTGGCCGATGCGACCGGTGAGGACATCTGGACCTACGAGCGCGCCGAAGGACGCCGCCTCGTGATCCCCTACGACATGACGACCGGCGGCGAATGGCCGGCCACGACCATCCAGCTGGACTTCGCCTTCCAGGAACCCCTCATCGATGACCCGGTATCGGTGTCGTTAACACCGTCCGGACCGCCGATGCTGGCCGCTTCTGCCGAGCTCCAGCTCGCCTGGAAGATCCAATGGCTGGCCACCGACATGTGGCCCCAGGGCAAGGACCTGTACGACGCCGTCCGGCTCACCGAGGTCGCCCACCTGCGCTGGTCACTGCTCCGGCAGGTCCTGGACGCCGCCGACGACGCTGGGGCTGCCGGCTTCGACGCCGCCGACGCCCTGGGGCTCGAGGTGGACTGGGACAACTTCCTGGCCGACCACCCCTGGATCAACGGAGACCAACGCGAGTGGGTCGAACGACTCGCCACCTACCTCGCCCGCATCCAGAACGACGACCGATAGCGACCAGTGCAGGCACAGGCCGCGACAGATAGCAGTTCCCGGTCGACACCCGACCAACGCGGCACGACTATGAGGAGGAGTGCCAATGACCACGACCAACGGCTGGGCATGCGCCACCTGCGGCACGACCCACGGCGGGCTCGCGATGGTGTTCGGCCCCCCCGCACCCAGCCCGTGGATCTCGGCCACCGACGCCGAACGCGCCGCCGGAGAACTCAACGCCGACACGTGCATCCTGCACGCCGCCGACGGGACGACGCACCGCTTCGTGCGCGGTCACATCGAGATCCCCGTCCACGACTCGCCCGACGGGCCTTTCTGCTGGTCGGTGTGGGTCTCCCTGAGCGAAGAGAACATGCTCAAACAGGCCGAACACTGGGACGACCCCGACCGCGCCGGCCTGGAGCCCATGTTCGCCTGGCTCAGCACCCACCTGCCCTACGAACCCGCCACCGCGCCCTTGCCCGCACGACTGCACACCCGCGAGCCCGGCCTCACCCCCTGGATCGAGCTCGACCCCGACCTCGACCACCCCCTCGCCCACGAATACCGCCACGGCATCACCATGCACCGGGTCGCCGAACTCAACCAACTACTCCTCCATGGCTGACGTCCCGGGCGACGCGCTACCGGCCGATCCCGCACCGAGCAGCCAACCGGACCTCGGGCCGCAGGCCACCGCGTTCCGGCAGGCGGCCGAGGCGTACTGTACGGCCATCGAGAACATCGCCACCACCGACCCGCAAGACGCTGGTGCGGCTGCGATCCCAACTCGCCGCTCTGATCGCCGCAGCCCTGGCACTGCCGGAGTCGGAACCCGCGACGACCGCGGTCCCGCCAGGCATCGGCCACGACACCTGGTCAGCACGATTCGCCGCGATCGATACCGCGCTCGGCTCCGCGGCTGCCTACTGGACAGCGAGCCTCTCGCCCCAGGACATCGAACCCGAGGTGGTCCCGCTCCCACTGGCTGACGACCTGGCCGACATCTGGCGCGACCTGCGCCCCACCCTCGACCAACTCGCCTCGGGAGCCGAAGCTGCGGACGTCGTGTGGCAATGGCGATTTACCTTCGACGCACACTGGGGACTGCACGCCGTCGAAGCCCTCCGGGCCCTGCACATCACCGTCGCAACAGCGTGACCCTGCCCTGTTCGACGGGGAGGTCCTGCACGGCAACGCAGGTGTACCAGGGCCCGAGCCACCCGGCTGCCTAGCGCCCTGCCGTCCGGGCCATCAGTCGCATGCGCACCCCGGCACGAAAGCGCCGGGAGCCGCCGGACGCGGCCAGTAGTTGGGATGCTTCCTCGTCGGTCAGCTCGACACGGCCCACCAGAGCCAGGCCAGCCGCGTACGGGCGCTGGCCATTCGCCAGGAGGCGCAGGATCCGGTCCAGGACGGCGAGCAGCACCTGACGGTCGGCTCGTGGGCTGGCGGCGATGCGGGCCAGCAGGGCGTTGTCGTTCCAGGCGGAGTCACTCCGGTGGACGATCAGTGCCAGCACGTCGGGCGTGACGTCGGACCGCTCGGCAAGGGCCTGCCACACGAAGGGGTACGGACAGCGGGCCAGCTCGCGCAACTCATCCGCTGAAGCATCCGGTGCCAGGGCCCGGTCGCGATAGGCCGCTGGGCTACGCATCCGGCCAGCCACGTCCCGGAGCATCCCGAGCAGGGCGGACTACCGGCAAACAGCCCGCGTCCATGGCGTGGTGTTCCCAACCTGTTCCGGGTGCGGTCACTCGTCGTCCTGTCCGTGGACCGCCGGGTCGCCGCGTCCGTCGAGGAACCGAACTCGGCTACGGACCCTCCCTATGGTCCCGATCAGCACCACGCCTGTCCGTCGCCTTCCGGTCCACCATCCCGGCACACTGAATCGCTCACCGCGCACGTTCGAAGTCGAACTTCCCTGACCAGACCCACCGCCATCACTCCTGGTCATCGCCACGTCGTTGGGACCGGAAGACCTGGCTGGTATCCATGAAGAGGTCGGAGAAGAACTGGCTGGTGACGTCCCCGTGCAGGATGCCTAGGAGCAGGTCGATGGTCGACAGGTCGAACCGTTCCCACCGCACACCGTCGCCATCTTCGACGTAGATCGGGTACACGCCAGAGGTGTTGTCGGCATCGGCCCGCCAGAACAGCGTTTCACCGTGGCCGGTGGTCGCCCAGGCGATCAGGCAGGAATCCTCGGGCAGATCTGCCGGGCGGTACTCGGGGTCGTCCTCCCATGCGAGCAAGAGGTCCTCGAACACACCGTCGGATTCCAGGAGGTCGTGGCTCTTGAGCTCGTCGCCCGGCGAATAGACGCTGAGGTCGTTGAACCAGACTCCAGCTCCGCCCGCGTCGACCAGCTCGCAGTAGTCCGACGGCAGTCGCATGCGGAGGTGTTCTTCGACGGGTGCCCAGTCCACGGACTCAGCCAGCGGCGTGAGGGAAGCGGCGTCGATCAAGTTCTGTACCGACATGTTCAGATCCTTGTCCCGAAGCGGAATCCGTGCTCGTTCTTGGGGAGGTTACCCGCCTTGACCTCTGCCGAGTAGAGCGGCAGATCCGCCCTGTTGGACAGCTCGTAGTCGAGCCGGTATCCGTTCGATCCCTCGGCACGGATGCGAATGGACGTTCGGATCACCGCATCGCCGTCGTATTTCGGCGTCACCTTGTACGCGACGTCCTCTCCAGCCTTGACGACCTTCGATACTTCTCGCTCGATCATGCGCTGCCAGGGGTTGTTCGACCGTTCTCACTGCGCGACGAAGTTCGCGGCGTCGTCGTTGGGCCCGCCGAGCAGACCGCCGGTGGAGGCCGAGCGGGATCACCGTCGGCGCAGACCGTCCAGCACGATGCGCAACGGCCGGTGCGCGCGCCGGCTCCACTCGTCCTCGTCCAGACGCGAGAGATAGCCGATCAGCACGATGACGTCCCCGGCATCCACGTCCTCGCGGATCTGCCCTGCGGCCCTTCCCGCGTCGAGCAGCAGCGTGATGGCGTCCCCGATGGGGCCCAGGCTGCGGTTGGTGATCCCTCTCCAGACCGACGCTTCCACGGCAGCGAGCACGCCACGCTTCACGCGAGCATACTCGGCGACCTGGTCGAACCACTGGGCGAGCGCGTCCACGGGCTCAGCGGTCTCCAAGAGCCGCGGTGCGAGGCCTACCAGATCGTCGACCTCCTGCCGGTAGACCTCGACCAGCAGCGTCTCGCGCGTCGGGAAGTGCCGGTAGAGCGTCCCCTGCCCGACACCGGCCTCCTTGGCGATCGCGTTCAGCCGTAGCTCTGCGACGCCAGAGGCAGCAACCTCCCGACGCGCCACCTCGATGATCCGCGCACGGTTCTCAAGTGCGTCCTTGCGAGCGGCCTTGACCATCGCTTCTGGCTCCTCGTCCCGACTGCTCGACAAACGGACACGTGTCCGCTACTGTCGAAAGAAGCGGACACGTGTCCACTATAGCACCGGGTGGCGCTGAGAAGAAGGAAGAGGCAGCGACATGACAGCAAGCACAACGAGGACCGCGACAGGGGTTCAGGGCAAGGTCGTCGCTATCACCGGTGCGAGCAGCGGCATCGGTGAGGCCACCGCCGTCCTGCTCGCGCAGCGGGGAGCGAGCGTCGTCCTGGGGGCGCGGCGGACTGACCGGCTGGAGGAACTGGTGCATCGGATCCGTAAGGACGGCGGCCGCGCGACCGCGCTCGCCGTGGACGTGACGCGGCGACCGGACCTGGGGAGCCTGGTCCAGCGAGCCGTCGAGCAGTTCGGCCGGCTCGATGTACTCGTCGGGAACGCAGGGATCAGCCGGCTCAGCCCGGTCGCGGACCTTGACATCGACGGCTGGCAGGCAATGATCGACGTCAACCTCAACGGTGTGCTGAACGGGATCGCCGCCGCGCTGCCCGTGTTCCGCGCCCAGGGTGAGGGGCACCTGGTCACGACAGTCTCGACATCGGGCTTGAAGATCGTGCCGACCCAGGCGCTCTACGCCGCTACGAAGAATGCGGTCCGAACCTTGCTGGAGGGCCTGCGCCAGGAATCCACGGACGGCGTACTGCGCACCACCTCGGTCTCCCCCGGGTACGTGCGCACCGAGATCGTCGACTCGATGGACATGTCCCCACAGGTACGCGACGAAGTCAAACGCAACATGGCCGACCTCGGCATCGACCCGGCCGCCGTGGCACGGACCGTTGCGTTCGCCATCGAGCAGCCGCACGACGTCGAGATCGGCGAGATAGTCGTGCGGCCTAGCCGGCAGAACTGAAGCACCGCTGTCGCCGGGCCCTCGCCGTCGAGCCCCGGGCCTGCGAAGGGAGGATCTGGCGGAGCTGGCCGGGATCTCGGTGGACCACTTGGTCCGGCTCGAACAGGGCCGCGCTGAGCATCCGTCCGCCTCGACGGTCGCGGCCCTGGCACGCGCCCTCCAGCTCGACCAGGCCGAACGAGACCTGCTCTTCCGCGCGGCAGGGCTGCTCCCTCCTGCGGCCAGCCTGATCAACGACCATGTGCCGCCCAGCGTGCACCGCCTCGTGTCCAGGCTCCATGAGCTTCCCCTGGCCGTGTTCACCGCCCACTGGCAACTGGTCATGTGGAACCGGATCTGGATCGCCCTCCACGGCGCCCCCACGGGAACCTCGGACACCCAACGGAACCTGGCCCGCGCCGTGTTCCTCGATGGCTTCGATGATGCGCCGTTCCGCGCCGTCCGCCCGGTCGCTGGTCGAACGCAGCTCGACACTGCGCAGGTCGCCGATCTACGCCTGGCAGCGACCACCTATCCGTACGACCCGGAGCTCGCCCGGCTGGTGAGCGACCTGCGCGCGGGAAGCGAACACTTCGAGCGGCTCTGGTCGACCGGCGCAGCCGCTCAGCACACGAGCGACACGAAGGCGATCGATCGCCCCACGGTTGGTGAGCTCGTCGTCGACTGCGCCGTCAGGGTCATTCCGGGAGCCGATCTGCGCGTGGTCACCTACTCCGCGGCGAGCAGTTCCCCCGACGCCGGCAAGCTCGAGCTTCTGCGGGCGACGGACACGGTCCCGACGACCAACGCCGCGGCCACGAACGCCTGAGTGGTACCCGCAGTCCTCGGGACGACGAGAGTTCTGGTCGGCGCTCCCAGCACGGCCAAGACTGGACCCATGAACGACACAGTCGCTCCACTCATCACCCGTTCCGACACGACGGTCCCGGTGACCGTATTCGCCCGTACGACGGCCACGCCCCGCAAGGCGTTCGACGTCATCGCCCCCATCGATCTCACCACGGTCTTCCACCCGGTGTTCCCCTTCCCGGGTGTCACCGAGGTCTGGAACCAGACACAGTCGTGGGACCACGCCGGCCCGTCGCGGAACCCCACCTTCGGTGACGGCTCCCAGGCCACGGAGCGCCTCACCGAGTACGTTGCCGGACATGGCTTCGCCTACGAGCTGACCGAGTTCACCAATGTCCTCGGCAGTCTCGCCGCGGGAGTCCGCGGCGAGTGGTCGTTCTTTCCCGACGGCGACGGCACCTCGATCCGCTGGACCTATGAGTTCAAGCCGCTACGCGGACGTCGGCTCATTCTCGCCGGCCCGTTCCGACCCCTGTGGCGCCGCTACATGCAACGAGCGCTCGACCGGATGGTCGACGTCGTCGAAGCCGCCTGACCGCTGCGCGAACGTGACCTGGTGCTGGTGGACCCGTCGGGCAGCGACGTCGGCGCGGCCACGATCCGCGCAATCGAGCCCGGCTGAGCCGGACGAGGCGGCCCGCAGCCGTAGTGCGGACGAACGCCCCGGAACCGGCCCTACGTCACACGTTGAAGCCCAGCATCCGCAGCTGTTCCTTGCCCTCGTCCGTGATCTTCTCCGGGCCCCACGGCGGCATCCACACCCAGTTGATGCGGTGGCCGGTCACGATGCCCTCCAGGGCCTGCGCGGACTGGTCCTCGATGACGTCGGTGAGCGGGCAGGCCGCGGACGTGAGCGTCATGTCGATGGTCGCGAAGCTGTTCTGGTCGATCTGCACGCCGTAGACGAGGCCCAGGTCGACGACGTTGATCCCCAGCTCGGGGTCGATCACGTCGCGCAGCGCCTCCTCGACGTCGGCGACGTTCGCGGGCGAACCCGCCACGGCAGCGGGCGCCGGCGCCTCAGGGGCCTGCTGTTCGACGTCGGTCGTGGTTCCCTCGGTCATGTCTGTCACCTCAGTGGTTGGTGGCTCAGTGGTTGGTGGCCGTGGCCGACGCGCCGCTGCGCACCAGCGAGTCCTTGAGCGCCGCCCAGCCGAGCAGCGCGCACTTGATCCGGGCGGGGTACTTCGACACCCCGGTGAAGGCGGTGGCGTCGCCGAGGTCGTCCTCGGCGGCGTCGTCGTCGAGCCCCTTGCCGCGCGAGCTCATGAGGTCGTGGAAGAGCGCGTCCAGGCGCGCGACCTCGTCCAAGGGCTGGTTGCTGACCAGGTCGGTCATCACGGACACGGAGGCCTGCGAGATCGAGCAGCCCTGTCCCTCCCAGGACACGCCGGCCACCCGCGCGGGCGCGCCGTCGGCCGCGGGCACGACGTCGACCCGCAGGGTCACCTCGTCGCCGCACGTCGGGTTCACCTGGTGCGACTCCCCGTGCAGGTGACCGCCGTCGACCGCGACGAGCCCCCGCCCCACGGGATGCTTCGCGTGATCGAGGATCACCTGCTGGTACATCTGCTCGAGCGAGCTCACGCCTGCCCCTTCCGAAGTTCTCTCGTCCAACCTAGGCCGGTGTCATTCCGCTCCGAAGAACGCCCGGACCCCCGCCAACGCTTCCCGGAACGCCTTGACCTCGTCGAGCGTCGTGTACACCGACGCCGACGCGCGTGCCGTGGCGGCGATCCCGAACCGGCGGTGCAGCGGCTGTGCGCAGTGGTGCCCCACGCGCACGGCGATGCCGGCGTCGTCGAGCACCTGCCCGACGTCGTGCGCATGCACGCCGTCCACCACGAACGACACGGCCGCGACCCGGTCCGGCAGCCCCGCCTCGGGGGCCGCCTCCTCGCCGAGCGTCCCGACCGACGCGGGCCCGATGACCCGCACGCCCGGGATCTCCGCGATCCTCAGCAGCTCCGCGGCCAGCTCGGCCTCGTGCGCGGCGACCGCCTCCATGCCCAGCTCGCGCAGGTAGTCCGCGGCGGCCCCGAAGCCGACGGCCTGCGCGACCATCTGCGTGCCCGCCTCGAACTTCAGCGGCGGCGGGGCGAACGTCGTCGCCTCCATGGTGACGACCTCCACCATGGACCCGCCGGTCGTCACCGGGGGCAGGGCCTCCAGCAGCTCGCGCCGCCCGTACAGGGCGCCCACGCCGGTGGGCCCGAGCGTCTTGTGCGCGGAGAACACCGCGAAGTCGACGCCCAGCGCGTGGAGGTCGACCGGCCGGTGCGGCACGGACTGGCAGGCGTCCAGCACGGTCAGCGCGCCCACCGCGCGCGCGGCCGCGGCGATCCGCGCCACCGGCGCCACGGCGCCGGTCACGTTGGAGACGTGCGCGAACGCCACCACCTTCGTGCGCTCGTTGATCAGCGCGGCGTCGCCACGACCGCCGTCGGCCCCCTCGAGCCCCGCCAGGTCGAGCCGCCCGTCGTCCCCCACCGGGATCCAGCGCAGCGTCGCCCCCGTCCGGGCCGCGAGCTCCTGCCACGGCACGAGGTTGGAGTGGTGCTCGGCCTCGGTCACGAGGATCTCGTCACCCGGCCCGATCCGGAACCGCTCGGCCGCCGCGGGGCCGCCGCGTCCGAGCGTCGCGTTCTGGATGCCCGTGGCCACGAGGTTGATCCCCATCGTGGCACCGGGCGTCCACACGATCTCGCCGACGTCGGTCCCCACCAGGGCCGCGACCTGCTGCCGCGCGTGCTCGAACGCCTCGGTGGCCTCCTCCGCGAGCGCGTGCGCGCCGCGGTGCACGGCGGCGTTGCGCTGCTCGTAGAAGTCGACCTCGGTGTCCAGCACCACCTGCGGTTTCTGTGACGTCGCCGCAGAGTCGAGGTAGATGAGACGTTTGCCGTCGCGCACCGTGCGCCCGAGCAGCGGGAAGTCCGCCCGGACGGCGACCAGTTCGGCGGGCGTGAAGGTCCGGCCGGTTCGCCCGGCCCCTACGTCGGTGGTGGTCATCATCTCTCCTCGACGGCGCGTGGCGTCAGACGGCGGCGGGGGCCGCCGTGCCGACGTACTTGTCGTAGCCCTCGTCCTCCAGGCGCTCCGCCAGCTCGGGGCCGCCCTCCTCGGCGATGCGGCCGTCGACGAAGACGTGCACGAAGTCGGGCTTGATGTAGCGCAGGATGCGCGTGTAGTGCGTGATCAGCAGCACGCCGACGTCCGTGTTCTCCTTGGCGCGGTTCACGCCCTCGGACACGACGCGCAGCGCATCGACGTCGAGGCCGGAGTCGGTCTCGTCGAGGATCGCGATCTGCGGCTTGAAGAGCTCCATCTGCAGGATCTCGTGGCGCTTCTTCTCACCGCCGGAGAAGCCCTCGTTGACGGAGCGCTCGGAGAAGGCGGAGTCGATGCGCAGGTTGCTCATCGCGTCCTTGACCTCCCGGCCCCAGGTGCGCAGCTTGGGTGCCTCGCCGTCGATGGCGGTCTTGGCGGTACGCAGGAAGTTCGCCACGGACACGCCGGGCACCTCGACGGGGTACTGCATGGCGAGGAACAGGCCGGCGCGGGCGCGCTCGTCGACGGTCATCGCCAGGACGTCCTCGCCGTCCAGGGTGACGGTGCCGGAGGTCACCTGGTACTTCGGGTGGCCCGCGAGCGCGGAGGCGAGGGTGGACTTGCCGGAGCCGTTGGGGCCCATGATGGCGTGGGTCTGGCCGGACTCGATGGTCAGGTCGACGCCGCGCAGGATCGGCTTGGGGCCTTCCTTGGTCTCGACGCTGACGTGCAGGTCGCGGATCTCGAGGGTGGACATGCGTTCTCTCCAGGTTCTTGCGGAAGCTTCGTGTGATGGACGACGGCGGTCGTGGTGGCGCCGTTCTCGGCGTGCGGCCGGGCCGTGCCGCCGGGTGGTTCAGGAACTGCCGGCGGGTGGTCCGTCGATGTCGACGAGCACCTTGTCCCCCTCGACGTTCACGGGGTAGACGGGCACGGGGCGGATCGCGGGGAGCTGGACGGGCTGGCCGGTGCGCACGTCGAACTGCGAACCGTGCAGCCAGCACTCGACCAGGCAGCCCTCGACCTCGCCGTCGGACAGGGACACCTGCCCGTGGGAGCAGATGTCGCTGATGGCGTGGTAGTCGCCGTCGGCGTCGCGGACGACGGCGACCGGGACGGGCGCCCCGTCGACGCCGTCCAGCTCGACGAGCATGGCCTCCTCGGGGGCCAGGTCGTCGGTGAGGCACGCGGTCTGGAAGGTCACCGGCCGGTCACTCCGCTTCGTCGGCGCCGCCGGCCGGCGTGGCCACGCCGGTGATGACGCTCATGGACTTCTCCAGCTCGGCCTCGATGGACGCGATGAGGCGCTCCTCGACGGACTCGACGCCGATCTCCTGGATGAGCTCGGCGAAGAAGCCGCGCACCACCAGGCGGCGGGCGTCCGTCTCCGGGATGCCGCGGGCCATGAGGTAGAAGAGCTGCTCGTCGTCGAACCGGCCGGTCGCGGACGCGTGGCCCGCGCCGTCGATCTCGCCGGTCTCGATCTCGAGGTTCGGCACGGAGTCCGCCCGCGCGCCGTCGGTGAGGACGAGGTTGCGGTTGAGCTCGTACGTGTCGGTGCCCTCGGCGTCGGCCTGGATGAGGACGTCGCCGACCCAGACGGTGTGCGCGCCGGAGCCCTGCAGGGCGCCCTTGTAGGTGACGCGCGACTTGCAGCGCGGGACCGCGTGGTCCACGAAGAGGCGGTGCTCCTGGTGCTGGTCGGCGTCGGCGAAGTACAGCCCGACCATCTCGACCTCGCCGCCCTCGGCGGTGAACTCGGCGTCCGGGGTGATGCGCACGACGTCGCCGCCGAACGTGACCACGACGTGCTTGAGCTTGGCGTCGCGGCCGAGCCGGGCCCGGTGGCTGGAGGTGTGCACGGCGCCGTCGGCCCAGTCCTGCACGGAGACGACGGTGAGCTGCGCGCCGTCGGCCACGTCGATCTCGACGGTCTGGTTGAGCGTGGCGACGCCGGCGTGGTCGATGACGACGACGGCCTCGGCGTGGCGCTCGGCCCTGACCAGCACGTGGGCGGCGGACGGCGTGGCGGCGCCGGCCTGCTCGCCGTCGAACCGCACGGAGGTGACGTCGGAAGCGACGGCCTCGGCGGGCACGGTCACGACCGTGGCCTGCTGGAACGCGTTCCAGGCGGTGACGCCGGTGCGGTCGCCGGGCTTGCCCGCCCGGCCGAGGCGGGCGTCGTCGCGCCCGACGGTCTCGACCTTCACCTCGGGGGCGGCGTCGACGGTCACCCGCACGCCGGAACCGTCCGCGCCCGCGGTCCCCAGACCGCCGTCGAACAGCGGCTGGATCCGCGCGACCGGGGAGAAGCGCCACTCCTCCTCGCGCCCGGTGGGCACGGGGATGTCATCCAGGGAGAACGAGGTGAGGCGCTCGGCGCGCGAGCCCTGGGGCTTGGCGCCGACGCCGTGGGTATGGGCGCCGTCGGCCACGGCGCGCGAGTGGTCCGTGGTCAGATCAGTGGTAGTGGTCATGTCAGCCGACGGAACCTTCCATCTGGAGCTCGATGAGGCGGTTGAGCTCGAGCGCGTACTCCATGGGCAGCTCGCGCGCGATGGGCTCGACGAACCCGCGCACGATCATCGCCATGGCCTCGGTCTCGTCCAGGCCTCGGGACATCAGGTAGAACAGCTGGTCCTCGCTCACGCGGGACACGGTGGCCTCGTGGCCCATGGACACGTCGTCCTCGCGCACGTCCACGTACGGGTACGTGTCGCTGCGGGAGATCTGGTCCACGAGCAGGGCGTCGCAGAGCACGTTGGACGCGCTGGCGCTCGCGCCCTCCAGCACCTGCACGAGGCCGCGGTAGGACGTACGGCCGCCGCCGCGCGCCACCGACTTGGACACGATGGAGCTCGAGGTGTGCGGCGCGGCGTGCACCATCTTCGCGCCGGCGTCCTGGTGCTGCCCCTCACCGGCGAAGGCGATGGACAGCGTCTCGCCGCGGGCGTGCTCGCCCAGCAGGTAGATCGCCGGGTACTTCATGGTGACCTTGGAGCCGATGTTGCCGTCGACCCACTCCATGGTGGCGCCCTCGGCGGCCGTGGCGCGCTTGGTGACCAGGTTGTACACGTTGTTCGACCAGTTCTGGATCGTCGTGTAGCGCACGCGCGCGTTCTTCTTCACGACGATCTCGACGACGGCCGAGTGCAGCGAGTCGGACTGGTAGATCGGCGCGGTGCAGCCCTCGACGTAGTGCACGTAGGAGCCCTCGTCCGCGATGATCAGCGTCCGCTCGAACTGGCCCATGTTCTCCGTGTTGATGCGGAAGTAGGCCTGCAGCGGGATCTCGACGTGCACGCCCGGCGGCACGTAGACGAACGAGCCGCCCGACCACACGGCCGAGTTCAGCGCGGAGAACTTGTTGTCACCGGCGGGGATGACGGTGCCGAAGTACTCCTGGAACAGCTCCGGGTACTCCCGCAGGCCCGTGTCGGTGTCGACGAAGA
The DNA here is from genome assembly GCF_014892515.1 of Myceligenerans pegani. Classification (GTDB taxonomy): domain Bacteria; phylum Actinomycetota; class Actinomycetes; order Actinomycetales; family Cellulomonadaceae; genus Myceligenerans; species Myceligenerans pegani. The sequence goes on from NZ_JADBGR010000107.1 coordinate 393,591, forward strand.
TGACGCCCTGCTTCTCCAGGTCCTCGCGGATCTGGTGGTACACGACCTCGGACTCGTACTGCGCGGCGACGCCCGCCACCAGGCGCTGCTTCTCCGCCTCCGGGATGCCGAGCTTGTCGTACGTCTGCTTGATGTCGTCGGGCAGGTCCTCCCACGAGGTGGCCTGCTTCTCCGTGGACCGCACGAAGTACTTGATCGAGTCGAAGTCGATGCCCGACAGGTCTGAGCCCCAGGACGGCATCGGCTTCTTGTCGAACAGGCGCAGGGCCTTCAGGCGCTGCTTGGTCATCCACTCCGGCTCGTTCTTCAGCGCCGAGATGTTGCGGACGACGTCCTCGTTCAGGCCGCGCTGAGCGGCCTGGCCGGCCTCGTCGCTGTCGCGCCAGCCGTACTCGTAGCCACCGATCGAGGCAATGATCTCCTCGTCGGTGCGCTGCTCCTGCGTCGGTGCACTCATCGTGATCCTTCGGTGGTGGGGATTGCGGGCAGGGGGATGTTCGTGGTGCAGGCGTGGGCTCCGCCCGCGATGGTCGCCAGGCGTTGCACGTGCGTCCCGAGCAGCTCGGTGAACGCCCGCGCCTCCGCCTCGCAGAGTTCGGTGTGCTCCTCCGCCAGGTGCTGCACGGGGCAGTGCCCCTGGCAGAGCTGGACGGCGGGGACGACGCCGACGGGCGCCGCCGCTCCGCCGGGTGTGGGCGCGGCGGGGCCGGCCGTGCCGGCGGTGTCCCCGGACAGTGTCCCCGCCGCGGGCACGGGCCGCACGGAGGCGGCGTATCCGTCCTCGCTCAGCAGCGCGGCGAGCCGGGCGGCGCGGGCGGCGACGGCGGACGCCTCGATGGCGGGCGCGGCTGGGCCGGGCGCGGCGGTGTCGGTCGGCGTCGTGCCGGAGGCCGTCGTGCCGGGCATGGCGTCATCAGGCGCAACGGGGTCGGACGCGTCCAGCCGGGGTGCGTACCGGCGCACGACGGCGTCGTACCGCTCGCGGGCGAACGCCCGCACCGCCTCGTCGCCGCCGCGGGCGCGCAGGTGACGCAGCAGGTCGGCCGCGATCTCCTGGTAGCCGCCGGCCAGCTCGGACTGCCCGCCGTGCGTGACGACGTAGTGTCGTGCCGGGCGGCCGCGGCGCGCCGGTCCGGGCTGCCCCTCGTGGATCTCGATCCGGCCCTCCTCCTCCAGGAGGGTCAGGTGGCGGCGCACCGCCGGGGCCGTGAGTCCGAGCGTGGAGGCCAGGTGGGCCGCCGTGACCGGGCCGTCGGAGGCGACGAGCTGCAGCACGCGGCGGCGCGTGGTGCCGTCCGTCTCGTGCGGGTGCGCGGTGGGCGCGGATACCTGCGTGCTCATCTCACCTCCCAGATGGTTCGACGTGGTGGTTCGGTGTAGCGGTCAGACCGGCCGTCATGCCGGGCAACGCTTTAGGGAACATCCTTGTTCCCTAAATCCGACTTGGCAAGGAAGGCGACCCTCAGAACGCTCCGGATCGAGGCGAAGATCACACGCGTCTCGCACCGGCACTCGTGCGAGCCGGCGCACGCCCTAGGATTGCCCGGGTGACCGTCTCCCCGCCCGCGCCCGGTGGCCCCGCCGCCGTCGAGGTGCGCGGGCTCGTCAAGCGGTACGGAGGACGGCCCGTCGTCGAACACCTCGACCTGACCGCCCACGCGGGCGCCGTCACCGCCGTGCTCGGCCCCAACGGGGCCGGCAAGACCACCACCGTCGAATGCTGCGAGGGCCTGCGCACCCCCGACGGCGGCACCGTGCGCGTCCTCGGCCTCGACCCGGCCGCCGACGCCGCCGCCCTGCGCCCCCGCGTCGGAGTGATGCTGCAGGACGGCGGCCTCCCCTCCGGAGCCCGCGCCGGCGAGGTGCTGCGCCACGTCGCCGCCATGTACGCCCGCCCGCGCGACGTCGGCGAGCTGTCCGAACGCCTCGGCATCGGCGGCTTCGCCCGCACCACCGTGCGCCGCCTGTCCGGCGGCCAGCGCCAGCGCCTCGCCCTCGCGTGCGCCCTGGCCGGGCGCGGACAGGTGGTGTTCCTCGACGAACCCAGCGCCGGCATGGACCCGCAGTCCCGCCGCGCCGTGTGGGACCTGATCCACGAGCTGCGCACGGACGGCGTCGCCGTCGTCCTCACCACCCACCTCATGGACGAGGCCGCCGACCTCGCCGACCACGTCCACATCGTCGACCACGGCCGCGTCATCGCCGCCGGCACCGTCCCCGAACTGCTCGCCCACGACGGCCCGCACGGGACGACGACGGCCGCCCGCGTCCGCATCGAGGCCCGGCCCGGCCTCGACGCGGCCGCCCTGGCAAAGGCACTCGACGAGGCGACCGGACCCGCCTGGCACGTCTCCGAGACCGAACCCGGGGTGTACGTCGCCGACGGGCCCGTCGACCCGGCGGCGCTCGCCGCCGTCACCGCGTGGCTGGCCGACGCCGGAACGCTCGCCCGGACCATCACCACCGGCGGCCGCACCCTGGAGGACGTGTTCCTCGACCTGACGGGGAGACACCTGCGATGAACGACGCCGCCCGCTCGACCCGACCCACGGAGCCGTACTCCGGGCCGTCGGGGCGACCCGCGCGGACGGCGGGCGCCTCCGCCGCCGCGCCCTCCACCGCCACGACTCCGGCCGCCGCACCGCCCGCGCGGCGCGTCCTCACGCAGGCCGCGTTCGAGGCCCGGACCCTGCTGCGCAACGGCGAGCAGCTGCTCGTGTCGCTGATCCTGCCCGTGCTCGTCCTCGTCGGGATGGCCACGGCGCCGTTCCTCGGCATCGCCACCGGCGGGGCGAGCCGCATCGACTTCGCCACGCCCGGCGTACTGGCCCTGGCCGTCGTGTCGAGCGCGTTCACGTCGCAGGCCATCGCCACCGCCTTCGACCGCCGCAACGGCGTGCTGCGCATGCTCGCCACCACCCCGCTCGGGCGCAGCGGCCTGCTCGCGGGCAAGGCGCTCGCCGTGCTCGCGGTGCTGGCGGTCCAGGTCGCGGTGCTGAGCGCCGTCGCGGCCGGTCTCGGCTGGACGCCCGAGCCCGCGGGACTCGCCCCGGCCGGACTCGCCCTGCTGCTCGGCACCGCGTGCTTCACCGCGCTGGCGATGCTGCTGGCCGGGACCGTGCGCGCCGAGGGGGTGCTGGCCGTGGCGAACCTCGTGTGGATCCTGCTCGTGGTGGGCGGCGGGCTCGTGGTGCCGCCCGACCGGCTCGGACCGCTCGGCCCGCTCGCGGCGGTGCTGCCGTCCGGAGCGCTCGGCGAGGCGGTACGCGGCGCGCTGCTCGACGGCGCGCTGCCCGGCGGACCACTGCTGATCCTGGCCGCCTGGACCGCGGGGGCGGCGCTCGCCGCAGCCCGCTGGTTCCGCTGGAGCTGACCGCCCCGCACGAGGCTGCCGCGCATCGCCCGAGAGCCCTTGCCGGAATGCTCGTGGCGGCCGGCGAACCTCATGCCTGGCCGGGACCCGCGCCGACCTACTTGCGAGGCCGACCTACTTGCGAGCAGGGCCGAAGTTCATCCGCGCGAGCATCAGCATGAAGACCGCAAAGCCGAGCAGAGCCGGGATCGGGACCCACACCCAGCCGAACGTGAACCCGACGACGAGGATCGCCCCGCCGGTCAGGGCCCACAGGGCGACGGTGTAGATACCGAACCGGGCGGCGGTGGCCGGGTCCTCGTCGAACCGGCTACCGGCCTCGGCGTGGCGCCTGCCCTGTTCCAGCGCCCAGGGCTTGGTGCGGTTGGTCGAGGTGGCCGCCAGGTAGGCGAGCAGCACGACGCCTGCCACGAGGGCGAGGCCGTCCAGGGCATACCAGGCGTACGGCGCCGCGACGAACAGATGAGCGATCGCGAGCAGGGCACCCAGCAGCACGAGTGCCCAGCCGAGTCCGAACAGGGCGGCGCGGCCGGCGGGCATCGGGTAGTTGGTGGTCGTCTCCTGGGCGAGCGACGCGCCGACGAGCCAGCCAAGCGCGCCGGCAGCGACCACCGCGAACACCGCCGGCAGCCAGCCCTCGGCGTCCGCACGCGCGGCGCCGATCGCCGCGAGCACGGTGCCCACCAGCGCACCTGCCAGCACGATCGACATCAGCACGGTCACGGCGACGTATCCGGGCCGGGGGCGGACGCGGTGCCGCGCCGCCAGGGACGACGCCGGCTCCGAGCGCGGGTGGTGGCCGTCGCCACCGGGGCGGCCGGCGGGCGCGCCGGAGCCGAATCCCCCGGAGGGGTGAGTGCCGCTACCGGGTACTCCGGAGGCGTGCGTGCCACCCGGATCGTCGGAGCGCCGTACACCGGAGTCCGGACCGCCGGAGGGGTGCGTGCCGGTGACAAGGCGGTCGGGGGCGCGTTCGTCGCCGAGGACGACCGAGGCCTCCGGCACCGCGTCCGGGAACTCCCCCCGGACGATCGCGCCGACATCGCCAAGCTCGTCGACCGCGTGGCGGGCGGCGTCGGCCGAGGAGGTACCGCCCGCCTCCAGCTCGGCGACGCGATCGACCAGGTTGCTACGGATCTCCTCCTTCAGGTCCTGCACGTCGGGGCTCATCGCGATGCCCGCGAACGCTTCGTCGAGGAGGCGGTGGATCGCGACGTTCTCGCCACTCATCGGTGGTTTCCCTTCGTCCGGTCGCCCTCGGTGCCGAGGAGCGAGTCGATGATCCGGCGCGTGGCGACCCACGCCCGGACGTTGTTCCGGTACACGGCGCGGCCCGCGTCGGTGATCCGGTAGTACTTGCGCCGCCCGCCCTGCGACTCGTCGCCCCAGTACGCCTCGATCAGCCCGTCCTTCACGAGCCGCCGGTAGGCCGCGTAGAGCGTGGCCTCCTTGATCTCGTAGCCGCCGCCGGTCGCGTCGCGGATCGCTTTGTAGATCTCGAAGCCGTAGCGGTCGGCGCCGCGCAGCGCGCCGAGCACGATCGTGTCGGTGTGGCCGCGCAGCAGGTCCGCCGCGAAGGCGTCGTCAGGGGCTTCCGTATTGCTCACGTCGAGTACTGTACATGATCCACTACTGGATCACAACAACCGGCGTCTGCGACACTCGGAGCGACGGGATATTTCACCCCATACGGATGCGGTATGACTCGTTTGTGAAGGGACAATCCATCCGTAAACCTACGTTTTTCCTTGATGCAAACCTATGCTTCCGTTGACCCTTGCGATGCTTTTGCGTCGCACACCGATTCCGGAGAACCCGGACACCGGAGGTAGAAGATGAAGCGCGTCACCCCACACGACCCCGGCGCACGCCGGAACCCTCGCGCGAGGCGATGGGCCGCGACCGCGGCCGGACTCGCCGTCATCGCCGCACCGGCGCTGGCCGCGCCCGGCGTCGCCGCCGCGGCGCCGCCCACCGACACGCCGCGGATCCTCGCGGCCGACTCCCCCGACGCCGTGCCCGGCGAGTACATCGTGGTGCTCGACGAGTCCGAGGTCGGCATCCAGCAGGTCAACGGCAAGGCCCACGGACTCGTCAAGAAGTACGGCGGCACGGTCAAGGAGTCGTACAAGACGGCGATCCGCGGTTTCAGTGCGACGATGTCGCCCGGCCAGGCGAACAAGCTCAGCCGGGACCCCGCCGTCGCCTACGTCGAGCAGAACCAGGTGGTGCACGCCACCGGCACGCAGGCGCCCACGCCGTCGTGGGGCCTGGACCGCATCGACCAGCGCGACCTCCCCCTGGACGACTCCTACACGTACCCGAACTCCGGGTCCGGCGTCACCGCGTACGTCATCGACACCGGCATCCGCACCACCCACCAGGACTTCGGCGGACGGGCCGTCCACGGCACCGACACGGTCGACGGCGACGGCGACGCCACCGACTGCAACGGCCACGGCACCCACGTGGCCGGCACGGTCGGCGGATCGTCCTACGGCGTCGCCAAGGACGTCGACCTGGTCGGCGTCCGCGTCCTCGACTGCGCCGGTTCCGGCACCTACGCAGGCGTCATCGCCGGCATCGACTGGGTCACCGCCGACCACGCCGCGGGCGAGCCCGCCGTGGCGAACATGTCGCTCGGCGGCGGCTTCTCCCAGGCCGTCAACGACGCCGTCGCCGACTCCATCGCCGACGGCGTCACCTACGCGCTGGCCGCCGGCAACGACTACGGGGCCAACGCCTGCAACACCTCCCCGGCCTCGACGCCGGCGGCGATCACCGTCGGTGCCACCCAGAGCAACGACGCCCGCGCGTCGTACTCGAACATCGGGTCGTGCCTGGACATCTTCGCGCCGGGCTCGGACATCACGTCGGCCTGGCACACGTCGAACTCCGCGACGAACACCATCTCCGGCACCTCGATGGCCACCCCGCACGTCGCCGGAGGGGCGGCGCTCGTCCTGGGCGCCAACCCGGGGTACACGCCCCAGCAGGTCCGCGACCAGCTCGTCGCCGACGCCACCACCGGAGTCGTCACCAACCGCGGCTCCGGCTCGCCCGACGCCCTGCTCTACGTCGGCGACGAGGCCGGCACCCCGCCGGACCCGGACCCCGAGCCCGAGCCCGGCTGCTCCGGGACGAACGGCAGCGACGTCGACATCGACGACCACTCCACCTCGGAGTCGCCGATCACCGTCTCCGGCTGCGAGAACCCCAGCGGCACGGCGACGGTCGACGTCGACGTGGTCCACACCTGGGTCGGCGACCTCACGGTCTCGCTCGTCTCGCCGGACGGCACCGTCTTCACCCTGCGTGAGCGGTCCGGCGGCAGCGCGAACGACATCACCGAGACCTACACGGTCGACGTGAGCGGCGAACCGGCCGACGGCACCTGGGTCCTGCGCGTGCACGACTCGGCGACGTGGGACACCGGCTACATCGACTCCTGGAGCCTCGCGCTCTGACACCGTGTCCGCCGGACCCACCCACGGGTCCGGCGGACACCACCCGCGCTCCGGGAGCGAGGAGCCCGGGGCCCCGGGCGCCCGGCACCAGGCACCAGGCACCACCCCGGGCGATTCAGACCGGCGTGACCAGTACCACGCCCGACGGCGACCGTCCGCAACCCGGGCGGCCGCCGTCGGGCATTACCGTTGACGTCGTGAGCACGCCCGACACGCAGGCCGCCCCCGACGACGCACCGGCCGGAGCAGTACCCGCCGGCCGCACCACCCCCGGCGCGAGCCTCGCCGCCCGCCTCCTGGCCCGCCTGCCCCGCTGGAGCCGCGCGGTCCTCCTCGCCAACCTGATCGGGCAGATCGGCATCATCGTCACCGGCGGCGCCGTGCGCCTCACCGAGTCCGGTCTCGGCTGCTCCACCTGGCCCGAGTGCGAACCCGGGCAGTTCACCCCGGCGTTCCACGAGGCCACGAGCCTGCACCCGTACATCGAGTTCGGGAACCGCACCCTGACCGGCGTGCTCGGCATCATCGCGCTCGCCGTGTTCCTGGTCATGATCTCGGACACGTCCCGGACGCGGAGCTACCGGTTGCTCGGGCTCGTCCCCGGGCTCGGCGTGATCGCGCAGGCGGTGATCGGCGGTGTCGTCGTGCTGCTCGACCTGCATCCCGGCTGGGTGTCCCTGCACTTCGGCGTCTCCGGCGCACTCGTGGCCCTGTCCCTGTACCTGCTGCACCGCAGCGGCGAGAGCGACGGGCCGCCACGCGTGGTCGTCCCCGCGCCCGCGCGCCTGCTGGCCTGGGCGCTCGCGGCGCTGACCGCCGTCGTCGTCGTGCTGGGCGTGCTGACCACGGGCGCCGGGCCGCACTCCGGCGACGCCGAGGTCGGGTACCGGCTGGCGCTCGATCCGGCGGCGATGTCGCGGGCGCACGCGGTCGCCGTGTGGGCGTTCCTGCTGGTGCTGGCCGCCTACCTGGTCGTGCTGCAGCGGGCCGGCGACGGGCCCGCGGGTGATCTCGCCCGCGCGCGCCGCGCGGCGTGGCTGCTGGTCGCGATCACGCTGGCGCAGGGCGCGATCGGCTACGTCCAGTACTTCACCGGCCTGCCGATCCTGCTGGTCGGCCTGCACATGCTGGGCGCCGCCCTGCTGATCGCGGGCACCACGCGCGTGTTCCTCACGACCCGGGTGCGATAACCCGCATCCGGGCTCGGGGCCTCGCCCCCAGCGCCTCGACGACCTGTCCCGGGCCGAGCCCGCCGCCCCGTGCGCCGAAAGACCGGGGCGACGGGTCCTTGACCCACCGCCCCGGTCCGTATCTCGCTCCGGACGTCCGGAACCCCTCCCCGGCGTCTCCGGACGTCCGGCCCGTCAGGTCACTCCGGGGTGCAGGTGACCGCCGTCGACGACGGCGGACTGCCGTTGCCGAGGAAGCCGAACTCCGCGGAACCGCCCGCCGACAGCGTGCCGTTCCAGCCGACGTCCGACGCCGTCACCTGGGAGCCCGACGTACTGAACTGGGCGTTCCAGCCCTGCGAGAACGTGGCCGGCGCGAGGTCGAACGACGTCGACCAGCCGGCGATCGCCTCGTCGGCCGTGACCCGGACGGTGGCCTGGAAGCCGCCCTGCCAGGAGTTGACCACCGTGAGCGAGGCCGTGCACGCGGACGCCGGATCGGTCGGGTCCTCCGTGGGATCCTCCGTCGGGTCCTCGGTCGGGTCGTCCGTCGGCGTCGGCGACGGATCCGGGTCCCGCGGGTCCGCGATCAGGCGGTCGTACTCGGCGAACGCCGTGGCCACCGCGGTCTGCGCCCAGAAGCGGTGGTACCGGAACTGCGGCTCCGGACCGCCGTCCAGGTGCTGCTGCACCTCGGCGAACATCGGGTCGTCCTCGTAGAACGAGCGGATGTCGAGGAAGGAGACGCCCGGCTCGACGACGTCGCCGTTCGGGTAGGTGCCGCTCCAGTCGCTCGGCACGTAGATGCCGTCACCGGAACCACCCTGGTAGACGTCGTCGAACCGCTCGTAGTCGCCGCGGGTCTCGACGGTGGACACGCCCAGGGCGTCGGTGTTCTGCTCGTAGATCGCGTCGAGCAGGGCGCCGGCGGTGTCGGCCGCCTGCTGGTCGCCGGAGGCCGCCGCCCAGTAGGTGAGCGTCTTGGCGATGGCACCCGCCACGCCGACGTCCTGGCCGTGCTCGGTCACCTCGACGTGCAGCCCGGAGTTGCTGCCCGGGTTGCTCGGGTTCCAGGTGTCGGGCGCGCCCGACCAGCTCAGTGTGGCCGGGATCGACCAGTCCGTGTCCGTGACCGTGATCTCGGAGATGACCCACGGCACCCACTTCTCGAGGATCGCCTCGGCGCGGGCGTCACCGGTCTCGTGGTAGATCTGCGCGATGCGCTCCACGCCCCAGCCCTGCATGCCGAACCACTGGTTCGACGGCGGGTCGTGGTAGACCGGGGCCACGTCGTAGGCCATGTCGTAGAAGGTGGGCGTCCCCGCCGGGTGCGCCGAGTAGTCACCGCCCACCGAGTTGGTGGCACCGCCGGCGATGCCGCCCTCGGCGGACTGCAGCCACTGGAAGAACTCGATCTGCCGGTCGTAGCTCTCCGCCCAGTCCGACTCCGCCGTCGGCGACGCCGGGATCAGGTCGGGGTCGTTGGACAGCGCCCATGCCGCCATCGGGTTCTGGTAGCCGAAGTGTGCGTGGCTCGACCCGATGCGCCAGGCCCACGGACTGCTGGTGTCCAGCGCGCCGCCCCAGGCGTAGTACCAGGACAGCAGGTAATGGGCCGAGCTCTTGCCGGAGCCCGCCGGGCACGACGGCGACTCGCAGCCCGGCTCCTTGAAGTACTTGTCGAAGAACGAGTACCGCAGGTAGTCACCCATCTTCGACGCCTTGTCCACGGTGCCGGAGATCTGCCCCTCGGCGCCCTGGGCCGCGGCGAACTTCTTGGCCCAGTAGACGGCCTCGACCGACCGGGCGTCGGCGTCGGGCGCGTTCGTGTACTTCCACTGCTGGGCGTACTGCGCGTCGCCCGTGAACAGGTCCAGGTAGCCGTTCGGCCCGCCGTAGGAGAAGTCGTCGATCGACGGCTGCGGGATCGTCTCCCACACCGACTCCTGCTCGCCCCGCTGGAAGGTGTTGATGTAGCTGGTGCCCTCGTAGTCCGGGCCCAGCAGTTCCGAGGAGCCCGGCGCCGCGCCGAACCCGTACACGTTGTCGACGTCCGCGAGCCAGTGCATGCCGTAGATCTCGTCGGTGCCGTACGTGGTGCTCAGCTCGTCCGCGATGGGGTCGGTACCCACCGAGACGCCGCTGTCCAGCTGCGACGGGTACTCGCTCGGGTGCCCGTGCTCGGGTGCGTAGGTGGCCGGGTCGGCCGGGTTGTACGCGCCGTTGGTCGGCTGGTTCTCCGTCGTGGGGATCATGTACGCCTCGAGCGTGTCCCACGCGTCGTTGAACGGGGCCCAGTCGCCGGTCAGCTCGCCGTACGACGCCTCCAGCCACAGCCAGAACGAGTACGCCTCGCTCGTGGTCTCGTGGCCGTAGTCCGGCGCCTCGACCATGAGGGTCTCGACCGCGTGGTACGGGATGCCCTGATCGGAGAAATAGCCGCTGGCCGGGTCCTTGATCTTGTCGTACATCTCGAGGAAGCGGTCGGCATAGGGTCCCGCGAGCGCACGGGCCTCCTCCACCGATGTCGACGTCCCCTGCGCGACGCCGGTCCGCGTGCTCTCCACGCCCGCCGCCGTCGCGCCCGCGGCGGCGAAGGTCACCGCGGCGAGAGTACCGACAGCGACGGCGGACCGCCGCCATCGTCTCCGGTTCGGTTCTCGGATCATTGCTGCCCTCCTGGGTCCTGCGCCATCGGCGCGGCGCCCGCGACGGTGCGTGCGCCTGGACGACGGTCCGGCACAGCACGCCCCGACAACAACGGCGTTAACCGTTTCACAGCCGCGCGCTCCGGGCGGCGCGAGCCGGGTTCCGCCCGCGATGTCCGGGTACCGCTGTAGAGTGAGCGAGGCCTGGGTAGGACGGAACCACACGCGGAGCACGATGACGGACAACGCCGGTCGCACGACACCCGAGACGCCCGGCGGGGACCGTGGCGACGAACGTCTTGCCCGCGCCGACGAGCGCGCGCTGCTCGGCGTGGAGCCGGGGCCCGAGACACGGGAGGCCGATGCCGGCACGGCACCTCCGGGCGATGCGTCTCCGGCGCCCGCGGCCCCCGACGGCGGCGCTCCTGCGGCCGGCCACGGCGCGGCGGGTGATGTCGGCCGGGACACCGGCGAAGCCCCGCTGCGCGGCGGCAGCGCCTGGCCCGCCGTCACGGTCGTGCTCCTGACAGTCGCGGCCTGGGCGCCCGTGGTGCTCACGTTCCTGCGGGTCGGGATCGACCTCGACCCGTTCGCGTTCCGCACCGACAACGTGTTCTGGGTGCTGGCCATCGGCGGCTCGGCGGCCACCATGACGCTCGCCGCGGGTGCCTCCGGCCTGCATCCCCGCGCGGCCGGCTCGGGAGCCGTCCGTATCGCGGCCGCCGCCGTGACCGGCGCACAGCTGTTCGTCCTCGCCGTGATCGGCGTGATCCAGGTGCTCTGGGACGCCAGGCCGGCGATCATGGCCCAGACGGCCTACACCGTCGTCGCCCTCGTGCTCGCCGCCGGCGCCGTCGTGCTCGCGCTGATCGCGGCCCGCGCGGACCGGCGCGGCGTGGCGACGGACCTCGGGCGCCGAGCGCCCGTGATCGGCCTGGCGTGCGTGCTCCTGGGCGAGGGGGTCCTGACCGTCGGCATCACCACGCAGTTCCCGGGCGAGATCGGCATCTACCTCGTCTCGCTGCTGATCAGCGCGCTCACCGCGGTCGCCACGCTGACCGGCCTCTGGCTCGTGGGGCGCGGGCGTCCCGCCGCCGGGTGGACCGGCGCGGCGATGCTGTGCGCGCTGGCCGTGCTGTCGATCGGCTCGATGATCAACGTGTTCACGCTCGTGGATCTGCCACTGTCACACCGCGTGGTCGAGACGACGCAGTACCTGCTCTACGCGGCCGGGGCGGTCACGGCCGTGCTCGCGGCCCGCGAGGCCGCCCGGGCCTGATTCCGCGAGCACGACGAGGCGGATCCGGAGGAACTCGGCGGGCCATGGCCGAACTCCTCCGGATCCGCCTCGTCGGCGACGGTCCGGGACGTCGATCTCCCGGTCAGATCTCCGGCATCGACGACACCTCGACGGGCGGGGCCACGTCGAGGTCCACCGGCGCGGGCGGGATCGCGGAGGCGCCACCCAGCGCGCGCGTGCCGACCACGCCCGTGGCGAAGTTCGCGTGGCACTGCGGGCAGTACCACTCCGGCGTCGGGACCGGCACGTCGAAGCCGCCGTAGACGACGTCGTGCGGCATGTGCATCTCGTCGTGGATCGCCTCGTTCCACACGATCCGCTTCGCGGTGCCGCGCGAGTGGCAGGACGGGCACGCCGGGCGCATCCGGGCGCGCTGCGCGCCGATCGCGTGGGGGTGCAGCAGTTCGTGGCACGGGTCGCACACGAGGAACGTGTCGGTGATGAGCCGGTTCAGGTCGCGCGGGGCGGCGCCCTCCTGGGCGGCGGCACGGGCGCCGTCGTCGTGCGGGCGCAGCTCCGTCACGTCGACGAACTGCTCGCACGAGTAGCAGCGCTCCTCGTGCCGCAGGTCGGCGCCGGTGATGCGGCGATGGCCCAGCAGGCGCAGCACGTGCAGGTTGGGCGAGAGCTGCCCGGTCTCGCAGTCGCCGGGCTCGAGCGTGCCGGAGGCGCCGTTGCGGAACTGCCCCGCGATGCCGTCCAGGACGAGCCGGGCGTGCTCCTGCGGCAGCCAGCCCGACGAGCGCGCGTACGCCGAGGCCCCGCTGAACAGGTCGTCCCAGAGCACGGGCTTGTCCGGCCCGAAGAGCTCGTCGGCGATCCAGTCCTCGCCCTGGGTGGTGCCCATGAGCTCCACCGATGCCACGATGCCCGGGTCCGATCCCACCACCGTCACGACCACGTCGCCGCGCTGCGGGCCGTCGGCGCCGCGGGGCAGCAGGTGTTCGTTTCCGCCGGTGGCGACGGCCACGGCCTCACGCAGCCAGTCCTCCGACCAGTTCAGGTACACGGAGGGAACGAGCCACGCGGGCAGGGACGAGACAGGAGGAAGCATGTCCGGTTCGCTGGTCACCGCGGAAGAGTAGCGCAGCGCACCGCCCGGGATAAACCCGTCCGGATTGATACCACCCGCCCGGTGACGGAGCCCGGCGCCGCGCAGCGGACGAGGCATGCGGACGTGACCGCCGTCAGCTCGCCTCCCGCTCCTCGAACTCGACCGTCACCGTCTCGTAGCCGAACGACTCGATCAGGGCTTCCAGCGTCTTCGTGGTGTTCTCGCGGGCCCGTTCGGTCAACGAGGACTCCTCGGCCGCCGCCGCGATCTTCTCCGACCCCTGGGAGAGCGCCTCCTGGCGTGCGTCCGAGTTGCTCTCGAACAGGTCGCCGATCCTGTCCACGAGCCCTCGGTCCTCACTCAGCGCGTGGCTGGACCCCAGGTCGACGCGCGGGTCCGAGAGCTCCGGTTCGGGCACCGTGACCGTGACGGCCGTGCCGTCGTCGGACACCTCGATCGCGCCGGGGTCCAGGTCCGAGAAGTCCACGTACGACTCCACCGACCCGTTCACGACGAGCACCAGGCGCGATCCGGCGAGCCACCCGGGCAGGTACCTCACGTCCTGCTCCAGGTCCACCAGCACCTCGTACTCCGCCTCGGCCGCGACGAACCGCGCCAGGTCCCGCATGCCCAGCAGCACGGGTTCGGTCGAGCGATCGACCTGCGACGTCGTGAACGGGTTCAGGTTCTCCAGCAGCACCCGCACGAACGCGTCCCGGAACTCGTCCTTCAACCCCGCCAGTACCCCGCCCACGATCCCGGCGGCGATCGCGAACCCCGCGATCCCGCCGAGCGTCGCGGCCACCCACGCGGGCATCCGCCGCCTCGCCCTGTGCTCCGTGCCCGACGACGGCCGCCCGGCCGGGTCGGTCGCGGCGGTGTCGTCGGCCGTGTCGTCGTCGGCGTCGTCCGTCTCGATCCTCATCCGCTCCCCCTTGACCGTTCCACAAGTCGGACTTGTCTCACTCCAGAGACAAACGGTAGCGGGAGTGACGGACATCTGCTCCCGGCCGTCAGTTGCGGCGGTACTCCCACGGGGACGTGACGGGGCGGAGGGTGCGCCACGAGCTCGCCCTGCCGATGGCCGCCGCCAGGATGCCGGCGACCGTCGGGCCGTTGTGCAGGCGACCCGCCAGTGCGAGCGCCGCAGCCTCCTCCAGCGGGACGGGGACGGCCACCATGTCGGCCTCCTCCGCCTCGCGGACGTGCCGCTCCGGCTCGGGCACCGGCGTGAGGTCGCGGGCCAGGTAGACGCGGGCCGCCTCGTTGCTGCCGCCCGGCGAGGGCAGCAGGTCGACGAGCACCTCCCAGCGGGCCGCGTGCACGTCCGCCTCCTCGGCGAGCTCGCGCGCGGCCGCGATGTGCGGGTCCTCGCCGTCGATGTCGAGCAGGCCGGCGGGCAGCTCCCAGAGGAACGCTCCCACCGGGTGGCGGTACTGGCGCAGCAGGAGCACGTTGTCGTCGTCGTCGAGCGCCACGACGATGACCGAACCGGGATGGTTCGTGTACTCGCGCCGCACGACGCCGGCCTTCCCCAGGTCCACCTCGTCGACGGCCACGTCGACGACGCGCCCCTGGAAGGGCACGTCGAGGCGGCGGGCGGGCCGGGGGTCGACGACGTCGCCGATGAGGCCCGGCCGCGGCCCGTCCGGTCCTGGGGCCGCCGACGCCGCCGACGCCGTCCCGCCCGGCTGTCCGGCCTGCGCGTCCGCCCACGACGCCGGCTGGTCCCGCGTCGTCGACGACGGCTCCGCTCCCGCCCGGGCGGGCTCGGGCACGGCCCAGGGGATCGGTCCCGTGGAGGGAAACCTCACGTCCGGTTCCAGCGGCTCCGGCCGCCTCGTGTGCTCGTCTCTCAAGAACTCCACCGGCTCAGGCGCCCTGGCGTTCGAGCGCGGCCGCGATCAGGCCGGCGAACAGCGGGTGGGAACGCGTCGGGCGGGACTTGAACTCGGGGTGCGCCTGTGTCGCCACGTAGTACGGGTGCACGTCGGCCGGGAGCTCCACGAACTCCACGAGCGTGCCGTCCGGGCTCGTGCCGGAGATCACCAGGCCGGCCTCCTCCAGCTGGCCGCGGTAGGCGTTGTTCACCTCGTACCGGTGGCGGTGCCGCTCGGCGACGCGCTCGGTGCCGTACGCCTTGGCGGTCACGGACCCGGGCACGAGGTGGGCTTCGTAGGAGCCGAGGCGCATGGTGCCGCCGAGGTCGCCCTCGCCCTCCACGATGGCCTTCTGCTCGATCATGGTCGCGATCACCGGGTGGGACGAGTCCGGGGTGAACTCGGTCGAGGACGCGTCGTCGAACCCGAGCACGTTGCGGGCGTACTCGATGACCATCGACTGCAGGCCCAGGCAGATACCGAGGGTCGGCACGAGGTGCTCGCGCGCCCAGCGCAGGGCCCCGACCTTGCCGTCGATGCCCCGCACGCCGAAGCCGCCGGGGACCAGCACGGCGTCGACCCCTTCCAGGGACGACTCGGCGCCGGCCGGCGTGCGGCACTCGTCGGCCGCGACCCAGCGGATCGTGACCTTGGCGTCGTTGGCGAAGCCGCCGGCCCGCAGGGCCTCGGTGACCGACAGGTAGGCGTCCGGCAGGTCGATGTACTTGCCGACGAGCGCCACCTCCACCGTGTGGTCCGGGCCGTGCACCCGCTCCAGGAGCTGCGCCCAGCCGTCCCAGTCGACGTCGTGGAACGGCAGGTCGAGACGGCGCACGACGTACGCGTCGAGGCCCTCGGCGTGCAGCACGCGCGGGATGTCGTAGATGCTCGGCGCGTCGACGGCGTTGACCACGGCCTCGTTGTCGACGTCGCACATCAGCGCGATCTTGTTCTTCACCGACTCCGGCACCACGCGGTCGGCGCGCAGCACGATCGCGTCGGGCTGGATGCCGATGCTGCGCAGCGCGGCCACCGAGTGCTGCGTGGGCTTCGTCTTCAGCTCGCCGGACGGCCCGATGTACGGGACGAGCGAGACGTGCAGGAAGAACACGTTGTCGCGGCCGAGCTCGTGCCGCACCTGGCGCGCCGACTCGAGGAACGGCTGCGACTCGATGTCGCCCACCGTGCCGCCGATCTCGGTGATGATCACGTCGACGTCCTCGGACGCCTGGTCGCGCATGCGGCGCTTGATCTCGTCGGTGATGTGCGGGATCACCTGCACGGTGTCGCCGAGGTAGTCGCCGCGCCGCTCCGTCGCGATCACGTGCGAGTACACCTGGCCGGTGGTGACGTTCGAGGAGGCCGGCAGCTCCACGTCGAGGAAGCGCTCGTAGTGCCCGATGTCGAGGTCGGTCTCGGCGCCGTCCTCGGTGACGAACACCTCGCCGTGCTGGAACGGGTTCATCGTCCCCGGGTCCACGTTGAGGTACGGATCGAGCTTCTGCATCGTGACGCGGAGGCCACGCGATCGCAGGAGCCGGCCGAGCGAGGAGGCGGTGAGCCCCTTCCCAAGCGACGAGGCCACACCTCCGGTGACGAAGATGTGCTTCGTCGTCGCGGAGCGGGAGCCGAGGCGGTTCGGGAGCTGTCTGTTCACGGGATCGACCACGGAACTCCAGCCTACCCGTCATCGGCCGGTCCGCCCGGGGAAAACGCGCGAAGAAGTCGCGTAGTTCCTGTCACACCGCTCCGGCTCCGCAGGCCGCAGCGCCGACGGCGGCGGTGCCGGCCACCGCCCTCAGCGGCCCGCGCGGCCCGCCCACGCGCGCAGGCGGGCACGGAGGCCGGAGTCCGCGAGGGCCGCGAGGGCCAGCACGACGACGACCGCCACGACGCCCGCCAGGAGGCCGGACCCGAGTGCCGCGAGGAACTCCCCCGCCACGAACGGCCGGTCGCCGCCGGGGTACGCGACGAATCCCGGGTCGATCCTCTGGCCCGGCGGCCGCAGCAGGTATCCGACGCCGTACCCGGCGAGCGCGCCGAGCGCGGTGCCCGCCGCCAGCACGAGCCCGGTCCGGCCCGTCCCCGCGAGCGCCGCGCGCCCGAGATGGCGCCGCACCGCGATCAGCAGCCCGGCACCGGCGACGGTCATGCCGAGGGTCCCCGCGACGCCGAGGGCGCCGAGCACCAGGCCCGGCCCCCGTTCGCCGTCGAGGACCGCGAGGCCGTCGAGGAACCCTGCCGACGACGACGGCGCCCCGGGCGATCCGGACGAGTCACCCGCGGATTCGCCGCCCGGCCCGCCGAACGCGACCCAGGTCGCGAGCAGCCCGAGCACCATGACCCCCCAGCCCGTTGCGGTGGCCACGACCGCGGCCCTGCCGTGGTCGACGGCGTAGAGGGCGCGGGAGAGGTGGAGCACGAGCGCGTAGCCGACGAGCCCGGGCGCCATCCAGGCGAGGGCGGAGGCCATGCCGGGGGCGTCGCCGGTGACGAGCAGGTCGAAGACGGTCTCCACGGCGGGCGCGGCGGCGGCGAGGGCGGCGACGCCGGCCGCGGCGACGACGAGGAGCGTCCGGGTGGTGCTCGCGACGAGGCCGCGCAGGTCGCCCAGGCGGCCGGCCGCGGCGTGGTCGGTGAAGTGCGGGAACGCGCTGGTGGCGATGGGGAACGCGAGGACGGCGTACGGCAGGAGGTACACGTTGTAGGCGTACAGCCAGGTGGTGTAGCCGCCCAGGTCGGTGCCGACCTTCATGACGACGACGAGCGCGAGCTGCTGCGCCACGAGCGCGCCGACCCCGGCGAACGCGAGGTGGGCGGCGCGCCGGCCCTCGCCGTCGGGGAACCGGAGCGTGGGCCGCAGCCGCAGGCCGGTGCGCAGCGCGGGGAGCACGAGCGGCAGGGCGAGAGCGACGACGCCGGCGGTGATCCCCCAGGCGAGCCAGTCGAGCGCGCGGGCGGGGATGTCGCCGAGGTCCTGGGCGCCGCGCTCGGGCAGCCGCGCCGCGTAGCCCCAGTACACGCCGATGACGACGACGCTGGAGATCAGCGGGCTGAACGCGGGCCAGAAGAACCGTTTGTGCGCCTGCAGCATCCCGCCGAGCACGACGGCGATGCCGTACATCGGCACCTGGACGGCGAACACGCGCAGGAAGGCGGCGACGACGTCGGTCAGCGGGTCGTCGACCAGCCAGTTCGCGAGGGGGCCGGCCAGCAGCGCCATCACTCCCCCGGCGGGCACGAGCACGACCAGCGTCCATCCGAGCAGTGCCGAGGCGGAGCGGGACGCCTGCTCGCGGGCGGCGGCGGTGCCCTCGCCGGTGAGGGTGCCGCGGCTGAGCGGCCCCGACACGAGGGGGACGACGGCGCCTGCGAGCGCCCCGCCGGCCGCGACCTCGAACAGGACGTTGGGCAGCAGGTTCGCGGCGTTGAAGGCGTCGGTGAACGTGCCGTTGCCGACCCAGTAGCCCTGGGCGAGCCAGCGGCCGAACCCGACGATCCGGCTCGCCAGGGTGACCAGGGTGACGAGCAGCGCGGCCCGCGCGAGGCCCGATCTCGTCAAGGCGTCGCGCCGGAATTCTCGTCGGCCGGGCTCGTCGCGCCCGGGGACGTCCCGCCTCGTGTCGAGGGCGCGGCCGCCGCGTTGCCGGCCTGGAGCGACTCGGGGACCGGTCGCCGGCCCAGCATGTCGATCCGGTGCAGCCACGGCGTGGAGCGGATGACGCGGGAGAAGCTCACCCGCTCGGACGCGAGCGTCAGCCCGACGACGCCCGCCAGCGCCGCGAGCCGTACCGCGCGCGGGGCCCCGAACGCGAGCTGGGCGCCGACGAGCGCGCCGAGGGCGTTCGCGCCGCCGTCGCCGAGCATGTCGCGCTCGCCGAGGTCGCCGGGGGCTGCCACGGCCGCCGCGCCGAGCAGCGCTCCGGTGACCGCGCTCACCCCCGGCGTGGCTTGCGTGCCGGGGGTTCCGGCGCCCGCGGCGACGGCGGCCGCGAGGCTCGCCACGGTCGCGGCCTTCAGGGCGCGGCCGGGCCTCAGGTCGAAGAGGTTGACGAGATTCGCGGTGCCGGCGATGAGCGCGCCGTTGATCACGACGTCGGCGGTCCGTCCGAGCGTGCCGCCGCCGCGCGGTGTCCCGGCGGCGGCCGCCGCCAGCGCGGACGTGCCGATGCCCAGCACCTTGAGCCCGCCGGTGGTGACCTGGCCGCGCGTGAGGGCGCCGAGGTGCCCGCGCAGTCCCTTCGCGGCGGTGCCGGTGTCCTCGGCGACGTCGTCGATCACGCCGAACGCCCCGGCCGCGGCGGTCGCGAACGCGGTGGGGCCGGCCGCGGAACCACCGGCCGCGATCGCCCCGGCCACGAGGCCTGCCGCCACGGCCGGCCCTTCCAGCAGGCTGATGGGCTCGCCGCGATGATTCGTGCGGGTCCACGCCTCGGGCGTCGCGACCTTCTCGTGCAGCCGCTTGAGCTCGCCCGAGCGTACGGCGGACTCGAGTCGTCCGCGCGCCCACGCCGTCGTCGCCCCGGCGGCCAGCGCGGCGGCCACGAACCGGAAAGTCCCCATGGCAGTGCTCCTTCGCGTCAGTGTTCTCGTCGCCGCGTCCTCGGGTTCCGCCCCGGCGCGTGCCGTCCGCCACACCCTACGGCGGCGTCACTCCTCGGGTACGGGCGGCAGCACGGCCGTGTCCGGCTCCGGCCCGTAGTGGTCCACGTTCCCGGTCAGTGCCGCGGCGAGCGCCAGCGGCACCGTGATCCTGCTGGCCAGCTGGGTCACCTCGCTCACCGTGCTCACCTCGCGCGACAGGTCGTCGTCGGACCGTACCCGCTGCACGACCTCGTTGCCGCCGGTGCCGGGTCCGGCGAGCACGGCCGTCCCCGCGACCTGCTCGACGCCCAGGGTCACGGCCGTCCACACGTCGCCCACGTAGCGCGGGTTCGCGAGCTCGACGGTGGCGGTCTCCGCGTCGCCCGCCTCGTCGCCGCCGTCCACCTCGTCGGCGGCTTCCGTCTCGACGTCTCCCGCGACGACGGTCTCGGCCGTGCCGGACAGGAGAACGACGGCGTTCGCCGGGAGGCTCTGCTCGTCGGCGGTGCGCAGCAGTCCGAAGGTGTCGAGCTGCTGCTCGAGGTCCAGGGCGGCCGCGCTGCGGCCTCCGGCCGACTCGGTACCGGTGAGCGCGAGCGTCACGGCCGAGCCGAGCGTGGCGATCGGGTCGTCCTCGTCCGTCTCGACGCCGGCCTCGGCGAGGGGGGCGCGCAGGCCGTCGGCGACGGTGGTCCGGGCGGCCTCCTCCTCGATGTCCGTCCAGTTCTCGGGCAGTGTCGCGCTGACGACGACGTCGGCCCCGGCCGCCTCGAGCTGGTCGATCACGCCGGATCGCACGCCGGAGGGCACGTCACCGAGGCCGACGACGGCGACGCGCCGACCGGTCAGCGTCCCCTCCAGCAGCCGGGGTGCGGCGGCGACCAGGAATGCCTCGTCGGCCGCGAGTCTGGCGCTCGTGTCGTCGAGTTCGGCACGCAGCACGTTGCGCTCCTCGCGCAGCGTGTCGACCTGGCGGGTGAGGGTCTCGCCGAGCGCGCCCTGGAGCGGCCCCGCCCCGAGGATGATCCCCACCGCGAGCGCGAGGAACACCGAGATGAGGGAGACGAGGTGGTAGCGGAAATCGATCACGAGGGGTGAAGGTCCTTCATTCGGTGCGTGCGCCGGACAGGAGCCCGCGGCGCGACGGGGGTCGGTGAACGGTGGCTGAACGACGTGTCGGTCAGCCGCCGAACAGGCTACCGAGCCATGACCAGAAGTCGTCGAAGCGCGCGCCCAGGATGCCGAAGAACGTCTGCCCGGCCGACGTCGCGCCGAGGGCTGCCAGCACGGCCGACACCCCGGCCAGGGACAGGAGCGTGAGCTGCGTGTTGGAGATGCGGGTGCGATACAGCCGGGAGACGCCCTTGGCGTCGATGAGCTTGCCTCCCACGCGCAGCCGGGTGAGGAACGTGGACGCCATCCCGGCGCGCCCCTTGTCCAGGAACTCCACCAGGGTGGCGTGCGTGCCGACGGCGACGATGAGCTCGGCGCCCTTGTCGTCGGCGAGCAGCATCGTGATGTCCTCGCTGGTGCCGGTCGCGGGGAACACGACCGGCTCGACGCCGAGCTCCCGCACCCGCTCCAGGCCCGGCGCCTTGCCGTCCCGGTAGGCGTGCACCACGATCTCGGCGCCGCTGGCGAGCGCGTGGTCGGAGACGGAGTCCATGTCGCCGACGATCATGTCGGGCTTCCAGCCCTCGTCGATGATCGCGTCGGCGCCGCCGTCGACCCCGATGAGGACCGGGCGGTTCTCCTTGACGTAGGACCGCAGCATCGCGAGGTCCTCGCGGTAGTGATAGCCGCGCACCACGATGAGCACGTGACGCCCGGCGATCCTGGTGCGGATCGCCGGCACGCCGACGCCGTCGAGCAGGAGATCCCGCTCGCGGCGCAGGTAGGTCATGGTGTTCTCGGCGAACCGCTCGATCTCGACCGACAGCCCCTCGCGGGCGGCCGCCATCGCGTCCTCCAGCGACGCCGCGCCCTGGCGGTCGCCCTTGGCGATCACCTCACCGCCCGCCATGACCTGGCCGTCGACGATCTCGAGCGGGGCCCGGTCGGCGAGCGCCATGACGGCCGGGCCCAGGTCGTCGATCAGCGGGATCCCGGCCTCGACGAGGATGGCGGGGCCCGTGTTCGGGTACCGGCCGGTGATGGAGCGCGCCGCGTTCAGCACCGCGGCCGGCTGCGCGGCCACGAGCGCGTCGGCGGCCACGCGGTCGATGTCCGCGTGGTCGATGACGGCGATGTCGCCCGGGCACAGGCGGCCGGTGAGCTCCTTCGTCCGCCTCCCGACGCGGGCGGGCCCCGTGACGGGCCCGCCCGGGTCGGCCCGCCTCCCGGCGCGCGCGGATCCGGCGGCGGGACCACCGGGGGCCGTCCGCCCCGTGTCGTGCGGACCGGGCCGGGTCAGGATGAGCTTCATCGCCCTCATCGTCCCACGACCGACGACTCCAGGAGCTCCAGCGCGTGCTGCCGGGCCGTGGCGGAGTCCTCCTGGCCCGAGAGCATCCGTGCCAGTTCGACGACGCGGTTCTCGTCCGTGACCTCGCGCACGCCGGTGACGGTGATCATGCCGTCGCCGTCCCCGTCGCCGCCGGGTGCGCCGTCGGCCGACTTCGTCACCACGAGGTGGGCGTCGCCGAACGCCGCCACCTGCGCCAGGTGCGTCACGACGATCACCTGCGTGGTGCGGCCCAGGCGCGCGAGGCGGCGGCCCACCTCGACCGCGGCTCGTCCGCCGACGCCGGCGTCGACCTCGTCGAACACGAAGGTCCGCCGCAGCGCCGCGGCGGCGGACCCGGCCTCCTGCTTGTGCGGCGAGGTGGCCAGCGCCACCTCCAGCGCGAGCATGACGCGGGACAGCTCACCGCCCGACGCCCCCTTGCCCAGCGGGCGCGGCGGGGCGCCCGGGTGGGGCACGAGCAGCATCGTGACCTGGTCGGCGCCGTACGGCCCGAGCGCGTCCGCCGGCGCGACGGTGACCTCGAGGTGCGCGCCGCCCATCGCCAGGCCGTGCAGCTCGGTGGTGACGGCGTCCGCGAGCTCCGCCGCTCCCGCGGTGCGCGTCTCGGTCAGGTCGCCCGCGAGGCGGTCCAGCTCGGCGTCGAGCTCGGCGACGCGTCGCTTCATGGAGTCCAGGCGGTCGCCGCCGTCGTCCAGGTCGAGAAGCCGCAGGCCGGCGTCGCTCGCCCACTGCAGCACGTCGTCGATCGTCTCGCCGTAGCTCCGCGTCAGGCCGTTCAGGTCCGCCATGCGCGCGTGCGCGGTCTCCAGTCCGCCCGGGTCGGCCTGGAGGTCGTCCAGGTAGGCGGCGACGTCAGTGGCGAGGTCGTTGATCAGGTACCCGACCTCGGCGAACCGGGTCGCCAGCTCGCCCAGCGCGGGGTCGGACTGCGCACCACCCTCCAGCGCCCGCCGGGCGGCCTCGACCAGGGCGATCGCGTTCTGCTGCGCGCCCGAGTCGTCCTCGCCGGCCATCGCCTGGTGCGCCTCGCCGGCCGCGACGCGCAGGGCCTCCGCGTTCGACAGCCGCTCGATCAGCGCCGCCAGTTCCGCGTCCTCGCCCGGCTGCGGATCGACCCGCTCGATCTCCTCGAGCCCGATGCGCAGCAGCTCCACCTCGCGGGCCCGCTCGGCGGCCTTCGCCTCCGACTCGGCGATCTCCGCGAGCAGTCCGGCGCGCTCCGCCCAGGCCGTCCGGTACTCGGCGAGCACGCGCTGGTGGACCGGCCCGGCGAAGTCGTCCAGCGCGTCCCGCTGCTTGGCGCTCGTGCGCAGCCGCAGCTGCTCGGCCTGACCGTGCACGGTGACGAGGTCGTCCGCGATCTCCGCGAGGACGCCCTGCGGGACGGCGCGGCCACCCAGATGGGCACGGGAGCGGCCGTCGGCGATGGTGCGCAGCACCACGACCGTGCCGTCGTCCTCGAGCTCGCCGCCTGCCTCGTCCACCCGTGCCGCGGCCGTGGGGTGCCCCGACACGCGGATCCGGCCCTCCACGGCGGCGCGGTCGGCGCCCGGGCGCACCGACTGCGGGTCCGCCTTCCCGCCCATGAGCAGGTTCAGCCCCGTGAGCACCATCGTCTTGCCCGCGCCCGTCTCACCGGTGATGACGGTCAACCCCTCGGACAGGGGCACGCGAGCGCCGCGGATGACGCCCAGGTTCTCGATAGCGATCTCCTCGAGCACGTCACTCCTCACCACGCTCGAAAACTTGTCCGGACGGATCAGACCGTACCGCCCGCTCCCGCCAGCCCGCGACGGGCAGGTCGAACTTCGACACCAGCCGGTCGGTGAACGGGGCCTGGCTGAGCCTGGCCAGCCGGATCTCGCCGGCGCGGCGCACGAGCACGTTCGATCCCTGCGGGACGTCGATCCGCCGCCGCCCGTCGCACGTGAGCACGCCCGGCACGGCCGACGTCGGCAGCACCCGCACCCCGATCTCGTTCCGGGGGCCGACGACGAGCGGGCGGGCGAACAGGGCGTGCGCGCTGAGCGGGACGAACAGCACGGCGTCGACGTCGGGCCAGATCACGGGCCCGCCGCCGGAGAAGGCGTGGGCCGTCGACCCGGTGGCCGTGGACATCACCACGCCGTCGCAGCCGAAGGAGGACAACGGCCGCCCGTCCACGCTCACCCCGACCTCGAGCATGCGCCCGCCGAGGCCCTTCTCGACGGTCACCTCGTTGAGCGCCCAGCCGGACAGGACGTCGCCGCCGTCGGGCAGGTGCACGTCCACCCCGACGCACGCGCGCTTCTCGACCGTGTAGTCCCGCTCCGCGAGACGCTCGACGGCCGCGTGGAGGTCCTCCCGTTCGGACTCGGCGAGGAAGCCGACGTGCCCCAGGTTCACGCCGAGCAGCGGCACGTCGGTGCCGCGCGTCAGCTCGGCGGCCCGCAGGATCGTGCCGTCCCCGCCGAGCACCATGACGAACTCGGACTCCGTGACGCCCTCGCGCAGCCGCGCGACGTCCATGTGGTCGCCGAAGTCCTCGGTGAGCGCGTCGTCGTGCAGGGTGGGCTCGAAGCCCGCCGCCTTGAGCTCGCGCACCGCCTCCGTGGTCGCCGCGACGGCCGCGGGCCGCCCGCCGTGCGTCACGATCAGCACCCGTCGTGTCATGCCTGCTCCAGATCGCCGGGGCCCTGATCGGCCCGGCCGGGTTCGGCCGGGCCGGAATCGGCAGAGCCGGAATCGTCGGGGACCGCGGCCTCGGGGACGACGGCCGCCGTCACGGCGCCGGCGAGTTCGCCGCCGTCCGCGGCGGGCGCGGTGGCGTCGGCCGCGAGCCAGACGAAGAACTCACGGTTCCCGCTCGGGCCCGGCAACCGGCTCGGGACGATCGCGCGCAGGCGCAGGCCCGCGTCCTCGGCCGCGCGGACGACGGTGGTCAGCGCCTCGGCGTGCAGTGCCGGATCCCGCACGACACCGCCCCGCCCGAGCCGTCCGCGCCCCACCTCGAACTGGGGCTTGACCAGCAGCAGCGCGTTCCCGTGCGGCGGCAGGACGGCGGCGACGGCCGGCAGCACGAGCGTCAGGGAGATGAACGAGAGGTCGCCGGTGACGAGGTCCGGTGCCCGTTCCAGGTCCGCGAGGGTCAGGTCACGGACGTTCTTGCCCTCGACGACCGTGACGCGCGGGTCCTCACGCAGCCGCTCCACGAGCTGCCCGTGCCCGACGTCGATCGCCACGACGTGCCCGGCCCCGCGGCGCAGGAGCACGTCGGTGAACCCGCCGGTGGACGCGCCGAGATCGGCGCACCACGCACCGGCGACGACGGGCGTGCGGTGTCCCGAGGACCCGTCGCGGGCCGCGGACCCGCCGTGACCGGCGGACGCGCCGCTCGCGGCAGGGAGACGGTACGTGCCGCGCGACTCGTGCGCCAGGGCGTCGAGCGCGCCGGCGAGCTTCAGCCCGGCACGCGAGGCGTACTCGGCCTCGCCCGGGTCTCCGGGGGACACCGACACGCCCGCCTCGCCCGCGACCGCCGCCGACGGCTTGGCCACCGGCCGGCCGTCGACCGACACCCGGCCCGCCGCCACGAGCTCGGCGGCGTGCCGCCGGGAGCGTGCCAGGCCGCGGCGGACCAGCTCGGCGTCCACGCGGGCCCGCGCCGTCATCACCGTCACCACGCCTCAGGCGTCGCCGCTCAGGTGGGCGCGCAGCGCCTCGTGCACCTGCTCGTACCGCTGCACGTGCTCGGCGGGCGGAAGCTCCTCCAGCCCGTCCAGCGCGGTCAGCGCCCGCTCCACGACCGCCTCCGGGGCAGGACCCGGGCCGGCGCCGTCGCCGGGGTGCGCCCGCACGGCGTCGTCCCCCGCGCCCGGCTCGACCGCCTGGCCCCCGCCGACCACGGGGGCGCCGGCGAACGCCTGCTCCTCCACGTCCCAGCCGCCGGACGCGGCATCGTACGACTCGGTCACTCGGTCACCTTCTCCGCATCGGACTGAGATATCGGGCTGAAATGCTGCGACAACACCGCGACTACACGGTACCTGCCGTACCTGACACGCCCGGCCAGGCACACGCCGACACAGCCCTCGCGGCCGGGCCGGGCCTCACGGGACCCACGCGTCAGGGAAGGTCCGGCACCGTCGTCACCGGCTCCCCCGCGTCGGCCGCGGCCCACGCCGCCGCGCAGGCGGCGCGGACGAGGTCGACGCCCTCGCCGGCCCCCGGCCGCAGCACGCCGTCCTCCACCCGCGCCGACGCCGCGCCGCACACCCAGGACCCGCCGTCGCGCACGGGCACCGGATGCGGCTCCAGCAGCGCGCGCAGGTCGGTCCCGAGGAACGACGGGCGCTCGCCCGGGCCCGCCAGGACCGCGTCCCGGGCCGTGGACACCCCGGTCAGCACGTGCAGTCCCGGGTAGCCCGCGGCGCGCGCCCCGGCGAGGTCCGTGTCGAGCCGGTCGCCGATGACCAGCGGGCGCGACGCCCTCGCCCGCTCCACCGCCATCCGGAACATGTCCGGCCCCGGCTTGCCCGCGCTCGACGGCGGCACGCCGGTCGCCGCGGTCACCGCGCCCACGAGCGCGCCGTTGCCCGGGGCGAACCCGCGCGCCGTCGGCAACGACAGGTCGAGGTTGCTCGCCACGTGCCACGCGCCCCGCCCGACGGCGTACGCGGCCTCGGCGAGGTCCTCCCACCCGAGGTTCGGGGCGTACCCCTGCGCGACGGCGTCCGGATCGTCGTCCGCGGAGGCCACCACCTCGAATCCCGCCGTCTGCACCGCCGTGACCAGCCCTTTGCCGCCCACGACCAGCACCTTCGCACCCGGTTCGAGCCGCGTGCGGAGGAGCGCGGCGCACGCCTGGGCGGCGGTCATCACCTCGTCGGCGTCGGTCGGGATGCCGAGCCCCGTGAGCTGCGCGGCGACCTCCTCCGGCTCCCGGGACGCGTTGTTCGTCACGAACACGAGGGGCATACCGCCCGCCCGTGCCGTGGTCAGGCTCGTCGCGGCGTGCTCGATCGGCAGGTGCCCGCGGTAGGCCACCCCGTCGAGGTCGACGAGCGCGAGATCGTACGCCTCGGCCAGCGGGACCGAGCTGGCGATCAGCCCGCTCATGCCACGGGTCCCCGCGTCGTCCCGGCCTCGCCGGCGGGGGCGTCCCGCGGCTCGGCCGGTTCGGGGACGACGCCGGTCGCCTCGTCCGCGCCGTCCGTCTCGTCGTCGATCCCCGCCTCCGCGAGGATCTCGGCGACCTCGGCCTCGATCTCCGCCTCGGACGGCTCGGGCGCGTCGTCCGGGATGTCGACGACGTCCCCCTCCTCGCCGGCGATCACGCCGGCCCCCGGGGCAGGCTCCGACCCGGCGGCCGATCCGGCCGACGTCGCGCCGGCGGCCGGCAAGGCGCCCTCGGTCTCGCGTTCCTGACGATCCGCCGTCTCGTCCGCCGTCGCGGGCTCCTCGCCGGCGGCCTCCTCGTCGAGGAGGCCCTCGTCCGTGCCGTCGAGGTCGCCGGCGTCCTCCACCGCGTCCTCGTCGACCGCCAGTTCGTCCGTGACGTCGCCGACGGCCGTGTCCTCGTCCAGGAGGCCCTCGTCGGCGGTGTCCAGGTCCGTGCTGTCCGCCGCCGCTTCCTCGTCGACGGCCGGCTCATCCGCACCGTCGTCGAGGACCGCGGCTTCCTCGAGGTCCGCCTCCTCGTCGTAGACGTCGTAGACGACGACGTCCTCCTCCGGCGGCTCGGCGCCCGTCGCGCGCGCCAGCGCCTCGGGGTCGACGTCCGCCAGCACGGCCGCGGCCTCGTCGGGCCGGCCCGCGGCCTCCAGCGCGACGGCGCGGGCCTGCAGCACGCGCAGCCCGAGGTCGCCCTGGGCCTCGTCGGCGGGGATCTTGTCGAGCACGGCGAGGGCCGCGTCGTGCTCGCCGAGGTCGCTGCGCGCCCCGGAGACCACGATCGCCAGTTCCGT
Source organism: Myceligenerans pegani (assembly GCF_014892515.1). Lineage (GTDB taxonomy): Bacteria > Actinomycetota > Actinomycetes > Actinomycetales > Cellulomonadaceae > Myceligenerans > Myceligenerans pegani. Next base: position 421,478 of record NZ_JADBGR010000107.1, read on the forward strand.
GCGCCCGCTCGCGTCGAGGGTCTCCGCCTCGGGCGTCGCGGCGAGCGCGATGGCGCGTTCGGGCCGGCCGAGCCCGCGTTCGGCGTCGGCCATCAGCGGCAGGTGCTCCGAGCTGCCGTTGAGCCGCCGGACGGTGCGCAGCTCGCGCAGCGCCTCGGCGAAACGCCCGGTGCGGTAGGCGGTCAGGCCGGCGGCCTCCCGCACGACGTCGATCCGTCCCGCCCGGCGCACGGCCGCCTGGGCGTGCAGGTAGGCGGTCTCGGGGTCGACGTCGATCAGGCGCCCGGCCATGATCAGGTGCAGGCCGACCCGCTCCGCGTTGTCCTTGCCGAGGCCGCGCATCCGGGCGCGTGCCTCGCGGTCGAGCTGGCCGATCTCCACGTCCTCGGCGATCTCCGGGTCGGGGATCCGGTCGGGGCGGCCGTCGCGCCGGTCGTCCCTGCGCCGGTCGTCCCGGAAGCCACGGTCGTCGCCGTCCCGGCGGTCGTCCCGCCGGGGACCGCGGTCGTCGCGGAAGTCCCGGCGCGGCCCGCGGTCGTCCCGGAAGCCCTGCCGGTCGTCGCCGGAGCGGCGGTCGTCACGGCCGCGGAACCCGCCTCGCCGGTCGCCCTCGCTCCGGTGGTCCGGGCGCGAGCCCCGGTCGTCGCGGAAGTCCCGGCGCGGCCCGCGGTCGTCCCGAGAGCCCCGGCGGTCCTCGCCGAATCCGCGGTCGCGACGGTCGGACCCGCCTCGGCGGTCGCCCTCGGTCCCGTAGCCGGGGCGCGATCCGCCACCGTGTCCTCGATCGTCACGGCGGAAGCCGCCACGCCGGTCGGCGTCCCCGCCCCGATCGCCGGGGCCATGGTCGTCGCGCCGAGGGCGGCCGGCGAAGCCTCGGCCGCCGGAACCCTGGTCGTCGCGGCGGCGATCGTCGCCGACGTCGCGGCGGGGGCGGTCACCGTAGCCGGCTCCGTCACGCCGGGGGCCACGGTCGTCGTACCCTCGCCGCGGACGGTCGCCGTAGCCGCGATCGTCGCGGCGGTCGTCCCGGCGGAAGCCCTCCCGGCGAGCGCCGTAGCCACCGCGGTCGCCGCGGCCGCCGTCACCCCTGCCGGGCCCCCGGTCGTCGCGCGATGGGCGGTCACCGTAGCCGCGGGTGTCGCGGCTGCCGTCACGGCCGTCCCGGCGCGGACCCCGGTCGCCGTACGGGCGTCGTTCGTCGTCACGGCGGCCGAATCCGCCGCGGTGGTCGTCGTCACGGCGCCGGTCGCCGCCGACGTCGCGGCGCGGCCTCTCCCCCTGCCCACCGTCCTCCCGGCGGGAGCCACGACCGTCGTCGTACCCCCGCCGCGGACGGTCGCCGTAGCCACGGTCGCCGCCGCGGTCGTCCCGGCGAGCGTCCCGGTCGTCGCGGCGCGGCCCGCGGTCGTCGTCGTACCGGCGCCGGGGACGGTCGTCGCCGCGGAATCCGCCGTCGCGTCCGCCGTACCCTCCCCGGCGGTCGCCGTCGCGCCGGTCCCCGGAGTCACGCCCGCGGTCGTCGCGGCGGAACCCGTCGCGCCGGCCGTCGCCGCGCTCGTCGCGACGCCGGTCGCCGCCGACGTCACGGCGCGGCCGGTCACCGTCTCCCCTGCCGTCCCGGCGGGGGCCTCGGCGCCCCTCGTCGTGGCGGCCGGATCGGTTGCCCTCGCGGTCGTTCCCCTGCTCACGGGGCGAATCGTTCACTGTGGTCCTCTCAACGGCAGATGCGTTCTCCATTCTCCCACGCGCCACCGCACCCGCCCGGCCGCCCCGCCCCCTTCCCGGTGTGATCCGCACCCACCGCTATGGACCACGGTTCGGAGCCGGGCGACCGCCCCGGGACCCGCTCAAGCACGCAGCCGCATCACCTCCGGGTTCCAGGCGTCCTTCTTGCGCACCAACCGGACCGCCGTCAGGACCAGCGCCGTGATCACCCCCAGCAGCACGAACAACCCGGAGTTCCACCCGAACCCGAAGATCCACAGGTAGCCGACGGCCCCGACCGTGAGGCAGTAGTAGGCCATCGGGATCACGGTCTTCCGGATGAGGTCACCCTCGCGCCCCACCAGGCCCACGGTCGCGGACGCCGCGACGATGTTGTGGACCGTCACCATGTTGCCGGCGGCCCCGCCCACGGCCTGCAGCGCGGCGACCGTCTCTGGGGCGGACGCGCCGATGTTCACCCCGGTCGCGAATTGGAACTGGGCGAACGTCATGTTGGACACGGTGTTGGACCCGGCCACGAACGCCCCGAGCGCACCGATGAACGGCGCGACCAGCGGCCACTGCTGTCCGCCCAGGTCCGCGGCCGCCTGTGCCAGGGTGATCGGCATGGAGTCGAGCCCGGCCCCGTTGTGGTCGGGGCCGGAGTTGATGAAGATCCGCACCAGCGGCAACGCGAACACCAGCGCCACCGCGGCAGCGCCGAGCTGGCCGCCCGCCACCTTCCACGAGGCTGCGATCTGCTCGCGCTTCATCCGGTGCAGCACGTAGGTGATCAGGCAGGCGAGCAGGAAGATCGCGCCGGGCGAGTACAGCAGGTCCATGTTCTGCCCGATCCCGGTGCCGAAGATGTCCTGGACCTCGAGCACGGCGGGCCCGGTGAGGAAGTCCTTGATCGCGGGGATGTTCCGGGTGAGCAGGAGCAGCAGCGCGACGACCACGTAAGGCGTCCAGGCAAGCGGCAGCGACATCTTCCGCGTCAGGCCCGCGGCCTCCGTGGCGGGGTCGACGGTCCCCATCCAGCGGTCGGACCAGCGCTGCCGCGGCGGGAAGTCCCACACGTCCTTCGGCATGAGGAATCCCTTGGAGGACGTGAACATCACGAGCACGAGCCCGACGAAGCCGCCGAGCATCGCCGGGAACTCCGGCCCGAGCAGGTACGCCACGACGACGTACGGCACGATCATCGCGAGCGCCGCGTAGACGGCGAACGGCCAGACTGCGAGGCCGGCGCGGAAGCTGCGCTTCTCGCCGAAGAATCCGCACATCATCGTGACGAGGAACAGCGGGATGAGGATGCCGGCGATCGCGTGCAGCGTGGCGACCTGGGTGGCGGTGTGCGCGACGAAGCCGAGGTGGTCCAGCCCCAGGGCGCTCTCGCGGGCGGCGACGGCGGCGACGGGCGTGCCGTCGGCGTCGGCGAGGCCGGTCCCGAGGCCGGTGAGCATCGGGGTGCCCACGGCGCCGAAGCTGACCGGGGTGGACTGGATGATGAGCCCGGCCATGACGGCGGCCATGGCGGGAAAGCCGAGGGCGAGCAGCAGGGGCGCGACGACGGCGGCCGGCGTGCCGAATCCGGCGGCACCCTCGATGAAGGACCCGAAGAGCCAGGCGATGATGATGACCTGGACACGCCGGTCGGGACTGATCGACGTGAATCCGGCCCGGATCGAGGCGAGCGCGCCGGACTTGGTGATGGTCTCGAGCATGAGCAGGGCGCCGAAGATGATCCAGAGCAGCCCGATCGCGATGAGCAGGCCCTGGACGACCGAGGCCGCGACGGTCACGACCGGCATCTGCCAGGCGGTCAGCGCGATGACGACGATGACGACGAGGCCGACCGGCATCGCGTTCCGGGCGGACCAGCGCAGCCCGATCAGGAGAGCGCCGACGACGAGGATGGGGAGGATTGCGAGCAGTGCGAGTACGCCGAGGTTCATGGTGGCTCCAGTCCGGCGCCGTTGCCGGGTCGATCCGCGAACGTTTTCGAATATCGGAAAAAACAGTCCATGCAGTGATATGAACCTAGCACTGCGGGCGCACCGACGGGAGCCCTCGGCGACAGTTTTTTCGCCCGCCGCACCAGGCCGGACCACCTACCCGTCGCGACCGCCGACCCGCCCGACCGCCTGGCGGGCGCGACCGCCCGAGCCGGGGCGCGGCACGCCCGGCCGCGCCCCCGTCGGCCGTCAGGCCCGCCCGGTGAGCGACTCCGCCCTCGCCCCGCGCAGCGACGCGTCCAGCACCTGGATCATGTGCGCCGTCGCGATCGAGCGCCCCTGGCGTCCCAGGGCCGCGGAGATCTGCATGAGGCACCCGGGGTTGGACGTCACCAGCAGCTCCGCGTCCGTGGCGGCCACGTTCGCCGCCTTCCTGTCCCCGAGTTCCCGCGCCGGTTCCGGGTTCGTCAGGTTGTAGATCCCCGCCGACCCGCAGCACAGGTCCCCCTCCGCGATCTCCTTCACCACCAGGCCGGGCACGGCCGCGAGCAGCCGTCGCGGCTGCGAGCGCACCCGCTGCGCATGCGACAGGTGGCAGGCGTCGTGGTATGCCACGGTGAGCGGCAGCGGGTGGCGCGTCGCGACGGGCCCGAGCTCGTCGAGGATCTCCGCGACGTCCCGCACCTTGGCGGCGAACTCCGCCGCGCGCCCCGCGTACGCGGGATCGTCGGCCAGCAGGTCCGCGTACTCCTTCATCGTCGAGCCGCAGCCGGCCGAGTTCACCACGACGCGTTCCACGCCGGCGTCCGAGAAGGCGTCGACCAGCGCGCGGGCGTAGGCGAGCCCTTCGGCCTCGCGTCCCGAGTGCACCGAGAGCGCCCCGCAGCATCCCTGCGCGGGCGGCGCCACGACGTCGCACCCCTCCGCCGTGAGCACCCGCACCGTGGCGGCGTTGACGCCCGGGAAGAACTCGCGCTGCACGCAGCCGAGCAGCAGCCCCACGGTCACCCGCCGGGTTCCCGCCGCGCGTGTCAGCGGCGCGACGGGTTCGGCGGGCGTGAGCGGCGGCGCGACCGACTCCATGGCCGCCAGCGACGGGGAGATCCGCTCCAGCACGGGCCGCACCACCCGCGACAGGCCGCTGCGCTGGTACAGCCACAGGAAGGGCCGCACCATCCGCAGCCGTCGCGGGTGCGGGAACAGGGCGAAGATGCCCGCCCGCACCAGTCGCTGCCCGCGCGTGCGATGGCCGGACCCGCGCCGCTCCACCTGCGCCCGCGTCGCCTCGACGAGCTTGTCGTACTGCACCCCCGACGGGCAGGCGGTCACGCACGCCATGCATCCCAGGCAGGCGTCGATGTGCCCGACCATCGACGCCGACATCGGCTCTCCCTCCAGCCCCTGCTTCATGAGGTGGATGCGCCCGCGCGGCGAGTCCATCTCCTCGCCCCAGAGCGTGTAGGTGGGGCAGGCGGGCAGGCAGAACCCGCAGTGCACGCAGTCGTCCACGAGTTCGCGCGACGGCGGGTGGTGGCCGTCGAACGCGCCCTCCGACGATCCTGCGCGGCCCGGATCGAACGACCCGAGCAGGTCCGGCTTGGCCTCCGTCATCAGATTCCTCCCACGAACCGTCCGGGCGCGAGGTTCCGCCCCGGGTCGAGCCGTCGCTTGATCGCCCGCATCAGGTCGAGCCCGCCCACGGGGCCCCACACGTCCACGGCATCGCGCACGTCCCGCGGCGCCCGCAGCACGGTCACGGTCCCGTCCCGCGGCGACGGCGCGACCGCCCGCAGCTCCCGAACGACGCCGGCCACCGCCGCGGCCTCGCCCGCGCGGTTTCCCATCGACTCCAAACCCGCGAAGGCACCGCCTCGGCCCTCGGGGGCCGCCGAGGCGGCGAGTTCGCCGGGGAGGGTGCTGTCCCGGCGCTCTACGGTCTGATCGCCGATCGCGACGTGCAGCACTCCGGCGGCCGTCCCCCGGACGGCGACGCCGATCCCCTGCGCGTCCTCCGCCGCCCGCGCCGCGGTCAGCAGCGCGCCCACTCCCGTGAGTGTCGCGGTCGCCTTCGCGAGCACGCCGCGGGCAGCCGGCGGTCCGACGTCGCCCCGGCCGGCGGTGCGCCCGGTGCGATCCGCTCCGCGGACGACGGCCTCGCTCGCGCCGTCGTCGGGCAGCACGCCCCACCAGCCGGGTGGGTCGGTCCGTACGTCGCCGCCCGTCAGGGCGGCCGCCTCCGCCGCACGGCGTACGACGGCGGTCTCCTGACCCTCCAGCAGGACGGCCACGGTGGCCTCGCCGGAGCCTGCCGGGCGGTCGATCTCCACCGCCCCGGGCGCGAGCTGCGACACGACCACCGCCCGGGCCCGGGCGGCGACGTCGGCCGGCGGGCCGGACGCGACCACCCACCGGCGCGTGGGCCGGACCGGATGCAGCCGGAACGCCGCCCGCACGATCACGCCGAGCGTGCCGTAGGAGCCGGTCATGAGCTTGGCCAGGTCGTAGCCCGCGACGTTCTTGACGACCTTGCCGCCGCTGGCGGCCACGGTCCCGTCGGCCAGGACCACGGTCGCCCCGAGCACGAGGTCCCGCAGCGCGCCTCGCTGCAGCCGCCGCGGCCCGGACGCGCCGACCGCGAGCGCGCCGCCGACGGTCGATCCGCCGCCGAGCCGCGCGGGCGGAAGGTCGACGACGAGCTCCTGTCCGGCGCCCCCTACGGTCTCCAGGAGCGCCGCGACCGGTAGCCCGGCCTCGGCGACCACGACCAGGTCCCCGGCCCCGTGCTCGACGAGCCGGTCCAGCCCTCCCGTGTCGAGGATCAGGTCGGCCCGCTCGGGCGGGGCGGCCCAGTCCAGCGCGGTTCCGGCGCCGCGCGCCACGGTGGCCAGGCCCTGCGCCGTCGCCTCGCGCAGGACTGCCGCGACGCCGTCCACCGTCGTCGGCCGTGCGACGGCCCGGGCCGCGACCCCGTCGACGACGTCGCCGGGCCCGGCCTCGCGGAGCTCTCCGGCCGCATCGGCCGTCCGCAGCCTGTCGGCGATCCGGTCCAGATCGGGCAGGAGTGCGTGCTCGGAGCCGCGTCGCGTCATCAGAACACCTCCGCCACGCCGGCCTCCGACAGGGGATGCTCGCCCTGCCTCCGTCCCGGCCGTTCCCCGCACAGCCGCGGCGTCGGGAAGATCTTCCCGGGGTTGGACAGGGTCTCCGGGTCGAACGCGCACCGCACCGCCTGCATCACGGCGAGGTCGTCGGCGGTGAACATGCGCGGCATGTGTTTCGCCTTGTCGGCGCCGACGCCGTGCTCGCCGGTGATGGAGCCGCCGTGCTCGAGGCACAGGTCGAGGATCCCTCCCGCGACCCCTTCGGCGCGCTCCACGGCGCCCTCCTGCGACCCGTCGAACAGCACGAGCGGGTGCAGGTTGCCGTCGCCGGCGTGGAACACGTTGGCCACCCGCACGCCGGCGGCGTCGCCCAGCTCGGTGATCCGCCGCAGCACCTGCGGCAGCGCGGTCCGGGGGATGACGCCGTCCTGCACGATGTAGTCGGGGCTGATCCGCCCGACGGCCGCGAACGCCGACTTGCGCCCCTTCCAGATGAGCGCCCGCTCGGCGTCGTCGGCCGCGACGCGCACCTCGAACGAGCCGTTCTCCTCGCACAGCCGCACGACGTCGTCGAACTCGCCGGCCACGTCCGCCGCGTGCCCGTCGAGCTCGACCACGAGCACGGCACCCGCCCCCTCCGGGTAGCCGCAGTGCACGGCCGCCTCCGCCGCCTCGATGGACAGGGCGTCCATCATCTCGATCGCCGCCGGGATCACGCCCGCCGCGATGATCGCGGAGGTCGCGGCGCCGGCGTCGTCGATCGTGCGGAACGCGGCCAGGATGGTGCGCACCTCCTGCGGCAGCCGCGTCAGCCGGACGGTGGCCGAGGTGACGACGCCGAGCGTGCCCTCGCTGCCCACGAGCGCGCCGAGCAGGTCGTAGCCGGGCGGGTCGGGGGCCTTGCCGCCGACCTCGACCTGCTCACCCGCGGGCGTGACGACGTCCAGCCCGGTGACGTGGTTCGTGGTGAAGCCGTACTTCAGGCAGTGCGCGCCGCCGGAGTTCTCCGCGACGTTCCCGCCGATCGAGCACACGGACTGACTCGACGGGTCGGGCGCGAAGTAGTGCCCCTCCGGGGTGGTGGCCGCGGTGAGCTGCAGGTTGATCACGCCGGGGTCGACGACGGCGCGCTGGGCGGGGGCGTCGATCTCCCGGATCTCGCGCATCTGCGACATCACCACGAGCACGCCCTCGGAGTGCGGCAGCGCCCCGCCGGACAGTCCCGTGCCCGAGCCACGCGCCACGAACGGCACGCCACGGGCGGAGCACGCCCGGACGGTGGTCGCGACGTCGGCGGCGTCGCGCGCCAGCACGACCAGCCCCGGCATCACCCGATAGGCCGCGAGGCCGTCGCACTCGTAGGTGCGGCGCCGCGCGTGGTCCATGATGACGTGTTCGTCGCCGAGCGCGGCGGCCAGCTCGGCGACGACGGCGGCGAGCCGCCCGTCGGGCGTGGGTGTGCTGTCGGGTGTGTCGTCCGGCATCCGCAACCTCCTCGTTGCTCACCACGACGGACGACGACGGCCGCGCGACCGCCGTCGTCCGTCACGTTCGGTCCACGCTCAGTCCATTCGACGGTACGCCGGGAGGGTGAGGAAGTCGGCGTACTCGTCCGCGACGGCGACCTCCAGGAACGTCTGCTTCGCCTCCTCGTAGTCGGCGGCGTCGCCGGGCAGCTTCGCGATCTCCTCCGCGACGATCTCGTGCACCAGCTCCTTCGTCACCTTCCGGCCCGTGTCCGCGAGGGTCACGTCGTTGTGCAGCCACTGCCACACCTGGCTGCGGGAGATCTCGGCGGTGGCGGCGTCCTCCATGAGGTTGAAGATCGCCACGGCGCCGAGACCGCCCAGCCACGCGCGCAGGTACTGGATGCCGACCGAGACGTTGTTCCGCAGGCCCGCCTCCGTGATGTCGCCGGGGGTCGCGGCGACGTCGAGCAGCTGCTCCGCGGTGACCTCCACGTCGTCGCGGGTGCGGTCGATCTGATGCGGCCGATCGCCCAGGACCTCGGTGAAGACCTCCTTGCACAGCTCGACCATGCCGGGATGCGCCACCCACGAGCCGTCGAAGCCGTCACCGGCCTCCCGGGTCTTGTCGTCGCGCACCTTGGCGAAGGCCGTCGCGTTCACCTCCTCGTCCTTGCTCGGGATGAACGCCGCCATACCGCCGATCGCGTGCGCGCCGCGCTTGTGGCACGTCCTGACCAGCAGTTCGGTGTAGGCGCGCATGAACGGGACCGTCATCGTCACGGCATTGCGGTCCGGCAGCATGAACTCCGTGCCGCGGGTCCGGAACGACTTGATCACGGAGAACATGAAGTCCCAGCGGCCCGCGTTCAGGCCGGCGGAGTGGTCGCGCAGCTCGTAGAGGATCTCCTCCATCTCGAACGCGGCCGGGTAGGTCTCGATGAGCACCGTGGCGCGGATCGTGCCCTGCGGGATCCCCAGGTAGTCCTGGGCCAGGACGAACGCGTCGTTCCAGAGCCGCGCCTCCAGGTACGACTCCATCTTCGGCAGGTAGAAGTACGGCCCCTGCCCCTTCGCGAACTGCCGCAGACCCGCCGTGGCGACGTAGAGCGCGAAGTCCACCAGCGAACCCGACGTCTCCCGCCCGTCCACGAGGATGTGCTTCTCCGGCAGGTGCCAGCCGCGCGGGCGCATGACGATGGTCGCGAGTTCCGCGTCGGGCTTCAGCGCGTACGTCTTCCCGTTCTCGGCGGTGAAGTCGACGTTCCGGTTGATCGCGTCGAGCAGGTTGAGCTGCCCGCCCACCACCGACGTCCACTGCGGCGTGTTCGCGTCCTCCTGGTCCGCCAGCCACACCTTGGCGCCGCTGTTCAGCGCGTTGATCGTCATCTTGCGGTCCGTGGGCCCGGTGATCTCCACGCGGCGGTCCACGATGCCGGGCGCCGGGTCGGCCACGCGCCACGAGTCGTCCTCGCGGACGTGCCGGGTCTCCTCCAGGAACCCCAGGGTGCCGCCGGCGGCCAGGTCCTCGACGCGGCGCTCGCGTGCCTCGAGCAGTTCCAGGCGCCGGTCCGCCAGCTCGCGATGCAGCCTGACGATGAGCTCCAGCGCGGCCGGGGTGAGCACCTCCTCGTACCGCTCGCCGATCTCACCGGTGATCTCGATGCCGTCCGGAGTCTCCACGTCGACACTCTCCTTGCTTCGTTCTTCCACTATGCGGAAGTAGATATTCTGATCGTGGAAAGTCTACCGCCCTGCGAGCCTATCGCCCACCCGCGCCGCCTCCTCGCGCAGCACCGGGACGGCGTCGTCGGCGAACTCCGGGGTCACCCGAGCCGCCGGGCCGGACACCGACAGGGCCGTGGCCAGCGGCGCGCCGGGCACCGCGACGGCGAAGCAGCGGACGCCGATCTCCTGCTCCCCGTCGTCGACCGCGTACCCGCGCTCACGGATCCGGCCGAGCTCCGCGACGAGCTCGTCGGCGTCGGTGATCGAGTGCTCGGTGGCGGCGGGGAGGCCGGTGCGCTGCGCGATCCCCCGGACCTGGTCCTCGCCGAGGCCGGCGAGCAGCATCTTGCCCACCCCGGTGCAGTGCAGGTGGACGCGCCGCCCCACCTCGGTGAACATCCGCATGGAATGCGTGGACGCGGCCTGCGCCACGTACACCGCCATCTCGTGGTCGAGCATCGCGAGATTCGCGGTCTCGCCGAGGGCGGCCGCGACCCGCTCGAGGTGGGGCCTGGCCGCCGCGCCGAGCTGCCGGCCTGCCGCGTCGGCGAGGCGCAGCACGCCCGGCCCGAGCGCGTAGCGGCGCGAGGGCATCTGCCGCGCGTACCCGCGCTGCACCAGTGTGCGCAGCAGCCGGTGAATGGTCGGGAGCGGGAGCCCGCTGCGGTCGCTGAGCTCGCTCAGGGTCGCGTCACCCCCGAGGTCCGTCATGATCTCCAGCAGGTCGATCGCCCGCTCGACGGTCTGCACACCGCCCGTGCTGCTTGCCACGTGGCTCCTTGGGTTCCTGGTTGCCGGTCACCCGCGAACGGGCATTCGTCCGCGGGTCAGAACCAGGATTTCATACGCCGGAAAGCCCGGCGCCGGCGCACCGTGGCCGCTCGCGAGCACGAGGTTTCCTGCGCAGGGTGCGCGCAACCCCGAAGGCAGGCTCCTGCCACGCCGCCGAACCTCATTCCCGGCCGGCGGCCCGCTCCTGCTCGGCCCGCGTCGCGCCGTTGGCCAGGTACCAGCGGATCTTCTCGCGCAGCTTCTCCTGCTGCGCCACCAGCAGGTCGACCTGTTCCTGGACCCGCTGGTGATGGACCTCGAGCAGGGCGAGCCGCTCGTCCATCGTGGTGGCGTCCAGGCAGAGTTCCGCGTACTGCTTCAGGTCGGCGATCGGCATGCCGGTGTCCCGCAGGCAGCGCACGAGTCCGAGCCAGTCGAGGTCGCCCGCGGAGTAGGTCCGCCGCCCGCCGGGCGTGCGCGAGATCGGCGCCAGCAGGCCCTCGCGCTCGTAGTAGCGGAGCGTGTCGATACTGAATCCCGACTCGGCCGCAGCCTCCGCGGGCGTGTAGGTACGGGCGTTCGCGGTCTGGGTCATGCGTCCATCATGCCCGTCGGCAGGCCCGCTCGACAGGCCCGGCCTGGCCGCTCGACGCATCCGGCCCCGCCCTCTTGACCTGGAGCGCGCTCCAGATCGCAGGCTGCTGGCATGGACACGATGAACCTGGCCCTCGGGGCCATGAAGTTCGGCACGACCGTCGACGAGCGGACCGCGTTCGGCCTGCTCGACCAGTTCGTGGACGCCGGCGGCTCCTGGATCGACACCGCCGACTGCTACGCGTTCTGGGACAGCGACACCGGATACGGCGGGCAGAGCGAGGAGGTGCTCGGCCGCTGGCTCGCGGCGCGGCCCGGCATGCGCGACCGCGTGCGGATCTCCACGAAGTTCGGCGCCGAACCCGTGGTCGCCGGCCGCTGGCCCGCGTCGCGGACCGGCCTCGGTGCCGCGGAGGTCCGCGCCCAGCTCGAGGGCAGCCTCCGCCGGCTCGGCACCGACCGCGTCGACCTCGCCTGGGCGCACATGGAGGACCGGACCGTGTCGCTCGAGGACGTCTCCGACACGCTGTCCGGGCTGCACGACGACGGTCTCGCAGCGCGTCTCGGCATGTCGAACCATGCCGCGTGGCGGGTCGCGACCGCCCGCGCGCGGGCCCTCGGCGAGGGACGTGAGCCGGTGAGCGCGCTCCAGTACAGCTATTCGTACCTGCATCCCCGGCCCGGCACGGCGGGCGCGGGTCACCGGTTCGGGTTCCTCACCGACGAGCACCTCGACCTCGCCGCCACCGGCGGACTCGAGATCTGGGCGTACTCACCGCTCCTCGGCGGCGCCTACGACAACCCCACCAAGGAGATCTCCGAGGAGTTCGACCACCCGGGCACGTCGCGCCGCCTCGCCGCCCTCGACGACGTATCCGACGCCGTGGGGCTCACCCAAGGCCAGGTGGTCCTGGCATGGCTGGCGGGTCACGAGCCGGCAGTCCGCCCCATCCTCGGCGGCAGCAAGCCGGAACAGCTCGCGGCGGCGATGACCGCCGTCCGGACCGTCCTGCCCGACGACGCCCGGGCGCGCCTGGACGCCGTCGAACCCCTCACGCCGACCGTCGACGAGGATCGCGTGCCGGATCCGGAACCCGCGTAGGCGCGACGAGTGCCGATTCCCTCGGAGGGGGCGACCAACTTCTGTACCGAGGGGAACAGAATTCGCGAGAGCTGAGCCCCACGAACGGTGCACAATAACGCCCGTGAGCATCTCACTGTACGACGACGCCGGCGGCGCCGACGGGCTCCGCCGGCTGAGCACCGCGTTCTACGACCGGGTCCTGGCCGACGACCTGCTGGCCCCCGTCTTCAAGGACTTCACGCCCACTCATGTCGAACGGGTCGCGATCTGGCTCGCCGAGGTGTTCGGTGGGCCCGATAACTTCACGGCCGAACTGGGCGGCCATCAGGACCTCCTGCGCGCCCACCTCGGGCTCCGCATCCGTGACGAGCACCGGCAGCGCTGGCTGGAGCTGATGGCAGCCGCTGTCGACGAGACTTATCCCGGGCGACCGGACCTCCGCACGACGCTCATGGCGTACTTCGACTGGGGGACCAGGATCGCCCAGGACGTCTCGCAGGACCCACCCGGAACGGATCTCGGGGATCCCGGACCGACACCGCGATGGGGACATGACGGACTGAAGCCGTGAGGAAGGGACTCTCGGAGATCGTGCGGGCTTGAGCTCGCGTGGGCTCGGGTTCACGCCGGCTTCGGGCTCATGCCAGAGAAATGGCGAAAGCCCCTCGAGTGGGTGCTCGAGGGGCTTTCGTGAAAGGGGGTCCGGCGGCGTCCTACTCTCCCACCCCCTGGCGGGGGCAGTACCATCGGCGCTGTAGGGCTGAGCTTCCGGGTTCGGAATGGAGCCGGGCGTTTCCCCTACGCTATGACCGCCGTAACACTATCGAGTTCACCAACCAACCCAGGGCTACAGGCCCCCCCTCTTCGTTGTGCCTGCCGGCACCCGTGGGGGGTGGTTTGGTCGTTTCTCGGGAACCGTACAGTGGACGCGAACAGCCGGCACACACACAGTGTGTGGGTGTGGGGTGTGTTGTTGAGGTTGTTGGCGGATTAGTACCGGTCAACTCCACCCATTACTGGGCTTCCATCTCCGGCCTATCAACCCGGTAGTCTTCCGGGCGCCTTCCCACCCGAGGGTGGTGGAGTCTTCATCTTGAAGCAGGCTTCCCGCTTAGATGCTTTCAGCGGTTATCCCTTCCGAACGTAGCCAACCAGCCGTGCTCCTGGCGGAACAACTGGCACACCAGAGGTTCGTCCGTCCCGGTCCTCTCGTACTAGGGACAGCCCTTCTCAAGACTCCTACGCGCGCAGCGGATAGGGACCGAACTGTCTCACGACGTTCTAAACCCAGCTCGCGTACCGCTTTAATGGGCGAACAGCCCAACCCTTGGGACCAACTCCAGCCCCAGGATGCGACGAGCCGACATCGAGGTGCCAAACCATGCCGTCGATATGGACTCTTGGGCAAGATCAGCCTGTTATCCCCGGGGTACCTTTTATCCGTTGAGCGACCACGCTTCCACAAGCCATGGCCGGATCACTAGTTCCGACTTTCGTCCCTGCTCGACCTGTCAGTCTCACAGTCAAGCTCCCTTGTGCACTTGCACTCGACACCTGATTGCCAACCAGGCTGAGGGAACCTTTGAGCGCCTCCGTTACATTTTAGGAGGCAACCGCCCCAGTTAAACTACCCACCAGGCACTGTCCCTGATCCGGATCACGGACCGAGGTTAGATGCCCGAAGCGATCAGAGTGGTATTTCAACGATGACTCCACCCGACCTGGCGGCCGGGCTTCACAGTCTCCCACCTATCCTACACAAACCGCACCGAACACCAATACCAAGCTGTAGTAAAGGTCCCGGGGTCTTTCCGTCCTGCTGCGCGTAACGAGCATCTTTACTCGTAGTGCAATTTCGCCGAGTTCGCGGTCGAGACAGCGGAGAAGTCGTTACGCCATTCGTGCAGGTCGGAACTTACCCGACAAGGAATTTCGCTACCTTAGGATGGTTATAGTTACCACCGCCGTTTACTGGGGCTTAAATTCTGAGCTTCAACCCGCAAGGGTTTGACTCGTCCTCTTAACCTTCCAGCACCGGGCAGGCGTCAGTCCGTATACATCGTCTTGCGACTTCGCACGGACCTGTGTTTTTAGTAAACAGTCGCTTCTCCCTGGTCTCTGCGGCCCACCCCCGCTCCCCCCAGCAAGTAGGGTTCACGGGTTGGGCCCCCCTTCTCCCGAAGTTACGGGGGCATTTTGCCGAGTTCCTTGACCACGATTCGCTCGATCACCTTGGTATTCTCTACCTGACCACCTGAGTCGGTTTCGGGTACGGGCGGCTAGAACCTCACGTCGAGGCTTTTCTTGGCAGCAGAGGATCACCACGTTCCCACATAAGTGGTCACCATCAGCCCTCACCCTTCATGTCCCGCGGATTTGCCTACGGAACGGGCTACGACCTTGGACGTGGACAACCATCGCCACGTGCGGCTACCTTCCTGCGTCACCCCTGTTAACACGCTTACCTACTACCGGATCAGGTCCCACGCCTCACCCCCCGGTACAGTCCGAAGACTGTGGTGGAAGGTTCGGGATGGTTAGTCTCACCGGACTCGGTATGGGCGGTTCTTCGCCGGTAGGAGAATATCAACTCCTTGTCCATCGACTACGCCTGTCGGCCTCGCCTTAGGTCCCGACTTACCCAGGGCGGATAAACCTGGCCCTGGAACCCTTGGTCATTCGGTGGACGGGATTCACACCCGTCATTCGCTACTCATGCCTGCATTCTCACTCCCGCAGCCTCCACCCCTGGATCACTCCGGGACTTCCACGGCTGCAGGACGCTCCCCTACCCAACCACACCACTGACAATCAACAAGTTGACCGTAATGTATGCGTGTGGTTGCCACGGCTTCGGCGGTGTGCTTGAGCCCCGCTACATTGTCGGCGCGGAATCACTTGACCAGTGAGCTATTACGCACTCTTTCAAGGATGGCTGCTTCTAAGCCAACCTCCTGGTTGTCTGAGCAACTCCACATCCTTTCCCACTGAGCACACGCTTAGGGGCCTTAGCCGGCGATCTGGGCTGTTTCCCTCTCGACCCACGGAGCTTATCCCCCGCAGTCTCACTGCCACGCTCAACTTACCGGCATTCGGAGTTTGGCTGACGTCAGTAACCTTGTCGGGCCCATCGGCCATCCAGTAGCTCTACCTCCAGCAAGCAACACGCGACGCTGCACCTAAATGCATTTCGGGGAGAACCAGCTATCACGGAGTTTGATTGGCCTTTCACCCCTAACCACAGGTCATCCCCCAGGTTTTCAACCCTGGTGGGTTCGGGCCTCCACACCGTCTTACCGACGCTTCACCCTGCCCATGGCTAGATCACCCCGCTTCGGGTCTAGACCCGGCGACTGGACCGCCCTGTTCGGACTCGCTTTCGCTACGGCTACCCCACCCGGGTTAACCTCGCCACCGAGCACTAACTCGCAGGCTCATTCTTCAAAAGGCACGCCATCACCCCCACACGCCCCACAAGGAGACGCCGAGGCTCTGACGGATTGTAGGCACACGGTTTCAGGTACTATTTCACTCCCCTCCCGGGGTACTTTTCACCTTTCCCTCACGGTACTGGTCCGCTATCGGTCATCAGGGAGTATTTAGGCTTACCAAGTGGTCTTGGCAGATTCACACGAGATTTCACGGGCCCCGTGCTACTCGGGACAACCTCCACCAGGCCGCACGATTTCACCTACGGGACTCCCACCCTCTACGGTCCGGTATTCAACCCGGTTCGGCTATCACACGACTTTCTCACTGGCCCAGACCCTGTCAGAGATCTGAAGAAGCTCCCACTACCCCGCACACGCAACGCCTGACAACTTGACACGCGCACGGTTTAACCTCATCCGCTTTCGCTCACCACTACTCACAGAATATCTCTTCCTGCCGGTACTGAGATGTTTCACTTCCCGGCGTTCCCCCCCACACCCTATGAATTCAAGTGCGGGTACCCGAACATGACTTCGGGTAGGTTCCCCCATTCGGAAACCCTCGGATCACAGCTCGTCTGCCAGCTCCCCGAGGCTTATCGCAGGCTACAACGTCCTTCGTCGGCTCCTGATGCCAAGGCATCCACCCTGTGCCCTAAAAAACTTCAACAACACTACACAGAACACACCAGCACACCCCCTCCCACCCCAAGGATGAAAACCCCAAGGATGAGAACAGAGCCACTGGCATGTCCAGAGATGCTCGCGTCCACTATACAGTTCTCAAGCAACGAACGAACCCACCACCCACGAACGACCAACCACACCATCCCGGCCTGGCGGTATCGCTCCAGCGATGACCCGAACCCTCCACGAAACACCCCACCCAGGAACCCCCACCCCGACCACGAGCAAAAAAACCCGCGACCCGGTCGTGACGATCCCGAGAGCCGGTTGCCTCAGGACCCAACAGTGTGCTCGGCAGACCCCACCCCCAGGCGTCACCCGTTCCAGCCCGGCCACCACCACCCCCCGCAAGAGAGAGGCCGGCACCCGGCGTACTAGAGGCAACCCCACACAAGAGGCAGAGCCCTTCGTCAATGTTCCACCCACGAGCAACCACCCACGACACGTTCGGTCATGGCGCGGCTTCTGGACCCGCCACCCCAGGGGCGACGAGCCGAAGTGCTCCTTAGAAAGGAGGTGATCCAGCCGCACCTTCCGGTACGGCTACCTTGTTACGACTTAGTCCCAATCGCCAGTCCCACCTTCGACCACTCCCCCCTTACGGTTGGGCCGTGGGCTTCGGGTGTTACCAACTTTCGTGACTTGACGGGCGGTGTGTACAAGGCCCGGGAACGTATTCACCGCAGCGTTGCTGATCTGCGATTACTAGCGACTCCGACTTCACGGGGTCGAGTTGCAGACCCCGATCCGAACTGAGACCGGCTTTTAGGGATTCGCTCCACCTCACGATATCGCAACCCTCTGTACCGGCCATTGTAGCATGCGTGAAGCCCAAGACATAAGGGGCATGATGATTTGACGTCATCCCCACCTTCCTCCGAGTTGACCCCGGCAGTCTCCCATGAGTCCCCGGCATCACCCGCTGGCAACATGAGACAAGGGTTGCGCTCGTTGCGGGACTTAACCCAACATCTCACGACACGAGCTGACGACAACCATGCACCACCTGTACACCGACCTTACGGAAACCACATCTCTGCAGCGATCCGGTGCATGTCAAGCCTTGGTAAGGTTCTTCGCGTTGCATCGAATTAATCCGCATGCTCCGCCGCTTGTGCGGGCCCCCGTCAATTCCTTTGAGTTTTAGCCTTGCGGCCGTACTCCCCAGGCGGGGCACTTAATGCGTTAGCTACGGCACAGAACAGGTGGAACCTGCCCCACACCTAGTGCCCAACGTTTACGGCATGGACTACCAGGGTATCTAATCCTGTTCGCTCCCCATGCTTTCGCTCCTCAGCGTCAGTAACGGCCCAGAGACCTGCCTTCGCCATCGGTGTTCCTCCTGATATCTGCGCATTCCACCGCTACACCAGGAATTCCAGTCTCCCCTACCGCACTCCAGCCTGCCCGTACCCGATGCCAGCCCGAGGTTGAGCCTCGGGTTTTCACACCAGACGCGACAGACCGCCTACGAGCTCTTTACGCCCAATAATTCCGGACAACGCTTGCGCCCTACGTATTACCGCGGCTGCTGGCACGTAGTTAGCCGGCGCTTCTTCTACACGTACCCTCAACCCCCCGAAAACGAGAAGCCTTGTTCCGTGTCGAAAGAGGTTTACAACCCGAAGGCCGTCATCCCTCACGCGGCGTCGCTGCATCAGGCTTGCGCCCATTGTGCAATATTCCCCACTGCTGCCTCCCGTAGGAGTCTGGGCCGTGTCTCAGTCCCAGTGTGGCCGGTCGCCCTCTCAGGCCGGCTACCCGTCGACGCCTTGGTAGGCCATCACCCCACCAACAAGCTGATAGGCCGCGAGCCCATCCCCCACCAAAAAATCTTTCCAACCCCCACCATGCGGCAGAGACTGAATATCCGGTATTAGACCCCGTTTCCAAGGCTTATCCCGAAGTAGAGGGGCAGGTTACTCACGTGTTACTCACCCGTTCGCCACTAATCCACCCAGCAAGCTGGGCTTCATCGTTCGACTTGCATGTGTTAAGCACGCCGCCAGCGTTCGTCCTGAGCCAGGATCAAACTCTCCGCAAAAGAAAACACTCTTCACAGAGCTTAACTGATACCAGCTCAGACCAGACAGACAAACTGCCCGATCCGATCCAAAACAACCCCTCCCACAAAAGGGAAGAGCCTTAAACATTGGCATTGACTATCAAGCACACTGTTGAGTTCTCAAACAACCGACGCACAC
>NZ_JADBGR010000108.1 GCF_014892515.1 Myceligenerans pegani
GGCGTGAAGTTCTTCAACTGGATCGGCACGATGTGGCGAGGAAAACTCACGTTCGAGACACCGATGCTGTGGAGCATCGGGTTCCTCGTGACGTTCCTGTTCGGCGGCCTGACCGGCATCATCCTGTCGAGCCCGGCCCTGGACTTCTCGCTGTCCGACTCCTACTTCGTCGTGGCCCACTTCCACTACGTGGTGTTCGGCACCGTGGTGTTCGCGATGTTCGCGGGCTTCTACTTCTGGTGGCCCAAGATGACGGGGAAGATGCTCTCGGAGCGTCTCGGAAAGCTGCACTTCTGGCTGCTGTTCGTCGGCTTCCACATGACCTTCCTCATCCAGCACTGGCTGGGCGTGTGGGGCATGCCGCGCCGCTACGCGGACTACATGCCGGAGGAGGGCTTCACGATCGCCAACCAGGTCTCCACCACCGGAGCCTTCATCCTCGCCGTGTCGATGCTGCCGTTCTTCTGGAACGTGTACGTGACCTGGCGCCAAGCGCCCCGGGTCACGGTTGACGATCCGTGGGGCACTAGCCGCTCGCTGGAGTGGGCGACATCATGTCCGCCTCCACGGCACAACTTCACGGCGCTGCCGCGGATCCGGAGTGAGTCGCCGGCGTTCGACCTGCACCACCCGGAGATCGCCGCCATGGAGCACCCGGAACACAAGCGCGGCACACAGTGAACGAACCAGAAAAGAGAGGGCACCGTGGCGGAAAGGGCATTGGGCATCGACGTCGGCGGTTCGGCGATCAAGGCCGGTCTGGTCGATCTCGGTAGCGGTGAGTTGCAGTCGGAACTCGCGAGCGTGGTGACACCCGTGCCCTCGACGCCGGAGGCGACCATCGCGGCCGTCGACGCGCTGCTCGACCGGTATGGACCGGCAGCCATGGAGTTGGGGACGGGGTTTCGACGAGGAGGCCGGCGTCATCGTTGCTTGTCGAAGTCGCTGAGCAGCATCGACGTGACGGGTCGGGCGACCTCGGGTGCGCCGTGGTCGAATGCGGCGGATGTGACGGCCTCGTCGAGCACGACCTGCACGGGCTTCGGGTTCATCTTGACGGACATGCTCGAACGGTCGACGCCGGTGTAGGTCCCGCGGCTCAGCAACCTCGACTCGTTGAGGCCGGCCGCGATCGCGAAGTTTTCGCCGGTCAGGATCTTGAGACCGCCGGCCAGCCGGAGTCCGTCGGTGAGGTTCTGCACGAGGATGTTCTCATCCAGGATGTGGCCGAGTCTGTCGCGCGGGAGGGACCACCACAGCGAGAGTTGTCCAGGTGCTCCCAGCAGGTTCGTTGCCCCGGTCCATTGACGGGCCTCCGACGTTGGTCTAAAGTGCAGGAAACACACCGGATTGAAACGACTCAATCGCCGGCGATCGAGTCGATTCAATCGAATGTTCCCTGTACCTGGCGTGTCCTTGCGCAGTGTGAGGGCTTCGCTGGGCGTCCTGGTCCAGGCGTCGGGCGCTGGTGGCTGGGTTCGGCCTCACCGGTGCCGAGCCGCGGAAGCGCACGACGGATGTACCCGTCGTGCGACGAGCAGGTCGCGCGAAGGTGTACGAACAACACGACAGTTGCTATGCCACGCATCTCTGCGTTCCCGGGTTCCTGGGTTCGGAGTGCCTTGTCTCCCGAAGTCGGGAAGCGGTGTGGCGAGCGGGCGTGGCGCTCAGGCGGCGCCCGCCGGGTACGGATGAACGAAAGGGAAAAGGGAAGGGGAAACGATGGGGTTTCCAGAACTGGCAGGCCCTCGAGCGCTCACCGGCGGCTCGGTCCCGAGGCGAGGTAGGCGCCACATGGAGACGATCTGCCCACTAACGCCGACGGCACCGACTTCAATACCCTGCACAAAGGTCTGTCGAGGTCCTGCACCGTCTGATTCGGCGGCCGCCTGACCCAGATGGGGACCGACACTACAGCTTCGCCATCCGGTCGTTCGGCCAGCACATCCTGCCAAGTAGCGAATGGCTCCGCACCGAAATCGCCAACGGCGAGGGCGCCGGGCCCGACCAGAGCCTCGGCATTGTCGCCACGCTGACACCGGCGGAGTACGAAATCCGCACCCTGATGCACGATCCGATGTACCGCCAGGGTGTGGCAAACCAGAACGGTGGCTACAACTCGCCCGGCTCCCCGAGCTTCTGTCTCGGCGACGAGGCTGAGCTGCCCTCCATGAGAACCGACATCGCCGTCCAGGACCCTGGACCCCTCGCGTCGCTGCCGGACGCGCTCGATGCCTACGTGACGACCGGTGAGGTCACCGGCCGATCGTCCCGAAGCTCACTCACGCGCTCGACCAAGCCCAAGGGCACCTCGATCGCGACCAACTTGCCCAGGCCGTCAAGGCGTTCCACCGGTTCGTCGAGCACCTGAAGCGGCCCAGGTACCCCGACACCGTGTCCGACACAGCCAGGGAGGTGCTGATCGACCGTGCCACGACCGTGAGCCTGTCCCTGTCATGACGCTCTTCAGAGCAACACCCGGACCTGAGACCCGATCAAGGAGAACACACGTGAGTACGAGACCGCGCAAGCTCTCGAACCTGCCTTTGGCGTTGGCCGTGATTCTGTCCATGCTCGCGCTCGGCTCGCCGCCGGCGTCCGCCAAGCCCCCGTCCGACCTGCGACCGATGGAGTACCTCACGCGTGGTCTGGTCGCCGCCCAGGGTCTGGACGGGATCTTCCTGAGCTGGCGCTTCCTGGGCGATGAGCCCGACGGGATCTCGTGGAACGTCTACCGCAAGGATGGCGACGCTGATTTCGCGAAGATCGCTACCGTCGCGCCCCGCGATGTCCAGCCAGAGAGTGACTACGACACAAACCCGGGGGTGGTGAAGGATGACGTCACTCCGTCGAGCTACACCGATCCGGAAGGCACGGTCGCGTCGGTCTACGAGGTGGCGCCGGTGATCGATGATGTCGAGGGCGATCGGCAGGGCATGAGCGTGCCCATGCTCTCGACCTTGGAAGGCCGGGACGGGCAGGCCGGCAGGGGCGCCGCGCACTACATCCCGCTCAAGCCTGCGCCGGACCCCGTGCCGCTCGCGCACTTCACCTACCGCGGGCACCGGTTCGGTCCGGGTACCGGTCTCGACACCGCCGACATGGTGATCCCCGGCACCGGCGGCCAGCACTGGTACGTCGTCGACATGGACCTGCTGCGGGCCTTCCGGGAGCCGCACGACGCCCGGACCCCCGTCACCCAGGCCGAGCTGAACGAGTGGGTCGACAGGCTCAACGAACTCAACGGGGAGACCTGGCGGCCCGAGAACGTGCTCGGGTCGGGCGGCCTTGTCGGCGACGCGCTGTACGCAGAGCTTGAGGCGAAGTTCATCGAGTACGTCGAGGGGCTGGACAGCGGTACCCGGCTGCCGTACGCGAAGACGGACACCGGAGCGATCCACACGTCGCAGAGCGCCCCGTACTCCACCCAGGACATGACGGTGGGTGACTTCGACGGCGACGGTGAGTACGAGATCGTCGTCAAATGGCGTAGCACCCAGGTCGATCCGATGTACTCCGAGCCGATCTTCAACGGCCGGAACTCCACGACCGCTCCGGAATACATCGACGTGTACGAGCAGGACGGGACCCTGCTCTTCCGTGTCGACATGGGGTACAACGTGCGTTCGGCCAACGACCACGAGACGACGTTGTTCGCCGGAGACTTCGACGGAGACGGCAAGGCCGAGCTCATGCTGAAGACCGCTCTGGGCACGCGGATCGGTAACTGGGACGAGGAGACGCAGTCGGTCGTTTATCCCGACACGCTCGAGACTGTTGTGGGCGGAGAGGACGGCCTGAACACGACGACCGAGAAGTTCAAGGAGTACTTCGCCACCGGCGACGAGGAAGCCCTCGACACCTACTGGTCGCTTCTGAACAGCTTCACGATCTCCTACCGCAGCCCGACGTCCGGTGGAGGCAACGACGGGGTCAACGACCCGGCCGTGAAGCGCTGGATCAAGACGTACCACGTGGGTCCGATCGGTCCCGCGAAGGACGACCAGGAGTTCTTCTCGGCGTTCGAGTGGGACGCCGACGGGGGTGCGGGCGTGCTCGTGGACAGCGCACTCTACCCGCACCCCTACGAGGGCAGCGTCGACGGCGAGAACTGGGCCATGACGCCCGCCACGCAGCGCGGCAACTACTCCTACCTGGCGTTCCCCGGGCCCGGGGCGGGCAGTTCTGCAAGCGATTACAAGGCGCAGATCATGGCGGAGTCCGAAGCGTACTGGCTCGAGAACCCGTGGAAGGCCGCGTCGTGGGGTGATGCGCAGGGCAACCGCGCCAACCGCTACGTGGGTGTCGTGGCCAACCTGGACGGCGTGAACACCTACGCCGTCTCCCAGCGCGGCTACTACGCGAGGACCACCCTTGCCGCCTTCAATATCGTCGATGGTGAGGTGAACCTTCAGGCGGGTTTCGACTCGGCGGACCCGCAGTACTGGTCGCTCGGCGGCACCGCGTATGACTACCAGAACCGCGGCAACCACTTCACCGACTCGGCCGACCTCGACGCAGACGGCTGGGACGAGGTCGTGCTCAAGGCGATGGTCCTCGGCCTCAACGCCGACAAGACCAAGATCCTGCCCAAGGTGATCAACGGCGACACCATGCCCACGATCGAGGGCCGGACGCAGGCGGGGCAGGAGACCAGCGTTCCGGTCGCCGGCGAGTTCCAGTTCGCCACGGACGAGGTGCGGGACAACCCGGAGAATGTCTGGGCCCCGCTGCGCCACGGCGACCGCAGCGCACTGCTGCCGGTCGACAAGGACAACAGCATCCGGATGTGGTCGGGCAGCGAGGAGCACCTGCTGGACGACCTTCGCACCGGCAGGCACCATGGCTGGCTCCCCGGCCCGGAGGCCCACGACCCGATGAAGGGCAAGCGCCTGAACCGGGACGGCGAGATCGTCCACGAGAACTCGCTGGTCTACGGCGTCTACGCCGCCAGCGACGACGAGGGCAGCGTGGCCGGAAACTTCTCCAACCGCTGGCCCGGCGTACAGGCCGGGTCGGCGGCGGCGACACGCGAGGTCAGAAGTTTGGCCACCAGCGAGATCCTGACGGCCACGGACACTCCTCGCGGCATCGCCCAGGGCCAGTACGCCATCTGGTTCAGCGGTGGTCTGACGGCGATGGCCGCCAGCGGCGCGAACATCAACGCCATCGACGACCTGACCTTCGCCACCTCCTCGTACCTCGCGACCGGCATGACCTCGACCGGCAACAAGGGCACGCCGACACTCAAAGCCGACCTGCTCGGAGACTGGCGCGAGGAACTCGTGCTCCGTGCGTCCGGCAACCGGCTGGCCATCGTTACCACGTTGTCGCCGACCGAGTATGGCATCCGCACGCTGATGCACGACCCGATGTACCGCAACGGCGTCGCGAACAAGAACACCGGCTACGACCAGTTCGGCTTTGCCAGCTTCTACCTGGGTGACGAGGCCGAACTCCCGCCCATGCGGACCGACATCGCCGTCCGAAAGGCGAACCGCGCCCCGGTCATCGCACTCAGCGATGAAGAGCTGACCGCCGCACCCGGCAGCACGGTGCTGGTCCGCTCCCTCGTCAGGGACCCTGACGGCGACGAGACGACCCGGGAATGGTCGTTCGACACCGAGGCGAGCACCGTGGGCACCCAGCCCGCGATCCGCGTGGCAGGCCGAGGGAGGGCCCAGAACGCGTTCGTCACCGTGCCCGAGGACGCGAATCCGGGTGAGCGGATCGAGCTGACCCTCACCGCAACCGATGACGGCGTGCCCGCCCTCACGAGCGAAGGTCGGGTGGTCATCACCATCGGGTAGCCGTTGCGGACGCGAGCGGACGCCGACGGATCTCAAGCCCATCGGCGTCCGCCTCGCATTCGTCCAGTGACCCAGCGGGATCAGTGCGCAGGGAGGCGCGCCGCCGCCGACGTACGCCCTGAACGAGCTGCCGGCAGAGTACCTGCCGGGAACCGGAGGCCGCGCAGGGGCTACCACAGTGGTCGTAGCTGCCCCGCCTGACGACAGGGCAGCTACGTTTGGCGAAGGCGTGTGCTGGACTACAGCTCCGCGGTCATGGCCGGTCGTACCGGGCTGTGGCCGCTGTGAGTTCCTGGTCATCGAATACGATCTCGACCAGGGGGCTGCGCGCGAGCCAGTCGGACAAGTACTGGCGAGGAGCACGCCCACCTGTCGCGGGTCGGTCCTGGGTCTTCAGGATCTCGGCCAACACGTGCTTGCGCGTCTGATAGTCATCGACTGGGTGGGCAGTGGCCGGCAGGTCAGCATGAACGCCGTGCTTGAGATGGACCGTGAACCGTGGGTTGGCACGGAGATTCGCGTTCCAGCTGCGAGGCATGGGCATCCCGCTGAGGTACCACTTGCCGTCGACGCGGTGGAACCAGATCTCGATCCGTCGGGGCAGGCCCGTTCGAGCTCCAATCGTGGTGATGTCGATCGTGTGGTCCTGCGCGGTTGACTTGGGACCGAGCGCGAGGGCGCGGACCACGGCCATATCGGTCGTCATGCCTGTCGATTCGATGTGTGTGCCCACGTCAGCTCGGGTGTTTGGGCTGCACCGGTCATGCGGCAGACCGGTCTCGTGTGGGGCGGCGGCGGAGGGTGGGATCGAGGACGGCGGGCGGTGTGTAGGCGACCTCGTTCGGGCCGGCCTCGGTCCCCGGCGGTGCGATCTCGTCGATCCGGTCGAGGATCTCGTCGTCCAGTGTCACCTCGGCACCAGCGAGGAGGTCATCGAGCTGGTCCATGGTCCGGGGACCGATGAGCGCTGAGGTCACACCGGGATGGGCGACCGCGAAGGCCATCGCCAGATGAGTCATGCGAATTCCGGCCTGGTCGGCGAGCGTGACGAGTTGCTCGACGACTTCCAGCTTGCCGTCGTGCTCGAAGTGGACCGGCATGCTGGCGGACCGGTGGGTCTGATTCGTCTGGCCCTTGCGGATCCGTCCGGTGAGCAGTCCTTGGGCGAGCGGGCTCCACACCAGGGTTCCCATGCCGTACCGCTGTGTGACCGGGAGGACCTCGCGTTCGATGACGCGGTTGACGATCGAGTACGGCGGCTGCTCGGTGCGGAATCGCGCCAGGCCGCGGCGCTCGGCGACCCACTGAGCTTCGACGATCTCGGAGGCGGGGAAGGTGGAGGTGCCGATCGCACGGATCTTTCCGGCCTGGATCAGGTCGGTAAGCGCGGAGAGCGTCTCCTCGATGTCGGTGTCCGGGTCGGGACGGTGGATCTGGTAGAGATCGATGTGGTCGGTCTGCAGCCGGCGCAGTGAGTCTTCAACGGCGCGAGTGAGCCAGCGGCGAGAGTTGCCACGATGGTTCGGGTCCTCGCCCATCGGGAAGTTGGCCTTGGTAGCCAGGACGATGTCGTCGCGGCGACCCTTGAGGGCCTTGCCGACGATCACCTCCGACTCGCCGCCGGAGTAGACGTCGGCGGTGTCGACGAAGTTGATCCCGGCCTCGAGAGCCCGGTGGATGATCCGGGTCGACTCGTCGTGATCGGGGTTGCCCATCGCTCCGAACATCATGGCACCCAGGGCGTAGGGGGTGACCTTGATCCCGGTCCGGCCCAGCGCGCGGTACTTCAATGTGTCTCCTTGAATCAGCGGAATGATGCTGGGCCCTGCCGGCCGTCGCCCCGGAACTCAGAGCTGCGCCCTGGGAGGGACGAGCAGTCAAGACCGGCGCGCGGCTGGGCGGTACCCGCTCTCCATGACATCAGCGGCGCCGGCCCGCCGACAGCGCGATCGTGGCGCGGCTTTGCCTGATCCTGCCCCGTCCGTCTCAGGGCAATGCCGGCGTCGCGGCTCGATCGCGGAGCCGCGCGGAATCGACGCTCGGCGGGGCACCGAATTGGCGGCGATACTCCCGGCTGAACTGGGACGCACTGACGTAGCCGACCTGATGCCCGGTCGTCGTCACGTCGTACTCAGAATCGGCGAGCAGGAGGCGAGCCTCCTGCAGACGGATCTGCTTCTGGAACTGGATCGGGCTCATCGAGGTCACCGCACGGAAGTTGCGGTGGAAGGCGGACACGCTCAGCCCGGCGAGCTCGGCGAGTTCCTCGACCTTCAACGGCTCGCTGTAGTTGTCGCGGATCCACCGGATCGCTCGCCGGATGTGCGTGCTCTCGGACCTGGCGATCTGCTGGATGGCGCCGCCGTTGTCGCCGGTCAGCAGCCGCCACAGGATCTCTCGCTTGATCAGCGGAGCGAGGACCTTGCGGTCCTTCGGCCGGTCGAGCAAGCGGAGGAGTCGCACGACGGCATCGAGCAGCTCGTCCGGGGCATCGGACACTGCGATCACCCGGGTCCCTGCTGGTCGCGGTGGGAGATCGGCGTCCAGGATCAGGTCGGTCAGCTCAGCGGGTTCGAGTGTCATCCCGAACCCGAGGGTCGGGCCCGCCGAGTCGAGCACTTGACCGGTGACGGGGAGGTCGGCCGAGGTCACCAGGTACTGGCCCGGACCGTAGTCGTGCATCTGGTTGCCGAGTGCCAGGCGCTTGCCGCCCTCAGCGACGATGGCGAGTGACGTCCCCGACATCGATGTCGCCGGAGCCGCGGGGCGGTCGAACCGGCACAGTCGTACGCCATCCATGACCGTGGTCTGGCCGGTCCGAGCGTGACGTGCCAGCAGACCGCGCAGTTCGCTCAGTGGCATGAACCCGATTCCAGCACATCCCCGTCCGGACGAACGCAGGATGGGCTCTCAAGCGCCGGCGAGCGACGGCACCTCGTAGCGGCGCGGGTTGCCGAAGCCGTGCGCGGTGATCGACACCGCCTGCTCGCGCAGGAAGGGCAGCATCTCGACGCGGCCGCCGCGACGACCGGGCCGTTGTAGACCGCGACGTTCGGTGCGCCACCCGTGGCGCGGTGGACCCAAGCGGCATCGCCGCCGATCATGCGCACACCGCCGCCCGCCTTCGCCGGCGCGGCGACCGGCGGAGCGTCCTCGCTGGGCCGCCCAGTGGCATGCGGGCTCAGCTTTCGGCGTCGTCGTGCATGGGTGGGCATGTCCCTCCGGGTGTGGTGAGGAGTTCGAAGTGCCAGATCTCGTTCGCGTACACCTGGCAGAGGCCGTAATCGGTGCCGTGCTGGATGAGCCAGTAGGCGCCCTCGGTGGGGCCGATGTCGACGGCGTTGCCGCTGACGTGCTGCGATGTCTCGGGGGTGGCGACGGTGCGGCGGGCCTCGGCGAGGCCCTTGGTCCGGATCGCCTCGTCGTAGAGGCTTTGCTGGTAGGCGGGGCTGCGCCATCCGCTGGTGATCCAGAGGTCGATGCCGGCAGCGTGCGCGTCGTCCGCGGCGTGTCGGACGGCGGCGCGGAGCGCGGGGTCGAGGCGGGTGATCGCGGGGATGTCGTCGTTGGGTCCGGCCGCGCCTGCGGGGATGTCTCCGCCGGCCTCACCGGTCGATCCGCTCGGTTCCGGGCTGCTGCCCAGGACGTCGTCGGCCGTGAGGGGGGCACGGCCTGCGGCACGCTCGATCAACGGGTAGGCCACGGCAGCCGCGAGGATCACGACGGTCGCCATGAGCAGGATGACGGCCACGCGTCGGCCGCCGTCGGTACGGTCTCGAGGCCCGGTCGACCGAGCGTGGGCATGGGCGCGGGCAGGTCGGAGGCGTTCTTGTGTGCCGGGTGGGTTCATGACACGAGGACATCGGAGCGGACGTTGCGAGAGCGTCTCCGGTTCTCGATACGCTGCCGATAACTGGCTCCGGGTAGCGTCTGAAGGCATGCGCGTGCTGGTGGTGGAGGACGAGCCCTATCTCGCGGAGGCGATCCGTGACGGGCTGAGGCTGGAGGCGATCGCCGCCGACGTCACGTACGACGGCGCCACCGCGCTGGAACTCGTCTCGGCCACGGCCTATGACGCGGTGGTGCTCGACCGTGACATCCCCGGAGTGCACGGCGACGAGGTCGCGCGCCGGCTTGCCGCCGAGCATGCGGGGGTGCGGATTCTCATGCTGACGGCCGCCGGCGAGCTGACGGACAAGGTGGCGGGCTTCGAACTGGGGGCCGACGACTACCTCACCAAGCCGTTCGCGATGCGGGAGCTGGTGGTCCGGTTGCGGGCCCTGGCCCGGCGTCCCGAGGCGGCGTCTCCTCCCGTGCTCGAACTCGGTCCGGTGCGCCTGGACCCGTTCCGTCGCGAGGTCTACCGGGACGGCCGGTACGTCTCCCTGACCCGCAAGCAGTTCGCGGTGATTGAGGTCCTGATGAATGCTCGCGGCGGGGTCGTCAGTGCGGAGGAGCTGCTCGAACGTGCTTGGGACGGGAACGCCGACCCGTTCACGAACGCCGTGCGCATCACCATCTCCACGTTGCGCAAGAGCCTGGGCGATCCCTGGTTGATCCACACCGTGCCTGGCGTCGGGTACCGGTTCGGTGAGCGCCCCGAGGATGAGCGGCCTTGAGCGGGTCACCAGCCGCGGCCCGGCGGCGCCCCGGCATGTCGGTACGCCTGAAGCTCACGCTCAGCTACGCGGGCTTCCTGGTGGTCGCCGCCGCGGCGCTCTTCGCCGGCCTGCTGGCGGTGCTGCGGTTCGTGCCCGACGAGAACCTCTATGTGTACGACGGCGGCTTCGCGCCGAACCGCTCCGATCTCCTGGACGTGGCGATCCCGGCGTCGGGCGCGGCCCTCGTGTTCCTGGCGGTCGTCGGGCTGGTGGGCGGGTGGGCCCTGTCCGGCCGGATGCTCGCACCGCTGGACAGCATCGGGCGGGCCGCCGCCCTTGCCGCGGACGGCTCGCTGACCCACCGCGTCGCACTCGAGGGACCCGACGACGAACTGCGCCGGCTCGCCGACGCGTTCGACGTCATGCTCGGGCGCCTGCAGCACGCCTTCGACGAGCAGCGCCGGTTCACCGCCAACGCCTCCCACGAGCTGCGCACACCCCACACGGTCACCAGGTCCCTGTTGGAGGTGGCGCTGGCCGACCGCGAGGGCCGGGACGTCGACCGGCTCCTGACCCGGCTGTACGAGACCAACGAGCGCTCGATCGAGCTGGTGGAGTCCCTGCTGCAACTCGCCCGGCTCGACCACGACGAGCTCCCGACCGAGTCGACGGACCTGTCCGACGTCGTCCGCGAGGCCGTCACCATGCAGGAGATCGGCACGACGGGGGAGGCCCTGCCCACAGCCACGACCGAGGCGCCACCTGATGCCGCGCACCGGGGAACGCAGGACGCCGGGCAGGAACCGGAGCTGGCCGCCGTCCTCGAACCGGCTCCCGTCCAGGGCAACCACATCCTTCTCGTCCAGCTCGTCGTCAACCTGCTCGGCAACGCGGCACGGCACAACCTCCCGGCCGGTGGCCGCATCGAGGTCCGCACCGGGCTCGACGCCGAAGCCCGCCCCACCCTTGTGGTCGAGAACACCGGCGCGGTGCTCGATCCGGCCCTTGTCGCCACCCTCACCGAGCCGTTCGTCCGCGGATCCGCACGAACCCGCGGCCGGAGCCGTCCGCCCGGCAGCGGCTTGGGCCTCGCCATCGTCGGCTCCATCGCCCGCGCCCACGCCGCGGACCTGACTCTCCACCCCCGCCCCGGCGGCGGACTCGTCGTGACCGTGACATTCGGCCAGACCTCCACGAGACCTCTTCGTTGAGATCAGTGCCCGTCGGAGAAACGGGCCGTGTTCGCCTTGTCGATCGTGGCCCTCAGCCTTTTTCCTGCGGCGCTCATGTGTGCGCGGGCCGCGGAGGCAGCCGCTACCGGATCGCGGTCACGGATGGCATCGAGGATCGGGGCGTGCTCGCGTCGCGAGCGGTCGAACGATCCCGCGGCTTCGATGTTGCGGTGGATCCACACGCGCAGCAGCGAGGCGATGCTGCTGTGAATGTTCGCCAGGGCACTGTTGTTGGAGGCGGTGGCGACAGCGAGGTGAAAGTCCACGTCGGCCGCGACGAACTGTTCGGTGGTCCGGGCTTCGTCCATCCGATCCTTGGCGGCCCTGATGGCGCTGAGCTGTGTGTCCGTGCGCCGAACTGCGGCGAGTTCGGCCAGGAGCACCTCCAGGTGCTGGCGGGCTTCGACGAGATCGGTGACCCGCCGCTCACCGAGCAGCAGTCCCCACTCGATGGCTCTGGGTAGCAGATCCGACTCGGAACTGCGGACATAGGTGCCGCCTCCGTGCCGGAACTCGAGCAGGCCGAGCAGGCCGAGTGACTTGATGCCTTCGCGCACGACGGAGCGGCCCACGCCCAGCGCGTCGCTGAGCTGACGTTCGGACGGGAGTTTCTGGCCTGGCCCCACCTGGCCGCTGAGGATGTAGTCCAGCAGCGCGCGGGCGACCTCCGACGACGGAGGTTCAGGGCGTGCGAGCCGTACGGGCTTGAGCCCGGCGATGGGCGTCACGTCCGGGTCCTGCTCTGCGCGCTGCTGACCTGAC
The DNA here is from genome assembly GCF_014892515.1 of Myceligenerans pegani. Classification (GTDB taxonomy): domain Bacteria; phylum Actinomycetota; class Actinomycetes; order Actinomycetales; family Cellulomonadaceae; genus Myceligenerans; species Myceligenerans pegani. Next base: position 12,406 of record NZ_JADBGR010000108.1, read on the forward strand.
ACGACACCGCCTTTCTCCGGCCGCCCGGAGCATATCCGCTGGACGGTCCGGGAGCCACTCGCACCCACCATCGAGCAAAGTGGTTGACTGGTCGACCACTTTCGTTATGATGAGCGCGTCGAGGGCAGCGGAGCCGTCGGCGCTAGAGAGGAAGGGGGCCAGCTGTGAGTGCTGGCAAGGCGTATCGACTCGGTGTCCTTCACGGCGACGGAATCGGCCCGGAGATCGTCACGGCCGCCGTGGCGGTCTTGGAGGAGGCGGCGTCGTCCGGGGGAGCGGAGTTCGAGTGCTCGGAGTTGCCCCTCGGGCGCGCCGCTATCGACACGCACGGCAGTGCCCTGCCAGAGGAGACCCCCGCGGCCCTGGCCGGGGTCGACGGCTGGCTGCTGGGTCCGCATGACAGCGTTTCCTATCCGGAGCCGCACCGTTCCCGGCTGAATCCGTCGGGCGCTATCCGCAAGCACTTCGACCTGTTCGCCAACATCCGCCCGGCACGGGCCTTCCCGGGCGGCCACGCGCTCGTCGGGAACACGGACCTGGTGATGGTGCGGGAGAACACGGAAGGCTTCTACGCGGATCGGAACACCTTCGCAGGCTCCGGTGAGATGATGCCGACGCCGGACATCGCCATCGCGCACGGCATCATCACGCGAGCCGGCACCACGCGGATCGCGCACGAGGCGTTCAGGCTCGCCGCGACCCGTCGCAAGCACGTGACCATCGTGCACAAGGCGAACGTGCTGCGTCTGACGTCCGGCCTGTTCCGGGACGTGTGCCGAGAGGTCGCCGCCGAGTACCCGGACATCGAGGTGGACGAACTGCACGTGGACGCCGCCACCGTGCACCTGGTACGGCGCGGCGACCAGTTCGATGTGCTGGTGGCCGAGAACCTGTTCGGCGATATCTTGTCCGACCTGGCCGGAGAAGTCGCCGGGTCTCTTGGCATCGCGCCGTCGCTCAACGCCGGCGAGTCCCACGCGATGGCACAGGCCGCCCACGGCAGTGCCCCGGACATCGCCGGACGTGATCTGGCCAACCCGGTGGCCATGATCTTGTCCACCGCGATGCTGCTGCGTTGGCTCTGCGGCAGGCATGACGACACCAGACTTCTCGACGTCGCCGACCGGATCGAACGGGCCGTCGAAGCAACGGCGGCCCGCGGCGTGGTCACCCCCGACCTGGGCGGCACCGCCTCGACGAGCGGATTCACCACGTCGGTCCTGGAGGCCATCCGTGCCGGTGCCTGACCCGCACGCCCACATCCGATCCGAGGGAGTCCTCTGCCATGCCCGTCTCGATCAACCCAGCCACGGGTGAACAGCTCGCCACCTATCCGCTGCACACTGCCGACGACGTCGATGTCCGGCTGTCCGAGGCGGTCCTGGCGCAGCGTGAGTGGCGGCGCGAGCCGACCGAGGTCCGGTGCCGGTTGCTTTCCCGCCTGGCAGGTGAGCTGCGCGCCGACCGGGAGAGATTTGCTCGGGCGATCAGCCAGGAGATGGGCAAGCCGGTCGGTGAGGCACGCGCCGAGGTGGACAAGTCGGTGTGGGCGTTGGAGTACTACGCGGCCGGCGCCGAAAGGTTCTTGGCGTTCGAGCCGATCGAGTCGGCGGCCGCGACCAGCGGAGTGACCTTCGAGCCGCTGGGCGTGGTGCTGGCGATCATGCCGTGGAACTACCCGTTCTGGCAGTTCTTCCGGTTCGCCGCACCCGCGTTGGCGGCTGGCAACGGCGCCGTCCTCAAGCACGCGAGCAACGTGTCCGGCTGTGCGCTGCTGCTGGAAGAGATCTATCGGCGCGCTGGCGGTCCGCAGGGGTTGTTCTCGGTGGTTCGGGTGGAGCCAGGTGACGTCGCCGGCCTTATCGCCGACGAGCGGATCGCGGCGGTGGCGCTGACCGGTTCCAGCGAGGTCGGGGCGGTCGTCGCGGCTCACGCCGGAGGCGCGCTCAAGAAGCAGGTGCTGGAACTGGGTGGCTCGGACCCGTTCATCGTCCTGGCCGACGCCGACATCGGCGCCGCGGCGCGTGCGGCCGTCGCCGCTCGGTTCACCGCCAACGGGCAAAGCTGCGTGAACGCGAAGCGGTTCCTCGTCGAAGCCGACGTCGCGGACGAATTCGTCGGCCTGTTCGTCGCCGGCGCCCGGAAGCTCACCCTTGGCGACCCGCTGGACGAGGCGACCACGATCGGCCCGCTGGCACGCGCGGACCTGCGCACCACCCTGCACGATCAGGTGCGGCGTTCGGTCGCCGCAGGTGCAGTGGTCCGGATCGGTGGACAGGTGCCCGACAGGCCCGGGTTCTACTACCCGCCCACGATCCTGGACGCGGTCACTGCGGACCAGCCCGTCTTCACCGAGGAGACCTTCGGGCCGGTGGCCGCCGTGACCCGGGTGGCCGACGCCGAGGAGGCCGTCGCCCTGGCCAACGCCACTCAGTTCGGTCTGGGTGCTGCGCTGTGGACCGCCGACATCGACCGGGCCCGCGAACTGGTCAGCCGCATCGACGCGGGCGCCGTGTTCGTCAACGGCCAGGTCGCCTCCGACCCGCGACTGCCGTTCGGCGGTATCAAGCGCTCCGGCTACGGGCGAGAGCTGGGCTCCTACGGCATCCGGGAGTTCGTCAACATCAAGACCGTCTGGATAGGACACACCGCATGACGCCGCCTGATCCTCCCGCCAAGTTGCCCGTCGCGCGAGCCGTTCGCGGCTCGCTGGTGCTCCGCCCCGACGAACTGCCCGCCGTGGACCGGGGCGGCGGGGTGGTCACCGTCCCGCTGGTGACCGCCGCCCGGGGCGCCACCACATACCTGACCGGAACCACCGTGTTCGCGCCGGGTACCGCGATCGGTCACCACCTGCACAACGTCGCCGAATCGGTGGTGATTCTGGCGGGGGAGGCGGTCGTCGACATCGACGGCGTCCGCACCACGCTACGCGCGTCTGACGCCACGTTCGTTCCGGCGAACGTGCCGCACCACTTCGAGAACGCCTCCGATTCCGACGAGATGCGGATCCTGTGGGTCTACGGCTCGCTCGACACGACCCGCACGATCCTCCCCGGCCCCGACGATCATCCTCCGACCGCGCCGAGCCGCATCGACCAGGAGCAGGCGGGCGGGGCCGGCACGCCGGTGCGCCCGATCCACGAGGTGGCGCAGATCGAGGTCCGGCCCGGGCACGAGCAGGCGTTCGAGGAGGCGGTGGCTGCTGCCACGCCACTGTTCCAGCAGGCCGGGGGAGCACGAACACTGACGCTGAGTCGCTCGCTCGAGCGTCCCCAGCACTACCAGCTGACCATCGGCTGGGACACGGTAGAGGACCACGTGACCGGATTCCGCGAGTCCCCTGCATTCCTGGCGTGGCGAGGACTGGTCGGGGACCACATCGCCGGGCCGCCCCGGGTCGAGCACCTGCGCGCGGTGCACACCGGATTCTGAGCACGGGCCGTCGGCGGTCATGACGCCACGGCCCGTGCGTCACAGCATGGCTCTACGTGTCACGACACGGTCTCACGCATTACGGTGCGGAACACGTACGGCAGGATGCCGCCGTGCCGTACGTACTCGGCCTCCCGCTCGGTGTCGATGCGCACCAGGGCGCGCATCTGCGTGGCGCGACCCTGCGTGCACACGCGAACGGTCACCGTCGCGCCTGGGCGGAGGTCCCCGGCGGGCCATAGCACGTCCAGGCGTGTGTCGTGGCCGAGGTCCGGGACGATCTGGTCGTCGGGGAGCTCAAGGGGCAGCACGCCCATCTGCACCAGGTTGGTCCGGTGAATGCGTTCGAACGACCTGGCCAGCACAGCGCGTACGCCGAGCAACGCCGTGACCTTCGCGGCCCAGTCCCGCGAGGAGCCGCTGCCGTACTGCGCCCCAGCCACGATGACCAGGGGTGTACCGGCACGTGCATAGGACTCGGCCGCCTCGAAGACGGACACGACCCTGCCGGTGACGTCATGGGCGAGGCCTCCTGGCCGATCCGGCAGCAGGAGGTTGCGTAGCGCGGGGTTGGAGAAACCACCGCGGCGCATAACCTCGAAGTTGCCGCGCCTGGAGGCGTAGGTGTTCAGGTCCCGCCGGGTGACTCCCAGACCGGCCAGATACCGTCCCGCCGGGCTCGACGTGGGAATCCGTCCCGCCGGGCTGATGTGGTCGGTGGTCACCGAGTCACCGAAGTGCGCCAGCACCCGCGCGTCGAGGATGTCGCCCGCACCGGGCGGGTCGGTGTCGACCTGCTCGAGGAACGGAGGCCGGCGGACGTACGTCGAGTCCGGCTGCCAGGCGAAGCGCACCCCGCCCGGCACGTCGACGCCGGCCCACCGGGAATCGCCTTCGAGCGGATCATCCAGCGAGGTGTCGTACAGGTCCGGCTTCACCGCGGCGTCGACGGCCGCGTGGATCTCGGCGTCGTCGGGCCATATCTCGGCCAGGTGGACCGGGCGTCCGTCCCGGCCGGTTCCGAGCGGCTCTCGCGTCAGGTCGCGATCGACGGTCCCCGCCAGGGCATAGGCCACCACCAGTGGCGGCGAGGCGAGGTAGTTCAGCCCGACGTCGTTGTGGATGCGCCGGTCGAAGTTGCGGTTGCCGGACAGCACCGCGGCAACGGTGACGCCGTCGTGCACTGCACGACCGGCGGCCGGAAGGAGGTCACCGGAATTGCCGATGCATGTCATGCAGCCGTAGCCGACGGTATGAAAACCGAGCTCGTCCAGATACTGATCGAGGCCCGTACGGTGCAGGTAACTGGTGACGGCCCGCGAGCCCGGCGCCAGACTGGTCTTGACCCAAGGTGGGGTGCTCAGGCCACGCCGGCGCGCGTTGCGAGCGAGCAGCCCGGCCGCGACCATGACGTGCGGGTTCGCCGTGTTGGTGCACGAGGTGATAGCCGCGATGGCGACCGCGCCGTCCGGGACGGCCGGCTCGCGGGCGGCCCCGTGTGCCCGACCTCCTCCGGGCCTGCCCGCGCGGACGGCAGAAGCGTCGGTACCCCTCGGGTCGGGCGCCTGCTCGGCCGACCGTGCTGCTCGGTCGGATCGGAATGCGGCGGCGACCCCGGCCAGGCTCATTCGGTCCTGCGGCCGTCCGGGGCCGGCAACCGACGCCTCGACCCGGGACAGGTCGATCACGAGCCGCTCGTCGTAGTGCACCCTCAAGCCCGGGTCGTGCCAGAGCAACTGCTCCTTGCAGTAGGCCTCGACGGCCGCCACGTGGTCGGGTGACCGGCCGGTCAGCCGCAGATACGCCAGCGTGACGTCGTCGACGGCGAAGAGCCCGCAGGTGGCGCCGTACTCCGGAGCCATGTTGGCGATGGTGGCGCGCGTCTCGAGGGTCAGGGCGTCGGCCCCGGCCCCGAAGAACTCCACGATCGAACCCACGACACCATGGGCGCGCAGCCGTTGGGTCAGGGTGAGCACCAGGTCGGTTGCTGTCACCCCCGCGACCAGCGCGCCGGTGAGCTCGACCCCGACCACCGGCGGGACACGCACCGCCACCGGCAGGCCCAGCATTGCCGCCTCCGCCTCGATCCCGCCGATGCCCCAGCCGAGGACGCCGAGACCGTTGATCATGGTGGTGTGGGAATCGGTGCCGAGGCACGTGTCCGGGAACGCCCACCCGTCCCGGCGCTCCACGACGCGTGCCAGCCGTTCGAGGTTGATCTGATGCATGATCCCCGCACCCGGCGGGATGACCCGTAGCCCGTCGAACCGGGATCCCCATCGCAAGAACCGGTAACGCTCGGTGTTACGGGCGTACTCGAGGTCGATGTTGCGCTCGCGTGCATCGGGTCGGGTGGAGTGATCCGTGGCGACCGAGTGATCGACCGTGAGCTCGGCGGGCACCACGACCTTGACGACGGCGGGGTCGCCGCCGTTGTCCGCAACGGCGTCGCGCAGAGCGGCCAGGTCGGTCAGGAGGGGCACGCCGTTGGTGTCGTGCAGGAAGATCCGGGACGGACGGAAATCGACTTCTGGGCGGTCGGTGTCGCGGTCGAGCAGGGAGGCGATCTGCGCGGCCGTGACGTTCTCGCCGTCCTCGTGCCGGAGCAGGTTCTCCAGGATGATCTTGGTCGACAGCGGCAGGCGTTCCACGCCGGGCAGTGCGGTCAGCCGATGGATCTGGTGTCGGACGCCGGCGAGATCGAGCCGGGCGAGAGTGCCGAAGCTGTCGCGACCGCTCATGACGCGCCCTCCCTGCCGGTAGGGGTACTGGTGAGTGCGGCGGCGATGAGCCGGGCCAGCTCGGGGATGAGCATGTCGTAGGCCTGGGCGGTGAGGTGGATGCCGTCTTCCTCCAGCGGCTCGAGGTCCGGGCGGCGAGCCAGCAGCCCCGGCGTGTCGAGACTCCAGAGGGCGCCGGCCGCGTCGCGCAGCACGTCGCGGTAGCGGTCGAGCACGACGTTCCGTCGTCCGGGCGGGAGGTCGGCTTCGCTCGTGGCGGCTTCCGCGCCGGTGTCGGGTGCCGTGGCCGGGTGGCCCGTTTCGCGGACCATGGGTGGCAGGAAGCCCACCAGGCCGGCGCCGATGAACGCGGCGCGGATCGACGCGACGTTCCGCGCGAACGCGTCCAGGGGCACGAGCCGTCCCGGTACGCAGTCGTTCATGCCGACCGAGAGAACGACGACGGCGGGCGTGCACCGGGCCATGACCGGTCCGCGTCGCGCGGAGTGTGCGCTGTTCCATCCACCGGCCGCACAGTTGAGGACCATGACCGAATACGGAGCGCCGTCAGCCGCGAGCGCTGCTTCCACCGAGGCCTCGAGGGCGGCGATCCTGGGCCTGGTGAATCGGCCGAGCATGCTGTCGCCGTACAGCATCACCACGCGCTCGGTTGTGGGGGGCGGCTCTGCCGCAGCTTCGGCGGTGGCAGCTTCGACGATGACAGGTCCGGCCGCGCCGGGTTCGGCTCCCCAAGGCGTGGCAGTCGCGGGTTGTGATGTCGCCGGTCGGGTCATCACGGTCAGAACCCGAGTTGCTGACGGACGGTCGTGAGGGTGTGCGAGGTCTCCAAGGCGTCGGAGCCGTTGGAGGCCGCGACCCCTTGCGCCAGGGCGTCGGCGAGGACCATGGAGGTCAGAGGCTCGCCGGTCAGTCCGGTGGGCGTGTTGGGGGCGTACAGAGCGACCGAGACCGAGTCGTCCAGCCTCTTCACCAGTTCGTCGCTCACCAGGATGCTCGCTGCCCCGACAGTGCGTGCACGATCGAGCAGAACCTTGACGTCGACCGGGAGCCGGCCGGGAGCGAACACGACCACGGCGTCGTCCCGCCCGATGCCGAGCAGGTCGTCGGCGAGGCGGAAGCCCGAGGAGTGCACAGGGCGGGCGCGGCGCCCGATTCGGCGCAGCTTGAGGGCCAGGTGTTCGGCGACGACGAACGAGGCACCGAAGCCGAAGGCGGTGACCTCCCGGGCTGCCAGGAGGATCCGGATCGCGGCCTCGTAGTGGTCCAGGGAGAAGGCCCGGCGCAGCAGCTCGATCCGCTCGGCGGCCTCCGCGGTGACCTTCTCCCAGACGTCCTGCGGATCGCCGCCGGTCCACTCGATCCTGCGCCTGGCACGTTCCACTGGCGCGATCTCACTCGTGAACGGTCCCGCGACAGAACTCTTGAGGTCTGCCAGGCCCGAGTAGCCCAGGCCCTGCAGTGTGCGGATCACCGTCGCGTTGCTGGTGCGCGTCTCCGCCCCGAGCTCCACGGCCGACATGTACAACAGCCGCTCCGGGGAGATCTCGGCCAGCACCCGGCACACCGACTGTGCCGCCGGTGACATCCCGTTCCAGTGGTCCCGGATCCGGGATCGGAGGTCCACGATCCCGCGATTCTTCGTAGCGTCTGTTACAGCAGCGGGTGTTCGTGTACTATCCAGTTCTGTCATGTAACGAAGGTTACAGGACGCGGTGCTCTCGTAGCGAGTGGCACACTGGTTGCAAGGGAGATGTCAATGCCGATTCCCCGTGTTGTCGAGGTGTCGAGCGCGTCCGCCTACGAGCGCGGCGTGCAGTACGGCACGGCGACGGCCGACCTGGTCGCTCGGTCCGTGGCGTACTACCGTGACGCCTTCGCGCATCAGGCGGGCCTGCAGTGGGACCAGGCGCTGGAGCATGCCCTGCCCTGGCAGGTCCTCATCCAGGACGCGTTCCCGCACCTGCTCGAGGAGATGCGCGGTATCGCTGACGGCGCGGGGGTGAGTCTGGCGGAGATCGTCGCCCTCAACTGTCGCGGCGAGATCATCTACGACAACTGGTTCGCCGGGCGCAGGGCGGGCATGCCGACCCGGGACGAGGCCGACGGGTGCACTTCCTTCGCGCTGACCGGTACCGCGGCCGGGGACGGTCATGTCTACGCCGGACAGAACTGGGACTGGCGGCATGCCGTACGTGACACCGTCGTCGTGCTGCGTGTCGTCCAGCCGCCCAAGCCCACGTTGATCATGCAGGTCGAGGCCGGGCAGGTCGGCCGGCACGGGGCGAACTCCGCCGGGTTCGCGTTGAACGCCAACGGGCTGGGCGGCCGTTTCGAGGACAAGGTCGGCATCCCGCAGACCGTGATCCGCCGGGCCGTCCTGGACGCGCACACCATCTCCGATGCGCTCCAGGTCCTGGTCCGGTCCCGGGCGCACATCGCCAGCAACGCCCTGCTGACCCACCGTGACGGCTTCTCGATCGACCTGGAGACCACCCCGGGCCCGTACGGCTGGGAATACCCGACCGACGGGCTGCTCGTGCACGGGAATCACTACCAGGCCTTCGTGCCGCCCCAGCTGGCCGACGACCATCGGCCCATGTCCCCGGACTCGCTCCTGCGCGTGCCACGAGCGCGCGAAGGGCTGGCCCGGGCCGCGGTCCCGGACGCCACCGCCGACGTCCGGGCCGCCGTTCACACCGCCATGTCCGACCACCTCGGTCACCCCGACGCGCTGTGCGCCCACCCGGACCCCCGGCTGCCGGAGATCGAGCAGTGGTCCACGACGCTGTCGAGCTGCGTCGACCTCACCACCGGCGACTACCTCATTGCGGGCGGGCCTCCGTGCGAGAACCCGTTCGAGCTCGTCCCGTTCAACCTCTACAGCTGAACCTCTCAATCGGATCGAATGGCTGGACATGCCAGCCGGATCCCTCATCCGAGGAGCTAAAATGCCTGGACAATCCCCCCGAAGCAGGCCCGCGGCCGCTGGCGTCGCGAGCACCGTTGCCGGCGTCGTCGCCGTGCTGGTGACTGCCTGCGGCCCTGCCGCCCCCTCGTCGGACGGGGCAACGTCGCCCCGCGCGGACGTCGCCTTCGGCGCCACCACCCCCGAAGCCGCCGGGCAGCTCGAGGAGGCGATCTGGCTCACGACGAAGGAGCCCACCAGCCTCGACCTCGACAGCGACGGCGCGAACTCCCACAGTGCCCGGATCATGTCGAACGTGTGCGAACGACTGCTGCAGGTGCAGCCCGACCTCAGCCCGCAACCCCACCTGGCTGAGTCCTATGAATGGGCCACTCCGACCACGCTGGTGTTCCAGTTGCGCCAGGACGTGGTCTTCCACAGCGGCAACCCGATGACCGCGGATGACGTCGTGTGGAGCCTGCGACGTCACGCGGCCGACGGCGCTTCCGAGTCCGACGAGTACGTCAACGTCGAGACGATCACCAAGACCGGACCGTACGAGGTCACCATCGGCCTGACCCAGCCCGACGCGGTGTTCGTCCAGGCGCTGGCCGGTGACGCCGGGATCGTGCTGGACCGCACCGTCGTCGAGGAACAAGGTGATGACTACGGCACACCGTCCGGGACGGACGCCTGCTCCGGCCCGTTCCGCCTGGACTCCTGGCGGTCCGGGCAGGAGATCGTCATCACGAAGGCCGACGACTACTGGAACCCCGAGCGCGCTGCGAAGACCGGCCAGGTGACGTTCCGGTGGATGAGCGACGACGCCCTGGTCAACTCGCTCACGACCGGGGAAGCCACCGGCAGCTACCTGGAGAACATCTCGCTGGCAGCGACGCTTGCCGAAGAGGGACTGACCGTCTCCCAGGGGCCGGACACCCGCGTGTGGAGCCTGATGGTCACCGAGCGTGGCGGGCTCGAGGATGTCCGGCTGCGCCGGGCGCTGTCGCTGGCGATCGACCGTGAGGGCATCAACACCGCCGGGTTCTCGGGCCTGGGTCAGCCCTGGAAGGAGCCCGTCGGTTCCGGCGCGTGGTCGTACGAGACCGACGCGTTCGAGGACGCGTACGACCAGATCGAGGACGCGCCGGCGTCTCCGAGCGACGAGGACATCGCCGAGGCGACACGACTCGTTGAAGAGGCCGCACCCACACAGCCTGTCGTGGTCGCGAGCGACGGTACCCCGATCCGCAACGCGATCGCGAACGCCGTGGTCGCCGCGGGCCAGCAGATCGGCCTGCCCACGGAGATCGAGCAGGTCTCGGTGGCGGAGTACAGCGAGTACTACGCCAACCCCGAGGCGCGAGCCTCCGTCGACATGTTCGCCGACGACTACTTCGTCTCCAAGTTCGACCCGGTCGGCTTCTACAAGAACGGTGCGTCCGACTCCTCGGTGCAGTGGCTGCTCGCCGACGACGACTACGACGCGCTGGTCAGCCAGGGCCGCGCCACCCTCGACGACGCCGAGCGGGCCGACGTCGCGATCGAGATGGCCGCACGCTGGGCCGAGGCGAAGCCGTGGATCAGCCTGGTGGCCAGCCCGAGCACCGTGGCGATGTCGCCCGAGGTGACCGGTGTCCCCTCGTCCGGCAGCTACTTCTACTATCCCTGGGCGGCAGACCTGGGGTCCGTGGAGGGCTGAGCCGTGGTCGGGATGCTGCGGCGGCTCGGGGGCATGGTTGTGACACTGGCACTCAGCTCGCTGGTGATCTTCGCGAGCCTGTACGCCGCGCCGGGTGACCCCGTGAGCTTCCTGATCGGGAATCCGGAGAACCTGACACCCGAGCGGGTCGCCGCGGTGCGTGCCGAGTACCACCTGGACGAGCCGTTCGGCACGCAGTACCTGCTGTGGGCGAACGATGTGCTGCGCGGGGACCTCGGCACGTCGTTCGTCTACCAGCAGCCGGTCGCGGATCTCCTGGGATCGCGGCTTGCGGTGACGGTGACCCTCGTGGCCTATGCGGCTGTGCTGTTCGTCGTCATCGGCGTACTGCTCGGTGCCGTGTCCGCGCTTCGGCGCGGCACCGTGGTGGACACGATCATCACCGGCGCCACCACGTTCGCCACCTCCGTGCCGAACTTCGTCGTGGCGCTCGTGCTGGTGTCGGTCTTCGCCGTACAGCTTCGCTGGTTCGAGGTGACCGGTGACGGCGACGGCTTCGCGGACCGGCTCTACCACCTCACGTTGCCGGCGATCGCCCTCGCACTCGGGGCACTGGCCGTCATCACCCGGGTGACCCGGCAGACGATGGTCGAGCAGCAAAGCCTCGAGCACGTCGAGGTCGCCCGCAGCTTCGGTCTGTCCCCGCCCGCGATCGTGCGCCGGCACGTGCTGCGCAACGCGATCGGCCCGGTGTTGACGATGAGCGGTCTGACTCTCGCCGGGATGCTCGCCGGCGCCGTCGTCGTCGAGTCGGTCTTCGGGCTCAACGGCATCGGCAGCCTGCTCGTGGACTCGATCAACACCCACGACTTCCCGGTCGTGCAGGCAGTCGTGCTGTACATGGTCGTGGCGTACATGGTCGTCACCACGATCATCGACCTGGTCTACCCACTCCTGGACGCACGGACCACGACGGGAGGCGACACCCGATGACCCAGAACTCTGCCGCCGCCCCCGCCGTCCGCCCGCTGACCGGTCGCACAGGACGCCGCCGGCACAACGCCTGGACGGTCCGGCTGTGTGCCGCGATCCTCGTCCTCGTGGTGGCGGTCGCCGTCCTGGCGCCATGGATCACGCCGTACGACCCGTACCTGGCGGACTTCGGCTCGCTCTGGTTGCCGCCGAGCCCGGACCACTGGCTCGGCACCGACCAACTCGGCCGGGACATGCTGTCCCGACTGATCGCCGGGGCTCGGCAGACCATGCTGGGCGCGATCGCCCTGCTCGCCCTGGCCACCGTGGTCGGCGTGACCGTCGGGATCACGGCCGCGTGGCAGCGCGGCTGGGTGGACGCCGTGCTGGGACGGGTCACCGACGTGATGTTCGCGTTCCCCGGTCTCCTCTTCGTCATCCTCGTGATCGCCGTCTTCGACAGCGGGACCGGCACGGCCGTGGTCGGGATGGCACTGGCTTACGCCCCGGCGATCGCCCGATTCACCAGGGCAGTCGCATTGGACGAGCTGGCCCGGCCCTACATCGCCTCCTACCGGCTCCAGGGCGCGGGCGGGCTGGTCATCTGCGTCCGGTATCTGCTGCCGAACATGGTCTCGACACTACTCGGCTACCTCGTCGTGCTGTTCGGCGAGGGCCTGATGAGCCTCGCCGCGCTGAACTTCATCGGATTCGGCGCCCAGCCGCCGAGCGCCGACTGGGGCCTCATGGTCGCCGAAGCCCGAAACGGCGTCATCCAGGGCTACCTCGGTCCCGCTCTGGTACCCGGGCTGACGATCGCCGTGGTGGTGGTGGCGACGAACGTCGTCGGGCTGCACCTGTCCGACAAGCTCGCGGTGAGGAAGTGAGGACATGAAAGGCACGCTGCTCGACATCGACAATCTGCGTCTCACGGTCGAGACGCACGACGGCCCGCGCGACATCCTGCGCGGGGTGACACTCTCGGTGGCCAGGGGCGAGACCGTCGGGCTCGTCGGCGAATCCGGGTGCGGCAAGTCGACGACCGCCCGCGCGGCCCTCCAACTCCTGCCCAAGCGTGCCCACACCACAGGGCGCATCACGGTCTGCGGCACCGACGTCACCGGCGAAGACGGCACAGACGCCGCACAGGTTCACGACGTCCGCGCACACCGGGCCGGGATGATCTTCCAGGACCCCCGCTCAGCGCTCAACCCCGTGCGACGGATCGGCGACTCGGCGACCGAACGCCTCCGGCTCGTGCACGGCCTGCCCGCCGCACAAGCCCGAGACCGGATCGTCGCCCTGTTCACCGAGGTCGGCCTGCGAGACCCCGACCGACTACTGCGCTGCTACCCCCACCAGCTCTCCGGAGGGATGCTGCAGCGCGTGGTCATCGCCGCGGCACTGAGCACCGGCCCGGAGCTGCTCCTGGCCGACGAGGCCACCAGCGCCCTGGACGTGACCACGCAAGCCGAGGTACTCGCCGTACTCCGGCGGCTACGCCGGGAACGAGAGCTCGGCGTCCTGTTCATCACACACGACCTGCTGCTCGCGGCAGCCTACTGCGACCGCGTCTACGTGATGCAAGACGGCCACGTGGTCGACGAACAGCCCGCCGCATCGCTCTTCGACGACCCCCAGCACCCCTACACCCGGCACCTCGCCGAAGCCACGCCACGGCTCCCCGAACGCAACACACCAGAACGACACAGTCCGGTCCCGGCCTCAACCCAGCCGATCAAGGGGGCACGACGATGACCGACGCACTCGTGGTCAGCGGCCTGACCAAGACCTACCGCGGCGCCGGACGAGGCCCGCGCGTGGTGGCGGTCGACGGCATCAGCTTCACCCTGGCCGCCGGCGGATCGCTCGGCGTCGTCGGCGAGTCCGGCTCGGGCAAGACAACGCTCGCGCAGATGATCGTCGGCCTGGCCGAGCCGGACTCGGGCACGGTCGTCATCGACGGCCGCGACCGCCGTGACCTGCGTCGCGGACGTCGCGCACGACTGCAGCGCGCGACCGAGGCACAAATGGTCTTCCAGGACCCCTACGGGTCGCTCGACCGGCGCCTGGACGTGGCCGGCGCCCTGGCCGACACGCTGCGCCGACACGGCACACCCAAGGACCGGATCGCGCGCGACGTGGCCGCACTCATGGACCGCGTCGGCCTCGCGAGCCGCCTGGCCAACTCCCGGCCGCACGAACTCAGCGGCGGGCAGCGCCAACGCGTCGCCATCGCAAAGGCGCTCGCCATCGACCCGACCGTGCTCGTCCTCGACGAAGCGGTGTCCGCCCTCGACGTGTCCGTACAAGCACAGATCCTCACGCTGCTCGACGAGATCCGCGCCGAGTCCGGCGTCGCCCTGGTCTTCGTCAGCCACGACCTCGCCGTCGTCGGCCAGGTCACCGACCAGATCCTCGTGATGTACCGCGGCCGCGCCGTCGAGACCGGCGACACCGACCAGGTGCTGCGCCGGCCCGAACACCCCTACACCGAAATGCTCCTGTCCTCAGCGCCCGGTCCCCGATGGCAGCCGGAACGCGTCGCCGAACTCCGCGCGGCGCTTGCCGCGGCGACCTGAACCATGCGACCGGAACCAGATGTGAGGTATCCATGACAACACCCGCACCCGGCGCACCGACGTCGGCATTTCACCTGCGCGGCGGGACACCGTTCTTCGCTTCGCAGTACGACCCGCGGCTGCACTACTCCCTCTACGTCCCACGCAGCCTGCGGGACACGGCCGCACCCCTGGTCGTGGTTCAGCACGGCACCGGGCGCACCGCCGTCAGCTACCGCGACGCCCTGCGCACCTTCGCCGACGCCAACGACGCCGTCATCCTGACGCCAATGTTTCCTGCCGGCCTGATCGACCCGGACGACCTGCACAACTTCAAATTCATCGAGTACCGGGGCATCCGGTTCGACCACGCCCTGCTGTCCATCGTGGACGAGGTCGCCGAACGCTTCCCGGTCTCGGCCGAGCGGTTCTACCTGCACGGCTTCTCCGGCGGCGGACAGTTCGCCCACCGCTTCTACTACCTGCACCCGGACCGTCTCGCCGGGGTGTCGATCGGCGCACCCGGGCGTATCACCGAACTGGACGACACACTGCCCTGGTGGCTCGGGACCGCGGGCATGGAAGAGATCTTCCAGACACGCATCGACCACGACGCACTACGGCGCGTGCCCGTGCACATGGTCGTCGGTGCGGACGACACCGAGACGTGGGAGATCAACAACCCCGGCGAGTCGAACTGGATGGACGGCGTCGAGAAGACCGGCACCACCCGCATCGAGCGCCTGCGCACCCTCGAACGCAGCCTCACGGCACAGGGCATCCAGGTCACCTTCGACCTCGTGCCCGACGTCGGACACCGAGGCGTACTCGTGCTCCCCGCCGTCGAATCCTTCTTCGCCGACCTGATCCGCCGCCACCGGCCCACCACGCGAACCGACCCGTCACCCACACCGGAGGAGAACCCGCGATGACCACCGTCCCGTCCCTCGACGTCGCCGCCACCGCACGCTGGGTGGCCCGCCGAGGCCCGCAGGCCGCGATCGCCGCGCTCACCGACGCGCTGGAACGCGACTTCGCCCGCTGGCCGGAACTGGACAAACGACCGCGCATCGCATCACACTCACCCGACGGCGTCATCGAGCTGATGCCGACCTCGGACACCCGCACGTACGGGTTCAAGCTCGTCAACGGGCATCCGCTCAATCCAGCCAACGGCTTCCAGACCGTCACCGCGATCGGCATGCTGGCCGACGTGCACAACGGCTACCCGACATTCCTCGCCGAGATGACCCTGCTCACCGCACTGCGCACGGCCGCGGCATCCGCGCTGGCCGCCCGTTACCTCGCACCGGCCGGCTCCCGAACCCTTGCCCTGATCGGGTGTGGCGCGCAGGCGGAGTTCCAGGCACTCGGCCTGCGAGCCGCGCTGGGCATCGAGACGCTGCGCGTCTTCGACGTCGACCACCACGCCATGGAAAAGCTCGCCGGGCACGCGAAGGCACTCGGCTTCGACGTCGTCCTGGCCGACGACGCCGCCGGCGCGGCCCGCGGCGCCGAGGTGATCACCACCTGCACCGCCGACAAGCAGAACGCCACGGTGCTGCACGACGCCGACGTACCCGACGGCGTACTCATCAACGCGATCGGCGGCGACTGCCCGGGCAAGACCGAACTGGATCCGCAGACCGTGGAACGCGCGAACGTGTTCGTGGAACTCGCGGAGCAGACGCGCATCGAGGGCGAGATCCAGCGCCAGGCAGCAGACTTCCCGGTCACCGAGCTCTGGCAGGTCGTGACCGGAGCCGCGCCCGGGCGGCAGAGCCCGGACGACCTGATCGTGTGGGACTCCGTCGGCTTCGCCGTGGAGGACTGGACCACATTGAACTTCGTCCTGGCCGACGTGACGGCGAACGCACCGGAACTACTGGGCCAGCTCGACCTGATCGCCGAACCGGCCGATCCCAAAGACCTGTTTTCCCTGGTCGCCCCGCCGGGCATCATCCGGTAGCCGCTGCCGGTCGTCACTTGTGACGGGTCCTGGGAGCGGTGGTGGCGGCTCGCCGATCACGCCGGAAGCATGTCCCGTTCATGGTATATGTAACGTATGAGAACAATGGTTGTCCTGCGCGGCGATGCGGTGGCGCGTTCAGAGGTCGTGGCAGAGCGCGACGATCGTCTGGGACCGGTGGAGCCGTCATCGGGCGGGCGAGACGGCGAGCGAGACAAGGAGAAGTCGTCAGCTCGGCGGTGGCTGGTCGATGTCGCGATCGGCGTGATGTCGAGCTTGGTGGTAGGTCTGCTCCTGGCCGCCTACCAGGCGCGGATCGACGACGCGCGGGAGAGCCAGGCCCAGGCGATCGAGGCGAGTCGCGCCGAACGCGACGAGGTCCTGGCGAACGTCCAGTTCATCCGCGAGACGATTCGTGACGCCCCAGAGGGTGCGAAGCCGTTCCGGGGGATGAACCTCCGCGGCGCGGATCTCTCGGGGATCGACCTCGGGTGCCCGGTGCGGTACGACGAGGCCGAGGGCTGGACGCGGGTCAGAGTGGAGACCTGCGCGGACTTCACCGGAGCGGACCTGACCGGCGCGCGACTCGACGGTGCGAATCTCACGGGCGCGCTCCTGGTCGACGGGTCCTTGAGGGACGTTTCCGCGGTCAACCTCTTCGCCCCGTCCGCGGAGATCGGGGGTGTCCTCGACGGCTCGGCGTTCGACGGGGCGCTTCTGTTCGGGAGCGTATTCCGGTCGCCATCGGGTACCTCGTCGTTCGTGGACGCCAACCTCGATGGCGTCCAGGTCGACTCCGGCAGCGACGAGGGTTCCACTTTCACCCTGACGAGAGTCTCGATGACGGGATTCACGACGGTGGGGGACGGGATGGAGATCGACTGCCAGGAAGGGTTCGCCCAGGCCAGTCGAGGGAACGAGATGCAACGGGTCGCGGGCTACACAGAACTGTCCGACGGCGGCCGCATCGCGTGCGGGGCGTACGGTGAGCGCTGTGACTTCGACAGGTTTCCGCAGGCGGGCGCGGAGCTGGTGAATGACGGCGTCTGGAAGATGCCAGCGACTGGATGCGCCGAGAGCGCCTCCGGAAAAACGCCGGGGGACACGCCGCCGGAACAGGTCATCGCCTTCTACAACGACCTGCTGCCCGGCTGGACCAGAAACGACATCGCCCTGGCCGAGATCCTCTGACTGGGTCGGCCCACCGGACTGGCCATCGACTCATGCTGTGCCCGTCGAGATGGCTTCACCACGCGAACATGCCGTGGCCGGTGCGACGCCGCAGACGCCCGGGCGCACGGCGAGTCGGCACGACAGGCATTGAACCACGGTCACCAGGTCCAGTGCTGATTGGCGCCGCCGGTGCAGGTCCAGATCTGCAGTCTCGTGCCGTTGGCGGAGCTGGGGCCCGTCGCGTCGAGGCACTTGCCGGACCCGGTGTTGACCAGGCTGCCGTCGGACCGGTGCTCCCACGCCTGCGCGTTCGTGCCGTTGCAGGTGTACAGCTGCACCACAGTGCCGTTCGCCGTCCCCGCCCCGGCGACGTCCAGGCACTTCCCGAGCGCCCGCACCGAGTTCCCGGGGCCCGCAGACCACTGCTGGGCGTCGGTGCTGTTGCAGTCCCACAGCTGGACGGCCGTCCCGTCCGCCGTGTTCGCCCCGGCGACGTCGACGCACTTGCCGCCGTACCCGACGACCGGCCCCTCCGCCGGAGCCGCCTCACCCTCCGGGATGACGTCCGGGTTCTCCGCGTGCGTGAGCGTCTCCCACGCGACGAACAGATGGTTGGTGCCCTGCGGCCGCATCTGCTCGGTCAGGGCCTGCGTGTTCGTCATCGCGTGCCCCTGCCGGTATCCGAGCGCGTTGAACCCGACCTCGGTCACGGGCCCGAGGCCCAGGTGCGGCGAGCCGCCGCAGAGCCACGACGGCACGGGCTCGCCCCGCTGGTACCTCGAGTGGAGTCCGAGTGCGTGCCGTAGCCGGTCGCCCACCTGCGGGTACAGGTCGTCTCCCTGGATCGCGGCGGTCTCGGCGACGTGCGAGATGGCCGACAGGCCGTAGCCGGTGTGCGTGAAGTCTCGGCAGGTCTCCTGCGCGATCCCGTTCACGAGGGTGCGCTGGCCGTGCCAGTACGTGAAGATCTCCTCGGGCGTGTCGCGCCAGTCGCCGGGCACTGTGCGGGGCACGGAGCCATCGGACGTGAGGTAGATGAACGCAGGGACGCGGTCGAGGAACCGTTGCCGGGCGCTCGCGTACACGGAGGCGTCGTCCAGGAAGACGCCGATGCCCTGGGTCGCCTCGGTCATCGAGAGTTCCCAGTTCCCGTTGCTGAGCGACCCGTTGACGATCTCCGGGAGGTAGACGTCGCGCAGCATTCCCTCGAAACGGTCGATGTCCGACGCGGACCACCTCGCGGAGGTGTACCGGATGATCTCCGCGGCCCGCGGCCAGACGGATCCTGCCCACGCCGTCTGCAGGGGCGCATTCGAGTTCGTGTGGTCGCGGATCACCGCCGACCAGGCGTTCATGATCTCGATCGCCTTGTCGGCGTGCCGCTCGTCGCGTGTCACGTACCAGGCCAGGGCATGCGTGTACGCCGCGATCGCGTCCTGCCGCTCGTCGGTGCAGCCGTGGTTCGGGTTGGAATAGGACCCGCACTCGACCACGGCCCGCGGGTGCGGCGTGTACGACAGCGACCCGTACCTGCTCGACGTCATCTGGTCCCAGGCGCTCTGCCAGGGCTGCTCCCCGGCCTGCACCATGGCCCGTACGTGGTCCAACTGCGGCCGGCTCACGAGGACACCCGGATGTGTGAACGACGTCGGCACAGCCACCGGGGTGGCGTCCTGCTCGTCGAGGACGGCGGCCGCCGGCTGGGTCGCTGAAACCGCCGCCGGGCCCGCGAGGACGGGTCCGGCGACGAGTCCGGCGGCCAGGGCGGCGGTGAGTGCGGCAAGTCCGCCGGGGATGCGGCGACCGTTTCTGTTTCTGAGGGATCGCTTCATGTGAGGCTCCTCGTCGTCGAGGTCTGATGCGGGGCCGTGACCAGTGAGGACCGTAGCGCCGAAAAGAGGTTACTGACATCTGAGTAACTACGTATTCGCCGAGCTTTCCGCCGCATGTACGGGACCTCCCTGACGTGACCAGGGCCGACATCGCCTACAGTCACATACTGACAAGTCAGAAAGTAACGAGATGTGTTCGAGGAGGAACCATGTCACGAGTCCGCGGGCTCATCGCTGCCGCGGTGGCCGTCATCATCGCCGGGGCGCTCGCCGTCGTCGTCCCCACCATGGCGGCAGCCGCGTCGAGCGGTGCGGTCGTGAGCCAGGCAGGCGGGAAGTGCCTGGATCTCACCGACGGCAGCACGGCCAACGGTACCCAGCCGCAGATGTGGACCTGCTATGCCGGGTCGGCGAACCAGACCGTCACGTTCGCCGATGACGGCAGCGTCCGCCTGAAGGGCAAGTGCCTCGACCTGGCGGAGAACAACACGTCCGACGGCGCCGTGGTCCACGTGTGGGACTGCTACAGCTCGGTGGCGACCCAGCGTTGGGCGCTGACGGGCGCCGGTGACCTGGTGAATCTCGCGGCGGACAAGTGCCTCGACATCAAGGACGGCAACATGGCCGACGGCGCGAAGCTCCAGGTGTGGACCTGCACGGGCGCGAGCCACCAGAAGTGGCGGTTCACCGGCACGACGACGCCACCGGCGCAGGACCCCGACCCGATCCTGCCGCACCCCGCCAATCCTGACCTGGGCCCGAATGTCGAGGTCTTCGACACGTCGATGTCGGACTCGGCCATCCAGGCGCGCCTGGACGCGGTGTTCGACGCTCAGGAGGAAGCGCAGTTCGGCGACGCCCGCAAAGCCTTCCTGTTCTACCCGGGCGGGTACGACGTCGACGCCAACATCGGCTTCTTCACCCAGATCGCCGGACTCGGCCTGACACCCGACGCCACGAACGTCAACGGGCACGTGCACGTCGAGGCCGACTGGTGGCACGACGGCTCGCAGAACGCCACGCACAACTTCTGGCGGTCCGCCGAGGGGCTGTCGGTCACGCCGCCCGACGGCGCCGACCGCTGGTCCGTCTCCCAGGCCGCGCCGTACCGGCGCATGCACCTGCGTGGCAACCTCGCGCTGTCCGACGGCGGCTGGTCGTCGGGCGGGTTCATGGCCGACACGGTGGTCGACGGGCAGATCGACTCCGGCACCCAGCAGCAGTGGCTGACCCGCAGCTCGACCATCGGGTCGTGGACCGGCTCGAACTGGAACCAGGTGTTCGTAGGGGTCGACGGCGCGCCGTCGAACAGCTTCCCCTCGCCGCCGTACACGACCGTCGCCCAGGCACCGAAGATCGCCGAGAAGCCCTACCTCTACGTCGACACCGACGGCATGTACCGCGTATTCGTCCCGGCGGTGCGGTCGAACACCTCCGGGACGACCTGGGCCGGCGGCGACCCGGCCGGCACCTCGCTGCCGATCTCCGATTTCGCGGTGATCCGCCCCGGTGACACGGCCGCCACGATGAACGCGGCACTCGCCGCGGGCAAGAACCTGCTGGTCACGCCCGGCGTCTACTACCTGGACCAGACGCTGCGAGTGGATCGGGCGGGCACAGTCGTCCTCGGCCTGGGGCTCGCGACGCTGGTACCCGACGGCGGCATCGACGCGATGCACGTCGCCGACGTCGACGGCGTCCGGCTGGCCGGCATCCTGTTCGACGCCGGCACCACGAACACGGACACGATCCTGCGGGTCGGGCCCGAGGGCGCGTCGGCGGACCACGCCTCGGACCCGACCGTCCTGTCCGACGTGTTCGTGCGGGTCGGCGGTGCGATCGCGGGCAAGGCGACGAAGAGCATCGTGGTCAACAGCGACGACGTCATCGGCGACCACGCCTGGATCTGGCGTGCCGACCACGGCAACGGTGGCACGGTGGGCTGGAACATCAACACCGCCCGCAACGGCCTGGTCGTCAACGGTGACGACGTCACCTTCTACGGCCTGTTCGTCGAGCACTACCAGCAGTACCAGACCATCTGGAACGGCGAGCGCGGGCGGACGTACTTCTACCAGAACGAGATGCCGTACGACCCGCCGAACCAGGCCGCGTACATGAACGGCGCCACGCGAGGCTGGGCGGCGTACAAGGTGGGCGACCACGTCACCACGCACGAGGCCTGGGGGCTGGGCAGCTACGCCTTCTTCAACGTCGACCCGTCGATCGTCAACGACCGCGCGTTCGAGGTTCCGAACCGTAGCGGAGTGCGGTTCCACGACATGGTGACCGTCTCCCTGGGCGGCAACGGGACCATCGCGCACGTCATCAACAACACCGGGGACGCGGCGAACTCGTCACACCCGGTCACGTACCTCACCGCAGGGCCGTGACGCGGCGCGTGGCCGGCCCCACGGCCGGCCACGCACCACATACGGCAGGCTGCGAATCAGCCGCAGTGTGCCAGGGGTGACAGCCAGTCGGCCCGGTCGTTGTAGCCACCGTCCCCGCCATCGCCGACCCGCAGGATCAGGTCCCGTACGCCGGTCACGTCGACGTCGAACGACAGCTCGACCCCGCGCTCGACGACACCGCTCGACCAGAGCGTCTCGTCGTCGCCGACGATGTCGAACGTCGCGGTGCCGCCCTCCGGGCCCACCGTGTCGACGGCGTCGTCGATGCCGACCGCGCCGGTGAGCCGCGTGCACGCCGCGCCGAGGCCGTACCGGACCTGGGAGGGGCTGGCGACGCCGAGCCCGGTGGGGTGCACGGTGCCGGCGACCGTGAGCGGGTTCCCGCCGCCCACACTCTGATCCACGGTGGGCTCCATCCAGCCGCTGGTCGCGCTGACCCACGGGTGGTGGGACAGCACCACTCCCGCGCCGCTGGGTGCCGCGGGGGCGATCGTCACCCGCGACGGCGGCGTCGTACCGGCCGGAACGCCGCGGGACGAGACGGTCGCGGCGACGTCGTAGCCGCCCGTGCCGGCGTCCGCCGGGACGTCGACGGTGAAGGAGGCGGTGGCCGAACCGCCGGGACGCACCACGCGCGGGGCCGGGCCGGCCGGGCGGACCGTCCATCCCTCCGGCGCCTCGAGGGCGACCTCCGGGCGGCGTACCGGGGTGCTGCCGTCGTTGTGCAGTGTCACCTCGGTCGTGAGCCGGTCGCCGGCGGTGGCAAGCAGATCGGTGGTGGGGGCGACGGTGTCGTCCCCGATGGCGGTGACCGCCGGGGGAGTGGCCACGAGGCGCGGGACGCCGTGATGGCGGTCGGGCGTGACGCGCAGCAGCGCGGCGCCGTGGGCGGGGACCGCGGCACGGATCGTGCCCGCGGACTGCGTGCGGTGGTCGGTCCAGGTGTCCAGGACGGCGAACGAGCGGCCACGCAGGCCCAGGTCGCGCGTGGTGGTCGTGACCTCGGCGGGGCGGTCGCCGCGGTTCAGCAGTGCGACGGCGACCGATCCGTCCGCGAGCGGCTTGGCCCAGGTCTCCGTGGTCCCGGCCGCCCCGATGCGGGTGCCCTGGACGCCGAGCGGGTCCTGGTCGATCGTCAGCACGTCGTCGTCGAGCAGGATGTCCATCGATGGCCGGCTCAGCGTGCGAGGGTCGCTGGCGATGACGAGTGGCGCCGCGGCGATGGTCCACAGTGTCATCTGGGTGCGGAACTCCTCGGTCGTCATGCCGAGCTCCGGGCCCAGGTAGTCGGGGTCGCTGAAGTGACCGGGGCCGGCCACCCCGGGGTGGCGCGCGTTGGCGTCGAAGTTGCGCAGCACGTCCTTGAACTGGATCTGCCCCACGAAGCCGACGTCGGTGTAGGTGCGCCAGGACTCCGCGATGTCCGGGGCGTACGTCCAGGACCAGGTGGACTGCTGTTCTTCGGGGTAGTCGCCCCAGTCGGGCGAGGTGACGGGGTTGCAGAGGTTGAAGATCATCGGGCGGCCGGAGCTGTTGTCCCGCAGCGCCCGGGCGAACGCCGTGAATGCGTCCTGCGGGTCCAGGTCGGCGGCGATGCCGCACAGGAAGTCGACCTTGACCGCGTCGTAGCCCCACTCGGCGAAGGTGTCGGCGTCGGTCTGGTAGTGGCCGCCGCTGCCCAGGCCGCAGGACCCGGGGATGTACGGGCCGGCGTCGGTGTAGATGCCGGCGCGCAGGCCGCGGTCGTGGATCGCGTCGGCCAGCGCCGCCATGCCGTCGGGAAACCGCTCTGTGTCCCCCCTCAGGATGCCGTCGGCTCCCCGTGGGATGTCGTCCTGCCAGCCGCCGTCGAGCCACACGATGTCGTAGCCGGCGTCCGCGAGGCCGGAGGAGACGAGGAAGTCGGCCACGTCGAGGACCTCGTCGGCGGTGAAGTCGCCGCCCAGGCCGTAGTAGGTGTTCCAGCCCTGGTAGGGCGTCGGGCTCGGGCTCGACGCGGGCGGGCCGTCCGGCTCGCCGGTGGTGTTTGCGACGGCGGGCGGCGTTGTGGTCGGATCTGGTGCCGCGGCCGCGTTCGTCGAAAGCGGCACTGTCGCAATCAGTGCTGTCGCGAGCAGCGTTGTCGTGAGCAGTGTTGTCGTGATGCGGGCGCATATTCTGGCCGCCCCCGTGCGTACGGTGTACATCCAGGTCTCCTGACGTCGTCGTCGGTTCGGCCGGGTGCCGAAGGAGGAACTTCCTCAGGAAAACGCCCTCGGGCGGAGCCGCGGAATGCACGGGACGACTCTCCTGCCTGGAGGATCCGACGGCAGGCCTAGCGCTCGCGCTCGTGGATGCCGCGCCGGAAGTCGCTCGGACTGCAGGAATGCACGCTGCGGAACTGACGCGAGAAGTAGAAGGGATCTGGATATCCCACGGAGCGGGCGATGTCCGCGATGGGCAGTTCCGTCGTGATGAGCAGCTCGCAGGCCCGGGCCATGCGCAGGCGTTTGAGGTACTCCACCACGCCGCCACCCGTGGCCGCGCGGAACCGGGCGGAGAAGTGGGAGGTGCTCAGGCCGAAGCGGCGGGCGAGTGCGGCCACCTCGATGACGGCGTCCAGGTGCGTGCGCAGGTACTCCTGCGCTGCGCGGACCGGTTCGCCGCGCGACGGGCTCCCGGCGGCGGCGTCTGCTCCGATCTGCGCGAGCACCGACCAGGCGGCGCCCGCGCAGCGCAGCAGGCTGGGGTAGGTCTCGTCGGCCTCCAGCGCGTCGACGACACGTTCGAGGTCGGCGACCACGCGGACCAGGTCGTGCACCTCGACCACGGCGACGTCGTCGGGTCCGGCGTGCCGTGCCAGGTCGCGCTCGAACTCGCCCGCGTCGTGGCCGCGCACGTGCATCCACCAGATCGTCCATGGGGCGTCGTCGTCCGCCCAGTACTCGTGGGGCACACCGGCCGGGATGACCAGGGCTTCCGCAGCCCCGATGCGGTGCAGGCCGCCCGGGGTCCGGCACCACCCCCGCCCGGCCGCGGACACGATGACGATGGTCCCGATGGCGCCCCTCCTGCGTACGCGCCCGTGATTGGCGGCGTGCGGGAAATAGCCCGCGTCGGTGACCATCAGGCGCGAGGTGGGGCCCGCGTCCGACACCGCGCGCACCACGGTGGCCGGCAGGACCCGCAGGCGTTGTCCAGGGAAGCCGTCACGGATTCGCATCCTGAGGAGAGTAGCCCGCCCGACGAGGTCGGGTCAGCGCACAAGATCGTCGGATCATCCAGGAAAGAGCGTCGATGCGTCGCTTCACGAGATCCCTCGATGCTTCGTAACGTCGTCCTCATGCTCGATGTGGAGTCCGTGCTCGACCTTCCCGACCGGCCCGGAGACCTGGCCGGCCGGGCCGCGGCCGCCTGGGCGGCGCCGCTCACCCTGACGACGTACGAGCCCCTGCTTCCCGACCGGTTCCCGGCCTATCTGGACCGCAGGGTGTACCAGGGGTCGTCCGGGCGGGTGTACCCGCTTCCGTTCCATCACCAGATCGCCGACGAGCCCCACCAGCGGGAATGGCGCGCGGTGCACCTGGAGAACGAGTGGCTGCGTGTCGTGGTGCTGCCGGAACTGGGCGGACGTATCCACGTGGCACGTGAGCGCAGCAGCGGCCGGGACTTCTTCTGGGCCAACCCGGTGATCAAGCCCGCGCTGGTGGGCCTCGCGGGCCCGTGGGTGGCGGGCGGCGTGGAGTTCAACTGGCCGCAGCACCACCGTCCGGCGACCTACCTGCCGGTGGACGTCGAGATCGAGGAGGAGCCGGACGGCGCCGTCGTCGTGTGGTGCTCCGACCACGACCCGTTCACGCGGATGAAGGGCATGCACGGGGTGCGGCTGCGCCCGGACAGCGCCGTGCTCGAGCTGACGGTGCGGCTGTACAACCGCAGCGAGCTGCCGCAGTCGTTCCTGTGGTGGGCCAACGTGGCGGCCCGCGTGGACGACGACTACCAGTCGTTCTTCCCGCACGACGTCGCGTTCGTGGCCGACCACGCCCGCCGCGCGATCACCGCGTTCCCGCACGCGGACCGCCCCTACTACGGCATCGACTACCCGGCGCGTGCCGGCGAGGCCCACAGTGCGCACGACGGCGTGCCGCTCACCGGCGACCGGCTCGACTGGTACCGCAACATCCCCGTGCCGACGTCGTACATGTGCGTGGGCAGCGACGAGGAGTTCTTCGGCGGGTACGACCACGCGGCGCGGCTCGGGTTCGTGCACGTGGCCGATCGCGCGATCTCGCCCGGCAAGAAGCAGTGGACCTGGGGCAACGCGCCGTTCGGCCACGCCTGGGACGCGAACCTGGCCGACGACGACGCGCACTACGTCGAGCTCATGGCCGGGGTGTTCACCGACAACCAGCCCGACTTCGCCTACCTCGCCCCCGGCGAGACCAAGGTCTTCTCGCAGTTCTGGTACCCGTTCCGCGACATCGGTCCCGTCGACCGGGCCACCCTGGACGCCGCGGTGCGACTGGAGCGCCAGGCCACGTCCGCGGGGACGACGGCGCGGGCGGGCGTCGTCGTGCCGCGCCGCCTGGCGGGGATCACGGTGACGCTGTCGGCCGCGGGCGCGACGCTCGCGACCCATGTGGCGGACATCGATCCGGCGCACCCGGTCGTCGTGACGCACGACCTGCCGGTCGGCACGGGACCGCTCACCGTGACCGTGACCCACGCGGGACGGACCCTGGTGAGCTGGGTCGAGCAGGTGCCGGAGCCGTCTGCGGATCCGGCGGTGCCGATCGTGCCGACAGACCTGCCCGAGCCCAGCTCGGCCGAGGAACCGCCCGCACCGGAGGACGTCAGCACCGTCGAGGAACTAGCTCTGATCGCGGAGCACCTGGAGCTGTACCGGCACGCGACACGCGCCCCGGAACCCTACTGGGAGGAGGCGCTGCGCCGCGACCCAGGGCAGTCGGACTGCCTCGTCGGCCTGGCACGGCGCGCTGCTGTCGCGGGGAGCCACGCGCGCGCCGCCGAATATCTCGAACGGGCCGTCGAGCGGCTGACCCGGCTGCACCGCAGCCCAAGCGACACGACGGCGATCTACCTGCTCGGCCTGGTCCGCGAAGAACTCGGCGACGACACCGGCGCCTACGACGCCTACGCGCAGGCCTCGTGGTCGCGGGCCTGGCGGGCGCCGGCAGGCTACCGGATGGCGCGCCTCGACGCGCGTGCCGGCCGCCACGAGGCGGCCCTCGGACGCCTCGCCGACGTGCGCCGCACGGAACCGGAACACCTGCAGGCGCTCGCGCTGAGCGTCGTGTGCCACCGGCGGCTGGGACGGGACGACGCCGCGGCGTCGCTGCTCGCCACCGGTCGCGCGCTCGACCCCCTCGACGCCTGGCTGCGACACCTGGACGGGCTCCCCGCCAGCGCCGACGCCCAGACCCTGCTCGACGTCGCGATCGAACTGGCCGGCGTCGGGGAGTACGACGTCGCGCTGGAGTGCCTGGACCGGGCCGAGGAACGGGAGACGCACCGTCCGGCGGGCCAGACCGCCGCCGGCCCCCTGCTCGCCTACCATCGGGCGCACGTGCTGCGGCTCGCGGGCCGTCCGGCCGAGGCCGCCGCGGAGCAGGCCCGCGCTCGCGCGATGGACGTCACGTGGTGCTTCCCCGGCCGGGCCGCGGACGCATCGGTCCTGCGAGAGGCGGCCGAGGCCGATCCGGGCGACGCCCGCGCGCCATCCCTGCTGGGGCACTGGACCTACGCGGCCGGGCGAAGGGCCGATGCACTGGCGCTGTGGCGCGCCGCCGTCGCCCTCGACCCGCACGATGTCGTGGCATGGCGCAACATCGGCGTGGCCGCCGTCAACCACGAGCACGACCTCGCCGCTGCGCGCGAGGCGTACGGCCGGGCGTGCGGCCTCGCACCCGACGACACCCGCCTGCTGTACGAGCAGGATCAGCTCGCCGCCCTGAGCGGAGTCGACCCTGCCGAACGGCTTGCGGCGCTGCAGGCCGGCCGGGGAGCCCTGGAGCGGGATGACATCGCCGTGGAGACCCTGCACCTGATGGTCACGGTGGGCAGGGCCGACGAGGCACTGCGGATCCTCCGCGAGCGGCCGTTCCACCCCTGGGAAGGTGGCGAAGGACAGGTACTGCTCGCCTGGGATCGCGCGCACGCCCACCAGGCCGTGGACGCGCTCGCAGACGGTCGCGCGGCGGACGCCGCGGGACATCTGCGAGCCGCCCTGGCGCCTCTAGCGAACCTGGGAGAGGCGCGTCATCCCCTGGCCAGCACCGCCTTCCTGCACCTTCTGCTCGGGGACGTGCTCGCGGCCGCTGGCGGCCCGCCTGCCGCGCCTGCCGCCGCCGCCGACGCGTGGCGGACCGCGGCGGCGCAGCGCGGGGACTTCGTCGACATGAGCCCTCAGGAGCTCGGCGAGCAGACGTTCTGGACGGTTCTGGCCCTGCGTCGCATCGGACAGGGCGACGAGGCGGATCGGCTCACTGCGGCGCTGCGCGCCTACCGCGACTTGTACGCCGCCCAGGCGCCACGCGTGGACTACTTCGCGACGTCACTGCCCGACCTCCTGCTGTTCGAGGAGGACCCGCTGCGCGCCCGCGACCGGCGGGTGGGCTTCCTCGACGCCCAGCTCGCGCTCCTCGACGGCGACGACACGACGGCGCGCGAGATCCTGCGGGACCCCGCGCTGGCGGCATCCCGGCCCGCGGCCGACCTGCGGCACGCCGTCGCGCGGTGGGGCGCCACACTGCTGCGCGGGCCAGGCGCCCGAGTCGCCCCTGCCGCGGTCGCTCCGCCCGCATCCGGTTCGGGCCAGGCGGAACCGAAGGAGTTCTCGGCATGAACAGCCTGTTCACGACGCCTGACCGCCCCCACGTGGTGTCCCTGTGGGACTTCACCTGGTACACGCGTACGGGTCCGGGGGAGCCGTTCGAGGACCTGGACCGCGCGTTCGCGGAGGCGCGCGAGCGCGGCTACGACACCATCCGGATCTGCGCCATGCCGTTCCTGCTGTTCCGGTCCGGGATCGACACCTCGGCGCTGGGCCTCGGCCCCCTCGGCGGCGAGTACGGGCAGCGGACCCGGTGGTACGACGTGCGGCACGAGACGACGATCGACGCGCGCGCCCACCTGGTGGAGCTGTTCCGCGCGGCCGACCGGCACGACGTCGGGGTCATCGCCTCGTCGTGGGAGTACCAGCAGTCGCCGTCGTTCGCCGCGACGCCCGAGTGGTACGAGGCGCTGCACGCCGTCGACCCGGAGGAGCGCGCCGTGGTGCTCGCCGACGCCCACGCCGACCTGGTCGACCTGCTGGAGTCGGAGGGCCTGGGCCACCGGCTCCTGCTGACCGAGCTGCACAACGAGGTGCAGATCGGCTACCTCACCGACGGGCTGGACGTGGGTCGCGGCGACGAGGCCGTCCGTGCCCTCACACCGCGCCTGGAGCGAGGGATCGCCCGGTTCCGGCAGCGGCACCCGGACCGGCCGGTGACCGTGAACTACGCGGGCGTGCCGATCGGCGCGCTGAACGCCCTGCCGGCCGATCTCGACGCGCTGGTGGTCCACCCCTACGTGTACGGGGTGCTGCAGGAGCTGATCGACACGTTCGGACTCCGTGGCCCTGCCGACCGGTTCGACGAGGAGCGGGCGCGTGAACTGCTGCGCCAGGGCGCGCCCGGACTCGCCGCGTGGTCGGTGCCGGCGGGCCAGGAATGGCGTACGCGGGCCACGATCATGTCGCCCGCCGAGGTGTACGTGCACGACTGGTGCGACCCCGAGGCGTGGGACCGCTGGCTCTACGACCGATGGGGCACCCATCGCGTGGCCATGTACCAGAAGCTGACCCTGTGGCTGGAGGCCGCGGCGGACGCCGCCGTGAGCCGCGGTATCCCGCTGATCCTCGGTGAGGGCTACGTCGGGTACACCCCGCTGCACGGTCGGTTCGAGGAGGACCTGCTCGGCGCGGGACTGTGCCGCCACGCGATGCGCGAGGCACGTCGGCTCGGCGCGTGGGGCGCCGTCGTGTGCTCCAACGCTGCGCCGCACCACCCGATGTGGACCGACGTCGCGCTGCAACGGCAGTGCGCCGAGATCCTGACGGGCGTGGGCCATCCCGCGCCCGTGCACTGAGCAGCACCAGATGCGCCAACGACGGCGCACGGAGGAGGAACAACGATGTCCAAGCGAACGATCACCCGCCGCGAGCTGCTCGCAGGCGGCATGACGGTGGGTGCGGCGAGCCTGCTGGCCGCATGCGTGGGGACGACGTCGGGTGGCGGGGGAGGCGGCGGTGCGAGCGCCGGCACCGTCACCCTGCAGAACTCGATCCAGGATGCGGACCCCAAGGCCGCGCTGGAGGCGCTGGTGGAGGCCTACCAGGGCGCTGACGTCACCCTGAACTCCGTGGCGACCGAGCAGTTTCGGGCGCAGCTCACCAACTACCTGCGGTCCGGCGACGCGCCCGAGGTGCTGAGCTGGTACGCCGGGTCCGTGGCCCGGTCCTACGCCGAGGAAGGGCTGTTGCTGGACGTGTCGTCCCTGTGGGAGGGCGACGGCGCATGCGCCGGCTACTCCGACGCGCTGCGCGCCTTGTCGACCGACGCGGAGGGACGGCAGATCTTCGTGCCGACCAACTACTACTGGTGGGGCGTGTTCTATAAGAGGTCCTCGTTCGAGAGGTGGGGCGTCGAGCCGCCGTCGTCGTGGGACGACTTCCACGCCCTGTGCGAGAACCTCAGTGGCCAGGGCATCGCCCCGCTGACGAACGGCCTGTCGTCCACGCCGTGGATGGCCTCAGGTTGGTTCGACTACCTGAACCTGCGGGTCAACGGGGCGCAGTACCACCGGGAACTGCTCGCCGGGGAACACGCGTTCAACGACCCCGAGGTCGTGGACGTCATGGAGGAGTACAAGCGGCTCATCCCGTACTTCGACACGAACATGGCCTCCTACACGGCCCAGGACGCGGCGACACCCATGGCCCAGGACGAGTCGGCGATGTACCTCATCGGAACGTTCGTCACCACCTACTTTCCCGAGGATCAGCGCGACGACCTCGACTTCTTCTCCGTGCCCGTGATCAACGACGCCGTGCCCACCGCCGAGGAGGCACCCACCGACGGGTACTTCGCCGCGGCCAACAGCGACAATCACCAAGGTGCGCTCGACCTGCTGAGCTACCTCGCCTCCCCGGAGTCGCAGCAGCAGTTCATCGAGCGGTCCAGGTCCGCGAACCTGCCCACGTCGCCCGACGTCGACACCTCCTCCTTCAGCCCGATGGTCCAGAAGGGCATCGAGCTGCTGAACACCACCGAGGAGATCACGCAGTTCTTCAACCGAGACTCCTCCGACGCCCTCCAGGCCACCGCCGACACCGCCCTGACGAAGTTCCTCGCCCAGCCCGACTCGATGAGGAGCATCCTCGACGAGTGGCAGACCGCGGCCGAAGGGGTCTTCGCGTCGTGAGCGCGCAGACCCCCATGGCCGTCGCGGAGCGACGTCATGGAGCCCGGCGCGGCGAGACCCGCCGCCGCTCCGGGCTCCTGCGCATCCCCCTGCTCGTATGGGCGTTCCTGCTGCTCCCGCTCCTGGTCGAGCTGTTCTGGGTGTTCTGGCCCGCCGCGAACTCGTTCTCGTTGTCCCTCACCCGATGGGACGGGATCGGCCTGGCCGAGCCGGTGGGCGCGCAGAACTTCCGCGACCTCGCCACTGACCCGATCTTCCGCACCGCACTGTGGAACAACGTCGTCTGGATGATCGGGTTCGGCGGCCTGTCCGTCGTCGGCGGGCTCGTCCTCGCCGTCACCCTGAACAAACCCGGCCCCCTCGTCGGCCTCTACCGCAGCGCCATCTACCTGCCCATGGTCGTCTCGCTCGCCGTCAGCGGCCTGTTCTGGCGAGTGATGTACGCGCCCGACGGACCGGTCAACGCCACCCTCGGCCTGCTCGGCCTCGAATCCCTGCAACGCCAGTGGCTCGCCGACCCCGCCGTCGCCCTCTGGGCGGTGCTGATCGCCGCCGTCTGGCGCCAGGTCGGCTACATCATGGTGCTCTACCTGGCCGGCCTCAAGGGCACCGACCCCACCCTCGAGGAGGCCGCCGCCGTCGACGGCGCCAGCGCCTGGCAGCGGTTCTGGCGCATCGTCATGCCACAGCTGCGCGGTGTGAACACCGTCGTCTTCGCCGTCACCGTCATCGACTCGCTGCGCACCTTCGACATCGTCTGGGCGATGACCCGCGGCGGCCCCTACAACGAGACCCAGCTCCTGAGCACCTACATGTTCCAGCAGGCATTCACCACGGGGAACCTCGGCTATGCCTCCGCGATCGCCGTCGTGATCTTCGCCCTGGCCATCGGCTTCATCATCACCTACCTTGCCCGCCAGGCGCGGACGGAGGACTGACATGGCAGCGATCGCTCCCCCCGCCGCCGGCACCGCACCCGGCACACCGGCCGTGCGGCCCCGCCGCCGTCGCCGGCCCCGCACCGCACGCTCCCCGTGGCTCCACGTCGCGATGATCCCGGTCACGCTCCTGTGGCTCAGCCCCATCCTCTTCGTGGCGTTCGTCGCCGTCCGCTCCTACGACGACATCGCCGGCCGCGGCCTCGGCGCCCTCCCGGCCTCCTTCAGCCTCGACGGCTTCACCACCGCACTCACCGACGGCGGCGTGCTCCGCTCCCTCGGCAACAGCCTCGTCGTCACCGCCTGGGCCGTCCTGCTCTCCCTGGCACTGTCCGCGATCGCCGCCTACGCGCTCAGCCGGTTCGCCATCCCCGGACGCCGCACCATCCTGCTCACCATGCTCGCCGGCAACCTCCTACCCCCGCAAATCCTCCTGGTCCCCGTGGCCTCCATCACCGAAGCCCTCGGCATCGCCGACACCCTGACCGCCCTCGTCATCGTCCAGGTCGGCTTCGGCATCGGCTTCTACACCTTCGTGCTCCACGGCTTCATGCGCGCCCTCCCCGCCGAGGTCTTCGAGGCCGCTCGCCTCGACGGTGCCGGACCCGGCGGCATCTTCTGGCGCATCGTGCTGCCCCTGTCACGACCACCGCTCGCGGCGCTCGCGGCGCTGGCCACGACGTGGATCTTCAACGACCTGATCTGGGCGATGACGGTCCTGCGCACCGAGGCCAAGTTCCCGGTCACCGCCGCCCTGCTCAACTTGCAGGGCGGCTACGCCAGCGCCTGGAACGTGGTCGCGGCGGGGTCCCTGGTCGCCGCTATTCCGACCGCGGTCGTGTTCTTCATGTTCCAGAAGCAGTTCGTGTCCGGACTACTCGTCGGAGCGAGCAAGTGAGGTAAGCGGCCTCCGTCTGCCGTCAGGAGGGTTGCGGTCTTCCTGGACGGGATCGCGGCCGTGGTCGCCGTCCTGTTCGCGGTCGTGGGTGTCGTCTACGGGTGGCGGTCCGGAGCGATCTCGAAGGCCTCCGACGTTCCCAAGCTCATGGCCGAGGGCGTGCGCCAGATGGCACCCGTGCTGGTCCTCTTCTTCGCGATCGCCCAGTTCCTGCAGTACTTCGACTGGACCCACATCGGCGACGTCGTCGCCGTGAACTCGGCCGAGGCGCTGCGCACCAGCGGCGTACCGATCTGGGTGGTCTTCCTGGCCGTCCTCGCCCTGCTGTCCGTGGTCAACATCCTGGTCACCAGCGGTTCCGCGATGTGGGCGATCGCCGCCCCCGTCGTCGTGCCGATGCTGATGCTGCTCGAGGTGCCCGCGGAGACCACGCAGGCACTGTTCCGCATCGCCGACTCCGGGTCCACATCGATCACGCCGATGAGCCCGTACTTCATCATGGCTCTCGGCTTCCTCCAGCGGTACCGCAAGGACGCCGGGATCGGCACCCTCGCCTCGTACACCCTCCCGCTGGCCGTATGCATGACACTCGCCTGGACACTGCTGTTCTTCGCGTGGTGGACACTCGGCATCCCGCTCGGCCCCGGAGCACCCGTGCGGTAACCGAC
>NZ_JADBGR010000002.1 GCF_014892515.1 Myceligenerans pegani
GCGTAGACCCGGCCGCGCGATTCCCAGTTCAGCGCCGGCACGAAGGAGAAGGGCGCGGCGAGGACCACGAGGAACACCCCAAGCCAGCCGGTGCCGTCGAGCGTGGCCAGCACGAGGGCGAACGCGAGGACCACGAGCCGTACCTGGCACAGCAGGCGCACGGCCGGCCCGATCGCGCGTTGTGCGGCCGCGTTCATGCCACGCCGCGGCCGCGAGGCCGGCTCAGAAGATCGTCGTCGTCGTAGCCGGCGGTGCGTTCCGCGGAGACGGCGGCCTGGGCCACCGCCGACCACGACGCGACGGACTCGAACCGGGACAGCACCTCCTCCAGACCGGCGTTGCGGGCGATCACCGAACGCGCCCCCACCTCCATGGCGGCGGCCATCGCCGCGCTCAT
>NZ_JADBGR010000109.1:0-94957 GCF_014892515.1 Myceligenerans pegani
CGGTCCAGCACCACCGGCCGGTCCCCGACCGCAGAGACCTGCAACGTCGCGTTCTCCGGAACGCTGATGCGCTCGGTCTCGACCTCGCCGGGCACGCCGCGGCTGCTCGTCGGGACGATCGTCAGCTCGCCACCCTCGGCCGTCGTGGCGACGTACACGGTGCCGTCCGTGCCGACGGCGAGTTCGCCGCCGTGGCCGATCTCGGCGGTGGGTTCGAGTTCTTCCTCGTCGAACGCCTGCGCCCCGTCGAAGGGGAGCACCCAGAGGCGACCCGACTCGCCGTCGTACACGGCGGAGGTGGCGCCGCCCGAGGCGACCTGTGCGCCGGTGGGCAGCGCAAGGGTGCCCCCGAACTGCAGGTGGGCGGGATCGACGGGACTGGCCTCGGAGGCGCCGTCGTTGTCGAAGAGGACGCGGCCGCCGTCCTGCGACACGTCGAACGTCGTGGAGTTGGTGTCCATGATGCCGTCGATCGCGCCGGCCTCGAAGTTGTACCGACCGAGTTCGCCGTGACTCGCCCTGGTCACCCAGATCCCGGAGTCGTTCAGCACGACGTCCGCCGTCGCCTCGCCGTCGTACCAGAGCGCGAGACCCAGCAGGGCGCCCGAGAAGATGGTGACGACGCCTGCTGACGCGACGGCGCGCTTGTTCTCCATGAGGCGTGACACCAGGGACACGAGTCTCCTCCTCGACTACGACGTTGTGGTGGTCTGGCTGGGCGCGGGAACCCGCTCGCCGCGCTACCCGCTGCCGACCCGTCCGAATCATCTGGTTGGTCCACACCCAGATTCCAGAGTTCACCCTACAAGGAGGCACTGACACACGGACAGAAAAAACGGATGGGGAGATCTCCCCATCCGCAGGATCTACATAGTCCTGGGGTATATGAGAGTCACCGCCACCCGTCGATTCGGCTCTGCCCGAAACATCGGCGGCGCCGCTCTGGTGTACACCCGTCCAAGTTACCGGCCCGTCAGTTCTATCCGGCTGCCGACCTCCAGCCCCCATAGCTCGAAGCTCCCCGCCGGCGCCTCCAGGACGTCCTTCACCCCACGCCGCATCGCCGAGAACCCCCAGGGCCGCAGCACCTGCGCGTGCACCACTTCGCCCTCCCGGTCCAGCAGCGCGACGTCGAGCCGCACGCGCATCCACGCGCCGTGCACCGAGGAACAGGGGCGCAGGACCAGCGCCTCGGGGAGCTCGCGCCGGAACAGCAGCCCTCGCGCGCGGGTCAGCACCGTATCGGCGACCTCGGCCCGGGCGACCGGACGACTGTCGACGACGAGCATGCGCTGCTTCATCGCGCTCCTTTCCTGCTCACGACCGCGCGTTCGACGTGATTCACGCGCAATTTCTCGATCGGCGACGAACTTTTTACCATGCGGAGGCAGTGCGGGATAAGAGCGCGGCACCGCGCACCTCGCCGGGCACGTTCTCCACCTGTCACACACAGCGGAAAGCGCCTTCATCCGTGACCGATCGGGCGCCTGTCGTGTGCACTTCGTGACCGGTCTGCCGGCGTGGACCGGTTCCGGGCGGTCGGGAGT
The DNA here is from genome assembly GCF_014892515.1 of Myceligenerans pegani. Taxonomy (GTDB): domain Bacteria; phylum Actinomycetota; class Actinomycetes; order Actinomycetales; family Cellulomonadaceae; genus Myceligenerans; species Myceligenerans pegani. The sequence goes on from NZ_JADBGR010000109.1 coordinate 1,548, forward strand.
TCTTGGTGCGATTCCGGGATCGCTATCGTTTTCGAGCCGGTCCGCGCCGGCCCCTCCCCACCGGTCTTCCCTGCCCGCTTCCCCCGAATCGATGACCGTTCCGTCAGGCGCATGCTTGACGGTCAGCAACTCGAACGCCAGCATCCGTCATGGAGCCGCCGGAATGGCCTCGGTCACAGTTCCACGCTCGGCAGAGCAGCCAGGCGAAGCCAGGACGACGACTCCCCGGAATACGAGGCCCGCAGACCCGGGAATTCCCGGCCTCGGGTTTGTTAGTTCCACTAGCAAGCTGCGCTCCGGCTGCAAGTTCCAGCCGCAAGTTCCGACCACAGGTTCCGGCAAGGGTCCGGCGAACAGGAGGGGGACATCGTGCTCGTCGTCGCGATCGGCGCGCCGGACGGCGTCCACACCTCCGTCCACCGCGCCGACCCCACACTCGAGTCCGTGGTCGCCGCCATCCGCCGCCTCCCCGTGGACGACCTCGTCCTCGCCACCCGCGACGAGGAGTCCCGCAGGGTCGCCCGCTCCGCCCGCCTGGTCCTCGGGTCCGAGCGCCTCGCGCTGCTGCACCTCGACGTGCACCTCACCGCCTGGGCCGTCGTCCTCGCCGGCCTGACCACCCCCGCCCTCCCGGCGGCGTCGGCCCGGGCGGTGGCCGACGACGTGCTCTCCCACGTGTTCACCCGGGCCGTCGTATCGACGGTGGCCTCCCTGGAGAAGCCCGCGCCGACGTTCCGCCAGCACGCCGGCAGCCTCCTCCCCACGTCCGCGTTCGTGGTCGATCCCGGCCGCGGCACCGTGGGGCGGTTCCTCGGCCACCTCGGTGTGCCGGACGGCGAGATGATCGTCGTCGCCCGGTCCCCCAAGCCCGTCGTGCCCGAGGCGGACGGCCTGCTCCCCCACCCGGCCGACGTCGATCTCGGCGGACCGCACGGGCTCAGAGCGGCCGAGTGGCCGGCGCCGCGGTGGTTCGAGGTGTCGAGCCTGGACGCCCCGCTCACCTCCACCATCACCAACGTGGCCTCGGGGTTCTTCCGCTGGCCGGCCTGCGACGTCTGCGGCCGCGCCGCCCCGGAGTCGTGCCTGTTCTGCGATGTCGCCGCGCGGTCCGCCCGGACCGGTCCGCGCGGCGGCGTCGCAGGACCCACCCACCGTCCCGAGCCCTTGGAGGCGATCAATTGAACCCCCGGCAGCGACGTGGAGTGTTTCTCCTCGTCGTCACCTCCGTCCTCGCGGTCGCCGTGTTCGCCGGTGTCCTGTACTACGTGCGCACCGTGAGCACCCAGGTCGGCCCGATGACGACAGTGCTGCAGCTGAGCCGCGCGGTGGAGGCCCAGGAGCCGATCGAGCCGGCGATGCTGGAGGAGGTCGAGATCCCGGAGCGCTGGGCGCCGGAGTCGGCCCTCCACGACAAGGCGGAGGCGGAGGGTCTCGTCGCGGCCACCGCGTACGAGCGGGGCGCGATGGTCCAGGCCGGGATGCTCGTCGAGCGCCCGATCGTCGAGCCGGGGTTCCGCGAGGTGGCCGTCGTCGTCGACGCCGAGACGGGTGTGGCGGGCAAGGTGAGGCCCGGCGACCGGGTCGACGTCATCGCGACGATGCGGGCGAGTGGCGGCGCCAAGAACCTCGCCCGGGTGTGGGTGTCGAACGCGCTGGTGGTCGAGGTGGGGATCCCCACCACCGTCGAGGAGCCCGACGACATCGCCCCCAGCCGGGGCCTCCCGGTGACGTTCGCGCTGAGCACCGAGGACGCGCTGACGCTCGCCTACGTCGAGACCTTCTCCGAGAAGATGCGCATCGCCCTGCGCGGCGCGGGCGACGACGAGGACATCCCGTTCGAGAAGCGGACCTTCAACGGCACCGTGGCCAAGCCGGAGCAGAAGAAGCAGGAGGGCTGACCGTGGCCACCAAGGTCCTGCTCGTGACGGCGTCGCACGAGGTCCGCGATCACCTGGGACACGTGCTGTCCGAGTCGGACGGCTTCGAGCTGGCCGCGGCGGTGCCCGACACCCCCGGTGTCATGACGGCGCTGGACCGCCACCCCGATGTCGGTCTCATCGTCGTCGACGAGGCCGCCGACGACGGCCGGGGCCACGCCCTGACCCGCGCCGTCGGCATGGCGGTCCCGCTCATCGGCATCGTGATGGTCGTCGAGGCGCACAACGCGGCCGAGATGAGCGCGGCGATGGCCGCCGCCATGGAGGTGGGGGCGCGTTCGGTGATCGCCCGCAACGCCGGTCTGGAGGAGGTGCTCACCCGGTTCGAGTCCGTCGCGTCGTGGTCGGCGGTGGCCCAGGCCGCCGTCTCCGCGGAACGCACCGGCGGGCGCGGCGGGCGGGTCGTCGCCGTGGCGGGCGCCAAGGGCGGCGTCGGCACGTCCGTGCTGGCCCTCCTTCTGGCCCGGGCCGGCCGCACGGGTGACACCACGCTCGTCGACCTCGACGTCGGCGCCGGGGACCTCACCGCGTACTCCGGGGTCCGCACCCGCCGCTCGATCGTCGACCTGGCCGGTGTCGAGGGCGAGATCACCGGCCGCATGCTCCGGGAGACCACGTACGAGGTGCCCGGAGGCGTCCGGCTGCTCCCCGCCCCGGCCGACGGCGAACGGGGTGAAGAGGTCTCCGCCGCCGCGGTCCGGTCCGTCCTCGCGGGCCTCCGTTTCGAGTCGGACCTCGCGGTGCTCGACGTCGGCACCCACCTCGACGAGGCCCGCGCCACCGCGCTGGAGTTCGCGGACCGCGTGCTGCTCGTCAGCACCCCGGACCTGCCGTCCCTGCGATCCGCCCGCCGGGCGCTCGCGCAGTGGGAGCGCCTGGCCATCCGTCAGCCGACGTCGGTGGAGCTGGTGCTGAATCGCCGCACGTCGAAGGACGAGATCACGCCCCAGCTCGCCGAGCGCATCGTGGAGCGCCCGGTCGCGTTCACGGTGCCCGACGGCGGTGCCGCGTTCGCGGCCGCGGTCAACACCGCCACGCTGCTGGAGTCCCCCACGCCCGTGCACAAGGCCGTCGCCGAGGTGGGAGCGGCCGCGATCCGCGAGGAGGCCACCGCCGCGCCGTCGGACACGCCGGACGGTCCCACCGAGGTGGAGGCGCTCGTGGCCGGCTCCGCCCGCCGCCCGCACCGCCGCGACCGCAAGGCCGGCGAGAAGGACGGCAGAAAGCGGGACGACCACCGGTCGGCGCGCCGCGACGCCGCCCGGGAGGCGGGCCAGGCGACGGTCGAGCTGCCGGTGTTCGTCGCCATCGCCCTGATGACGATCCTGCTGTGCATCCAGGGCATCGGCTGGGCCTCGGGCCTGCTGGCCGCCCGCGCCGCCGCGCAGGAGGGCGCCCGCACGGCCGGCATCGTCGGCTACGACTACGACGAGGGCCCGGGCCCGATCGAGGACCCGCATCGCGCGCTCCTCGAGCACCGCATCCGCGACGACGTGCGGGACCGCCTGCCCGACGCGATGCGCGACGCGGTCCGTGACTCCGACATCGCCATCTCGCCCGACGAGGTGAGCGTGCGCGTCACCGTCCGGACGATCCTTCCCGGCGTGGAGCTGTCCGCGTCCTCGACCGCCCCCGTGTACTCGGAAGGCTGAGATGACTCTTCCCACCCCAGAGCGCAAGGCAGAGAACGGACCCGAACCGCGGATCCGGACGGCCCTCGTGGCCGACGGCGGGACGTCGGCCCTCCGACGCGGGGCCGACGGCGGCCGGAGCGGAGCCGACGGCGGTCAGGCGGCCGTCGAGCTCGTCGGCATCGTCTTCGCCGTGGTGCTGGTCGCACTGCTCGCGATCCAGGGCATCACGGTCGCGCAGACCGCGTCGATCACGCAGGAGGCCGCCCGGAACGGCGCCCGGGCGCTGAGCCTGGGGAACGACTGGCGTGCCGTGGTGGCGGAGCAGATTCCCGACGGGCTGGAGCTGGAGGACGCCGAGTCCGACACCTCCGGCGGCACCGCGCGCGTGCGGGTGACCGTGTCCGCGCCCCTGGGGCTGGGCGAGGTGGCGGTCACCGACGTCTCGCTCACCCGCTCGGCCGAGTTCCCGATCGACGGTCTGCCCGACGTGACCGACGACGCCGAGCCGGCCCCGGCCGACGGACCCACCGGGGAGGACGGCTGATGGCCCTGCGCGACCGCCTCGCCGCCGACGAACGGCACGACGAGGACAACGACCTCGCCAAGGTCTACCGCGAGCGCCTGCTCGAGGAGATCGATGTCGACGAGCTCTCCCGGCTCGCCCCGGCGCAGCGCAGGGTCCGGCTGGAGCGGGTGCTGTCTCGCATGCTGTCGGTGGACGGGCCGGTGCTGTCGGCGCGCGAGCGCAGCGCGCTGGTGCAGCGGATCGTCGACGACGCGCTCGGGCTGGGTGTGCTGGAACCGTTGCTGGCGGACGAGTCCATCACGGAGATCATGGTGAACGGGCCGCAGGACGTGTTCGTGGAGCGGTACGGGAAGGTGGAGCGGGTGCCGACGCGGTTCCCGTCGTCGGACCAGCTCTACCAGACGATCGACCGGATCGTGTCGCAGGTGAACCGCCGGGTGGACGAGTCGTCGCCGATGGTGGACGCGCGGCTGCCGAGCGGTGAGCGGGTGAATGTCATCATTCCGCCGCTGGCGCTGGACGGTCCGACACTGACGATCCGGCGTTTCCCGACGCCGTTCCGGATGAGCGAGCTGGTGGACCGGGGCACGCTCGACCGGCACACGGCGGCGCTGTTGGGCGCGTGCGTGCGGGCGCGGCTGAACGTGGTGGTGTCGGGCGGTACGGGCTCGGGGAAGACGACGTTCCTGAACGCGTTGTCGGGGATGATTCCCGAGCACGAGCGCATCGTGACGATCGAGGACGCCGCGGAGCTGTCGCTGCAGCAGGGGCATGTGGTGCGGCTCGAGTCCCGCCCGGCGAACGTCGAGGGGCGTGGCGCGGTCAGCATCCGCGACCTGGTGCGCAACGCGCTGCGCATGCGGCCGGACCGGATCATCGTCGGTGAGGTCCGTGGCGGCGAGACGCTGGACATGCTGCAGGCGATGAACACGGGGCACGACGGGTCGATCGCCACCGTGCACGCGAACACGGCGCGGGACGCGCTGGGCCGGCTGGAGACGCTGGCGTCGATGAGTGAGGTCGAGCTGCCGGTGGCGACGCTGCGCGATCAGATCAACTCGGCGATCGACGTGGTCGTCCACCTGGAGCGGGCGCAGGACGGCTCGCGTCGTGTGGTCGAGGTGCGGGCGGTGACGTCGCGGCGGCGTGAGGAGTACGCGCTGACGCCGCTGGTGGAGTTCGTGCCCGATCCGATCGGTCCGGATCGCGTCGTGACCGGCCGGTTCGTGCCGTCGCAGCCGCCGGGCGACCTCGTGGAGCGGTTGCGCCGCGCGGGCGAGAGCGTGCAGGGGCCGACGGCGGTGGTCGCGGGGTCGGTGGCGACAGCGGTGTCCGCGCCGACGCCGGTGTCCCGGCCGGCAACACCATCCGGGCCGACGGCGCCCCGGGCCCTGCACGACGGAGGTGACCCTCGATGATCTTGCTCCTCGTGGCCGCGGGCCTGCTCGTGACGCTGATGATGGCCGCCGCCACCGTGGCGACGTGGGCGAGCAACGCGGAGGTCGAGCGGCGGATCGTGGAGTCCGCCGAGCTGGACGGCAAGCGGCGCGTCGGCGTGTTCGTCCGGCTCGACGAGCGGCTGCAGCGCGTCCGCTGGGGTCGGCGCCTGCAGTCCCTGCTGGCCGGTTCGGGTCTGGCGGCCTGGTCGCCGTCGATGTTCCTCGCGGCGACGACGGCGGCGGCCCTCGCCGTCGGGCTGGTCGTGCTTCCTCTCTTCGGCCGTGCGACGGCGGCGCTGGCGGTGCTGTTGGTCGTCGTTGCCGTGCGGAGCTGGCTGGAGCGGCGCCGTAAGCAGCGCGTGGACCGCTTCGTGGCGCAGTTGCCGGAGCTGGCGCGGCTCCTGGCGAACGGTGCGTCGGCCGGCCTGGCGGTGCGCCGCTCGCTGGAGATGGCGGCGGACGAGATGCCCGAGCCCGCCCGGTCGGAGGTGGCGCAGGTGAGCGCCGAGATGGCGCTGGGCCGGTCCTTGCAGCAGGCTCTCGACAGCCTGAGCGACCGTCTGCCGTCGCGGGAGCTGTCGGTGCTGGTGCAGACGCTGTCCATTCAGGGGCGGGCGGGGGGCGCTCTGGTCACCGCGTTGTCGGGGATCGGGAGCACGCTCGAGGAGCGGCGCCGGCTCCGCCGTGAGGTGGCCACGTCCACGATCGGCGCCCAGTTCTCCGGGTACACGGTGATCTTCCTGGCGTTCGGGGCGGTGGCGCTCATGAACGTGTTCAGCCCTGGTGTGGTGGACGAGATGATCACCAACCTCGTCGGCCAGCTCGTGCTGCTCGTCGCGACCGGCCTGTTCGTCTTCGGCTACGTGCTGGTCCGTCGCCTGGCCAAGGTGGAGGTGTGACGTGGGGCGCAGTGGACGGTACGGGCCGAGGAACGAGGCACGTGCCGGGAACGGAGTCCCAGGAACACACACCGACCCAAGGAAGCGAGGTGTGACGTGTTCGGCATCCTGATCGCGCTTGCCGCCGCCGGCGTCGCCGTGCTGGGCATGACGGGGTACCGCCTGGTGACCAGTACGGGCCTGGAGGACGTCGAGGCCGAGTACGCGCCCGAGGAGGTGAAGCGGGCACGCGGGTTCGCCGCCCTGCTCGACGTGCTCGGGTCGCCGTTGCAGCGCACGGCGGTGCGCCTGCGCGGGCGGTCCCGCCTGCAGCGACTGGACACGGTGCTGCGCCGGGCCGGGCGGCCCGACGGCGTGACGCTGACGATGTTCGTGCGCCGCGAGGCCGCGCTCGTCCTGCTGGGAATTCTCTTCGGCCTGCTGTTCGCGCTCCAGGGCTACTGGCAGATCGGCCTGGTGCTGTTCCTCGCCCTCAGCACCTGGATGCGCGTCTGGCTGCACCTGGAGGCGAACAAGCGGCAGCAGCAGGTCGACCGGGAGCTGCCCGACTTCCTGGACGTGCTCGCCGTGACGGTGACCGCCGGGCTGGGCTTCCGCCAGGCGCTGGAGCGCGTGTGCGAGTTCCACGGCGGCGCGCTGGCCGCGGAGATGCGTACCGCTCTGCGGGAGATGAACGTCGGCTCGTCCCGCCGTCAGGTGTTCGAGGCCCTGCGGGAACGCAACAGGTCCCGTGCGGTGGGCACGTTCGTCACCGCGCTGCTGCAGGCCGAGGAGTTGGGTGTGCCGCTGGCCGAGGCGCTCACCTCGATCGCCGCCGACGTCCGCCGCGAGCACGCGGAGAACGTGCGCCAGCGGGCCGCCCGCGCGGCGCCCATGGTCTCGCTCGCCGTCACCGTCACCATCCTGCCCGGCGCGCTGATCCTCATCGTCTCGGCGGTCCTCATCGCCAACGCGGGGGTGCTCGGTGGGATCTTCTGAGCGGACCCCCCGGCCGCGGCGCGGCATGAACGTGGCCGCCCAGCGAGCGATCGGTCCCGCGGTGCGCCTCCTGTGCCAGGTACGGCTCGTGGTCCTCGCGTTCGCCCTCGTGCTCGCCACGCTCGACGGCACCGGCTGGCTCGGGGTGTTCCTCGTGGTCCTCGCCGCGCCCTTCTCCTTCGTGCCGGCGCTGAACTGGGAATCGCGCGGCCGGGTCTACGCCCGGAACGGCATCCTGCTCGCGTCCGACATCGTGGTCGCCGTCGTCGCCCTCATCCCCCTCGCCGGGTCTCCGCTCCAGGCGGTCTACGCCGCCGCGACCGCCGCGCTCTGGGGCCTGTTCGCCGGCCTGCGCCTCGGTCTCGTCATGGCCGTGCCCCTGTGCCTGTTCCAGATCACCGCGTACGAGCCCTCGTGGCGCGGCTTCGTCACCGGCGTCTCCGGCGCCGCCCTCACCGCCGCGATGGCCTGGACGGGAACGATGCTCGGCCGGCGCCTGCGGAACCAGGCCGTCACCACCGCCGAGCTGTCGACCGCGCGTGAGCACGAGGCCGTCCTTGCCGAGCGGCTGCGCCTGGCCCGCGACCTGCACGACACGGTCGCCGGAGATCTCGCCGGCCTCTCCCTCACGACGCGCGGCCTCGCCGACCGTCTGGAACGGGAGGGCGCCGCTCCGGGCACCGTCGACGTGGCCCGCCGGCTCAGCGACGCCGTCCAGACCGCGCACCGGCACACCCGGAGCGCTCTCGGCGAACTGCGCGACGACTCCCGGGGCGTGACCGGGCCCGTGAACGAGATCGCCCGGCGCTGGTCGGAACGCACCGGGATCCCCGCGAACGTCACCGTGCGCGCGGGCGCGGACGAGATCATCGGTCCCGGACGCGCCCGGCACATCCGCGCCGTGATCACCGAGCTCCTGGAGAACATCCGCAAGCACGCGGACGCCTCCCGCGTCGACGTCCTCGTCACCACCACCGGACTGGCGGCCGAGCTGCTCGTCACCGACGACGGCCGCGGCCTTCCCGACGACGTGCCCGCGACGAGCGGGTACGGCCTGCGCGGCATCCGGGAACGGGCCGCGTTGTGCGGCGGCGACGTCATCTGGGCACCAGCGCCCGGAGGCGGGACGGCCGTGCGCGTTCTCCTGCCCGCCGAGCCCGATCACCCGGCGGGCGACCCCACGGACGACGCGCCCGGCGTCGTGCCCCGTCAACCGCCGCGGACGCCGCACGTCCACGGCGGACGCACCGCGGAGGTGTTCTGATGCGAATCCTCGCCGTGGACGACAACCCGATCATCCGGATGGGCCTGAGAACCCTCCTGGAGGGCGCCGAGGGCGTCACCTCGGTGATCGACACCGGCGACCCGGAGGAGGCCGTGGCCCACGTGCTCGCCGGCTGGGTCGACGTCGTCCTCCTGGACGTACGCATGCCCGCGGTCAGCGGCCTCGAACTGCTGCCCCGGCTGGCCGGCGGCGCGACCGTGGTCATGCTGACGCACACCGACGACCCGGCGACCGTCGCCGAGGCGATGGCCGCCGGCGCCGCCGGGTACCTCGTGCACGGTGCGCTCGAGCCGAACGCCATGGTCGACGCCATGCGCCTGTGCCAGGGCGGGAGCCAGGTGGTCTCCGGCGTCACGGCCGGATCGCCCGCGGTCGGGCACGATCCCGTGCCCGGGCACGACCCGTCCGTGCGGGGCCTGCTCTCGCCGCGCGAGGCGGAGGTGATGGACCTCGTCGCCGACGGGCTGTCGAACGGCGAGGTGGCGCACAGCCTCTTCGTCTCCGAGAAGACCGTGAAGAACCACGTGAACAGCCTGTTCGCGAAGCTCGGTGTCACGACGCGGAGCCAGGCCATCGTCCTGTGGCTCCGACGGGGCCACGGCCCTGTCCCGGATAGGCCTGGGGACCCAACGAAGACGGGCCCTGACCTGGGACCTCATGCCCTGGGAAGGGGCACCGTCCCTCCATAGATTCGTCCTCGTGCTGCGGTGGAGTTCCGCAGCCGGGACCAGAACCGCAACGTGGAGGAAGTCATGCACAAGCTCATGGAGAAGGCGATCGCGGCCCGGGTGGCACTCACCGCTCACGCCGACCGCCTCACCACCCGCGCTCGCGGCGATGAGTCCGGCCAGGGCACCGTCGAGTACGTCGGCGCCATCCTGCTGGTCGTGGCCATCGTCGGTGTCGTCATCGCCGCCAACAACGAGGTCGGCAAGGCCATCGTCACGCAGCTCACCAACGCCGTGAACGACATCGGCGGCGAGGGCGGCGAGTAACGGACAACCAGAAAGCCACGGAGGAAGTCGATGCGTCGGACCGCACTCACCATGCTCATCGCCACCCTGGTGGGCGTGTCGACCGGATGCGGGATCCTCGGACCCGAGGAACCCGCTCCCGACGGCGGAGCGTCGTCCGGCGCACCGGCCCCCACGACCCCGTCCGAGGACTCCGAGCCCTCGGACGGGGTCGTTCCCGTGGACACGGCCTGGGCCGGAACCCAGCTGCACCTCGCGGTGCACCCCATCGAGACCGACGGCGACCACGCCGTCCTGCGCTACGACATCACGGCCACGCCCGACGATCCTTCCGGATCCCCGATGTGGTCGACGCTCGCGCTCAGCTTCGGCGGGCTCGGCAACTCCGTCACGGACGGCCGGGGCGTCCGGCTCTTCGACACGGGAGCCGGCCTCGTCCACCCGGTCGCCCAGACGGACGACGGCGGCCCCGCGGCCACGATCGAGCGCGGCGACGGCGACGGCGCCACCCTCACGGGCACCGGCACGGCGGTCTTCGCCGCACCCGAGGGCGACACCGCCGACGTGCTGTTCCCCCGGTTCGGCGCCGCGCTCGACGTCCCCGTGATCGACGCCGGGGAGAGTTTCGCCGACGCCGCCGACCTGGTCGGCGGCGTCGATGACGCGGAGACCCGAAGGCTCCGCGCCTTCACCCGTTCCTACGACGAGGAGTCGTCGACCTCCGCCGAGGAGGACCGGGTGACGGTCACCCTCGCGTCCGACGTGCTCTTCGACCCGGACGAGCACACCCTGTCGAAGAAGGCCCGGGCCGTCGTCGACCGGGCGGCCACGTCGATCACGAACCAGGCCGACTCCGGCGATGTGCACGTCGTCGGGCACACCGACGACGTCGACTCCGACGCCTACAACCAGCAGCTCTCCGAACGCCGCGCGGCGTCCGTCGCCGACCGCCTGGAGGCCGCGCTCGGCCACGAGTACACGATCACCGAGGAGGGCCGGGGCGAGTCCGAACCGGTCGCGGAGGGCACGAGCACCGAGGCGCGAGCCGCGAACCGCCGTGTCGAGATCGAGTTCCAGGGCCACCTCGTGGTGGAGCACGACGCCGGCGGTCTGCCGGAGACGGACGCTCCGACCGTCGACAACGGCCCGGTCACCATGACGAGCCTCGGCGGCGAGTACGCGGTGGAGGTGACGTCGATGGTCCGCAGGCCGGGGGCGATCGTCGGGACGCTGACGGCCGAGCGGACCAGCGGGGACTCGACCGATCCGGCGTGGTTCCTCCCCGCCAACAACAAGGTGGTGGGCGATCGGAAGTTCGGTACCGCCGCCGAGGCCTCCGGAGCGCACAACCTCGCCCTGCTCGGTGCGTCCGAGCGCGTCCTGCCGTTCGACTACGAGGCGCGCGGGGTGATCGAGGACTTCCCGCTGCGGCGGCTCCTCGGGAGCGAGGAGATCCCCACCCTCGACACGGGCCGCAGCACCCGCATCACGGTCGTCTGGCCCGACACCGGCCAGGACACCGTGACCGTCGATGCCCCGGACCGCTTCCGGATCACCGGCATCCCCGTGACCGAGGGGACAGGAGACTGACATGAGACGCGGGAACACGTGCGGCACAGGACGCGACGCCCCCGCCGTCGTCGGCCGGGCAGGGCGGCCCGACGACGGCGAGCGCGGGTCCCTCCACGTCATGACCATCCCGACCGCCGTCGCCTTCGTGACCGGCGCCGTGCTGGTCATCGCGATGGTCGGGTCCGCCACCGACGACCGCCGTGCGACCGGCTCGGCGGCCGACGCCGCGGCACTCGCGGCGGCCCAGGAGTGGGACGACCACCTGGGCATCCTGAGCGGACTGCACCTCGGGGCGCTCGACTTCCTCTCGTTCTGGGGCGTCCTCGACGCACCGCCGCTGACCGGCGACGTCCGGGCGGAGATGTACGAGGCGGCGGAGCTGTACGCCGAGCGCAACGGCGCCGAGCTGACCGACCTCCGGATCGACCCGTCCCGGCTCCAGGTGACCGCCGAGGTGCGGCACCTGGACGAGATCCCCGTCGCGGAGATCCGCTCGGAGGCGTCGGCGACGGCGCAGATCCGGCTGACCGGCGGCCTGTGCCTGGGCGAGGACGGCCTGGGCTGGAGGGTCGACGGTGAGTGCGTGACCGAGCCGCGTGAGGGCGACGACGACGCCGAGGTCCTTCCCGAGGTCGGGGACCCTCCCGACGACCGCGGGGAGATGAGCCAATACCTGGCCGCGAAGTACGCCAGGGAGCTCCCCGACAAGAACATCGTCGTCATCCACAAGGACATCGGCGTCGACTTCGGCTCGGACGTCCAAGGGCTGGAGCAGCTCGCGAGGGAAAGCGGCTTCGACGTGTACGCCCTCGACGAGGGAACGGTCACCCGCCGGGGCGATGGCGGCTACATCAACTGGGCCTTCTACGGCCGCTTCGAGCGGGACGACAACGTGGTGAGGTTCATGCCACGCGGCGACGACGACGTGCGGCTCCCCGACGTGGCCGGGTTCGGCAGCGAGGTCGTCCTGGTCGACTGAGGGGACACACGTGTCGCGCGGCGGGCCACGCGGCACCCACGAACTGGGTGGTCGGAAGGGTAGATGAGGGTCCCCTTCCGGCCACCCATTGCCCCATGGCCTCGGCGCTTCAGCCGGGCGCCATCCCGCGAGCAGATCCGGTGTTCCGCGCACCTGACCGGACGATCCCGTCGATCAGCATGCTCACGAGCTGATCGCCGCTGATCCGCCATTTCTCCTCCGCGAGGTGACCTGTGCGCTCCAGGCCCGCGATCCCGTGCGCGCTCGACATCAGGAGTGCGCCGTAGCGCAGGCTGTCGGCCTCTCCCACGACATCGGCCACGATGGCGAGGAACGCGCGCTCCAGCCGCCTCGCGGCGGCGGCAGCCTCCGGGGTGTCCGCCGGGGTGCTGAACATCAGGGCGTACAGGTGCGGTCGGCGACGGCTGATGCCGACGAGTGCCAGGACGGCCCGCTCGAGCCGCGATCCGGGCCTCCCCGGAACCGCTCGCAGTCGTTCCACCTCGTCCGCCAGGGAGTTCCAGGCGTCGACGGTGAGGCGGGCCAGCAGGCGCTCCTTGTTCTCGAAGTGCCCGTAGGGGGCGCCGCGCGAGACCCCGGCGCGGGCACCGACGGCGCGGAGGGTCACCGCGTCGGTTCCACCCTCGTCGAGCAGTTCGGACGCGGCACGCACGAGAGCGCGCCGCGTCGCCGCCGCGGTCTCGGCACGCGTCACCATGCCACCAGGTTACTTGACAGTGTCACATGAATGCTCCACAGTCGTTCGTATGACAATGTCACACGAACGACCGTCCGACGACGATCGCCTGCGGCGCCTGCTGGATCGCGCCGACATCAGCGATGTCCAGCTCCGTTACGCCACGGGAACCGACACCCGCGACTGGGAGCTCTTCCGCAGTTGCTTTACCGACGAGGTCGAGATCGACTTCAGCGAGGGCTTCGGCCAGCCCGTCGTGCGCCTCACGGCAGACGAGTGGGTCGCAGGGACCGCGCCGAGAATGGAGTCCTTCACGGCCACGCAGCACATGATCACGAATCAGGTCATCACGTTCGACGACAACGATCACGCCACCTGCATCGCGTACGTCCGGGCCAGCCATCACAGCCCGAACCCCACCGGCGACAGCGACCAGACCGTCTACGGGTACTACACCAACCGCTTCGAGCGAACCCGGGACGGCTGGCGGATCGCCGCGGTCAAGCTGACGGCCGTCTGGATGACGGGCAACTTCGGCATCTTTCAGACGGCCCTGACGCAGGCAGGCGTCCCGACGCCGGCCGGCTGACCCTCACCCGGAGACGCTCCGCGCGTGATGCTCGTGCCGAAGCCCCGGTGTCGTCACGACCGGTACGTCAGGCGGCGCAGGAGGATCTCCGCCGGGCCGCGCGCGTCCCGGTCCTCCTGCCACGCGGCGAACAACACCGTGAGTCCCCACACCGCGGCGGCGTACAGGAGCATCGTGAACGAGCTGAGGTGCTGCCCCAGTCCGAGCCCCCACGCGGCCAGCACCGGGGCGCAGAGCACCGACTGCAGCAGGTAGCAGGTCAACGAGCGCTGCCCCACTGCCTGGAGCGCGCCGGCCACGAGCCCGTCGACGGCGAGCGCGCCGCCGGGCCGGATCCCGGACACCCTCACCCGCGCGACCGGCTCCCGGGCCGCGGGCACGTCGGCTCGACGTCGGGCAACGGCAGAGCCGGCCAGGCCCCGTCGTCGGGCGACGGCATGCCCTGCCAGGCCCCACAGCGCAACGTAGCCCAGGCCGCCGAAGAAGCCCGTGACCATCTGGACGAAGAGGAAGAAGCCCTCGGCGTGCGAGGGCACGCCCAGCACGCCGACGTGGTCCAGGGCGTTCGGCAAGCCGCCGAACAGACCGAGCGGGACGCAGGTCGCCGCGACCCGGCGCAGCAGCGGGAGGTGGTCGCCCGGATTTTCGAGGACGCGGCGGCGGGCGGCCCAGAAGGCGAGCAGGATCATCATCGGCACGACGAGGTCCGCGATCCCCTGGCCGAGCGTCGTGTACACCCACTGGTCGAGCCGCTCCGGCACGGACGCCGCGTACGAGGTCAGCGAGATCGACGGATCGACGAAGGAACCGGGGACCGGTGCGGCCTCGGCCGCCGGGATCCGGGCGGCGGCGTACGCGCCGACGGCGGTCACCGCGGTCCCGGCCGCGAGCAGGCCGAGCAGGGCGCCGGCCCAGGCAAGGAGCGTGCCGTCCGCGCGCCGGAAGAACATCCACACGAGCAGCAGCCCGGCCACGCCGTACGCGCCGAGCACATCACCCATCCAGAGCAGGGCGGCGTGCACGAACCCGAAGGCGAGGAGCCAGAGGTTCCGCGCCTGCAGCAGACGCCGGGCTCTCGCCGGCGACGTACCGGCGGTGACCTGCCGCGAGTACAGCTGCACCATCCCGTAGCCGAACAGGAACGCGAACATCGGGTAGACGCGCATGTCGACGGCCACGATCAGGACGACGTCGGTCGCCCTGTCGAGCGGCGAGCCGTCGACCGGATGGCCGCTGCCCACGGCGTGCTCGCGGCCCCACAGGTACCAGGTGGTGTTCGCCATGGCGATCAGCAGCAGCATGAAACCGCGGGCGAGGTCCGGAGCGGGCGACCGCTCGGGGGCTCGAGCGGGGCCCCGGGTCAGGGTCGTCGACACCCTGCGCTCGTTCCTAACGACTTCTCGGCCGGGTACCGGCACGCACGCGCCGGTCGGCGGGGGCGTGCGGTGTGAGAGCGGGCCACCCGTCCACCCTAGGAAGCGACCCGTCCGCCGACGACGGTCCTCCGACCCAGCCCGCGCTGGGCCCGCGGACCCAGTTGGCGGAGTAACCGTAGGCCCAGGTCACAGTGGGTCCGCAGTGGGTCTCTGGCCTGTCGCCCGGCATCACGCCGCTCCCTAGGTTGGGGCGCGTGTCTCGTCGTGAATCTCCGGAGCTCCCGCTGCTGTCGGTGCGCCGCCGCCCGCGTCCGTACGACCCGGAGGCGGGGCAGGGCCTGACCGAGTACGTCGGCGTCGTCGGCATCGTCATCCTGGTCGTCATCCTGATCGTCGGCCTGGCGACGCCGGTGGGGGCCGACATCGGCCGCCAGCTCGTCTGCGCGGTGCAGTCGATCGGCAGCGCCGAGGGTTTCCAGGACTGCGTGGCGGAGGGCGACGGCCCCGGCGGGGAGAACGGCCCGGGCGACGGCGATGGCCCCGGCTCCGACGACGACTCCGACGACGGCCCGTGCGAGGGCACGATCACGACCGACGTCGTCGAGATCGACATCGACACCGACAACGACGGCGAGACGGAGCGGAAGACCCCCGCGGTGATCCAGATCGACTGCGTCTGGTACCCGGTGCCGTGGAGCTGCGTCGACGCGGGCGGCGACACGCTGTTCGGCGACGAGGAGGCGGTCTACGACCGCGAGGAGCTCGAGGAGCTCGCCAACTGCGTCACCAAGGGCTGGGGCGAGCCGAGCGACGACCCGGACGACGAGAGCTGCAACAAGACCAAGCCGTCCAGTGAGGACATCAGCCTGGATCCGCCGAGGGTCCGGATCGGTTGCACGTGGCGCCCCGTCCCCGAGGAGGTCTGCGACGGCGCCTGGGAGGCGTACAAGAACGCCGAGCCCGGACGCGAGCGAGCCGCGGCGGCGGGACCTCTCAACCAGTGCGTCCGCACCGCCTACGACAACATGGAGCCGGACTGCTACATCGAGATCAACACCCACAGCGAGACGGAGACGACGTCGTTCCTCTTCTTCCGGTTCAGCTCGACCGAGGCCGTGTTGATCGAAAAGCTCGGCGACGGCCGCGTCCGGGTGCACATTCTGGAGGGCTCAGGCTTCGGCGCCGGGGTGTCCGCCGAGAACCTCTTCGGCTCACCGATCTCGTTCGGTGTCGCCGGGATCAACGGCGTGACGGACGACACGACGTACGAGTTCGTGAACATGGAGGACGCCCAGCGGTGGATCGACTGGAAGGAGGAGTACGACAAGGTCTACAGGTCCACGGGGAACTGCTCGGGCGCGAGGGTGCAGTGGACCGGCGGCTGCGACAACAGCGACCGGCGAGACAAGCTCGAGGAGCTGGAGGGGCAGGAGCCGGACCATCATGTCGTCCACGACGCCAACCAGCACACGAAGACCGTCACGTTCAACGGCGGGCTGGACGGCGCCGTCGGGGGTCTGGGCGGCAGCGTCGAGGGCGGTTACGAAGGCGAGGTGATCGTCGAGGACCGGCTCTGGGACAACGGCCTCTACGAGGTCAGCTACACGTCGACCGACATCGGCGGATTCCTCATCGGTGGGATGCTCGGCGGCGGCAAGTCCTTCGGCAAGGGCGGCAAGAGCGGGGGCGGCTCGGTCGAGGGAAGCGCCAAGGTCGGCGGCGAGTGGAAGGGTTCGACCAAGACGACGGTGTACTGGGGCGAGGACGGCGACGACCCCGACGACCGCGGCGATCTCGTACAGATCTACATCACCATCGACGACCAAGCCCTCAGAACCCTCTACCAGGCCGGTATCGACATCGAGGCCGAGCTCCCGTACGGGTTCACGATCGGCGGCGGCTACAGCAAGAACGAGCAGGAGGGCAAGTCCTCGGTCCAGGAGTTCATCATCGACTTCAACCAGTACCCGGAGCTCAGGGCGAAGTTCGAGCCGATCGTCGACAAGCTCTTCCCCCGCGACGCCAACGGGAGGCTGAAGAAGGACGACATCGAGATCCAACCGTCCGACCAGGACCCGGGCGGCGAGTTCCGCGACGCGCTGGAGAAGTACGGCAACGTCCGCGAGCTCACCTACGACGACTCGAAGACCACCGAGTCCGGCGAGTTCGGCATCGGCTGGCAGGGCATCGACCTGTTCAAGAACGAGTGGATCACCTCCGACGAGGTGCGGACCCTCAACAGCTCCACGTTCGAGATCACCGACGTCAACGGCGACAGGGTCGTGATCGACCCGGCGCCGCGGTGCTCGCACGAGAGGTTCGAGCCGGACGACGACTACTACACCAACGGCAAGGACAAGACGGGAGCCGGCGGCGACTGGGACAACCCCAGGTACAACGAGGACGACGACGGCGGGCCCTACCCGGGCACCGGCTTCGACGGCGACGTGCCGGGCGACCGCGAGGAAAAGGCCAAGTCCCTGGCCTTCGAGTACGCCAACGCCTTCCCGGACAAGCACGTCATCGTCGTGCACGAGGACATCGGCCTCGAGTTCGGTCCGGACGTCAAGGGGAAGCAGCACCTCGCGACGGTGGGTGACTTCCGCGTCGTCGCCATCGACTCCGGCACCGTCACCCGCCAGGGCGACGGCGGCTTCATCAACTGGGCCTTCTACGCCTCCCCCGACTACTACGACCGGCCCGGCAGCGACAACGTGGTGCACTTCAAGCCGAAATCCGAGGACGAGAAACCCGACGAGAGGTTCCTGGACGAGTAGCCAGGGACGGATCGACGTCGGTGACACCAGTGACGAAGTCGGAAGGATGGTTGATGTCCGTGACCCTGTCGATACCCACGGCCCGCCGTACCGCGGTGGCCACGGCGGCGGTCGCCGCGCTCCTGCTGGCCGGTTGCACCGGCCAGCCCGATCACGAGCAGGACGACGACGCGGCACCGCCGGCGGCGTCGGACACGGTCACGCTCGTCACGCACGACTCCTTCGCGCTGAGCGACGGCGTCCTCGAACGGTTCGAGGACGAGTCCGGACTCACCGTCGAGGTGAACGTCGTGGGCGACTCCGGTGCGCTCGCGGACGCGCTCGTGCCGCCGGCCGAGGTCCCGCCCGGGGACGTCGTGTTCGGCGTGGACAACACGTTCCTGTCGCGAGTCGAGGACGAGGGCGCGACCGAGGTCAACTACCTGTGGCAGGTCGGCGAGGCGGATGTCTGCGTCAACGCCGACAGGGCGTGGTTCGCCGAGCAGGGTCTCCCGGTGCCGCGAACGCTCGACGACCTGATCGCACCCCGCTACCAGGGCCTGCTCGTCGTGCCCGACCCGGCGACGTCGTCACTCGGGCTCGCGTTCCTGCTGGCCGCCGTCGACGAGTACGGCGACACAGGTGTCGGGGACTACTGGACCGCGCTGCGGGAGAACGACGTCGCGGTCGCCGGCTCCTGGGAGGACGCCTACGGCGCCGCCTTCACCGCCGGGGGCGGCGACGGCGACCGTCCTCTCGTCGTCTCGTACTCGACCTCGCCGGCAGGCACGGTCGGGGACGACGGCGAGCCCCCCACGACCGCCCTGCCGGAGACCTGCTTCCGGCACGAGGAGTACGCCGGCCTGCTGACCGGCGGGCCGAACCGGGAGGGCGGCCAGGAGCTCCTGTGGTTCCTCACGTCCGACGCGGTCCAGCAGGACCTCCCGGCCTCGATGTCCCTGTACCCGGCGGACGACGACATCAAGCTGCCCGACACCGGGAGCAGACGGGCACCCCGCCCGCAGGACCCGCACGAGCTCGACCCGGAGGAGATCGCGGAGAACCGCGAGGCATGGATCGCGGCGTGGACAGCGACCGTGAGCGAGTGAACCCGGCGGTCTCGCTACGACGGCGAGTAACGGTCCGATAGAGTTTTGAGCAACAGTCTGGTAGAGATCCGAGAAACGGTATGACAGGATGCCGAGTAACGGTAGTGTAGGAGTGTGACCTACCTTCCCCGAATCGTCGACCAGCAGCTGGACGACCTGCTCGAGGGTCTCCCGGCGATCGCCCTCGTCGGCCCGAAAGCAGTCGGAAAGACCGAGACTGCGTCCCGTCGCGCCAAGACCATCCTGGACCTGGGTGATGAGTTCGAGCTCCGTCTCGCCCAAACAGATCCACAGCGCCTGACCCGCGTCGAACGACCTGTGCTCGTCGACGAATGGCAGGTCCATCCACCGATCTGGGACACGGTCCGCCGGGCAGTAGACCGCGGCGCCGGTCCTGGCGACTTCTTGCTCACCGGCTCTGCATCGCCGTCCCAGAAGCCCATGCACTCCGGAGCGGGCAGGATCGTGCAGCTGCGGATGCGGCCGATGTCTCTCGCGGAACGCGGGATCGCGAAGGCAACGGTCTCTCTTGCCGCACTGCTCTCGGGCACTCGGCCCGATATCTCAGGTGACTCTACGGTCGGTCTCGAGAGCTACGTCGACGAGATCGTCGCATCCGGCTTCCCTGGGATCCGCCAGTTGGCTCCACGCTTTCGCGCTGACGCCCTCGACGGGTATCTGAACGCTGTGGTGGACCGCGACTTCCAGGAACTCGGCCACACAGTTCGTCGGCCCGGGAGCCTCCGGGCCTGGCTGCGCGCGTTCGCTGCCGCGACATCCACGACCGCTTCCTACAACTCGATCCTGGAGGCCGCGACACCGGGCGACGCCGACAAGCCGGCACGCACCACGACGACCACCTACCGCGAACTGCTGCAGCGGATGTGGCTCGCCGAAGAGATACCCGCCTGGACCGGACTGGGGAGCATCATGACCGCGCTCGGCGTGGCGCCCAAGCACCAGCTGTGCGACCCGGCCCTCGCCGCACGACTCCTCAACGTCTCCGGCGATGCGCTGCTCACCAAAGCAAACCCGTCGGCCATCCCGTTGCCTAGGAACGGCTCCCTGGTCGGTGCCCTCTTCGAGAGCCTCACGACGCAGAGCATTCAGGTGTATGCGGACGCGAACCGCGCACGCGTGTCCCACTTGCGCACCAATCGTGGTGACCATGAGGTCGATCTCATCGTCGAACGCGGGGACGGCAAGGTGGTGGCGGTCGAGGTCAAGCTGACAGCACTCCCGGACGGCAACGACGTCAAGCACCTCCGGTGGCTCCAGGACAAGCTCGGAGACGACCTGCTCGACGCCGTCGTCGTCACCAGCGGGCCCGCCGCATATCGTCGCGAGGACGGCATCGCCGTCGTCCCGCTGGCGCTGCTCGGCGTGTGAACCCGCCGCCTGCTTAACCCGGACTGGGCCCGCGGGCCCACCGCCCAGACGTCATAGGCCCAGGTCACGGTGGGTCCCTGGTCTGTCGCAGCGACGCCCTCCTGCTCCGTACGTTGAGGCGCGTGTCTCGTCGTGACCTTCCTGACCTCCCGCTGCCGTCGGTCCGTCGCCGGCCGCGTCCGCACGATCCCGAGGCCGGGCAGGGTCTGACCGAGTATGTCGGCATCGTCGGTGTCGTTCTCCTGATCGTCATCGTGATCGTCGGCCTGGCGACACCCGTCGGAGCCGACATCGGACGGCAACTCGTGTGCGCGGTCCAGTCGATCGGCGATCCGGACGGGCATCGGGAGTGCGTGGAAGGAGCGGGCGGTGGGGAGAACGGTCCGGACGATGACGGCGAAGCCGGCCCCGACGACGAGGGCGACGAGCCGGACGGCCCGTGCGAGGAGACGATCACAACCGACGTCGTCGAGATCGATCTCGACGGGGAGGACGAGGCAAAGACCCCCGCGGTGATCCAGATCGACTGCGTCTGGTACCCGGTGCCGGAGAGCTGCGTCGACGACGACATCCGCGACCTGTTCGGCGACGAGGAGACGGCCTACGAGCGCGAGGAGCTGGAGGAGCTCGCCGGCTGCATCACCACGGGCTGGGGCGACCCGAGCGACGACCCGGACGACGAGAGCTGCAACAGGACCAAGCCGTCGAGCGAGGACGTCAGCCTGGACCCACCGAAGGTCCGGATCGGCTGCAAGTGGCTTCCCGTTCCCGAGGACGTGTGCGACGCCGAGTGGGACGCGTACAAGAACGCCGAGCCCGGACGGGATCGGGCGGGGGCCGCAGGCATTCTCGACAAATGCGTCACCGACGCGTACGACAACATGGAGCCCGACTGCTACATCCAGATCAACACGCACATGGAGGAGGCGAGCAGCCAGTTCCTCTTCTTCAAGTTCAGCTCCTCGGAGGGTGTGATGATCGAGGAGCTCGGTGACGGGCGGGTTCGCGTCCACATGCTGAAGGGCGACAGCCTCGGGTTCGGCGCCTCGGCCGACGAGATCTTCAACTCACCGATCTCCTTCGGCGTCTCGGCGCTGGAGGGAGACGTGCAGGACACCACCTACGAGTTCGTCAACCGGCAGGACGCCCAGAACTGGATCGACTGGAAGGAACGGGAATCCGGCATGGAGCGCAAGCGGGACTCCGCTTGCAACACCAGGATGGGTGCCGGCTGCCACGGGGCCAATCAGGACTACGACGAGTTCCTCGAGGACGAGCCGGACCACCACATCGTCACCGAGGCCGACTCCGAGACGAAGAAGGTCACCTTCAACGGCGGCATCACGCTCAACGGTGACAACAGCAACGGCCCGCTCAGCGGCGGCATCGAGGGGGGCTACGAGGGCGAGGTGATGGTCGAGGACCGCATGTGGGACAACGGCTTGTACGAGGTGAGCTACACCTCGACCGACATCGGCGGCTTCCTCATCGGCGGAGCCCTCGGCGGCGGGAAGTCCTTCGGCAAGGGCGGCAAGTCGGGCGGTGGCAGCGGCGGCGCGAGCGCGGGCGCCGGAGGGGAGTGGAAGGGCTCCACGAAGACGACGGTGTACTTCGGCAACGAGGACGAGGACGGCGACGGGCTCGGCGACATCGTGCAGATGTACATCACCATCGACCAGCAGGCCCTGCAGACCCTCTACCAGGCCGGCATCGACGTCGAGGCGGAACTGCCGTACGGCTTCACCGTCGGCGGCGGCGGCTTCCACTCGGAGAAGGAGGGGAGCTCGACCGTCCAGGAGTTCATCCTCGACTTCAACCAGTACCCCGAGCTGCGCAAGACGTTCGCCCCGATGGTCGACGAACTGTTCCCGCGCGACGAGACCGGGGAGCTCGAGAAGGGCGACATCGAGATCCACGAGAAGGACTCGGTGGACGACGACATCGAGAACGCGCTCAAGGACCACGGAAACGTCCGGGAACTCACGTACGACGACACGAAGGTCGAGGACCTCGGCGAGGTGAACATCGGCTGGCAGGGGATCGACCTGTTCAGCAGCGAGTGGATCACCGTGGACGAGGAGCGGGTCCTGAAGGAGTCCTCCTTCGAGATCACCGACGTCAACGGCGACAGGCAGGTCGTGAAGCCCGCCCCGCGCTGCAAGCACGAGGAATTCGTGCCGGACGACGACTACTACACCAACGGCAAGCAGAAGACGGGTGCCGGGGGTGACGAGGGCAACCCGGTGTACGACGAGGACGACAGCGACGGCCCGTACCCGGGCACGGACTTCGACGGTGACGTACCCGGGGACCGCGGAGACATCAGCAAGTCCCTCGTGACGGAGTACCGCAAGGCGTTCCCGGACAAGAACATCATCGTCTACCACCGGGACATCGACCTGGAGTTCGCACCCGACGTGAAGGGCAGGGAATACCTGGCCGAGGTGGAGAACTTCTACGTGGTCGCCCTCGACTCGGGCAAGGTGACCCGCAAGGGCGACGGCGGCTACATCAACTGGTCCTTCGCCGGCAACTACAGCCGGCCGGGCGACGGGAACGTGGTCCGGTTCGAGCTGATCCACGAGGAGGAGGATCGCGACGAGACGTTCCTGGACGAGTAGCCGGGCAACTCGCGATCGGATGACGCCGTGATGAAGTCGAAAGGACCGTTCATGTCCACGCTCCCGGCCCGCCGGCACGGGCCGCGCGGCCTACACGGCCAGGCCCACCGCCAGCGCGACGACGCCGAGCAGCGGGAGCGCGCCCTGCTTCGCCGCGGCAGCCGCCATCGACGGGTTCGAGAGCACCAGCACGAGCGCCGCCGCCACCATGGACCCGGCGCCGACGAACACGAGCGTCGCCCCGACCGCCGTCGTCCCCGCGGCCATCAGCACGATGCCGAGCGCCACCTCGACGGCCAGGAAGAGGTTGTAGAAGCCCTGGTTGAAGGCCAGCGGCTGGGTCACCTGCGCCGCCTCGTCGGAGCTGATGCCGAACGTCGCCCGCGCCCGGCGACTCCGCCAGGCGACCGACTCCAGGTAGAAGATGTAGACGTGCACGACGGCGGCGAGGCCCGCGAGCACGAGCCCGGTGATGATCATGCGCCGACGTTATCCCAGCCCGCGCCGCTCGTACCGACACCCGAGCCGCGAGACCCGACCCACCCCAAGGGGCACGCGGATCTGCTGCCGCAGTTTTACAGCAGCTTCCAGCAGGACAGGCTCTCAGACGGTGCGGTTGGCGACCGCCTCGGCGAAGGCCATGAGCGCGTCCTTGACCGGGCCCGGCGGGAGCGGGGCGAGCTCGTCGGCCGCCTCCTGCGCCCAGGTGCGCGCCAGCTCGCGCGTCTCCGCGAGGACCTCGTGCTCCCGCAGCCGCCGCACGACGTCGGCCAGCGCGTCGTCGGAGGACAGGTCGCCCTCCAGGTCGGCCAGGAGTTCCCGGTCGGCGGCACCCGCCGAGGCGGCGTCGGCCGGTGAGGACCCGCTGTCGCGCCGGCCGGCCTCCGCCGGGGCGGCGTCGCCCAGGGCGTCGTCCCCGCCCCGGACGCCGTCGTCATCCGCGACGCGTCGGCGGAGCAGGAGGGCCGGCATCGTGGGCACGTGTTCGCGCAGGTCCGTGCCGGGGGTCTTGCCGGAGACGGAGCCGTCGGAGGCGATGTCGAGCACGTCGTCGGCGAGCTGGAACGCGACGCCCACCTTCTCGCCGTACGCGGCCACGGCCTCGACCTGGTCGGAGGGTGCGCCGCCGAACATCGCGCCCAGCTTGGCCGACGTCGCCAGCAGACTCGCCGTCTTGTCGCTCAGCACCCGCAGGTAGTGCGCGACGGCGTCCTCGCCCTTGTCCGGCCCCGTGGTCTCGTGGAGCTGGCCGAGGCACATCCGCTCGAACGTCCGCGACTGGATGAGCACGGCCTCCGGCCCCAGCTCGGCGACGCGCTGCGACGCGCGGGCGAACAGCATGTCCCCCACGAGGATCGCCACCGAGTTGCCCCAGACCGAGTGCACCGACGGCGCTCCGCGACGCACGGGGGCGGAGTCCATGACGTCGTCGTGGTAGAGGGAGGCCACCTGCGTCAGTTCGACGACGATCGCCGCGTCGATCAGCTCGCGGCGCGTCCCGTCGCCCAGCTCGCCGCACAGGAGCGTGAGCAGCGGGCGGAACCGCTTGCCGCCCGCGTGCACGAGATGCCGGGCGACGTCGTCGGCCAGTGCGTCGGCCTGGGCGACCGCCGCCTCGAGAGCCTCGTCGACCTCGGTGAGCCGGTCGGCGAGCCGGTTCGCGAGGGCGGTGTCCTGCACGGGGAAGCCCAGCGTCGCGGCGGCCGCGGCAGAGTCGGTCAGCGCCGCCGCCGCGGCGTCGGTCTCGTGGGGTGCAGAAGTCACGGGACGAACCTACTTCGTACGGCCCCGGTTCGCGGAACTCTGCGGGAACCCGGGTGGAGTGGCCTCCCCCACACTCGGCCGGCCGCCGACCCGCCGCCGGTCATGGGACGTACCGCGTAGCCTGTTCGGCGAGGTCGAGCACGAGCGACGGGAACAGCCCGAGCCCGAGCGTGGCCACGGCGCACAGGGCGATGGCCACCGCGGCCGGCCCGCGCGAACCTACGACGACGGCGTCGGTGGCGGCCTCCTCGGCCGCCTCCTCGCGCTCCTCCCCGAAGACGGTCACCGTGGCGAGCCCGCCACCGGCGGCCTCCACCTCGGCGCCCTCGCGCGGAGCACCGGCCGGGGGCGTCGCGTCGCGGCCGACGGCGCCACCCGCGGTTCCCGACGCGTCGACGGCCTCCCCGCCTGCGTCGGCGTCGCCCGCCGGGGTGGCCGCCGTCCCGACCAGCTCGCCACCGGGCGCCTCGGCACCCGCTCCGGCCGCGGCCGTGTCCGCGTTGCTCGGCGTCATCACCATGACGACGATGACCCGCACGTAGAACGCCACCGCGACCACGGAGGCCAGCACGCCCACCACCGCGAGCCACCAGTAGCCCGCGGCGACGGCCGCCGAGAACACCCCGAACTTCGCCACGAACCCGGCCGTCAGCGGGATGCCCGCCATCGACAGCAGGAACAACGCGAAGGCGGCGGTCAGCCACGGCGCCCGGCGGCCCAGGCCGCGCCAGGCGGCCAGATCGGTGGCCTCGCCGAGGACCACGCCGTCGGCGGACCGCTCCCGCACGAGCGTGACGACGGCGAACGCGCCGATCGTCGCCACACCGTAGGCCACCAGGTAGAACAGGACGCCCTGGATGACCTCGCCCGCGAACACGTTGCCCTCGGCGGTCTGCCGGGCGGAGACGACCGCGCCGCCGTCCACCAGCGTCGCGAAGCCGACCGCGCCCGTGACGAGGAACCCTGCGTGCGCGATCGACGAGTACGCCAGCAGGCGCTTCACGTCGGTCTGCACGGCACCCACGACGGTGCCGACGGCCATGGTCAGCACGGCGATGACGACGACGGCGAGCTGGAGCCGCTCCAGCACCTCGGGCGGCATCCCGAAGCCCGCCTTCCACAGCACCTGCACCAGCGCCACGACGGCGGCGGCCTTGGTCGCCGCGGCCATGAATCCGGTGATGGGGGTGGGCGCGCCGGTGTAGACGTCGGGGGTCCAGGCGTGGAACGGCACCGCGCCGACCTTGAACAGCAGGCCCACGACGACGAGCACCACGCCGGCGAGGTACAGCGTGGCCATGCCCTCGGGCAGGCCACCGGTCTGCGCGATGAGCTGCTGCGACGCCGTGGCGACGTCGGCGAGGCGGACGCCCACGGCGGACGGGTCGCCGCCCTGGAGCACGGTCCCGCCGAACCCGTAGATCAGCGCCACGCCGAAGATGAACAGCGCGGAGGCGAACGCGCCCAGCAGGAAGTACTTCGCCGCGGCCTCCTGGGACAGGAGCCGGCGCCGGCGCGCCGTCGCGCACAGCACGTACAGCGGGAGGGACAGCACCTCGAGCGCGATGAACATGACGATGAGGTCGTCGGTCGAGGCGAACAACATCATGCCGCCGGCCGCGAAGAGCAGCAGCGGGTAGATCTCGGTCTGCCGCAGCCCGGCCTCGCGGGCCAGGTCCTCGTAATGGGTGCCGGGGACCGCGGAGGCCGTGGGGGCGAAGGCGTCCTCGCCGGCCGACGTACGGTCCGCCACCACGAGCACGCCGAGGAACGCGAGGATCACGATGATGCCCTGCGCCCCGAGCGCGAACGGGGTGAGGAACAGTGTGCCGCCCAGCACCTCCGGGTTGAGCGCGGCCTCCTCCCCGGGCGCCCCGGTCAGGGACCGCTGCAGCATCCCCCACAGCACGGCGACGGCGACCAGCGCGCCGGTGAGTGCGACGAGCGTGAGGACGATCTGCGTCACGCGGCGCGCGCGCTCCGGCACGAAGGCCTCCACCAGGACGCCGATCACGCCCGTGCCGAGCACGATCAGCAGGGGCGCCAGCGCCGCCCACTCGATCTCCGGAGCTGTGAACCCGGTGATATCAACCATCACTCATTCCCTTCCGCGGGGGCACCGGCGTCGTCCGCGCCCGCCGCGCCGTCGTCGGCCACGCCGTCGGCCCCGGCCTCGACAGTGGCGACCGCCTGGGTCGCCGGGGCGTCCACGTAGTCGAGCGCGAGCTGCGGCACGAGGCCGAGCACGAGCAGCCCGATCACGAGCGGCGCGGCGACGAGCCGTTCCCGCCGGCCGATGTCGGGCATCCGGTCGAGCCCTTCGGCGACGTCGCCGGTGAACATCTTCTGGTAGGTGAGCAGGATGTACAGCGCGGCGAGCACGACGCCGGGCACGGCCGCCAGCGCCCAGCCGGGCGAGTCGCCGTAGGCGCCGACGAGCACCATGATCTCCGAGACGAACGTCGCCAGGCCCGGCAGCGACAGCGTGGCCAGCCCGGCCACGAGGAACGTCCCGGCGAGCACCGGGGTGACCGTGCGCAGGCCGCTGTAGTCGGTGATGACCTGGGACTTCGCCGGGTGGCGCCCGATGAGGAACCCGGCCGTGAGGAACAGCGCGCCGGTCGCCAGGCCGTGGTTCAGCATCATGAACGCCGACCCGGCCGTGCCGAGCTCGGTGAACGTGAAGATGCCCAGGATGATGAAGCCGAAGTGGCTCACCGAGGTCCAGCCCACGAGTCGCAGCAGGTCGGTCTGCCCGATCGCCGCGATCGCGCCGTAGAGCACCGACACCACGGCGAGTCCGATCACCAGCGGGGCGGCCCAGCGCGACGCCTCGGGGAAGAGCGGGAGGCACAGGGTCAGCATCCCGAAGGTGCCGATCTTGTCCAGCACACAGATCAGCAGCGTGGACGTACCGGGCGTGGCGTTGCCCGCGACGTCCGGCAGCCACGAGTGCACCGGGACCATCGGCGCCTTGATCGCGAACGCGATGAAGAAGCCCGCGAACATCAGCCTGCCGGCCACCGTGTCGAGCTCGAGCCCGGTGAGGTTCGCGGTGAGGAACGCGTCCCCGGGCCGCAGCCCCGTCTCGGGGTCCACCGGCACCTGGAAGTACAGCGCGATCACCGCGGCCAGCATGATCAGCCCGCCCGCGAGCGAGAACATCAGGAACTTCACGGCCGCCCGCCGGCGCTGCGGGCCCTGTCCGAACCCGCCGATGAGGAAGTACGCCGGGATGAGCACGGCCTCGAACAGCACGTAGAAGAGGAACACGTCGCGCGCCGCGAAGACGGCGACCATGAGGGCCTCGAGGATCAGCACGAGGGCCGTGTACCGGCGCAGGTGCAGCCCGTCGTCGCCCTGCTCGCGCCAGGCGGCGGCCAGCACGAGCGGCACCAGCACGACCGCGAGCGCGATCAGCAGGAGGCTCACGCCGTCCACCCCGAGGGCGTAGGAGGCGCCGATCTGCGGGATCCACGGGTAGGTCTCGGCGAGCTGGTACTCGGCGGCGGTCGCCGTGTCGAACTCGAAGAACGCGCCGATCAGCAGCAGCACCTCGACGAGCGCGGCGACGAGCGCCGTCGTCTTGGCCAGGCCCGCGCCGCCGGCGCTGCCGCGCCGGGTCCGCACGAGGCCGGGCAGCCACACGGCCGCGGCGGCGACCAGCGGGAACACCACGAGCGTGGTCAGCCAGGGAAAGGTCATCTCGATGTCTCCTTACGCTCCGGCCGTCTGCCCGACGGTCGCGACGAGCACGACCACCACGCCGATGATCAGCACGCCCGCCGCCATGGAGGCGGCGTACGCGCGCACGTACCCGGTCTGCGCCCGGCGCAGCCAGGCGCCGAACCCGGCGACGCCCGCGGCGAGCGCGCCCCAACCGCGCGCGACCACGCCCTCGTCGGCGGTGACGAGCACGGCCGTGACGCCCTGGCCGGGCTTCATGACGAGGCCCTCGTTGACCGCGTCCTGGTAGAGGTCGCGTCGTGCGGCACGCGTCAGGAACGACCCGCGTGGCGCCTCGGCCGGCACGTCGCGCCGGTACATCAGGTACCCGACCAGTGCTCCGAGGACGACGACGGCGATTGTGGCGCCCATCAGCACCGGGACGGCCAGCACCGGCTCGTGGTGCTCGGCGTGTCCCACGCTGGGCTCCAGCCAGGTGCTGAAGATGTCGCCGAAGGCGAGCACGCCGCCCAGTGCGATGGAGCCGACCGCAAGGATCACCTGCGGCCACACCATGAGGGCCGGCGACTCGTGCGGGTGGTACTCGGGCTCGGTCCAGCGCGGCCGGCCCCAGAACGTCATGGTCATGAGGCGGGTCATGTAGAACGCGGTCACGCCGGCGCCGATCAGCGCGGCCCCGCCGAAGACCCAGGGCTGCCAGCCCTCGCCGACGAAGGCCGCCTCGATGATCTTGTCCTTGCTCCAGAAGCCGGAGAAGGGCGGGATGCCAAGGATCGCGAGCCAGCCGAAGATCATCGACCAGGCGGTGAGCGGCATGACGCGGCTCAGGGCGCCGAAGCCGCGCATGTCCACCTCGTCCTTCATGCCGTGCATCACCGAGCCGGCGCCGAGGAACAGGCCCGCCTTGAAGAAGCCGTGCGTGAGCAGGTGGAAGATCGCGAAGGCGTACCCGACCGGGCCCAGCCCGGCGGCCAGCATCATGTACCCGATCTGCGACATCGTGGAGGCGGCCAGCGCCTTCTTGATGTCGTCCTTGGCGCAGCCGACGATCGCCCCGAAGATCAGGGTCACGGCGCCGACGATCACGACGACGAGCTGCGCGGTGGGTGCGGCGTCGAGGATCGGCCCGGAGCGGACCAGCAGGTAGACGCCGGCGGTGACCATTGTGGCGGCGTGGATGAGGGCGGAGACCGGCGTCGGGCCGGCCATCGCGTCGCCGAGCCACGCCTGCAGCGGGAACTGCGCGGACTTGCCGCACGCGGCGAGCAGCAGGGCGAGGCCGACGGCGGTGGCGGTGCCCTGGTCGAGCGCGCTCACGCCCGCCGCGGCGGCGATGCCCTCGCCCGCCGCGCCGCTGCCGAACAGCGTGCCGAAGTCGAGCGCACCGGTGTGCGCGAACAGCAGCGCCATGGCGACGATGAGCCCCATGTCGCCGACCCGGTTCATCACGAACGCCTTCTTCGCGGCGACCGCATTGGGACGCTTGTGGTCCCAGAACCCGATGAGCAGGTACGAGGCCAGGCCCACGCCCTCCCAGCCGACGAACAGCACCAGGTAGGAGTCGGCCAGCACGAGCACGAGCATCGCCGCGATGAACAGGTTCAGGTAGGCGAAGAAGCGGCGCCGGTGGGCGTCGTGCGCCATGTACTCCACGGAGTAGAAGTGGATGAGCGTGCCCACGAAGGTCACGAGCATCACGAAGGTCATCGACAGCGGGTCCAGCCGCAGCCCGAGGTCCACGTCCAGGCCGCCCGCGGACAGCCACGTCGACAGGTGGTGGTCCGCGACCCGTTCGACGGGCTCCGCGCCGATCATGCGGAACAGCAGCCAGATCCCCAGCACCGCCGAGGCGCTGGAGGCGAGCACGCCGATCCAGTGGCCCCACTTGTCCAGCGCGCGCCCGCCCAGCAGCAGGATCGCCGCGCCGATCAGGGGAAAGCCCACCAGCCAGGGGGCGTACCCGATCACGTCGTTCACTTTCCCAGTCCCCCCTCAGAAGGCCTCTAGATGGTTGAGTCGTCGGTTCCGCTGCGGGCGAGTGCCTCGTTCCTCGGCCCTCACCCTCCGCTGCACCTCCGCCTCACCCATGGAGCAGGTTGACGTCGTCGACCGAGGCCGAGCGCCGGGTGCGGAAGATCGTCACGATGATCGCCAGGCCCACCACGACCTCGGCGGCGGCCACGACCATGACGAAGAACGCGAGCACCTGGCCCGTGAGGTCGCCGTGGATCCGGGCGAACGTCACGAAGGCGAGGTTGGTCGCGTTGAGCATGAGCTCCACGCCCATGAAGACCACGATGGCGTTGCGGCGCAGCAGCACCGTCGTCGCGCCGATCGCGAAGAGGATGCACGCCAGGACGACGTAGTTGGTGATGTCCATCAGGAGTCCTCCCCGCCGTCGCGCCCGGTTCCCCAGACCGGCGAGACCTCGCCGGCCGGTTCGATCGCCGTCTGCTCGACCGACGACGACGTCGCCACCGGCGACGTCTCCACCAGCGTCGCCGGAGCCGCCTTCTCCTGCCCGCGGATGCGCAGCACCCGCGAGACGGAGTGCTCCAGCGGCCGGCCGTCCGGCCCGAGTGCCGGCGTGTCCATCGCGTTGGACTGCGCGTACACGCCGGGGGCGGGCAGCGGCGTGAGCGTGCCGCCCTCGGCGAGCGCCTTGACCCGCTGCTCGGCGACGTACCGCTGCGTCCGCTTCGGCTCCAGCCGGCGCCGGTGGGTCAGCATGAGGGCGCCCATCGCGGCGGTGACCAGCAGCACGCCGACGGTCTCCATCGCGAGCACGTAGTCCCCGAACAGGATGCGGGCCAGGCCGACCGGGTTGGCGACCTGGTCCTCGGTCGGTGGCGCGCCGGCCCGGAACGTGGCCTGGGAGACCACGCCGATCAGCACGATCGCCAGCCCGAGGCCGAGGAGCAGCCCGATCCAGCGCTGCCCGCGGATCGTCTCGGTGAGCGAGTCGGACGCGTCGACGCCGACCAGCATCAGCACGAACAGGAACAGCATCATGACGGCGCCCGTGTACACGACGACCTGGACGACGCCGAGGAACGGCGCCGAGGAGGCGATGTACATGATGGCGAGGCTCACCATGACGAACACGACGCACAGCGCGGCGTGCACGGCGCGCCGGACGAACAGCAGTCCGAGCGCGGCGAGCACCATGAGAGGTGCGAGCACCCAGAAGAGGAACGCCTCGCCGCCGGAGGTGGTCATCCCGGCCATCTCGTCGGGGGTCATCGTGCCGCCCCTTCGTGCCGCACGGAGCCGACGGCGGTCGTGGTGGCGCCGGTCGCGGGAGCGCGCACGGAGCCGACGGCGGCCGCGCCGGCGGCCTTCTCCGCCTCGCCCGGCCCGGCGTCGGGCCGCATCTCGTGCTGCCGGAGCGTCGGCGCGGGCAACTTGCCGGTGGCGACGGCCTCGGCGGCGTCCAGGGTCTCGTCGTCGGGACGCCGCTCGCGGACCCAGTCGACCTGGGCCTGCGTGGCGGCGAGGACGTCACCCCGGTAGTAGTCGGTGTCGGTGGTGCCCTCGACCATGGGGTGCGGTGCGGCGAGCATGCCCTCGCTGAGCGGGGCCAGCAGGTCCTGCTTCTCGTAGATCATGCCCTCGCGCGAGTTCCCGGCGAGCTCGTAGTCGTTCGACATCGTCAGGGCCCGCGTGGGGCACGCCTCGACGCACAGCCCGCAGAAGATGCAGCGCAGGTAGTTGATCTGGTAGACGCGTCCGTACCGCTCGCCGGGGCTCATGTGCGCCCCGTCCGGCGAGTCGGCGGCAAGGGTGCCCGGTGCGGCGTCCGCGTTCTCGGGCAGGTCCGCGTTGGACGCGCCCTCCACGTAGATCGCGTCGGCCGGGCAGGCCCAGGCGCACAGCTCGCAGCCGATGCACTTCTCCAGCCCGTCGGCGTACCGGTTGAGCTGGTGGCGGCCGTGGTAGCGGCCCTGCGGCGCGACCTTCTTGCGCGGGTAGTCCTCGGTCACGACCGGCTTGAACATCGAGGCGAACGTGACCCCGAACCCCGCGACGGGCGCGAGGAACTCTCCCAGGCCCTTGGCCTGGGGACGTAGCGGTTGGTAGCCGGTCTCGTCGTGCATGTCATCGGTCACTGCCGGCGACCTCCTTTCCGAACCGCTCGGAGGCGGGAAGCTTCTGACCCGGCAGGGGTGGCACCGGGTACCCGTCGGCGAAGGCGTCGATGGTCTCGGGCTCGGCCGGTTCCGCCTTGCGGCGTTTCTCCGGCCAGAACAGCATCGGGATCAGCACGAGGACGACCACGCCGGCGGCGAGGTAGAAGAACGTGGAGCGCGGCAGCTCGGCGATGGTGAGCGCCCACTGCACGCCACCCAGCACCACCACCCAGCCGAGGGCGACCGGGATGAGCATCTTCCAGCCGAGCACCATGAACTGGTCGTAGCGCAGGCGCAGCAGCGTGCCGCGCACCCACACGAAGAAGAACATCACGGCCCAGACCTTGACCACGAACCAGACGATGGGCAGCCAGCCCGTGTTCAGGGCGTCGCCCAGGAACCCGTCCGGCACGGGTGCGCGCCAGCCGCCGAAGAAGAGCGTCACCGCCACGGCCGAGACGTTGAGCATGTTGATGTACTCGGCGAGGAAGAACCAGGCGAACTTCATCGACGAGTACTCGGTCATGTAGCCGGACACGAGCTCGCCCTCGGCCTCGGGCAGGTCGAACGGGAGCCGGTTGGTCTCGCCCACCATCGAGATGATGTAGACCACGAACGCCGGGGCCAGCGGGATGAACCACCACACCTGCGTCTGGCTGTTCACGATCTGCGACGTCGACATCGACCCCGCCATGATGAACACGCTGACCAGGCTCAGCCCCATGGCGAGCTCGTAGCTGATCACCTGCGCCGTCGAGCGCACCGCGCCGAGCAGCGGGTACGTCGACCCCGACGACCAGCCGCCGAGCACGATGCCGTACACGCCGACGCTCGCCGCCGCGAGGATGTAGAGCACCGCCACCGGGAAGTCGGTGAGCTGCGCCGGTGTGGAGAAGTCCGTGAACGGGATGGTCACGCTCGGCCCGAACGGGATCACCGCGAACACCAGCAGCGCGGCCGACACCGAGAGCATCGGCGCCAGCAGGTAGACCACCCGGTCCGCCCGCGTGACGTTGACGTCCTCCTTGAGCAGCAGCTTCATCGCGTCGGCGAGCGACTGCAGCATGCCCTTGGGGCCGTGCCAGTTCGGGCCGGGCCGCAGCTGCATCTTCGCCACGACCTTGCGCTCGAACCAGATCGCGAACAGCACCGACGTCAGCAGGAAGACGACGATCAGCACCGCCTTGACCACCGACGCGAGGATCGGCTCGGCCGAGAAGTCGGCGGCCACGCCGCCCTCGGCGGCCGCGAGGATCACCCCGTTCATGACTCTTCCTTCCCGAGCGGCCGAACCTGTACGACGTCGCCCGGCGTCGCGCCGAGCGCGTCGTGCACCCGGCTGCCCGTGCTCGCGAGCGGGACCCACACGACGCCGTCGACCATGTCCCCCGTGACCACCACCGGCAGCGTGATCGCCCCGCGGCCGGTGCTGACCTCGGCGCTCCCGCCGTCGTTCAGGCCGAGGCCGGAGGCCGTCGCCGCCGAGACGCGGGCGACCGGCCGCTTGGCCGTGCCCGCGAGGTGGCGCTCGCCGTCCTGCCCGCGCGCGTCGTCGAGCAGCATGCGCCACGACGCGAGAACGGCCGTGCCGTCGGCACCGGCCACCTTCGCCGGCGCGCCGGGCTCGGGAGCCGCGAACGCCCGCGCCTCGCGGCCCGCCGTGGCGGATCCGTCGTCGGACGCCGACGACGCGCCTGCGGGGGCCCCGGCCCGCGCACCCGACCAGGCGCCGAGCGCGGCGACCGCCAGGTGCGCCTCTGCCGAGGTCCCCGCGCCCAGGTCGCTGCCCATCTGGGTGGCGAGCGCGTGCAGCGCACGGTGGTCGGGCAGCGCCGGCGAGTCGAGCGCGGCGCCGAAAGACCGCACGCGGCCCTCCCAGTTCCAGTAGGAGCCGGCGCGCTCCACGGGCGGGGCGACCGGCAGGACGACGTCCGCCAGCTCGGTCACCTCCGACCGCCGCACCTCCAGCGACACGACGAATCCGGCTGCGGCCAGCGCCTTGCGCGCGTGCTCGGGATCCGGCAGATCCGCCAGTTCGACGCCGCCGACGAGTGCACCCGACAGGTGCCCGACGCTGAGCGCGTCGATGATGCCGGCCGTGTCGAGGCCGGGGGCCGCGGGGATCCGCGAGACGCCCCGAGCCGTGACGATGCCGCCGGACTCCGTCGTCGTACCGTCGGCGTCCGCCGCCGTCGCGCCGTCCTCGGCGTCGGTGCTCAGCCCCCAGACCTCGGCGACCTCGGAACGGGCCTCCGCGTCCGTCACGGGACGACCACCCGGCAGCAGGTTCGGCAGCAGGCCGGCCTCGACCCCGCCCCGCTCGCCGGCGCGGCGGGGGATCCAGGCGAGCCGCGCGCCGGTGGCCTCGGCCAGTGCGAGCGCGGCCGCGTAGGCGCCGGGTGCGGCGGCGAGGCGCTCGCCGACCAGGATGACGGCGCCGGCGGAGCGCAGGGCGCTCGCGGCCGCGGTCAGGTCGCCTGCCGTCGCCGCGCCGTCCGTCGTCGTGGTCGGCGTCGTGGTCGGCGTCGTCGTACCGTCCGCCGTCGCTGCGGAACCGGCCGCGTCGCGGAGCGACGCCAGCACGCCGGCCTCCGCGCCCGGAACGGCAGGGAGCAGCGTGCCGGACAGCTTCGTCAAGCCGCGCGAGGCGTACGGCGCGACGCCGAACACCCGGGTGCCGTTGCTCGCGACACCCTTGCGGAGCCGCAGGAACGTGACACCCGCCTCTTCCTCGGCCTCGAGGCCGACGAGCAGGACCGCGGGCGCCTTCTCGAGGTCGGAGAACGTGACGCCGACACCGGTCCCGGCCACGGCGTGGGCCAGGAACGCGGCCTCCTCGGCGGAGTGGGCGCGGGCCCGCTGGTCGATGTCGTTCGTGCCGAGCACCTGTCGCGCGAACCGCGACCAGGCGTAGGCGTCCTCGACGGTGAGCCGGCCGCCGGGCAACACCCCGACGCCGCCGGTGTCGCGCGCCTCGGCGAGACCCCGCGCGGCGATCTCGAGGGCCTCCGCCCACGACGCCGGCCGCAGCTCGCCGCGACCGCCGTCCGCGTCGCGGTCCCGCACCAGGGGCGTCGTCAGGCGATCCGGCGCGGACTGCCAGGTGAACGCGAACCGGTCCTTGTCGGTGATCCACTCCTCGTTGACCACCGGGTCCTCGCCGGACAGGCGGCGCAGCACCTGGCCGCGGCGGTGGTCGATGCGGATCGCAGACCCGCAGGAGTCGTGCTCCGCGATGCTCGGCGTGCTCACCAGGTCGAACGGCCGCGACCGGAACCGGTACGAGGACCCGGTCAGCGCCCCCACCGGGCAGATCTGCACGGTGTTGCCGGAGAAGTACGAGGAGAACCCCTGCCCGCTGACGTCGGTCTCCGCACTCCCCTTCGCCGCGTCGGCGTCGGCCCCGACCACGGCGTTGTCCCGGGCCTGGGAATCCGCGACGGCGGCCGGGCCGGACGGCGCCGCCGACTCGTCGTGCTCCGCGCCGCCGCAGCCGCAGCCCGGGGACTCGAAGCCGAGGATCTTCTCGTCGAAGCGGCCGATCTGCTGCTTCGCCCCGCGCATCTGCAAGGCGATGAAGGCGTCCCCCGCGATCTCGTCGCTGAACCGCGTGCAGCGCTGGCAGAGCACGCAGCGCTCCCGGTCCAGCAGGATCTGCGCGCTCAGCGGCACCGGCTTGGGGAAGGTGCGCTTGACATCCTCGAACCGGCTGTCGGCCCGGCCGTTGGTCATCGCCTGGTTCTGCAGGGGGCACTCGCCGCCCTTGTCGCACACCGGGCAGTCCAGCGGGTGGTTCATGAGCAGCAGCTCCATGACCCCCTGCTGCGCCTTGTCCGCGACCGGCGACGTGACCTGGGTCTTGACCACCATGCCGGGCGTGACCGTCATGGTGCACGACGCCTGCGGCTTGGGCATGGGCCGCACGTTGCCCTCGCGGTCCGGCATCGCGACCTCCACGAGGCACTGCCGGCACGCGCCCGCGGGCGCGAGCAGCGGGTGGTCGCAGAACCGTGGGATCTCGATCCCCAGCTGCTCCGCCGCCCGGATGATCAACGTGCCCTCGGGCACCTGCGCCTCGATCCCGTCGATGGTGAAGGTCACCATCTTCGGCTCGGCCACCTCGCCCTCGGGCTTCGATGTGGTGACGGTCATCAGTGACCTCCCGCGCCGGCGCCCGCGAGGGCGCCCGGCGTTCGCGTCTTCGGGGTGTACGGGAACAGGGCCGACGCCGACGGGTCGAACGGGCAGCCGTGCCCGTCGATGTGCGCCTGGTACTCCTCCCGGAAGTACTGGATGCTCGACGTGATCGGCGAGGTGGCGCCGTCGCCCAGCGCGCAGAACGACCGGCCGAGGATGTTGTCGCAGAGGTCGAGCAGCAGGTCGATGTCCTGGTCCTGGCCCTGCCCCTCCTCGATCCGGTGCAGGATCTGCTTGAGCCAGTAGGTGCCCTCGCGGCACGGCGTGCACTTGCCGCACGACTCGTGCGCGTAGAAGTCGGTCCACCGGCTCACCGCCCGGACCACGCACACCGTGTCGTCGAAGAGCTGCAGCGCGCGCGTGCCGAGCATCGACCCGGCCGCCCCCACCGACTCGTAGTCGAGCGGCGTGTCCAGGTGCTCAGCCGTGAACAGCGGCGTCGACGAACCGCCCGGCGTCCAGAACTTCAGCGGCTTCCCGCCGCGCATCCCGCCGGCCTGCTCGAGCAGCTCGCGCAGCGTGATACCGAGCGGGGCCTCGTACTGCCCGGGCCGCGTGACGTGCCCCGACAGGGAGAACAGGCCGTGGCCCGTCGACTTCTCCGTGCCCATGCCGGTGAACCAGTCGACGCCGTTCGCCACGATCCCCGGCACGCTCGCCACGGTCTCCACGTTGTTCACCACGGTCGGCCGCGCGTACAGGCCCGCCACCGCGGGGAACGGCGGCTTGAGCCGCGGCTGGCCGCGCAGTCCCTCGAGCGAGTCCAGCAGCGCCGTCTCCTCGCCGCAGATGTAGGCGCCCGCGCCCGCGTGCACCGTGACCTCCAGGTCGAAGCCGGAGCCCAGGATGTCCGTGCCGAGATACCCGACCCGCCGGGCCTCGGCCACGGCCTCCAGCAGCCGCCGGTACACGTGCAGCACCTCGCCACGCACGTAGATGAAGGCGTGGTTGCAGCCGATCGCGTACGACGTGATGATCACGCCCTCGATCAGGTGCTGCGGGCTCGCCATCATCAGCGGGATGTCCTTGCAGGTGCCCGGCTCGGACTCGTCCGCGTTCACGACCAGGTACCGCGGGCCGCCGTCGTCGGGGGGCAGGAATCCCCACTTCATGCCGGCGGGGAACCCCGCGCCGCCACGACCACGCAGGCCGGAGTCCTTCACGGCCTGCACCAGGTCGCCCGGCGACATCCGCAGCGCCTTCTTGAGCCCGGCGTACCCGCCGTGCTTCTCGTACGTGGACAGCCGCCACGACCGCGGCGAGTCCCAGGTGTCGGTGAGGACGGGAACGAGATCAGTCATCGCGCCTCCTCCCCGGGCTTCTTGTCCTTGCCGAGCTCGGTGTCGGCCGGCGTCGCGGGCTTGCGCTCGGCGCTCGAACCCGGCTCGCCCGGACGGGGACGGCTCCTCCCATCCTCCGGGGCCTCGGGGCCACCCGGCTCCTGCAGGCCCTGCTCGCGGGCGATCCGCAGCCCGGCGAGCGACGGCTCGCCCGCGCCCACGCCCTCGTGGGCCCGGCCGTCGGGGAACCCGGCGAGGATCCGGCTCATCTCCTTGAACGAGCAGACACTGTCCGCGCCGCGGGTCGGCGCCACGTCCTCGCCCGCCCGCAACCGTTCGGTGACCTCCGCGGCGGACTCCGGGGTCTGGTTGTCGAAGAACTCCCAGTTGACCATCATCACCGGCGCGTAGTCGCAGGCCGCGTTGCACTCCACCCGCTCCAGGGTGATCGCGCCGTCCTCGGTCGTCTCGTCGTGCCCGACGCCGAGGCGCTCGCTGAGCTCGTCGAAGATCGCGTCGCCGCCCATCACCGCGCACAGGGTGTTGGTGCACACGCCGACGGTGTACTTCCCGTTCGGCTTGCGCTTGTACTGCGTGTAGAACGTCGCGACGGCGCTCACCTCGGCGGCGGTGATCCCGAGCTGCTCGGCGCAGAACAGGATCCCGTCCCGGCTCACGTACCCGTCCACCGACTGCACGAGGTGCAGCATCGGCAGCAGGCCCGAGCGCGGATCCGGGTAGCGCGCCATGATCTCGGCGGCGTCGGCTCGCAGGGACGCCAGGGTCTCGCCGTCGTAGGACGCCCTGGTCTCCACCGGTTCGGCCGTCATCGGTCCACACCTCCCAGCACGGGGTCCAGGGACGCGACGGCGACGACGACGTCGGCCACCTGGCCGCCCTCGCACATCACCGACACGGCCTGGAGGTTGTTGAACGAGGGGTCACGGAAGTGCGCGCGGTAGGGGCGCGTGCCGCCGTCGGACACGGCGTGCACGCCGAGCTCGCCGCGCGGGTGCTCGACGGTCTGCCACGCCTGCCCTGCCGGTACCGGGAAGCCCTCCGTGACCAGCTTGAAGTGGTGGATCAGGGACTCCATCGAGGTGCCCATGATCTTACGGATGTGCTCCAGCGAGTTACCCTGGCCGTCGCTCCCGATGGCGAGCTGGGCCGGCCAGGCGATCTTCTTGTCCGCCACCATCACCGGCTCGCCCTCGCTCGCGTCGAGCCGGGACATCGCCTGCTCGGCGATCCCGAGGGACTGGTAGCACTCCTCGAGCCGCAGCACGACGCGGTCGTAGCTGTCGGCGTTCTTCGAGACCGGCACGTCGAAGTCGTAGGTCTCGTACCCGCAGTACGGGGCGGACTTGCGCACGTCGTACGGCAGGCCCGTGGACCGCAGCACCGGCCCCGTCACGCCGAGCGCCATGCATCCGGCCAGGTTCAGCACGCCGACGTCGGTCAGGCGGGACTTGAAGATCGGGTTCGCCAGCATCAGGTCGCCGAGGTCCTTGAGGTAGCCGCGGACCTTCTTCAGGGCTTCGCGCGCCTGGTCGGTGAAGCCCTCCGGCACGTCGACCGCCACGCCGCCCGGCCGGATGTACGCGTGGTTCATGCGCAGGCCGGTGACCGCCTCGAACAACCGCAGGATCTCCTCGCGGGCGGTGAACGCGATGGTCATCACCGTGGTGGCGCCCATCTCGTTACCGCCGGTGCCGATCGCGATCAGGTGCGAGCTGATCCGGTTGAGCTCCATCATCAGCACGCGGATCACCGAGGCGCGCTCCGGCACGTCGTCCGTGATGCCCAGCAGCCGCTCGGTGGCCAGGCAGAACGCCACTTCCTGGAAGAACGGCGCCACGTAGTCCATCCGGGTGCAGAACGTGGGCCCCTGCGTCCAGGTGCGGAACTCCATGTTCTTCTCGATGCCGGTGTGCAGGTAGCCGATGCCGGCGCGGGCCTCGGTCACCGTCTCGCCGTCGATCTCCAGCATGAGGCGGAGCACGCCGTGCGTCGACGGGTGCTGCGGGCCCATGTTGACGACGATGCGCTCCTCGCCGATGGCCTCGCGGGTGATCTCGTCCCAGTCGCCGTCGCCGTAGGCCTCGAACCCGCGGATCGCGCGGGCGGTCTCGTCGTCGATCGGCCGGGTGGCGCGGGCCGGGCCGCCGGACGCGCCGGCCGATCCGGCGGGGTGTTCTGCTGTCGCGGTCACGAGTAGACCCTCCTCGTGTCGGGCGGGGGAATCGTGGCCCCCTTGTACTCGACCGGGATGCCGCCCAGCGGGTAGTCCTTCCGCTGCGGGTGGCCCTCCCAGTCGTCCGGCATCTCGATGCGCGCCAGGCCGGGATGGTCGTCGAACACGATGCCGAAGAAGTCGTACGTCTCGCGCTCGTGCCAGTCGTTGGCGGGGTACACGGACGTGGTGGACGGGATATGGGGGTCCTCGTCCGGGGCCGTCACCTCCAGGCGCAGGCGACGTCCGTGCGTCACCGACACCAGGTGGTAGACGGCGTGCAGCTCGCGGCCGGTCTCGTGCGGGTAGTGGACCCCGGAGACGCCGAGGGAGAGCTCGAACCGCAGATCCTGGTCGTCCCGCAGCGCCTGGCACACGGGGACCACGTGCTCGCGCGCCACGTAGAGCGTCAGCTCCGCCTGCGGCGCCTCGGCCGAGTCGGCGCCGTGCAGGTCCACGACCACCTTCTCGATCGCCGCGTCCGGGTCGACGCCGCCGGTACGCAGGACCTCGGTCAGCACGTCGACGACGCGGTCGAACCAGCTCCCGTAGGGGCGCGGCGACGGGCCCGGCAGCGCCACGGGCCGCACGAGGCCGCCGTATCCCGACGTGTCCCCGGAGCCGTGCGCGCCGAACATGCCGTGCCGCACCTCCACGACCTCGAGGTGCGAGCCGACGCGCTCCAGATCGCTCGGCCGGCCGCCGGCACCGGAGCCGGGCAGGCCCGCGCCCTGCGCCGCCTTGTCCTGGATGGCCCTGCCTTGCGCCGCCTTGTCCAGCGCGGCCTTGTCCTGGGCCGTCTTGTCCGGGGTCACCTTGTCCGGGGTCGCGTCGTCCTGGGTCGCCTGGTCGTTCTCGTCGCTCACCGCAGCAGCCCCTTCTGCTCGAAGGTCGGCGTGGCCTCCATGGCGGCGGCCTCGGCCGCCCGCGCCGCCTCGGCGCGGTTCGCGCCCAGCGGGGCGTTCTGGACCTGGTGGTGCAGCGCGAGGATCGCGTTGATCAGCATCTCCGGCCGCGGCGGACAGCCGGGCAGGTAGATGTCGACGGGCACCACGTGGTCCACGCCCTGCACGATCGCGTAGTTGTTGAACATGCCGCCCGACGACGCGCACACGCCCATGGAGAGCACCCACTTGGGCTCGCTCATCTGGTCGTAGACCTGCCGCACCACCGGCGCCATCTTCTGGCTCACGCGCCCGGCCACGATCATCAGGTCGGCCTGACGCGGCGACGCGCGGAAGACCTCCATGCCGAAGCGCGAGAGGTCGTAACGGGGCGCACCCGCGGCCATCATCTCGATGGCGCAGCACGCCAGGCCGAACGTCACCGGCCACATCGACGCCTTGCGCATGTAGCCGGCGAAGTCCTCGATCGTCGTCAGGAGGAATCCCGACGGCGCTTCCTCGACACCCATGTCTCTCCTCTCAGTGCCCCTGGCTGACATTTCCTCGTGCTTGCTCCGGGCGGCTGCCTCGTGCCTCGGCAGACGCCCTCGCTGCGCTCTTCGTCAATGTCATACCCAGTCGAACCCGCCGCGCCGCCACTCGTAGACGAACGGGACCGTGATGAGCGCCAGGAAGGTGAACATCGCGACCAGTCCGAACGTGGCGAGGGTGGTGAAGTCGACCGCCCACGGGTAGAGGAAGACCACCTCGATGTCGAAGACGATGAACGTCATCGCCACCAGGTAGTACTTGATCGGCAGGCGGCCGCCGCCCAGGGCGTTCGGCGTCGGCTCGATGCCGCACTCGTACGCGTCGAGCTTGGCCCGGTTGTAGCGCTTGGGACCGATGACCGCGCTCGCGGCGACACCGCCCAGCGCGAGCACCGCCCCGATCCCCATGAGAATCAGGATGGGCAGGTAGGGATTCATGCTGCTGCCTTCCAGATTGCCCTCGACAGTTCCTTCACGAGCGTGGCACCACCTTCGTCAAGCCGGCGATCGTGCGGTCGATCCAATCGCCGCCGCTCGGCTCGTAGCAGTCGGACAAGAGTTTGAGGACGAACTGCATCACGACCTTGCGCGGCAGCCCGTACTTCACGCAGGCCCGCATGACCTGCGGGTGCTCGATGAGCCGCACGAACCAACGGCCCAGGGTGTAGTAACCGCCGAGGTCCGCCCGCATACGGTCGGCGTACGTCGCCAGCGCGGCCTCGCGCGCGGCGTCGGTGGACTTGTGCCGGGCGGCGGCGATCGCCTCGGCGGCGACCCGGCCGGCCTGCAGGCCGTAGGCGATGCCCTCGCCGTTGAACGGGGACACCATGCCCGCGGCGTCGCCCGCCAGCAGCAGGCCGTCGGCGTACAGCGGGCCGCGGTTGAAACCCATGGGGAGCGCCGCGCCCCGGACCTTGCCGGTGGCCGCCTCGGGGCCGATCTCCCAGCCCTCGGGAGCGGAGTGGGTGAGCCAGGTGTCCTGCAGCGCCCGGTAGTCGATACCCGCCCGGGACTGCCGAGCGGGTGTGCTGTGCACGCTGCCCAGGCCGACGTTCGCGGTGCCGTCGCCGAGCGGGAACACCCAGCCGTAGCCGGGCAGCAGGTCGGAGCGGCCGGGCTCGCCCGACCACAGCTCCAGGTGGGACTCCATGAACGGGTCGGCGTGCCGCGGCGTCGTGTAGTACGCGCGGACCGCGGTCCCCATGGGCCGGTCGTCGCGGCGCATCCGCCCGACGCCGGTCGCCAGGCGCGAGCTCACGCCGTCGGACGCGACGACGACGGGCGCCCGGAACGTACGCTCCGGGCCCTCGGCGCGGCCACGGCCGTCCAGCGGCTGGGCTTTGACGCCGGTGATGCGGCCGGTGCGCTCGTCGGTGACGGCGCCCGTCACCTTGGTACTGGTCAGAAGCTTGGCGCCGCTCGCCTGCGCGTGCTGGGCGAGCGTCTGGTCCAGCGTCACGCGGGCGCGGGCCATCCCGTACCCGGGATACGCGGTGAGGTCCGGCCAGTCGAGCTCCCAGGAACGGCCGGTGGCGTGCACGCGGAGGCCGCGGTTGCGGATCCAGCCGTCGCGCTCGTCGGTGTCGACGCCCATGCGGACCAGTTCCGAGACGGCGCGCGGCGTGAGGCCGTCGCCGCAGATCTTGTCGCGGGGGAACTCGGCCTTCTCGAGCAGCAGCACGTCGAGGCCCGCGGACGCGCACCAGTGCGCGGTGGACGAGCCGGCCGGGCCGGCGCCCACCACGATGACATCAGCGTCGTCGTCGCGTCGCTTCACGTGCTCACCCCCGATTGTGAACTCGCTGCTGGGTGTGATGACAGGTCCTTGTGAACCCTGTCACAACACCGCCACCCTAGCCACACGAGACGGACATTGGGTAGCAAGGCGAACCTAACTTCGGGCGGTGATCCGCGTCACGCCCGAGGGTCGCCCGTCGTCGACCATCCGTCGTGCGTGGTGGGAGAGCTCCCGGCACGCACACCGGCGTGGCCGCGGCGTACTCCGGGGCGGCCCTCGCCGGACGCCGTGGTTGGGGGGCGTCAGGCCGGGCGGGTGCCTCGGTGGAGGGCGACGACCCCGCCGCTCGCGTTGCGGTAGTGGACCGGCTTCCAGCCCGCGTCGAGCATCAGGCGGGCCAGGGCGACCTGGTCGGGCCAGGAGCGGATCGACTCCGCGAGGTAGTCGTAGGACCCCTTGTCGCGCGTGACCGCCCCGGCGACCACGGGCAGGGCCCGCATCAGGTACTCCTGGTACAGCACCCGGAACGGCATCCAGGTGGGCGTGGAGAACTCGCAGATCACCACGCGCCCGCCGGGCCGCGTCACCCGCAGCATCTCGCGCAGTGCCGCCGAGGTGTCCACGACGTTCCGCAGGCCGAAGCTGATCGTCACCGCGTCGAAGGATTCGTCCGCGAACGGCAGGCGCGTCGCGTCGCCCGCCACGAACGGCAGGTCCGGGCGCCGCTCCTTGCCGACCCGGAGCATGCCGAGGCTGAAGTCGGACGGCACCACGAGCGCGCCGTCGGCGTCGAACGGCTCGCTGGACGTGCCCGTCCCGGCGGCGAGGTCCAGGACCCGGTCTCCCGGCTTCGCCCCGACCGCCTCGCGCACCAGCTTCCGCCAGCGGCGGTCCTGCCCCAGCGAGATCAGGTCGTTGGTGAGGTCGTAGCGCTTGGCGATGCCGTCGAACATCGACGCGACTTCGGCAGGCTGCTTCTCCAGGCTGGCGCGAGACATGGGGTCATCGTCCCACGCCCGTCGCGGGGATATCGCCGTCGCG
Source organism: Myceligenerans pegani (assembly GCF_014892515.1). GTDB lineage: Bacteria > Actinomycetota > Actinomycetes > Actinomycetales > Cellulomonadaceae > Myceligenerans > Myceligenerans pegani. The sequence goes on from NZ_JADBGR010000109.1 coordinate 45,813, forward strand.
GGACGGCCGCTTCAGTCCTCGGCCAGCGCGTAGCGCATCGGCTCCAGCTTGGCCTCCGACTCGGCCAGCTCCGCCACCGGGTCCGACGCCGCCACGATCCCGCAGCCCGCGAAGAGGCGCACGTGGCGCGGATTCCGCTCGGAGATCTCGGCCGAGCGCAGCGCGATGCCCCACTCGCCGTCGCCGTCGGCACCGACCCAGCCCACCGGCCCCGCGTACCGCGCCCGGTCCATGCCCTCGATCTCGCGGATCAGGGCGCGGGCCGCCTCGGTCGGCGTGCCGCACACGGCGGCGCTCGGATGCAGGGCGGCGGCGAGCGAGAGGGACGACGGCGGTCGTGGTGCGGTCGCGTCAGGCCCGCCGCCGGCCTCGGTGTTCCACCGCCCGTGCCCGGCATCGCGCCCGTCGTACGGGCCGGCCGGGTGTCCGCCGTGCGCTCCGGCGGACAGGTCGAGCACCGCCGTGACATCCGTGGCCAGGTGCATGACGTTCGGCAGGTGCAGCACGAACGGCCCGTCCGGCACGTTCATCGACGAGCAGAACGGCTCCAGGGCGGCCGCCACGGAGTGCGCCGCGTACCGGTGCTCCTCCAGGTCCTTCGACGAGCGGGCGAGCTGCGCGGCCGTGAGCACGTCGGACGCCTCGTGGTCGGGGCCCTCGGCGCGAGGGATCGTGCCCGCCAGCACGCGGGACGTGACCAGGCCCTTCTCGCTGCGCACGAGCAGCTCCGGCGTCGCGCCGACCAGCCCGTCGACGCTGAACGTCCAGCACGCCTCGTACGCCTCGGCCAGGCGCCGGAGCAGGTGGCGCGGGTCCACGGGGCGCTCGGCGGTGGCGACGACGTCGCGCGCCAGCACCACCTTGTCGAGTTCGCGCTCCGTGATCCGCGCGACGCCCTCGGCGACGACACCCTTCCAGTCCTCCGGGCCGACCGACCCGTCGGCGTAGACGACCCGGCCCGGCGCCGTGACCGGCGTGCGGGGATAGGCGTCGGGCAGCGTCTCCGGAGCCGGGGCGGCGCGGTCGCCCAGCAGCTCGATCGTCGTCGTCCAGCACACGCCGTCGCGGCGGCCGACGACGACCCGGGGCACGATCAGCGCCCCGCTCGCGCGGGTGGGGTCCTCGGCCTCGTCGCCCGGGACCACGTCGTCGAAGGCGAACGACCCGAACGCGATCGGCCCGGTACCGGGCAGGACGACGTCGTCGTGCACCGAGGCGCCGACGAGCACCTGGTGCCAGGCGTGCTCGGCATCGGCGAACCGGCCGGGGCCGAACGTCTCGAACCGTAGCGCCTCGCCCCAGCCGACGACGCCGTCACCGTGCTTCACCCAGGCGAGCGGGCGGGCGTCGGGCAGCAGGTCGACGAGCGCCGTCAGGTCGTGCGGCAGGTCGTCGACGCGCGAGGTGCGAACCATGAGGCGCGGCGGCGCGAGCGGAGGTGCGGTGATGGTCATCGTTCCCCAGAATAGGCCGGTTCCGCCGCCGTCCGACCCCCGTGCAACGGACATCACACCGGCCGCCGGCCCGCGGCCGCGCGGGTGACGGCGCGGATGGTGCGGCGTGCTGTGGTCGGGGGGTTCCGTGTGGTCGGGTGTTTGGCGTGTGGTCGGGCAATCACCTGACCGACCACACGGCAATCCCCCGACCACACGCCGGCACCGGCGCCCACCGGTCAGTGCGGCGCCGGGCGGAGGGCCGGCCTACGGGTCGCCCGCCTCCGGGCCCCGGCCGATCGGGTGGAGGGGGTCGCCCCACACCTGCTCGCGGAAGTTCGACCAGACCTGGACGTCGGAGGTGGCACCCAGGAAGTCGATCTGCGCGCCCGACAGGGCGAGCAGCCACGCGATGATCGACTGCGGCGGCTCGTCGGCGATGTCCTCGAAGTCGGGACAGCCGAGGTTGATCCCCGAGAGGTACATGGTCGCGTTGCCGTCCATGGAGACGTAACCCGCGCCCGTCTCGGTCCCGGCCTCCGTGCCCTCGTCGTACGCGTAGGTCTTGAGCCAGAAGCCCGGGACCTTCACGTGGTCGGCGACGATCCGGATCGCGTCGCGGCGCTGCACCTCGTGCGTCACGGGAACGGAGACCAGCGCGATGGACCGGATCCCGCTGATCTCGAGGTCCTTGGTGCGCAGGTCCGCCGGCAGCGAGAACGTGTTCCGGTTGTCCTCGCCGGCCGGGATCATGGGCAGGGTGACGTTCCGCTTCTCGCCGTCGCAGACGTAGCCGATCGAGAGGCCCCGCTCGGACTCGTCGGTCGAGAACAGCTCGTCCGCCGCCGCGTCCGACTCGTCGGACGACGCGCCGTCCCCGGACCCGCCGGAGCCCTCGTCCTTCGCGCCGCCCGGCGAGTCGTCGCCGGAACCGCCCGTGACACCGTCGACGACGTCCCCGACGCCGTCCGTCACGTCGTCCACGACGCCGCCGTCCGGGTCGCCCGACTGAGAGGTGCTCGGGGACGACGACGGCGACTCGGACGGGTCGGCGTCGCCGCCCTCCTCGTCACACGTGATGATGGGGATCCAGGAGATCGGGTCCCAGCAGTCCTCCTCCGCCGTGCGCAGGGCCGTCGGCTGCATGCCGCCCAGGACGAGCGCACCGGCCAGCGCGACCGCCGCCGACTTGGCGGGCAGGCTGTTCCCGCCGCCGTCGACCACGTGGAGACCGCCGGGCGCCTGCGGGCCGTCGCCGGCGGCCGCGCCACCGGACTGACCACGACCGGACGGCGCACCGTCGGACACGCCGCCACCGGGAGGGCCGCCAGGCGCCGCGCCACCGGACTCCGCGCCACCGGGCGGACCGCCGTCGGACACCTCGAAGATGCCGTCGCTCGTGGCGGTGCTCGTCGCGTCGTCGTCCGACCGGTCCTGCGCGGACGCGGCGTCCGCCGGCGACCACGACACGACGACGACACCCCCGATCGCGCCGAGCAGGAAGCCGACCACCCAGCCGCCGAGGTTCACCCCTGACAGGGTGTACACCGAGATGGCGAGGATGATGACGCCGTAGAAGACGCGGTGGACGGGCTGCAGCACGGACAGCACGCCCAGCAGGATCAGGGCGATGGGCAGGACGGTCGCCTGGAAGCCCTCGATGCCGACCCCGAGCGTCAGGTCGGGCACGCCGCCGATACCGAACGTGTCGGCGAGCCCGCCCAGATCGATCGGGCCGGAGAGCAGGAGTTCCAGGCCGGCCAGGATCACGAGCACGCCGCCGACGAACGGGCGCTGTCTGCGCCACGGGCCGAACGCGCGTCGCGCGGCGTCCAGCCTGCCCCTCAGCCCGGGGCGGGCGGCACCGGCCTGACCGTCCCCCGGGTTCAGAAGCACTCCTCGCCGTCCGTGAGCTGGAGCTTCAGATCGGTCAGCTGGAACACCGCGGCCTGCGTGCTCCACGACACCTGCTGCAGGCCGTCGATGTCGATGGAGTCGGAGTCCATGGCGAAGTCGCCCTGGTCACCCTTGCTCGTGGTGTTGACCTTCGACGCGTCCACGCCGATACGGATATCGCGGAAGGTCGCCGTACCGGAGAGGTCCGTCATGCCGATCTGAAGGTCGGTCGCCTTGGCCGGCTCCTCGCCGTCGCCGGCCGTGATCTTGAGGCCGACCTTGCCGAGAGCGGTCTCCTGCACGACGGTCTGGCAGAGGTTGTAGAGCTTGGCGTCCTTGATGTTCGCGATGGCGGCGGGGTGATGCGTGCCGTCGGCGGCCGTCGCCTGCCCGGCGTACTGCGAGAACCCGACGCCCTCGAGCCGGTCGGCCGCGATCTTGAACTCACCGCCGGCGATGGCGAACGAAACCGGGACCGCACCCTGTGCCACGCCACCGAGGAGCAGGCTGGCCGCCGCCGCCACCGGGACGGCGGCGAGCGCGACGCGCCCCTTGCGCGTCTTCGTCAGGTTGCTGAGCTTCATGTGATTCCCCTTTGGACACAGATCGAGGCGACTCCTTCGTCGTCGAGCGCGACCGTAGCGGACTACTGAGTGACAGTCAATTGTCTCGACGTGGTAACCGGACCCCCACGCCCCGACAACGGCCCGGTACCTGGTGCGAGCAGCCCGAACCCCGGACGATTCACCCAGGCATCGCCCAGGTGGGTAGATATGCTCACGACATGGCAACCAGCCGCAGAACCCGTCTCCGCCCGGAGGAACGCAGGGACCAGCTCGTGGCCCTCGGAGTGGCCACCCTGGCCAACCGCCCGCTCTCCGAGGTCACCGTCGAGGAGATCGCCGCCGAAGCCGACGTCTCGACGGGCCTCGTGTACTACTACTTCGGCTCGAAGAACGGGCTGCACCACGAGATCGTGCTGCGGGCCCGCGACTCGATGCTGCACGCGAGCGAGCCCAGGCCGGACCTCCCCCCGCTCGACCGCCTGCACGACACGCTCGAACGGCTGGTGAACTACGTCCGCGAGCACGGGCCGACGTTCTACTCCCTGGTGCGGGGCGCGGCGAGCGGTGACGAGGAGGTGCGGGAGCTCATCGAGAGCGCGCGACGCGAGCAGACCGAGCGCGCCGTCGTCGCCGTCACCGAGATGGGTGTCGAGGACACGCCCATGCTGCGCATGGCGCTGCGGTCGTGGGTGGCGCTGGCCGAGCAGGCGCTGGTCGACGGCGGCCTCAACACCGACATCCCGGCGGAGGAGCTCATCGCCTACCTGGAAAGCAGCATGTTCGGCGTGGTCAGCGCCACGGGGGCGCAGCTCGACGCGGGGCCGCTGGCGGCGACGACCTGACGGCGACGGGCGGCGACGGCGGGCTCAGAGCACCTTGGCCATCAGCAGACAAGGATTCTCGACCCACATGTCGGGGAATTCCTCGACCGGGAGGAATCCGACCGCCTCGTAGAAGGCCCGCGTCTGCTCGTATCCCGGGTCCGGGCTGGACGGTCCGAAGGTCTTGACCGTGAGGAGGCGCACGCCGCGGGCACGCATGTCGTCCTCGGCACGCCGCAGGAGGGCCCGCCCGATTCCCGTGCGGTGCAGCTTGCGCCGCACGGCGAGCAGGTGGACCTCGGCCGTGCTGTCGTACCGCGGGTCGAGGAGAAGGATGCCCGTCACGTCGTCGATGGGTACCCGCGTGCCGTCGACGACGCCCTCGCCGGGCCCCGCGTCGCCCGTGAAGCGGGTGTTCACGGCGAGATAGTTGGGAAACTTCCGGGCGGCTTCCTCATATTCGTCGGTGAACTTCTCGAGCCCGAACCATTCGGGCAGTTCGCCGAGAATGTCATGGGCAGCATCTGATCGGCCGCGCGTCCGCACAACGTCATAGGTCCCAATCACGCGCCTCAAGGTAGTACTCGATCGGGCTATTTACTATGCGCGTTAGTGGTAATTCCCTAAAGACACTTTTGCCCCTTTGCGACCCGTTGAGCGTCTTCCGCGGCATCCTGAAGAGCCCGCGCGCGCGGAGTCGGCCACAGGGCCGGCACTCACGGAGCCGACACAGCAGGCCGGCACAGGGCCGACAGCCGCGGCCGAACCGCAACCCGACGGGGCTGCGGTTCGGCGCTCCGGCGACCGTCGACAGGACGGCTCAGTTCCCGAACAGCTCCTGCAGCCAGTCCGGGATGTTGCCCGGGTCGGTCGGGTCGGAGCCGTTCGAGCCGGAGTCACCCGACTCCCCCTGTCCGGGCAGACCCTGCTGGCCCTGTCCCTGCTGCTCCTGGGCGAGCTCCTCGTCGTCGCGCATGGCGAGGCTCGTGTTCACCTGCCGCGTCTCGCCGTCGCGCACCACGGTCAGGGTGACCTCCTCGCCGACGGCGTGCTCCCGCACGAAGGCGGTGAGCGACTCGGAGCCGTTGACCGGGTCGTCGCCGATCGCGACGATCACGTCCCCCGGCTCGAGCCCGGCCTCCTCGGCCGGCGAACCCGCCACGACCTGCTCGACCTGCGCGCCGAGGCGGGTCACGCCGTCGGCCGTCGCCGTGCCGTCCGAGAGGGACACCCCGAGGAACGCGTGGTCGGCCGAGCCGTCGTCGATCAGCTGCTCGCTGACGCTGGACGCCAGGTTCGACGGGATCGCGAACCCGAGACCGATCGATCCGGACTGCTGCGTCGCGCTCGACAGCGTCAGGATGGACGAGTTGATCCCGATGACCTCGCCCGAGGCGTTGAACAGCGGGCCGCCCGAGTTCCCCGGGTTCACGGCGGCGTCGGTCTGCACGGCGTTCGTGACCACGACGTCGCCCCCGGAGCGCGACGACGCCGACACCGGGCGGTCGAGCGCCGAGACGATCCCCGTCGTGGCGGTGCCCGCGAGGCCCAGCGGGTTGCCGACCGCCATCACGGGGTCCCCCACGTCGACCGCGTTCGAGTCGCCGAGCGTCGCGGGGGACAGGTCGTCCGGGGCGTCCGTGAGCTGCACGACGGCGAGGTCCGTCGTCGGGTCCGTGCCCACGACGTCCGCCTCGAAGAGGCGCCCGTCGGCGAGGGTGACCTGGACCTGCTCGGCACCCGAGACGACATGGTTGTTGGTGAGGATGTGGCCGTCGGAGTCGATGATCACGCCGGAGCCCTCGCCCTCACCCTGCTGCGTGGCCACCTGGATCGACACCACCGATTCCGAGACCGCGGCCGTGACGGCCTGCCAGTCGGGGGCGTCACCGTTCGACGAGACCGGCACCGCCTGCTGCTCCGACCGGCCGACGTCCGCCAGCGACGCCGACTGCGTGTCGTCGTCCAGCAGCGCGATCGCGCCCGCCGTGCCCGCGCTCGCGAGGAGCGCGGCCACCGCCGCGGCGCTCACCACGGGGACCCAGCGGCGGTCCTTGCGGGGCGGCGTCGTCGCGCTCGCCGGGGCGGCGTAGGGGTTGCCGAACGCCGTCCCGATGTCCGACGACGGACCGTCGCCGGACGAGTGTGTCGCCTGCGGTCCGAAGCCGGCCGGCGCGTGCGCCGCGGGCGTGACCTCGGCTCCGCCGGTCACGTCCGGGGTCGGCGCCGGTGCGTGTGCCACGGGCGCGGGCCCGCCCGGGGCGGGAGTGGCCGGCAGTTGCGTCGTCGGCGCCCCGGCGGCCGGGACCTGCGCCGCCCGAGCCTCCGCGGCGGGGGTCGGGGCGGGAGTCTCCGGCTGCTCCGGCCGGTGCGGCGCGACGGCGTCGGCTGCCTCCGGCTCCTGGCCCTGCGGGGTGGTGGGGTTCTGCTCGGTGTTCACGGTGCCCTCCTTCATCCGTGAACCACTACACACCCGTTCTCTCAAGCGACCCTTGACCGTGCCTGTGAGTTCCCTGCGCGCGGCGGTGGTCACACGACGCCGCGGACGACGTCGGCCACGCGGTGGGCCAGGTCTCGTGCCTCGGCGTGGCGCGCGGCGCGCGGCACCTGCACCTCGATGACCTGCACGCCACGGCTGGGTGCCTGGAGCGCGTGCCGCAGGCTGGGCACGTCCTTCACGAGCTGGTGGTCGACGCCGTAGCCCGCGCAGAGCTGCGCGAGATTCGCGCCGTGCGGCGTGCCGAACACCCGCTCGAACCGGGCGCCCGCCGCGTCCGACGTCGCCGCCAGCTCGCCGTGCTCGAGGGTGGCGAAGATCGATCCGCCGTCGTCGTTCACCACGACGATCTCCAGGTCGACGGCGGGCTCGCCGGGGCCGCGCAGCAGGCCGCCGACGTCGTGCAGGAGCGTCAGGTCGCCCAGCAGCGCGCGGGTGCGCCGGCCCGCGCGCGCGGCGGCGAGCGCCACCCCGGTCGCGGTCGAGACGCTGCCGTCGATCCCGGCGAGCCCGCGGTTGGCGATCACGGCGGGGACGCTGCCGAGGTCGTCCGTGCCGAGCACGAGGTCGAGGTCGCGCACCGGATTCGACGAGCCGACGACGAGCACGTCGTCGTCCCCGAGGACCGTGGCGACGGCGCGGGCGACGGACAGCGCCGTCGGGCCGTCGGCGACCGCGTCGTCGCGGGTCACCTCGTCGATCACCGTGGCTGCGGCGCGGCCGGCTGCCTGCCAGCGCCGCAGCCAGTCGCCGTCCGCCTCGTCCCGCGGCTCGTACCATTCCGGGGCGAGGCCCGGCACCACCTGGGCGGCGTTGCGGGCGGCGTCGGGCCAGGGCAGGCCGCCGGGTGCGACGACGGTGACGACGACGTCGGGCCGGGACAGCATGCGTTGCACGGGGCGGGAGAGCGTGGGGCGGCCGAGCACGACGGCCTGCTGGATCTCCCCGGCGAGTCCGTCCTCGCCGAGCACCAGGCGGTACGCGGGGATCGCGTTCGCTCCCCCGCAGGCGCCCGACGACGGTTCGGCCAGCAGCGGCCAGCCCTGGGCCTCGGCGAGCCGCCGGGCCGCGGGCCCGGCGCCGTCACCGGCGACGACCACGGTGCGGCCGGGATGCCCGGGGAGTGCCGGGGAGGCGAGGTGCCGGACGGTGCCGGGGACGACGACGGTCACGGGCCGGCTCACGCCCGGGTCCTGGCGGAGGCCGGCGGACGGCCGGCCCGGTTCCGGGGCCACGGGGTCGGAACCGGGTTCGGCTGCGCCGCCGGAGCCGTCCGGGGCGGCCGGATGGCGGGGTTCGGCCTCGGCACGGGGTGCGGTGGTGGAAACGGCGGCGTCGGGCGCGGGGGTGGTCGCGGCGAGCTCGGGGTCCGGCGGAGGCGCGGCGGGGTGGAGGGGGTCGCGGTAGGAGAGGTTCAGGTGAACCGGGCCGGGCGTGCCGTCGCGCAGGCCGAGGGCGGCGGAGGCGGCCCGGGCCGCGAGGGCGGCGAGGTCGCGCGTCTCCGTCGCGCGGGTCGCGAGGTCCGTGCCCGACGGCGCGGGGACGTCGGCCTCGTACCGCACGGCCCCGGCGAAGATGCCGGGCTGGTGGGTGGTCTGCGACGCGCCCGTGCCGCGCAGTTCGTGCGGGCGGTCGGCGGTGAGCAGGATCAGTGGGACGCCGGTGTGGTGCGCCTCGAGCACGGCCGGGTGCAGGTTGGCGACGGCGGTCCCGGACGTGGTGATCACGGCGACGGGGTGCCCGACGAGGGGTGTGAGGAACCCGGTCGGCGCCCCCGCCTGGTCCGGTGACCCGCGATCGGGCTCCTCGTGGCCTCGATCCGCCGCGGGGTCGCCGTCCCTGGTCAACGCGCTGCCGCGGGAGAGTCCCAGGGCGAGGAATCCCGCCGTGCGCTCGTCGATCCGTACGTGCAGGGTGAGCCGGCCGGCCTCCGCGGCCTCGGCGGCGGCGTAGGCGAGGGGCGCGGACCGCGACCCGGGCGCCAGCACGACGTCGCGCACCCCGTGCGCGACGAGCTCGGAGATCAGGCCGCGCGCGGCGCAGACCGAGGCGGGGTTGTCAGGCATACGGCCAGGCTAGCGGCGCCGTCGCCGCCACGCCGCACACCGCGCCCGAGGCGGTCGCGAGCCCGGCCCGGGCGGTGCGGCACCCGCCGGCGCCGAGCACGAGGTGACGGCATGGTCCGTGTCGTTCTCTTGCAGCCGTTCGTGTGCGACTCGTCGGGCGTCGGCGACCGACCAGCCGATCGGAGAGGCCGGCGCGCACGAACTACGCTTCCCTCGTGAGTAGCACCGACCGAGCCGACACCCCGTCCGCGCAGCCGCAGCTCCCCCGCCAGGTCTCCCAGACCTTCGATCCACGGCGGTGGCGGGAGGTCACCGGGTTCGGGGACCTCACCGACATGACGTACCACCGCGGGCACGACCACGCGACGGGGCGTGACCTGCCCGTGGTGCGCGTCGCGTTCGATCGCGCGGACGTCCGCAACGCGTTCCGCCCGCACACCGTGGACGAGCTGTACCGCGTGCTGGACCACGCGCGCATGACGTCCGACGTCGGCACCGTCCTCCTCACGGGCAACGGTCCCTCGCCCAAGGACGGCGGGTGGGCGTTCTGCTCCGGCGGCGACCAGCGCATCCGCGGCCGGTCCGGGTACCGGTACACGACCGCGCCCGACGGCGGCGGCGAGATCGCCACGGCCGACGCCGTCGACCCGGCCCGTGCCGGCCGCCTGCACATCCTCGAGGTGCAGCGGCTCATCCGGACGATGCCGAAGGTCGTGATCGCCGTCGTGGACGGCTGGGCCGCCGGGGGAGGCCACTCGCTGCACGTCGTGTGCGACCTGACGATCGCGTGCCGGGAGCACGGGAAGTTCAAGCAGACCGACGCGAACGTCGGCTCGTTCGACGGAGGCTACGGCTCGGCGTACCTGGCCCGCCAGGTGGGGCAGAAGCGGGCGCGGGAGATCTTCTTCCTGGCCCGGGAGTACTCCGCCGACGACGCCGAGCGCTGGGGCGCGGTGAACGAGGTCGCGGACCACGCCGGCGTGGAGGATCTGGCGATCGACTACGCGCGCACCATCGCGACGAAGTCTCCGCAGGCGATCCGCATGCTCAAGTTCGCGTTCAACCTGCCCGACGACGGCATCAACGGCCAGCAGGTCTTCGCCGGCGAGGCGACCCGCCTGGCGTACATGACGGACGAGGCGGTCGAGGGCCGCGACGCCTTCCTGGAGCGCCGCGACCCGGACTGGAGCCGGTTCCCGTACTACTTCTGACTCCGACGGGACACGCCCGGGACTTCGACCGGACACACCCGGCGCTGCCCACCACTACCGACTCGGGTTCGTCAGGGTTTCGAATCCATCCGAACGGCCTCGAAAGATCTGCGAGGCCCTGCTGAGTCACCCCACAGCTGCCGTCAGGGCCTCGGTCAGAACTCGGCGGTCCGGTTTTCCCGGGCCGCGGAGCGGGATGGCGTCCGTGACGAAGACCCGGCGCGGGACCGCCGCCCGGCCCAGCCGGTCCGCCACCAGCAACCGCACTCGCTCGGCCAGCTCCGCCGGAGCGGGCGCCACCCGGGTCGGCGTCGTGGTCGGCCGGATGTCGAGTGGTCGGTCGGAGGTCGGTGCGGTCGGTCGCTCGGGCGACCGACCGCTCGACGTCGGGCCGACCACTCGACGTTCTGCCGACGGGCGGGCCAGGACCGCCGTCACCACCTGGCCCCATTCCGGGTCCGGGACTCCCACCACGCACACCTCGCCGAGCTCCGCCAGCGCCGCTTCCACCGCCGCGGGGGCGACGTTGACGCCGCCGGTGACGATGACGTCGTCGGCGCGGCCGAGGATCGTGAGGCGACCGTCGGCGTCGACGGCGCCGAGGTCGGAGGTGCGGAACCAGCGGGTGCCGTCCGGGTCGGTGCGGAAGACGGCGGCCGTGGCGGCCGCCTCCCCGAGGTAGCCCGTGGCGAGCACCGGACCGGAGATCTCGACGACGCCGGGCACCGAGCCTTGGGGGTCGCCCGGCCCGCCGGTCGCGGCCCCGGTGTCTCCCGTGTCGTCCGCGTCGCGTCCGACGGCGTCGCGGCCGGCGCTGTCGCGTCCGTCGTCCCGTCCAGCGTCGCGTGCGGTGTTGCGTGCGGTGTCGTTGCGTCCGGCGTCACGCCCGGCGTCGTCGCGTGCGAGGCGGACGCGCACGTCCGCCAGGGGAACGCCGTCGTACACGCAGCCGCCGCAGGTCTCGGACATCCCGTAGGTGGTGACGGCGCGGACGCCGGCGTCGCGGAGGCGGGCCAGGAGCGGGAGCGGGGTGGCGGCACCGCCGAGCAGGACGGCGTCGAAGCGGGCGAGCGTGTCCAGGCCGGCGGGTGCGCCGTCGTCGGCCGCCTCGACGAGGCGGTGGGCCTGGGTGGGCACGAGGGACACGTAGGCGCGGCTGCCGCCGTCGTCGGACAGGAACGCCCCGGCCGTGGCGGCGAAGCCGTCCGCGGTGAACGACCCGGCCGCTCCCCCGCCGACGCGCGTGCCGGCGACGACGGACCGCGAGATCACCTGGAGACCCGCGACATGGGTGGCGGGCAGCGCGAGGAACCAGCGGCCGGGACCGCCGAGGCGCTTGTGGGTCGCGGCGGCGGAGGCGCGGAGCGCGGTCGCGGACAGGGCGACCTCGCGGGGGATTCCGGTCGAGCCGGAGGTGCGGACCACGAGGGCGGTGCCGTCCGGCGGCGGGGCGTCGGCCAGGAGCGGCTCCGGCGCGTAGGGGGCGCCGCCGTCCAGGGCCCGGCGGATCGCCGCGGCGGCGTCCTCCAGCTCGTCTCGCACCCGGCCAGCTTACGAGGCGGCGCGCGGGACCCGGGCGGGCCCGGGAGAACATGCTTCACCTGCGGGTGAAACCCGCTAGGGTGGCGCCAGTCCCGGGGGGCGGCCGGGGAGGAGCAGCGAGCGCGGACCCGGAGGAGAGATGAGACGGACGCCGCGGCGGCAGCGCGCGGCCGGGGTGATCGCCCTGACCATGGTGGTGGCGATCGGGCTGAGCGCCTGCACCACGGCCTGGGGGCAGGACCTGGCCTGGCCGTGGGACGAGCCGGAGCCACTGCCCACGCCGACCGCGACGGCCCCGGCGAAGACCGCCGTCCGCAAGGCCGAGCCGCCGAAGCCCGTGCCGAAGCCGGTGTACTGGCCTCTCACGGGGACCCGGGGCAAGGAGGCGAAGATGCAGCACCCGGCTGTCTCGGTCAAGATCGAGAACTCGCCGGAGGCCCGCCCCACGCGCGGCCTGGAGCACGCGGACATCGTCTGGGAGGAGGTCGTCGAGGGCGGGATCACGCGCTTCGTCGCCACGTACCACTCGACCCTCCCGGACGCGGTCGAGCCGGTCCGGTCGGTGCGTCCGATGGACGCGGCGATCGTCGCGCCGATGAAGGGCATCCTCGCCTACTCGGGCGGCCAGCTCCCGTTCATCGACCAGGTGAACAGGGTGTCCACGCAGTCCGTGATCATGGACAAGGGCCACGCCGGGTTCTCGCGCGACCCGAGCCGCTCCGCACCGCACAACGTGATCGGTCGGCCGAAGGTGTTCCTGTCGCAGGAACGGGAGGACCTGCGGCTGTTCTCCCCGCCGCCGGCGCAGTTCGCCTACGCGCGGGAGAAGGGCGAGGTGTCCGCCGTGAAGAAGGGGCGCAAGGCGGGGACGCTCAAGGTCCGCCTGTCGAACCGGCAGACCACCAACTGGTACTGGGACGGCTCGAGCCACACCTATCGGCGCAGCGAGGGCGGTGCGCCCTCCATGTCGATGTCGGGCGCGCGGCACGCGGCGCGGAACGTCGTGGTGCTGCACGTGGACATGGTCTACACCCGGTACACCGACCCGAGCGGGGCACGCGTGCCCGAGACGAAGCTCGTCGGCTCCGGCGAGGGCTTCGTCGCCGCCGAGGGCAGGGTCGTGAAGGTGAGATGGAAGAAGGGACGGATCGGCGCCCCGATCACGCTCGAGCTCGCCAACGGCAAGGAGGCGCGGCTGGCGCCCGGCAACACCTGGGTCGAGCTGGTGCCCAAGGGGTCGGGCTCCTGGTCGGTTCCCTGATCGAGCGGTTGTCGCACCGGCCGCGGTGACCGGCGTCGCCGCTCGCCCGCCGTCGGACCGGGCCGCCCGCGGGAGACGCCGTCGGGCCCGGCCGGCTACGGGCCCGGCCGGGCGGCCACAGGCGCAGGTCAGAGCGCCAGACCGATCCCCAACAGCACGCCGTAGCCGAGCTCGAAGAGACCCGTGCCCGCCAGCACCGGGATGAGCAGCTTGCCGCGAGCGCCCGCGACGATCGGCAGCGTCAGCAGCGCCGCCGGCCCCAGGAGCAGCACCACGAGCAACGACCACGGCGCCCAGAACGCGCACGCCATGCCGAGCAGCACGGGGATCCAGAGCAGCCCGAGGTACACCCGCCGCGCCCGGAAGTCCCCGATCCGCACCGCCAGCGTCCGCTTCCCCGCCAGCACGTCGCCCGGGATGTCCCGCAGGTTGTTCACCATGAGCAGCGCACACGCGATGAGCCCGACGCCTACCGCACCCAGCAGAGCGGGCCACGTGACGACGTCGGCCTGCGTGTACGTGGTGCCGAGCACCGCGACCAGGCCGAAGAACACGAAGACCGCGACCTCGCCGAACCCCGCGTACCCGTACGGCCTGCGGCCACCCGTGTAGAGCCAGCCCGCCAGCACGCACACCGCGCCGACGGCGAGCAGCCACCAGTGCCCGCTCACCGCGCAGAGCGCCAGACCGAGGACACCCGCCACCCCGAACGCGCCGAACGCGGCGTACTTCACCGACCGTGGTGCGGCGGCGCCGGAGGCCGTCAGCCGCATCGGGCCCACCCGGTCGACGTCGGTGCCCCGCACGCCGTCCGAGTAGTCGTTGGCGTAGTTCACACCCACCTGCAGCGCGAGGGCGACGCCCAGCGCGAGCCACGCCGGCAGCCACGCGGCCGAGTCCACCTGCGCGGCCGCGCCCGTACCCACCATCACCGGCGCGGCCGCGGCCGGCAGGGTGCGGGGGCGAGCCCCGGAGATCCACTCGGCGGCTGTCGCCATGCGTGCGCTCCTTGGTGTCGATCTGGCCTGAGATGTCGTCCGGCGTGGTCAACGAGCCCGCGCGGGCCCCGGTTCCACGAAAGCGTCAGGCGCGGTGGTGCCGACCGGGTCCACGGCGGCGGACGGTCACTCGGTCGCCCGGTCGACGACGGCGTCCTCGTGGGCGGCGTCCGCCTCGGCCACCGAGCCACCCGTCCCGGCACGACGGCGCTCGCGGCGGTCCGCCAGCCACGCCGCGGCGGCGTCGCGCGGACCGTGCAGCAGCACGTACGACAGGGCGAACGCGGCGACGGCGGCGACTCCGACGAGCAGCCAGCTCCGCAGGCCGGCAAGGTACAGCAGCCCGAGCGAACCCGCGAACAGGGCGAGGCGGAGCACGGTGTAGATCAGGAAGGGCACCCCACCATGGTAGGTGTCCGGTCCGCCCGCACGGACCGCGCGGCCCAGGTTCGCGGCCGAGGTTCACTGCGGGCGGACGCGCGGAAGGAGACTCGCGGGCCCCGGAGCGATTAGCCTCTCCGACGTGCGTCCCCTTCTGCTCGGAGTCCTGTACGTCGCTCTCGTCGTGTACACGCTGGTCGATGTGGCCCAGTCCGACGACGACGTGCGCCACGGCATCCCCAAGTCCGTCTGGGTCGTGGCGATCGTCCTTCTACCGCTGGTCGGCTCGATCGCCTGGCTCGTCCTGGCCTTTATCGCACGCCGTCGTCGGGGACGCGCGGCCGCGGCCCCGTGGGAGCGCGCGAGCGGCAACGCGCCGACGCCGGCCCGGCCGCCCGCCGACGTGCCTCCGGCTGGCCCCGAGGACGATCCCGAGTACATGTGGCTCCTGGAGCAGGCCCGGCGCAAGAGGGAACGCGAGGAACGCCGCCGCGGCGATCAGCCGGACGAGTCGCCCGACGACGAACCACGCTCGGACCGCCCGCAGAACGGCAACCGCCCGAACGACCCCTCGGACTGACCGCCCCGGATCGTCCTCGGTGAGCCGGCTCACGGCCAACTCTCAGGTTTGGCGACCTACGCTGGAAGCATGTTGATCCGCGTGGTCCTCCCGATCCTGGCCGTGGGACTCCTCGTCTACGCGCTCGTCGACGTGCTCGGCGCGCCGCCGCAGGAGCGCGCCGGGCTGCCTCGCTGGGCCTGGGTCCTCATCGTGCTCGTCCCGGTGCTCGGCCCCGCGGCATGGATCTATGTCCGCACCGTCGTCCGCCACACGGGCCGCCTCGATCGCTGACCCCGGTCGGGACCTATTCGAGTCCCGAGTAGGAGTGCTTTCCGTTGAAGATCAGGTTCACCCCGGTGAAGTTGAACAGCACGCAGGCGTACCCGGCCACGACGAACCAGGCCGCCCGCCGCCCGGACCACCCGCGCGTCGTCCGCGCGTGCAGGTAGGCCGCGTAGACGACCCAGACCACGAAGGACCAGACCTCCTTGGGGTCCCACCCCCAGTAGCGCCCCCACGCGTCCTCGGCCCAGATCGCCCCGCCGATGATCGTGAAGGTCCACAGCACGAACGCGACCGCGTTCAGCCGGAACGACAACGCCTCCAGGGCGTTCGTCGACGGCGTGTGATCGAGCCAGCCCCACCCGGCGAGCCACGGCGTGCCCTCGTCGCGAGCGTCCCGCAGGAGCTGCAGCACCGACGTCACGAAGGCCACGGTGAAGATCCCGGTCGCCAGGATCGCGACACCGACGTGGATCACGAGCCAGTAGTTCTGCAGCGCCGGCTGCACGCCCGTGGCCGCCACGAAGAACGCGTTCTGCGCCAGCACGAGGAACATGGCGCCGAGCCCGGTGACGAACGCCCCGAGGAACCGCGCCTCGCGGACCACGCAGACGCCCACGAACACGGCCACCGCCACGAACGTGCCCACCAGCGTGAACTCGTACATGTTCGCCCACGGGGTGCGGCCGGACGCGATCCCCCGCAGCACGATCGCGACCAGCAGCATCCCGGCGGCCAGCCACGACAGGGACATCCCGATCCCGGCGCCCTTCCGAGAGGGGCCGCCGGCAGGAGCGTCGCTGCCGGGCCCGTAGGCCGGCGCCGGGCCGCCCGGTTCTCGCGCCGGCCCGGCGTCCGCCGTCGTTCCCGACGGTGCCGCGCGGACGGACGCGGCCGCGCCGGCCCCGACCTTCTCGCGCGCCGCGTCCCGCGCCGCGACGCGCGCTCCGGAGAGCCGCGCCAGGTCCACCGCGAACGCGACCATCGCGATCGCGAGCGCCGTGGCGGCCGCCCACACGAGCAGCACGCTCAGGTTCGCCATCTCCATGTCTCAGTCCTTCGTCGTCTCGTTCTCCGGCGTCGCCACCGGCAGCACCGACATCGCCCGGTCCACCTCGCCCTGCAGCCCGGTATCGTCCCCGCGCGCCAGCCCCGCGGCCTCCACCACAGTAGCCCCGCTGTCCGACACGAACGCCCGCACCCACACCCGCCGTCGCGGCGTGAACAGGCTCAGGGCGAGCCCGCCGAGCGCGAGCAGGGCGAACGTCAGCACGAAGCCGAGCGACGGGTCGTGCCGCAGGTCGAGGGCCACGTAGCGCGGCACCTCCGCGCCGAGCGTCACGGTGCCGAGGCCGTCCGGCAGGTCCACGGTCTCGCCGGGCCGTACCAGCAGCTTGACCCGCTCCCCGGCCTCGTCGACCGAGGGCGTCAGCGACGCGGTGTCGAGCTGGTACACGTTCCGCGGCACGCCCTCGTCCAGTCCCAGGTCGCCGCGGTACACCTCGAGCACGAGCAGCGGGTCGAGGGGCTGGGGGAACGTGGAGCGGGCGGCGCCGTCCTCGTCCACGACCGCCGTGGGCAGGAAGTACCCGATCAGCCCGATCTGGTCGCCCCCCGACACGTCCGGCACCTTCACCACGCCGCGTGACGTGTACATCTGGTCCTCGGGCAGGAAGGGCACCCGCTGGGAGAACGCGACCTCGCCGGCGGCGTCGGTCACGGTGATCTCGGGGGCGAAGCCGTTGCCCTGGAGGTAGATCTTCGCGCCGTCCGTGACGAGCGGGTGGTTCACCTTGATCTGCTCGGCGCGCCGCGTGCCGTCGGGCTCGGTCACGGTGACGTGTGCCGTGAAGTCCCTGGCCTGCGCGAACGCCACGGTCTCACTCGCGAACTCGGAGTCGAACGCGTCGAGGGTCATGGAGAACGGCACGAGCGACGAGGCCTGGAACCAGGAGCCCTTGTCGAAGGTGTCGTAGTCGACGACGGCGTTCGCGAACCCGCGCCCCTCCGTGACGATCGCCTGTCCCCGGTAGTGCAGCATCTGGCCCATCGCCACCGAGACCAGCAGTCCCAGCAGCGCCAGATGGAAGAGCAGGTTCCCCGTCTCGCGCAGGTAGCCGCGCTCGGCGCTGACCGTGTGCGCCTCCGGCCGGCCCGCCCGCGCGGGCTCGGTGCGCCGGTCCACGCGGAAGGTGGGCAGGTGGCGCGGGCCGCGCAGCTTCGTCGCGACCAGCCCGACGACGTCGTCGGGCGAGAGATCGGTGGCCAGGCTCGCCCGGGCCGGGAACCGCGCGAATCGCGAGGGGACACGCGGCGGCCGGGCCCGCAGCGCCCGCCAGTGCGCCCCGGTGCGGGGCACGATGCACCCCACCAGCGACACGAACAGCAGCAGGTAGATCGCCGAGAACCACACCGATGTGTACACGTCGAAGAAGCCGAGCCGGTCCAGCCACTCGCCGAGGTCGGGATGGTCGCCGAGGTACTCCGCGACGGCGCCGGGATCCTGGCCGCGCTGGGGCAGCACCGACCCGGGCACGGCCGCGACGGCGAGCAGCATGAGCAGCATGAGCGCCACGCGCATCGAGGTGAGCTGCCGCCACGTCCACCGCAGCATCCCGACGACGCCGATCCCCGGCGCCGCGGGCCTCCGGCCGTCCTCGTCCCCGCCGGCCGACGACGGTCCCGCCGTCCCCGCGTCCTCGGCGAACTCGTCGTCGATCCCGTGGGGCACGTAGCGTCCCCGGGACCGCGAGCCGTGCGTCCGTGCCGGGGCGGAAGGACGGCGCGGCGGCCCCGCGGCGGGACCGGCCGCCTCGGCCGGCTCCCGGTCCTCGGGGCGGGAGTGGCCGGTGCGGGAGCGACCGGGGGAGCCGGGCACGCCGGCGTCCGGCTTCGCGTCGTCCGCCATCAGAGGACCGTCTCGAATCCGTTGATCCAGGACTGGAGGGAGGCCGTCAGCACGGCCCACAGTCCCGTGACCAGGGCCAGGCCGATCGCCACGAGGAGGGCCCCGCCCGCGCGCATCACCGCGAGGCGGTGCCGGCGCAGGAAGCCCATCATCCGGTCGGACCCCGTCGCGCCCAGCGCCACCAACAGGAACGGCACGCCGAGGCCCACGCAGTAGGCGACGCCGAGCAGCGCTCCCCGCCACAGGGACGCCTCGTCGAGGGCCAGCGCCTGCACGGCGGCGAGGGTCGGGCCCATGCACGGCGTCCAGCCCAGCCCGAACACGATGCCCAGCACCGGCGCACCCCACAGGCCCGTCCGCGGGGTGAGGTGCAACCGCGCCTCGCGCTGCAGCCAGGGAACGAGACCCATGAACGACAGCCCCAGCAGGATCACCACGACGCCCAGCACGCGGAACAGCACGTCGTCCCAGCGCACCAGGTAGACCCCCACGGCACCGGCCGCCGCCATCAGCGTCACGAACACCACCGTGAACCCGGCGACGAACAGGGCGACCCCGGCGAGCACCCGGCCCCGCCCGGTCGCGACCGCGAGGTCCGTGACCGCCGCGCCCGCGGCCGTCGTCGTACCGGATCCGCCCGCGCCACCCGCGACCGCCGTCGTCCGTGACGGCCCCGCCGGGCCCGCGGCGGCGGCCGACATGCCGCTCACGTAGCCGATGTATCCCGGCACGAGCGGCAGCACGCACGGTGACGCGAACGAGACCAGGCCGGCGAGGACCGCCACGGGAATCGCGACGAGCAGCGAACCGCTGAACGCGAGCGAGCCGGCGTCCATCAGGCGTCCTCCGCGAGCACGTCGTCGACGAGGGTCTCCAGCGTGGAGCGCTCGACCTGCCCGATGACGCGCGCGGCCACCATGCCCTCGCCGTCGAGCACGACGGTGGTGGGCACGGCCTGCAGCGGCACGACGCCGGACAGATCGGCGATCACGCGGCCGTCGCGGTCCTCCAGGCTGGGGTAGGGGGTGTCGAAGGTGCGCTCGAAGGCCTGGGCCGTGGCGGCGTCGTCCTCGGTGTTGATGCCCAGGAAGTGCACGCCGTCGTCCTCGTACGCGTTCGCGAGATCGGTGAGGTCGGGCGCCTCGGCGCGGCACGGCGGGCAGCCGGCGTACCAGGTGTTGAGGACGACGACGTCGCCGGCCCAGTCGGCGGTGCTGCGCTCCTCGCCGGTGAAGTCGTCGCCGGTGATCTCGACGGGCCCGCGACGGTCGCCGACGTCCCAGCTCTGCACCGAGCCGTCACCGGAGACGTACCCCTGGCCGGCGACGTCGCCGGCACCGGAGTCCGCGGCGGCGGTGCAGGCGGCGAGTGTCGCCGCGGCGGTCGCGGCGAGCAGCGCGGCGGCGAGGCGGGGGGCACGACGCCGCGGAGCGTGCGAGGTCCCGGCGGGGCCGGGCCCGGTCGTGGCTCGGCGATCCGTCGTGCCGGCAGGCGGAACGGCCCGGGCGGGGGCGGCGGTCACCGGGTTCATGCGCCGGGGAGCTGCTTGACGCCGTCGTACAGGTCGGCGACCGGCTCGGTGTAGTGCAGGGCGGTGAACCGGTCGTCCTCGAACCGCAGGGAGGTCAGGGAGGCGAGGTTGCACTGCCGGTGGCGGGGGTTGTGCCAGAGCCGACGGCCCTCCAGGGAGCAGCGGATGAGCCACACGGGGAGCTGGTGGCTGACCAGCACCGCCTCGTGCCCCTCGGCGGCCTGCCGGGCCGACTCGACGGCGGCGCGCATCCGCCGCACCTGGTCCGTGTACGGCTCGCCCCACGACGGCCGGAACGGATTCCACAGATGCTTCCAGTGCGCGGGCTGCCGCAGCGCGCCGTCACCCACGCCGAACCGCTTGCCCTCGAAGTGGTTCTCGGCCTCCAGCAGGCGGTCGTCGGTGCCGAGCTCCACGCCGAACGCCTGCGCGATCGGCGTGGCTGTCTCCTGTGCCCGCTGCAGCGGGGAGGCGATCACCACGGTGACATCGCGCCCGGACAGGTGCTTCGCGACGCGGGCCGCCATCTCCTGGCCCCGTTCCGAGAGGCGGTAGCCGGGCAGGCGCCCGTACAGCACGCCCTCCGGATTGTGGACCTCGCCGTGACGGAGCAGGTGGACGGTGGTGGAGACCATGACCCTCAGTGTCCCACCGGATCCTGTGTGGTTCGCCCACCGGCGACGTGGCGTGAGCCACTGCCCCGGCGATTTTCCCGGACTCGCCGGAAGTCGCGGGATCGCGCGGCTGATGGGTGCCTCGCCGTAGCGTCCGAAGGGCTGATCTCTTGTTTTCGCCGCCGGAACGAGGTGTCCCCCGTTCCCCGGGGCGAACCGATTTCAGGAGGACCCCGTGAATGCCCCGTCGAACGCCTCTCCGTCGCCCGTCGCGACGCCCCCGGTCGTCCCCCGGTCCCACAGCATGGTGGCCCGGCTCGTCGCCGAGTTCCTCGGCACCTTCATCCTGGTCTTCGGCGGTGTCGGGACGGCACTGTTCGCCGCGAACTTCCCCGACCCGGAGAACAACACGCTCGGCGTCGGGTTCCTCGGCGTCGCGCTCGCGTTCGGCCTGACGGTCGTGGCGGGCGCGTACTCGATGGGGCCGATCTCGGGCGGGCACTTCAACCCGGCCGTGACCCTCGGCGTCGCGGCCGCCGGGCGGTTCGCCTGGCGAGACACCGGCGGCTACGTCCTGGCGCAGCTCGTGGGTGGCCTCGTCGCCACGAGCGCGCTGGCGGCGATCCTCGCCGGCGCCGACGGTGCCCTCGCCGCCGCCCGCGACGGCGGGTTCGCCTCGAACGGCTACGGCGAGCTCTCGCCGGGCGGCTACGGGATCGGCTCGGCGATGCTCGTCGAGGGGATCCTGACCGCGGTCTTCCTGTTCGTCATCATCGGCGCGACGGCGAGGATCGCCGCGCCCGCCATGGCCGGTCTGGCGATCGGTCTCACGCTCACGCTGATCCACCTGATCTCCATCCCGGTGACGAACACGTCGGTGAACCCGGCGCGTTCGCTCGCCGCCGCGGTCTACGGGGGCGGGGAGTGGCTGGGACAGGTGTGGCTGTTCTTCGTGTTCCCGATCCTCGGCGCGCTGGTCGCCGGGTTCGCCTACAAGGCGCTGTTCGGAGCCGCGGCCGCCGAGGGCTGAGCGCGCGGCGGAGACCGACGGCGTGTGGTCGGGGAATCTCCGGGTGGTCGCGCAAGCGCTTGACCGACCATCCGGAGACGCCCCGACCACACGCCTGTTCGCGCGCCGGCCGTCAGCAGGCGCGCGGGTCGCCCGTCAGCTCATGGCGGGCGGCCGCGCCGATCTTGCCCATGATCCGGCCGAGCGCCTGCATCTCCTCCGGGTCGAGGATGTCGACCAGCAGACGGCGCACCGCGCGCACGTGCCCGGGCGCGGCGGCCACGAGGGCGGCGTACCCGAGGTCGGTCATCCGGCAGTTCACGCCGCGCCGGTCCCCGTCCGCGGGGCACCGGCTCACCAGTCCGCGCTGCTCCATCCGCGCGACGGTGTGCGTCAGTCGGCTACGGGACAGCACGAGGCCGTCCGCGAGCGCCGACATGCGCTGGGTGCGGTCGGGTTGTTCGGAGAGCTGCACCAGCAGGGTGTACTCCCCCAGGTTCAGGTCGAGCTCGGCGTCGTGCGCGGCGCTGAGCGCCTCCCAGAACCTGGCGTTGCCCACCACGAAGGACCGCCAGGCCGCCTGCTGACCGTCATCGAGCCAGTGCACGCCGTTCGTCTCGCCCATACCTTGCCGGCCTCCTCGGATGCTGTACCAGCGCTGCGCTGTCGCCTCGCGGTCCGGGCGGATCACGCCCGGCCTGGGAATACTTTACGGAGCAGAGTATGTTGGCCCCGATGTTGTAGTTGAGATCTCAACTATCTCATCGCCGGGGCCACCGCCCCGGATGCCGACACCTCATCACGACACAGGAGAAACACCATGGCCACCCAGCTTCCCGCCGGCGTCACCGCGGGCACCTACGAGATCGATCCCGCGCACTCCACCGCCGCGTTCTCCGTGCGGCACGCGGGCATCGCGAAGGTCCGCGGCACGATCGACATCACGTCGGGCACCATCACGGTGGGCGACGACGTCGAGTCCTCGAGCGTCATCGCCGAGCTCGACGCGAAGTCGGTCAGCACCGGCGACTCGGGCCGGGACCAGCACCTCGTCAGCAAGGACTTCTGGGGCGCCGACGAGAACCCGTCGTGGACGTTCCGGTCCGGCGCCGTGACGCTCGACGGCGACGACATCACCGTCACCGGCGACCTGACCATCAACGGCATCTCCAAGCCCGTGGAGCTGAACGGCGAGTTCACCGGCACGGCGAAGGACCCGTTCGGCAACGACCGCGCGGGCTTCGAGGCGAGCACGGAGATCAACCGCAAGGACTTCGGCATCACCTGGAACGCCGCGCTCGAGGGCGGCGGCGTCCTGGTCGGCGAGAAGGTGAAGATCACCCTGGACGTCTCGGCCATCGCCAAGGGCTGAGGCCCCTCTTCTCTCTCCCCCAGCCCGCCCGGGCCACCGTCCAAGCCGCCGGGTGGCGAGAGGGGGCGGCCGAGACGACGAGGTGCCGTGCTCGGACCTATCTTTCCCGAAGTGGAGGGCCCCTGGGGCCCGTGAACGAGTCCGAGCACGGCACCTCGTCGTCTCGGCCGCCCCCTCTCGCCACCCAGCACTCACGGATGCACGATCAGCCACGTCGCCACCGCCGGCCGCACACCGGCGTTCCGGACCCGGTGCGGAACGGAGCACGGGTAGCTGATCGAGTCCCCGGCCGCCAGCACGACCTCGTCGTCCGCCAGTTCCACGGTGAGCTCACCCGTGACGACGTTGCCGATCTCGTAGCCCTCGTGCTTGAACAGTCCGGCGTCGCCCAGCGTGGCCGTGGCGCCCGGCGGGTAGACGGACTCGAAGAAGTCGAGGCCGGGGGTCGGGTTCGGCGAGAGACGCCGGAAGGACACGCCGCCGTCGAGGGTCACCGGCGACACCTCCCAGGCCCTCGTGACCGCGACTCCCGCGTGCTCCAGCTCTGCGGCCCCCCGCGGACCGGCCGCGACGTCCGGCGGTTCGAACACGTCGGCCAGTGACACCCCGAGCGCGTCCGTGATGGCAAGCAGCCGGACCACCGAGGGCCGCATCACGTCCCGCTCGATCTGCGACACGGCGCTGGCGGAGATCCCCAGGGTCGCGGCGAGCCCGCGTGCCGAGACACCGCGCGCCTCACGCAGTGCACGGAGCCGGGCGCCGAGTGACGGTTCGGAGGACACGGCCGCATCGTACGGTCGAGCCGGGCCCGAGCACGGCCTGCCGGCGCGACACGCCGGGCGACACGCCCGGCCGTTCCGGCCATAACATCCGTGAAGTCATTACTGAACACGACCCTTACCTTCTGGTGACACGCGGGAAACCGCGCGGGAGCCGTTAACCCATAGCTTCATGGGCACGATCCCCTCCCCCACCCGGAAGGCACGGCTCATGACCGAGAACACGGAGGTGTCGGCGCCCATGGCCGCCGCACCGTCCAGCCCACCCAGCACGCCCCCACCGAGCGAGTACGACCTGGTGGAGGCGGCGGGCCACCCGACCGGCTCCGGCAACGTCAAGCCGTCCTACGATCCCAGGCTCGCCAACGAGGACCTGGCGCCCCTGCGGGAACAGAAGTGGTCGGCGTACAACATCTTCGCGTTCTGGATGTCCGACGTGCACAGCGTGGGTGGCTACGTCACCGCCGGCAGCCTCTTCGCTCTCGGCATCGCGAGCTGGCAGGTGCTCCTGGCCCTGCTGGTCGGCATCGTCATCGTGCAGGTGTTCACCAACCTCGTCGCGAAGCCCAGCCAGGTCACCGGCGTGCCCTATCCCGTGATCAACCGGGCGGTCTTCGGGGTCAAGGGCGCCAACATCCCCGCGATCATCCGCGGGCTCATCGCCGTCGCCTGGTACGGCGTCCAGACGTTCCTGGCGGCCGAGTCGCTGAACATCGTCTTCCTCAAGTTCATTCCCGCGGCGGCGGCGCTCGTCGAGCCGTCCTTCCTCGGCCTCAGTGCGCTGGGCTGGATCTCGTACGTGATCCTCTGGCTCGCCCAGGCGGCGGTCTTCTGGAACGGCATGGAGACGATCCGCCGGTTCATCGACTGGGCCGGTCCCGCGGTCTACGTCGTCATGATCGTGCTCGCCGTCTACCTGGTCTCCGAGGCCGGCTGGTCGAACATCAGCCTCAGCCTCGCCGAGGGCGAACCGCTCGGCGGCTGGCAGCAGCTCGGCGTGTTCTGCACGGCCGTCGCCATCGTCGTCTCGTACTTCTCCGGGCCGATGCTGAACTTCGGCGACTTCGCCCGGTACGGCCGCTCGTTCGACGCCGTCAAGAAGGGCAACCTGCTCGGCCTCCCCGTGAACTTCCTGTTCTTCTCGCTGCTCACGGTCGTCACGGCCTCCGCGACCATCCCCGTCTTCGGCGAGCTCATCACGGACCCCATCCACACGGTCGAGCGGATCGACACGCCGTTCGCGATCCTCCTGGGCGGCCTGACCTTCGTCACGGCAACGGTCGGTATCAACATCGTCGCCAACTTCATCTCCCCCGCGTTCGACTTCTCCAACGTGGCGCCGCAGAAGATCAGCTGGCGGATGGGCGGCATGATCGCCGCCGTCGGCTCCGTGATCCTGCTCCCCTGGAACTGGTACGACGACGCCGACGCGATCCACTACACGCTCGGCGTGCTGGGCGCGCTGATCGGACCGCTCTTCGGCATCCTCATCGCGGGGTACTACGTCGCGGCCCGTCAGCGCATCCGGGTCGACGACATGTACACGATGTCCGGGACCGGAACCTACTGGTACCGGAACGGCTACAACCCCAACGGCGTCCTGGCGATCTTCCTGGCCGGTGTCCCGACCGTCCTGATCGGCGTCCTGCCCAAGCTGATCGCGGACCTCGGCGGGTTCGACGTCTCCTGGATCGGCAACTGGACCTGGTTCATCGGCTGCGGGCTGGGCTTCGGGGTGTTCTGGGCCCTGGAGCGCCGCAACCCGCAGGTGCCGTCGTTCGACGACGCCACCGAGGGCGTGTCCGACGGCGCGACCGGGGTCACCGCATGAGGCGGCGCCCGTGCTGATCCGCGTGATCAACCCGAACACCTCCCGGGCGATGACCGACAAGATCGGCCGCACCGCCCGGGAGGTGGCCGGCCCCGGGGTCGACGTCGTCGCGACGTGCCCGACCCCGGGCGAGGGGCCGGCCGCCGTCGAGAGCCATACCGACGAGGCGTGGGCCGCGCTGACCGTGGCCCGCGACGTCGCCGACGCGCGGGCCGACGGGTTCGTCGTCGCCTGCTTCGGCGACCCGGGAGTCGACGCGGCGCGAGAGCTCACCACGGGGCCCGTCATCGGCATCGCCGAGGCGGCGATGCACGTGGCCACCCTCGCGGGCCGGTCGTTCGCCGTCGTCACCACGCTGTCCCGGACCCTGGGCCGGGCGCAGGACCTGGTACGGCGCCACGGCTTCGGGGACGCCTGCGTCGCGTCGTACGCCGCGGACGTCCCCGTCCTCGACCTCGAGGAGCCGGCGTCGGCCGCCCACGAGTCGATCGCCGCCCTGGCCGAGCGCGCCGTGCGCGTGGACGGCGCCGACACCGTCGTCCTCGGCTGCGCCGGGATGACGGACCTGTGCGCGGACCTCACCGAGCGCGTCGGTGTCCCGGTGATCGACGGCGTCGCCGCGGCCGTCGGCCTCGTCGCCGGGATGGTCCGCATGGGCGTGGGCACGAGCAAACGCGACGAGTACGCGCCTCCCCCGCGGACGGCACCGCGACTCACCCGTCGGTGAGAATGGGCGGATGGGTGAGTCTTCTTCCGAGCGCACCTCGCGGCGTGGGCGGCGGCCGGCCGGGCAGGACGCCCGGGCCGCGATCCTCGCCGCGGCCCGGGCCGAGTTCACCGAGCGCGGGTACGTGGCCGCGTCGGTGCGTTCCGTCGCCCGGCGGGCCGGCGTCGACCCCGGAACCGTGCGCCACTGGTACGGCGACAAGGCCAGGCTCCTCTCCGCCGCGCTCGGCCTCGGCGAGATCTCGCCGACGGAGATCGTCCGGCAGGCGGTCGAGGGCCCGCTCGACACGGTCGGGGAGCGCCTGCTCCGCGCGGCGCTGACCATGTGGGACGACGCCGGACCCGAGCCACTGCGCATCGCCCTGCCGGCCGTCCTGTCGGACCCGGAGCTGCGCGCGCTCATGCCCCAGTTCCTCCTCGCCGAGATCCTCGGGCCCATCGCCCGCCGGCTGCCCCCCGGCGAGGCCGCGCTGCGGGCGAACCTGCTCGGCACCCAGATGGTGGGCCTGATGATGGCGCGCTACGTCGTCGGACTCGAACCCATCGCCTCGCTCCCGGCCGACGCCGTCGTGGCCGCCGTCGCCCCCACCCTGCAGCGGTACCTGACGGGCGAACTGCCCGAGGCGGCCGCCGTCGGCGCCTGATCGCCGGGCGATCGCACCACGACGGCGATCGCCCGTCGGAAGGGCGCCGACGACGCCGGGCGACAGCGGACCGGCCTCCACCCCTTGCGCGGCCCGGTGAGGCAGGAGCATAATTCCTCACATGAGGAAAAATCTGCCGGGAGCACCACCCGTGGCCATCCGGGTCGCGGGACTGCGTGTCGTGCGTGGCGGGCGCACGATCATCTCCGGCCTGGACGTCGATGTGCCCGCCGGCTCCGTCGTCGGGTTGCTCGGGCCGTCCGGGTCCGGCAAGACGACGCTGATGCGTGCGGTCGTCGGCGTGCAGGACAGGGTCTCCGGGACCGTCGAGGTCCTGGGCGAGCCGGCGGGTTCGCCGTCGCTCCGCCGCCGCGTCGGCTACGTCACGCAGGACGCGAGCGTGTACACGGACCTCACGGTCGCGCAGAACCTGGACTACTTCGCCGCGCTCGCCGGGGTGCCGTCGCGCGGGCGGAAGGCGGCCGTGGCCGCGGCGATGTCCGACGTCGACCTCGGCGGGCACGAGAAGCAGCCCGTCCGGACGCTCTCCGGCGGGGAACGTTCGCGCGTGTCGCTGGCGGCGGCGCTCGTGGCGGACCCGGAGCTGCTCGTGCTGGACGAGCCCACCGTCGGCCTGGACCCCGTGCTGCGGCGCGACCTGTGGGACACGTTCCGGCAGCTCGCGGCGTCCGGGAAGTCGCTCCTCGTGTCCTCGCACGTGATGGACGAGGCGACGCAGTGCGACCGGTTGCTGCTGCTGCGCGAGGGCGGACTGGTCGCCGACATCACACCCGGGGCGTTGCTGGAGGAGACCGGCGCGCCCGATGCCGAGCGGGCGTTCCTCGCCCTGATCGACGCGGCGAACGCCGCAGGCGCGGAGCCGCCGGCAAGAGAGGTGCGTGGGCGGTCGACCGGCGGCGTCCACGAACCCGTGGCGGCTGACCGTGGCCCGGCCGGCGGCGTCGCACCCGGTACTGCCGCGACCGATGGCACACGCGAGGAGGACGCACGATGAACCTGACCTTCGCGACCGCCGGTCGCGTGCTCGCCCAGCTGCGTGCGGACAGGCGGACGATCGCGCTCATCGTGGTGCTGCCGTGCCTGCTCATCGGGCTGATCGCGTGGATGTTCGAGGACAACGAGATGGTGCTGGACCGGTTCGGCCCGGTGCTCGTGGGGATCTTCCCGCTCATCGTGATGTTCCTGGTCACGAGCGTGGCGACGCTGCGTGAGCGGCAGTCGGGAACGCTGGAGCGCCTGATGACGACCCCGATCCGCAAGGGCGACTTCGTGGCGGGCTACGCGCTCGCGTTCGCGGTGCTGTCCCTGCTCCAGGCGGTGGTCGTGGTGGGCTGGTCCGTCTGGCTCGGGATGGACGTCGAGGGGCCGCTGTGGCTGGTGTTCGTGGTGGCGGTGCTGGTCGCGATCCTGGGCTGCACGCTGGGCCTGGGGGCGTCGGCGCTGGCCCGGACGGAGTTCCAGGCGGTGCAGATGATGCCCGCGATCGTGCTGCCGCAGCTCATCACCTGCGGCCTGCTCATGCCGCGCGATCAGATGCCCGAGATCCTGGAGTGGCTGTCGCGGGTACTGCCGCTCACCTACGCGGTGGACGCCATGCAGAACCTGGCGGCCGGTGAGGAATGGGAGGGGATCCAGGGCTCGGTGGGCGTGATCGGCCTGTTCATCGTCGGCGCGGTGGTCCTGGGGGTGCTGACGCTACGCCGCCGCACGGCGTGAACGACGAAGGGCCCGGCCGTGAGGCCGGGCCCTTTCAAGTCACTTCTTGTTGCGGCGCTGGTGGCGCGTCTTGCGAAGCAGCTTGCGGTGCTTCTTCTTGGCCATACGCTTGCGACGCTTCTTGATGACGGAGCCCATGAGGTCCTCACTTGTCTGTGCTGGTCGGGCAGCCCGACACCGGGCCGCGACGGACGTGATCCACGGTTGGTCCCGCGGACATACGCCGACCAACACGAGAAAGAGTCTGCCGATCAGGATAACGGCAGATCCGACCACACCAGTAATCGGGCGGACCCTGAGTGACCAGCGCAACCGGTCCCGGGCCGCCGGAAGGGTAGCGAAGACACGAGGACGCGAAACGGCCGCCGCCGGAAACCGGTAGCGACGGCGGCCGACGCCGAGGAACGAGGCGTCGCGTCGACGGAGCCCGGCGGCGGCAATGCCCGGCGCCCGCAGGGGCTGAGCCCGGCGGCTCCGGAAAACAGAGCTCCGGAAAACACTCTCAGTCGTGGTGCGGGTCCAGGCCCAGGAGGGGGAAGACCGACTTGCGGGTCGCCTGGACCGCGCGGTCGATCGGATCGGCCGGGTCCCAGCCGTCCTTCCAGGAGCGCCACGGGACGGGCTCGGCCGAGCCCAGCGTCCTGGCCGGCTCCATCTCCGAGACCTCGAGGGCGACCGCGCGCCAGTCGGCGGGCAGCGGCATCCCGGCCGCGAGCGGCGCGTGCGCGGCCTCGGCGACGAGCGACGCCCACACGAGGGGGACGACGTCGACCACCGCGTACCCCCCGCCGCCGAGCGCGAGCCAGCGCCCGCCCGCCAGTTCGTGTGCCAGGGCGTGCACCCACTGCTGCGCGGTGCGCTGCGCGTCGACGGAGACGTCGAGGTGCGCGAGCGGATCGTTGCCGTGCGCGTCGCAGCCGTGCTGCGAGACGATGGCGTCGGGCCGGTGCTCGCGGACCACGGCCGGCACGACGGCGTCGATGGCACGCAGCCAGGCCGCCCCGTCCGTCCTCGGGGGCAGCGAGACGTTCACCGCGGTGCCCTCGGCACGCCCGGCGCCGACGTCGGCCGCGTAGCCGGTCCCGGGGAACAGCGTCCGGCCGTCCTGGTGCACGGACACCGTCAGCACGCGGGGGTCCTCCCAGAAGGCCGCTTCCACGCCGTCGCCGTGGTGCGCGTCGAGGTCGATGTACGCCACCCGGTCCGCGCCGAGGTCGAGGAGCCGCCGGACCGCCGCGGCGGCGTCGTTGTAGACGCAGAATCCCGCGGCCGAACCGCGTCGCGCGTGGTGCATGCCTCCCGCGACGTTCACGCCGTGGCTGATCTCGCCTCGCCAGACGGCCTCGGCGAGGGACACCGATCCGCCGACCTGACGCGCGGCGGCGTCGTGCATGCCGAGGAACAGGGGATCGTCCTCGGTCCCGAGGCCCCGGGCCGGGTCCGGCTCCAGGGCCGTGGACGCGCGCTTGACCGCGGTCAGGTAGTCGGCGTCGTGCACCGTGCGCAGCGTGTCGTCGGAGGCCGGCTCGGCGTCTCCGAACTCGAGCGCGGGGAGCTCCGGGAGGCCGAGGGCACGGATGAGCCGCATTGTCAGATCGAGCCGGACGGGGGCCATGGGGTGGCCGGGCCCGAAGTCGTACTCGAGGAGTTCCGGGCTCCAGGCCAGTCGGGCGCGGTGCACGCGTCCACCGTAGCCGAGATCGTTGCTCCGGCATGCAGCCGTTCACCGGGGTACGCCGGGGCCTGCCCGCGTCCTGCCACGGCCACGCGTGGTGGACGGCGTGGGCGACGCTCCGCGGGGCCGGCGACGCGTGCCGCGGCGGTCGGCACGTCTCCCCCGCGAGCGGGTCCCTCGGGGGATAGGGTCCTGTGAGCGCCCGGAGGTGCGCGCAGACTCGAGGAGGACGGGCACGGCGATGAGGTGGCTGCGAGCGCGGCTGTACGCGCTGCGGGAGATGGTCGACGAGATCGCCCGGCACAGTCCGGCCCGGCTCGCGATCGTGGTGTTCGCCGCTGTCATCGCGGTGTTCACCGCGCTGCTGCTCGCGCCGTGGGCGACGGCGTCCGGCACGTCCGCGAGGTTCGTGGACGCGCTGTTCACGGCGGTCTCGGCGGTGTGCATCACCGGACTCGTGGTACAGGACACCGCCACCTACTGGTCGCTGTACGGGCAGATCGTGATCCTCACGGGGATCAAGGTGGGCGGCCTGGGCATCATGACCATCGCCTCGATCATCGGGATGGTGATCTCCCGGAGGATCGGGCTGACCCAGCGCCTCCTGACGGCGTCGGAGACGAAGACCAGCAAGCTCGGCGAGGTGGGTTCCCTGGTCCGCACCGTCATCGTGACGGCCACGGCGCTCGAGCTGGCGATCGCGGTGCTGCTCTTCCCCCGGTTCGTCGTGATCGAGGGGAACGTCGGCAGCGCGGCGTGGCACGCGCTCTTCTACGGGATCTCGGCGTTCAACAACGCCGGTTTCATCCCGACCAGGGAGGGACTGCTGCCGCACGTCGGCGACTGGGGGCTGGTGCTTCCCGTGGCGCTCGGGGTGTTCATCGGCTCCCTGGGCTTCCCGGTGATCCTCAACGTGTACCGTGCGCTCCGCGAGGGGTGGGGCCGCGGCCTGCGCAGGCGCTGGGGCCTGCGCCTGACGCTGCACTCGAAGCTCACGCTCACGACCAGCCTGGCGCTGCTCTTGATCGGCTCCGTGGTGATCGGGGTACTGGAGTGGAACAACCCGGACACGTTCGGCCCGCTGGACTGGCCGAGCAAGCTCCTCGCGGCGCTGTTCGCCGGCGTGATGCCGCGGTCGGGGGGCTTCAACACGGTCGACATCGGGGCGATGGGAGAGTCGACCTGGCTCGTCACGGACGCCCTGATGTTCGTGGGCGGCGGAGCGGCGTCCACGGCCGGCGGCATCAAGGTGACGACGCTGGCGGTGATCCTGCTCGCGATCGTGGCCGAGGCGCGCGGCGACCGCGACATCGACGCCTACGGCCGCCGGATCCCGTCCGACATCCTGCGCCTGGCCCTCGGCGTGACGTTCTTCGGCGCCACGGCCGTGCTGCTGAGCTGCGTCATGCTGCTGCAGTTCACCGACCACACGTTGAGCCGCGTCCTGTTCGAGTCGTTGTCCGCGTACGCGACGGTAGGCCTGTCCACCGGGGTCACCGGGGATCTGCCGGACGTGGCGAAGTACATCCTGAGCACCCTGATGTTCGTCGGGCGCACCGGGGGAATCACGTTCGCGGCGGCGCTGGCGCTCCGCGACCGCCGTCGCATCGTAAGGTTCCCCGAGGAACGGCCGATCATCGGGTGACCGCTCGGTCGCACCGGCCGCCGGTCGCGCGATCGGCGCGCGAGAAAGAGGAGAGGAACACGTGGCGGAGAAGAAGGGACCGGCTCGCGAGGCCGGCGTGCTCGTCATCGGGCTGGGCCGGTTCGGTTCGTCGCTCGCGACGACGATGGACCGGCTGGGCGAGGACGTGCTCGCGGTGGAGAAGGACCAGTCGCTGGTGGCGCAGTGGTCCGGACGCATCCCGCTCGTGGAGGCCGACGCCTCGAACCCGGAGGCGCTCGAGCAGCTCGGCGCGAAGGACTTCGGGGCCGCGGTGGTCGGCGTCGGGTCGTCGCTCGAGGCGTCCGTGCTGATCACCGGGAACCTGGTGGACCTGGGCACCCCGCAGATCTGGGCCAAGGCGATCTCCGCGGAGCACGGCCGCATCCTCACGCGGATCGGCGCCCATCACGTCGTCTTCCCCGAGGCCGACGCCGGCGCGCGGGTCGCGCACCTGGTCAGCGGCAAGCTGCTCGACTACATCGAGATCGAGGACGGCTTCACGATCGTCAAGATCCGCCCGCCGAAGGAGATGCAGGGGTTCACGCTGGCCCAGTCGAACATCCGGCGGAAGTACGGGATCACCGTGATGGGCGTGAAGTCGCCGGGCCAGGACTTCGTCTACGCGACGCCGGAGACGCGCGTCTCCGCGAACGACCTCCTGGTCTGCTCCGGCCACGCGGAGCTCCTGGAACGCTTCGCGGCGCGGCCCTGAGCTGTGTTTTCCGGAGCCGTCGGACGCGGCGCCACTCTCAATCCGTGAAGGTGCGACCGCGGATGCGGCGGCGGAGAGCCCGGAGCACCAGCCCGAACACCCATGCCGCACCCGCCCACGACGCCGTGCGGACGCCCCGGCCGGCCAGGCGCTGCGGCCGGCCGCGGAACTCGCGGATGGGCCAGCCCACCTCCTGGGCGTGGCGGCGCAGACGGATGTCCGGATTGATCGGGCAGGGATGGCCGACGGCGTGCATCATCGGCAGGTCGTTGAGCGAGTCGCCGTACGCGTAGCTGGAGGTCAGGTCGATGCCCTCGGCGTCGGCGAGCTTGCGGACGGCGTCGGCCTTGGCCGCGCCGTGCATGAGATCGCCGACCAGGCGGCCGGTGTAGAACCCGTCCTCGTGCGCCGTCACGGTGCCCAGCGCCCCGGTCGCGCCGAGACGTCGCGCGATGAGCTCCGCGATCTCGACGGGCGTCGCCGTGATGAGCCAGACCTGGTGCCCGGCGGCGAGGTGCTCCTCCAGGAGACGGCGGGTGCCCGGGAAGATCCGCAGGGAGAGGACGGTGTCGTAGACCTCCTCGCCGAGCGTGGTGACCTCGGCGACGGTGCGGCCGGCGATCAGCTCGAGCGCCCGGTTGCGCACCTCGTCGATCTGCTCCCGGTTCTCGCCGAACAGCAGGTAGCGCGCCTGGATGAAGCCGAAGCGCAGCAGGTCACGGGTGCGGAAGAAGCCTCGCTGGTAGGCGGCACGGGCCAGGTGGAACGCGCTCGCACCGCGGATGATCGTGTTGTCGACGTCGAAGAAGGCCGCGGTGGCGGATGGGGGGTGCGTCGACGACATGCGCCTCACTCTATCGGCGCACGGGCATGCGGAGTCGCACGTGAGGGGCCTTCCGGGAACGCCTGGTGCGCGCCCGCCCGCGCGTCCGCGGGCCGGGGTTCCGCACCGCGGCCGGCGACCGTCGTCGTAGGCTCTGCTCGTGACCACCTCCGAACCGCGCGTCGTCCTGTACACCCGGCCGTCCTGCCACCTGTGCGACACGGCCCGCGACGTCGTCGAGGCCGTCACGGCGGACACGGGTACGGGGTGGCGCGAGGTGGACATCTCCCACGGCCCGGAGTCCGGGGCGCTCACCGCGAAGTACGGGGAGTACGTGCCGGTCGTGGAAGTGGACGGTGTGCAGCAGGGATTCTGGCGCATCGATCCGGCACGACTGGCCCGTCTCCTGGCATGATCTGACGAGCAAAGGAGCGAGCCCGGCGGACGTCGTCGTCCCGGGAAAGGAGCGAGCCGCGTGGCCGAACTCAGCGAGAACGCTGTCCCGGCGGCGACCGTGGGTCGTCTGCCCTACTACCTGCGCGCCCTGCGGGACCTGGCGGACGAGGGTGTTCCGCTGACGTCCTCGTCGGAGCTGGCCGAACGGGCCGGCGTGGGGTCGGCGCAACTGCGCAAGGACCTGTCGTTCCTGGGCTCGTTCGGCACGCGTGGCGTGGGGTACGACGTCACGTCGCTGGCCGACTACATCAAGGCCGCCCTGGGGCTCGAGTCGGAGCACCGCCTGGCGATCGTCGGGATCGGTAACCTCGGTCACGCCCTCGCGAACTACTCGGGCTACGCGCAACGCGGGTTCCAGGTCGCGGCGCTGCTGGACGCCTCCCCGGACGTGGTGGGCACGGAGGTCGCGGGGATCAGGGTGGACGACGTCGCCGACCTGCCCGCCGTGATCGCCGAGCGCCGGGTGTCCATGGTGGTCCTCGCGACCCCCGGCGGCGTGGCACAGGGCGTCGCGGAAAAGGTGGTCGCTGCGGGCGTGCGGGAGATCCTGAACTTCGCGCCGACCGCTCTGCAGGTCCCGGAGGACGTGGTGGTCCGCTCGGTCGACGTCGGCGGCGAGCTGCAGATCCTCGCGTTCCACGCGGCGGCACGAGCGGCGGGCGCGGAGGACTGACCACGAGAAACGGCGGCAGACGCCGCGCGACGTCGAAAGACGTCGTCGCAGGTCAGCCGCCGTTTCTGCGGAGCGTCAGGCCGTACGGGCCCCCGCGCGCTTCTTGTTCCAGATGTCGAAGCCGACGGCGAGCAGCAGCACCAGGCCCTTGACCACCTGCTGAACCGACTGGTCGACGCCCAGCAGGGACATGCCGTTCGACATGACCGCCATGATCAGGCCACCGATCATGGCGCCGGGGATCGTGCCGATACCGCCGGTCACCGCGGCGCCGCCGATGAAGCAGGCGGCGATCGCGTCGAGCTCGAACATCTCACCGGCGCCCGGCTGCGCCGCGTTGGACCGCGACGAGAAGACGATGCCGGCGATCGAGGCGAGGAAGCCCATGTTCAGGAAGATCAGGAAGTTGACCCGCTTCACCCGAACGCCGGACAGCTGCGCCGCGGCGAGGTTGCCGCCGATCGCGTACACGTGGCGCCCGAAGATGCTGTGCTTCGTGATCATCGTGTAGGCGATGATGAGCGCGGCAAGGACGATCAGCACGATCGGCAGGCCGCGGCTCGTGGCGAGCTGCCACGCGAACCACATCACGACGGCGGCGACCAGCACGATCTTGGCCGCGAACAGCCAGATCGCCTCGACGTCCTGGTTGTAGGACAGCTTCGCGCGCCGGTTGCGGTAGCTCGCCACCGCGTACCCGGCGACGGCGATCCCGAAGATCAGGAGCGTCAGCGTGTCGTAGCCGTAACCACCCAGCAGGCCGTTGAGGAAGCCGCGCCCGATCTGGCCGTACTCCCCGGGGAACGGCGACAGCGACATGTTGTCGAGCACGAGCAGTGTGAGACCCCGGAACAGCAGCATGCCGGCCAGGGTCACGATGAATGCGGGGATCCCGACGTACGCCACCCAGAAGCCCTGCCACACGCCGATGAGCAACCCCGTGGCGACGGCCGCCAGGACACCCACCCACCAGGGGAAGCCCTCCCGGACGACGACCACGGCCGCGATGGCACCCGTCAGCGCGACGACCGACCCCACGGAGAGGTCGATGTGTCCCCCGACGATCACGATCAGCATGCCGATCGCGAGGATCAGGATGTATGAGTACTGCAGCACGAGGTTGCTGAGGTTGCCCGGGCTGAGGAGCCGCCCGTCGGTCATGAACGCGAACATCCCGACGATCACGACGAACGCGAAGGCGATCCCGCTGGATCGCACGTTCTGGGTGATCAGATCCTTCAGATTCCCGATGGTGGTCATGCGTCGGCCTCCTGTGTCATGAGCGACATCAGTCCTTCCTGGGTGGCCGACGCGACGTCGACCTCGCCGGTGATGCGTCCGGCGGCGAGGGTGTAGATCCGGTCGCAGATCCCCAGGAGCTCGGGGAGCTCCGAGGAGATCACCAGGACGGCCTTGCCGTCCGCGACCATCTTGTTGATGAGGGTGTAGATCTCGTACTTCGCGCCGACGTCGATCCCGCGCGTCGGCTCGTCGAGGATGAGCACCTCGGGGTCGGTGTAGATCCACTTGGACAGGGCGACCTTCTGCTGGTTGCCCCCGGAGAGCTTGCCGACGGGTACCAGCACGTTCGGCGTGCGGGTGCCCATGGACTCGCGGTACTCCTCGGCGACGCGCAGTTCCTCGTGCTCGTTCACCCAGCCCGCGCGGGACAGCTTCGGCAGGCCGGCCGCCGAGGTGTTGCGCCGCACGTCCTCGATGAGGTTGAGGCCGAGCTGCTTGCGGTCCTCCGACACGTACGCGATGCCCGCGTCGATGGCGTTCGACACGTGCTTCACCGAGACCTCGCGACCGTGCACCAGCACGCGCCCGGAGATGTCCCGCCCGTACGAGTGGCCGAACACGGACATGGCGAGCTCGGTGCGGCCCGCGCCCATGAGGCCAGCGATGCCGACCACCTCGCCGGCCCGCACGTTCAGGTTTGCCTTGTCCACCATGACGCGCCCCGGCTGGGTCGGGTGGTGCACCGTCCAGTCCTCGATCCGGAGCACCTCCTCCCCGATCACCGGCGTGCGGTCGGGGAACCGGTTGTCGAGCGACCGACCGACCATCCCGCGGATGATCCGGTCCTGCGTGCTCTCCGGCTCGGCCATGTCGAGGGTCTCGATGGTGCGGCCGTCCCGGATGATCGTGGTGCGGTCGGCGATCGCGGCGATCTCCCCCAGCTTGTGGGAGATGATGATGCAGGTCACGCCCTCCTCGCGGAGACGACGCAGGATGTCGAGCAGGTGCTCGGAGTCCTGGTCGTTGAGCGCCGCGGTCGGCTCGTCGAGGATGAGCAGGCGCACCTCCTTGGACAGCGCCTTGGCGATCTCGACGAGCTGCTGCTTGCCCACGCCGAGGGTCGAGACGGGCGTCGTCGGGGACTCCGTGAGTCCGACCCGGGCCAGCAGTTCGGCGGCCGCCGTGTTCGTCCTGTTCCAGTCGATGAACTCCCCTGCCCGGCGCCTCTCGTTGCCGAGGAAGATGTTCTCCGCGATCGACAGGTACGGGACGAGGGCGAGCTCCTGGTGGATGATCACCACGCCGCGCGCCTCGGAGTCGTTGATCGTCCGGAACGACGCCGGGGCGCCGTCGAGCACGATCTCCCCCTCGTACGTGCCGTGCGGGTAGACGCCCGACAGCACCTTCATGAGGGTGGACTTGCCGGCGCCGTTCTCGCCGCAGATCGCGTGGATCTCGCCGCGGTCGACCGACAGGTTGACGTCCGAGAGCGCCTTGACGCCCGGGAACGTCTTCGTGATGCCCCGCATCTCGAGGATGGGGCCGTCACCTTCAGCGGGTGACGCAGTGGATTCAGACATGCGCTGTCCTTGTTCTCTTGCGGCCTCGACGACCGGAGATGCCGGGGCGGGAGTTCCCTACGGAACGCCGCGCCCCGGCATGCCTCCGCCGCCGGGGCGGGAAATCGCGGCTGCGATTCACCGCCCCGGCTCGGGGTGCGGGATTCCGGCGGTCAGGAGTGAGACGTCACTCGGTGTCGGCGACGCCCGACTCGACCTCTTCGGCCGTCCAGTACCCGGAGTCGACCAGCTCGGACTCGATGTTGTCCGCGTAGACCGTCACCACCGGCAGGAGGTACGACGGGACGACCTTCAGGCCGTTGTCGTAGTCGGTGGTGTTGTTGGCCTCGGGCTCCTCGCCGGCGAGCAGGGCCTCGGCGGCGGTCACGGCCTGGTCGGCGAGCAGGCGGGTGTCCTTGAAGATCGTCGAGTCCTGCACGCCGTCGGCGATCAGCTTGACCGACGCGATCTCGGCGTCCTGCCCGGTGATGACGGGCATGGCGTCGTCCTCGTAGCCGGCGCTGCGCAGCGCCTCGATGATGCCGCGCGACAGGCCGTCGTACGGCGAGAGCACGCCGTCGACCTGCTCGTTGCCGTCGTAGTGCGCGGTGAGGAGGTCCTCCATGCGGCTCTGCGCGTTCTCCTGCAGCCAGCGCTGGGTCGCGGCCTGGTCGATGTCGGTCTGCTCCGACGGCACCACGAGCGTGCCGTCATCGATGAGCGGCTCGAGCACGGACATCGCGCCGTCCCAGAAGAAGTGCGCGTTGTTGTCGTCCAGCGAGCCGGCGAACAGCTCGACGTTGAACGGGCCCTCGGGCGCGTCCTCGACCGGCTCGCCCTCCTCGTCCACCAGGCCGAGGCCGTTGAGCAGAGCGTTCGCCTGCGCGACACCCACCTGGAAGTTGTCGAAGGACACGTAGAAGTCGACGTCCTCCGAGTCACGGATCAGGCGGTCGTACGAGATGACCGGGATGTCCTGCGCGGCGGCAGCCTCGAGCTGGCCGGTCAGGGTGGTCCCGTCGATTGCGGCGATGATCAGGGCCTCCGCACCCGCGTTGATCATCGCGTCGATCTGCTGCTGCTGCGTCGGGATGTCGTCGCCCGCGAACTGCAGGTCGACCTCATACCCGGCAGCCTCCAGCCCTTCCTCCACAGCCGCGCCGTCCGCGATCCATCGCTCGGACGTCTCGGTCGGCATCGCCACGCCGACGAGGCCGCCCTCCTCCGCGCCCGCGTCGTCGCCTGCGCCACTGCCGCCACCGGCACCTTCACCGCCGCACGCGGCGAGCGTGACGGCCAGTGCACCGGTCGCGACCGCAGCGATCGCCCGGCTGTACCAGAGCTTGTTTGCCATGAGGTCTCCTCTTCGAGAGTTACCGGATCCCTTGCCCGGCACTACCCGCAGATGTTAACGCTCACACCAACCTGCCCCAAAGCCGCCGGTGTCACGATCCCGTCACGACTGCGCGGCGCAAAACTACCAATCCCTCCCGCCCCGGAACAAGCCGCCCTGCCCCCGCCCCACCGGCCCTCGCTGGGCGCCTCCGCCAGGCACCCCACCGCGGGCGATCGGTCCATCCGTGAGTGATCGGCAGATCGAACGACCGATCTTTCACAGAGGGGCCGACCGCGCGGTCGGTCACGCGATGACCGACCGCCGTCCTCCAGCCACCCGCCCGCGTACCCCGGCTCACCCTGGGGCCACGCTCGGCCAGCCCTCCCCGTCCCACTCCAGTTCCCGGACGGCCAGCGTCGGCGCGCCGCCGGCGTCGCCGTCGTAGAAGTGGAACGCCAGGTAGTACGCCGACGACGGCGAGCCCGGCTCGCCCACCACCGACACCGTCTGCCCACCGGGCCCGATCATCCGGCCCGAGGTGCTCGCCACCTCCGTGCCGCCGCCGAGCATCATGTCCTTGCCGTCGGCGTCGAGGTAGGGCCCCGTGACCTCCCGCGAGCGCCCCACCATGATCCGGTAGGTCGAGTCGACGCCGCTGCAGCACTTGTCCCAGGAGACGAACAGGTAGTACCAGCCGTCGCGCCGCACGACGAACGGTGCCTCGATCGCGTTGTCGGGCACGCCGACCCGCGACGCGACGGCGACCGGCTCGGCGCCGTCGACGGGCTTCCCCGAGGGCCACTCCAGCGGCACGAGCTGGATGCCGCCCCAGAACGACCCGAAGAACAGCCACGGCGTGCCGTCGGCGTCCTCGACGACACCCGGGTCGATGGCGTTGTAGTGCGTCTCGCCAGGTGTGGACCGCACCACGACGCCGTGGTCCTCCCACCCGTAGTCCGGGTCCGCGGGGTCCAAGGTCGTGCCGGTGGCCAGTCCGATCGCGGAGTCGTTCGAGCCGAACGTGGACGCCGAGTAGTAGAGGTACCAGGTCCCGTCGTGCCGGTAGAGCTCGGGCGCCCAGTAGTTCTCGACGCCGGCGACGCCGGTCGCCTCGTCCCGCACCCATTCCGGGTCGCCGGCCTGGTCCCAGGCGGTGCCCGCCTCGGCCCAGGTGACACCGCCGTCGTCGGACCTGAGGATGCGCGGGGCGCCGAACCCCTGGCGGACGTCGCCGGTCCCGTAGACGAACCACGGTTCGCCGTCGCCCCCGGCCACGAGGGCCGGGTCGTGGATGCCGAGGTCGCCGGCGGAGGCAAGGTCCGTGGTGCCCGACGACGGCGCCCCGCCGCGCGTCATCACGTAGGCGCCGCCGGCTCCGCCGACCGCGAGCAGTCCTGCGATCAGCCCGATCACCACGCCGCGCCTCACGCCCGCACCAGGCGGACCATCGACCACG
Organism: Myceligenerans pegani; assembly: GCF_014892515.1. Lineage (GTDB taxonomy): Bacteria > Actinomycetota > Actinomycetes > Actinomycetales > Cellulomonadaceae > Myceligenerans > Myceligenerans pegani. The sequence continues at coordinate 86,078 of NZ_JADBGR010000109.1, forward strand.
ACACGGGCGGCAGCTCGGCCCGGGCGCGGTCGTCGGCGACCTTGGCGGAGGTGTTGGGCTGCGGCGCCACGGAGGTGGAGTCCTCGGCGGTGGCGTGCCACGTGTGGTCGGGGTTCGCCAGGGTGACGGCCTCGGCGACGCGGAGCCCGGGGAAGCCGCGCAGGTCGACGTCGAGGGCGATCGCCTCGGTGACGGAGCGGTTCACGGCGAAGATGACGACGTCGCCGGTCTCGGGGTCGTGGGTGGCGACGGAGTCGAGCACCGGCACCTCGCCGAACTTCTTCGTCTCCTGCACGGGCGACTCGACGGCGAGGCGCAGGACCTCGCCCTTGGCCAGGGCAGAGGTCAGGGCGAACGGGTGGAAGATCGTCTGCTTCCAGGACCGGCCGCCGGGCTCGGTCATGATCGGCGCGATGACGTTGACGAGCTGGGCGAGCGACGCGGCGTGCACGCGGTCGGTGTTGCGCAGCAGCGAGATGAGCAGGCTGCCGACGACGACGGCGTCGGCCACGTTGTACTTGTCCTCGAGCAGCACCGGGGCGACGGGCCAGTCGTCGCCCTGCGGGGGCCGCGACTCGGCGCGCTGCTGGTACCAGACGTTCCACTCGTCGAACGAGATGTGGATCCGCTTGTCGAGCTTGCGGGCCGCCCGGACCTGGTCGGCGGTGGCGGAGACCGCGGCGACGAAGTTGTCCATGTCCACGCTGCTGGCGAGGAAGGAGGCGAGGTCGCCGTCCTCCTCGTAGTAGTAGACGTGCGCGGAGACGTAGTCGACGTGCTCGTACGTCTCGGTGAGCACGGCGCGCTCCCACTCGCCGAACGTGGGCATCTGCGAGCTGGAGGAACCGCAGGCCACGAGCTCGATGTCCGGGTCGATCATCCGCATGGCGCGGGCGGTCTCGGCGGCGAGGCGCGCGTACTCGTCCGCCGTCTTGTGCCCGATCTGCCACGGGCCGTCCATCTCGTTGCCGAGGCACCACATCTTGATCCGGTACGGGTCCTCGGCGCCGTTGGCGCGGCGCTGGTCGGCCCAGTACGAGCCGCCCGGCACGTTGCAGTACTCCAGCAGGTCGAGAGCCTCCTGGATGCCCCGCGTGCCGAGGTTGACGGCCATCATCGGCTCGACGCCGGACCGCTTGGCCCACTTCATGAACTCGTCCACGCCGAACGTGTTCGGCTCGGTCGAGTGCCACGCCAGGTCGAGGCGCCGGGGGCGGTTCTCGACCGGGCCGACGGCGTCCTCCCAGCGGTAGCCGGAGACGAAGTTGCCGCCCGGGTAGCGCACGGTGGAGACGCCGAGCTCGCGGGTGAGTTCCAGGACGTCGCCGCGGAAGCCGTCGGCGTCGGCGGTCGCGTGCTCCGGCTCGTAGATGCCGGTGTACACGCACCGGCCCAGGTGCTCGACGAAGGTGCCGAACGTGCGGCGGCGTACGGGACCGACGACGAAGGCCGGGTCGACGGTGACGGTGGCGGCGTGCATTGATGCTCCTCACGGACGTGGCTCGCGCGCCCAACAGCAGCCGCGCGGCTTGTACATCGTTGTAGACATGGAAATGGTGCACACTCGACCGGCGATCGGTCAAGCGGCGACGACACGGCACACCCCGACCGGACGTCCCGGGCGGCCGACGCGCCCCGGCCGGAGGCCCCGGCCGCCCGCCCGCGCCACACCATCGTTGCGAGGCCGTGATCACCCGCACTTGACCATCCGCCGTCCTTCGTGCCACCGTTTCACCGTCGATATCTTTTCATCGATGTAAAGCGCGTCGAGGCGGACGCCGGGACAAGGTCCCCACCCACGCCTCGGCGGCGCACCAGGCAGAACCGAGAGGAAACCGTGATGAGGAAGTCACGACTGGCCAGCGGCATGGTCGCCGCGCTGGTCCTGGCCGGCACCGCCGCGTGCAGCGCCGGCTCCAGCACCGACGACGACGGCAAGCTCACCTTCATGTTCCGCGGCGGCGAGGACGAGAAGGCCGCCTACCAGGAGGCGATCGACCGGTTCAGCGCGGACACCGGCGTCGAGGTCGAGGTCATCGTCACCGACGCCGACCAGTACGCCACCAAGCTCCAGGCCGCCATCTCCGGCAACAACGTGCCCGACGTCTTCTACATCGAGCAGGCGAGCCTCCAGTCGTACGTCACGTCCGGGGTGCTCCTCGACATCACGGACCTGGTCGCCGAGTCCGGTGTCGACCTGGACAACATCTGGGAGTACGGCGTCGACTCCTACCGGTACGACGGCAAGCTCCAGGGCACGCCCGACGGCGCGCTCTACGGCCTGCCGAAGGACGTCGGCCCGTTCGCCATGGGCTACAACAAGACCATGCTCGAGGAGGAGGGCATCGACCTCCCCGACGAGGACGAGCCGCTGACCTGGGACGAGTGGCTCGACATCATGAAGCAGGTCACCAAGGACACCGACGGCGACGGCGAGGTCGACCAGTGGGGCACCGGACTCAACGTCCAGTGGAACCTGCAGGCACTGGCCTGGTCCAACGGCGCCGACTGGACCAACGCGGACAAGACCGAGGTCACCGTGGACACCCCGGAGATGGCCGAGGCCCTCCAGTACATCGCCGACATGACCACCGTCGAGGAGGTCACCCCCTCCTCCGAGCAGCAGGCCACGCTCGACACGTACCAGCGCTGGATGGAGGGCGAGCTCGCCTTCTTCCCGGTCGGCCCGTGGGACGTCAGCGTCTACAACGAGCTCGACTTCGAGTACGACCTGATCCCGTACCCCGCCGGCGCCACCGGTGAGCCCGCCACCTGGATCGGCTCGCTCGGCATCGGCGTCTCGGCCACCACCGCGATGCCGGAGGAGGCCGTCGAGCTGGTCACCTACCTCTCGGCCGACGAGACCGCCCAGCAGACGCTGGTCGACGCCGGCATCCAGGTCCCGAACCTCAAGGACATGGCCGCCGAGTGGGCGGCCGAGGAGGGCACATCGCCCGCCAACCGCCAGGAGTTCCTGGACATCGTCGAGGACTACGGCCGCCCCATGCCGGCCGCGGTGACCTACGGCGCCGCGTGGTACGACGAGATGTGGACCAACATCCAGCCCGTCCTCGACGGCAAGCAGACCGCGGCGGAGTACCTCGCGGAGGTGCAGCCGCGGATGCAGCAGCTCCTCGACGAGTCCAACATGCAGGCCGAGCAGGCCGCGGCGGCGAACGCGAGCGAGTGATGGCGCGTTCGTCGCGGCTGCACCAGGCCGAGCACCGGTGGGCGCTGGCGTTCGTCGCCGCGCCGGTGCTCGGCTACGTGCTCTTCACCGCCTATCCCGTCGGCTTCGCCCTCTACACGTCGATGACGCAGTGGAACGGGCTGGGCGCGATGCGCTTCATCGGCCTGGACAACTACGTCCGCCTGTTCGGGGACCAGTACTTCTGGCAGTCGATGGGCAACACCGTCTTCTACATGATCGGCATCCCGATCGGTCTGGCGCTCTCCCTCGCGCTGGCGATCGGCATGAACCGCGCCATACCGCTGCGCTCCATGCTCCGCACGGTCTACTACGTGCCGGTGATCTCGTCGCTCGCCGCGATCGCGATCCTCTGGCAGTGGGCCTACAACGGTGACTTCGGCCTCGTGAACCAGTTCCTGGCCTGGTTCGGCATCGAGGGACCCAACTGGCTCGCGAGCACGGCCTGGGCCAAGCCTGCGATCGTCATCATGCTGATCTGGAAGGGCCTCGGGTACTCGATGATCCTGTACCTGGCCGCGATCCAGTCCGTGCCGCGCTCCCTCTACGAGGCGGCCGAGCTCGACGGCGCGAACGGCTGGCAGAAGTTCCGGACCATCACCCTCCCGATGGTCCGCCCGGTGACGTTCTTCCTCGTGGTCACGCAGGTGATCGCCGGGTCGCAGATCTTCACCGAGATCAACATCATGACGCCCACGGGCGGCCCGGAGTACAGCACGGCGTCGTCCGTGTTCCACATCTGGCGCCAGGCGTTCCGCTACCAGGACATGGGATACGGCACCGCCATGGCGATCATGCTGGGCATCCTCATCCTGATCATCACGCTCGTGCAGTTCCGCCTGAACCAGCGGAACAGCTTCGTGCTCGACTGAGAACCTGGAGAACCCATGACTGAGAAATCGGCCAGCTCCACGGCGTCGTCGGACACGACCGGCGCGACACCGGGCACCGGCACGACGACGGACACGACCGGGACCACACCGAACACCGAGGCGACACCGAGCGCCGGGACGGCACCGGTCCGAACCGGCCACGGCGCCGCGGACACGACGCCGGACACCTCACCGACGGAGACGTCCCCGCTGAACGGCGGACCGACGCACCCCGTCGGGCTGCCCGTGGCACGGCGACTGGGCCGCAGGGCACAGGGCCGCATCGCGGACTGGATCACCTTCGCCGTCCTGGCGGTCGGCGGGGTCGCGATGGTCGCGCCCCTGCTGTGGATGTTCTCGACCTCGCTGAAGACGAAGACCGAGGTCTTCGCGCTGCCGCCGGTCTGGATCCCCGAGATCCCGCAGTGGGAGACCTACGTGCGGATGTGGGAGAACTCCTACGTCCTCACGGGCTTCCAGAACAGTTTCATCGTCGCCACGTCCGTCACGGTGCTCGGCACGATCACGTGCTCGCTGGCGGCGTTCGCGCTGGCGAAGCTGCGCCTGCCGGGCCGGAACGCGATCTTCGTCGGTCTGCTGACGGGCATCATGATCCCGTTTCCGACGCTGATGATCCCGCAATTCGTGATGTTCTCGCGGATCGGCTGGGTGGACACGCTGCTGCCACTGATCGTGCCGGCGATCTTCGGCAACGTCATCGTGATCTTCTTCCTGAAGCAGTACCTCGAGAACGTGCCCAACTCGATCATCGAGGCCGCGAAGATCGACGGCGCCAGCTACTGGCAGATCTTCTGGCGGCTGATCTTCCCGATCATCCGCCCGGCCGTGTCCGCCCAGTTCATCCTCTGGTTCATGATGGTCTGGAACGACTACCTCGCCCCGATCCTGTACCTGAACACCCCCGAGCGGCAGACCCTGCAGGTGGTGATCGCGAACATGAACGTCCAGTACGCGACGCAGCGCGACTACCCGCTGATCATGGCGGCGTCGTTCGTGGCGCTGCTGCCGATCCTGGCCGTGTTCCTGGTCTTCCAGCGACAGATCATCGAGTCGGTCGCCCTGACGGGCACGAAGGGCTGACATGTCCGCGCACGACGGCGGGCGCGGCCGGGTCCCCGAGGACCCGGCCGTTCGGGGCGGCGGCACGGACGGCCCGGACTGGCGGGGCGACGACGCCCCCGGCTGGGCCGGGGGCGTCATGGCCGTGCTGCGGTTCCTCACCCGGCTCGTCGAGGTGAACCTGTTCGTGGCGGCCGGGACGCTGGCGGGCGGGGTCCTGCTCGGCCTCGGGCCGGCGCTCAGGGCGGGGTCCGCCGTGCTGCACGACCCCGAGCTCGCGCTGGAACCCTGGCGCGGGTTCTGGCGGGAGTGGCGCACGGGCTGGCGCCGCTCGAACCTCCTGTTCGCACCGCTCTGGCCGGTGGGCGTGCTGCTCTGGGCCGACGCGGCCGCCGTCGGACAGGCTTCCGGACCCGCCCACGCGGCCATGCTGGCCGGCCTCACGCTCGCATCCGCCTGGACCGCCGTCGTCCTCGCGTGGTGGCCGCGCATCGTGCTCAGGTACGACGACGCGGCGCCCGCCGTCTGGCGCTACCTGCTCCTGACGCCGCTGACGGCGCCGGGCGCGGCCCTGGCGATCCTGGTCACGCTCGCCGCGACGGCGGCCGTGATCCTGGGCGTGCCCCTGGCCGCTCTCGCCGCGGGCGCCTCGTTCCCCCTCTGGGCCACGGGCAAGGTGGTGGACGGCACGGTGCGCCGGAACGAGCCCGCCGACTCCGCCGACTCCGCGCACCGGCCCTCGGCGTCCTGAGTTCAGGTCGCCACGGGTTCGCTCGCCATGGGTTCGGTCAGCGGCTGGGCCGGTTCGATGCCGCCCTCCTGGACCGCCACCGGCCTGCCCTCGCCGCCCTCGGGAACGTCGCCCGTGGACTCGCGGCCGATGATGCGGGAGTCGGGGATCACGCGGCGGAACGGTCCGGTCTCCGTCCCGGTGATCCGCGCGACGAGGAGATCCACGGCCGTCTGCGCGATCTGCTCGCGCCCCGGGTCCACGGAGGAGAGCGTGGGGACGGAGTAGCGCGCGTCGTCGATGTCGTCGAAGCCGATCACGGCGACGTCGCCGGGAACGTCCAGCCCCCGGGTGTGCAGCGCGTGGAGCGCACCGAGCGCGAGGGCGTCGTTGAGGGCGAAGACACCGTCCACCTCGACGCCGTCGTCGAGCAACGTGCCCATGGCCTCGGCCCCCGTGGAGCGGTGCCAGAGCCCTGCCTCGGCGACCAGCGCGGGGTCGTAGGGGAGGCCCGCCTCCTCCAGGCCCTGCCGGTAGCCGGTGGTACGCAGCGCGGCGGAACCCACCTGTTCACCCTCGTGCCCGCCGACGACGGCGATCCGTTTCCGCCCGAGCGACGCCAGATGCAGCGTGGCCGCCTTGGCGGCGGCCACGTTGTTCATCGTGACGTGGTCCGCGGGCGCCCCGAAGACGCGCTCGCCGAGCACGACGAGCGGGAAGTCGACGTCGAACAGCGCCAGGTCCTCGGGGCCGAGCTCGAGCGGCGAGAAGATCAGGCCGTCGGTCATGTTCCGGCGCTTGCCGGTGAGCACGTCGACCTCACGTGCCCGGCCGTGGCTGGTCTGCTCGATCAGTACGGTGAGACCCCGGGCGTCGGCCGCCTGGATCACGGAGTCGGCGAGCTCGGCGAAGTACGGCAGCGACAGCTCCGGGACCGCGAGGGTGATCATGTCGGTGCGGCGGGTGCGCAGGCTGCGCGCGGTCTCGTTGATCCGGTAGCCGAGGTGGTCGATGGCCTCCTCGACGCGCTCACGCGTCGCGGGGCGGATGTGCGGGTAGCCGTTGACGACGTTCGACACGGTCTTGATCGAGACGCCGGCTCGCGCCGCAACGTCCTGCATGGTCACAGCCACGAAGCACTCCTCCCCGCGCCGACCTCCCCGCCGGCGTGGCCAACAGCGTATGCCACGGCGTCCAGCCCTCGGGAGAGCCTCACGTCCGGGCCGCGCGTCGACTAGCGTACAACGTTGGAAAACACCGCGCGAAGGAGCCCGCATGTCTGACCTCGCACTCGACGCCGTCGTCGACCTCGACGTTCCCGGCCCGACGATCAACCGCCACCTCTACGGACAATTCGCCGAGCATCTCGGCCGCTGCATCTACGAAGGCTTCTGGGTGGGCGAGGACTCGCCCATCCCGCACGAGGGCGGGATCCGCCGCGACGTCGTCGAGGCGCTGCGGGAGCTGCGGATCCCGAACCTGCGCTGGCCGGGAGGCTGCTTCGCGGACTCGTACCACTGGCGCGACGGCGTCGGCCCGCGCGAGGACCGCCCGCGGATCGCGAACGTGCACTGGGGCGACGTCGTGGAGGACAACGCGTTCGGCACGCACGAGTTCCTCGCCCTGTGCGACCTGCTCGGCACCGAGCCGTACGTCTCGGCGAACGTCGGCTCGGGCACGGTGCAGGAGACCGCCGACTGGGTCGAGTACCTCACCCGCGGCGACGACGCGCCGATGGCCCGCCTGCGCCGGGAGCACGGGCGCGACCAGCCCTGGCCCGTCACGTTCTTCGGCCTCGGCAACGAGCCCTGGGGCTGCGGCGGCAACCTGCGCGCCGAGCAGTACGCCTCGCTCGCGCGGCTGCACGCGACGTACGCGCGCGACACGTCCGGGAACAAGCTCCAGCGCGTGGCCGCCGGGGCCAACGAGGACGACTACGCCTGGACCGAGACGCTGATGAAGCAGGTCAGCAAGGGCCTCGGCGACCAGGACCCCGCGCCGCTGTTCCAGGCCGTGTCCTTCCACTACTACACGATCCCCGGTTCGTGGGGCGGCAAGGGCTCCGCGACGGACTTCACCGAGGGCGACTACTGGACCACGATGCGCAAGGCCCACCGCGTACGTGAGCTGATCCGCGGCCACTCCGCCGTCATGGACGCCTACGACCCGCACGCCAAGGTCGGGCTCGCCCTCGACGAGTGGGGCACGTGGTACGACGTCGAGCCCGGCACGGAGCCCGGCTTCCTGTACCAGCAGAACACGATGCGCGACGCACTGGTCGCGGCCGTGCACTTCGACGCCTTCCACGACAACGCCCGGCGCCTGCGCCTCGCGAACGTCGCGCAGGTCGTCAACGTGCTGCAGGCGATGGTGCTGACCGACGGCTCGAAGATGCTGCGCACGCCCACGTTCCACGCGTTCGCGATGTCGGCGGGCCACCAGGACGCGTCGGTGCTGGCGGTGCACGACGTCGCGACGCGGAGCACGCGCGGCGTCGACGGCTCGGAGCTGCCCACCGTGTCGACGTCGGCCTCCGTCAAGGACGGTTCCGTGCTGGTCTCGCTGACCAACCTGGACCCGGCGGCGCCCGCTCGCGTGCGCGTCGCGCTCCGCGGTGGCTCCGTCACGCTCGACGGCGCGACGGTGCTGGCCGCCCCGGAGGGTTCGGGGTCCGACGACGCCGTCCGGGTGCACAACACGTTCGACGCCCCGGACGCGGTGGCGCCACGGGATCTGTCCTCGGTGTCGGTCACCGCCGGACCGGGCGGCGACCTGCTGGAGTCCGAGCTTCCCCCGGCGTCGTTCACCACGGTGAGACTGACCCGGGCCTGACGCGCCGGCCCGGCCGGCCCGCACGCCGCGGCCGTCACGCGTGGTCGACACATCGGTGAGTGATCGGCAGTTCGAACTGCCGATCACTCACGAACGGACCGATCATCCGCAGGTCGGTCGCCGCGCGACCGACCGCAGCTCCTGGCCTGGCCCGGCGA
>NZ_JADBGR010000109.1:95000-263578 GCF_014892515.1 Myceligenerans pegani
CGCGCGTCGCCGGGCCAGGCCCGTCAGCCCTCCGTGAGGCGGAGGAACGTGATCGAGTGCGGCGGGAAGTCGTACGTGAACCCGCCCGAACCGGCATCGTCGGGCAGCGCCCACGTCCGTTCCGTCGGGACCACGCGTTCCGGCCGCGTCTTCGTGTTGATCGCCGACGGGTCACCCGTCATCTCGATGACCTCGGCCTCGCCGGCCACCTCGAACCCGGCCACGGACACGTCGGTCCGCGCGATGTCGCCGCCCGGGTTGACGACCTTGACCAGCAGCTCGCCGGTCTCGTCGTCGGTGGTGACCACCTGGTACAGCGACTGCGTCACCGGCTCGGTGTACGTCATCTGGAGCTCGCCGTCGAGATACATCTCGATGGTGCGGCCGTCCACGACGATCTTGATGTCGTAGTCCTGGCCGGTCACCAGCGAGTGGCCCTCGACCGCGGCGACCTCACCCTGGCGGCCGCCGTCGGCCCGTTCGAGCGCCTGGCGCGAGTTGCCCCAGCCACCGAGGTTCCACCAGTAGAAGCGGTCGGGCGCCCCGGCCGCGAAGCCGACGAGGAAGCCCTCGCCGCCCCCGAGCTTCCGGGCGCTCAGGTCCAGCGTGTAGTCGCTCCAGTCCTGCCCGTAGGCGTCGGGGATGATCGAGCGGGCGTCCTCGACGCCGGCCGCGGACTGCACGTACTCGCCGTCGACGACGTCCCAGGCGCCGGCCTGGGCGTCCCAGGTCTCCTCGCCGGAGAAGTCGTCCGAGAACAGGACGTCGCCGGTCTCGTTGTCGGTCACCACGACGTCGTCGTACGCGGCCTGCGTGAGCCACGTGGACAGGAAGACCCCGCCCGACAGGGGCGGCGGCGTCGCCTCGGGGCCGGTGTGCTCCGACGGGACCACCTCGTCGCCGGTGTTCGTCATGAACATCTTCTGCGTGTGGTACGACGTCGAGCCCCACGACTCGTCGTTGTCGAACCACATCATGTCCGGGGACCACTGCACGTAGTCCTCGTTGGCGAACATCGGCGCGTACGACGCGAGTTCCACGAGGTCGGAGTTGCGCTCGATCCCCGTCATGTACGCCGCCTCGGCCAGCGCGTTGCGCCACTGGTTGCCCCGCGAGGCGTACTCACCCAGGAACACGTGCGGGCCGTTGCGGTCGTACGAGTCGTACCGGTCGTCGTTGGCGAGGAACCAGGCCGGGTCGTTGTAGTAGTGCTCGTCGACCATGTCGACGCCCTGCTCCCGGTTGAACTCCCAGAGCTCGTCGAAGCGCGCGCCGGTGTCGTCCGGCCCCGAGTTCGAGATGACGGTCACGTCCGGGTAGCGCTCCTCGATGGCGGCGCGGAAGCGCGGGAAGTTCGCCTCGAACGTGCGGGTGTTCTCCTCGTTGCCGAGGCCGATGTACTCCAGCCCGAACGGCTCGGGGTGCCCGAGCTCGGCGCGTACGGCACCCCACTCGGTGTCCGTGTCGCCGTTGGCGAACTCGATGAGATCCACCGTGTCCTGCACCCAGCGCTCGATGCGCTCGTCGTCGGTCATCTCCGGGATCCGCGAGCCGCAGCCGTTGGCGCCCACGGACAGCACGGGCAGCGGCGTCGCGCCGAGGTCCTCGGCGAACTCGAAGTACTCGAGGTAGCCCAGCCCGTAGGACTGGTTGTAGCCCCAGAAGTTCCAGTTGGTCGGCCGCTCCTCGACCGGCCCGATCGTCTCCTTCCACTGATAGGTACGACGGCGGTCCTGGCCGTCGGACTCGAGGTAGGTGTCGAACGTGCCCACGTTGGTGACGCACCCGCCGGGGAAGCGCAGGAACGACGGCTCCAGGTCGGCGACGAGCTGCGCCAGGTCCTCGCGCAGCACGGACCGGCCGTTCACCGGGCCCACCCAGGTGTCGCGCGGGAACAGGGAGACCATGTCGAGGCGCAGTGTCCCGGCGGCGCCGCCGGTCACGACCAGGCGTGCGTCGTCGACCGTCGCGTTCGCGCGGAGCCTGGTCCGGACCTTGCGCCACTCGTCCCGGGCGTTCACCCTGATGGTCTTCTCGGCGTAGGTTGTCTCGCCGTCGGCCGACTCCAGGCTCACGGTGAGTCGCTGACGCACGTCGGACCGCACGAACATCGTGAAGTCGTACTTCTCACGCCGCTCGATCGCGAACCCGGAGTTGTATCCCTCGTTGCGCACGCCCACACCGGGGCCGTCGGCCTCGATCTGGAGGTAGGCGCGGTTGGAGTCGTTGAGCCACTCCGACCGCTCGGAGGCCACCTCGACGGTGCCGCCGGCGCCCTCGACCACGTCCCAGGCGGTCATGCCGGTGAAGCTCGCGTTGTCGGTGGGGGCGAACTCGAACGACCGGTTGCGGACCAGCTCGGCGTACAGGCCGCCGTCGGCCGCGTAGTTGATGTCCTCGTAGAAGACGCCGTAGAGGTCGTCGCTCATCTCGGTGCGCGGGGCGTCGGCGTCGATCGTGAGGGTGTGCTCGGTCACCGTGGGGGTGGCCGGCGGGTAGGCCGCGAGCAGCCCGTCACGCTCCTCGGCGGTGATCGGGATGACGCTGCCGTGCCGCGGGCTCGCGGGGAGTTCGGCGTCCAGGTTGGCCGTCCACCGGCCGCTGCCCAGGTCGTCCGTCTCGAACAGCATGTAGCCCTGGCCGCCGTGGTACGAGGGCTGGTCCTGGAGCAGGAACCAGCGGTCGTCGGTGAGCGAGGGGAACATGGTGGGCCCCTCACCGCCGGTGAACTCGCCGCCCCACGGGTTGGGCTCGCCGAACCCGATCCGCTCGGCGGTGAGGTCCCAGCCGTCGCCCTCGGTCACGCCCTGCGTGAGCCGCAGGTCCGTGGACGACTCCTGCCGCATCCCCATGTACGACTCGTCCTTGGTGAGCCGGTGGTAGACGCCGTCCTCCTCGGCGATCGTCGAGTCGATCATGCCGAGGCCGTCGCCGCGCTTCTCGTCGATCCACACCCGCGGCTCGGAGAAGGTCACGAAATCCGTGGTGGTCGCGTACAACATGCGCTGGTAGGACGTGCGGATGTCACGGTCCTCGGGGGCGACGTCGTCCGGGTAGAGCGCCGAGGCCCAGTACACGACGTACTCGCCGGCGTCCGCGTCGTAGAACGCCTCGGGGGCCCAGAGGTTGCCCGCGTTCTCGGGCGCGAGCACGACCTCGCGCTGCTCGGACCAGTTCACCAGGTCCGGGGACTCCCAGATCATGATCGACCGGCTGCCGGTCTCCTGGGCGTCACCGAAGTTGCCGCCGCCGTGGATCTTCAGGTCGGTGGCGAGCACGACGAACCCGGAGCCGTCGGCCTTGCGCATCACGAACGGGTCGCGCAGGCCCTCGGTGCCGAGGTCGCTGGTCAGCACGGGTGCGTCGTCGTTCAGCGTGGTCCAGTCGAGCGGGTCGGGCCCCTTGCTCACGGCGAAGGACACCGTCTCGCCGTCGGCGGTGGACTCTCCGGTGAAGTACGGGAAGAAGTAGCCGGCGTAGTCGCCGTCGGAAACGGTGGCCGACGTCGGCCCGGCGTCGTCGTCCGAGGCCGCGGCGGCCACGGCCGCGGTCGGGGCGGCGAGCCCCAGCGTGAGGGCGCCGGCGAGCCATACTCGCCGTGATCGCCCAGGTGGCTGTCTGTACATCGATGTACTCCTTCTCATCGGGGCAGCCGGCAGATGCACCGGGCTGAGGTTTCGGGTGGCGCCGGTCGGTCATACGCTGACCGACCGGCGCCGGGAGTCACGACGCCGGGTGCAGGATCCACTTCTGGACGGCGTTGCCGTTGTCCGTGTACTGGGAGATCCGCGCGCCGGGGTCGGTCGCGAAGTCGTACAGGTCCAGCGCCTTGCCCGAGTTGCGGTTGAGGAACGTCACGGTCCCGTCGCCGTTGGCGCGCACCCGGAACTGCTGGTTCGTCCCCCCGGTGGGGGTCCATTGCACGACGTCGGCCCCGTTGGCCGTACTCGCGCCGGACACGTCCAGCACCAGCCCCGAGTGCCGCGCCTCGATCGTGTGGTAGCCGCTACCGGCGTCTGCGAAGCGGAACTGCTGGTTGGCGCCGCCCCACGAGCTCCACTGGGTCAGCAGCGCGCCCCGTGTGGTCGACTGCCCCGCGATGTCCCACACGAGGCCCGAGTGCGCGGACTCGACCTCGTACCAGGTGCCGGGCTGCACGGTGTCCGTGCTGCCGAACGCCGCGCGCAGCCGGTCGTACTCGGCCTGCGTGACCGGCAGGACGGTGCCGTGCCGCGGGTCGGTGGGCATGTCGTAGTCGGACACCGCGCTCCACGTCCCGGAGGCCAGGTCCGTCGTCTGGAACGGCACGTAGCCCCGGCCGCCGAACTCGTCGATGAACAGGTACCAGCGGTCCTCGGTGTTGGACTTGAAGATCGTGGGGCCCTCGCCCTGGCTGATCGTGCCCCGCCCGATGCAGTCGGCGATGAAGTCCCAGCTCGTGTCCCGCAGGTCGGTCGCCCGCTCGGCGGTGATGAACTTGCCGCAGGGAGAACTGCCGGAGTTGGAGCGCTCGTCCTTGGTGAAGCGGTAGTAGGTGCCGTTGTGCTGCGTCACCGTCGAGTCGATCACCGAGTACCCCGGGTCGATCCACACCTGCGCCGCGCTGAAGGTGTTGAAGTCGCTGGTCGTCGCGTACATCATGCGGTTGTACGACGACCCCGTGTGGTTCGGGTCGCTCTCGGCGTACAGCTTCGACGCCCAGAACACGACGAACTCGCCGCGCGCCGCGTCCCAGTACGCCTCGGGGGCCCAGGTGTTGCCGGCCGTGGGCGGCGACACCAGCTCCAGCCGCGGCGCCGACCAGTTCACCAGGTCGTCCGACTCCCACACCACGATGCTGCGCGAGCCGTGCCGCTGGGCGCCGTCCCAGTCGCCGTTGCCGTAGATCTTCAGGTCGGTGGCGATCTGGTAGAACCGGCCGGTCTCCGGGTTCCGGATGATGAACGGGTCCCGCACACCACCCGTCCCGATGTTCGAGGTCAGCACCGGCTGGTTGCCGTTGAGGTCGTCGTAGTGCAGCGGGTCGTTGCCGCGGCTCAGGCCGAAGTAGACCTGCTCGCCGTCGGCCGTGCCCTCCCCGGTGAAGTAGGAGAACAGGTAGCCGACGTACGGCTCGTCGGCCGCCGTGGCCGCCGGCGCGGTCGCGGCACCGGTCACCGCCGCCCCGGCGAGTGCCAGGCCGGCGGCGATCGCCGCCCATCTCTTCGAGCGTGTCCTTCTCATGGTCGTTCCTCCGTCACGTCGTCGTGCCAGTTTCTTCGGGGTCCGGCGTCGGCCGACGGGCTCTGATCCGGCGTCGGCCGACGGGGTCTGGTGCCGTCGTCAGCTGACGGGGTGCAGGCGCCACTTCTGCGTGGCGTTGCCGTTGTCGGTGTACTGGGAGATGCGACTGCCGGGCGTGGTGGACCACTCCCACACGTCGAGGGCCTTGCCGGAGAACCGGTTGACGAACGTGACCGTGCCATCGGCGTTCTGCCGGATCCGCCACTGCTGGTTGGTGCCGTTCAGGTCGTCCCACTGGGCGATGTCGGCGCCGTTCGCGGAGTTCCACTCGTACACGTCGAGGACGAGCCCCGAGTGCCGGGCCTGGATGCGGTGGTACCCGTTGCCCGAGTCGAGGAAGCGGAACTGCTGGTTGGTGCCGTCCCACCGGGTGTACTGGGTGAGGAGCGCGCCGGGCGCGGTGGACTGACCCGCGATGTCCAGCACCAGGCCGGAGTAGGCCGACTCGATCACGTGCCACCCGGTGCCCGGGCCTCCGGGGCCGCCGTAGGCGTCGAGGAGCGCGGCGTGCTCGGCCGCGGTGATCGGCAGGACGGTGCCGTGTCGCGGGCTGGGCGGCAGAGCGGCGTCGGGCACGGAGGTCCACTGCCCGGAGGCGAGGTTCGTGGTCTCGAAGAGCATGTAGCCCTGGCCGCCGTGGTAGCTGGGCTGGTCCTGGATCATGTACCAGCGGTCGTCGGTCAGGGAGGGGAAGACCGAGGGCCCCTCTCCCGCGGTGAACGTGCCGCCCCAGGGGTTGGGCTGCCCGACGCCGACCCGCTCGGCGATCATGTTCCATCCGTCACCAGAGGTGACGCCCTGGGTCCGGCGCAGGTCGGTGGACGACTCCTGCCGCACGGTCATGTCGGACTCGTCCTTGGTGAACCGGTGGAAGACGCCGTCGAGCTGGACCACCGTGGAGTCGATCATGCCCCGACCGGCGCCCTGGCGTTCGTCGATCCACACGCGGGGCTCGGAGAAGGTCCGGAAGTCCGTGGTGGTGGCGTACATCATGCGCTGGTAGGAGTCGCTGATGTTCCGCTGGTTCGGCGGCAGGGTCTCGGGGTAGAGCGCCGAGGCCCAGTAGACGACGTACTCCTGGTTCGCGGCGTCCCAGAACGCCTCGGGCGCCCACAGGTTGCCGGCGTTCTCCGGGGCCAGCACGATCTCGCGCTGCGCCGACCAGGTCACCAGGTCGTCAGACTCCCAGACCATCATCGACCGGGAGCCGGTCTCCTGGGCGTCGCCGAAGTTGCCGCCGCCGTAGATCTTCAGGTCGGTGGCCAGCAGGTAGAACTTCTGGCCGTCGCCGGACCGGATGACGAACGGGTCGCGCAGGCCCTGGGTACCCAGCGTCGAGGTGAGGACGGGCTCGCCGCCGTTGAGGGTCTGCCACGACATCGGGTCGTCGCCCGTGGAGACGGCGAAGCTGATCGTCTCGCCGTCCGCGGTGGACTCGCCGGTGAAGTAGGGGAAGAAGTAGGCGTCGCCGTCACCGGGCGCCGCCGCCGCGGGCGGTGCGGAGACGACGGTGGAGGTGGTGGCCGCCGCGAGACCGAGCGTTCCGGCCAGGGCCGCGGCCGCGACGCCGGCGAGGGTTCGTCTCAGGGAGATGTGCATCGTTGCTCCATCCGTTCGGGTCGATGTGGCGCGTGGGCGCGGATGCGCCCACGCTCCGGGTCGGTACGGTCGTTCGCCGGCGCGTGGTCGGCCCATTGTCGGGTGATCGGTCCGTCGGGCGACCGGCTCCGGACAAAACCGACCACACGCCGGCGGGCCGGCTACTCGCCGGAGGGCGGCGTGAGCACCTGGCCAGAGGGGACCGGCGTGCCGAAGTTCGGCGTGCCGTTGCTGTTCCAGGTGATCTTCTGGACGCGGGTCTGCCGGGTGGCCCCGCAGCCGTCGTCGGCCGAGGGGTTGCCGTGGTAGACGAGCCAGTCCTCCGTGCCGTCCGGGCTCTTGAAGAACCCGTTGTGCCCGGGCCCGTAGACCCCGTTCCCGCGCTGCAGCACGGGTGTGGACTGCTTGGTCCAGGCGGACGGGCTCATCGGGTCGGAGCCGGTCAGCTCGAGCAGTCCGAGCTTGTAGTCCGGCGTGTTGCACGACGACGCCGAGAACGACACGAACGTGCGCCCGTTGCGCTTCAGCACGGCCGCGCCCTCGTTGACGCGGGCGCCCTGGGTCTCCCAGGAGTACGTGGGCGTGGAGATGGTGGCGGGTGATCCGGTGGTGGTCCACGGATTGCTCATCCGCACGATGCGGTTCGTCTGGTCCGCGCCGATCCACTCCGAGAAGAGGAGGTAGAGGTTCCCGTTGTGCTCCAGGTAGGAGCTGTCGATGTTCCACCTGTTCGGCATCGGCGTGCCCATGAACTCGTACGGCCCCATCGGGGTGTCGCTGGTGGAGCGCAGGACGTGGATCCTCTGCCCGTCGAAGTTGGTCTGCGAGTTGCCCGAGGTGTAGGTCAGGTACCAGGTGCCGCCGATCCGGTGGAACTCGGGCGCCCAGTGGCTGCAACAGCGACTGGCGACTCCGGCGTCGTCCCACACCACCTGGTCCTGCGCGGTCTTCAGGCCGGCGAGCGTCGGGGAGCGGCGCATGATGACCGTGGAGTTCCACGTGGTGGTGGACAGGTAGTAGTAGCCGTCCCAGTACTGGATCCACGGGTCGGCGCCGTTGCTGCGGATCGGGTTGCTCAGCCCGTCGGCACCGACGGGGATGAGGTGCCACCGCTGGGCGTCGAGCCCGTTGTCGTCGTACTGCGAGATGCGGGCGCCGCGCTCGGTCGACCACTCCCACAGGTCGAGCGCCTTGCCGGAGAACCGGTTGAGGAAGGTGACGGTCCCGTCGGAGTTCTCCCGGACCTGCCACTGCTGGTTCGTGCCGCCGAGGTCCTCCCACTGGACGATCTCGGCGCCGTTGTCGGCGTTCCAGCCGTACACGTCCAGCACCATGGACGAGTGCCGCGCCTGGATCCGGTAGTAGCCGTTGCCGGAGTCCAGGAACCGGAACTGCTGGTTCGCGCCGTCCAGGCGGTCCCACTGCTGGAGGCCGGCGCCGGCCTCGGTGGAGATGTCGGTGATGTCGAGCACCATTCCGGAAACGGGTGACTGGATGAGGTACCACTGGCCCGTGTCGACGGCGGCGCGCGCCGGCGCCCTGGGGACCACCACCAGGGCGGCCGCCACCATCGCGATGATCGCGAGCAGGCCGGCGAGGGAGAGCCCTGCCCGCCTCCGGCCGTGCACGTGCCGTGCGTAGGTCGTCATGATTCCGTCCTTCACATCGTTGTAAGGGATCGCGTGCTGTTGTCGCTGTGAGTCGCTGTCCACCGGCCGCCGATAACGTCGTGGTGCATGGTGTGAGCGCTAACACCACGCGGGAAGGAGTCGTCGGCGAGTCGGCGGGCCGGCCGCACCCGGATGGGCGACGGCCGGATCGTCGGCCGGGCGGCCGGCCCGCTCCCGGGTGGGGACCGGCCGGCCGCCCGGGGGTTACGTCTTGCGGAGGGAGAGCGCCCTCTGGAGCACCACGAAGATCAGCAGCAGGACGCCGATGACGATCTTGGTCCACCACGAGCTGAGGTTGCCCTCGAACTGGATCACGGTCTGGATGGTGCCGAGGGTGAGCACGCCGAGCAGGGAGCCCAGGACGAACCCGGTGCCACCCGTCAGCAGCGTGCCGCCGATCACGACCGCGGCGATGGCGTCCAGCTCCATCGCCACGCCGTTCAGGGCGTAGCCGGACCGGTTGCCCATCGCGAAGAGCAGGCCGCCCAGCGCGGCGCACGTCCCGCTCACCACGTAGGCCAGCACCTTGGTGCGGGACACGGCCAGGCCCATGAGCATCGCCGACTGCTCGCCGCCGCCGATCGCGTAGACCGTGCGGCCGAAGCGCGTGTAGTGCAGCACGACGAACCCGATCACGACGACGGCCAGTGCGATGACCACGGCGGCCGTGGTCCGGAAGTGCCCCATCCAGGAGTCCCACCCGGCCAGCGCCGTGAACGCCGGGTCGTCGATGGGGATGGACTCCGGCGCGATGACGAAGCACAGCCCGCGCGCGAAGAACATCCCCGCCAAGGTCGCCACGAACGGCTGCACCCCGAACACCTGGATCATCACGCCGTGCGCCAGCCCGATCAGCGAGCCGGTGAGCACCGCGACCGGGAGCACCACGGCGACCGGCCACCCCGCCTGCAGCAACGACGCGATGATCACCGTCGACAGCGCCAGCACGGATCCGACCGACAGGTCGATCCCGCCCGTGAGGATGACGAAGGTCATGCCCACGGCCAGCGCGATGAGGTGCGCGTTGTTGATGAACAGGTTCGAGTAGACGATCGGCGTGAGGAAGTTGTCGTACCGGGTGCCGCCGATCACCAGCATCAGCGCGAGGACGGCGAGCGTACCCAGCACGGGCAGGTACCTGCGGTCGGGCCGGAGGGCCGACACCCAGCCGCTCGTGGCCCTCTCGGACAGGGTCGTGGTCATCGGGTGACCTCCTTCTCGTCGTCCGGTGCCGCGGAGGGCTCGGCGTCCGGCACGGGAGCCTGCTCGATGTCCGGGCCCGGCGCCTCGGTGCCCGGGGACGCCGGCGCGCCCGCGCCGTCGTCGGACACCTGCGCGGCGCCGCCGCGAGCGACGTCGGACACGGGACGACGGCGGAGCGCCGCCACCGCGAACCGCTCGCGGACCCGCGGCGACTGCAGCAGCGTCACGGTCACGACGACCAGCGCCATGAACAGCGGGGTGACGTGCGGCGAGATGCCGAGCACCGTGACCGTGCGCTCGAGCGTCGCGATGACGAGGACGCCGGCGAACGTGCCGGACAGGTTGAACTTGCCCCCGCTCAGCGCGGTGCCGCCGATCACGACCGCGAGGATCGCGTCGAGCTCGATGAAGATGCCGGCGTTGTTGGCGTCGGCCGCCATGGTGTCGGCGCTGACGAGGATCCCGGCGAGGCCGGCGAAGAGCCCGGCGGCCGCATAGACGGTCCAGGTCAGGGTCCGGGAGCGGACGCCGGCCAGGCGGCTGGCCGCCGGGTTGATCCCGGTGGCCTCCAGCAGCATGCCGAGGGCGGTGCGCCGCACGGTCACCGCCACGATCACGAACAGGCCGACCGCGATCCACACGGCGGAGGGCAGCCCGAGGAAGAATCCCGAGTTGAGACCCTTGTACGGCTCGCTGGTGACCGTGGTGATGAAGCCGCCGGTGATCAGCATCGCGACGCCGCGGCCGGCGGTCATGAGGATCAGGGTCGCGATGATCGGCTGGATGCCGAGCACCGTGACGAGGAATCCGTTCCACAGCCCCAGCAGCAGGGACAGGCCCAGCGCGATCGCCACCGCGACGAGGACCGTCACGGGGCTGCCGGGGTCGGGACTCGCGCTGATGTACTCCAGGGCGACGGCGCCGGAGACCGCCACGACGGCGCCGACGGACAGGTCGATGCCGCGCGTCGCGATGACCAGGGTCATGCCGAGCGCGATGAGGAGCAGCGGAGCCGCGGCGCGCAGGATGTCGATCGGCGCGCCGAACAGGTGGCCGTCGATGACGCTCACCTGGAGGAAGGACGGCTTGGCGATCGTGTTCGCCACGACGAGCACGACGAGTGCCGCCACCGGCCAGAAGAGATGGTGTCGCAGGGCCTGCCTCATGCCGCATCCCCCTCGGCGACGTTCCCGCGCGCGATCAGTTCGACGACCTGGTCCGTCGTCGTCCCCTCGGCATCGACGGTGGCGACGACCTTCCGGTCGCGGAGCACCGCGATGCGATGGCTGAGGCGCAGGACCTCCTCGAGCTCCGCCGAGATGAAGACCACCGACATGCCCTCCCCGGCGAGCTCCGAGACGAGCTTCTGGATCTCGGCCTTGGCGCCGACGTCGATACCACGCGTCGGCTCGTCGAGGACGAGCAGCTTCGGGGCCGTCGCGAGCCAGCGGGCCAGGAGCACCTTCTGCTGGTTCCCGCCCGACAGGTTGCGCAGGAGCGCCTCCGGGTCGGCCGGCCGGATACCGAGCTGGTCGATGTACTTCGCGACGATCTCGTCGACCTGGCGGCGGGGCAGCGGGCGCACCCAGCCGCGCTCGGCCTGCAGGGCGAGGACGATGTTCTCGCGCACGGTGAGGCCGTCGACGATGCCCTCGCCCTTGCGGTCCTCCGAGGTGTAGGCGATGCCCTGGGCCATGGCGGCGCGCGGGGTGTGCAGCTTCCGCGGCGCGCCCTCGACGACGGTGCCGCCCGAGTCCGCGCGGTCGGCACCCGTCAGAAGGCGGGCGAGCTCGGTGCGGCCCGAGCCCAGGAGGCCCGCCAGTCCGACCACCTCGCCGGGGTACACGTCGAGGTCGTACGGCTGGATCGAGCCCTTCCGGCCCAGGCCGATCGCCTGGAGCCGCGGCTCGCCGGCGTCCGGGCGGACGGCGTCGTGCCCGCGCTCGACGGACTCCAGCACCTGCGCGGACCGGCCGATCATGTGCTTGACCAGCTCGCCGGCGGGGAGGTCGGCCGTGGCCCACTCGCCCACGAGACCGCCGTTGCGCAGCACGGTCATCCGGTCGGAGACGGCGTAGACCTGGTCCAGGAAGTGCGAGACGAAGAGGATGGCCACGCCGTCGGCCTTCAGCCGCCGCATCACGGCGAACAGGCTCTCGACCTCGTCCGCGTCGAGGCTGGAGGTGGGCTCGTCGAGGATGAGCACCTTGCAGTCACCGACGGTGGCGCGGCAGATCGCGACGAGCTGCTGCACGGCGAGCGAGTGGGAGTCGAGGCTGGAGCCCGGATCGATGTCCAGGCCCATCCGCTCCAGGTGCTGCGCGGCCAGCCGGCGCATCTTGCGCCAGTGCAGGCCGCCGAGCACGCGAGGCTCCGCGGCGCCGAGCATGATGTTCTCCGCGACGGTGAGGTTCCCGCAGAGGTTGACCTCCTGGTACACGGTGCTGATGCCGTGCGCCCGGGCGTCGCCCGGTCCGCTGAACCTCTGCTCCGCGCCGTCCACGGTGATGGTCCCGGAGGAAGTCTGGTAGACGCCGGTGAGCGCCTTGATGAGCGTGGACTTGCCCGCTCCGTTCTCGCCCATGAGGGCATGGATCTCGCCGGGATACAGGCGGAAGTCCACCCCGGCCAGCGCCGTGACCGGCGGGAACTCGACCGTGATCCCGGTCAGCTCCACGACTGGTTGCGTCGTCACGTTGAAACCTTTCTCGAACGCCGCGGGTTCCTCCGGCGTTCGGCCCCGCCGAGGCAGCACGTCGCAGGGGGACGCACTGCCTCGGCGGCTGGGGCCGACCGGATCTACCGGTGGATCAGTACTGGCGGTCCGGGAGGGCTTCCTTCGCGGCCTCCTGGTCGAAGGCCTCGTCGTGCGTGACGATGCGCTCCTCGACGGGCTCGCCGGCCACGGTCGCCTTGATGATCTCGGCCAGGTCCGGGCCGAGCAGCGGGTTGCACTCGACGATGTAGTTGAACTTGCCGTCGGCCAGAGCCTGCATGCCGTCCTTGACGCCGTCGATCGTGATGATCTTGATGTCCTCACCCGGCTTCATGCCCGCGGCCTCGATGGCCTCCACGGCGCCCAGGCCCATGTCGTCGTTGTGCGCGAACACCAGGTCGATGTCGTCGTGGGCGGTCAGGAAGCCCTCCATGACCTTCTTGCCGCCGTCGCGGGTGAAGTCGCCGGTCTGGGAGTCGATGATCTCCAGGTCGCTGCCCGCGATCGCGTCCGCGAAGCCCTGCTGGCGGTCGATCGCCGGCGCCGAGCCGGTGGTGCCCTGCAGCTCGACGACCTTGTAGCCCTCACCGTCGTACTGCTCGACGGCCCATTCGCCGGACCGCCTGCCCTCCTCGACGAAGTCCGAGCCGATGAAGGACACGTACGCGTCCTCGATGGTGGTCTCCACCGCGCGGTCCGTCAGGACGACGGGGATGCCCGCGGCCTTGGCCTCCTCCAGGACCGGGTCCCAGCCGGTCTCGACCACCGGGGAGAACGCGATGACGTCCACGCCCTGGGCGATGTAGTTCCGGATCGCGGAGATCTGGTTCTCCTGCTTCTGCTGAGCGTCGGAGAAGCTGAGCTCGAAGCCGTTCTCCTCGGTCAACGCGTCCTTGATGGACATCGTGTTGGCGCTGCGCCAACCGGACTCCGCGCCGACCTGCGAGAAGCCGACGCTGATCAGCTCGTCGCCGCCGTCACCGCTCCCGGTGTCGTCGCCGGAGCTCGGAGGTTCCGAGCTGCAGGCGCCGAGGGCGAACAGCGTCGCCGCGGACAGCGCGGCGAGGGCGGTGCGGGCGAAGGTGTGTCGTGCCATGTCTCCTCCTCGAGAACCCGGTCGGCATCGACCGGGGGTGGTGCACTCGCGGGCATCGCGCCCGCACTCGGACCATGTTAACGCTCACATGGTCCGGAATGGAAGATGAATCCGTCACGTTCCAGTAACGACGAGAGGCCGCTCAGAGCCCTCGCGCGAGCCGGTGGTACGCCTGGTTGAATCGCACCTGGTCAGCGAACCCGCGGCGGGTCGTCGACTCGTCGATCACCAGTAGCTCGGTGTCGGTGATCTGCGCGAACACCTCGAACGCCTCGATCCCGGCGGCGGTGGACATCACCGTGTGGTGCGCCCCGCCGGCGGTCAGCCACGCCTCGGCCGACACGTCGAACGACGGCCGCGGCCGCCACACGGCCCGCGCCACGGGCAGGTGCGGCAGGTCGGCCGGCGGCACCACGGTGTCCACCACGTTGGCCGTGAGCCGGAACCGGTCGCGCATGTCCGCGAGCGAGACGACGACGGCGCCTTCGGTGGCGTCGGCGTCGAACACCATCCGCACCGGGTCCTCCTTGCCGCCGATCCCCAGCGGGTGGATCTCCACGCGGGGCTTCGACGTCGTCAGCGACGGGCAGATCTCCAGCATGTGCGCGCCGAGGATGAGCTCCGACCCCGGCGTGAGGTCGTAGGTGTAGTCCTCCATGAGCGACGCCCCGCCCGGCAGCCCCTCGCCCATCACCTTGGCCGCACGCACCAGGACCGCCGTCTTCCAGTCACCCTCCGCGCCGAAGCCGAAGCCGGCGCCCATGAGCCGCTGCACGGCCAGGCCGGGGAGCTGCCGCAGGGCGCCCAGGTCCTCGAAGTTCGTGGTGAACGCCTTGGCGCCGAGCCCGTCCAGGAAGGTGCGCAGGGCGATCTCCTGCCGGGCCGCGTAGCGCAGGGACTCGTGCCGCTCGGCGCCCTTGCGCAGCTCGTCCACGACGTCGTACAGGTCCTCGTACTCCGCCACGAGCGCGTCCACGGCGTCGTCGGCCACCGCGTCCACGGCATCGACCAGGTCGTTCACGGCCCAGGTGTTCACCGAGACGCCGAACCGCAGTTCCGCCTCGGTCTTGTCGCCCTCGGTCACGGCCACGTTGCGCATGTTGTCGCCGAACCGCGCCAGCTTCAGCTCGCGCACGGCGGCCGCGCCGGCGGCGCCGCGCACCCAGGTGCCCACGCGCGCCGTCACGCGCGGGTTCGACACGTGCCCCACCACCGTGGTGCGCGCCGCGCCGATCCGGGTCGCCAGGTAGGCGTACTCCCGGTCGCCGTGCGCGGCCTGGTTGAGGTTCATGAAGTCGAAGTCGATGGTGTCCCACGGCAGCTCGACGTTCGCCTGCGTGTGCAAATGCAGCAGGGGCTTGGTCAGCGCGGACAGCCCGCCGATCCACATCTTCGCCGGGCTGAAGGTGTGCATCCAGGTCACGACGCCCAGCACGCGGTCGTCGGAGTTGGCCTCCAGCATGGCGCGGCGGATCGCGTCCGAGTCCTTCAGCACGGGCTTCCAGACGACGCGCGCCGGCACGTCGTCGGACGCGTCGAGCGCCGTCGCGACGTCCTGCGACTGCTCGGCGACCTGGCGCAGCGTCTCCTCGCCGTAGAGGTCCTGGCTGCCGGTGAAGAACCAGACCTCGCGGTCGGCGTAGGGCTTCGACATCGTGAGATTTTCCTTTCATCGTCCGACGGCGGCCGGCGTGGTCGGTCACTCCGTGAGTGATCGGCAGATCGTTCTACCGATCACTCACGGAACGACCGACCGCGCTCGGCCCCGAGCGGTCACTTCTGGCCGTAGACGTTCTGGTAGCGGTCGTAGAGGGAGTCGACA
Organism: Myceligenerans pegani; assembly: GCF_014892515.1. Lineage (GTDB taxonomy): Bacteria > Actinomycetota > Actinomycetes > Actinomycetales > Cellulomonadaceae > Myceligenerans > Myceligenerans pegani. The sequence continues at coordinate 110,390 of NZ_JADBGR010000109.1, forward strand.
TGCTTCTGCTCGATCGGCAGCGGATCACCGAGCTGGCGGGAGATGTGCACCGCGCGGGCGACCTCCTCGCACATCACCGCCGCCTTCACCGCGGCGCGGGCGTCCGCGCCGATCGTGAAGGGGCCGTGGTTCGCCATGAGCACCGCCGGGCTGCGCGAGTCCTTCAGCGTCTGGACGATGCCGCGGCCGATCGAGTCGTCGCCGATGATCGCGAACGGCCCCACGGGGATCGGCCCGCCGAACTCGTCCGCCATCATCGTCAGCACGCACGGCACCGCCTCGCCGCGCGCCGCCCAGGCGGTCGCGTACGTGGAGTGCGTGTGCACCACGCCCCCCACGCGCTGCAGGTGCTTGTACGTGTACGCGTGCGCGGCGGTGTCCGACGACGGCTTGTGGGGAGAGGAGTGCACCATCGCGCCCTCGAGGTCGCAGACCACCATCTTCTCCGGGGACAGCTCGTCGTAGGAGACGCCCGACGGCTTGATCACCAGCAGGTCCTTGCTGCCGTCCGCCGCCCCGCCGAGCTCGGCCGGGATACGCACGCGCTGGGAGACGTTGCCCGCCGTCCAGACCACGAGGCCGTTCCGGGGCAGCTCGGCGTGCAGGTCGGACACCACCTGCCGGGTGCGGGCGATCTCCTCGCGCACCTCGCGCGGGTAGCTGCGGAACTCTTCGGCGGTGCTCATCTCGGCGGTGCTCATCCGGCGTTCTCCTGGGTGGTGCGGTAGGGCGGGAGCGCCTCGACGGCGGCCCGCTCGGCGGCGAGTCCGGCCGTGTAGCGCTCGAGGTAGGCGGCGAATCCGGCCACGTCGGCGGCGTCGGGCGCGACGACGTCGACCGCGGCGCCGGCGAACACCTCGGCGGCCAGGTAGTCGCCGAGGCTCCGGCCCCCGCCGGAGCGCCGGTACGCGCCCAGCACCGCCATGCCCCAGGCGCCGCCCTCGCCGGCGGCCTGCCCGACGCCGACCGGCGCGCCGATCGCCGCGGCCAGCATCCGCTGGGCGACGCCGGCGGTGCGGAACAGGCCGCCGTGGCCGAACATCGTGTCGATCGCGACGCCCTCGTCCGCGAGCACCCGCATGCCGAGGCTCAGTGTGGCGAACACGCCGTAGATCTGGGTGCGCATCAGGTTCGCGAGGGTCAGCCGGCTGTCCGGGGTGCGGACGATCGTCGGGCGGCCCTCGGAGAGGCCCGCGATCGGCTCACCGGACAGGTGGTTGTAGGCGAGCAGGCCGCCGCCGTCGGGCTCGCCGGCCAGGGCGGAGCGGAACAGCGCCTCGAAGACGGTGTCGGCGTCGGACGGTCCGCCGACGGCCGCCGAGAGCTCGCGGAACACCTCGGCCCACGCGCCGAGCTCGCTCGCGCCGTTGTTGCAGTGCACCATCGCGACGAGGTCGCCGGACGGCGTGGTGACGAGGTCCAGCTCGGGGTGGTGCCGCTCCAGGGCACCCTCCAGGACCACCATCGCGAAGATGCTGGTCCCGGCGCTGATGTTGCCCGTACGGGGCCGGACGGCGTTGGTCGCGACCATGCCCGTGCCGGCGTCGCCCTCGGGCGGGCACAGCGGGACACCCGGGCGCAGCGTTCCGCTGGGGTCCAGGAGGTCGGCGCCCTCCGCCGTGAGGGCGCCGGCGTCGGCCCCGGCCGGGAGGATCTCGGGGAGCAGGTCGGCCAGGCGCGCGCCCGGCGTTCCCGGTGTGCGCGCGGCGACGAGGTCGTCGAACTTCGCCAGCATCGCGGCGTCGTACGTGCCCGTCGCGGGGTCGACGGGGAACATCCCGGAGGCGTCGCCGACACCGAGCACCCTGCGCCCGGTCAGGCGCCAGTGGACGTAGCCGGCGAGCGTGGTGAGGTACGTGGTGCGGGGCACGTGCGGTTCGTCGTCGAGCATCGCCTGGTAGTGATGGGCGACCGACCAGCGCAGCGGGATGTTGTACCCGAACAGGTCGGTGAGCTCGGTGGCGGCGGCCTCGGTGGTGGTGTCGCGCCAGGTGCGGAACGGGACGAGCAGTTCGTCGCCGTCGAACGCGAGGTAGCCGTGCATCATCGCCGAGACGCCGATCGCGCCGAAGGTCGCCGGGCGCACGCCGTACCGCTCCTCGACGTCGGCCGCGAGGGCGGCGAAGCAGTCCTGCAGCCCCGCCCACACCGCGTCCAGCGAGTACGTCCAGTGCCCGTCGACCAGCTGGTTCTCCCAGTCGTGGCCACCACTCGCGATCGGGGCGTGATCCGGCCCGACGAGTACCGCCTTGATGCGGGTGGATCCCAGCTCGATCCCCAGGCTGGTCCGGCCCTGTTCGATAGCTTCCCGGGCTTGTCCGGTCGCGTCCCGGACGGCGTCCGGGCGCTCTGTCACGACATCGTGCTCCTGCGCCATAGGGACATGTTAACGCTCACACGGCCCGGCGACGAAACCCGGCGACCGGTCACCGCCGCCGGGTCACGACCGCGGCGGGGCCGTGGACGCGCGCACCACGAGCTCCGGGGCGATCAGGGCGCCCGACGGCGACTTGCCGGCCACCGCGTCGAAGAGCAGTTCCACGCTCCGCCGGCCCAGCTCGGCGAACGGCTGGCGCACCGTGGTGAGCGGGGGGATGAACTGGTCGGCACCCTGGACGTCGTCGAACCCGACGAGCGAGACGTCCTCCGGGACGCGCAGGCCGGCCTCCCAGAACGCGCGCGCCAGGCCGAGGGCGAGCTGGTCGTTGGCGGCGAACACCGCCGTCGGGCCGTCTCCGGCCGCGATGCGCTCGGCCAGTTCGCGGCCGACGTCGTACCCGCGGCCCGCGGACCAGTCGGCCACGACCGGCTCCGGGACGGGGGCTCCGCGCTCCGTCAGGGCGGCGCGCCAGCCCGCGACGCGCTGCCGCGCGTCGAACCAGTCCTGCGGACCGGCCACGTGCAGCACCGACTCGTGCCCCAGGTCCAGCAGGTGCCCGACGGCGAGCCCGGCGCCGACCCCCTGGTCCACCGCGAGCGGGATCGTGCGTGCCACCGCCGACTCGCGCGCCGCGATGAGCACCACCGGGATGGGCGCGTCGAACGCGTCGACGGCGCGGCCGACGTCGTCCTGCGGCGCGATGACGACGACGCCCTCGACCGCCTGGCTCATGAAGTGCTCCAGGACGTGGTCCACGGACTCGGCGTCGTACGACCCGATGGTGGCCACCGACGTGAACCAGCCCTGTTCCCGCGCCGCCTCCTCGACGGCGACCAGGGTGCTGGTCGGCCCGTAGAGCACCGAGGAGGTGGTGATCACCCCGAGCGTCGCCGAGCGCGCCGTGACGAGCGCCCGCGCCGCGACGTTGCGCCGGTACCCGAGCTCCCGTATCGCCTGGACCACCCGCTCCCGGGTCTCGGGCGCGACCCGGGGGCTGCCGTTCAGCACGCGGGACACGGTCTGGTGGGAGACACCGGCCCGGGCGGCGACGTCGGCCATGGCAGGCCGACGCGGGGATCGTCCGTTTCCGGATCCGTTCGAGGACGATTCCATGGCGTGGCCGTCCGGTGCGGGTGGTTCGACTGTCACGCACCCGATCATGACCGATTTCCGGAGCGATGCCTGCATGGCGTCCGGTTTGCGTCATTATGTAGCCCCATGAGGATCCTGCTGACCGCCGGAAGGCTGCTCATCGCCCACTGGCCGGCGCTGCTCGCCCTCGGGTTCGCCGGCGTCGCGCTGCGGGGCGCGGCGTTCTGGGGCGCGCTCGAGGTCAGCGAGTGGAACGCGCTCGTGGCGCAGATCGTGCTGCTGGCGCTGCCGCTCGGGCTGCTCCTGCCGGTCATCGCGATGCTGCGCGTCTGCTACCCGTCGCTGGGCAATCTGACCCGACCGCGGCCGGCAGGCGCCCCGCCCGGCGTCCTCGGCGCGCCGTCGGGCGGCAGGACGTTCCGGCCGGGCGCCCCGGTGGCGCCGCACGCACCCGGGAACCCGTCGTCGTACGCGGCGGACGTGCCCGAGCGCCGCGAGCAGCCGCTGGCCGACGTCGCGCTGGCCGTGCTGATCCCGTTCCTCGCCGTGTACGCGATCGAGGGCACGATGGACGCCGACCACGCCCAGTACCTGAACGACGTCGCCGCCGACGAGCTGTTCGGCACGGACATGTTCACGCCCGGGGGGATCGACTTCGCCTCCCGCCTCGGCCTGTGGACCGGGTGGACGCTCGTCGGGGTGGTGCTGGGCGCGATCGTGCTGCGCTGGCTGCTCGGCCTGCTCGACCGCAAGGTGCACTTCCTCGGCCTCACCCTGCTCGGCGCGGCCGTGGAGGTGTTCTGGAGCGTCCAGGCCGCCTACGACCTGGAGTCGCTCGGCAGGGGCCTGCTGGTCGCGCTCCAGGACCGGGCGCTCGTGCACTGGTCGGTGGGGACGTACACCGCCGCGACGGAGACCGCGCAGGGCGCGGCCGTGGCGGAGGCGGGGGCGGCGGCCGTCGACGGGCTGATCACGGTGGTCGAGTCGCTCGACGTGGTGATCGTCGCACCGCTCGCGTGGCTCGCGATCGGCACCGTCGTGCTCGGGCGCCGGCTGATGGCGCCGCCGTCCACGGAGCATCGCTGGCTCGACCAGATGACCATGCCGGGCTGGTTGCGGAAGGTGCTCGAGGCGGTGACCCAGGAACTGCGGGAGCGCTTCTCGGCGCTCGTGCAGGGGCTGAGGATGATCAAGCGGGGCGGCATCGGCGCGATGCTCGTCTTCTGCCTGGCCTACCTGGTGGTGATGCGTGCGCCGGTGGCGGTGGGCTGGGCGGTACGGGCGATCACGGGGCCGGTGGAGACGGATCTGTGGCTGCTCGTCATCTCGCCGTGGGAGGAGGCGGCCGGGATCGCGATCTCGCTGGCCCTCGCCGGCGCGCTGATCGCGGCGACGGTGGACACGATGGTCGGGCGGGGGATGACGGTCGCGGGTGAGCCGGAGAAGGACGGCGGCGAGGAGGGCGCGATCCCGGGAACGTTCGTCGCGTCGTAGGGGGTGGCAGCGAGGCCGTGGCTCGTTGCCGCCGCGCTGTCGCTCGTGGCAGCGGCTGTGGGGTCGTTGGCGCCAGGCTGTGGCTCGTGCCGGCAGGGCTGTGGCTCGTGGCAGCGAGGCTCAGGGCTCGTTGCTGCGAGGGCGCGGCACGTTCCTGCGAGGATGTCCGCATGACCGAACGCGTGGCGATCCTGGGAACCGGGAACATGGGCGAGGCAGTCCTCGCGGGGGCGATCGGGGCGGGCTGGTCGCCGGGCGAGATCGTCGCGACGGTGCGTGCCACGGCGCAGGGCGAGGCCCGGGGAGCGTCGCTCCGCGACCGCCACGGCGTCGCCACCACCACGGACAACGCCGCGGCGGCGACGGACGCCGGACTCGTGGTCGTCGCCGTCAAGCCCAAGGACGTGCCCGCGGTGCTCGACGAGATCGCGCCCGCGCTGGCGGACGCCGCCGTCGTGGTGAGCGTCGCCGCGGGCGTCACCACGGCGGCGATGGAGGCCCGCCTGCGGCCCGGCACGCCGGTGGTCCGCACGATGCCGAACACGCCGGCGCAGATCGGCGCGGGGATCACCGCCGTCGCGCCGGGGGCGGCAGCGGACGACTCCCATCTCACGCTGGTCGAGCGCTTCCTCGCGGGGACGGGCGACGTGGTCCGGGTCGCCGAGAAGGACCTCGACGCGGTGACCGCGCTGTCCGGTGGGGGGCCGGCGTACGTGTTCCTCGTGATCGACGCGCTGGCCGAGGCCGGCGTGCACGCGGGCCTGAAGCGCGACGTCGCGGCGCGGCTCGCCCGGCAGACCGTGCTCGGGGCGGCCCGGCTGACGGTGGAGACCGGCGAGCACCCGGCGATCCTGCGCGAACGGGTGACGTCGCCGGCGGGCACCACCGCGGCGGGTCTCCGTGTGCTGGAGGACCGGGCGGTCCGGGCGGCCTTCCTGGCCGCGGTCGAGGCTGCCCGCGCGCGCTCGGCGGAACTGGGCGCCTGATCCGTCCCTAGGCAGTCCACTTCGCCTCTCTCGCTCGGGAGGCCATCCCCTTCGCTCCCGTTCGGATTCCGGCGCCCTCGACCACCGGACCTCGAGCTGATACGTGCGACTCGCGGCTCGACCACTTCAGGTCCGCCGCTCGGCAGCGTCCATCTCGTTCGACCTGCAGTTCGGCGGTGCGCGGTGACCTCGCCGCGGCCAAACGATGGGCGCGTGCCAATAAGTCCGTTGTGTCTCGGTACGATCTGGGGCCATGAAGCACGCCCGCAATGCCGCGCCCGGTCTGCTGGGGGTGGCCCAGAACCTCTTCGCGTCGCTCGGCACGACGGGCAAGGTGATCTCCGGGACCCTCGCCGCGGTGGTCGCGGCCACACCGTTCGGCGCCTGGAACGCGGTGGCGGACGACGCGATCCCGCTCGCGGCCGACGCGACCGTCGAGGTGGGGCCGTACGAGGTGGTGATCGAGAAGGTCGTGTCGACCAAGACCCTCGGTGACGTCCAGCCGCTCGACCCGGCCGACAAGCTGCTCGTCGTGGTCGCCGAGGTCACGAACACGTCCGACGTCCCGGCACACGCCCATCAGCTCGCCGACATCGTTCCCGCGCCGGTCGGCGCCGGCGTCGTCGACACCGAGAGCCGGCCCGTGCCCGACGATGCGGAGCCCGGCGATCGGCCCCTGCCGAATCGCTACAACATCGCCGACGCCGGCGAGCTCGACGTGATCAACCCCGGCGTGACGTACCGGGTCGCCCTCGTGTGGAACCAGGACGGGGACGCCGCCCCCGAGACCGTACGCGTCGACCTCGCCGGACTGCACTGGATCGAGGAGGGGTTCGCGGGTCTCGACGACGAGTACTGGCTCCCGACCGACGAGGTCACCCACAGCGGCATGTTCGACGTCGAACCGCCGAAGTCCCAGGCAGGCAACGGTAGTGGGTCCGGAGGCGACGGCGGCGGGGCCGACGCGGGCGAGGGCGACACGGGTGGGGCCGAGGCCAGCGGTGGGACCGACACGGGTGGCGGGGCCGACGATGGCGCCGGGACAGGCACCGGCGCCGGCGCAGGTGATGGCGCCGGGGCGGGTACCGGCGACGACGCCGGGGCCGGCGGGACGGCGTCCGGATCCGCGGAGTCCGGCGCATGAGCCGCCGCGGATTCTCCTGGCGCACCATGCTCTTCGCCCCGATCGCGATCGGGGCGGCGACCTGGTTCGTCACGCAGGTGCCGCAGGACACGAGCGTCGACCGGCCGTTCGAGATCGAGGGCGCCGTCGGTGAGACCGTGCGCCTCGACTACGCCGACCTCGCCGTGACCGACGTCCGGGTCGCGCAGCGGATCGACGGCGAAGGAGGCGCGCAGGCCGGCGGCGTGTTCGTCGTGGTCGACGCCGTCTGGGAGGCCGCCGACCGGACGCTCTCCATCGGCGGCGCCGAACTCGTCGACGCCCAGGAGCGCACCCATGCCGCGACGAGCCGATCGGGCTGCGCGACGGCCACGACCGCCGTGCCGGCATACGGGCAGCGCATCACGTACTGCTTCGACGTCGTGCCCGACGCGCTCGACGGGGCACAGGTCCGCCTCGGGCGCGGCGGCGACGGCGAGGACGGCGCGTTCCAGCGGCGGGACGCCGTCGCCGTGGTGGATCTCGGGCTCGACCGGGCAAGTCTGGAGGAGGCGAGCGCCGACGAGACCCCGCTGTGGATCGACGCGCCGGCTCCGGTCGTCGAGGCGGGCCCCGGCGGAGAGGAGAACGCATGACCGCCGTCGTCGACGTGCGCGAGCGGGGATGGTGGCGACGCAACGCGATCTGGCTGGCGGTCCTGCCGCTGATGGTCGCGGCGGCCGCCGCCGCGTGGTCGTTCCGCCTCATGAACCTGTGGTGGCCCACCGAGCTCGTCGAGCGGGTCGACAGCGTCGGCGCGGGCGAGACGGCGCATTTCGTCGGCGACTACTACGACCTGGGGCTCACCGATCCGGCGCTCGCGAACACCTGGGTGACCCGCGAGGTGGACGTCCGGGTGCTCGACGTTCGTGAGGTCGACGGTCTCCCCCAGTCGGTGCTGGCGGAGATCGACAGGATTCCCGACGGCGCGGCGGCGTGGCGGGTCGAGCTGGAACTGACCGCGGAGCCGGGCACCGACCTGGGCCTGTGCCAGGTGATGCTCGTGACGTCCGACGGGACGCGGTACGGCGAGGCCAGCAAGGCGGGCACGCGGCCCGACCCACTGGGGCAGGGCAACCCGTGCATGCCGCCCGACTCGATGGACTCGATCGCCCCGGAGGCGGGGACCTGGCAGGTATCGACCGTGCTGCTCACCCGGGCCGGCGACACCCCCGACGAGATCTGGTTCTCCTTCGGGAACCCGCACTACGTCACGCTCGACGTGCCCTGACGGCCCGGAGAGACGTTCCTCGCGCCGATCGACGGACGTTCGCCGGGTGCCACCCGCGGGGCCCTGGGTCCGGCCGGACCGGACCGCAAGGTCCCGGCCGGACCGGATCACGAGGTCCCGGACACCGGATCACGAGGTCCCGGGCGGTCAGAGCGGGAACGCGCGGTAGAACTCCTTGATCACGTCGGCGGGGCCCGTCGCCTGGAGCACGGCGGTGCCGTTGCGCCAGGTCATGGTGCGCTGCCCGCCGTCGGCCGGCGTCAGCGCGTACCGGCCCACGACGTCGTCGCCCACCTTCACGTCGCCCGACTCCTTGGCCTTCCCGGCCGCCTCGGTCAGCGCGTCCGCCGAGGTGGTGGCCCCGTCGGCGTTCGGCCACTGGGTCGCGGTGACGACCACCCGCAGGTCTCCGCCGTCCGTGTACGTGGCCTTCCATCCCTCCGTGGCGTCGGACTCGTCGGCGGCATCGGTCTCGGCCATGTCCGTCAGTGCGAACTGCAGGACCGAGGACGGGAGGGCCTCCTGGAAGGCCGTCTCGCCGCCGGGCCGCTGCATCGGCTTGATCGTGGGCGTCGGAGGGGACGCCGTGACCGTGACGGTCGGCACCGGATCGGGCTCCTCGGCGTGCAGGAAGCCCGGCCAGACGAGCCCGGAGAAGGCCAGGAGGGACACGAGCACCAGCAGTGCGAGCACGCCCACCACGATGCGCCGGCGGCGGTAGACCGCCGCGGACCGGGGGACCCGGGCCTGCGGGTGGTGCGCCCGCCCGCCCGATCCCGCGCGCTCGTGGGTCATTTTCCTCTCCTCGGGTGAGACGTCCCGCCGGTCTTCGGCGGCGTTACGAACCCTATGACGGGTGACCGACACGCGCTCGCAGGCGCGCGGTTGCGGGCGCGCGGTTGCCCCGGGCCGTGCCTCGGCGTCGATGTCGGTCACCCCCGGTAGCGTTCCTTGCGTGGCGACGACGACTACCAAGCGGACCAGGCCCGCGTACGCGTGCACCGAATGCGGCTGGACCACCGTGAAGTGGGTCGGCCGCTGCGGGGAGTGCCAGGCCTGGGGCACCGTGACGGACTCCGCCCCGGCCCAGGCGGGGCCCCGCACCACGGCGGTCGCGCCGACCCGCTCCGCCGCCCGGCCGATCGCGGAGATCGACGTCGAGGCCGCCCGCGCCACCCCGACGGGGGTAGGCGAACTCGACCGGGTGCTCGGCGGCGGTCTCGTCCCGGGCGCCGTGGTGCTGCTCGCCGGCGAGCCCGGCGTCGGCAAGTCGACTCTGCTGCTCGCCGTGGCGAGCAACTTCGCCACCGGCGCCACCGATGCCGTGCGTGACCCGGCCGGCACGTCGCCCGGCCGGGTCGGCGAGTCCCGCACGGTGCTGTACGTGACCGGCGAGGAGTCGGCGGGTCAGGTGCGGCTCCGCGCCGAGCGGATCGGGGCGCTCGCCCCGAGCCTGCTGCTCGCTTCCGAGACCGACCTGGCCACGGTGCTCGGGCACGTCGCGGCCGCCGAGCCCGATCTGCTCATCGTCGACAGCGTGCAGACGATCGCGTCGGCGGAGGTCGACGGCGCCCCGGGCGGGACGACGCAGGTCCGCGAGGTCGCCGCGGCGCTCATCGCCGCCGCGAAGGAGCGCGGCGTCCCCGTGGTGCTGGTGGGCCACGTGACGAAGGACGGCACGATCGCGGGCCCGCGCACGCTGGAGCACCTGGTCGACGTCGTCTGCCAGTTCGAGGGGGACCGGCACTCCCGGCTCCGCATGGTGCGCGCGGTGAAGAACCGGTACGGCCCCACCGACGAGGTCGGCTGCTTCGACCTGTCGGAGCACGGGATCGAGGGGCTACCGGACCCGTCCGGGCTGTTCCTCTCGCACACGGCCGCCGCCGCGCCCGGGAGCTGCGTCACCGTGACGCTCGAGGGGCGCCGGCCGCTCGCCGTCGAGCTCCAGTCGCTCGTGGCGCCGAGTCCGCTGGCCAACCCGCGCCGCGCCACCAGCGGCGTCGACTCCAGCCGCCTCGCGATGATCCTCGCCGTGCTGCACCGGCACGCCGGGCTCCGGGTCGCCGACCAGGACGTCTATGTCTCGACGGTGGGCGGTGCGCGGGTCACCGAGCCGGCGGCGGACCTGGCGGCGGCGCTCGCCCTGGTGTCCGCCCGGACCGAGGAGCCGTTGCCGCCCGCCACGATCGCCGTCGGCGAGGTCGGGCTCGCCGGGGACATCCGGCCGGTCACCGGGCTCGAGCGGCGGCTCGGCGAGGTCGCGCGGCTGGGCTACCGGCGCGCCGTCGTCCCGGCCGGGACGGGCGTCGCCGCACCGGAGGGGATGGAACTGCTGGAAGCGCAGCACATCCGCGAGGCGATGACCCTGGCGCGGGCTGCGGGCGATCGGTAGGGTGAAAAATGTATTCATCCTCCTCGTCAGGGGTGTTCATCGAGCCGTTCACGTCACGGCTTTGAAACAATCGGCTGCCGAGGCAACACACGACGTAGGATTTCTCCGTGGCCACGACACCGACGGAAGCAGAAGAACTTCTCCGCGAGACGCTGGCCGCCGTGGCGCCCGGAACCGAGTTGCGTGACGGGCTCGAACGCATCCTGCGGGGCCGTACCGGTGCCCTGATCGTGTTCGGCCTCGACGAATCCGTCGAGGAGATGTGCTCCGGCGGTTTCGAGCTCGACGTCGAGTTCTCCGCGACCCGTCTCCGCGAGCTGTCCAAGATGGACGGCGCGGTCGTCCTCGACCGCACCGCCGGCCGCATCCGCCGCGCGGCCGTCCAGCTCCTCCCCGATCCCACCATCGAGACCTCCGAGTCCGGCACCAGGCATCGCACCGCCCAGCGCGTCTCCAAGCAGACGGGCTTCCCGGTCATCTCGGTGAGCCAGTCGATGCGGATCGTCGCCCTCTACGTGGGCGGCAAGCGGCACGTGCTCGAGGACTCGGACACGATCCTCGGCCGGGCGAACCAGGCGCTGGCCACCCTGGAGCGTTATCGTGCCCGCCTCGACGAGGTGTCCGGGACCCTGTCGGCGCTGGAGATCGAGGATCTGGTCACCGTACGCGACGTCTGCTCCGTGGTGCAGCGTCTCGAGATGGTCGGGCGCATCTCCGACGAGATCAAGGGCTACGTCATCGAACTCGGCGTCGACGGCCGGCTGCTCGCGCTCCAGCTCGACGAGCTCATCGGCGACGTCGGCTCCGACCGTGAGTTCGTCATCCGCGACTACGTGCTCGGGCGCAAGGGCCGCACGCTGGACGAGGTGCAGCAGGCCCTCAGCACGCTGACGTTCCAGCAGCTCCTGGACCTGTCACAGATCGGGCGGGTGCTCGACATGCCCGGCGGGGGTGACGCGCTCGACGCCGCCGTCGCACCGCACGGCTACCGGCTGCTGTCCAAGGTTCCCCGGCTGCCGAACGCCACCATCGAGCGGCTCGTCGCCCACTTCAGCAGTCTGCAGAAGCTGCTGGCGGCCAGCGTCGACGACCTCATGTCGGTCGACGGCGTCGGCGACCAGCGCGCCCGCGCCATCCGCGAGGGCCTCTCCCGCATGGCGGAGTCCAGCATCCTGGAACGCTACGTCTGACTCCGATCGATCCGCCGCCCTGCAACACCGGCCTGTGACCGAAGCATCGCCCCACAGGCCCCGCCCCGGCCCGCCATCCAGGCACGTGGTCGGCCGATCACTCGAGAACGGACTGTCAGTCTTTCGGGCGGCTCGCCTGGGATCGGCTGGTCATGCCGGCGTCGTCCAGCTCTGGTACGCGGGACTCGAGAACGGACCGTGCTACTCGTCCGCCCCGCCGGCGTCCCCGTTCGACTCGTCCGTCGGCGTCGCGCTCGCTGACGGCGACGCGGACGTCGACCCCGATTTCTCCGACCCCGACTTCCCCGACCCCGACTTCCCCGACCTCGACGGCGACGGGCTCGGCTCGGGCGGCTCCGGCCGGGTCAGCTGCACCACCTGGCTGGCCGCGCCGTCCACATCGGCCACCGTCACCTGGGCGCTGTAGATCCCGGGCTCGATCGGCTTCTCCACCCGCTCGCATCCCGGCGCGGAGCGCACGTCCGACCACCGGACCTCCTGCGTGTCGACCGAGCCGGGGCCGAGCAGCAGCATGCGCTCGGCCTCGTCGCAGTCCCCGGACGACCACACCCGCTCCGCGTCACGCCCCGGTTCGCCGGCCCACACGGTCACCGGACGGTTCGCGTCCGCGCCGTCCACGAGGCACGGCGTCGCGCCGGCGTTCTCCAGCGACACGGTGAACACCACCGGCTCGCCCGCCGTCACGGTGGTGCGGTCCGCGGCGAGCCGGACGTCGAGCTCGTCGGCGTCGCAGGTGCGGGTGGAGCCGCCCGGATCGGCCGGCGCGGGTGGATGCACCTTGGCGTCGCTCACGATCGGCGGGGGCGCCTCGGGCCAGACCGCGGGTGCCACCAGCACGCCGACCAGCACCAGTACCGCGACGAGCAGCACGACCACCACCACCGGACCCCGCCCGGCGGCCCCCCGTTCCGCTGCCTGCACCGACACTCCCCAACTCCACGGTCCCGACCAAGGTGAACGGGACCAACAGTAGGCAACTACCTCCCCGCCCCCGCGGAAGCCGCGCCGCCGTCTCCGCACTCCCCGCCGAACCACCGGCGCGAGCCCGACCACACGGCGGACCCCGACCACAGAGGTTGCCTTCGGGAGACAATGGGTTCCCGTGACGTCCTCCACCGCCGGATCCGCCGCGCACGCCGTCCTGCGCGCCGCCATCACCGACTGGTTCGCCCGCACCGCCCGTGACCTGCCGTGGCGCGCCCCCGACCGGACCGCGTGGGGCGTCCTGGTCAGCGAGGTGATGTTGCAGCAGACCCCCGTCGTCCGGGTCGAGCCCGTCTGGCGGTCGTGGATGGAGCGCTGGCCTGAGCCCGCCGACCTCGCCCGCGCCGACACGGCCGACGTGCTGCGCGCCTGGGGCCGTCTGGGCTACCCGCGCCGCGCCCTGCGGCTGCAGGAGTGCGCCGCCGCCGTGGTCGAGCGGCACGACGGCGCCGTCCCCCGCACCGAGGACGAGCTCCGCGCCCTGCCCGGGATCGGCGAGTACACGGCCGCCGCCGTGCTCGCGTTCGCGTACGGGCGCCGCGCCGTCGTCGTCGACACCAACGTGCGCCGGGTGCTGGCCCGCACGATCGGAGGGACAGCCCTGCCGGCGCCGTCGTACACGGCGGCCGAGCGCGCCCTCGCGACGGCGATCGCCCCGGCCGGCGACGCCGAGGCCGCCCGGTGGGCCGCCGCGTCCATGGAGCTCGGCGCCCTCGTCTGCACCGCCCGCTCACCACGCTGCGACGCCTGCCCGGTGGCCGGGCTCTGTGCGTGGAGGACCGCGGGCTCACCACCCGACGAGCACGCGGGCCGCCGTCGTACCCAGGCCTGGCACGGGACGGACCGGCAGTGCCGCGGCCGCGTCATGGCAACGCTCCGCGAGGCCGACGGGCCCGTGGACCGCGGCGTCCTCGTCGAGGCCTGGGTGCGGAGCGCCGGGACAGCGGCCGACGACGGCGCCGGGCGCACTCCCGCCCGATCGGACGTCGCCGCCCGCCTGGCTCAGCTCGACCGCGCCATCGCGGGCCTCATCGAGGACGGCCTGGCGGAACAGGACCCCTCGGGCCGTCTCCACCTGCCGAACGCCCCGGGAAACTGACGCCCCGCACGCAGCCCTACGACGTCCGCAGCGGCTGCCACGGGGCGATCTCGTCCGCGGCCCGGACCGCTTCCTCCGCGGTCTCGTCGTCCGGCGCGCGCAGCGCCTCCAGTTCGGCGTCGATCCGCCTGCGCCAGCCGTCGATCTCGCGCTGCCTCACGGCGTCGTCCCAGCCGAGCAGCGGCGCCACGACGTCGGCCACCTCGGCCGCGGCGTCGACGCCGCGGTCCGCCACCTCGTAGACGAGGCGGGTGCGGTGCGCGAGCACGTCCTCCAGGTGCAGCGCCCCCTCGTGCGTGACGGCGTGATGCACCTCGGCGCGCAGGTAGGCGGGCGCGTGCTCCAGCGGCGCGGCCAGACCCGGATCCGCCTCGCACAGCTCCACCAGGTCGGTCAGGTTGGAGCCGTAGCGGTGCAGCAGGTGGTCCACCATCGGCGGGTTCCAGCCGAACCGCTTCGCCCACGCCCGCGCCTGGCGCTGGACCGCCCGGAGCCCGACCGCGCCCGTGAGCGGGATCTGGTGGGTGATGCTCGGCAGCGCGGCCGCTCGCTGCCCGATGGCGAAGTCGACGGCGTCCTTGGCCATCACCCGGTACGTGGTGAGCTTGCCGCCCGCGATCACGGTGAGTCCCGCCGTGGGCGAGGCGACGGTGTGCTCACGCGACACCTTCGCGCTCGACGTGCCCGCCTTCGTGCCCGGCTGCAGGAGCGGCCGCAGACCCGCGTACGTGCCGATGACGTCCTCCCGGGTGAGCGGGTGCGCGAGCACCGAGTTGGCGTGCTCGAGCACGTAGTCGACGTCGGCGCTGGTGGCCACCGGGTTCACGGGGTCGAGCTGCCAGGGCGTGTCCGTGGTGCCGATGATCCAGTACCGCGACCAGGGGATGACGAACAGCACGGACTTCTCGGTCTGCAGGATCAGTCCGACGTGACCGCGGATCCGGTCGCGCGGCACCACCAGGTGGATGCCCTTCGACGCGAGCACGTGCAGGCCGCCCGCCGGGCTGTCCGGCTGGCCGGCCAGCTCCTGCGTCTCCTCCGTCCACACGCCGGTCGCGTTGATCACCGCGCGAGCGCGCACCGTGATCTCCCGGCCGGTCTCCAGGTCGACGACGACGGCGCCGTTCACCGCGCCCGTGCTGCCCTGCGTCAGCCCGACCACCTGCGTGCGGCTCGCGACGTGCGCGCCGTAGGACGCGGCGGTCCGCACGAGCGTGGTCACGAGGCGGGCGTCGTCGACCGACGCGTCCCAGTACTGCACGGCGCCGACTGCGGCGTCGTGCGCGAGGTCCGGGAACTTCGCCTCCATCTGCGCCTTGGTCAGATGGCGGTGGAAGGGCATCGGGCGGCGACCGGGGGTGAGGGTCGCCAGGACGTCGTACAGCGCGATGCCCGTGCCGACGTACGCGCGCTCCCAGACGCGGTGCTCCAGCGGGTAGAGGAACGGCACCGGCCGGACCAGGTGCGGCGCGAGGTCGCGCAGGAGCAGGTCGCGCTCGGTGAGGGCCTCGTGGACCAGGTCGAAGTCGAGCATCTGCAGGTACCGCAGGCCGCCGTGGACCAGCTTGCTGCTGCGGCTCGAGGTGCCCTGGGCCCAGTCCTGCGCCTCGACGAGGGCGGTCGACAGCCCGCGGGTCACGGCGTCGAGCGCGATGCCGGCACCGGTCACGCCGCCGCCGACGACCAGCACGTCGAGCTCGGTGGTGATGTCCGTACTCGCCTCGAGGGTGGCCAGGGCCTGGGCTCGGGACTCTGCGGTCAGCCGGGTAGATGCCATGTCGCCAATCCACCACGGGACGAGGACGCAGGCAAGGGCAGCACGCGTACTGTGGGCGGCGTGACCGTGAACATCAGGCCCGCGAGGCCCGCCGACGTGCGGGCGATCCGCGCCCTCGTGGAGCCGTACGCCCAGCAGCGGATCCTGCTGGCCAAGGAGTGGGTCGGGTACTACGAGGCGGTGCAGGAGTTCCTGGTCGCGGAGGTCTCGATGGACGACGACGGCCCGGGCAGGGCCGGTTCCGCAGGTGCCGTATCCGGCGTCGAGAGCCCCGAACGCACGGCCGCTCCAGCACCCGGCCCTGCCGTATCCGGCACCGCGAGCCCCGAGCGCACCGCCACGTCCGCGCCCGGCTACGCCACGACCGCCGTCGTCGGCCCCGAGAAGACCGGCACGTCCGCAGCGACCGCCGTCGTCGGCTGCGGTGCCCTGCACGTCATGTGGGAGGACCTCGCCGAGATCCGTACGCTCGCGGTCGACCCGGGCTCGCGCGGACGGCGCGTCGGGCACGAGCTCGTGGAGGGCCTGCTCGACCGCGCGCGCGGCCTCGGCCTGCGCCGGGTCTTCTGCCTGACGTTCGAGGTGGAGTTCTTCCGCAAGCACGGCTTCGAGGAGATCGACAGCACGCCGGTGAGCCCCGAGGTCTACGCGGAGCTGCTGCGCTCGCACGACGACGGCGTCGCCGAGTTCCTTGACCTGGCCCGCGTGAAGCCGAACACCCTGGGTAACTCCCGCATGCTCCTCGAGCTGTGACGCCCGTCGACCACGAGGTCGACGGCTCCTAGGGTGGGGGCGTGTCCATCAGCTACACCCTGCCCGGCGTCCATGTCACCGATCGCACCGTCGAGGTCCCGCTCGACTGGTCGGATCCCGACGACGGGCGCACGCTGAGCGTCTTCTTCCGCGAGCTCGTCGACCCCACGAAGCGGCGGGACGACCTTCCGCTGCTCGTCTTCCTGCAGGGCGGCCCCGGCGGCAAGGGACCGCGACCCACGGGCCCGGACGGCTGGGTCGGCTCGGCGCTGGAACGATTCCGGGTGGTGCTGCTCGACCAGCGTGGCACCGGCCGGTCCACCGCGGTCCGCGCGGACGCCCTGAACGCCCTCGGCGACGCGCACGCCCAGGCCGAGTACCTCACGCACTTCCGCGGGGACGACATCGTCCGCGACGCCGAGTACATCCGCGACTCCGTCTACGAGGGCAGGCGCTGGACGACCCTCGGCCAGTCGTACGGCGGGTTCATCACGATGACGTACCTGTCGCTGGCGCCCGAGGGCGTGAACGCGAGCCTGGTGACGGGCGGACTGCCCAGCCTGACGGCGTCGGCCCGCGAGGTGTACGAGCGCACGCAGCCGCGCGTCGCCGGCAAGAACGCCCGGTTCCGCGCACGCTACCCGCACACCGCGGGACTGCTGGGGCGGATCGCCGACCGGCTCGCCGTCGGCGACACCACGCTGCCCGACGGCTCCCCGCTCAGCGTCCGCCGCCTGCAGAGCCTGGGCATGGACTTCGGCATGGGCCCGGGCTTCGAGCGCGTCCACTGGATCCTCGACGAGGCCTTCGACGGCCTCGCCGACGACGACGGCGGACGTGGCGGGGCGGGCACGGCGGCGTCGGACATCGGCGTGGCCGGCGGCCCGGCGGGTACACCCGACGCGGACCTCACCGACACGTTCCTGGCGTCGGTCGCCGCGGCGACCGACTTCGTCGGCCGCCCGCTGTACGCGGTGCTGCACGAGCCGATCTACGCGCAGTCCCACACCGGCCCGACGGCCTGGGCGGCGCAGTCCGTGCGCGATGCGGACCCTGCTTTCGCCGAGGGCGCGCGCCCGCTGCTGCTGACCGGCGAGATGATCTACCCCTGGATGTTCTCCGAGATCCCGGCGCTCCGGCCGTTCGCCGCCGCGGCCGACGCCCTGGCCGTCTGGGAGGACTGGGGCGATCTGTACGACCTGGATCGCCTGGCCTCGAACGAGGTGCCCGTCGAGGCCGTCGTCTATCACGACGACATGTTCGTGGACGCGGGGTTCTCGCTGGACACGGCCGCCCACGTCGGCAACACGGAGGCGTGGGTGACGAACGAGTTCGAGCACGACGGTCTCCGCCTCGGCAACACGTTCGCCACCCTCCTGAACCGCCTGGACGCCCGCGGCGGTCCGCTGCGCTGACGTGGCCGCCGGGTGGTCGCACCCGCACCGGACGCCCTGCCTCGTCGATCACGCCGGCCTGCGACGTCGCCCGCGCGCCGGCCGGCGGCACGGCCCGCCGTCACCTTGATGTGATCCACCTCACACTAGTATGGTCCGGATGGCGTGATTTGTTCCTGACCCAACGGCGGGTCGAACCGGGAGGTCCGCATGTCGACGACCGAAGTCACCATCCCCAGCGAAGCACCGCCCACCCCCGCGGTGCGGCGGCGGCGCGTCGTCGGCCTGGCGGCCGGCGTCGTGCTCGGCGCGCTCGTGTACCTGATCCTGCCCGGCGACCTCAACTCCTCCGCGCGGTTCGTCGCGGCGGTCGCCGCGCTCATGGCCGTGTGGTGGATGACGGAGGCGATCCCGCTCGCCGCCACCGCGCTCATCCCGATGGTCGCGTTCCCCTTCCTCGAGGACTTCACGTCCGAGGAGGGCGGCGCCATCGGCATGGCGGCCGTGGTCACGCCGTATGCGAACCCGATCATCTGGCTGTTCATGGGCGGTTTCGTGCTCGGCCTCGCGATGCAGCGGTGGAACCTGCACCGCCGGTTCGCGCTGAGCATCGTGTCGCGCGTCGGCACGAACCCGGTCGCGCTCGTGGGCGGCTTCATGCTGGCCACCGCGCTGGTGTCCATGTGGGTCAGCAACACCGCGACCGCGATCATGATGTTCCCGGTGGGGCTCGCCGTGCTCGCACTGGTCAACTCCCGCGAGCCGGACAAGAACCTCGCGACCGCGCTGCTGCTCGGCATCGCCTACGCCGCCTCCATCGGCTCCGTCTCCACGCTGATCGGGACCCCGCCGAACACGCTGCTGCGCGGCTTCGTGCAGGAGGAGTACGGGATCTCGATCGGGTTCGCCGAGTGGATGCTGGTCGGCGTGCCGCTCGCCGCCGTGTTCCTGGTCGTGGCGTGGCTCGTGCTGACGCGTGTCGCGTTCCGCCCGGGAACAGAGGGGATCGGCGAGGCGCGGCAGATGCTCCGGGACGAGGTCGCCGCGATGGGGCGCCTGAGCCGCGGGGAGTGGACGGTCGCCGCCGTGTTCGCCGCGGCGGCCACGGCCTGGATCGTGTTCGGCGCGCTCGGCCAGTCCGACTCGTTCGTGGCCGCCAATCCGTGGATCGACACGTACGACGACGCCATGGTGGCGATCGCCGCAGCGCTGGCGCTCTTCCTCATCCCCGCCACGCGCGACGGGCAGCGCACGCTCGACTGGTCCGCGATGAAGGAGCTGCCGTGGGGCATCCTCCTGCTGTTCGGCGGCGGCCTCGCCCTGTCCGCGCAGTTCGGGCAGACCGGCCTGTCGACCTGGATCGGTGAGCAGGTCGCAGGCCTGGCCGGGGTCCCCGTCTGGGTCGTCGTGCTGGCCGTGATCGTCGTGGTCATCTTCCTCACCGAACTGACCTCGAACACCGCGACGACGGCGACGTTCCTGCCGGTCATGGCCGGCGTGGCGGGCGGCCTCGGCATCGAGCCGCTCATGCTCCTCGTGCCCACGGCCCTCGCCGCGACGATGGCGTTCATGCTGCCCGTGGCGACCCCGCCGAACGCGATCGTGTTCGGCTCGGGTCAGATCACCATCGGCCAGATGGTCAAGGGCGGCGTCCTGCTGAACGTGGCGGGGATCGTCCTGATCATGGCCACCGTCTACGCCTTGGTGATCACGATCCTCGTCTGATCCGCGTCGCCGCGGGCCCGGCAGCGAAGCCCTGGACGAATCCCGAGGCGGTAGGTCTTGTGGACCTACCGCCTCGGCGCCCCGTGACGGGGGTGGTCCCGGTCGGTCTGCCTCAATTTCCCGGCCGGGGGACTGGGGGGACGCAGACGGGTGACGCCCTCGCGGGCGGCGCTCAGCGCGTCCTCGGGTGCTCCGCTCAGCCGTCCAGGCGGTCGCGGAGGTTCGCCAGCTGCTTGTAGAGCGCGGACGGCACGTGATCACCGAACCGTGCGAAGAACTCCTCGGTGAGGTCGGCCTCCGTGAGCCAGGGCCCGGCCGGCACGTCGAACAGCGCCTCGAGGTCCTCCGCCGGAAGGTCGAGCCCGTCGGTGTTCAGCGTCCCGGGGGCGGGCACGCGGCCGACGGCGGACGCCACCGACCGGTCCTCACCCTCGCCCCGCGCGGCCTCGACCTGCCCCGCGATCCACTCGATCACGCGCGAGTTCTCGCCGAAGCCCGGCCAGAGGAACGAGCCGTCGGCGCCCTTGCGGAACCAGTTGACCTGGAAGATCAGCGGCCGCTTGGCGGTGCCCACCGAGTCGCCCACGGACAGCCAGTGCGCCCAGTGGTCGGCCATGTTGTAGCCGCAGAACGGCATCATCGCGAACGGGTCGCGGCGCAGCTCGCCGACGGTGCCCTCCGCTGCCGCGGTGCGCTCCGAGGAGATCGTGGCGCCCATGAACACGCCGTGCTCCCAGCCCAGCGACTGGGTGACGAGCGGCACGTTCGTCGCGCGGCGACCGCCGAAGATGATCGCGTCCACCGGCACGCCCGCCGGGTCCTCCCACGTGTCGGCGATGGTCGGGCACTGCGCCGCCGAGACCGTGAACCGCGAGTTCGGGTGCGCGGCCGGCTCGTCCGAGTCCGGCGTCCAGTCGCGGCCCTGCCAGTCGGTCAGGTGCGCCGGCGGCTCGTCGGTCAGGCCCTCCCACCAGACGTCGCCGTCGTCGGTCAGGGCGACGTTGGTGAAGATCGTGTCGTGCTCGAACGTGCGGACCGCGACCGGGTTGGTGCCCTCGCCCGTGCCGGGCGCGACGCCGAAGAAGCCCGCCTCCGGGTTGATGGCGCGCAGCGAGCCGTCCGGGCCGGGCCGCATCCACACGATGTCGTCGCCGAGGGTCTCGACCTTCCAGCCCGGGATCGTGGGCTGCAGCATCGCGAGGTTCGTCTTGCCGCAGGCGCTCGGGAACGCGGCGGCCAGGTGGAACTGCTTCCCCGCGGGTGACGTCGCGCGGATCAGCAGCATGTGCTCGGCGAGCCAGCCCTCGTCGCGCGCCATCGCGGAGGCGATCCGCAGCGCGAAGCACTTCTTGCCGAGCAGGGCGTTGCCGCCGTATCCGGAGCCGTAGGACCAGATCTCCCGGGTCTCCGGGAAGTGCACGATGTACTTCGTGTCGTTGCAGGGCCACGGGACGTCGGCCTCGCCGTCGGCGAGCGGCGCGCCGACCGAGTGCACAGCCGGGACCCACTGCTGACCGCCGTCGATCAGGTCGACGACCTTCGCCGACACCCGGGTCATGACGTGCATGGACACGACGACGTACGGCGAGTCGGTGATCTCGATCCCCACCTGGGAGATCGGGCCGCCGACGGGCCCCATCGAGAACGGCACGACGTACATGGTGCGGCCCTGCATGGAGCCGGCGAAGACGCCGTTCAGCTCCGCGCGCATCGCGTCGGGGGCGACCCAGTTGTTGGTGGGGCCGGCGTCCTCCTCTTCGCGGGAGCAGATGAAGGTACGGGACTCGACGCGGGCCACGTCCGCCGGGTTGGAGCGAGCGAGGTAGGAGCCGGGGCGCTTCTCCTCGTTCAGCTTGGTGAGCGTGCCGGCCCCGACCATCTGGTCGATGAGCCGCTGCTTCTCCTCGGGGGACCCGTCGCACCAGACGATCTCGTCGGGCTGGGTGAGTTCGGCGATGTCGTTCACCCATGCCCTGACGTCGAGCTGGTGCCCGACGGCGGTCGCGGCCGGGTCCTCGGGACGTGTTGCCTGGAGAGAGACGCCGGCGCCGAAGGATGGCCCGGCCTCGGAGGTCTCCGAGACGAGCTCGGCGACGAATCTGGTCCGGCGAGGGTTGGCGAGGAACGACATGCTGGCTCCCATCTGCAACAAGTGGCTGGGTTTCCACTCTCACCCGAATCAGGCCCGATTTTCCACGCCAATGGCTGTGAAGATCGGCAGATCTTTACGTATGCTGAAGCGGCGAGCACCTGTGCGCGTGATCTGGCGCACACACCCTCCCAGTGCGAAGGACGTGAGCAGACGTGACCACCCAGCGGCCGTCGTCGGACACGAACATCACGGCCGGAACGGCGGGCGACGAGCCCGACCTCATCACGCTCGGACGGCGTATCCGGCACGCGCGGACCGGCGCCGGGCTCACGCTCGACCGGCTCGGCGAGCGGGTGGACGCCGCGCCGAGCCTGCTCAGCCTGATCGAGAACGGGCGCCGGGAGCCGAAGCTCTCGCTGCTCCGCTCGATCGCCGCCGCGCTCGGCCTGTCCCTGAACGAGCTGCTCGACCCCGAGCCGCCGTCGCGCCGGGCCGCGCTGGAGATCGCACTGGACCGCCACCAGCGCGGACCGCTCTTCGCCGGGCTCGGGCTGCCGGCCGTCAAGCCGTCGCAGAAGCTGGCGACGCCGGTGCTGGAGCAGCTCGTCGGCCTGCACGACGAGCTGGCCCGGCGGGCCGAGGAGGCGATCGCGACGCCCGAGGAGGCGCGCCGCGCCAACACGGAGCTGCGGCTGGAGCGTCAGGCACGGGACAACTACTTCCCGCAGTTCGAGCAGCTCGCCGAGGATCTGGTGCGCGACGCCGGCTACACGGGCGGGGCGCTCACGCACCGTACCGTCGCCGTCCTGGCCGAGCGGCTGGGGTTCACGATCCTGCACGTGAACGACCTGCCGCGGTCGGCACGCAGCGTGACCGACCTGCGCAACGGCCGGATCTACCTGCCCCCGGCGTCGGTCCCCGGCGGCCACGGGCTGCGATCCCTGGCGCTGCAGGCGATCGCGCACCGGGTCCTGGAGCACGAGCGGCCGCGCTCCTACGCGGAGTTCCTGCGGCAGCGGGTCGAGATCACCTACTTCGCGGCGGCCTGCCTGGTGCCGCAGTTCGTCGCGGTGCCGTTCCTGGAGGAGCGCAAGCGCGAGCGGGACCTGGCGGTCGAGGACTTCCGGGACGCGTTCGGCGTCACGCACGAGGCGGCGGCCATGCGGCTGACCAACCTGGCCACGGTGAAGCTCGGCATCCCGCTCCACTTCCTGCGCGTCGGGGACGACGGCGCGCTGTTCCGCGGCTACGAGAACGACGGTCTGCGCTTCCCCCAGGACCCGACGGGTGCGATCGAGGGGCAGCTCCTCTGCCGCCGCTGGGCCGCGCGCGAGGCGTTCGACCGCCGCGACGTGGCGACCGAGTACTACCAGTACACGGACACTCCCACCGGGACGTACTGGTGCTCGACGCAGACCGGGTCGGGCGACACGGGGGCGTTCTCCATCACCGTCGGCGTGCCCTACGCGCACGCGAAGTGGTTCCGCGGGCGGGACACGCGAGTGCGGAAGGTGTCCACGTGCCCGGACCCGGCGTGCTGCGTGCGCCCGGCGCCGGAGCTCGCCGAGCGCTGGTCCGGCGAGGCGTGGCCGTCGGCGCGGATGCATCAGCAGGTCCTGGCGGCCCTCCCGCGCGGCGCGTTCCCCGGGGTGGATGATGCCGAGGTGTACGCGTTCCTGGATCGGCACGCGCCGGAGTGAGGGGCGGCGGCCGACGGCGTCGGCGCGACTGGTCGGTCGGTTCTCGAACGGGCCGATCGTGTCGCGGTTCGGTCGTTCCATGACCGATCGGATACGAGTTCACAGGGGCTACAGGTAGTTTCTGGGGCCGTGGCTACGAATCTCGCGTGTATCGGACTGGACGTGAAGACCCGGAGCGGTTTCCGGGACCTGGTGCAGGGGGTCCTCCCCGAGGCGAAGGTGATCGCGGAGGAGCGCGAGGCGACCCTGTACGTCTGGACCGACGCCACGGGTGCGCGGTTGATCATCACGACCGAGGGCGACCTGGTGCGTGCGGTGACGACGTCGTACGCGGGGCCGCTCGGCGCGCGCCTCGCGGACGTGCGGGCGGCCGACGGCGGCCTCGCCATCGCCGAGATCGTGGACGCCGACGACGACGTCCTCGCCGGTGTGGCCTGCGAGCTCGAGGAGCTCCAGTTGCTGGGCGACGCCGAGGACGTGCCCGCCGGCGACGCCTGCATCGTGGGACTCGGGCGCTCGGTGGAGGTGTTCGACGGGCCGGACGAGTTCCTGGCGTCCGACGCCAGCCGGATGACCTTCGCGGGCGAGGAAGCCGCTGACGACGGCGGCGAGCCGATGCGCTTCGAACCGGAGTCGTTCAGCCCGGACGGTGCGTTCACCATGCAGGTCGACGCCGTGGCGCGCGTGAACGGGACCGTGCTCGACGTGACGCGGCACGAGGTGGAGCGCACCGGTCAGGCGTTCACGGCGGCCCAGGTCCGCACGGGCGGCTTCGAGGTGACGCTCTGCGTCCCGGCGGGCGAGCCGGACCTGGCCCCGGGGCAGGTGGTCGCGGCCAGCACCTACCTGGTGGCGTCGATGCCGAGCCTCCTGGCGGCGTGATCCGGGGGAGGGACCGGTCGGCGGCGTCAGAGGTGCCGAGGCGGTAGGTCCCACAGGATCTACCGCCTCGGTTCTTCGGTTCCTGCGTGCCCACCCGCGATGGCGGGAACCTCTCTCATCGCGTTCCCGCCGCCACCCGGCCAGGTAGCGGGCTCAGCTGGTGCACACGCGGTGGACCTCCTTGCCCCGGGTCTTGCCGTTCCAGTAGATGGTGCCGCGCACGTTGATGCACCCGATACCCCTGGCGAGGATGCCGGCCGACTTGTAGCGGGCCGTGCCGCCGCTCGACGCCATGCCGTACGCCGTGTGCCAGACGATGACCTCGGTGTCTCGGGCCTTGCCCCAGGTCGGCCCCGCGTGGATGACGCGGGCACACTTCCGCTTCCCGCTCCCCCGGTACACGTTCACCCACCCGACCGTCGTCCTGCCGGCCTTGATCGGCTTGTGCCGGATCCGGGTTCCAGTACACCGGTCCACCGTGCGAATCGACCAGCCGCCGGCCGCAGCCTGCATGGTGGTTTCCGCGGGAATCGCGTTCGCCACCGTGGCAGGCGCCGTCGTCGGGGTCGCCGCCACGGCGGTCCCGGTCGCCGGCATCGTGAGCGCGAGCGCCGCGACCATGGCGACGCTCCCCTGGCCCAGGCGCCTGCGCAGTTCCGTGATCATGCCTCTCCCCTTTCCTCGAGGTGCGCGCCCCGAGCGCGCACCGCCGACGGTAGGAGCGCGAGCCCGGGACCCCTCCCGGCGAGGATCTAGCTCACCGTGACCACCGGCACGAGGGCGGAGCCACCCCCGCCGTCGGACAGCGAGAATGGAGCCGTGCCGCATTCTGCCGACGCCTCGCGCCCCGCGTCCCCGCTCGCCCACCTCATCTACTTCGAGCCCCGCATCCCGGGGAACACCGGCTCGGCGATCCGGCTCGCCGCGGTCACGGGCGCGCGGCTGCACCTGGTCGAACCACTCGGCTTCGACCTGTCCGAGGCGAAGCTGAAGCGGGCGGGACTCGACTACCACGACCTCGCCGTGATGGAGGTGCATCCGTCGTTCGACGCCGCGCTCGGCGCCCTGCCCGGCTCCCGGGTCTTCGCCTTCACGACGCGCGCCACCACCCGGTACACCGACGTCGAGTACCGCCCGGACGACATCCTCCTGTTCGGCCCCGAGCCCACCGGCCTGCCGGACGACGTGCTCACGCACCCCCGCGTCACGGATCGGGTCGCGATCCCGATGCTGCCGGGCCGGCGCTCCCTGAACCTGACGAACGCGGCGTCGATCGCCGTCTACGAGGCCTGGCGCCAGCGCGACTTCGCGTGACCGTCGACCAGACGGCACGATCATTGCCCACGGCTCTCAATTCCGTTACCTTTCCGGGAAAACGCCTTCCAGGAGGTCGCGACGCAATGGAGCAGAAGACCGAACCGACCCGCCGTGCCGTGCTGACCGGGCTCACCGCCGTGCCGCTCGCCGCGGTGGCTGGGTCCGCAGCAGCATCCGAGACAGCAGCAGCCGCGAACCGCGGCCCCCGAGCCCGCCGCCACCGCACCATCCACATCGCCGGCGACTCCACCGCCGCACCCAAGGACGTGGCCAGCGCGCCTGAGGCCGGCTGGGGCATGGCTCTGCCGTACTACCTGGCCGGGCACGTCGCGGTGGCCAACCACGCGCGCAACGGCCGCAGCTCGAAGAGCTTCGTCGACGAAGGCCGCCTCGACCGGATCGCCGAGGCGATCGCACCCGGCGACATCCTGCTCACCCAGTTCTCGCACAACGACGAGAAGATCACGGACCCCGCCCGCGGCACCGATCCCTGGACCACGTACCAGGAGTACCTGACCCGGTACGTCGACGTGGCGCGGACCGCCGGTGCCGCGCCGGTGTTCGCGACCAGCGCCGAGCGCCGCCGGTTCGACGACGACGGCAACGCCCGGGAAACCCACGGCGAATACCCGCACGCCATGCGAGCGCTGGCGGCGGAACTCGGCGTTCCCCTGATCGACGTCCAACCCCAGACCCTCGCGCTGTGGCAGGAACTCGGCCCGGAAGAGACCAAGAACTACTTCCTCTGGACCGACACCGAGCAGGACAACACGCACTTCCAGCCGCGGGGTGCCGCCGCCGTGGCGCTCATGGTCGCGGAGGGCCTGCTCAGCACCTGCCTCCTGCGCCGCGGTGACGTGCGCCGACTGGACGAGACGCCGTCGGACGACTGGTTCACCTGGCTGCCCGAACGCCCGGACTGAGCCCGAGTCACCCCCTGCGGCCGGCCCGGGCGGCGAACGCGTCCATCGCGGTCAGCACGGAAACCGCCTGCCATACCTGATGCCGCTTCGCGCTCCGGGCCGGGACCAGGATCTCCACCTTTTCGAGGGCATCGATCGCATTGCGCGCGCTGCGGTCCGAGACGTCCAGCGTCGACGCCACGTAGTCGGCGTTCACCACGGGCTGGGCGAAGAGTTCGTCGACCAGTCGCCATGCGGCGGAATCGGAGCGCACGGCGAGTTGCGACCGCCACGCCTCACGGATGTCCAGGATGTCCTGGGACAGCTTTCTCCCGTTCGCCGTCGCGGCGAGGGCCGCGTCGGCGACCTGTCGAACGATGGGGTCGAGGTCGCCCGTGCGGTACGCGGTGAGCGCGTCGAAGTACCGATCGGGGTCACGGAGCAGCCCCGCGGAGACGGGCACCGTGGCGTGGCGCGTCAGCCCGCGACCACGCAGAACCGTGTGAAGGACGACGCGACCGGTTCGGCCGTTGCCGTCCGTGAACGGATGGATGGTCTCGAACTGCGCGTGCACCAGGGCGGCATGCACGAGCGGCGCCAGGTCACGGCGTCGTGCGGCGAACCGCACGAGGTCGTCGAGCGCTGCCTCGATGTGGTCGTGGTGCGGGGGCACGAAGTCGGCGTCGTGCGGGCTGATCGGCGAACTGCCGATCCATACCTGCTCTTGCCGGAGCCTTCCGGCGACATCGGGTTCGGACTCCCCCAGCAGCGTCCGGTGCACGGCAAGAATCTGCGCCACCGTGACCTCGTCACCGAGGAGCAACGCCTCGCTCATGGCTCTGACGTTCGCGGCCACGAGCTCGGCGTTCTGCTTCGCGCCGACGCCGAGGCTTGCCATCGCAAGGTTGCGAGCGTTCGCTGTGAGGTGCTCGATCTGCGAGCTCGACGCCGACTCCGTCCGGAGCAGCACAGCCGGCATCGTCACAGGCAGTTCCGCGATCTCCGTATCGAACCGCGCGACGTCCGACGCCACATCGTCGACCAGGGTGAGCAGGTCGCGCGAGATGTCGACCGGGCTGTCCGCGATCGGCGACAGGCGAGCGGCACGATAGGGGCGCGACAGCCGGTGTCGCTGCCAGACGTCGAGGCGCGCGTCGTCCGCAGGCGCGGTCCACTCGCGTTCCTCGTAGTCGATCGCGGGCCAGGCCGACGTAGCCATCTGCTCCATAGCCTTCAACACCACCTCTCCTTGTTGAAGGCTAGCATCGTAGCCTTCAACAAGGGCGGATCTTGTTGAAGGCTAGCGCCCTAGCCTTCAACAACGGCCGTTGTCGTTGAAGGCTCGGGTTTCCGGGATCCGGGCTGGCGTTTCCCGTAGGCTGCCGCCATGCACGTTGCGCACACCGCCCCCCGTTCATCGGAGACGAGCCGATGAGCGCCGGCCTTCTCGGGCTGCTGGACGACGTCGCGGCGCTCGCCCGCCTCGCCGCCGCGTCCATCGACGACGTCGGCGCCGCCGCCGGCAGGGCCACCGCCAAGGCCGCGGGCGTCGTGATCGACGACACGGCCGTGACGCCGCAGTACGTGCACGGTGTCACCGCCGCGCGCGAGCTCCCGATCGTCAAGAAGATCGCCTGGGGGTCGATCCGCAACAAGCTGCTGATCATCCTGCCGATCGCGTTGATCCTGTCGGTGTGGGCGCCCTGGGCGCTCACGCCGATCCTCATGATCGGCGGCACGTATCTCGCGTTCGAGGGCACGCACAAGATCCTCGGCTGGTTCCACAAGCACGAGGACCACGAGGTGCCGGCCGTCGTCAAGGGCGAGCAGTCCGAGAAGGCGGTGATCTCGGGTGCCATCCGCACCGACCTGATCCTCTCGGCCGAGATCATGGTGATCGCCCTCAACGAGGTCGCGGACTCGTCCTTCTGGTTCCGGCTCGGCGCCCTGATCGTCGTGGCGCTCATCATCACCGTCGTCGTCTACGGCGTGGTCGGGCTCATCGTGAAGATGGATGACGTCGGACTCCTCATGACGCAGCGCGAGTCCCCCACCAGCCGGCGGGTCGGCCGTGCGCTGGTGGAGGGGATGCCGAAGCTGCTCAGCGCCATCTCCGTGATCGGCACGATCGCGATGCTCTGGGTCGGCGGGCACATCCTGCTCGTGGGTCTCGACGAGCTCGGCTGGCACGCGCTGTACGGCTGGGTGCACGGCATCGAGGAGGCCGTCCACCACGCCGTTCCGGTCGCCGGCGCGGCCCTCGCATGGCTGTTCAACACGCTCTGCTCGGCCGTCCTGGGCCTGGTGGTGGGCGGCGCCGTCGTCGGGGTCATGCACCTCCTGCCGCGCCGCAAGCCGGCGGAGCCGGGGGAGACGTCGGATCCCGCGCCTGCCGAGCAGGCGTAGGCTCACCCGGACCTCGGAATCCACGCCGCCGGCGACGCCGGTCCGATGCCGAGCGGTCAGCCCGATGCCGAGCGGCCGGTCGCCCGGGCGGCCGACCATCCGGCAAGCAACCGACCTGCACCCGCGACGGACCGACCGCAGGCCAGTACCTGCGACACGCACCTGCCGCGGTCAGCGCACGACGAGGCGGCGGCCCGGGGCCAGGTCGTAGGTGCCCGGCGTCGCGCCCGTGGCGGTCACCGTGATGGGCGGCTCCGCGACGACGCGGTTCTCCGTGGGGAACCAGGTGCGGCCGGGCGCGACCAGCACCAGCATCCCGTGGAGATCGCCGACGGTCGTGAACGTCGGCGAGCCGTCGTCGGCGTGCACGTAGCGCCTGATCCCGGCCTCCGCGCCGAGCCGGTCGGCCACGGCGACGACGTCGGGCACGGCGATCCCGACCTCGCTGACGCCGAGGAGGCTGCGCGGGCCGAACGGGCCGTCCGCCGCATTGCCCAGGTCCCGGCGCGCGATGACCTCGAGCACCGACCGGTCCGGGCCGTGGAAGTAGACGGAGCGGGCGTTCCAGGAACTCTGCGCCTCGTGCTCGCCGCTCAGGAGCGCGACCCGCTGGGCGAGCCAGTCGTGGGCCGCGGTCACCTGGTTCGCCGGGATCAGGAACGCGTAGTGCTGGTCGCCCGGGGCGGTGTCGTCCTGCCGGAGGACGAGCATGGTGTCGCCGAGTGCGACCTCCGCCCGCTCGCCGTCGGCCGTCGTACGCCTGGCGACGGACAGCCCGAGGACGCCCTCGTAGTACTCGGCGGTCTCGACGACGGACCGGGTCACTGTCTCCACACGTGTGATCTGCATGGGCACGATGAAACAACCTCAACATCACTTGAGGTCAACCCCCGACCCGGCCGCGACGTCGGGGGCGCGGCCGGCTGTCTCAGGCGAGGAGTCACACGCACGGCCACCCCGAGCACGGCCCAGCACGAACAGGCCGCGGGAGCGATCCTCGCAGTCAGGCGAGGAGCCAGGCGGCCGCCGCCCGGAGGAACGCACGATGGGCTGCCGAGCCGTAGGAGCGGACGTCGTGGCCCAGGCCCGAGTAGACCGTGCGGCCGCCGTGCGCCTCGGCGGCCCAGGCGACGGGGTGCACGCGGGCGCCGTCGTCGGCGCCGAAGCCGGACTCGGCCGGACCGCGCGTCGTCAGGAGAACC
This sequence comes from Myceligenerans pegani, assembly GCF_014892515.1. GTDB lineage: Bacteria > Actinomycetota > Actinomycetes > Actinomycetales > Cellulomonadaceae > Myceligenerans > Myceligenerans pegani. Next base: position 140,571 of record NZ_JADBGR010000109.1, read on the forward strand.
CGCGAGGACTCGGACACCACGAGATGGCAGTACCGCTCGTCGTACGCGTCGATCGCGCCGGCGCCGCCCAGGGCGTTGCCGAGTCCGTCGGTGACGGGGTGCCCGGGGACGACGTCGAACACCGCGTCGCCGATCGGCGGATGCATCGAGACACCGGGGATCCAGCGCCCGCCGAGGATCGCCTCGAATCCCGGCGCGTCGGCGAAGGTGTTCGCCGCCTGGTGCAGCGCGAGGATCGCCCCGCCGGAGCGCGCCCAGCCGGCGAGCCGTTCGTGGAACGCCGTCCAGTCGCCGTCGGCTCCGTCGAACTCCGGATCGGTCCGGCCGCGGCCGGAGTTCAGGACCAGCAGGCCGACGTCGTCCAGGTCATCCAGCGCTTCCTGCCACGTCGAGCGGACCCGCACCACGACGTCGTCGCCCCCTACCGCGCCCGGTGCGCCGAGGATCCGCGCGACCTCGTGCGAGGTGGCGGCATGGTCGTGCCAGGGGTCCTCGTACCGCCCGCGGCCGGCCAGGACAAGTATGCGCGTCGTCACGCCGCCGATCCTAGGCGCGCCCGCGACGACGGACCTCCCGCGTCCGTCCCGACCCGATCCTGGTCGGTCATCCGATCACACCGCACGGACCGGCTGCCGCAGCACCGTGCGGAGCTTCGCGGGCGCGACGCGACGCGGGTCGGAGAGGTAGATCTCGTGGTGGTCGCCGTTGAAGGCCAAGCCATGGGCGGGCAGGTACTCGTCGTGCAGGCGCGCCAGTGTGGGGCCCTCGTCGTCGTAGGGGCCGACGTGCAGGATCTGCACGCACCGCCCCTCCCGCGGGGCGAACAACCGCAGACCGGCGAGCGCCGGGTTCGGCTTCTTCCGCGAGACGTCCGCCACCGCGTGCTCGACCGCCGTGCCATCGACCCAGTCCGGCTGCCAGATCATCACCGTCCACTCCCAGGCCCCTTTGTCGCGGCTGAGGAACACGCTCGGGTCGTCCGCGCGCCACAGCGCCTCCAGGGGGCCGACCACATGGTCGCGGCCGTCCGCCTTGCCGGCGAACTTCAGCGTGTACGACACCCCGTACACCGCCTCGACCGCCCGCGCGTAGGACTCCGCGGTGTTCGGATCTCCCTCCCCGTCGACCGCGACGTACCGGAACCCGGGGACCTCGACCTCCACGAACTCCTGGGCGGACGGCGCGTAGAGCGCCCTGTGCGCGGTCTTGACGTCGTACTTCGCCATCGCGTCCTCCTCGCCGAGCGGCTCCGGCACCGTCCCGGACGCCTCGCCGCCATCGTAGAGAGGGTCACCGACACCGCCGTCCGACGCCAGGACCGCTCACCGCAGCGGGTCGAACGACCTGATCTCCTCGGGGGTGCTGCCCGTCATGATCCGTGCCGCCAGTGCGCGGCCGGTCGCCGGGCCCAGCACCATGCCCCACATGCCGTGCCCGCCCGCCACGTACACGCCGGGAGCGGCCGTCGCCCCGACCAGGGGCAGGCCGTCCGGCGTGACGGGGCGCGCGCCCACCCAGACGTCCGCGCGGTCGTCCAGGTCCACGCCGCGGAGCAGGCCCCGCACGGAGTTCGCGATCGCCTCGACCCGGCGCTGCCGCAGCGGCTCGTCCGGGCCGCGGAACTCCATGGTGCCCGCGACGCGCAGGCGCCCCTGGTACGGGGTGCAGGCCACGCGCCGCGCCGGGAAGTAGATCGGATGATCGATCGGCTCGCCCTCGACCGGCACCGTGAACGAGTAGCCGCGGCCCGCCTGCACCGGCGTCCGCACGCCGAACCGCCGGGCCAGCCGCGGCAGCCAGGCGCCGGTCGCGAGCACGACGACGTCCGCGGCCATCTCGTCGTGGTCGGCGACGGACACGCGGACCCCGCCGCGCTCACCGGTTCGCGCCGGGCGCACGCCGGTCACCGGCGCGTTCGCGACGATCTTCGCGCCGCGCGCGATCACCGCGCCCGCGAGCGCCTGCACGAAGGGCCCCGGCTCGATGTACCGCTGCCCGCCCAGCTCCCAGACGGAGGTCACGGCCGGGGACAGGTGGGGGCCGCCGTCGGGCACCTTCCGCAGCGGGACGTCCTGGCCGGCGGCCGCCACGCCGTCGAGCTCGTGGGCGAACGGGCCGACCTGCTTCGCGTTCTCGAACGCAACCACCCAGCGCGAGGGATGGGTGTCGGCGTGCACGCCTTCGGCGACGAGCTCGTCGTACGCGTCGAGAGAGGCCTGGGCGATCGGGGTGAGCGCGTCCATCGCGCGGCGCCAGGCGCCCGGCGTCGCGTGGCGCATGAACCGGGCGAGGAAGGCCCGGAGGCCGGCATCCCAGCGGAACGGGACGGAGAGCGCGGCGTCGGGGTCGAGCAGGGCGCGCGGGCCGTAGGTCCACAGCGAGGGGTCGGCGAGCGGCATCGCCATGCCGGGCGTGAGCCATCCGGCATTGCCCCAGGAGGACCCGGCAGCGACGCCCGTGCGGTCCACGACGGTCACCTCCACGCCGCGTTCCTGCAGGTGCCAGGCGGTGGCGAGACCGACCATCCCGGCGCCGACGACGATCGCGGACTCGGGCGGCCGCCGGCCGGGCAGGGCGCCGGGCCCGGGGGCGGCGGGGTGTGCGGGCACGGGATTCTCCTCGGGCGGTGCGATGGCGTGCGGATGCCCTCTCCGTCGAGCGCGTTGACGGGTCCATGCTCCACCTGGCAGTGGAGGGCCGCGCAACAGACCGTGATAAGGAGTCGGGACATCTCGTGAACGTTCGGCGTCGGTCGGCGGGTTCCCGCGCAGGTCGGCGGCCTGCGCGCCGCCGTGCGGGTCAGCGGAACGCGCCGCGGACCGCGGCGCGGAGCACGTGACTCAGGCCGACCGATCCCTCGTCGAACATCATCGACGTCACCGTCGCCATGGCGGACTGGTCCCGGCCCACGGAGTCGATGGTGAACCGGGCCCACCTGCTCGACCGCATGAGGCGCTGCCCGAGGCCGCACGTCCGGTGGTGGTGGGCGAACCGTCGCGTGAACGCTCGCTCGAACCCGCGCAGCGTCCGCAGCGCGCCCGGGCCGCGCAGCGCGTCGGCGCCGCCGGCCGCACGGGCCGCCGCGAGGTGTTCCGCGAGCTGCACGCCGGCGGCCATCGCGTAGAAGATGCCCTCGCCGGACAGCGTGTTGATCGTCGCCGCCGCGTCGCCGAGCAGCACTGCGGGGTACGGGCGTGCCGTCATCGCCTGCCTGGCGCCGGCGTGGGGCAGCTGATGGGTGGCCGGCTCGCCGACGTCGGACACGTCGAACCCGCGCCGCCGCAGGTCGGCGACGTAGGCGTCGAACAGCTCGCCCAGCTTTCGGCTCCGGGTGGCGAGCAGGTCCACCGGGATGCCGATCCCGACGTTGGCCCGGTCGTCCGGCAGCGGGAAGACCCAGCCGTAGGCCGGCAGCAGTTCGTCGATGAAGTCGAAGCGGAGGGTGTCGCTCAGCACGAGGTCGGGGTGCTTCACCGTGGCGTAGGCGCGTGTGGCGATGATCGTGTGCTTCTTCGCCGGCCGGTCGATGCCGAGCGCGCGCCGCACGGCGGAGTACGCGCCGTCCGCGCCGACCACGAGGTCGTAGGGCTCGGCGGTGGTGCTGCCGTGCTGTTCGAGGTGGACGACGGCGGTCGTGGTGCCGTCGGGCACGAGCTTGCCCGGGGCGGACGGGTCGTCGGGCGACACCGCGCCCTCGCCCGGTACCACGCCGCGGACGCCGTCGGACACCTCGATGCCCTTGAACGAGACGCCCTCGCGGAACCGCGCCCCGGCCGCGACGGCGGCGTCCTTGAGGGCCTCGTCGAGGTCCAGCCGCGGCACGACGTATCCGCGGAAGTCGCCGTGGGCGATCGTGGAGTCCTCGATGGCGGCGGTCGCGCCGCCGGGACCGGTGATCGCGACGCCGGTCGGGGTGTGGAAGCGCGCGAAGACCTCGCTCAGGCCCAGGCTCTCCAGGATCCGCCGAGCGCCCGGTCCCATGCCGTCGCCGCAGGTCTTGTCCCGTGGGAAGGCAGCCTTGTCGACGAGGGTGACCTCGGCGTCGGGCAACTCGCGGCGCAGCGCGATCGCGGTGACGGAGCCGGCGGGCCCGGCGCCGACGACGAGGATGCGGGGCGGACGCTGTCCTGCGGTGGCGGTGCTCATCGAGACGACACTAGCGGGCCGCTGATCCCGCCGGTCGAACTCCGGCGGCGGGATGCGCCCGCACATGGCGGCCGGGCACCATGGGCTTGACCCTCACACGATGTCAGGCGGGAGAACTGGACCGTGTTGTCCATCGGAGCCTTCGCGCAGATCGGCCAGGTCACTCACCGCATGCTGCGGCACTGGGACCAGGCCGGGCTGCTCGTGCCCGCACACGTCGACGAGTTCAACGGGTACCGGTCCTACGACCCGTCCCAGCTCTCGCGGCTCCACCGGATCGTGGCGCTGCGGCAACTGGGGTTCGGGCTGGAGGCCATCGCGGTGGTCCTGGCCGACGACGGGGACGGTGCCGGCGGCACCGGGACCGACGTCGTCCGGATCAGGGCGTTGCTCGAGGCCCGTCGCGAGGAGCTCGAACGTGAGCACGCCCTCGCGACCATGCGGCTCACCGACGTGGAACGGCGGCTCCGCCTGATCGAGGAGAAGACCATGACCATCGAGATCATCACCAAGGACCTCCCCGCCGTGCGGCTCGCGGCGCGGACCGTCAACGTGTCGGAGCAGCCGGAGATCGGCGGGGTCGTCGGGCCCACGTTCGACGCCGTCGGGAAGATCCTGACGGACGCGCACGGCCCCGGCATGCTGGAGACCCCGATCGCCAGGTACGAGATGACCGACGACGGCATGACCGCCGTCATCGGCTACGAGTACGGCGGCGAGCCGCTCGACGGCATCGAGATCGTCGAGCTTCCCGCGGCCCCGGAGGCCGCCTGCACCGTGCACGTCGGGACGATGCAGGGCATCGGGGCGACGTGGCAGGCCCTCCACACCGAGATGGCGGCGCGCGGCTGGGCGCCCTCGGCCGGGGGCCGCGAGCTGTACGTGCGGGCGGAACGCGAGGACCAGTCCGACTGGGTCACGGAAATCCAGCAGCCGGTGACGCGGGCGTAGTCCCCGGGCCTGCCGCCTGCCGCGCGAGGGCACGCGGCGGGCGTCAGGTGACCGCGCCGACGTGCCAGGGGATGAACTCCTCGGCGCCGATCTCCAGGTCCTCGCTCACCGTCCGTTCCCCGGACGCGACCGCGAGGATCAGATCGAGGATCTCCCGCCCGACGTCCTCCAGCGACGCCGTGCCGTCCACGACCACCCCCGCGTTCACGTCCATGTCCTCGGCCATCGCCGAGTACATGGGCGTGTTCGTGGCGACCTTGATCGAGGGCGTCGGTCGGCAGCCGAACACCGATCCGCGGCCGGTCGTGAAGACGACGACGTTAGCCCCGCCCGCGACCATGCCCGTCACCGACACCGGGTCGTAGCCGGGCGTGTCCATGAAGGTGAACCCGGCCCTGGGCGCGATCGGTTCCGCGTACTCGTACACGGCGGACAGGGGCGCGGTACCGCCCTTGGCCACCGCGCCGAGCGACTTCTCCAGGATCGTGGTGAGCCCGCCGGCCTTGTTCCCCGGCGAGGGGTTGTTGTCGAGCGTCCCGCCGCCCGCGGCGACGTAGTCGCGCCACCAGTCGATGCGGTCGAGCAGTCTCTTGGCGACGGCGGGCTCCGTCGCGCGCGCCGTGAGCAGGTGTTCGGCCCCGTACACCTCGGGCGTCTCGGCCAGCACGGACGTGCCGCCGAGGGCAACCAGGCGATCCGAGGCCCAGCCCAGCGCCGGGTTCGCCGTCACACCCGAGTAGCCGTCGGAACCGCCGCACTCCAGCCCCAGCACGAGCTCCGAGACGTCGCACTCCTCGCGCTCCCGCGCGTCGACGTGCGGCAGCATCTCGCGCACGGCGGCGACGCCCGCACGGACGGTCGCCCGCACGCCGCCCGACTCCTGGATGGTCAGCGACCGCACCACGGTGTCGGCGGGGATGGAGGCGAGCAGCCCGGCATCGACGCCGGTCGCGGGGTCCGCACCGGCTCCCGGGTTCCCGCCGCTACCGGGGATGTCCGACGACGGCGCCCGGCCGGCCGCGTCCTCGGCAACGGTCTGCTCCAGGGTCCGGCCCGATGAGGCGCCGGGGGCGCCGAGCGTCGGCATGCCGAGGTCGACGCTCCGGCCCGAGCGGGCCGACAGGGCCGAACCCGGGACCATCTCGCAGCCCAGGCCGAGCACGAGCAGGCCGGAGACGTTCGGGTGTGCCGCGTGTCCCCGCAGGGTGCGGATCAGCATCCGGCCGCCCTCGGAGTCGGGCACCATCCCGCAGCCGCTGGTGTGGGTGAGGGCGATGACGCCGTCGACGTTCGGGAACTCGTCGAGGGCGGCGCCGCGGAACTGGTCGGCGATCATCTTCGCGGTGGTCGCCGAGCAGTTCACGCTGGTGAGGATCGCGAGGTAGTTGCGCGTCCCGACCCGCCCGTCGGCCCGCCGGTACCCGCGGAAGGTGGGCCGCTTCCCTTCCGGTCCCGCTGCCGGATCGCGGCGGTCCCTCGCGGGACCACCGTCAGCGCCCGGAGACCCGGGGCCGGCCGGCTCCGGGCCGCTGCCTCGGCGGAGGGCCAGGGCTGCCTCGTCGTCGAACGCGAGGTTGTGGGTGTGGACGTGGTCGCCTGGGGCGATGTCCGTCGTCGCCATCCCGATGACCTGGCCGTACTTGCGCACGGGCGCCCGCCGGCCGACGTCGGACACGGCGATCTTGTGACCGCGCGGCACGGCTCGCGTCCCCACGGTCACGTCGGCGCCGCCCCCGCCGACCACCTCGCCGGGGGCGAGATCCCGCAGCGCGATCGCGACGTCGTCCCCGTCGTTCAGAACCAGGAGCTCAGCCACCACGGCACTTTCCTTCCACCCGAAACCACTCCGCGGCCGGTGTCCCGGCCGCGCCCGATCGAGCGCGTGGTCGGTCACCGGATGACCGACCACGCGTCCCGCAGAACCGTCAGCGGACAGTCAGCCCGCGATCGCGGCGTTGACCTCTTCCATGAACATCGTCGCGGCCTCCTCCGGGGTGATGCGTTCGAAGATCACCTCGGTGTTGACGCGCTCCATGATGTCCTGCATCTCGGCCGAGCCGTTCGGCGGCACGGGCGAGGCGTCGACGATCTCGTCGCCGAGGTCCGCCATGAAGTCGGCCACCTGCTTGTCGGCGTCGGTCAGGTCGTCGGCGATGACCTCGCGCATGTCCGTGTTCGCCGGCAGGCCACGGTCGGTCAGGTTGATCCTGGCGGCCTCCTCGGAGTTGAGCAGGAAGTCCACGAACTTCGCCGCGGCGTCCGGGTACTCGGTCGTCGCGGACACCGAGTAGAACATGGCCGGCTTGTAGTACATGCCGGTGCGCTCGAACTCGGTCTCGCCCGGGTACCGCAGCAGCTGGATGTCCTCACCCGAGGCCTCGGAGAGCGCGCCGAGCTGGTTCGACCAGAAGGACGCCATGCCGCCCACGTTGGTGCCCACGAGCGACCCCTCAGGGCCGGCGTGCTGGTACTCGATCGTCCGGGTGGCGTCCGGCTGGCCGCCGCCGGACATCAGGTCGAGCGAGGTCTGGAAGAACTCGGCGACCGTCTCCTCGGACACGCCGAGCTCGCCCTCGGGCGTCCACAGGCTCTCGCCCTTCTGCCGGGCGAGGATGTTCAGGCCGGCCTCGTTGAAGCCGTAGTCCTGGGTGCCCCAGACGCCCTCGCCGGCGCCCTCGGAGACCTTGTTCGCGACGTCGACGTACTCCTCCCAGGTCCACGACGTGTCGTCCGGGATCTCCACCCCGGCCTCCTCGAAGACGGCCGGGTTCGCCACGATCGCGTAGGCGTTGATCCCGGTGGGGAGGGCGTACTGCGTGCCGTCGATCTGACCGCCCGCGAGGATGCTCTGGTCGATCTTCGTCGTGTCGATGTCGAGCTCGCCGAGGTCGGCGAGGACGCCGCGCGTCGCGTAGTCGGAGACGTAGCGCTCCTCCTGCGTCATCACGTCCGGCGTGTCGCCGGCGGCGACGGTGGTCGAGAGCTTGTTCCAGTAGCCGTCCCAGTCCGTGAAGTCCGGGACCACGGTGATGTCGGGATTCTCCGCCTCGAAGGCGTCGATGATCTCCTGGGTCGCCGCGTGCCGCTCGTCGGATCCCCACCAGGAGAACCGGATCTCGCACGGGCACTCCTGGGCCTCGACGTCGCCCGTGCCGCCGACGCCGGAGTCGCCGCCGCACGCGGACAGGATCAGGGCGGTGGCGGCGGCACCCGCCGCCACCGCGGCTCCACGCCGGCCACGCTGAGTGATTGAGGTACGCATTTCTCTCCTTCTCGATGACGAGACGTCGTCGTTTCTGTCGCTCGGAGGTTCGGTTTGCCGTAGGTGCGAAGACCTGCCGCGCCCGGAAGGCGCGACGGCCTATTTGATGCCCGTCGTGGCGATCCCCTTGACCAGGTACTTCTGGCCGAAGAGGAACACGAGGAACACCGGGATCAGGGAGACGATCGACATCGCGAACAACGCGCCCCACGAGCTCTCGCCCGTGGAGTCGACGAAGGTCCGCAGCGCGATCGGCACGGTGTACATGTCTGGCTTCGTGAGGAAGATCAGCTGACTGAAGAAGTCGTTCCAGGCCCAGATGAACGTGAAGATCGCCGTGGTCGCCAGGGCGGGAAGCGCCAGCGGCATCATGATCTGCCAGTAGATGCGCACGTGCCCGGCGCCGTCGATGCGGGCCGCCTCGTCCAGCTCACGCGGGATCCCCCGGAAGAACTGGACCATGAGGAAGATGAAGAAGGCGTCCGTGGCGAGCAGCTTCGGCACGATCAGCGGCAGGAAGGTGTTGATCCATTCCAGCCGCGAGAACATCACGTACTGCGGCACGATGATCACGTGGATCGGCAGCATGATCGTCATGAGCATGATCGCGAACCAGAAGTTGCGGCCCCGGAACCTCAGCCGGGCGAACGCGTAGGCGGCCAGTGAGCACGACACCAGGTTTCCGAGCACACAGCCGAGCACCACGATCGCCGAGTTGATCAGATAGCGGCTGAACGGGTGGAGGAGTGCGCTCCAGCCGTCGGTGTAGTTGGACAGGTCCACGTCCGAGGGGATCAGCCCGGGCTCACGGAAGATGAGCGCGTTCGGCTTGATCGAGCTCGCCAGCATCCACAGCAGCGGATACAGCATCACGAAGCCGAAGAGGACGAGGCCCGCGTGCTTGAGCGCGCTCGTCACGGCGGACCGGACGCGGCGGGCGGCGGTGCCGGTGCGCCGCACGCGCCGGTCCGGGGACGACGGCGGTTCGGCGAAGGTGACCTTCGAGGGCGTGGCGAGATCAGTCATCGTAGTGAACCCAATACTTCGAGGCGAGGAAGTTGACGAGCGTCATTCCGCCGATGATCAGGAGCAGGAACCAGGCCATGGCCGACGCGTAGCCCATGTCGAGGTCCGCGAAGCCCTTCCGGTACAGGTAGAGCGTGTACAGCAGGGTCGAGTCGGCCGGGCCGCCGTTCCCGCCGCTCACCACGAACGCCTGCGTGAAGTTCTGGAAGGCATTGATGAGCTGCAGCACGAGGTTGAAGAACACGATCGGCGTGAGCATCGGCACCGTGATCGACCAGAACTGCCGGATCGGCCCGGCGCCGTCGATCGACGCCGCCTCGTAGTACATCCGGGGGATCTGCCGCAGCCCCGCGAGGAAGATCACCATGGGCGCGCCGAAGGTCCAGACGTTCAGGATGATCAGCGTGTTCAGCGCGTGATCCGGGTGCGACACCCAGCCCGTGCCCTCGATCCCGACGAGCGCCAGCACCTGGTTCACCAGACCGTCGGCGCCGAAGATCTGCCGCCACAGGATCGCGATCGCGACGCTGCCGCCGAGCAGCGAGGGCAGGTAGTACACCGAACGGTAGAGCGCCAGCCCACGCATGCCCTTGTCCAGCACCAGCGCCAGCGCGAGCGCCGCCGCGAGCTGCAGCGGCACCGACACGAACACGTAGGTGAACGTGACCTGGAGCGACGTGAGCAGCCGGGGGTCCTCGAACATCCGCACGTAGTTGTCGAAGCCGACCCACGCCGGCGCCGTCAGCAGGTCGTAGTCCGTGAAGGACAGGTACAGCGACGCGGCCATGGGACCGGCCGTGATGAGGAACAGCCCCGCGAACCACGGGGCGAGGAAGAGCGCGGCCATGCGGCCGTCGCCCTTGCGTCGCTCGCTCGCGGCCCTCCGCGTGCTCGCGACCTCTTGGATCACGCTGGACATTCCGCCCTCCGGTCATCGTCGACCTCTTGCTTCCCCGAGAACGAGCCGCCGCGAAGGGCTCACGTGCGACCTCGAACCGAGAAACCGGTTGCCGTGCCAGAACGTACCACATGAGGAACCGGTTTCCCATGGTGTACCTTCACCTCGTGAACATCAGGCGCCCAGCAGTGACGATCGGCGACGTGGCCGCGGCCGCGGGCGTCTCGCGAGCCACGGTGTCGCGGGTGATGAACGGCCGCAGCACGGTCGCCGCGGACATCGCCGAGCGCGTGCGAGAGGCCGCGGAGTCGCTGAGCTACCGGCCCAGCACCGCCGCCCGGAACCTCGCCCTCGGCCGCACGCGGACCGTCGCCCTCGTGATGCCCGACGTCGGGAACCCCGTCTTCCAGCAGATCCTGCACGGCGTCATGGCCGCCGCCGACCAGGACGGATACCGCGTGCTCGTCGCGGACACGGCCGAGGACCAGAGCCAGGAGGCGGCCATCGCGCTCGAGGCGCGGCTGCGCTGCGACGCGCTCGTCCTCGTCTCCCCCCGCATGTCCGACGACGATCTCGCGCGCCTCGTCCCCGACGTCGAGCCCGTCGTCGTGCTGAACCGGCAGGTGCCCCCGCTGCCGGGGCAGGACGGCCGGGCCGGCGGCGCACCCGCCGCGCCGAGCCTCGTCGTCGACTACGAGGACGCCGCGGTCCAGGTGATCGATCACCTCGTGAGCCTCGGCCACCGCCGGCTCGTCTACGTGGCGGGCCCCGGCGCCTCGGCGTCGGACGCCCAGCGCCGCGCGGGTATCCGGCGCGCGCTCGCACATCATCCCGGGCTGGACATCCAGCAGATCCCCGCCGGCCCCGACATCGCCGCGGGGCACGCGGCGACCGGCGCCGTGCTCGCCGGTCGCGCGACAGCGGCCGTCGCCTTCAACGACCTGGTCGCGTTCGGGCTGCTCGCCGGGCTGAACGAGGCCGGGGTCGCCGTGCCCGCCGACATCTCGGTGGCCGGATTCGACGACATCGACCTCGCCCGCTACGCGACACCGGCGCTCACGACGGTCGCCGTGCCGCAGTCGGAACTCGGCCGACACGCCTGGAAGGAGCTAGCCGCAGTGATGGACGACGATGCTCAGCCTGCCCGGTCCGCCCGTTTCACCACCGAGCTCGAGGTGCGCACCAGCACGGGGCCCGCACCGGTGGGGCCCGAGCGCGTGCACGCCACCGACCGCGCTGTCCCCGCCGGTACAGCGGACCACCCGGACACCGCCACCGGAATTTCCGGCGACGCGCGACCGCCGTCGGACCTCGACCTGATCTGGACGGAGGGGCCGGACGCGATCGTGCTCCACGGCCCCGGCGGCACACCGCTCGCGCGGCGCGAGACAGGCGAGCGCATCCCGCCCGTCCACGCGCCGCGGCCGTACCTGCACCCCGTGCACACGCTCGGGGGGACACCGCTGACGGACTCCGGCCCCGTGGACCATCGGCACCACTACGGCGTGGGCATGGCCGTGGCGGACGTGAACGGCACGAGCCACTGGGGCGGCCGGACGTTCATCGAGCACGTGGGGCCGACGCTCCTGCAGAACCACGGCCGCCAGGTCGCCCGCGACGTACGGGCGGACGGCGGCACCCTGACCGAGACGGTCGCCTGGCTCGACGAGCGCGGCGGACAGCAGCTCGTCGAGGACCGCCGGGTCACCGCGCGGTTCCCGACCCTGCGGGGTACGGCGGGCCCCGGCTGGGTGCTCGACTGGCGCTCCGTGCTGCACGCCTCCGACGGCCCGCTGGAGATCCGGTCGCCCGCCACCAACGGCCGGCCGGGTGCCGGCTACGGCGGACTCTTCTGGCGGCTGCCGATCGCGGACGAGACGCGCGTGCTGTCCGTCGCCGGTGAGGGCGAGACCCTCGCGCACGGCAGCGACTCGCCCTGGCTGGCCTTCGTGCAGCGCCACGGCGACCGTCCGACGACGCTCGTGCTCGCCCAGCCGGGCACCGTGCGGCCCTGGTTCGTGCGCTCGGCCGAGTACCCGGGCGCCTGCCCGGCCCTGGCCTGGGACGCGCCGCTGCTCGTGCCCGACGGCGGATCGGTGCAGGTGGGCCTGGTCGCCGCGCTGTTCGACGCCGAGCTCGGGCCGGCCGAGGCGGCCGCCGTGGCGGAGGCGATCGTATGACGTCCCGCGGCGCCGCAGGACCCAGCGAAGGCGCCGGAACGCGCGGAGCGAGTGCCGTGGCGGCCGAGGCCGGCCGCATGCGGGACGTTCCCCGGATCGCCGTCGTCGGCGTGCACGGGCACGGGGCGTCGCACGTGCGGCGAGTCGGCGAGCTGGCGGCGCGGGGCGAGGCGGAGCTGACGGCCGTCGTCGACCCGCGGGAGCCGGAGGCCGGAACGCTCGGCGGGGCGCGGGCCACGTGGTTCGCGAGCCTCGGGGACCTGCTGTCGCAAGGCGAGCTGCCCGACGTCGTCGTCCTGTCCACACCGATCCACACGCACCTGCCGCTCGCTCAGGCCGCGATGGAGGCCGGGATCGACGTGCTGCTGGAGAAGCCGACCGCGGCGTCGCTCGCCGAGCACGAGGCGCTCGTCGCCGTGGCCGAGCGGACCGGACGGCGGTGCCAGGTCGGCTTCCAGACGTTCGGGTCGCACGCGCTGCCCGCGGTCTCGCGGATGATCGAGCGAGGAGAGATCGGCGAGGTCACCGGGATCGGGGCGGTCGGCGCGTGGGTGCGGACGGCGTCGTACTGGAGCCGCTCGGCCTGGGCCGGGCGGCGGCACCTCGACGGCCACGACGTCGTCGACGGCGTCGTGACGAACCCGCTCGCGCACGCCGTGGCGACGGCGCTGCGGATCGGCGGCGCACGCCGGGCCGACGACGTCGCCTACGTGGACACCGACCTGTGGCGGGCGAACCCGATCGAGGCGGACGACACGTCATCGGTCAGGGTGGTCGCCGCGAACGGGACACGGTACGGCTTCGGGCTGACGCTCTGCGCCCACGAGCGAACCCCCGCGCGCGTGATCGTGTACGGCACCGAGGGGACGATCGCGCTGGAGTACGAGTACGACCGCGTGCTGCTGCGCACCGGGTCGGTGACTGCCGAGAAGGAGTACGGCCGGACCTCGCTGCTGGAGGACCTGCTGGCCGCGCGGCGCACCGGCGGGCCGCTGCTCTGCGAGGTCGCCGAGACCGGGGCGTTCATGCGGGTTCTCGAGGCCGTGCGGACGGGGGCGGAGCCGCGCGCGATCGGGGGCGACGGCGCGGGGGCCGTGGAGGCCGGCGCCGGCCGGGTGCGGCCGCAGGGTGTCGCGGGGGTGGCGGGCCCCGCCGTCGTCATGGAGTGGCGCGGCGAGGGCGGCGACCGTCGGCCGGTGATCCACGACGTCGAGCGCTGGTGCGAACGCGTCGCGGAGACACAGAAGCTCTTCTCGGAACTCGGCGCACCTTGGACGGCGGTCCGCGCCTGACCGCGACGCCACGGCTCCGATGCTCGCTGGCCGGACCAGCCGCCGGCCGCCGTTTCGGGGCGGCCGGCGGTGGGCCGACAGCCGGTTCAGCAGACGTTGACGCGTGCGTTGCCGGTGATGTTCCAGGTGATGTTCACGCCGCACGGGGACTCGCGGACGCTCGTGTTGTCCACGCGGGCCGTGACCGTGACGTCGCGGGTGTTGGGGAACTCGCTGCGGGCGGCGACGCGGACCTCGCCGCCGCCGTTCACCGTCCCGCCGTCGATCCGGTAGTTGTAGCAGTTCTCGATGAGGACCGCGTTGTTGCCGTTGTTCGCGAGGTCGATGTTGCGGATCTGCACGCCGCCCGACTCGGAGACGCAGAAGACGCCGCGCCCGCCGCCGCGTGAGACGACGCGGTCCACCACGATGTTCGTCGGGTAGGACCCGTTGCTCATCCGGCCTGCCCGGTTGGCGGTGCGGAAGGTGGCGTACCCGGTACCGGTGGCGACGTCGTTCCCGTCCACCGTTCCGATCCTCGCGTTGACGGTGTTGTTGAGCAGCAGTCCGGTCCCGTCCACGTTGCGCGCGACGACGGTGCCGACCTCCAGGCCGTCGACGTTCCAGGTCTCGACGCCGTGGTTGTTCGTGCCGGAGACGTAGACGTCGTCGATCACGACGTTGCGGCTCCCGGCGTGGTCGCGCTCGAACCGGATGCCGAGCCCGCCGCTGAGGTTGAGGTCGATGTCGCCGAGGTGCAGCCCGTTCATGCCGTAGAACCGCATGCCGAAGTACGGATTGCCGGTCATGTTGACGTCCCAGATGGTGACGTCGGTGGCGTTCAGGGCTTCGATCGCGCCGCGACCGCCCCGGTTGCCCACGTTCATCGTTCCGCAGATGGAGATCGAGGTGTGGCTCGGCAGCGAGATCGTGCTCGCGCCGATCGAGCCGCTCGCCGGGACCGCGACGTGCTGCTGCGAGGTGCGGCCGGGCGTCAGGTTGTCGATCCCGGCCTGGATCGCGGCGCGGTAGTCGCCGCCCCGGTAGACGGTGTTGCCGTGACTGGTCGTGGTGTAGTTACCGGACGATCCGGTGACCATCGAGGTGCCTGAGTTGCAGTCCGCGGCCGCGGCGGGCGGGGCGGAACCGGGGATCAGGCCGACGGCGGCGACGAGAGCCGCCGCGGCGACGGCGACGGTCGCTCGGTTGATGGGCATCGCTTCCTCCAGAAGGTCGTCGTTGACCGATTGAATCGATACACAGCAGGATTGCGCCTTCGTGACCTCTTGAGAAGAGGGGTGAAACGGTTATGCACCCTGCGTCAGCGGCAGGGGGCGACCGCACCCCAGGCGCCGTGGACCGACGTGCCCGGTTCCAGTCCCCGGGTCCACCAGTAGGCCACGTGGTTCACGCCGTCGTGGGAGACGACGACGTCCCTGGTGTAGACCGCGTCCGCAGACCACGGCGTCGCGCATTCCTCGACGGGCGGCATGGCCGCCGGGCCCACGGCGACCCACGGGCCCCACCACGAGCCGTCGACCGGCGTCGTACCGCGGGTCCACCAGCGCGCCTCGTACGCGACGCCGTCGTAGGCGACGACGTCGCCCGCGGTGTAGATGGTGGTGGGATACCAGGGCGCGACCGGCACCACCTCGGGGAGCGGCTCGATCACGGTCGGGTCCGGGTTGCCCGCGAGGCGCGCCCCGGTGCCCGACGGCGCGACGTCCGTCAGCTCGTACAGGCCGTGCATCACGACCGAGCCGTCCGGGCCGATCTCGGGCCGGAGGTTCACAGCGTCCGTCGAGACGAACCAGTCCTCGGTCACCGCGGCCGGGCCGTCACCCGGAGCTGCCGCGACGCCGTCGAAGTAGTTCGTCGGGTCGGTCAGGAGCGAGGTGTCGTCCTGCTTGAGCTCGAGCTCGTCGGCGAGCGTGGCCTGCCAGGACAGCACGCCGGACGCCCGGTAGTCCGTCTCGCTCGCGGCCGTCTTGAGCTGCACGTTCATGGCGCTCCTGGACGGCGACACCATCCCGTTGCCGACGCTCGTGACGTTCTCCAGGCGGACGTCCGGACCGGAGTTGGAGGTCACGCCCTTGGCCAGGTTCCCGAACGAGACCGAGTTGCGCAGCACGTGCGCGCCCGGCATGGACTCGCCGCCCAGCTTGAACCCGTTGCCCTCGCCGAGGTCGGTCAGGTTCTCGTCGTCCTCGAGCCACCCGTTGGCGTAGGCGACCGAGTCCTCGACCGTCACGACGCCGATCGGGCCGGTCGTGGACTTCGCGTACAGGTCCCAGCCGTCGTCGATGTTGTGGTGGGCGATGCTGTACCGGATCACGTTGCCCTCGCCGGCGGTCAGCTTCACCCCGAAGCCGTCGGCGTCGTTGCCCAGCGGGTCCCTGTTGTTGTGGGCCTCGGACGACACGACGAGGTTGTGCGACGGCCACATCTCGGGAGGCTCGGCGGAGAGCCCGGAGATCTGGATGCCCGAGTCCTGGTTGTGGTGCGACTCGATCTTCTCGATCACGTTGTGGTGGCCCCCGATGTGCAGCGGCTTCTTGTACCCCTGCGACCGGGTGATCTCCAGGTCGTACAGGTGCCAGTGGTCGCCGCGCAGCCAGATGCCGCCGCTCTCGGACTCGGACAGATCCAGTACCGCGCGGCTGCCGGGTTCCGACATGAGCGTGATCGGGGCGTCGGCGGTGCCGTTCCGGCCGCGCTCGATGACGATCGCCTCCTGCGGGAGATAGGTGCCACCCTCGAGCACGATCTGCTGGCCGGGCTGGGCGTAGGCGACCGCCGTGTGGAGGTCGAGCGGTGCGTCGGAGGTGCCGTCCCCGCCCGCGTCGCCGTCGGGCGCGACCCGGATCGCCTGGCCGGGCTCGTTGTACGCCCGCGCGTCGAAGCTCAGGCCGATCTCGACGGGATCGGTGGACTCCAGTTCCTCGCGTTCACCGAAGTGGGGCTGGTCCGCGGCCGGCACCAGGCGGGCGGTGAACTCGTTGGTACCGCGCGCCAGGTCGAGCGGCACGACGGTGCGCTCGCCGGGCACGACGTCGAGGCCGTCGGCCACGACGGCGCCGTCGGCGTCGGTCACCCGGGCGGTGCCGTACACGTTGGACGTGAGCGGCACGTCGATCGAGTCGTGCGGCGTCGTGCGCGTGACGTCCGCGGCCAGCTCCGGCGTGACGTACACCGGCGGCGGTTCCTGCGCGGGCTCGTCGTCGTCCGGGTGAATCGTCTCGAACGACCAGTCGGTCACCGTGACCTTGATCTTGCGCGCCGCGAACAGGCCGACGTAGAAGACCTCGTCGTTCTGCGTGAGCAGCATGTCCGGGTCGTACTGGATCACCTCGTGGCTCTGCTCGCCGTCGCGGTGCCAGATCGCGTGGAACCCGGTGTTGGAGCGGCGCAGCGTGAGCTCGTAGTCCTCCCCCGCCTCGAAGCGCGGCGGGTTGGCGTTGCCGCCCTCCTCGTAGCCGTCCTTGTAGTCCCAGTCGAACGCGCGGGAGTCGGTCATGTCGCGGCTCGCGGAGCTCTCCGTGGGCGGGCCGGTGTAGCCGTGCACGAACTTCGCGCCCGGCGTGCCGTAGCGCACGCCCTCCTCGCCGCCCGCGCCGAACAGGTACTTGGCGACCGACGCTCCGGCGGAGTTCATGTACCGGGCCGAGCTGTCGTTCGGGATCAGGTCGTCCACCGCGACGATGCCGAACCCGGACTGGTTGTCCTTCGACGCCGAGTCGTCCACGTGGATGGTCGCGCGGAGCGTGAAGTTCTCCGTCGCCGGGTCGATCGCGGTGTAGTGGTACCAGAAGCCGTCCTCGGAGTCGGCGGCCTTGCCGGAGTTGCCGAGCGCGTCGAACGTGATCGAGCCGTCCTCGTTCTCGATGACCTCGCCGCCGGAGCCGACGCCGACGTGCGCCGTCTGCCAGCGCTCCACGGCGTCGGAGACGGTGAACTCGACGGGGGCCGACGTCGCGGCGTCGCCCCCGCGGTGCGCGACGACGCGCGCCTCGTAGGTCTGGCCCACGGTCAGGCCGGTCACGTCGGCGGTGGTGCCGGTGACGCCGTCGACGACGGTGGTGAACTCCTCCGTGCCCTGCCGGAGGCCGATGGAGTAGGTCTCCGCCTCCGCGACCGCGCCCCACTCGACCGTGACCGTGCCCGCGGCGCCCGAGACGGCGGTGGTCAGGATGCCCGAGATCTCCGGCGTCGCGAGGGGGAGGGAGAACTCCGGCGTCGCCACACGCTCGGAGACGAGCGGGGCATCCTCGCCCGCCCGGGTGAGCAGCACCTCCACGGCGTAGCTGCCCGACGACGGCGGCTCGACCGCGAGCGTGCCGGTGGCGCCGTCGGCGGCGGTGAAGGCCCGGTCGACGACGTTCCCGTCGACGTCGTAGAGGTAGGCGTGGGCGAGGTCCGCGCCGTCCGGCCCGACGGTT
This sequence comes from Myceligenerans pegani, assembly GCF_014892515.1. GTDB lineage: Bacteria > Actinomycetota > Actinomycetes > Actinomycetales > Cellulomonadaceae > Myceligenerans > Myceligenerans pegani. The sequence continues at coordinate 158,744 of NZ_JADBGR010000109.1, forward strand.
CCCGTGTAGCCGACCAGCAGGCTTCCCGGGGCCCCGGGGCCGGCGACGACCTGGTCTACCACGGGCGCCGCGACCTCGGACCACGGCGTGCGTCCGGTGTCGGGCGCGACGTCGAGCTCGGCGTAGAAGACGTTGACCCCGGAGCTGGGCGAGGCCAGCCAGTAGGTGCCGTCCGCCGGGACCGTGAGGACCTCGGTGGCGATGGGGGCGCTGTCGTCGTCGGCCGCCGCGACGACCCGGTCGACCTCGGTCCAGGACGTGTCGTAGAGCGCGAGGGCACGGTCGGCGGTGCCGCTGCCGCTGCGGGCGTGCACCGTGACCTCGGTGCCGGCCGTCGCGTCGAAGCGCAGCGAGCGCTCGGCGGCGCTGCCGGAGCCGTTGAGCTTGAGGCGCTGCGTGTAGACGTCGCCGCGGTCCGACGTACGGTCCGCGGAGTCAACGGTGACGGCCTTGGCCTCGGACGCCATGATCGCGAAGGCGCCCGCGACGACGTCGGCGGTGGTGATGCTGCCGGGGTTGAGGTCGTCGGCGACGAGCGCTGAGGCCGGGTCGGCCACGGCCGGCACGGTGAGGCCGGCGAGGACGAGCGCCGACGCGGCGACCGCGGTGAACAACGGGCGAGGTCCTACGCGTGTTCGAGACATGATCTCCTCGTTGAGATGCGTGGGTGCGGTACCCGCCACCTGCTGCCGCGCACATCGCGGCACCTTCGGGAAACCGGTTTCCCGTACGGTGGCACGAAACCCCTCGACCGCGCAAGCCTGTCTTTGCGCAGCGAGGGGCGTCCGCGTCAGAGAGCCAGGTCGAGGTCCTTCAGGGGGATCGGGTCGCCCGTCTCCAGGGAGGCGTTGCCCGCGTAGCCGACCGCCGAGGCCCGGATGCCGTCGCGATAGCCCGCCGCCCGTCCGAGCGGGTCGGTCTCGCCCGACGGCGCGAAGACGTCGCGCAGCAGCAGCGTGTCGCCACCCCCGTGGCCGCCCGGACCGACCGCGACGATCGGCCGCTCCTCCGCCTTTTCCCAGTGCCGCTGCACCACGAGCCGCTCGCCCGCCGGGCGGACCGGATCCTCGGCCTGGGCGTCGGTGGCGCTCGGATCGAGGATCGCCGCCCCCTCCGCGGAGAACGTGACGGATCCACGCTCGACCACGTCGAGCTCGGCCCGCCCGCGCGTCCCGTTGACCACCACCCGGTAACCCTCCCAGGGCGAGTGCGCCGTCAGGGAGTAGCTCATCGTGGCGCCGCTCGCGTACTCGACGACAAGGCTGAGCGTGTCCTCGGTGGTGATCCCGGCGTCGAACACGGACCGGTTGCGGACGTAGCCGTCGTGCGCCTGCGCCTCCGGACCGTAGAGCCCGGACAACCACTCGTTCTTGTCGACGTCGAGGTGCCACGGGTCGACGCCGCCGTCGTTCAGCTTCTTCTCGGTCTCCGTGGGCTCGTAGCCGTTCGCGTGGCCGGCGTCGTCGCCGTAGAACATGCGGCCGCCGGCCGCGAAGACCCGGCGCGGGGCGTCGTCGATCCACCAGTTGACCAGGTCGAAGTGGTGGCTCGACTTGTGCACGAGCAGCCCCCCGTTGTTCACCTTCTCGCGGTGCCAGCGGCGGAAGTAGTCGGCGCCGTGGACGGTGTCGAGCGCCCAGTCGAAGTGCACGGACAGCACTCGGCCGATCTCGCCGGAGGCGATGACCTCGCGCAGCGCGGAGTTCCGCGGCGCGTACCGGTAGTTGAAGGTCATCACGAGGTCACGCCCGGTCTCCGCGACGGCGTCGACGATCTGACGCGCCTGGTCCGCGTGCGCGGCGATGGGCTTCTCGACGACGACGTCGGCCCCGGCACGCAGCGCGCGACTGACCAGGTCCCCGTGGGTCCGGTCGATCGAGGTGACGATCACGCGGTCCACGCGCTCGGTCTCGATCGCCTTCTCCAGGTCGTCCGGGTCGTACACCGGGCGCTCCCCGCCGACCGCCGCGGCGACGCGCGCCTCGTGGAACGCCGCGCGCACCGGATTCGGCTCGACCCAGGCGACGATCTCGCCGTCCGCGGCGTGCGCGCCGATCAGCGCGTCGATGTACATCGCCGCACGGTGACCCGTCCCGACGACGGCGTAGCGGGTGCGGCCCTCCGGAAGCGGACCGTCGATCGGTGCCGGGACGTGGGTGGACCCGGTGATCGGCTCGGTCGTGGGGGCGTTCGGCTGGGGTTCGGGCCGCTCGGCTGTCGGCTCGGGCATGGTGCGCTCCTCGGGGTCGTCATCGACAGGCGGAACATCGACGAGCAGATCGTCGACGAACTGGGTCGCCTCATGACAATACTCAGCCGGAGGCAATTTTGGAAAGCGCTTCCCTGCCGTGCCTTCGACGTCTTGGCCGCGTGGCAACCGGCCCAGCCGCCACTGCCCCGGCGGGTAGCACATCCCCGCACGACCAGGCCGCGAGAACGATCGTGGCTCAGTCCTCGGGGTCCGTCACGACGACGATCCCCGGGCTCGCCTCCACCAGCGGCGCCGTCCGCCTCGCGGCCTCGTCCACATGGATCCGCGGATGCGCGGGCAGCTCCGCCTCGTAGTACGTTCCCGAACCGTAGAACTGCCCGTAGCGGACCACCACCCCGCCGGCGTCCAGCACAGCGGCCTCGTGCCACGCGACGGCATCGCCCCGCCCGGGCGGCGTCCAGGCGATGGACTGCGCGAATACACGAGCCGGGCCTGCGGCTCGCGCCGCCGCGAGAACATTGGCGGTCCCCTCCGTCCGGATCCGCGCGTTCGCGACGGCCCGCGCCGGGATCTCCGCGGGATCGTCGGGCAGGTCCGTGAGCTGGTGCATCACCAGGTCGGGCCGGAAGTCGACGACGGCGGAGGTGAGCGCCTCGGCGTCGTACACGTCCACGACGACGGCACTGCCGCCGGCTCTCTCGATCATGCCCGCGCGTTCGCGCAAGCGCGTCGTCCCCGCGACGTCATGGCCGGCGGCGACGAGCAGCGGCAGCAATCGGGACCCGATCACGCCCGTCGCCCCGGCGAGGAAGATACGCACCGGATCACCCTATGAACGGGTCGCGTCACGGGGCAAAGCCATACCCGCTGCCAACCGCTTCAACCGGCATGCACTGCTCTCGCCACCGCCGCCCGTAGCCCGGCCTTACTTCAGGTGGCGGGCGAAGAACGTGGCTGCGTCGTCCCCCGCGTGCGCCGGGACGCCGGTGTGTCCGCCCATGTTGGCGTGCAACGCCTTCTCCCTGCTGCCGAGAGCGTCGAACAGGTCCAGCGCCTGCTGCCGGTCGTTCCATTCGTCGTCCCACTGGAGCAGGACGTGCACCGGAATCGTGACCTGACGGGCGTCGTCGAACGTGGCGCGGGGGACGAAGCTCCCCGCGAAGAGGCCGGCCGCCACGATGCGCGGTTCGATCGCCGCCAGGCGGACCCCGATGGCGATCACGCCGCCCGAGTAGCCGACCGGGCCGTCGATCTCGGGCAGCGCAAGGAGGGCGTCCAGGGTGGCCCGCCATTCCGGGACCGCCTTCTCGACCAGCGGGAGCACGAGGGCGTCGACGATCTCGTCGCCGACCGGCTCGCCGGCCTCCAGCGCCCAGCGCAGGTCGGCGCGGGCCTGTTCGGCGGCGGGATCGCGGGGACGGTCACCGCTCCCGGGGAGCTCGATGGTGGCCGCGGCGAAGCCGTTCGCCACGGACTGCCGGGCGCGGGCCACCAGCCGCGGGTACATCGCGCGCAGTCCGCCGGGGTGGCCTACCAGGACCAGCGGCGCCGGCGCGGAGGCGGACCCGGATGTCCACAGGATGCCGGGGATCTCGCCGAGCGTGAACTCGCGCTCGAGGACGTCGTCGTCGAGGCGCTGTTCGGAGATGAATCGCATGGTCGTGCCTTTCGGGAGTGCTCGTGAACGGCGCTCCCGGACGACCTATCGCCCGACCGTGACCCCGGAGGGGAGCACCCATGTCAGTACTGCGTTCACGGGTACCACCTCCTCGATCTCTCGCACGGCCTCTGGGACGGTAGCAGCGGTTGCCGTGGCCTGCCAACGAGATTTCCCGAGTTCGGCGGCCGGACGGCACGAGCCGCTTGCCCACGCCGTCATTCGCTCTCGGTGGAGCCAGTTCTGGACGGTGGTGAGGGTGTGCATGTCAGGCATGCGGTCGACGGACTCGATGGCGTCGAGGTGATCCGGGGTTCGTTTGACAGCAGCAGCTGGCTCTACGGTTCGATCGCGCTGCGGATCTCTTCGGCGAGGGGGTGGCTGCCTGCGGCGATGAACTTCTGGCGGGTGTTCATGGCGTTGGTGATCTCCGGGAGCGTGTTGAGCCCGAGATCGAGCGGGATGGGCTTGCCGTCCAGGTCGGTGGTGGTGCCACCGGCGGCGTGGAGGATGTACTGACCGGGGGACAGGTCCCAGGTGGCGAAGCCCTTGGCAATCTCCAGGGTGGCGTCGGTGAACCCGGCGGCGATGTGGCACAGGCTGATGGAGCCGAAGTCGACGCCGATCCTGCCCTTCTTCTTCCCGTCCGCCGCAGGGGCGCTGAGCAGGTCGAGGAAGCGCTGCTGTCGCGCCAGAGGCCCGAACCGTTCGGCCGGGCGCATGAGGTAGTTGGTGACCAGCGCCCGTGATAGAGGTGGGGCCGAGGACCGGGTCAGGGCATGCTGGTCGCCGTCGGCGGTGATCAGGAACGCCCGGTCGACGCCATCCTCGCCCCGTGCAGCGAGGTAGAGCTGGACGTGGTGGAAGATGTCGCCGACGATGGCGGCCACGGGCCGCTGCAAGGAGCGGGAGTAGATGAGGATGTGGGTGTAGCCGTTCAATGCGCGTACCGCGAGCTCGCTGGTGTCCAGCGGATCGACCAGGACACACAGGTCCGGGTCCGGGTCGCTGCCGACGACTTCGGGCTCGTCCTCCTCCGAGGCGTAGATGAAGGACGGGATGACCTCGACCAGCAGTTCCTTGTACCGCTCGTGCATCCACAGGTCGAAGTCGGACAAGAAGTTGCCCTGGTGGCGCACGTTCTCATTCTCACCGCGCCGCCCGGTCACGGCCGCCTGGACCAGCCGCGGCCGGATCTGACCCATCATCGACGTCACCAGACGCGCGACATCCTGCGCCAGTTCCGGAATCGGGCTCTGGTTGCTCATGATGGTTTCCCTACCTGCGTAGTCGGCATCCCGGTCAGGTGATGTAGGGCTCGGTGGAGTGGAGTCCGTGGTCGATGCGGGTGCGCAGAGCGGGGTGGATCAAGTAGTCGTAGAGGTCGGCTGGGTCGACCCAGCCGACGTCCGATGCTTCGGAGGGTTGTGGCGTGATGTGTCCGCCGGTCAGGCGGGCGCGGAGGCAGATGTTGATGGGTTGGCGTACCTCGTCGATCGTGTCGCCGTGCAGGTAGACGATCACGTGGTCCGGGGTGGAGAACACTCCCACTAGGCCGGTGACCTCGGCGTCGAGTCCGGTCTCTTCGCGGCACTCGCGCACGCCGGCCTGTGCGACGGTCTCGCCCTTCTTGACCGCGCCGGTGGGGATGGTCCGCAGGTCGTTGTCCACACGGCGAAGCAGCAGGAGGCGTCCCTCGTCGTCGCGGACGAACACGGAGGCCGAGGTCTTGCGACTGGTGGGTTTGGGCGCACTCGGGTCTTGCCAGTAGTCGATGCGCCGGGTGGCCTTGCTCATCGAGCCTCCGTCAGTGATTCGGCGGGCCGGGCCGAGGCCCGTTCGTAGGACTCGACACATGAAGCGAGGCATGATCTTCGCCGCAGGTCGTGAGCGTTCATGGGGTGATCTCGTACCTGAGGCGGCGGTTGTCGGCCGGGGCGGTCATGATGCTGGCCTCGACCGGCAGGTCGTGGTCGGACAGGATCACGCGCGAGATCTGGACGATGCACGACGGCGGCTGCAGGCCGAATTCTTCGGCCTCGTCGGGGCTGGCAAGGCGTGCGGTGACGTCTTCCACGATGCGCCGGGAGGGGTAGCCGAGCGTGGTCAGGTGTGCCACGGCGCCGCCGGGCACCTTCCGTGTTTCGGCGAGCCTGGTGCCACGGGCGATCGATGCCGGGTAGTAGGACTCGACTCGTTCCACCGGTTGGTCGTCCAGCAGCATGAGGCGCGAGCGCAGCACCACAGGGTCCCCCGCCTGGAGGTCAAGTGCGGCGGCGACGGGTTCGGGGGCGGGTTTCTCCCCGACCTCCAGCAGCCGCTGGGTGCCCGTGCCTCCCTGAGCCGCCGCCTCGGCCGCCCAGGCATCCCCGGGCACCCCGGTGACATACGGCATCGAGACGCTGGTCCACCGCGGGTGGCTGCTCATCGAGGCTGCTCCTTCCATCACGAACATGCGCTTCGGCCTGGTGTCCGGCGCGAGGTCCGCCTCGCGGGCGGGTGCCTCAGGCGAGGGTCACCGATGGAGACCACGCCTTCAGCGGCGATCCCGGCGATCCAGTCGGCCTCACTGTGCGCTGGCGGCATGAGGTTCCTCCGGAGGTCGTTGGTCGGTTTCCGCGCTATCCGAGGCCGAATGCTGTGGCAAGGGCGGCGAAGCGAGGGCCGCGTCGTCGTGTAGCACGGTCGAGGAGTTGACGCATGGTGCCGACTGCCAGTGGCTGTACTTGGGACCAATCCGGGGCGAGGCGGTGGGCGTGTTCGAGGTAGGCAATGGCGTTGTCATACTGTCGTGTTGCCACTGACGCGGACGCGAGGCGGATGGCATTTCCGGCTTCCCAGAAGGCGGGAAGCCGTCCGGGGGCCTGATGCAGGCCGGCGGCTCGCTGGAGTGCGGTTTCTGGGTCGCCTGTCTTGGTCAAGTGCTCGATCTCCTGGAGCGCGACAGCGCGCAGGCTGAAGATCCCGGCTTCGGAGACGACTTCAGTCATGGTTCGGGTGGCGGCCGAGCGCGCCTCGGCAAGCAGGTCCGCTGCGCGGCCGGGCGCGTTGACACGGACGGCCGCTGTGGCTGCGTTGAACAGGAGATTCCCGAACACGGTGGCCCGGATGGGTTCGTTGTCGAGCATGCGCGGCTGGATGGATTCGGCGGCTCGGGTGGCGACTCGCTCGGCCTCGACACCACGGCCTTGCCGCACGAGTGTCCAGGCGAGGTAGCGCAACGAGATCGCCTGCTGCAGTTCGGGCGCGTCGGAATGGCGGGCAGTGCTCAAGGAGCGCTCAGCGGCGCTCCAGGCGAGGTCTTCCTGTCCGAGCCGTCCCGCGATGCCTGCGGCGATGCGGTAGCAGGTGGCGAGCACGCGATGAGCCCGGGCCTTGTCGTCACCGACCGCTGAATCGACGAGGCGCCGGGCGTCGTCGAGTACGACAGGAAGTGCATCGACGAGTTCGGTGTGCCGTCCGGCGACGTAGTGCTGCCAGGCCAGACTGGTCTGCCGTGCGGCACCGCCGATCGAGATGTCTTCAGCATCTGCGAACTCGTTGAGCCCGGGAATCTCTCTGGAACTGCTGATCGCCTGCCGGATGCGAGTGAGGGCCTGTGTATCCGCCACCGCGCGAGTTCGAGCGCTGTCCGGACCGGTCAGGAGGCGGATCGCGCTGACCTCGAGTGCTGCTGCGAGGCGATTGAGCGTCGCCGGCCGACACGAGGTCCGGGTTCCCCGCTCGATACGAGCAACCGTGTCGATGCCGACCCCGGCGCGAGCGGCCAGGTCTTCCTGGGAGATATCGCGGGCCTTGCGCAGCCGGGCCACGTTCTCCGCCAGGTAGGACACGTCGTCACCAGGAGGCCGGGGTACCGTCGTCGCACAGTACGGGGCCCGTGCCCTGTTCGACCGCGTGCAGCGCGGTCCGGACACGGCGGGCCAGGTCGGCGCTCATCTTGCCGGCCGCTTCGTCCAGAGCGTAGAGACCCACCGACACGATCTCCGGGTCGGTGAGATCGAGCCCGCCCAACTCTGCCTCGCTGATCCGGCCACCGTCGAACACCCACGCGATGCCCTCGGGCATCCCATCCGGTAGCGCCGAGACGTGGTCGATGACCAACAGCGGCATCCGTGTCCGGACCAGCCCGAGTTCTTCGGACAGCTCCCGCGCCGCCGCGCGCCATGGCGCCTCGTCGTCATCGACGACACCACCAGGGATGTCCCAGTGCGCCTTGTACGACGGCTCGATCAGCACCACGCGACCTGCATCGCCTCGCAGAAGCACACCGGCCGACATCCGCTTGCGCGGTAGCGAGGCCACGTACTCGTCGAACGGAAGCAGATCCATGGACCGACCATATCCGGCGCCGCAGGAAGCGAACCATGCCTGAGTGGCATGGTTCGCCAGAAGTCCATCGCCGAAAGATGCTCTTGGCACCCTGGGCTCGGTCTGCCGACCGGGAGAGCCTGTGGGGACAACGGCACGTCTACCGGCGAAGGGCAGAGTGATGAACATCGCAAGCCACGACGAGATCGAGACACGCAGCGCCGAACTGCACAACGCGATCCGCGCCACCTCCCGGCTACTGCGTGAGACCGGCACACATCTGATCGAGGTCGTCACGATCACGCGAGCCCGCCTCGGACTGCAGCCCCGACACCTTCGCGACGGCCAGTCCATCGCGCAAGAACTCGGTCTGGATCTACCCCTGGACCATCAGATGTTCGTTCCTGGGCACACGGTGTGGACCGGCGACCGCTACGGCCTGGAGGTCCAGGTCCGCGCAGAACTGCGCCGACCGGACGGAGCTGCCCGATGAGCCCCGCGACTACCTTGACGACAGCGGACTCGGCAGCTTCCGACCAGGCCGTATGGGCCAAGATGCAGGTGGCCCTGGATGTGGATGGGACTCTGACCGGTTCAGGTCGGACGGTGCCGGTCGAGACTGTTGAGATGCTGGAGTTGGTGCGTGCGGCCGGGCATGAGGTCGTGTTGGCGAGTGGGCGGAGTCTGGTCGGGCTGTTGCCGATCGCGCGGCAGTGCGGGCTGAGCGAGGGGTATGCGGTGTGTTCGAATGGTGCGGCGACCGTACGCCTGGACCCGGGGATGCCGTCGGGGTACGAGGTCATCGACGCGGCCACCTTCGACCCCGCCCCGCTGATCCAGCAGGCTCAGGCGCTGGTGTCCCGCGCCTTGGTCGCGGTGGAGAGTATCGGGGACCGGTGGAGAGTCAATCGCAAGTTCGGCCCCGGACTGCTCAACGGCCCCCAGTCCGTGGTCACCAACAACGACCTGACCGGGGAGGCGACCACGCGGGTCGCGCTCCATGCGCCCGGGATCGGCGAACACGCCGGCGTATTGGCGTCGTTGACTCGGCTGACGGTCACGCCTGCCGGGCCCGACTGGTGTGATGCGACGTCTTCCACGGTTTCCAAGGCCACAGCCATCGAGGCGGTACGCCGCCTGCTCGACATCCCCCAGAGCGCGACGATCGCGGTCGGCGACGGCCACAACGACGCGCCGCTGCTGCAGTGGGCCGCCCGCGGCGTCGCGATGCGACATGCACCCGAGGCCGTGCGCGCGGTAGCCGACGAGGTCACCGGGTCCATCGACGTCAACGGGGTAGTGGATGTCCTACGCTCCCTCGTCCCGGCCACAGCGTTGCGGTCCGGGCTCACGCCCCTGGCCGCGCAACTCGATGCCGCGGTCACCACCGCCACCAGCCGCACCCCGGGTGCGGTCGTGACGGTACGGGTCTGGCACGACACCCACTCGGACACCGACCTGGCCGGTGCCGAGCTCTGGACCCGCCTACCCGGCACAACAGACGGGGCCCGGCACGCCCCACTCCCGGCCGCACGAGGCGCCACCATGCGCGACATCGAACACGCCGTCACCGACGCGGGCCTGACCTTCCCCCGCGGCCAGGTCGGAAGACGCCGCGCGCACTGGCACTCCACACTCGCCGTCACCGGACGACACTCCCACCGCCCCCCAGGGTTCGGGCTCCCCGTCACTCCGCCTTCCTGACACCACTCGACTTGCGGCCGGGCGCGCACCCCCAGGAAGTCCCTTCGCTTCCTGCACCTCCTTGCACAACGCCCGGCCGCACGCCCGCCCACCCCGGGCGGGCACCACAGAGGGGCCGGGACCGACGCCCCTCGGTCCCGGCCCGCACCTCGATCAAGCACCGAGAGAACTTGGAGGAAATGATGGCCACCATCACCGAGCACACCCTGCGTGAAGGCCGAGAGCTGATCGACCACGAGTTGTTCCAGAGGCTCGCCGACCGCGTCGCCAAGGAGCACGGCCACGGGACGGCGCTGGCCGAGCGGATCGTGGACCAGGCGCTGGCGTTCCTGGCCGTGTCCGCCACCACCGACGAGGCTCTGTCCCCGTCGCCGCTGGTGGACCACGGCTGGCACGAGTTCATCCTGCACACCATCGACTACGCCCGTTTCTGCGATCAGATCGCCGGACGGTTCCTGCACCACGTGCCCACCGACCCCGCGGACCCGAACACCACCGGGGAGGCTGCCCACGACACGCTGACACGCACCGTCGACGCCATCAGCGCGGCCGGGTTCTACGTTGACACCGAACTGTGGCCCACCGGCAACCACGTCGAATGCTCACAGTGCCACCAGGGCTGCACCAGCTCACCCACCTGACGCGAGACCCTCGTCTGATCCGATCGGAGAGACCCACATGAGCCGCTGGTCGTGGCACGACCTGCCCGAGGCCGTACGCCGAGCCGTCGAAGCCGAGTGCGGGACCGTGCTGCACACGACCGCGCCGGAAGCGGGCCGCAACAGCATGTTCGCCGCCGTTCTCGACACCTCAGGCGGGCCGGTGTTCTGCAAGGGTGTCCGGCTCGACGACCAGCAGGCACGCGCCCACCGGCATGAGATCCACGTCAACCAGCGGCTGCGGGAGATCACGGCCCATGTGCCGCGCCTGCTGTGGACAGTGGAGACCGACCACTGGCTGCTGGCCGGGTACACCTTCGTGCCCGGCCGGCACGCCGATCTGAGCCCCGGATCACCCGACATCCCCGCCGTCGCCGGCCTCATCTCCCACCTCGCCGAGGAACTCACCCCCGGTCCCGTCCCGGACGTGGCCCCGCTCGCGAGGAAGCACCAGCGGTTCGCGGGCTGGGAATGGCTTGCCGACCGGCACGCCGACGCGCTCGACCCATGGGAGAAACAGCACCTCGACCGGCTCATCCGGGCCGACCTCGGCATCACCGAAGCCCTGGACGGACACAGCCTCGTCCACGGCGACGTGCACGAACTGAACCTCATGGTCACCGACGGGCAGGCGAGCCTGGTCGACTGGGCCTGGGCACGGACCGGACCGGCATGGGTCGACGCCACGCTCCTGACCATCCGGCTCATCGCGGCCGGCCACGACCCGGCCGACGCCGGACAGCTCGTCGTCACCACGTGGGGGATGCGGCAGCCCGACACAAGCGCAGCTGCGGTCACCACCTTCGCCGCCTCCACCTACGGCATGTGGCGCCGCCTCGCCGTCGAACACCCCAGCCCCCACCGCGATGGACCCGTCCAGGCCGCACGTACCTGGACCCAACACCGCATCACTACCTGACGGGCCGCACCATCAACGACCACAACCGCCGCGACGGCTCGCCAACGAGGTCCCCGGTCGCGGCCCACCGCCATCGATCCAGCACGTATCCCCTGAGAGCGAGAGGAGAGAGCCCGTCAGAGGCTCATGCTCATGCGACTCAACCGCTTCAAACCATGGCTGTGGCCCGTCATCGATGCGAACCTACCCGAGGGCGTCGAACGCTTGGACTGGGGCGAGACCGGCATCGGCAAGGACCCGGGCGTGGGAGAGCACACCGACGGGATCGTGTTGCGCTCACCTGCGGGCGGCGTGATGTACATGAGCGTGACCAACGCCAACTTCAAATCCAGCGGTGACAGCTACGACGAGCCAGAGCGGATCGTCGAGGGCAACCCGCCCGAGCCGGCCGCGCCCATCGACCTCAAGGTCTCCGCGGACGGTCGGATCCGCATGGCGGACCTGGAGGAATGGCTCATGGTGGTCCTGAACAACGCCGGCAACAAGGAGATGGACCGCGTCGAGCGGCTGTCCACCCGCGAGGCCATGTATCAGCCACAGTTCGGGTTCTGCGTCTACTGGCACAGCCTGGAACGCACCTACTCCACGCCGTTCTACACCCTCCAGTCCGGCCAGCGCCGGACCGAGGAGTCCAGATTCAAGATCTCTGAGGCGTTCTGATGAGCAAGTCCACCAAGTGCCCGTCCTGCGGACAGCGGGTCGGCGTCGTCAACGGCGTGACCGCCATGCACCAGAAGAAGGGCAGCGGATCGGAGACCTGGCCCGGATCCGGCAAGCCCGCCCGACACTGACAACAGCGTCGCCAACTGCCTCCGCTCACCACGTTGAGCTTGAAGCAGTTCCACATCGACGTCTCAGCCGCTGATGACAACGACTTCCCGTCAGAGGAGCGCCAGCGGGGCGGTGGCCAGGTGGTAGCGCATGGCGAAGCCGACGACCAGGGTCGCCCCGAGCGCGGCGAGCGTGTAGTGGACGCGGCGTCCACGACCCCACCAGTCGCGAATCCAGCCGAGGACGGCTGCGCAGACCATACCGAGGCTCGTCACGACCGCGAGCGCGAGCGGGATCGCGGCGAGTTCGATGTCCTGGCGGCCCTCGAGGACGCGGACCATGAACCGCTCGGGGTCGGCAAGCAGCAGGCTCATCGCCACGACGAACGCCGTGACCAGGAGACCGGTGGCCCCAGCCAGGATCTCGGCGATGCGCTCACCGTGGGATCGCCGGAGTGGTCGTCTTGCGCGCCGCCGGCGGACCGCCGCTCCCAACGGCCACACGATCAGGCTCGCGAGCAGCATGAAGCCCGCCATCGCCAGGACGAGATGCAGCCACACCTGCTCGTGCCAGGCGAGCTTCGTGTGCGCCTCGTGACCGTCGTAGAGCATGAGGCGCCCGTCGCTCTCGCCGAACGCGATGAGCCGCGAGCCACCGCGCTCCTGGTACAGGCCCTCGCCCACGGGCCGCCAGTCCTGTTCGGCGGCACCGGGGTCGGTGGTGAGCCCGATCGTCGTGAGCGACCCGTCGGGCTTCACCGCGACATCGACGCCGGTGCCGAGCGCGAGGAACAGGCCGGAGTAGTCGCTGTAGTTCATGCGGGTCGTGCCATAGCTGCCGGATTCGGCCGCCGCGGCAGTGTCCGGCGTTTCCGTGCCGGACGGACCGTCCGCGCTCGTGCTCTTTCCCAGGAGGAGATCGAGGATGCGATCGGTGGCGAGCTCGGCGGAGGCGGCTCCGTCGCGGGTGCCGTCACCGTTGAAGACGACGAACACGCCCCGGTCGTGGCCTGGCACGAGCGTCATGAGACTGTGCGATCCCGGCCCGTCACCGCCGTGGACGAGCATGCGGGTCTTCCCGCGGTAGTCCTCGCGGAGTCCGAGGGCCGAGCCCGGCAGCCGCGGATCGTGCCGGAACTGCGTGTGGTGCATCTCGGACTTCGCATCCGGAGTGAGCACCGGGTCGCCTTCGCCGAGCTGGAACCTCATGAACAAGCCCATGTCCGCGGCGGTCGAGACGAGGCCTCCGGCCGGAGACAGGGGCTCCCCTTCGCGCGGGAGTGCGCGACCGTCCTGGCCGTGGAGCGTGGCCAGGAAGGGAACAGGATCACGGGCGAGCAGGGAGGTGGAGTCCATACCGAGCGGCGCGAGCAGCCGCGTCGAAAGGACCTCCGCGAAGTCGACGCCGAGCGCATCCGCCGCGACCAGACCCGCCAGCGCGAAGCCGTCGTTCGAATAGGCGGCGAGTTCTCCCGGCGGCCGCAGCCGCGCGGGCAGACGGTCGCGCAGCACGGCGGTGAGGCCGCCGTCGCTCGCGGCCAGGTTCCCGATGACCCGTTCCTCGAATCCGGCGGTGTGGGTCAGCAGGTGCCGCAGGGTGATCGGCCGGCCGGGGTAGGTGTCGGGTACCTCGACCTCGCGGAGGTAGTCGTTGACGTCGGTGTCCAGGTCGAGCAACCCTTCGTCGACGAGCGTCATGACGGCGGTCGCGGTGAACACCTTGGTCACGGAGTCGATGGGGAACCGCGTCTGCTCGGGGTCGACGGCGTCGCCGCTCGTCGCGTCACTGACGCCGAGGCCATGGGTCTCCACCTTCCCGTCGGCGACCACCGCCACGGCGGCTCCGGGCAGCCCATGGTCCTCCATGACCTCGGCGACCACTTGCTCGATCCCGGTATCCCTCTGGGCCGCGGCGGGTGCCGCCAACTGTGTCGCGACGATTCCTGAGGTGACCACGGCGACGGCCACGCGCCGGCATTCGGCAGCTGGGATGCGCATCCTTGTGCTCCTTCGGGCTTGGTGCGCGGTAACGCCGCTCAAGCTATTGCGCGGCGGAGCTCGCCGATATGAGGTGTACAGGCGTATTCGTGGTGGGGAATTCCCCCGTCGTGCAGATTTCCCTTACTGACATGGGCCGACAGGTCTGCTGGGATGGGCACCGAGCGATCCCGTGACCTCGAGGAAGGTTCCCGATGCGCGCCTCCCGTATGCTTCCCGCCCTTGCCGGTGCCGCCGCGGCGGCACTCGTGGCCGTCCCCGCGACCGCCGTCGTCCCCGCGGCTGCCACCGCCGCGCCCGCCGACGGCACCTACTACGTCCAGAGCGCTACGACCGGCCTGAACGCCGCCGACTCCGACGGCGCCGTCGAACAGCACCGCCCGCAGGGCGACGAGGATCGTCAGCAGTGGCTGCTGCGTGCGTCCGGGGCGGGACACGTCCTGGAGAGCGTCGACGGTGCCGGCCGCTGCCTGGGCCGGGAGAGCGGTGACGCACGCGTCGTCGACTGCGCAAGCAGTGCCGCCGTCTGGGCGATCGACGACGCCGGAGAGGATCGGCACCTGCTCCGGGAGCCGGGGACCGAACGTTTCCTGACGGTGCGGCCCAAGCCGTCCGGCGGGAACTACCCCGCTGGGCTGGGCGTCGGCGGCGCGAGCGAGCTCACCCGCTGGTACCTCACCCCGGCCGAACCGGTACGGCGTCCCCTTCCGCCAGCCGGCGAGCGCACGCTGGACCAGCTGTCGTTCCTCACCACGCACAACTCCTACGCCAACGGAGTCGACGGCGGTTTCGCGCCTCCCTTCATCAACCTCGCCCCCAACCAGGTCAGGGGCATCGAGCAGCAACTCGCCGACGGCGTTCGCGGGTTCTCGTTCGACATCCACCAGACGCCGGACGGCGCGATCCTGTGCCACAACAGCTGCTTCTGGGTGAGCAGCCCGGTGGCCCTCTGGGTGGACCTGCAGCGGATCGTGGACTTCCTGAACGCCCATCCCGACCAGGTGGTCACCGTCTTCCTGGAGGACTACGTCGACCCGGAGGTGCTGCGCAGCGAGATCGAGCGCGTGAACGGGCTGCCGGACGTGCTCTACGACCCCGCTCGTACCGGCGTCCGCCAGAACGGCTGGCACACGCTGGACGAGCTGATCGCGAACAACGACCGGCTGCTCATCTTCACCGACCACAGCCGCGCGGCCGATACCGCCGCCGGCCTCACCCGGGACGAGTTCGGCGTCATGTACCAGCGAGAGTGGACGGTCGAGAACTACTGGTCGATGGGTCCGGGCATCGGCGACTCCGACTGGGCGTGCTACAGCCGGTGGTACGGCGCGGGTGAGAACATTCCGCTGACCCGCACCGAGCCCGGATTCCGGCCGTTGTTCGTGATGAACCACTTCCGCGACGTGCCCGTCGAGGCCACCGCACGCACCGACAACGCGAACGCGCTCAACCGCGCCCAGCGGTTCTGCCAGCCGGCCGCACGCAAGAAGCCGAACTACCTCATGGTCGACCGGTACGACGTCGGCAACCCCGCCGCGGCGGTCACGTCGCTGAACGGCTACTGGTACTGAACGGCCGCGGTTTCGCGGCACGCATACGTGTGCCGTACACGGCCGCGACGCCGGTCCATCGGTCGGCGATCCCGCGGCCCGATCGTTCGCCGCCGGCGGCGAGGCCTGGCGGGATGCGGACCGGACATGGTTCCGGCCCGCATCCCGCCGGTGGCGGACTCGACCGGCGCGTCAGCGCCTCGATACCGGACTCCGCCAGCGATCGGTCACGGGGACCTCGCTCGCCGGCTCGTCGAGGTCGAGCGTGCTCAGGTCGAGTGGCTCCACGACGAGCGGTCGCCGCCCGGACGCCGCCCGCACGATCCGCTCCTCGGTGCCCGGCTCCACCGACACCGGCACCCCGAACTGCACGCACAGATCACGCAGCTCGCGCTCGTACCGCTCACCCATCGCCGCGTCGTGACCGCGGTAGGTCCACGCGATGAGGTGCAGCGGCTGGAAGGTCTTGGCGCCGTCACCGCACCTCCGGCAGGACACCGGCGCGCCGGGACGGCGGAAGCGGGTCATCCGGTGCCCGCCGGGGCACACCCCGATCCATGGCCCGTCCAGCGTCGGCGCGCTGGGGTCCACGTACCGCATCGCGGAACACCCGATCTCCCGGGCCTTCGCCCGCCACTTCTCGCCGTGCCCCGCCTCACGGCCGGCGAGCGCGTGCGCGATCTCGTGCAACACGGTGTCGCGGACCTCGGCCTCGTCGTAGACGGCCGCGAGCGGGGCCGAGATGCTGATGCGCCGCCTGGCGAAGTGACACATGCCGGCGCGCCGCTTCGCGTCGTCGTACTCGAACTTCCAGTCCACCAGACCGTGCTGGTCCATGAGATCCCGCGCCAGGTTCCGCGCCTCGACAAGGTTCATGGCTGCCCCCTTGATTCGTCACCGCCCGGGCCGTCCGGACGACATCGAACCTAGGAAGACTGTCTGACACGCGCCGGAAGTTATCCACAACCGGCTTCGGTGAACTTCGTCCCGCCCGCCAGCCCTGCCTCGGCGTAGAAGCCCTCGATGTGTTCGCGGGTCAGCCGCTCCGCCGCCGGCCCGTCACCCGCCGCGACCGCCTCCAGGATCGCCCGGTGCTCGGTGCGCAGCCGAGCGGAGGTCGTCGGCCAGTCCGGCAGTCGCGAGACGCCTTCGGCCACGTAAGCACCGATCGCCCCGCGAAGGCCGAGCATGAAGGCCTCCACGAGCTGGTTGCCGGCGATGCGCGCGAACTCCAGGTGGAAGTCCTGGTCGCGGGCGATGAAGTCGAGGGAGCTCACACCCGGCTCCTCCATCTCGGCGAGCAGGCGCCGCGCCCCGGCCAGCGGGGAGCCGTCGTCGGCCCGGTCGCGAGCGCGATCACCACGAGCGCCGCCCCCGACCTCCCCGGGCACCCGACCGCCCCGCACCCGCTCCGCCGCCTCCCGCATCGCCCAGGTCTCGAGCAGTACTCGGGTCGCGACCACGTCCGACACCGGCAGCGCGCCCGACGCGACGTGCAGCCGCACGGCCGTCCCGAGCCCGGCCGCCGGGCGGTCGATCACCACGGCACCCGCCGTCGGCCCCGAACCGACCGCCGTGCGCACGATCCCCGCCGCCTCCAAGATCCGGACCGCCTCGCGCACCGAGGCCCGCGACACCCCGATCTCCTCCGCGAGCGCCCGCTCACCCGGCAGACGTTCCCCGAGCGCCCATCGTCCGGCGGCGAGGTCGGCCTCGATCTGCGCGAGGACGCGCTCATGGGTACGCATGACGGTCACCGTACCCCTGTGGTCTGACCACATGCGGTACGGTGTGCCGAAGCGCGCATCGCCGCCCGCGGCGATGCTGTTTGAAAGGATTCAGGATGCGCATCGCCCTCGCCGCCACCTGCCTCGGTGACGCGATGTTCCCCCAGGCGCCCACCGCCGTCGTACGGCTCCTGGAACGGCTCGGCCACACCGTCGTCGTCCCGGAGCAGCAGGCGTGCTGCGGACAGATGCACGTCAACACCGGCTATCGGCGCCAGGCCGTGCCCGTGATCCGCAACCACGTGCGGGCGTTCGGCCCGGTGGCCGACGGCGAGTGGGACGCCGTCGTCGTCCCGTCCGGGTCGTGCACGGGCTCGATCCGGCATCAGCAGTCCATGGTGCTGGACCGCGCCGGACTGGCGGCCGAGGCCCGCACCGCGACCGCCGTCGCCTCCCGCACGTACGAGTTGTCCGAGCTCCTGGTCGACGCCCTCGAGGTGACCGACGTCGGCGCCTGGTTCCCGCACCGCGTCACCTACCACCCGACCTGCCACTCGCTGCGCATGCTCGGGGTCGGCGACCGGCCGCTCCGCCTCCTGCGGGCCGTGGAGGGCATCGAGCTCGCCGACCTCCCGGAGGCCGAGGGCTGCTGCGGCTTCGGCGGCACGTTCGCGCTGAAGAACGCGGACACCTCCGCCGCGATGCTCGCCGACAAGGTCCGCAACGTCACCGGCACGGGCGCGGAGTTCCTCACGGCCGGGGACTACTCGTGCCTGATGCACATCGGCGGCGGCCTGTCGCGCTCGTCGCGCGCCGTCCGCACCATTCATCTCGCCGAGATCCTCGCGAGCACTCGTGAGCGGCCCTGGCTCGCCGAATCCGCAGGTGGAGCACCGGTGTCGGAGTCGAGTGGCACGATGCGCAGCACACCGGCCGGGGACGCGTCGAAGGGGGCCACACGATGACCGCGGAGCACACCGCCGGCACGTCGTCGACCACGACCTTCCTGGGCATGCCGCAACCGGCCGACCCCCTGCGCTGGGGGTCGTCGTTCCCGGAGGCCGCGCGGCGCGAGCTGGGCAACGACCAGTTGCGCCGCAACCTCGGCCACGCCACCTCGACGATCCGCGCCAAGCGGGCCAAGGTGGTCGGCGAGGTGCCCGACTGGGAGGCGCTGCGCGACGCCGGCTCCGCCCTGAAGACGCAGGTCATGGACAACCTGCCGGAGCTCCTGGAGGAGCTGGAGCGGAACGTGACGGCGCGGGGCGGTGTCGTGCACTGGGCGCGGGACGCCGCCGAGGCCAACCGGATCGTCGCGGGCCTGGTCCGCGCGAAGGGCACCGACGAGGTGGTCAAGGTGAAGTCCATGGCCACGCAGGAGATCGGGCTCAACGAGGCGCTGGAGGCCGAGGGCATCCACGCCACGGAGACCGACCTGGCCGAGCTGATCGTGCAGCTCGCCGACGACATGCCGTCCCACATCCTCGTCCCCGCGATCCATCGCAACCGCGCGGAGATCCGCGAGATCTTCCTGGACCGCATGGGCGACGCGCCGCCGGATCTCACCGACGTGCCGCGCGAGCTCGCCATGGCCGCCCGCGCGCACCTGCGGCGCAAGTTCCTCTCCGCAAAGGTGGCGGTGAGCGGGGCGAACTTCGGCGTGGCGGAGACGGGGACGCTGTCGGTGGTCGAGTCGGAGGGCAACGGGCGGATGTGCCTCACGCTCCCCGAGACCCTGATCACCGTGATGGGGATCGAGAAGCTGATCCCCCGGTTCACCGATCTCGAGGTGTTCCTCCAGCTCCTGCCGCGCAGCTCCACCGGTGAGCGGATGAACCCGTACACGTCCATGTGGACGGGCGTGACGCCGGGCGACGGACCCTCGGAGTTCCACCTGGTCCTGCTCGACAACGGGCGGACACGCGTGCTCGCCGACGAGGTGGGACGGTCCGCCCTGCACTGCATCCGCTGCTCGGCCTGCCTCAACGTGTGCCCCGTGTACGAACGCGTCGGCGGGCACGCCTACGGGTCGGTCTACCCCGGGCCGATCGGCGCGATCCTCACGCCGCAGCTCACCGGCGAGCCCTCCGACCTCCCGTACGCCTCGACGCTGTGCGGCGCGTGCTACGACGTGTGCCCGGTGAAGATCGACATCCCGTCCATCCTCGTGGACCTGCGGGCCCGTGAGGTCGAGTCCGGATCGGCCGGGCGGGGCTGGGGCGCCGCCATGAAGGCCGCGTCGATGGTGATGTCCGACGGCGGCCGGTTCCGCCGGGCGGCCCGGCTCGGCCGGGTGGGACGTGTCGCGGGCGGGCGGGACGGCGTCATCGCGCGGCTGCCCGGGCCGGGAGCGGCGTGGACGGACTCACGCGACCTGCCTCTACCGCCGAAACAGACGTTCCGGGACTGGTGGGCTGCGCATGAGCGGGAGGGGGCCGACGACGAGCGGAGCGGAGGCGACCGGCCCGGATCGGAACGGCCCCGAACGGGCCGACCTGGAACCGACGCACCTGGAACGGAGTCCCGATGACGACCGCCCGCGACGAGGTCCTTGCCCGCGTCCGCGCGGCACTGACGTCGGGTTCCGCCGGATCGACGGGCATGTCGAGCAGCGCAGGGCCGTCGGACGACGGCATGGCGGCGGACGTCTCCCGGGAGTACCGGGAGAGCGGCGAGCATGCCGTGGGGTCGGCGGCGGCGCTGGAGCTGCTGGTCGATCGGCTGGAGGACTACAAGGCGGAGGTGCATCGCGTCTCGGCGGCCGAGGTGCCGACGGCCGTCGCTCGGCTCACCGCCGCGCTGCCGAGCGGAGACGACGTTCCGGAACGCGCCGAGTCGGCCGGCTCCGGACCGACGCCGGGCCCTGACGCCATCGCGCCCGCAGCCGACACGCCGCGCGGACGCGTCGTCGCGCCCTCCGGGCTGGAGCCAGAGTGGGTGGCGGCGATGTCCGACGGCGGTGTGGAGGTCGTCGTCGACACGCCCGAGGCGCCCCTCACGCCGTCGGACCTCGACCGGACGGCCGCCGTGGTGACGGCGGCGCGGGTCGCGATCGCCGAGACCGGCACGATCGTGCTGGACGCCGGCCCCGACCAGGGCAGGCGCGCCATCTCGCTGGTCCCGGACGTGCACATCTGCGTGGTCCGCGCGGACCAGGTGGTGCAGACGGTCCCGGAGGCGGTGCGCCTCCTGGCACACCACCCCGACCGCCCCCTCACCTGGATCAGCGGCCCGAGCGCCACGAGCGACATCGAACTGAACCGCGTCGAGGGAGTCCACGGGCCGCGGACGCTGCACGTGGTCCTCGTCGATGCCGCGTCGCATCGAACTCTGACCTGGTCAGGTTGACCAGACCAAGCTCGGCGACCAATACTTGATCCATGACGGTCGTCAATGTCCAGGAAGCAAAGACTCATCTGTCCCGGCTGATCTCGCGCGCTCAGCACGGCGACGAGGTGACCATCGCGCGCGCCGGGAAACCCATGGTGCGTCTGACCCCTGTGGAACCCGTGGCCGAGCGCACGTTCGGCACCGTGCCGATCAATCTGCCGGACGACCTCTTCTTCCAGCCGCTCGATGAGGACGAACTGGCCGCATGGGAGTGACATACCTGCTGGACACGCATGCATTCGTCTGGCTTCTCAGTGCACCGGAGAGGTTCGACGCCGAGTTGCGTGCCAAGCTCGGATCCACGCAGAACCAGCTCCTCGTCTCGGCGGTCTCAGCCATGGAGATCGCCACCAAGGTCCGCCTTGGCAAGTTCGACGAGGCCAGGCCACTGGTCGACACCTGGGACCGGCGAGTCGAGGACATCGACGCAACGCCACTCGATCTGACGACGGCACACGCACTCCACGCCGGCTCCATGCCCTGGCAGCACCGTGATTCCTTCGATCGCCTGCTCGCGGCGCAGGCGATCGTCGAGAACGTCGTTCTGGTCACAGCCGATGCCGCGTTCACAGGACTCCCGGGCGTCCGCATCGCGTGGTGATTCCTTCGGGCACCGATCACAGCAAGCTCCAGTAGCGGCCGGGGGCCCCGTGACCGAGCCGAGGTCGCGGATTACGAATCACCGATCACGGGTGCAGCTTCGCGCCCTTGACCACCTTGTCGACGACGCGGCGTTCGCCGGCCACCGCGACGCCGACCAGATCGAGCTTCTCGGTGGCGACCGCCGCGACCGCCGCGCGGTTGTCGACGTCGTTGCCCGTCGCGAACAGGTCCGCGGTGTAGACGCCGATGCTCAGCCCGCGGGACTCCGCGCGGGCGCGGATCGTGGCGAGGCGATCGCCGTCGGCCACCATGACCATGACGGGGGTGCCGAGCATGGGCAGGTACTCGCGACCGTCGGCGTCACGGTACGTGTCGCCGACGAGTTCGGGGTACGCCGCCGTCACGGCGCTGGCCAGGAAGGCGGTGACGTTGTTCTCCTGCCAGCCGAGCAGGTCGTCGCGCAGCACGATCACGATCTTGGCTTGTTCGAAGGTCATGGCACCCAGGCTGCAGCCGGGCGGCGGCGCGGATCTTGTACGTTCTTGACATGGCTCACGACATCGTGCGCGCCTGGCGCCCCGGGGTTCCCGGTGTCGCCGAGGTGCTGCACGCCGCCTGGCGCGAGCACTCCTACCCGGCCCACACGCACGACACCTGGACCGTGCTGATCGTGGACGACGGCCTGATCGGCTACGGCCTGGACGGACGCGAGCACGCGGCGCAGGACGTGGGCGTCACGGTGCTGCCGCCCGGCGTCGTGCACGACGGGCGGTCCGTGAGCGCGGCAGGCTTCCGCAAGCGGGTCGTCTACCTGGAGGAGGGCGCGCTCGACGGCCGTCTGGTCGGTCATGCGGTCGACGCGCCGCTCGTCGTGGACGACTCGCTCCGAGCCCGCTTCGCCGGCCTCGACCGCGCGCTCACCCTGCGCGAGGACGTCGCCGCCGAGAGCCTGCTCGCCCTCGTCACGGAAGGCCTGGCCTGGCACCTCTCGGGCCGGCCCGCCCCGCCGCGCGAGCCGCCGCCCGCCTCGACCGCCCGGAACGCCCGCGATCTGCTCGACGCCGACCCCACGCGGCCGATCCGGCTCGCCGAGATCGCCGACCGGATCGGCGTCACCGTCCCCCATCTGGTGCGGGCATTCACCCGGGAGTTCGGCCTCCCGCCGCACCGCTACCTGGTGGGCCGCCGGCTGGACCTGGCGCGACGCCGGTTGCTCGCGGGGGAGCCCGCCGCCGACGTCGCGGCCGCCACCGGGTTCCACGACCAGGCCCACCTGGCCCGCCACTTCCGCCGGCTCCTCCGCACGACGCCGGGGCGGTACCAACGCGGCGGAGGGGCCACGTAGCGATCCATGGACTTGGCGCGCCGAACAAGACCTGACGACGACACCGGCGAATTCACCCGCGCCCAGCCCGGAATCGGCCATATCTGCCGGCTGACGGCGTCTACGATCCTGCCCGGGGCGTTGCCCGACGTATCAGAACTATCCGGAACAGGTCACCATGACTGCCATCAGCGCGAAGCAGACGACTCCATTCTTCGATCCGTGGGCGTACGTGCGTGACGCCGAGGCCCTGCGGAACGCCTCTCGGTCCGCCGACGTGCCGACGACCCTGAAGACCCTCGAGGCGATCGAGGACCAGGAGGAGCTCGGCGCCGCCCTGTGGACGGTCGCGGGCGAGACCCTCGACCCGGACGAGAACGGACTCACGGGCGCGATCCGCGACGCCCAGGACGGTTCTCCCCTCGCCGCCACCCTGCTGGCCAGCCGCTACGTCGTGCTGGGCTGGGAGATCCGCTCCCACGCGCGTGCCGAACACGTCACCGCTCGTCAGTTCGAGCAGTTCCACGCCTTGCTGCGGCAGGCCGAGCGCGTGCTGTTCGACGTCTGCTGCGAGTTCCCGGAGTACGTGCCCGCCTGGGAGACCCGCATCACCTCGGCACGCGGCCTCCAGCTCGGCGCGAGCGAGACGCGCCGCCGCTACGACCAGCTCGCGGCCATCGCGCCGCACCACAGCCGGGCGCAGAAGGCGTTCCTCCAGCAGATCCTGCCGAAGTGGAGCGGGAGCTGGGAGGAGTCCTCCGAGTTCGTCAGCGCGTGCACCCGCGACGCCCCGCCCGCGAGCCTGAGCCACCTGCTGATCGTGGATCTGACGATCGAGCGCCACTGGGACGGCGACAAGCAGGCGCCCGCCCAGCAGGTCGATGCAGTCCGAGAGGCTGCCCGGCAGTCGGTCAGGCATCCGGAGCACGTCGCCGGTCACGGAACGGCACAGGCTCACGCGGATCTCGCACACTTCTTCTCGCTCGCCGGACTGCCCGCGGAGGCCAAGCCCCACTACGACTGGCTCGGCGACCGCCCGGCGAAGGGCACCACGTTCTACAACGGCGCCCCGGAGGCCACGTACCGCAAGCTGCGCGCCAGGGCGGACAAGGCCGCGGCCAAGGGCGGGCTGTCGTGACGACCGCGCCCCTCACCGCCGCGTTCCCCGGCATCCAGCGTGTCGAGGCCGACGGCGTACCGGTCCTCATCGCCCCCCGCGAGGGCAACACGACCGGCGGAATCATCTTCCGCGTCGGCTCAGCCGACGAGACGCTCGCAACGTCCGGCATCACCCACCTCGTGGAGCACCTCGCGCTCCAGAGCCAGGTTCTCAGTGATGCGCACGTCAACGGGCAGACGCGTCCCGACGTGACCGTGTTCCACGCCACGGGCAGCGAGGACGAGGTGGTCCGCTACCTCAATGACGTCTGCTCCGCGCTGCGTGACGGGCTTCCCCTGGATCGGCTCGAGACCGAGATGGAGATCCTCCGCTCCGAGGCGAGCCTGAGGAACCCCGGGTACGTCGGCCGTATGCACCTGGAGCGACATGGCGCGCAGGGTTACGGCGTGCGCGCGCTCGGCGAGCGCGGTCTCGACCGCCTCACCGCACGCGAGGTCGAGACGTGGGCCACGACGCGGTTCACCCGCCAGAACGCCATCGCCTGGTTCAGCTCGGACACCGTTCCGAGCGCGCTGGACCTCCGCCTGCCAGAAGGTAGCCGGATGCCGCTCCCGCCGGTCACGAAGGTGCTGAGTGGGACGCCGGCATTTCTCACCGGGCTGCGGGACGGCATCGCGGTCGACGCCATCGTCCGCCGCACCGGCATCGAGTCCGTCGTCACGGGTGTCATCGAACAGGCCCTGCACCGCGACCTGCGCCGCGACACCGACATCGCAAGCCAGATCCACGCTGAACACGAGCGCCTCGATGACGACCACGTCCGCGTCACCATCACGGTCCACGCGGCCGAGGGCAGGCACGAGGCAACGGCCGGCGGCCTGACCGACGTCCTGGGACGTCTCCGGTTCCACGTGTCCGACGACGATCTGGCCGCGGCCCGGGCACTCCGTCTCGAAGAGCTGGCCGAATGGGCCGCGGCCCCCGAGGCAGCCGTGCTGCCGTCGATCGCGCATCAGACGCTGACCGGGAGACTCGTCGAGGAACCGGCCGAGGTTCGAGCGCGGATCGAGGCGGCCACCGCCGACAGCGTGCGCGAGCTGATCGCCGCCATCTGGTCCGAGGCCCTCTGGTTCGGCCCGCGAGAACTGCGTTCGATCGGCGCCACGCCGGCACCCGAGCATTCGCTGACACGAGTGAACGGCACCGCCTGTCCGCGCCTGGACGACCCGTCGGTCTCGCTCGTGATCGGGGACGACGGCGTCAGCCTCGTCGCCGGCGACGCCGCCGTCACAGTCCTGTTCTCCGAGGTCGCGCTTCTTGAAACGGTGCCCGATGGCGCCCGCGCGCTGACCGGCCACGACGGGTTCCGGGTTGAACTCGAGCCCACGCTGTACCAGGGCCTCGGCCCGGACCTGATCGCGCGCATCGACACGAAGGTCCCCCAGGACGTCGTCGTCCACCTGCCTGCCCGCGAAGCGGACGAGATTCCCGTGCCGCGGGATCCCGGGCCGGCGAACCGAGCGGGACGGTCGGACCTGAGACGGCGGGCCCGCAAGGTGGTGGCGACGATCGTGCTGGTCCCCGTGACACTGATCGCCATCATGGTGGTCGGCATCGGGATCGGTGCGGGGATCGAGAAACTCACCGGGACGTCGGTCCCTGTCGGGGTGGGCCTCGCGCCCCTGGCCGTGTTGGCCGCGATGTCCATCGTCCGTTCGCGCCATGGCAAGGAGAAGAACCAGTGACCGCCCTGACCCATGAAGGTGTGCGCCTCCTGCGCGCGACTCGGCCCGGCCGGACCGCGGCGGGCCTGGTCTTCCGTGTCGGCTCCGCGGATGAGACGCTCCCGACCAGCGGCATCACTGCCCTGATCGTGGCGATGGCGATGCGCGCGGCGGAGCGCCCGGGGCTCGACCTTTCCGGCGGGGTCGGGCCGACCACGACCCAGATCCAGGTGTCCGGCAGCGACGAGCGCGTCACCGCGGCGCTGCGTGACGTCTCACGAGCGCTTGCCGACCTGCCGCTGCGCTTCCGCGAGGCCGAGACGTTCGCTCTCAACGATTCGTTCAGCGTGAACGACGTCGCGACGCTCCGGTTCGGCACGCAGAACTACGGCCTGGACGGCTTCCTGCTCGGCGCGCGGGCCGTCTCCGACGAGCAGCTCCGCGCCTGGGCGGGCCGGCACTTCGCCGCTGGGAACGCCGTGGCATGGGTTGTCGCCGAACACGAGCTGGACGTCGATCTGCCGCTGCCCTCGGGTGCGCCGGGCGATGTGGTCGGCGCGCCGCCGCCGGTTCCGGAGGCGGCGATCCCGTTTCCCGCCGAAGCCGTGGTGGGTGGCCGGGAAGCCGCCTGGGACGTCGTCGTGCCCGACGGTCCTGCCACCGACGTACTGGCGGAGGTCGCACGACGCGCCCTGTTCCAAGATGTGCGGCAGGAGTACGGCTGGTCCTACGACGTGTCGGCCGACATCCTGCGCCTCGACGGGGCCCACGCCGTCCTGCGCGTCTCGGCGAACCTCCGCCGGGAGACGGCGTCGGCCGCCACCGGCGAGTTTCTGGACACGCTGGGACGGCTACGGTTCCGGGTGACCGACGCCGAGGTCGACTCGGCCCGGACGCACCTGCTGGCGCCGTTCGACGAACCCCACCTGGACGCCCAGTGGATCGTTCACGACGCCATCCTGACGGCGCTCGGGCGCCCCGTGCCGACGCCGGGCGAGCGCCGTGCCGCTCTCGAGCGCGTCACGGCGGACGACGTCGTCGCCGTCGCGCGCGCCGCGTGGGAGACCGCACTGATCGTGACGCCAGTCGCCGGCGGCTGGATCGGGACAGAAGAGGCACAGGCCGGTGCCGGGGATCCCGTCGAGGGCACGACCCACAAGCGCCTCGACGCCGACATCGACGTCGTGATCGGCGACGACGGCGTCACGCTTCGCGACGGCTGGACCTGGCGCACGGTCCGGTTCGACGACACGGCGGCACTCCTCATGTACCCCGACGGCGGGCGACTCCTGGTGGGGAAGAGCGGCGCACGCATCCCGATCGAGCCGGTGCTGCACGACGACCTCAAGCCCGACGCCGTCGAGCAGCGGGTCACGTCGCGGGTGCCAGAGAAGGCCCGCGTCGTCCTGCCGGAGCGTGAAGCTCCGGAACCTCCTGGCTACAAGGAGATGACACAGGCCGGCAGCGCCCGCACGGAGCGGGAGCTCGCGCAGGCCAAGAAGTCGGTCACGGGCATCACCAGCGAGAGCCATGGCCGGGCGGGGCCTCTGGCCTTCCTCCGGGACATCGGTGAACTTGTCGCCGCGCTCGCCCAGGGAGCGGGCGTCTTCGGGGCGATCGGCGCAGCGATCGTCGGCGGGCTCGGGGCGGTGGTCGGGGTGATCGTCACGGTGGTCATGGCGATCGCCTCATTGCGCGGCAGCACGGACTGGTCCCACACGGGTATGGCGGCGCTCGTCACCGTCGGCTGCGCGGCGATCGCCTGGCTCTGCTACCGAGTGATCGCACGGGAATCGCCCGGCGACGACAAGAGCTGATCGACAGGGAAGCCGTCGGTGACGTGGTCGGCGTCTCGCCATCGGTGGCGAGACGCCGACCGGCATCGCGATCGGAGGCCGAGCGATGGCTCAGGCCAGGGACACGCCTACGGTCCGCAGGGTAGCGACCGCTGCCGCCATCAGAGCGGTGATCTCGGATGTTCCCTCGGCGATGCGGGAGAATGGACGCTCGTGAGTGATCCCGGTTCGCCCAGCGAGATGACCCTGTTCGACGTCCCCGCAGGGAGCCGCCACCCCCGCACGAAGATCGTGCTGCTCACAGGCCCGTCGGGCTCCGGCAAGTCGTCCCTCACCCGTCGCCTGGGCATGCCCGTCGTCGAGCTCGACGACTTCTACCTCGACGCCGACCACCCGGGGTTGCCGCGCGCGTTCGGCATCGTCGACTGGGACGATCCGGCGTCCTGGGACGGGACCGCCGCCCTCGCCGCACTCCGCGAGATCGCCACCTCGGGGCGCGCGGAGCTCCCCGTCTACGACATCCCGACCTCGCGCCGCACCGGCACGCACGTCTTCGACGCCGGCGGCGCGCCGCTCGTCATCGCGGAGGGCATCTTCGCGGCGGAACTCGTCGCCGCGTGCCGGTCCGAGGGCATCCTCGCCGATGCGATCTGCCTGGCCAGGCCCCGCATCGTGACGTTCTGGTTCCGGCTGCTGCGTGATGTCGCGGAGTCCCGCAAGCCCTTGGGCACCCTGCTGCGCCGAGGAGTGGCGCTCTACCGTGACGAGCCCCGGCTCATCAGGCGCTGGACGGCGCTGGGCTGCCGCGCGGTCGGTCGTACGCGGGCCGAGCTGTCCCTGCGGAAGCTCGCGCGCGACATCCTCTGAGAGAAGTCATGTACGCGTAACACAGACGCCACATGCCTCTCATCAATCCACCTCACCCTGTGAAGAGGTCACGTGGGTGGCTGATGTCGGCGTGTGCCGGAACGGTGCCGCGGCGGCATCAGCCACCCACACGGCCTCCTAGAGACGGAGGTGATGTCTGTGATCCAGCGCAACGGATTGCGTGTGCTCTCGCTCTACGAGGGCTTCTTCAGTGGCGGTGCCCGGGTACTGCACTCCACGGTCGTGACCGGGCTGCACCAGAGCGGCCGGCAGCAGCACTCGGTACTGAGCCTGCACCACGAGGTCAAGCGGGAGTCGACGCTGCAACGCATGGAGGACGATCCGCGCTATCGCGCGCTTCGCGCCGCCGGCGTGCGCGTCACGTCGCTGGGCCGCAGCACGGAGGTGGAGCACGATCCCCGCGGGTTCACCGATGCGGAGATGACGGCGGCGGTCCGTCAGGCCAAGGCCGCGGACGTGATCCTGTCGCTCAAGGAGCAACCTCTGCGACTCGTGAACCAGCCGGCCTTCCCGCGCCGGCCCGTGGTCGCGTGCCTGCACCGGTCCGATCCGGAGCACCAGGGTCACGCGCTCGACGACCTGATCACCGCGGCGAACCTCGGGAAGCTCGCCGCGGTGGTGTGCTGCGCGGAGTCGACACGCGACGCGTACCGGGCGGCCGGCGTCCCCGGGGAACTGCTCCGCGTCGTGCCGAACGGGATCAACCTGGTCCGGTTCCGCCCGGTCCGCGGGTCCCGGCGTCTCGCGCTGCGGGGATCGCTCGGCGTCGCGCCCGACAGCACCGCCGTCGTGTACGCCGCCCGTTACGACGCGATGAAGAACCCGGAGCTGTTCCTGCGTTCCGCCCGCGAGTTCCTCGACCTGGACCCTTCCGGCCAGGTGCTGATGTGCGGTGCCGGGATGACGGGTTCCAACCCGGGGCTCGCCGACGACCTCACGCGGATCTTCGGCGACCGGCCCGACCTGCTCGGCCGGCTGCAGCTGCTCGGCGTCCGGCACGACATGGAGCTCCTGTACGCGGCGGCGGACGTGGTCGCCCTGACCTCCGCGTTCGGCGAGGCCGCTCCGCTGTGCCTCATCGAGGGCGCGATGTGCGGGGCGGTCCCGGTGACGACGCCGGTCGGGGACGCGCCGTCGATCGTGGCCGGGATCGGGTACGTCACCTCGTACGAGCCCGCCGACATCGCGGCGACCTGGATCGAGGCGGCGGCCCGCCGGGAATCGCTGCGGGCCGCGCGCGACGCCGTCCGTCCGCGCTTCAGCCACGTACGCATGATCGCGGGCTACACCCAGGTCATCGAACGCGCCCGGAAGGAGGCCGGCCGCCGCCTGACGCGCATCTGATCCCCGACCGCCGCCCGGCACCCACGCCGAGACCGCCCCGGCAGGCCCGCCTAGGTCTGCCGGGGCGAGGGGTCGGCCATCGCGCGGCTCCGCGCCGCCAGGTTGCGGTTTTGCACAGGTGCGGCACGCCCGCGACCGCCGTCGTTCACCGTGCGGCAGGATGAGCACATGTCCGACGGCCCTGTCACGCTCAGCCGCGTCGCCCGCGAAGCGGGCGTGTCGCTGGCCACCGCCTCCCGCGCGATCAACGGGAGCGCCACCCGCACCGTCCGCCCCGAGCTGCGCGACCGCGTCATGGCGGCCGCCCGGCGTCTCGGCTACGTCCCGGACCCGAGCGCCCAGGCCATGGCCCGCGGCCGCACCGCCGCGCTCGGCCTCGTGGTGCACGACATCGCCGACCCCTACTTCTCCGCGATCGCCTCCGGCGTCACCCGCGCCGCCGAGGCCGAGGGCCTGATCGTCACCCTCGCGTCGACGCAGTTGCGCCCGGAGCGGGAGCGAGCGTTCGTCGAGCTGGTGCGCCGTCAGCGTGGCCGTGCCGTGATCCTCGCGGGAAGCCGCATGGTGTCCGACGACGGCGCGGGCGCACCCGCACCCGACACGGAGTCCGAACGAGTCGCCGGGCCGGCCGAGGCGCTCGTGGGGACAGCCGCGGGCCAGGACCTCGAGAGCATCCTGACCGCGTTCCGCGAGTCCGGCGGCGGGGTCGCCACCATCGGGCAGGCGATCGGGTCCCTCCCGGTCGTGGAGATCGACAACTCCGGCGGCGCCGCCGCGCTCGCCCGCGAGTTGCACGGGCTCGGGTACCAGCGGTTCGGGATCCTGTCCGGGCCGTCCGGCCTGCGCACGGCCGCGGACCGGACCTCGGGCTTCCGCGACGCGCTCGCCTCGCTGGGCAACGGGGTGCGCGACGACGACGTCGTCCCCGGCGAGTTCACGCGCGACGGCGGGTACGCCGCGATGACCGAGCTGATCGCCCGGTCCGGGCGGGCGCGCGCCGGAAGCGCCGCCGACGTCGCCGGGACGGACGCCCCTCGGGGCGACGACGCCGCCACCGATGACGGGACCGGTCAGGGCAGCCACCTCGCGGGTGCGGACCCGGACAACGCCTCCCTCCCCGAGGTCGTCTTCGCCGTCAACGACGTGATGGCCGTGGGCGCGATGGCCGCCGTGCGCGACGCCGGCCTGAGCGTGCCCGACGACGTCGCGGTCGCCGGCTTCGACGACATCCCGACCCTGCGGGACGTGACCCCGGCGCTGACCACGGTGCATATCGCTCTGGAACGGATCGGCGAGGCCGCGACCAAGCTGGCACTCGGGGAGCCGACCGGCCTGGAGGCCACGGCCGAGCCCGACCCCGACGCCACGGACGGCCTGGAGGCCACGGCCCCCGGCTCGGTCACGGTCCACGGCGAGGTCGTCCTCCGCGCCTCGACGCCGCGGCGCCCCGCCGACTGACTACCTCGACCGCCCCATCGCGCGGACGCCGGTCAACAGACGCCGGCGACCAACTGACGGCCGCCGGCCAGCTGACCGCCGTCTGCCGTCGAACCATGCGCTTCCCACATCGCCACCACCTTGCGCTAGGCTGAGGAAAGCGCATTCCAAGTAACGACGAAAGCACTGACGAAGGAGTCCCGCATGACACGCACCCTGCGCATCGCCATGAACGGCGTGACCGGCCGCATGGGCTACCGCCAGCACCTGCTGCGCTCGATCCTGCCGATCCGCGAGCAGGGTGGCGTCACCCTGGAGGACGGCTCGCGCGTGCAGGTCGAGCCCGTGCTGGTGGGCCGCAATGCCGAGAAGCTGGCCGACCTGGCCAAGCAGCACGACGTCGAGCACTGGACCACGGACCTCGACGGCGCCATCGCCGACGCCGACATCGTCTTCGACGCCGCGATGACGAACCTCCGCCCCGCGACCCTCACCAAGGCGATGCGACAGGGGAAGCACGTCTTCACCGAGAAGCCCACGGCGGAGACGCTGGACGAGGCGATCGAACTCGCCCGCCTGCGCGAGGAGACCGGCGTGACGGTCGGCGTCGTGCACGACAAGCTCTACCTGCCCGGCCTGGTCAAGCTCCGCCGTCTCGTGGACGAGGGCTTCTTCGGCCGCATCCTGTCGATGCGCGGCGAGTTCGGGTACTGGGTCTTCGAGGGCGACATCCAGCCGGCCCAGCGCCCGTCGTGGAACTACCGCCTGGCCGACGGCGGGTCCATGACCACCGACATGTACTGCCACTGGAACTACGTCATGGAGGGCATCGTCGGCCAGGTCAGGTCGGTCACCTCCAAGACCGCGACGCACATCCCCGCCCGCTGGGACGAGCAGGGCAAGGAGTACGAGGCCACCGCCGACGACGCCGCCTACGGCATCTTCGAGCTCCGCACCCCGGGCGGCGACGACGTGATCGCCCAGATCAACTCCTCGTGGGCGGTGCGCGTGTACCGCGACGAGCTGGTCGAGTTCCAGATCGACGGCACGCACGGCTCGGCCGTCGCGGGCCTGAACAAGTGCGTGGCGCAGCATCGTTCCCACACGCCCAAGCCGGTGTGGAACCCGGACCTGCCGGTCACGGAGTCGTTCCGCGACCAGTGGATGGAGGTGCCGGCCAACGCGGAGCTGGACAACGGCTTCAAGGCGCAGTGGGAGGAGTTCCTGCGCGACGCCGTCGCCGGGCGCCCGCACCGCTTCGACCTCCTGTCGGCGGCGCGCGGCGTGCAGCTCGCGGAGCTGGGCCTGAGGTCGTCGGCCGAGGGCCGCCGCATCGAGATCCCGGAGATCACGCTGTGAGCGCCAGGACGATCACGCTGCCCGTGTTCGACGACGCCGGGGCGCCGTCGGGCACCGAGAACCACGACCTGGGTGCCCCCGGGCCCTGGACCACCCCGGACACGCCTCTGACCAGCCGCGTCGCGTTCGCCGCCGCCCACGTGATCCCGCACGCCGGGGCCGGGAACGTGCCCGGCGAGCCGGCGTCGGTCGACTGGGACAGCACGCTCGCCTACCGCCACCGCATCTGGTCGTACGGCCTGGGCGTCGCCGACGCGATGGACACCGCCCAGCGGGGCATGGGCCTGGACTGGGCCGCGACGCAGGAGCTGGTGCGCCGGTCGGCGGCCGAGGCCGCGGCGTTCCGTTCGACGTCGGACGCCGGGCACCCCGCGCGCGTGGCGTGCGGCGCGGGGACCGACCAGCTCTCGCCCGCGGCCGTCGCGGCGCTGGAGCCGGGCGAGGCCGGGCTGGCCGCCGTCACGGGCGCGTACCGCGAGCAGGTGCACGTCGTGCAGGACGCGGGAGCGCAGGTCATCGTCATGGCGTCGCGCGCGCTGGCGCGGGTCGCACGCGGTCCGGAGGACTACGCACGCGTGTACGACGCCGTCCTGGCCGAGGCGGATCAGCCCGTCGTGCTGCACTGGCTCGGCACGATGTTCGACCCGGCGCTCGAGGGGTACTGGGGTTCGACGTCGGTCGCCGACGCCACGAACGTCTTCCTGGACGTCATCCGGGCGCACCAGGCGAAAGTCGACGGCGTGAAGGTGTCGCTGCTCGACGCCGCGCACGAGGTCGGGCTGCGGCGGGCACTGGCCGCGCTGGAGCCCGTGACGATGCCGGCCGGCTTCGGCGTCGCGGCCGCGGCCGACGCCGGCGTCGGCGGCGCCCGCCCGCGCCTGTACACGGGCGACGACTTCAACTACCCCGAGCTCATCGCCGGCGACGAGCAGGGCCACTCCGACGCCCTGCTCGGCATCTTCGCGGCGATCTATCCCGCGGCCTCCACGGCGCTCCAGGCGTTCGACGCCGCGGCCGCAGGGGACGCCGTCGCGGCGAAGCGGGGCCACGAGATCCTCGCCGCGACCGAGGCGCTCGGCCGCAAGATCTTCGAGGCGCCCACGTACTACTACAAGACGGGAATCGCGTTCCTGTCCTGGCTGAACGGCTTCCAGCCGGCGTTCTCGCTGGTGGGAGGCCTGCACTCCGGCCGGTCGGTGGCACACCTGGTGGAGTTGTTCCGGCTCGCGGACGGCTGCGGCATGCTCCTCGACCCGGAGCTCGCGGCGCGCCGGATGCGCGCGTTCCTCACGGTGAACGGGGTGGACGCATGAGCGCCGACAACACCGCGCCCGGAAAGGCCGGGAGCACGCCCGCTGCGCCGTCGTCGTCCAGCTTCCCGACGGGCCTGCGGCGGGCCTCGCTGAACACCGCGACCGTCAAGCACGCCACGCTCGCGGAGGCGTGCGAGGTCGCGGCCGCGGCCGGCTTCGGCGCGGTCGGGCCGTGGCGGGATCGCGTCCAGGAGGTGGGCGCCGCCGAGGCGGCGAGGATCGTCGCGGACGCCGGCCTCGTGGCGTCGTCGCTGTGCCGGGGCGGCTTCCTCACCGCACGGGACGACGCCGGGATCGCCGCCGCGCTGGACGACAACAAGCGGGCCTTCGAGGAGGCCGCGACGATCGGGGCGCCGGAGCTGATCTTCGTGGTCGGCGGGTTGCCCGCGATGTCGGCCTCCGGGGCCGGGCCGCGCCCGGACGCCGGGCCGGCGGACCGGGACCTGGTCGCGACCCGGGCACGCGTCGCGGACCGGATCGCGGACCTGGTGCCGGTCGCCCGCGAGCACGGCGTGCGGATCGTGCTCGAGCCGCTGCATCCGATCTTCGCGGCGGACCGGGCCGTGATCTCCACGCTCGGGCAGGCGCTCGACCTGGCGGAGCCGTTCGCGCCGGAGGAGGTCGGCGTCGTCGTCGACACCTACCACGTGTGGTGGGACCCGGAGTTGCGGGAGCAGATCGAGCGGGCGGGGCGCGCGCGGCGGATCGCGTCGTACCAGGTGTGCGACTGGATCCTGCCGCTGGCCGCGGAGCCGCTCAACTCGCGCGGGCACGTGGGGGACGGCTACATCGACTTCGCGACCATCTCCGGGTGGGTGCGTGACGCGGGCTATGCGGGCTACATCGAGACCGAGATCTTCAACGAGGAGATCTGGGCGGCCCCGCCCGCGGAGACGGCGTCGACGGTGCTGTCTCGCTACGCCGACCACGTGGCCCCGCACCTCTGACCGTCCGGTGCGGTCGTGTCCGGTTCGTCCTATGGATAGCGTGAACCCGACGAAGGAGAGGACATCCCGATGACCCGCCTGCCCGCGCCCGACGTCACCGCACGCGAGTTCTGGACCTCCGAGCGGATGGCGACGGCGCTCGTCCCCGCGGTCGGGAAGGCCGAGCATGCC
This sequence comes from Myceligenerans pegani, assembly GCF_014892515.1. Classification (GTDB taxonomy): domain Bacteria; phylum Actinomycetota; class Actinomycetes; order Actinomycetales; family Cellulomonadaceae; genus Myceligenerans; species Myceligenerans pegani. Next base: position 193,667 of record NZ_JADBGR010000109.1, read on the forward strand.
CTCGGCACGCCCTGGCCCGAGGCCCGGGCGTCGCAGTTCGCCCGGTTCTGGCGAGACGGCGATCGCAAGGAGTACGAGGGTGGCGTCATCGCACGCCAGCGGCGGCTCACCTACGCGGCGGTCGCGGCGCTGCACACCGGCGAGGAACGTTTCCTCGACGAGGTGGTCGACGGCGTGATCCTGCTGTGCGAGCAGTCCACCTGGTGCTGGGCGGCCCACGACCACACGAACACCCGCAACGGCTACGTCGTCGCGGACGTCACGGATCCGTGCCTGGATCTCGGCGCGGGCGAGGTCGCCGCGCAGCTCGCCTGGGTGGACCACCTGCTGGGGCCCGCGATCGACGACCGGGCCCCCGGCGTGCGCGCCCGCATCCGGTACGAGGCGCAGCGCCGGGTCCTGCGGCCGTTCACCGACCGCCGCGACTGGTGGTGGCTCGGCATCGAGCGACCGCCGATGAACTGGACGGTCTGGATCCAGGGCAACGTGCTCGCAGCCGCACTCGCGCTGGAGGACGACACCGCCCGGCGCCGCCACATCATCCAGCTCGTCGCCGAGGGGGTGGGCCGCTACTGGGACTCGCTCCCGCCCGACGGCGGCGTCGACGAGGGGTACCACTACTGGTGGCAGGGCGCGGCCCGCGCCCTGGAGGCCGAGGACCTGCTCGGCTGGGCCCGCGAGCAGGGCCGCGCACCCGTGGCTGACGCCCCCGCGGGCGACGCCGAGCCGGCCGGCATCGCCTCCGCCGGCGCAACACCCGGCGCGACGAGCCGTCCCGGCCACGGGCCGCCGTCGGACAGCGACCGCCTCACTGTCGCCGAGCGCCGCGCCGAGACGATCCGGCAGGTCGTCGCCTTCCCGCACCGGATGCACCTGGGCGGCGACTGGTACGTCGGGGTCGCCGACAGCCCGGCGCGACCGATCTGGGCCTGGCCGTGGAACCTGGTGCACTCGTGGGCGCGACGCGTCGGCGACGAGGACGCCGCCCGGCACGCGGCGTCGTACCGCGGGCGCCCCGAGATCCTGTGGGACGAGCGCGTCACGCTCTCCCGGGCGGTGCTCATGCTGTCCGACGACGAGTGGGCCGTCCTCCCGTCCGGTACCGCACCACCCCTGGTGGGCGAGGTCCGGCTGCCGGAGACGCAGGTGGCGCTCGCGCGGTCCCGGCCGGGCTCGGCCGAGGGCGTCGCCGTGTTCGTCAAGGGCGGGCACAACGGGGAGAACCACAACCACAACGACGTCGGGGAGGTGCTGGTCGCCCTCGACGGCATGCCCGTGGTGGTCGACGCCGGGAAGCCGACCTACCGCGCCGGCACGTTCGGCGAGGGGCGCTACGAGCAGTGGCCGATGCGCTCGGCGTGGCACAACGTCCCGTTGATCCGCGGCAGGGAACAGTCGCCGGGCCCGGAGTTCGCGGCCCGGTCGATGACCGTCGCCGCGCCGGGCGCCGACGCGGCATGGACCGCGCGGCTCGACCTCGCGGGTGCGTACGGCGCCCGCGGCTCCTCCTGGTGGCGCGAGGTCACGCTTGATCGCGCCGCGGAATCGGTGACGGTCCGTGACGACTGGTCGTTCGCCGACGACGAGGATGACGGCCCGACGGCGTTGCACTGGCTGCTCGCCGGAGATGTCGAGCTCGACGCGGGGGCGGGTTGCGCCACCGTGCGGCACGCCGCCGGCAGGCCCGACGCCGAGGTCCGCACGCTGCGGATCAGCTGGGACCAGGAAGCGGTCGACGCCGGGCTCGAGGCCAAGGAGATCGACGACGACGAACTGGGCGCGGTGTGGGGCGATCACCTCACGCGGCTCTCGCTGACGGTCCGCAAGGAGATGCCGGTCGGGACGCTCGAGGTTCGCTTCGACGCGGCCTGATGGTCCAGCGCCGTTCCGGCGGCTCGATCCGGCCCTGCCCGGCTTGGCCCCGCCCGGCTCGGGTCGGGTCGGGTCGGGTGAGCTTCACCCGCTGCGAACCGGGGGAAAAGTCGGGAAATCCCGTAGGATCGCCGACGTGATCCGACTGTGATCCGGCAAGGGGCGGTGCGGCTCCTCGGGCTCGCCATCCTCGCGGCGGGCCTCGTCGGCGCGGCCGGAACCGGCGCGGCCGCGCGCGAGGAGGACGCCGAGTTCGGCGTCACCGCGGAGGGCGCCTCGTTCGACAGATGGAGCGTCTCCGGCGGCGCGAGCCTCGAGTACACGGTCCGTCCGCTCGACGGCGACAACGCTTCCTATGTCCGGCGGTACCTCAGCAACTCCGAGCGCCACTCCGGCTGGGCCGCCTTCCACGAGGCGCCCGACCGGTACCCGGACGGCTACTGCGTCAGCTGGGTTCGCCTCGACCGCTACGAGTGGGGCGAGTGGATGGACGGCCCGGCCTGCACCGAGCCGGAGGAACCCGCACCGACGGAGGCCGAGGAGCCTCCCGGCGAGTCGGGCGGCGGATCGGGGGGCGAACCGACGACGCGGCCCGAGCCGACGCGAGAGCCGGCGCCCCCGAGGGGAACGCCGGAGACGCCGCAGCCCGAGCCCACGCGGTCCGCGCCCGAGCCGACGCCGGACCCTACTCCCTCCGCGCCGAGCCCGAGCCCCAGCCCGAGCCCGTCGGCCGAGCCCAGCCCCGTCGTGTCCACGGAGCGGAACGACCCGGCGAGCTCGATCGTCAGGTCGTTCGGCCGGCCCGCCTCCGCTGACGACGAGACGGGACCGCTCCAGCAGTCCGACGTCGTCTGGATGTGGGTGATCCTCGGCGGCATCGGCGCGGCGGCGGGCGGTGCCCTGCTGATGATGTTCCGCCGCCCCCTCTGACACGCCGACCGCGTGAGGGAGGGCGGCCACCGCGAGACTGGGATCATGAACGTCTCCGGACTGCTGCTCACACCCGGGGCCGGGGCCTCGCGCGATCACCACACCCTGGTCGCGGTGGAGGACGCCCTGGCCGCGCTCGATCCGCCCCTGCCCGTGCGGCGCGCCGACTTCCCGTACCGGATCGCCGGCAAGCGAATGCCGGACCGGGTGCCGGTCGCGGTGGCGCACCTCGTCCAGGAGGCGGAGGCCTTCGCGAAGGAGATCGGCACGACGACGGACCGCCTCCTCCTGGGCGGGCGGTCGTACGGCGGCCGCATGTGCTCGATGGCGGTCGCCGAGGGCCTGCCCGCGGCCGGACTCGTGCTGCTGAGCTACCCGCTGCATCCGCCCGGCAGGCCGGAACGCCTCCGGGTGGACCACTTCGGCGACCTCGACGTGCCGGCACTCTTCGTGTCCGGCGACAAGGACCCGTTCGGCACGCCGGAGGAGCTGGCGGAGCGCACCGCCGCGATCCCGGGGAGCGTCACCCACGTGACGCTCCTCGGCGCACACGACCTCCGCGGCAAGGACCCGGAGGTCGCCCGCGCGGTCGCGGACTGGACCGCAACCCTCCGGTAGGTGGTGCGGTCGGCTACGCCTCGTAGGTGCGCAGGTGTGTGCTGGCGCGGACGGTCGCGCGCAGGTCCCGCGGCGTTGCCGGGCCGCCGTCGTGGGCCGTCAGGGCTCCGGCCGCGCGGGCCTGGACCAGGACGTTCCCCAGCGCCGTCCCCTCGACCGGGCCGGCGAGCACCGGCAGGCCCGCGGCCTCGGCCGTGAGGCGGTTCAGCAGGTCGTTCTGCGACCCGCCGCCGACGACGTGGATCGCCCCGACGCGCACTCCGGCCAGCTCTCCTGCCTGCCGCACGACCTGGGCGTACGCCGCCGCCAGGCTGTCGAGGACCACCCGGACCGTCGCCGAGCGGGTCTCCGGGACCGCCTCCACGCCCGAGCCTGCGGCTGACGATCGGCCCCGGTCCCCCGACGGCGCCCCGGCCCCAGGCTGCGCCGCAGTCTCCGGCCCACGATCACCGCGCGCCGCTCCCGCACGACCGCCGCCGTCCCGCACCGCTCCCGTCACCGGCCCCGCGGCGGACATCCGCCGCCCGATCGCCGCGCGGACCCGGTCGGCCATGCCGCCCGGCGCGAGGAACTCCTCGCCGTCGACCTCGATGAGGCAGCGGCCGCCCGGCTCGCGCGCGGCGTCCTCCAGGAGAGCTGGCAGGTCGACGGGTTCGCCGTCGGCCTCCGACCACTCCCGCACGCACTCGTTGAGGATCCACAGCCCCATGACGTTGCGCAGGTACCGCACGGTGCCGTCGATGCCGAGCTCGTTGGTGAAGTTCGCCTCGCGGCTGGCGTCGCCGAGCACCGGCCTGTCCAGCTCGAGCCCGACCAACGACCATGTCCCGGAGGAGATGTAGGCCGCCGCTCCAGGAACCATGTCGTTCGTTCCGTTCTGCGCCCCAGAACGGACGGAATCGCGTGGTTCGTCAGGAACCGCATGGTCGAGCGGCGCCGCGGCGACCGCGGACGCCGTGTCGTGGGAGGCAACGGCGAACACCGGCACCTCGCCCAGGCCCGTCGCCTCGCGGATGCCCGGAAGCAGGTGTCCGACGGCGGTCCCCGGCTCGACCAGTTCCGGAAGGCGCGCCCGGAGGTCGCCGAGTTCCGGGAACTCCTCCGCGAGCCGTGCGATGTGCGCGTCGGACCAGGTGCGGGTCCGGGCGTCGAGCAGGCCGGTGGTGGACGCGTTCGTCACCTCGGCCACGCGGCGGCCGGTGAGCCGGTAGGTGATCAGGTCGGGGACCAGGAGCACCTGCGCGGCGCGGGACCACTCGGTCTTGCCGGCTCCTGCCGCGCTCGCCACGAACTGGAACACCGACGTGAAGGGCAGGTCCTGCAACCCGTTGACCGCGTAGTGCTCGGCGAAGGGGATCCGCGCGTACACGCGCTCGCGCGCGGCGTCGGTCCGCGAATCGCGATAGCACCAGGGCCGGGCGAGCAGCGCGCCGTCGTCGTCCAGGAAGCCGTGGTCGACGGCCCACGAGTCGACGCCGATCCCCCGCACCTCGAGCCCTCGCCGCGCGGCGACGGACCCGGCTTCGCGCAGCCCGGCCACGATCCCGTCCCAGAGTGCCTCGACGTCCCAGCGCAACCCGCCGTCGTGCACCGCCGGACCGTTCGGAAACCGCCCGCACTCGACCAGCTCGACCCGCGCCGGCCCGTCCTCCACTGCCCGCGCGGCGTCGTCCGCCGACGCCTCGTCTCCTCGCCTCGCCGCTCCGCCCGCACCGTGGCCGAGGACGACGTCCGGGTCGCCATCCGTCGCGCCCGAGTGCAGGACCCCCAGCATGACGCGGCCCGACGTCGCACCCAGATCGACGGCGATGAACGCGGCACCGGCCGCCGACGCGGCCCGGGCCTCGTCGGACACGGCGGCATCGGGCCCGGCCGCGTCGCGCCTCTCCGTACCAGGCACGGCTGCGTCGCGCCCGTCCGTATCGGGCCCGGCTGCGTCGAGGCCTGCCTCGGACTCGCGACCGCTCATCGGAGGAACGCCGCCGCCACGCCGGAGTCGACCGGGACGTGGAGGCCCGTGGTGAGGGGCAGGTCCGGGCCGGTCAGCGCGAACACCGCGGCGGCCACGTGCTCGGGCAGCACCTCGCGCTTGAGCAGGGTGCGCTGGGCGTAGAACTGCCCCAGCTCCTCCTCCGGCACGCCGTAGACCGCCGCCCGCTTGGCGCCCCAGCCCCCGGCGAAGATCCCGGACCCGCGGACCACCCCGTCGGGGTTGATCCCGTTGACGCGGATGCCGTGCTCGCCGAGTTCGGCCGCGAGGAGCCGCACCTGGTGCGCCTGGTCGGCCTTGGCCGCGGAGTAGGCCACGTTGTTCGGGCCCGCGAACAACGAGTTCTTCGACGCGATGTAGACGATGTCGCCGCCCATGCCCTGCGCGATCATCGCCCGGGCGGCCTCGCGGGCGACGAGGAACGAGCCGCGCGCCATGACGTCGTGCTGCAGGTCCCAGTCCTGCTCCGTGGTCTCCAGCAGCGGCTTGCTGATCGACAGGCCGGCGTTGTTCACCACGAGGTCCACGCCGCCGAACGCCAGCGCGGCGGCGTCCACGGCGGCGGCGACGTCGTCGGCGGAGGTCACGTTCGCGGCGACGCCGACGGCGACGTCGGGCCCGCCGAGCTCGGTCGCGACCTCGGCGGACTTCGCCGCATCGAGGTCGGCCACGACGACGCACGCGCCCTCGGCTGCGAGCCGCCGCGCGGTGGCCAGCCCGATGCCGGACGCGCCGCCGGTCACCAGCGCAACCCGCGTGGCCAGGGGCTTCGGCGTGGGCATGCGCCGGAGCTTGGCCTCCTCCAGGGCCCAGTACTCGATGCGGAACTTCTCCGACTCGTCGATCGGCGCGTAGGTGGAGATCGCCTCGGCTCCGCGCATCACGTTGATCGCGTTCACGTAGAACTCGCCGGCCACCCGGGCGGTCTGCTTGTTCCGCCCGAACGAGAACATGCCGACGCCCGGCACCAGCACGATCAGCGGATCCGCGCCGCGCATGGCGGGCGGCTCCTCGCCGCGTTCCCGTGCGGCGGCCGCGCCACGCTCGTAGTAGGCGGCGTAGTCCTCGCGGTACTCGGCGTGCAGCTCACGCAGGCGCGCGACGACGTCGTCCACCGGCGCGTCCGCGGGCAGGTCCACCACGAGCGGCTTCACCTTGGTGCGCAGGAAGTGGTCGGGGCAGGAGGTCCCCAGGTCCGCCAGCACGGCGAGCTTCCCGCGGGACAGGAAGTCGAGCACGACGTCGGAGTCGGTGAAGTGTCCCACCTGCGGGGCATCCGTCGAGGCCAGGCCACGGATCACGGGCGCGAGCGCGGCCGCCTTGGCGCGACGCTCGTCGTCGGGCAGCGGTTCGAAGCCCGGGCGGACGGGGCCGAACGGGTGCTCCCCGCGCTCGGCGAGGTCGGCGGTGCGCGCGGCGATGAACTCCTCCGCCTTGCGGATGATGGTCAGCGAGCGCTCCTCGCACTCCTCGGACGTGTCGCCCCAGGCGGTGATGCCGTGGCCGCCGAGGACGCAACCGATGGCCTGCGGATTCTTCGCCTTGATCGCCGCGATGTCGAGGCCGAGCTGGAAGCCTGGGCGACGCCACGGGACCCAGACGACCTCGTCGCCGAAGATCTCGGCGGTGAGGGCCTCGCCGCCGGCCGCGGCGGCGACGGCGATCCCGGAGTCGGGGTGCAGGTGGTCGACGTGGGCGGCGTCGACGAGGCCGTGCATGGCCGTGTCGATGGACGGCGCGGCGCCGCCCTTGCCGTGGAGGCAGTAGTCGAAGGCGGCGACCATCTCGTCCTCGCGGTCGACGCCGGGATAGGTGTCGACCAAGGCGCGCATGCGGTCGAGGCGGAGGACCGCGAGGCCCTGAGGCCGCAACGTGCCGAGGTCGCCGCCGGAGCCCTTGACCCACAGGAGTTCGACGTCGTCGCCGGTCACAGGGTCGGTGGCGGTGCCCTTGGCCGAGGTGTTGCCGCCGGCGAAGTTGGTGACGCGCGGGTCGGAGCCGAGTCGGTTCGACCGCGCGACGAGCGCGTCGACGGCCGGGTTGGTCTCAGGGGTGGTCATCTGCTGCTCCTAGCTGTCCTGCGGGGCTGTGCCGCGGGGTGGGTCATGTCGGGTGGCCGGTCCGACGACGGATGGTCGGTCGGATGTCGGATGATCGGCCGCTCGGGGGACCGATCATCCGACAACCAGCCGACCACGCGCCGTCTGCGGTCGGCCGCGGGCCGGCCTACGCGCCCCAGCCTGCCTGGGCGCCGCCGATCCGCTCGGCCGCGATCTTCTCGGCGTAGCCCGAGGCCGCGTACGCCGCCATGGGGTCCGGGGCGAGGCCCTGTTCCTCGCGGAGCTCCGCCAGGAGCGGGCGCGTGTCGGTGTTGTAGGCGTCCATGAGGACGCCGTTCGCGCCGAGCACGTCTCCGGCCTGCTGGGCGGCGGCGAGCGCGTCGGCGTCGACCAGCAGCGCCTTGGCCGTGGCCTCCTGCACGTTCATCACGGACCGGATCTGGCCGGGGATCTTCGGCTCGATGTTGTGGCACTGGTCGAGCATGAAGTTGACGCCGGAGTCGGGGGCGAGCGCGCCCGCCTGGACGATCTCGTGCATGATCCGGAAGAGCTGGAACGGGTCGGCGGCGCCGACCATGAGGTCGTCGTCGGCGTAGAAGCGGCTGTTGAAGTCGAAGGCGCCGAGGCGGCCCTGCCGCAGGAGCTGGGCGACGATGAACTCGATGTTCGTGCCGGGGGCGTGGTGGCCCGTGTCCAGGACGACGTTCGCACGCTCGCCCAGGGCCATGCAGTGCAGCAGGGACGTGCCCCAGTCGGGGACGTCCGTGGAGTAGAAGGCGGGTTCGAAGAACTTGTACTCCAGCACCATGCGCTGGTCGTCGTCGAGGGCGGCGTAGATCTCGGCGAGCGACTCGGCCAGGCGGTCCTGGCGGGCGCGGATCGAGTCCTGGCCGGGGTAGTTGAGGCCGTCGGCGAGCCAGACCTTGAGATCCGCGGACCTGGTGGCGCGCATGACGTCGATGCACTGCTTGTGGTGGTCGACGGCCTTGCGCCGGACCCTCGCGTCCGGGTGCGTGAGCGACCCGAGCATGTAGTCGTCGTCCTGGAAGACGTTCGAGTTGATCATGCCGATGGTGACGCCGAGGTCGGCGGCGTGCCGCGACAGATCGGAGAAGTCGTCCACCAGATCCCACGGGATGTGCAGGCTGACCCGCGGCGCGACGCCGGTGTACTGGTGCACCTGGGCGGCGTCGGCGAGCTTCTCGTAGGGGTCGCGCGGGACGCCCGGCTGGCCGAACACCTTGAACCGGGTCCCCGAGTTCCCGAAGGCCCACGACGGGAGCTCGATGGTGTGGTCTCGGAGTGCCGCCTTGGCTGATTCGGGCGTCATCGGCACGGCTCCCTTCCGGCGCATCGTCGCGCGCAGCGTGTGGCGCCTCGAAGGACGCCTTGAAACGATTCAAGGGGAGCGTATCCCTCGCCCGTGGGCGCGGTCAAGGCGACGGGCCGCGAACCGGGCAAGCGATTTCCGCTCCGGGTGCCCCCGGTCGTGGTCGTGCGCGACCCTCGTCACCCGGGCATGGTCCCGGTGCCGATCGTGCCCGACCCGCAGCACCCGGGCGGGGGAGCCACCCCGCCTCCCGGCCGCGGGCAGGTCCGACCCCGGCCGCGGGCAGGCCTGACCCCGGACGCGGGCAGGCCACGGCCCTCGGACGCGGACCGGCGCCGCCATCCACAGGATGACGGCGCCGGCCACGCCTCGGCAGCGGCGATGCCGCGCGCTGCCGCCTCTCTCTGCCGTCCGGTGAGCTGCCGTCCGGTGAGCTACTGCCCGGTGAACCGGAACGTCGAGCCCGGTTCCGTCTCGATGTCCCCCTCGGCGGAGTTCCTGACGGTCACGCCCGACAGGATGGCGTTCCCGCGGGCCCCGCCCATCGCGAGGATCCCGGACCCGTTGTTGGACCTGTCGATCCGGACGTTGGTGATCCGCACGTCGGGCATGTTCCCGCCGCCGTTCTTGAACTGGATCCCGTCGTACGTCGAGTCCACGATCTCGGTGTCACGAATCGTGACGCCGACGATGTCGTGGGTCTGCGGGAACAGCGTGATCGCGCCGAACTCCTGGTCCTCGTTCCAGAACGCCCCGCCGGTGCGGTACAACCCGTTGCCGGCGACGAGCGTGGTCCCCGAGAACGGCAGCGGACTGTGATCGGTCGCCAGCATGATCCCGGGGTAGTTCATGGTGTCGTAGATCAGGTTGTTCTCGATGGTGTTGTCGTAGCCGCCGTAGATGGCGATGCCGTTGGCGCGCCACGGGAGCTGGACGGTGTTGTTGCGGAACGTGTTGTCGTGCGCGATGTCGACCGACGTGTCCTTCACGTACGGGTTGGCCCACACCGCGAGGGCGTCGTCGCCGGTGTTGCGGAACGTGGAGTTGACCACCGACGAGTTGCGGGTGCCGTTGGAGAAGTTGATGCCGTCCGCGTAGGTGTTGCGGATGCGCATCCCGGAGAACTGGAGCCCGTCGGCCGGACCCCAGAGCTCGGGCTTGTTGGAGTAGTCGCGGCCCACCCACACGCCGACGTTCGCGTGCTCGATCCACACGTTGCTGATCCTGGTGCCCTCGCCGAACCGCCCGTTCAGGCCGACGCCGCCCTCGTCGTTGCCGTCACCGCCACGGATGCGGCCGGACCCGAAGATCGCGATGTCGGAGATCTGGACCCCCGCGTCGATGTCGAACCCGAAGTTGCCCTCGTGCGGATGGTTGATGCCATCGGCGTCCTGGGGCTCGATCAGGCTGTAGAGCTGCGAGTGCCACATACCCGCGCCGCGGATCGTCACGTCGCGGATGCCCACCTGGTTGTAGCCGTTACGGCCGGGGTCCTCCGTGAGGATCTTGCGCTCCTGGCGCCACCGGCCGGCCGGGATCCACACGCAGTCGATCTCGCCCTCCTGGTCCGCCGTCACGGCGGCCTGGATGGCGTCGGTGTCCTCGATCCCGTCGTCCGGCACGGCGCCGTACTCGGTGATCGAGGTGCACTGCGCGGGCTTGGGCCGCGGCGGCGCGACCTGCTCGAGCTCGATCAGGTCGAGGATGTAGAACTGTGCGTCGTCGTCCGCGTCCCGCTGGAGGCGGAACACCGTGCCCGCGGGGAAGTCCCGGCCCAGGAGCGCGTGCGACTCGTCGAACAGCCGGCGCGCGTCCCCGCCCGGGGTGTTGGTGAGCCCTTCGGGCGCGTCCGTCGTCCCGTACAGCCACGAGTGCCTCGACGAGAACGTCAGCTTCTGCACGAACTCGCCGTCCGCGTAGAGGCTGATGGTCTTGTCCTGGCCGCCGCCGCCCGGCGCGTCCGGGATGGAGTTGCGGACGACGATCGAGTTCGTCGGGGTGGTGGAGGTGAACTCGACGTACTGGCCCGTGCCCGTGAGGCGCACGGACTCGCGGCCGGAGGACTCGGTCGCGAAGTTGGTGTGCCCGAAGGTGCGCAGCGGATCGGTCTGGAGCAGTTCGCCGGTGTACTCGCCGTCCTCGGCCTCGTAGGTCGTGTACGGGACGGCGGCGCCGCGCCCGACGGTGACGGTGAGCGTGCCCGTGTTGTTGCCCTCGTCCGTCTCGTCGACGACGTCGGTCGCGTCGGCCGTGGCGGTCGCGGTGACCCCGCCGTCGGTGGCGGTCCACGAGTCGTCGGGCGTCACGGTGACCGTCTCCCCGGCCCCGACCGCCGGGGTGGTGCCGTCGAGCGTGCTGGAGCCTACGACGACACGGGTCACGGATCCGGCCGCCACCGGCTCGTTGCCACGGTTGCGCACCTTGACCGCGAAGGTCACGTCGTCCCCGGCGGCGGGGGCAGACGGGTTCGCGGACACGGAGACGACCTCGAGGTCGGGCCCGGGGGCCTCGTCGATCACGAGCTTCTCCGGCGACGTGAGCGCGTTGTTCGTCTCGTCGTGCTCGGTCACCAGGTCTTCGGGGTCGACGACGGCGCCGACCGTGTGCTCACCCGCGGGATGCGTCCCGACGGGGATCTCCACCCGCGTGCTCGCGCCGGGGTCCAGCGCCGCGAGGTCCGCGGATCCGGCGGCGCTCCCGCCGACCGTGGCGTCGACCACGGTGGCCTCGGACGCGCGGTCGCCGGTGTTCTCGACCGTGGCGGTGAGCGTGACGGGAGTCGTCGCGTCGGGCGACGCCGGGGCCGCGGTCACCTCTGTGACCGTCAGGTCGGGGTTCGGCTCCAGCTCGCCGTAGACCTCGAGCTCGGCCACCTGCCCGTTGCCCGCGCCGGTGTTGCCTGTGAAACGCAGGCGCAGGTCGGTGACGGTCCCGCTCACCGCGACGTCCACGAGGTTGCCGCTCCCCGAGGCGAAGGCGTGCCCGGCGGACGGTACGAGTTCCTGCCACGAGGCGGTGCCCGAACGTCCCCAGATCGAGAACGTCTGGGTACGCGGGCCCCACACCGGGTCGGGGTCGAGGCGCAGACGCACGCTGCTGAGCGTCGTCGGCGCGGCCAGCGAGACGTCGAGCGTGGACGGGTACTGCCCGCCCGCGCCCTCCCAGTAGGTCCCGACCTGCCCGTCCACCGCGTTCGACGCGACGTAGGTCCATTGCGTCGACGACGCCGTCACCGGGCGACCCTCCGCGCGGTTGGGTCCGGTCGGCTCGGTGGGCGGGTCCGTGGGGTCGTCGCCCGTGGGGGTGCCCCACACCTCCAGCTCGGAGACCTGGCCGTTGCCCGCGCCGGTGTTGGCGCTGAAGGCCAGGCGGAGCTCGTCGACCTCCGCCGCGAGCGGGATCTCGACCCGGTTGCCGCTCGCGGGGTCGAAGCCGTAGGCCGCCGACGCCTCGAGCGTGCGGAACGACGACTCGCCGTCGGACCTGCCCAGCACGCTGAACGTCTGCGTGCGCGGCGACCAGATGTCGGGCGGCGGCAGCGTGACGACGACGCGCTCCACGGCGGCCTCCTGTCCGAGGTCGACGGTCAGGTGCGACGGGTACTGCCCGCCGGCACCCTCCCAGTAGGAGCCGGTGTTCCCGTCGTTCGCGTTGCTCGCGACGTAGTTCTGCGTGACGGACGACGCCGTGATCGGCTTGCCGAGCGCGAGATTGGTGGCGTCCGCGGCATGTGCGGCGGAGGCCACCCCGAGCGGCGCGACGAGCGCCACCGCGGCGCCCGCCACGACCGTGTGCTTCCAGGGGATTCTCATGAACGTCCTCGTTCTCCCGACTGCGCGGGCTCGTCGACCCGCGGGCAGCGCTGCTCGACGGGGCGAGATGGAAGAGTTGCGATCGATGCAGAGTTTCTTGCTTCATTGCTGTCAACTTCTTGCACCCAGGACGGTACGAGAATCTCACCCGGGCCGTCAAGGGGCCCTGAGCGAGCCCGGGGGCGCCGGAGCGGCGGCGTCAGCGCCGCGGCGTGGTCGGCAGGCCCGCCGCGCGGAGCTGGGACTCCAGGTGGAAGATCTCGTCGAGGATCACGAAGCCCTCGTCCGGGTTGCCGTCGTCGACGAAGAAGCCGCCCATCTCCGCCTGCCAGCGGGCGTTCACCTCGGTGGCCGCCATGCCCGCCTGCGCGGCGTCGTAGTCGTCGGTCTCGAGGATGCCGACCAGCAAGCCGTCGTCCCGCAGGTACAGGTGGTAGTCACGCCAGCCGGCGTCGCGCAGCGCCTCCAGCATCTCCGGCCACACGGCGGCGTGCGCCGCGCGGTACTCCTCCAGCCGGTCGGGCCGGACCTGCGAGGTGAAGCACACGCGGCCCCGCCGCGGACCTGCTGCCGGTTCCGTCATCGTCGACCTCCTCGTCGGTGGTGAAACACGTCGGGTTGAAACGGTTCAGACCGTATCCCATGCCGGAGCGGCCGACCGGCCTACGCCGGCCCACCGTCGCACGCCGGCGCCGCAGGGCACAGCCGGCCCGGCCGACCGGCCCGCCGGTCCCCCTGAACCGCTCCATAATGGGGAACATGGCTGATTCCACGAAGGCGTCGAACGCGGCGAGCCCGGCGAGCGCGCGCACGGTACGCCGTCGGGCATCGATCACCGACGTCGCCAAGGCCGCCGGCGTCGCCGTCGGCACCGTCTCGAACGTGCTCAACAAGCCCGACCGTGTGCTCCCCGCCACCCGCGAGAGGGTCGAGGCGGCCATCGCCGAGCTGAACTTCGTGCGCAACGGATCGGCGCGGCAGCTCCGCGCGGGCACGCTGACGAGCGTCGGCGTCGTGGTGCTGGACCTCTCGAACCCGTTCTTCACGGATGTCGCGCGCGGCATCCAGGACCGGCTGGAACGCGACTCGTTCACCCTGATGGTCGCCGGCTCCGACGAGGACCTGGATCGCGAGCGCCGCTACCTGCGCCTCTACGAGGAGCACGGGGTGCAGGGGGTCATCGTCAGCCCGGCCACGGACGACATCGACCACGTCCTCGCGGTGCGCGAGCGCGGCACCGCGGTGGTGCTGCTGGACCGGCCGTCGCCGGTTCCGGAGGTGGCGTCGGTGGCGGTGGACGACGTCGCGGGTGGGCGCCTCGCCGTCGAGCACCTGATCGCGCAGGGTCACGAGCGGGTCGCGCTCCTCAACGGCCCGCACACGATCCGGCAGTGCCGGGACCGTCGTGAGGGCGCGGCCGCGGCGATGACCGACGCCGGCCTGGATCCGGAGGTGGCGCTGGAGGAGATCACGGTGCCGAGCCTGACGCCGGACGGTGGCGAGGCGGGCATCCGCGAGCTCCTCGCGCTGCCGGCGGCGGCGCGACCGTCGGCGGTGTTCTGCGTGAACGACCTGGTGGCCCTTGGCGTGCTGCGCACGCTGCGGCGGGACGGCGTCGCGGTCCCGGAGGAGATCGCGGTGGTCGGCTACGACGACGTCACGTTCGCCGCGGAACTCGCCACGCCCCTGAGCTCGGTGCGGCAGCCGACGCTGGAGCTGGGCACGCGCGCCGCCGACCTGCTGTTCCGCCCGGAGGGCTCGGCGCCGGAGCAGGTGGTGTTCTCGCCGGAGCTGGTGATCCGGGAGTCGTCGACGACGAGTCCTCTCGAGGCCGGGAGTCCCTGATGAGCCGGTCGGTGCCGGAGGGGCGGACGGTTCCGGGCGAGGAGCCCACCGAGCTCAGGCGGGTCATGGGGCCGAAGCTCCTGCTGCTGTTCATCGTCGGGGACATCCTCGGCACGGGCGTGTACGCGCTGACGGGGCAGGTCGCCGCGGAGGTGGGCGGCGCGGCATGGGCACCGTTCCTCGTCGCGTTCCTGATCGCCCTGGTCACGGCGTTCTCGTACCTGGAGCTGGTGACGAAGTATCCGCACGCCGCGGGCGCCGCCCTGTACACGCACAAGGCGTTCGGGATCCACCTGTTCACGTTCATGGTGTGCTTCACCGTGATGTGCTCGGGCATCACGTCCGCGTCGACGGCGTCGCGGGCGTTCGCCGAGAACCTCGCGCTCGGCTTCGGGCTCGACAGGCAGGACGCCACGCTGATCGTCGTCGTCGCGCTGCTGTTCATGGCGTCGGTGGCGGCGATCAACCTGCGCGGCGTGGGCGAGAGCGTCCGGGCGAACATCTTCCTCACGCTGGTGGAGCTCTCGGGCCTGCTGCTCGTGATCCTGGTCGGCTTCTACGCGGTGTTCGCCGACAGGGTCGACTTCAGCCGCACGGTCGTGTTCGACAGCCCCGGGGACAAGAGCGCGTTCTTCGCGGTGACGGCGGCGACGTCGCTGGCGTTCTTCGCGATGGTGGGCTTCGAGGACTCGGTGAACATGGCCGAGGAGACCCACGACCCGGTGCGGAACTTCCCCCGGATGATGATCGCCGGGATCGGCCTCACCGGCCTGATCTACGTGCTGATCGCGATCTTCGCCGTCGCGATCGTGCCGGTCGGTGAGCTGGCCGCCGCGGAGGGGACGCCACTGGTCCTGGTGGTGGAACGCGCGGCGCCCGGAGTGCCGGCCGCCGACGTCCTCCCGTTCATCTCGATGTTCGCGGTGGCCAACTCGGCGCTGATCAACATGCTCATGGCGTCGCGGCTGCTGTACGGGATGGCGAAGCAGAACGTGCTGCCGCCGTTCCTCGGCAGGGTCGGCCCGGCCCGGCGCACCCCGTGGGCCGCGATCCTCTTCACGACGGCGATCGCGTTCGGTCTGATCTGGTTCGTGAGCCGCGATCCGGAGAACAGTGTGGTCTCTGCCCTCGGCGGGACGACGGCGCTGCTCCTGCTCGCCGTCTTCGCGATCGTGAACGTCTGTGTCCTGGTGCTGCGCAAGGACCGCATCGGACGGCCCCATTTCCGGGCGCCCACGATCCTGCCGGTGATCGGCGCGATCACGTGCGCCTTCTTCGTCGGGCCGTGGACCGGACGTGCGGTGATCCAGTACGAGATCGCGGCGTGGCTGCTCGGGATCGGGCTGGCGCTCGGCATCCTGACCCGGCTCACCAACAGGCTGGTGGGCCAGAGGAACCGCATCACCGACCCCCGGGCCATGGGCGATCCGGAGGGCGGCACCGACTGAGCGGCCGCGTACCCCGCGGTCACACCGGGACGCGCACCACCCGGACGCCCCCGGCCGGGATCGTCAGCGGGGACGTGACGTCCTCGCCGGTCAGCAGGTCGGTGCCGACAACCGCCGCAAGGGCGGCATCGGTGTCCGACAACGGTGCCGGGCGCCCGGCGTCGACGGTGACCTCCGCATCGGTGTGGTTGATCGCGAAGACGAACTCGACGCCGTCGGCGACGCGGCGGACCACCTCGACCCCCTCCGGGACCGCGGCCGACGGAAGCACACCCGCCTCGTCGGCGACCCTGCGGGCGATGTGGGCGACTCCCTCGTCGGACAGCCGCGTGGCGACGTACCAGGCGGAGCCGGTCGACGAGCGCGCGGCGGCGGAACCTGCGGAGCCCGCCGGAACGCCAGGGCCCGCCGAGCCGCCCGGGCCCGCCGCGGCAGCCGTGCCGGCGGTGCTCACCGGGGCCGCGGCCGCCGACACCGTGCCCGGATCTCCGCCGGCCGGGACCGTCCGGCGGGTGATCGCCGGGCCCCCGGGAAGTGGCCCGTCGTCGTAGGCGGCGATCACCTCGACGCCGTCGGTGACGGTCGACTTCTCCGTCCACAGGTCGGCGGTGAGGCCGCCGCCCGGCAGCGACGCGCCGGAGACGCGCACCGACTCACCCTCCTGGAGCGGGAAGAACTCCTCGGTCCGCACGCCGAGCAGGTCGCGGTAGGCCCCGGGGTACCCGCCGAGGCGGATGTGGTCGTTCTCGTCGACGATCCCGGAGAAGTAGGTGATGAGCACGGTCGCCCCGCGCTCGGCGGCGGCGCGCACCCGGGCGGCGTCGGCGTCGGACACGAGGTACAGGGTCGGCACCACGACCAGGTCGTAGCCGTCCAGATCCCGCGACGGCGGCACGACGTCCACCGTCACGCCGAGCCGCCACAGCGCCTTGTACCAGGCGAGGACCTGGTCGGGGTACTGCACCTGAGTGGGGTGCACGTCCTGCTCGCAGGCCCACCAGGCGGGCCAGTCCAGGACGAGCGCCGTCCGCGCCACGACGCGGGAGCCGCGCACCTCCCCGAGCGCCTTGACCGCCCCGCCCAGTGCGACGACGTCCCGCCACAGGTCGGAGTCGGTCCCCGCGTGCGGCACGAGCGCGCTGTGGTACTTCTCCGCGCCCGCCTTGCTCGCGCGCCACTGGAAGAACATCACGGCATCGGAACCGCGCGCGACGTGCGCGAGCGAGTTGCGCAGCATCTCGCCCGGCTGCTTCGCGCGGTTGCGCGACTGCCAGTTCACGGCGCTCGTGGAGTGCTCCATGAGGATCCACGGGTCCCCGCCCGCGATCCCGCGGGACAGGTCGGCGCTGAGGGAGAGCAGGAGGTGCCGGTCGGGGTCGGCGGCCAGGGTGTAGTTGTCGTTCGCGACGACGTCGAGGTCGTCCGCCCAGGAGAAGTAGTCCATCTCCTTGTGGCTGCCGGCCATGAGGTTGGTGGTGGTCGGCACGTGCGGGGTGATCTCGCGGAGGGTGTCGCGCAGGTCGCGGTAGTAGTCGAGGAGCGCGTCGGAGTTGAAGCGATCGAAGTCGAGCAGCTGGGTGGGGTTCCCGAAGGCAGTGGTGTCCCGGGGCGGGAGCACGTCGTCGAACGACCCGTAGCGCTGGGACCAGAACGCCGTCCCCCACGCCTCGTTCAGGTCGTCGAGGTCGCCGTAGCGCTCGCGCAGCCAGTCCCGGAAGGCGTCCGCCGCGGCAGGGGACCAGTCGCGGGGGTTGTGGCAGCCGATCTCGTTGTCGACGTGCCACAGCGCGAGCGCCGGGTGGTCGGCGTAGCGACGCGCGACCCGCTCGGCCATGCCGACGGCGTAGTCGCGGAAGACCGGGTGGTGGATCGAGTAGGTCTGGCGGGAGCCCTGGTGCAGCACGGTGCCGTCGGAACGCTGCGGCAGGATCTCGGGGTGCTTGCGGGTGAGCCAGGGCGGCGCCGCCGCGGTGGCCGTCGCCAGGGCGACCCTGATGCCCGCCGCGTGCAGGCGGTCCATGGTGGTGTCCAGCCAGGCCCAGTCGAACTCTCCCTCGCGCGGCTCGACGGTGGCCCACGCGAAGATCGCCAGGCTGACGATGTTCACGCCCGCCTCGCGCATGAGCTCGATGTCCTCGAGGCGGACGTCGTCGGGCCACTGCTCCGGGTTGTAGTCCCCGCCGAACGCGAGGCCGTCGATGCCGGCGTTCCAGGGCCGGATCCCGGCGGTGTCGAACCCGCTCGGGGAAGTGCGTCGTCGCATGAATGGATCCCGTCGGAAAGGTTTCAGATCAACGCCCGCGATGACGCCCCACGACCCGCCACGACCACGCCATGACGCTCGCGCGACCACGCCACTCTGAGCGATGGTGACGTTACCATCGCTCAGAGCGGCGTGGTCGGCGCCGGCCTTCCGCCATGGCGGGGCCGGCGCCGGGCGGCGTGGCGGGCCGGGCGAGCTCGGCAGCCCACCCGGCCCGCTGCCGGGTCAGCCCCTGGCGTTCGGGGGCAGCGGGACCGTGCTCCAGTCCGTGTCCGTGGCCAGGTAGAAGCTCGTGTACGAGGGCTGGTTGTAGGTGGTCTGCTGGCGCGCCACCTCGACCCGGTACTGCGGGTCGTGCATGAGCGTGTGCAGCTTGATGTCCGAGACCTCTGTGGACAGGTACAGCCGGAGCGCCGACGAGTCCTCCGTCCGCACCAGGACCTCCTCGCGCCAGTCGCCCAGCACGTCCGCGATCAGCGCCGCGTTGCCCTTGGTGCCGTTGTTGGTCAGCGTCCCGTCCAGGGTCCGCAGCGTGCCGCGCTGCCGGTCCACGATCGCCGGCGTGACGTCGTTGCCGCCGTTCAGGATCTGCGTGGAGCCGTCGCCGGCCCAGCGCACGGAGGCGTTGGTCCCCATCGTGTCCGGCGAGACCGTCTCACCGGTGGCGGACAGCGTCCCCGACCCGAGCGTCCCGTCCGGCATCGACGCCCAGACTTCGATGCCCGGGACGTCCGGGTAGACGTCGCCGATCATCGACCGCCCCGTGTCCCGCCCGGAGAAGGCGCCGAACAGCACCTCGCCGGTCGCGGCGTCGCGCATCGCCTGGCCGTACGGGGCCCAGGCGCCGCCCTCGTGGCACGTCCAGATCTCGAGGCCTGGCCGCGAGGGGTCGATGTCGGTCACGGCCATCGCGTCACCGTGGCCGAGCTTCGCCTGTGCGCCGGGGTCCGCCGAGCCCTCCGGCATCGTGTCGTAGGACGAGTACAGCAGCGATCCGTCGTCGTCCAGCGTCGCGGAGCCGTAGACGATCTCGTGCCGCCCGTCGCCGTCGACGTCGGCCGCCGACAGCGAGTGGAAGCCCTGTGTGGTCAGCGTCCCCCACTCCTCGGACGTCCCCTCGACGCCGTGCGGGCCGTCGTTGAACGGGTTCGACATCGGCGCGTGCCCCGAGTCGGCGAACCACCGCTCGTGCAGCCGCCTGCCGTCCCAGTCGTACGCGACGATCGTGGAGCGCGTGTAGTAGCCGCGCGCGAAGATCGCGCTCGCGTTCTCCTCCGGGCCGCCCAGGTGGGCCACGCCCGCCAGGAACCGGTCCACCCGGTTGCCCGGCTCGATCCGGCTCATCGCGTAGTCGCCCCACAGGAGGCCGTCATCGCCCCGGCCGGGCTTGTAGTCGATGGTCTGCAGGTCGCGCCCGGTGGCGCCGTCGAACACCGTGAGGTACTCCGGGCCGGTGATGACGAAGCCCTCGAACTGCCGCAGCTCGTTGCGGCCCGAACGGGCCGGCGCGTAGACGTCGATGAAGTGGTCCGCCGCGGCTCGCGCGTCGGCGTCCGACAGCGGGTACTCCCACCGCGGCTCGATGCCCCACGCCTCCTCCAGCGTGGCGGGCCACTGACCGCTCGTCACCTCCTCGCGCTCCGACCAGCCGGCGAGCACGTCCACCAGGTACTCGTAGTAGTCGTCCGCGGAGAAGCGGTAGTCGTCGGTGTTCCGCACGCCCTCGCGCCGGTCGTCCCAGGGGATGTGGATGTACGACGACGGTCCCGGGCGGCCGTTCCGGTACCGCGTGACCTTCGTCCCGGGTGCGGTCTTCACCATGAGCTCGGCGGTCCCGTCGCCGTCGAAGTCGTAGACCGGGAACTGGGTGTAGTGCGCACCGGATCGGATGTTGACGCCGAGGTCGATGCGCCAGAGCTGGGTGCCGTCGAGGGTGTAGGCGTCCAGGATCTGGTTGCCGGTGTAGCCCTTCTGGGACACGTCCTTCGAGTTGGACGGGTCCCACTTCACGACGATCTCGTAGGTCCCGTCGCCGTCCAGGTCCGCGACCGACGCGTCGTTGGCGCGGTAGGTGTACTCCTCGCCGGCCGGCGTGTCGCCGTCGGCCGGCCTGTTCAGCGGGATGTCCAGGAAGTCGTCGGTCCAGGGGCGGACGGTGCCGGAGGGGCCGCGCCCGGAAGACCGGGCGTCGCCGTCGCGGCCGCCGCCGAGCGGGCGGACCTTGTACCGGCTGTCCGCGTCGCCGTCGGTGTCGATGTAGTTCGTCGAGTCGGTGACCGTGGCGATGCGCCGGCCGTCACGGTAGACGGCGAAGCGAGGGCCGGCCATGCCGGTGGCGGTGGTGCCGGTGACCTCGGTCCCGAGCAGCCGCCAGCTGAGGAACACGCCCTCGCTGGTCGCGGCCGCGACCAGGCCGCGGTCCAGGTCCTCGAGCGCGGCACCGTGCCCCGGCCGGCCTGGGCGATCCGGCCACGTCGCGTGCGACGACGCCGGGTTCGACGACGCCTGGTTCGACGACGCCGGGGCGGACAGCCCCGCGTCGGCCGGCGGGCCCGCCTGGGCGGGCAGGGCCGCCCCGGTGAGCGTGAGGGCGAGTCCGGCCGCGGCGGCCGCTCCTGCCCTGATGGACGAGGAAGACATCGTTGTACTCCTTGCCTGTCGGGATCTTGCCTGTCGGGATCGGTGTCGAACTGCGGGAACCGGCACGAGGCTCCCGGCCCTGGAACGAGGCTCCCGACGCCCCTTCCCGCGCGATACGCGGCAAGTTCATGCGCCGGCCGGGAACCTCAGGTGGACGGAGCCGGACCGGCTGCGCCGGATCCGGTGTGGTGACGGGATTCGACGGCGGTGATAGCCAGGCTGAGCAGCCCGCCGACGACGAGCACGAGCGGGGCCAGCATCCAGACGAGTACCCCGCACAGTCCGAGCGCGACGAGCAGCAGCGCCGAGCCGGTCAGGTCGTCCCGGGTCCCGGCCCAGGCCCGCCGGAGCGGCGTCCGGAGGCCGGGCCCGCCGTCGCGACCCGCCCCGCCGGAGCCGGTGGCGCGGTCGGCCCCGGCCCGCCGACCGCCGTCGGACGCCGCCGTGGGGCTCCCGCAGGTGGTCAGGCCCTCCGGGCCCGACCACGCGCCGGCCGTGCGGAGCAGGATCACCGCCGCGATCGCCCCGGCCGCCGTCGTCGCCCCCACGACCGCGTCGCCGCCCGGGAGCGCGCCCGAGGCCGCGACCCGCACGTTCGCCGCCAGCACCGCGGCCAGCGCGAGCACCATGAGGCCGAGGCCCCACAGGTCGCGCACGGCGGCGAGCCAGTCGCGGACGAACGTCCGGCCGCTCGCGGGCAGTCCCGCGAGGTACCGCCGCAGGTGCGCGACACCGGCCGCGAGGGCGGCCGGGAGCGTCACCACCGGCACGCTCGCCGCGATCACCAGGACGCCCACCAGCAACGTCTCGGCGAAGAGCCCGAACGCTCCGCGCGACTCCGTGTCCCGCGTCCGGGCCGCGCGTCGGGCGGCACGGCGCGCCGCCGTCGTCGGCGTCGTCGTGCGACTCATCCCTTCAGCCCCTGGGTGGCGACGCCCTGGATGAGGTAGCGCTGGAAGATGATGAAGAACAGCGCGACGGGGACCAGGGCGAGCACCGCCATCGCCATCTGGGCGCCGTAGTCGGAGACCGAGGTCTGGTCGACGTACTGGCGCAGGGCGATGGGCAGCGGGAACAGGTCGGGGTCCTTGAGGTACAGCAGCGGGCCCAGGAAGTCGTTCCACGACCAGATGAACATGAAGATCGACGTCGTGATGATGGCGGGACGCATCAGCGGCAGGATCACCAGGCCGAAGGTGCGCCCGTGGCCGCAGCCGTCGATCCGCGCGGCCTCGTCGAGCTCGCGCGGGATACCGCGGATGAACTGCACCATGAGGAACACGAAGAACGCCTCGGAGGCCAGGAACTTCCCGGCCAGCAGCGGCACGTACGTGTTCACCAGGCCCGCGGAGTTGAACATGATGTACTGCGGGATGATCACCACGTGGAACGGCAGCAGGAGCGTGCCGATCATGACGGCGAACATGACGTTCCGGCCAGGGAACGAGACCCGGGCGAAGGCGTAGGCGGCCACGGCCGAGGAGGCCACGGTCCCGACCACGGAGAGCACGGCGAGCACGACGGAGTTCCACACGAACGAGGTGAACGGCACCCCGCCGATCCCGCCGAACGCGGTGACGTAGTTCTCCAGGGTCCAGGTCTCGGGCAGGATGCTGGTGTTGCCGATGATCTGGTTGCCCGGCTTGAAGGACGACATCACCATCCACACGGCCGGGTACAGGACCACGATCGACGCGGCCACCGCCGCGGCGTGGAACACCAGGGAGCGCAGTCGTCGTGTGGCCTTCATCGGACATCTCCCGTGTAGTGCACCCAGCTGCGGGACGTGCGGAAGAGCACCGCGGTGATGATGCCGACCACGATGACGAGCACCCAGGCCATCGCCGAGGCGTAGCCCATCCGGAAGTCCTGGAACCCGCGCAGGTAGAGGTAGAGCGTGTAGAACAGGGTCGAGCCGGCCGGCCCGCCGGTGCCGCCGGAGATGATGAACGCCGAGCTGAACACCTGGAAGGCGCTGATGGTCTCCATCAGCAGGTTGAAGAACACCACCGGGGACAGCATCGGCACCGTGATGCTCCAGAACCGGCGCACCGGTCCCGCGCCGTCGACCTCGGCCGCCTCGTAGAGCTCGGTGGGGACCTGCTTGAGACCCGCCAGGAAGATCACCGTCGGCGCGCCGAAGGTCCACACCGCCAGCAGGATCATCATCGGCATGGTCATGTCGGGGTTGCCGACCCAGCCGCCCGCGGGGAGTCCGACGAGCTGCTGGATCTGGTCGACCACGCCGTCGTCGATGAACATGGCCCGCCAGATGATCGCGATCGAGACGCTCGCCCCGATCAGCGACGGCAGGTAGAAGATCGACCGGTACACGCCCTGGCCGCGGTGCTTCGTGTTGAGCAGCAGCGCCGCGCCCAGGGAGGCGGCCAGCTTGATCGGCGTGCCGACGAACACGTACACGGCCGTGACCTGGCACGACTGCAGGAACCGCGGGTCGGTGAACAGGTCGGCGAAGTTGTCCAGGCCGACGAACTCCGGCGCGCGGAACAGGTTGTAGTCGGTGAACGCCAGGTACAGCGACGCCAGCATCGGGAAGGCCGTCAGGGCGACGAACCCGAGGAGCCAGGGCGACACGAACGCGTACCCGGCCCGGGTGTCCTCGGGGCGGTAGCGCCGGACGGAGCGGCCCGGGGCCGGTGCGTCCCCCTCGCCCCGGGCGAGCTGTTGCGCGCTGGGCGGGGGCGGCGCGCCGCCGGGCACCGCGGTGGTGGTGGGCATGGATCGACCTCCGTAGGGCGGTGTCCCGGCCCCGCGCGCCGGCCGGCGAGCCGGCGCGCGGGGCGGAACGCCGTCTTGCGTTCAGGTGTGGCGGGTCACTCGGCCGCGGGCATGGTGTCGGCCGCGAACGCGAACCACTGCTCGACGAACTCGTCCACGGTCACGTTCTCGTAGAGCAGTTCCTCGTGCAGGCGCTTCCACTCGGCCTCGATGGCGCCGAAGCCCTCGACGGGGAGCGGTGCGGATTCGGTGACCAGGTCGGCGACGTCCTCCTCGTACTGGGTGACCTCCTCGTCGACGGATCCCGGCTCGAGCGCCATCGCGTCGCGCTGGGCGGCCGTGGCCGGCACGCCCTTCGAGGTGCCGAAGATCTCGCCGACGGCGGGCTCGTTGATGAGGAAGTCGATCAGCGTCGCGGCGGCCGCGGGCTGGTCCGTGTTCGCCGACGCCGAGAGCAGCATGGACGGCTTCCAGAACTGCTGCGGCCCGTTGTCGCCGGACGGCATGGGGAGGATCTCGATGTTCTCCCCCGTCTCGGCCACGTAGCCGGCCATGAAGTTGTCCCAGGTCATCTCGGCGGCCTGCTCGCTGACCATGAAGCCGGTCAGCGGCTCGATCTGCTTGGTCCGCTCGATGGGGTAGACGGCGTCCGAGTCGCGCAGTTCGGCGGTGCTCTCCAGGAACGCCGCGGCGTCCTCCTCGGAGAAGTTGAGCTGCCCGTCCTCGGTGAACGGTTCGATCCCCTGCTGGATGAGCCGCTGCATGAAGAACCAGAGGGTACCCACGTAGTCGAAGCCGCCGAAGACCACCGGGTCCTCGCCCGCGCCCTTCTCGGTGGCCTCGACGATCCAGTCGTTGAGGTCGTCCCAGGTGTACCCCTCCGCGGGCGGCTCCATGCCGATCCGCTCCAGCACGTCCGCGTTGTAGAAGAGCGCGAGCGTGTTGGTGCTGGTGGGGATGCCGAGCTGGGCGCCCTCGACGGTGCCGGCGGCGAGCAGTTCCTCCTCGAGGCCGGAGACGTCGAGGTTCACGTCGAACGCCTCGCTGAGGTCGAGGAGCTGGCCGTTGTTGCCGTACTGGCGCAGGTAGGACAGGTCCATCTGCATGACGTCCGGCAGCGTGCCCGACGCCGCCTCGGTGTTCCGCGCCGTCCAGTAGTCGTCCCACGCCACGAAGGTGGTGGTGACGTCGATGTTCGGGTATTCCTCCTCGAAGAGCTCCACGGCCTCCTCGTAGAGAGCAGCGCGGGTGTCGTCTCCCCACCAGGCGAGGTTGAGGGTGATCTCCTCCTCGGTGTCGAGGGCGTCACCCGCCCCCGCCTCCCCGCTGCCACCGGAACAAGCGGTCAGAGCGAGCGCCGCTGCCGCGGCGCCCGCGACCACGCCCGAAGCCTTGCGCGCAATTCTCATCGGAGCCTCCTTGCTCTCCCGCCGTCTGCATCGACCGCGGTCCGTCTCGCACATGGGCGGGTCCGCCATGGTGCGGACCACACGAATGAAACGATACAACACGCGCGGGAAGCGCTGTCCAGCCCTCGGAACGTTCCGAATAGGTCACGAATTCGTGACGGATCGGAAGCCCGGGCCGCGCCCGGGCCTCCGGAGGGTCGTCAGCCGGCCATCGCGGCCTCGGCGAGCGTCAGCCGGCCATCGCGGCCTCGGCGAGCTCGAACCACTGGTCCACGCCCTCGTCGACGGTGACCGCACCGTGCCCGATCTCCTCGGCGATCCGCGCGAACTCCGCCTCCATCGTGCCGAAGCCGACGGCGGGCGGCGGGGCGGGAGACACGTAGTCCTGGACCGACTGCTCGTACTCCAGGATCTGGGCGTCCAGGCCCTCCGCCTCCCACCCCTCCAGGGCGGCCGACGACGCCGGGACACCACGCGACATGCCGAAGATCTCCCCGACCTCCGGGTCGTTGACGATGAAGTCGATGAACGACGCCGCCTCCTCCGGGTGGTCCGTGTTCGACGCCATGGAGAGCATGAGCGAGGCCTTGAGGAACAGACCGCGCTCGTCGGGGTCGTCGGCCGGCGGCGGGACCATCACCATCTCGGCGCCCCCGGCGCCCTCGCTGAACCGCACCAGGAAGTTGTCCCAGCTCGTCTCGCTCGCGGTGACGCCGAGGCCGATCGCGTCCGCGCCCTCGATCTGGTCCAGCTGCTGCTGCGGGACGAACGCGCCCGATTCGTAGAGCGGCTCCGCCCGGCCCCACCACTCCGCGAGGTCGGCCTCGTCGAAGCCCAGGCCGCCCTCGCCGTCGAACAGGGCCTTGCCCTGCTGGGCGAGCCAGATCTGGAACAGCCAGAAGACGGTCGTGTAGTTGGAGGCGCCGTAGACCGGTTCCGCCTCCTCGGCCCCGGCCTCGGCGATGTCGGTCAGCAGCGCGTCGTAGTCGTCCCAGCTCAGCGGGCCGTCCTCGGGGATGTCGAGGCCCAGCGCGTCCATCGTGTCGGCGTTGTAGAGCGTGCCGAGCGTGTTGGTACTGGTCGGGATCGCCGTCGTCTGCCCGTCCACCTGGACCGACGGCAGCAGCGACTCGGGGATCTCGGAGACGTCGATGGTCTCGCCCAGGTGCTCGTCGAGCGGAGCGACCTGCCCGTTCAGCGAGTACTCCGCGAGATAGGCGACGTCCATCTGGATCACGTCCGGCAGAGCCCCACCTGCCGCCTCGGTGTTCCGCGCCGTCCAGTAGTCGGAGAACGACGCGTAGCTCGTCCGCACGTCGACCCCCGGGTTCTGCTCCTCGAAGAGGGCGACCGCCTGCTCGTAGCGTTCCGCGCGCGTCTCGTCGCCCCACCAGGCGAAGTCGAGGACGACGTCCTCACCCTCACCGCCCTGCCCGCTCCCGCCGCAGCCCGCTGCCGCGAGCGCGACTACCGCCAGCACCGCGGCGGTGCCCGTCTGCCTTCTCATCCTGAGCCTCCTTGCTCGTCCCGCCCTGCCCGGGATGCGGTCGGCGCACCCGGCATCTCGCGCACGATGGTGCACGACGAGCGGGTCGCTCCGGACGGAAACGGACAGAAACATTCAGTGGCCGGATCACCGGCGGGACTCCGCTCGCCTCGGGTCGGCCGGGAACCTCCCGGCCGAGGTCGGCCACGGCCTGCGGCCGGTGGGCGCGCAGCCACCGAGCACGACGGCGCGGCCTCCGGCGGGGCGCCTCGCCTCATGTGTGCGCCTCGCCTCGCGGGTGCGCCCCGCAGGAGGCGCGGATCGTGAGCCGGGGCAGGAGGTCCAGGTGGCGGGTGGGGCGCGACACGGGATCCGGGTCGTTCACCCGATCCACGAGGAGCTGCAGGGCCTCGCGTCCGACCTCGAGCCGGGGCGGCGTCACGGCGGTGAGGGGGATCGCCGCGAGCTCGGCGTTCTCGTCGTCGTACGCCACGACGGCCAGGTCCTCCGGGATCCGCCACCCCCGGTCGAGGGCTGTCTCGACGAGGCGGGCCGCGTGATAGTCCGTGTGTGCCAGCACCGCGTCCGTCCCGGACTCCCGGCATTCGTCGAGGAACCGTGCGAGCACGTCCGTCAGCGACGCGGGGTCGTCCTCACCCTTGGGCAGCACGGCGTCGGGGCCGGACCGCAGGCCCAGGCTCTGCGCGGCACGTGCGAATCCCTCACGGACCGACGGCGCGGTCGGCGTCCGGTCGTACACCGCAAGGCCGATGCGCTCGTGGCCGAGACCCGCCAGGTGTTCCACTCCCAGCGCGGCCCCGTACACGTGATCGGTGCGGACCACGTCGAGCTCGCGGGCCCTGGCCACGCCGTCCAGGCTCCGCTCGACGAGCACCACCGGGATCGGGATCGAGGTCGCCCACGCCACCACGTCCGCGGCGTGGCGCCGGTGCGTGGTCGGAGCGATGGCCAGGCCCGCCGCCCCGAGGGCGACGAGGCGCTCCACCTGGGCCTGCTCCACCTCGGGGTGGTAGTGCGAGACGCCGAGCACGAGCCGCACCCGCAACTCGGGCGCGAGCGCCTCCATCCCCCGGATCAGCGGCGGGAAGTGGTGCGTGGTGCTCGGCACCATCACGCCCACGATCGCCCGGGCCGCCTCGGGACCACGGGCCGAGCGGCGTGCCACCGCACCTCCGTGCACCCGCGCCAGCTTTCCCGCCCGGTCGAGCTCGATGATGTCGCGCCGGATCGTCACCTCGGAGACGCCCAGTCGCGCCGCGGCCTCCGCGGAGCGCACGCTCCCGCGCAGTTCGACCTCCCGCAGCAGGAACTCCTGGCGCGCCCGGGGCAGATGCATCGTCGTCCTCCGTCTCCGTCGACGTCCCGAACTGTAGCGAGGTGTGCACGGTTTTGTCCGAACGGACAGGACGTGACGGCGTCGCGGGGCAGACTCCCGGGGTGACGACGCAGACCCGGCGCACGCAAGCGCCCTCCTCACCCCTCGGCCCCGCCCGGCGCTGGACACGCGACCGGTGGCTGGACCTGGCCGACGACCTGCTGGCCGCAACGGAGTCGTTCTCCTCGCCCGGGCGCGCACTGGTGTCGCTCCCGGGCCCGGTCAGCGCGTCCGGCCGGTGGTCCGACGGGCTGGAGGGATACGCACGCACCTTCCTGCTCGCGGCGTTCCGGGTGCGGGGCGAGGACGGCGCGGACCCCCACGGCCTGCTCGAGCGGTTCGCCACCGGTCTGGCGCACGGCACGGACCCGCGCGGGGCGGAGCGGTGGCCCACGATCGCGGAGCGGCGGCAGGCGGTCGTCGAAGCGGCGTCGGTCGCCGCCGGGCTGTCCGAGACCCGGCCGTGGCTGTGGGACCGTCTCGACGCGGGCACCCGGGAGCGCACCGTGGACTGGCTCGCGGGCGTCGTCGGCACCGACGGCTACGGCAACAACTGGCTGTGGTTCCAGAACGTGATCGAGGAGTTCCTCCGGTCCGTCGGCGGGCCGTGGGACCAGGCCGACCTGGACCGCAACCACGAACTCGCGGAACGCCTGTACGTCGGGGACGGCTGGTACTCCGACGGCACGGGCCGCGACGGTTCCCTGCGTTCGTTCGACTGGTACGCCGGCTGGGCCTGGCACTTCTATCCCGTGCTGCACGCACGGATCGCCGGCCGGCCGCTGGAGCGCCGGCACGCGGAGCGCCTGCGCGCCTACCTGGGCCAGGCACAGCACCTCGTCGGGCCCGACGGCGCCCCGCTCCTCCAGGGACGCTCGGCCACCTACCGTTTCGCGACACTGGCACCGTTCTGGGCGGGCGCCCTCGCGGATGCCACACCGCTGCGCCCCGGGCAGACCCGCGCCCTGACGGCGGCGGTCCTGGATCACTTCACGTCCGCGGGCGCGGTGGACGACGACGGGCTGCTTCCCGTCGGCTGGCACGGGCGCTACGACCGCATCCGCCAGCTCTACTCCGGCGCCGCGTCGCCCTACTGGGCGAGCAAGGCGTTTCTCGGCCTGCTTCTCCCCGCCGAGGATCCGGTCTGGAGCTCCCCGGCGGAACTCCCCGGCCCCTGGACGCGCGACGACGTCGTGCTGCTGCGTGCCCCGGGGTGGCTGGTCTCCGCCACGACCGGCGACGGCCTGGTGCGTGTGCTGAACCATGGGTCGGACCGGCTTCGTGAGGGCTCGACCGGGCCTCGTGCCGACGACCCGTTCTACCGCCGCCTGGGCTACTCCACGGCGACGTCCCCGCAGCTCGCGGCGGAGGCCGTCGCGTGGCCCGCCGAGAGCCACGTCGCGCTGCTGGACGCCGCCGGCCGCCCGTCGCACCGCGATGCGGTCGTTCCGGTGCACCTGACCGATCACGTGGCCGTCTCCCGGTCACGGGTGCACTGGCTCGACCTGCCCGGCGGGGACGACCTCGGCGGGACGAGCAACGCGGGCGACGCGGCCGGCTTTGCCGGACTGCGCCACGGCCCGTGGCTCGTCACGGCGAGCGTGGTACGCGGACGCCACGAGGTCCGGCTCGCGTGGTGGGAGGAGGCCGGCCCGGCGGCGTCGGGCCCGGCCGACGGACCGGACCACGACGCCGCCTGGCCGCGGGACCCGGGGCCCTGGACGGTACGGCTGGGCGGATGGCCGCTGGCCGACGACGACGCGGCGGCCCTCGCGTCCGAGACCGCCGCGGGCAGGGCCCGGGTGACCCGCGCCGACGGGTTGTCGTCCCTGGTCGTGGCTCTGCGGGGACTGGACCGAGCGGGAACTGTCGAGCGCACCGGCGCCGACCCGCTCGGCCGGGCGTCCGTCACGCCCTGGCTGGCGGACGGCACGCCGTCGGACCCCGGTGAGGTGGCGGCGGCTCTGGTGGTGCTGACCGGCGAGCCCTTGCCGGAGGATCCGGCGTCCGTCGCGCGCGTCGTCGTGCACGACGGCTCCGTCCGGGTGCTGTGGGCGGACGGAGCCGTCGACGTGGTCCCCGTCGCTCACGCGACGGACGGGCACCACCCGCCCGCCGCCTGACCTGCTGTGAGCGGACGGCGGCGGGGCTCGTCAGCCGGGTCCCGCCGTCGCTCTGATCACAGGTGCTCCCCGACCAGCGCGAGGCACTGGACGGCCGCGAGGCCGTACTGCGAGCTCGCGTTCGACGAGAAGTCCGCCTCGTCGATCGCCCGGAGCACGAACGGTGGCTCGACACGCCGCGACGCCCACTCGTGGTCGTCCGGGTATCCCGCGTGGCCGGTGCGCAGCTCCTGCCAGGCGCGGGCACCCAGGGCGTCGTCGTCCAGCTTGTGCGCCGCGTACGCGGTGGCCCGGGAGTACGCCTGGCGCAGGTTCTGGTTGCCCCAGGAGAAGCCAGTCTCGGCGATCTGGTCCTCGCGAGGCGAGTTGTAGAGCCGGCAGAACTGGACCCACTTGGCCTCGACCTCGGGTTCGTCCACGAGCTCCAGGAACTCGGTCATCACCTCGATGAGCCCGAACACCGAGCTGAGGCTGCCGACGCTGACGGTCGGCTCCGTCTCGGGGTTGAACCTCGCCGTCCGGAGGTTGTACGTCCCGCCTGCCTGCGCCCAGCCGTTGGGCAGTGCCGCGATCGATCTCGCGCTGGCGAGCAGCCGCTCACGCGCTCGCGGGTCGCCGCCCCGTTCCCACTCGGTGAGCCAGGCCCCGGCGACGGCGCTCCAGTCCGTGGTCTTGCTCATCGGCAGCGCCGCGGGATCGGGATCGTACGGACCGGTGGACCCGTCGATCTTGCGGGTGGCGTTGAGCACCAGGTACGTCCGGTCGGAGTCGATCAGCTCGTGCAGGATGTCGCCGGTCCGCTCGTCGCCGGTGAGGAAGTAGTAGAAGCGCCGGTAGTTCGCGTTGCTGATCCGGACCTGCTTGGCGCTGTCCGCCCAGTGCAGCACGCCGTGCCGGGTGCCCAGGCCCTTCCACTGCCCGAGATGGTACTGATCCACCTCGCTGGTGTGCCGGGTCATCGCCTCCGCGAACCGGAAGGCGGTGGCGTCGCCGGTGCGCAGGTAGTGGTACCAGAGCCACAGATCCGGCGACAACTCGGAGTTGTCCCAGGCGTAACCCCCGACGTCGTACCGCCACTGGTGCCGGTCACGGTCGTAGGAGTGCATGACGTCGCCGTAGTCCCAGAACCCGTACCAGGACCGCTGTTCCACCTGCTCCCGGTGGTATCGGTGGATGGCCTCGAGGCGGTCCTCGATCTGTGCCTTCGCCGGGGTGGACCGGTCCACGGGAGCCCAGGAACCGAAGACGCCCGCCTCGTGGTTGTGCTCCGGGCTGCTCGCGAGCAGCGGCGGGGCCGCGGTCGCGGCGGCCAGCTCGGCGAAACGCGCCGCGTCCGGCGTGGCCGCGAGCGCCCAGAACATCAGCTCGGTGGTCCGGCCCACGCCGTAGGGCGTGCCGAAGCCGGGCTCGTAGTCCTCGTAGGTGATCTCGAGGGCGTCGAGCTGCTCGGGGTAGGTGTCCTGGCCCATGCCGTCGTGGTAGAAGCGCAGGTCCATCGCCTCGGCGCGGGGGGACCACATCCAGACGGTGGTCTCGGCGTCGTCGCCGGCGGCACCGGTGATCTCCAGCTCGGTGGGGTGGAGCTGCCAGAAGTTCCGCATGCCGAAGGCCAGGCCGCCCGACGGCGTGCCGACGTACCCGAGGCCCGCGGCGCGCTGCCCGCCGTCGGACCGGATCCACGTGTGTCCCTGCCCGGTGCGCTTGCGGATCTCGTACCCGTTCGCGGTGAGCTGGCTGAGGCTGTAGTCGCCCCATGCCGGGATCCAGTGCAGGCGGGAGGTGACGCGCTGGTCCCACGTGCTGGGGTCGGGCAGTGCGCGGCCCGCGATCTGCGCCTGCCGGACGGCGTGGCCCGGGTCGCGGCGCAGGCCGGTGATGCCCCGCACCGCCTCGGACAGGACGCCGCCGCCGCTGTCCCCGAGCCGGATGTGCCGGTCGTACAGCTCGCCGCGCATGGGGACGGTGAAGCGCACGCCGAGGCCGGTGAGGAAGTCCCGGTCCTCGTCGCCGTCCCAGAAGAAGGTGTGGACGAGCCGGATCCCGTCGGACCCGGCGAACAGGGAGAAGCGCAGGACGAACGGCAGCCACTCCCGGTTCCCGTGCCGGTGCTTGCCGGTGACCTTGATGACGGCGCGCACCGGGCCGTCCTGCTCCACCTCGACGCGGTCGACGGATCCGGTGAAGGACTCGTGCCGCGCGGGCGAGGTACCGTCCGTGTCCGGCCGGTCCTGGCGGGAGGCGACGAGCCGGCCCGAGTGGGCGATGATCTGGTGGCCGCGCCGCACCGACCGGACGACCTTGTTCCCGTGGCCGCCGAACGCCACCTGAATGACTCCGGTGTCCACGGTCACGAGGCCGGGACGCTCCCTGACCGTGATCCGGTGCGTGCCCGTGGCGGGGCTTCCGGGGGCGAGCCGGAAGGCGTCGGCCTGCGGGACGTCCCCGCCGACCGCGTGGGCGGTCCACTTCACGGTGCCGTCCGGCCACCAGGCGGTGGGCCACGTCTGCACGGGGACGGCGGTGCCCGAGTCCGTGGTGAGGGCGAATCGCTGGTCCCCCGGGAGGGCCCCGCGAGGCCAGGGGACGCCCCAGGTGACGCCGGCGGCGAGCGCGGCGGGTGCGGCGCGGTCGAGCCACCGGACCTCGATCGGGTCGTGGCCGGTGAGGGGCACGGATGGTCCCGCGGGCGCCGCGGTGGCGATCTCCGGGCCGACCACTGCGGCCGCTCCGGCGGCGAGGGCCGAGCCAAGGACCGTACGACGACTGACGTTGGCCATGTCACTCCTTCGTGACGTCACTGCTCCGTGACGGTGGATGGTTGGCGTCACCATCGTGGTGACCGCCGACCGTCGCGGGCGTCCGAACGGACACATTCGGACAGTGTGCGGGCGTGCGGTGCCCGGTCGGACGACGCGCCCGCTCGCAGCGACAGCACGCTGCGACGGAACGCTGCGACGGCACAGCGCGGCCGTGCGGTGCGGCAGTTCGCTGGTCCGCGCGTGCTACTGCCCGGAGGGGAAGACCCGCAGGCGTCCGCACATGCCGTACCGGCGTGGGCCGGGAGACGCGTCGATCGAGGCCACGGCACCGCGTGTCAGTGTCGCCGGGTCCGCCTCCGCCAGCGCCGCGAGCGCGGCGTCGGTCTCCCGGAGCGCGCGGCCCACCGATGCCGTCCACACCTCGCGCCACCCCGCGGTCCGCCCCGCGACCAGGCGCGCCGCCGCGGCCCAGAGCGGCTCCAGCGCCGTCGGCCCGTCGTCCCGGACCGCGGCGCGCAGTGCGCGGTAGCCCTCGAGCGCCAGGTCGCGCCGGGCGAGCGCGGCAGCGGCGACGGCCGGGTCCTGGGCCATGTCGTCGAGCGGGTTCAACGGTGTGTCCGACGACGTGCCCGACGACGGCGCACCCGGTGGCCGGCCACCTGGCGGCAGCGCGTCGTCGCCCCGAAGCGGGTCACGCTCGGCGACGGACGCGTCGTCGACTCGAAGCCGGCCATGCTCAGCGGGAGGAGCGTCGTCGGTGCGAGGGGATGGCGCCGGGAGTGCCGCCGCCCGGGCGTACGCGTCCTGGGAGGCGAGGACCTCCGGCGGAAAGGTGAAGACGGCGTCGCCGGCCTCCGGCAGCCCGGCGTTCGACATCAGGACCAGCACCTCGAGCCCGCCGTCGTTGATCGCGCGGTGGATCACACCCGGCGAGAACCAGACGATCCGTCCGGGCACGAGGCCGTGCGACGCCCAGCCCTGCGGACCGAGCGTCTCCACGCGCCCGCGGCCACCGACCACCACGTACGCCTCGGTCGAGGTGGTGTGAAAGTGCGGCGTGCCGGACCCGCCCGGCGCGTCGGGCGCGGGCCAGTCGTACACACGAAGGTGCGAGACGGACGTCCCGCCAGGAAAGGTCACTGACTGCTCTACCATGTCGATCGCCTCCAGGTGCGGTGGGTCGATGCGGCCGATCCGACGCCGTGCGGTCGGCGAGTTGTCGCGTGATCGACGTCTTGTCGAATGGTCGGCCCCTCGGGGGACCGACCATTCGACATCCGACCGCCCACAGCCGACATCCGACCGACCACGCGGCCGAGCTGCTCGACGCCTCAGGGATGTCTGGTCAGACCGTGGCCAACGACCCCAGCTCGCCGCGGCCCAGACCTGCCAGGTGGTCCGCGCGGGTCGCGTCCGACTCGCCGTCGGCCACCACGACCGCGTACTCGAACGTCAGCGTCTCACCCGCGCCGAACGGCACCTCCGCGCTGAAGAACGGCGCGGGGCAGATGCAGCAGAACGGCGACGACCGCACGAACCACTGCGGCATGCCGCCGGGGTTGGTCCCGGGGTCCACCATGAGCACCGTCGACGCGGCCGAACCGCCATCGGGCCCGGGTGCGGCGCCGTCGTGCCGGCCGACGACGCCCAGCCACTCGAACCGTTCGCCGCGCACCTCCTCGGCGTCGCCGGTGAATCCGGGGGCCAGCACCACCCCCGCGGTGAAGGACCGCGGCCCGCGCCAGAACAGCCCGCCGTACCCGGCGTTCTCGCGGCCGTTGGTGGTGGGGCTGCCGATGTCGAGCGGGCCGTCGGTCACGTTCGTCATCTCCGAGCGCCAGGTGAGCACCCACGCGTCGTCGCGCCCGGCCGCCCGGACGGACCGCCGCTCACGCACGACGACGTCGCCTGGCGCGCCGGCGACCGGACCGCCCGGACCGTACGAGCCGTCGGGTCCGGGCGGCTCCCACCCGGCCGGCGTGGTGCGCCAGGCCAGGTCCTCACGGAACCCGGCGGCCTCGCCGTCGGTCCAGACGCTCGCGAACCGCTCGTGCTCCTGCGTGCCGTCGTTGGTCAGGTTCCGATAGCCCTGCTCGCGCACATAGGTGGGCCCGCCCCAGAAGTTCCACGGCCCGACGTTCGGCAGCGACCACGCCATACCCTTGTGCCACACGTGATCCCAGGGCCGGTAGGCGCTCACCTCGCGACCGCCGGCCGTCCGGATCGGGTGGAAGTACGGGCGCGGCGACTCGTACTGCACGTCGCTCGGCCGGTAGACATAGGTGAAGAGATCGCAGCTCAATGCGGTCCCGTCGTCGTCGAGGCGCAGTCCCGGACCGACCTCGCGCGGCGCGTCCTCGGGCGCCCTCACCGACTCGCTCATCGGACGACCTCCTCGATCCCGGCCGGAACGTCCTTGACCGGCGCCCACTCCGGCCCGGTGCCGCGCATCGACTCGTGGAACGGGTCGTCCGGGCCGATCTGCCCGGCGCGGACCGGCGCGCCCGTGAACGCGGACCGGTAGATCGCGGCGGCCAGCTCGAGGGTGCCGCGTGCGTCGTCCACCGTCACGGGCGGGGTCTCACCCGTCGCGAACGCCTGATACGTCGGGACGAACTGGGCGGTGTGCCCGCTCGGTAGGGCATCGGGCTCCGGGATCCAGAGCCGCGCGGCCTCGTCCTGGCCCCTGGCAGGGGTGAAGGTCCAGTTCTCGTCGGAGTACCCGTACAGGTGGGACAGCTCGACGGTGGCCCGCTCGGTGTCGAACCGCAGGCCGGAGGTCTCGCGCGGGGAGAGCAGGCTGTTGGTGACGCTCGCCATCGCGCCGTTCGCGAACCTCACGATCGCCATCGAGACGTCCTCGGTGTCGACCTCCCGGGCCAGGCGGCCCGCCATCGCCGTGACCTCGGTCCACGGGCCGAAGATCGCGAGCAGCAGGTCGAACTGGTGGATGCCGTGCCCCATGGTGGGGCCGCCGCCCTCGGTGTCCCAGCGGCCACGCCAGGGGACGTCGAAGTAGGCGGGCGGGCGGAACCACAGGGTGTCGCAGGTCGCGACGAGCGGGCGGCCGAGCGCGCCGTCGTCGAGCAGTCGGCGCAGCCGCAGGGCGCCGGCACCGAACCGGTGCTGCACGACCTGCGTGAACCGCGCCGTGCCCGGGCCGGACCTGGCCGGCGCCGCGGACCTCTCGGCCACGGCGATCCGGTCCAGCTCGGCGAGGGAGAGGACCGCCGGCTTCTCGACGATCACATGCACCCCGGCCGCGAGCGCCGCGAGCGTGGCGTCCAGGTGGGCGCCGGGCGGGGTGCAGACGTGCAGGACGTCCGTCTCCGGCAGGGCCTCGGCCAGGGACGTCCCGTGTCGCGGGACGTCGTGCTCGGCGGCGAACCGTGCCGCGCGGTCGGCGTCGATGTCCACGGCGTGCGTGACCTGCGCGGTGATGCCGTGTGCGGCGAGCTCGCGGATCGCGCGGGCGTGCTGGCCGGCGATGGCGCCGGTGCCCAGAATCGTGGTTCTCATGCGGGTGCTCCCTGTCGTCGTCGACTACCCGTTCGATTCGATTCGGTACGACCCTACCCAGGGGTGACGGGATTCGGAATGGGCTTTCCGTACGGTGGCCTGCCCGCCGGAGGGCGGGCGGATCCGCCGGGGACCACGGCCGAGCCCTCTGCGCGGCCACCCCTACCGGTCCGCCGCCGCCTCCAGGACGGCCTCCACCAGGGCCTCGTTCGTGGCCGGGAGGAGGCCCGGCAGCTCGATCAGCCTGCGCACCTCCTCGGGTGCCGGCGCCCCGGCGGCGCCCGCACCCGACGTCGCCATGTCCGAGCCACCCACCAGCGCGGCCAGTTCCTCGGCCCGCGGGTCGTCCACGCCGTCGCACGAGCCGCCGGGCACGTCGGCGCCCTGGCCGCGCGCCGCCAGCGTGCGGCGGTGGACGAACCGCGCCCACGACGCCAGGGCGAACGACACCCCCTGCGGGACCCGGCCGGCCTCGAGGCGGTCCGCCAGGACGCCGCCCCAGCGGAACGGGATCTTCTGGGTACCGTCCATCGCCACCTGGATGGTGGTGTGCCCGGTGTGCGGGTTCGCGAAGCGGCGGAGGATCTCCTCGCCGTATGCGCGCAGGTCGGCGCCGTCCGGCGGGCTGAGCGTGGGCAGGGCGTCCTCGAAGAGATAGGTGCGGGCATGGCCCGCGATGTGCGGGTCCGCCACGGCCTCGGCGATCGTGGCGTGGCCCGCGAGTGCTCCCGCGTAGGCGATCAGGGAGTGCGTCCCGTTCAGGAGGCGCAGCTTCGCCTGCTCGTACGGCGCGACGTCGGACGTCAGGGTGGCCCCGGCGTGCTCCCAGGCGGGTCGTGGTCCCGCGAACCGGTCCTCGACCACCCACTGCGCGAAGGGCTCGCCCACGACGAGCCCCTCGTCGCGGACCCCGAGCGCCCGTTCCACGGCGTCACGCTGGCCGGGGGTCGTGGCTGGGGCGATACGGTCGACCATCGAGCACGGGAACGCCACGCGGGAGTCCAGGTAGGCGCGCAGGTCGTCGCCCTCGGAGCCGGGCAGCGCGGCATCGACGGCCTCGCGCACGAGCCGCTCCAGGACATGCCCGTTGTCGACCATGTTGTCGCAGGTCAGCACGGTCAGGGGCGCGTCGCCGGCGCGATGCCGCGCGGCCAGCCCGCGCACGAGCAACCCGATGGCCGACGACGCCGGTGCGGGCGAGGCCCCCGGCATCGACGACTCGGCCGCGAGCGCGTCGAGATCAGCACGCACCCGGCCGACGTCGAGGCCGCCGCCGGGCAGCCGGGCGTAGCCCTTCTCGGTGATGGTCAGGGTGACGACGTGCGTGGTCGGCGCGGCGACGGCGGCGAGCACCCGCGCGGTCTCCTCGGCGGGGTAGGCGACGTCGACCACCGCGCCCACGAGATCCAGCCGCAGGTCGTCGCCGACGACGAGCCCGTGCGAGGACGCCGTCGCGCCGGCCGTCAGCACCCCGTACACCCCGCCCTGCGGGCGGAGCTGGTCGCGGACCGTGGCCGAGCGCTGGGTGACCCCGAGGATGCCCCAGCCGAGATCGCCCGTCGCGGACATCGCGCGTTCCGTGTACACGGCCTGGTGGGCGCGGTGGAACGCGCCGATGCCCAGGTGCACGATCCCGACCCGTTCCGGGTTCACCGGTGCGGCCACGCCCTCGGGAAGTGCATCCCTGCGGAGCCTGTCAGTCATGGTGTTCCTCCTCCGTCGTCGATGGCGGCCTGTCACGGATGTCAGGCGCCGACAGCATGCGATCCCGGCGCGCCACGCGGCCGTTCCCGCGTCCGGCCCGTTCCGGGAAGAACCTCACGGGCTACGCGGGCGACTTCCTCGCTGGCGCCGGTCCCGCCGAGCCGCGGATCACCAGTTCCACGGGGAGCTGCGCGCTCGTCGCCGCCGTCCCCGAGAGTCGCGCCAGCAGCAGGTCGACGGCACGCCGGCCCAGGCGGTCCAGGGGCACCCGCACCGTCGTCAGGGCGGGCGTGACCAGCGTCGCGAGGGGGACGTCGTCGTATCCGACGACGGACATCTCCCCGGGGACGTCGACCCCGCGCTGCCGCAGCCGGTCCAGCACGCCGAGGGCCATGAGATCGTTGAAGACGACGACGGCGGTCACTCCGCCGGCCAGCGCGTGATCGGCCGCCTGGGTGCCGCCCGCGAAGTGCGGCCGGAACTCGCCCAGCTCCATGAGCCGGACACCCCAGCGCTCGGCCGCGGCGTGCAGCCCTTCGACCCGGCGCACGCTCGACCAGGACGCCGTCGGGCCGGCGGCGATGCCCGCCGTCCGATGGCCGAGGGAGCTCAGGTGACCGAGGACCTGCGCGACGCCGTCGGCGTCGTCGAGGGTCACGGCGGGAATCCCCGGAACGATGTCGGTCGTGGCCGGCGGCAGCTCCCGGTTGAGCAGTACGGCGGTCACGCCGTCCAGGGCCTCGCGGAGCGTGGCGGCGTCCGCGCGCGGCGACGCGACGAGCAGGCCGTCGGTGCGTGTGGCGAGCGCGCGGATGAGCTCGGGTTCGACGTCGGCGTCCTCGTCGGAGTCGGCGACGAACACCTCGTAGCCCTCGGCGCGGGCGCGGGCCTGCACGGCCTTGGTGATGGCGGCGAAGAACGGGTTCCCCAGGTCCGGGACGAGCAGCCCGACGGCATGCGTGCGCCCCGTACGCAGGCCGCGCGCCACGGGATGGGGCCGGTAGCCGAGCCGCTCGGCGGTCGCCAGGACGCGCGCACGGGTGGCCGGCGAGATCTTGCTGCGCGGATCGAAGGAGCGCGAGACCGTCGAGATGGAGACACCGGCGTCCCGGGCGACGTCGTGCACCGTTGCCATGGCACCTCCTCGTGGCCAGATCTGTTACGCGAACGTTTGCACAACCCACCGCCACCGCGCAACCGCACATCCCACCCGACCACCGCCCGACCGCGCTCGGGTAGGATGCAAACGTTCGCACGGCAACGATGCCCAGGAGGCCCGGCATGACCGAATGGACCCTGCACCCGGATCGCGCGCTCCCCGCCGACCCGACCACCCGACCCGTCGCCCGCGAGATCTACGAGACCACCCGTGACCTCCCGATCGTGTCGATGCACGGGCACGTGGACGTCGCCGCCTTCGCCGACGACGAGCCGTTCCCCGACCCCGCGCAGTTGCTCGTCGTCCCCGACCACTACCTCACGCGGATGCTCGTGTCCCAGGGCACGCCGCTGCCCGCGCTGGGCGTCGGACCGGCGGGAACGCCCGGGCTCGAGACCGATCCCCGCGCGATCTGGCGCCGGTTCTGCGCGGGCTGGAAGCACTTCCGCGGAACGCCGACGCGGTACTGGCTGGAGCACGAGCTCGTCGAGATCTTCGGGGTGACGCAGCGCCCGTCGGCCGAGACCGCCGACGCGATCTACGACCGGATCGCCGCGCGCCTCGCGGAGCCCGGCTTCCGCCCGCGCGCCCTGCTCGACGAGTTCCGCATCGAGACGCTCGCCACGACCGACCCGGCATGGAGCGACCTGGAGCAGCACCGGAGCCTCGCCACGGAGCTCGGCGCCCTCCCCGAGTTCGCCGCGGCAAGGGCCGGAGCCGCGGAGGCGGCAAGCTCCGGGGTCGGTCGTTCCTTGAGTGATCGGCAGTTCGAACTGCCGATCACTCAGGGAGTGACCGACGACAGCGCTCGCGCCTCGTCGCCGCGCGTCGTGCCCACCTTCCGGCCGGACCCGCTGCTGCACCTGGACCAGCCCGCCTGGCGGGACGACGTCGGGCGCCTGGCCGCGGCGTCGGGCATCGAGATCGGCGACTACGCCGGCTACCTGGCGGCGCTCCGCGAGCGCCGGCGCGCGTTCGTCGCGGCCGGTGCCAGTGCGACGGACCACGGCCACTTCAGCGCGGACACGACGCCGCTGCCCGACGACGTCGCCACGGACCTCTTCGCCCGCGCGCTCGCCGGCGACGGCGTCACCGCCGCCGAGGCCGCCGCGTTCTCCGCGCACATGCTGTTCCAGATGGCCGCGATGTCGTGCGAGGACGGGCTGGTCATGCAGCTGCACCCGGGCGTGCTGCGGAACCACGACACGCAGCGACACGCGACGTTCGGTCCGGACAAGGGGTACGACATCCCGGTCGTCACCGAGTACACGAACGGCCTGCGGCCCGTGCTGGAGGCGTTCGGCCATGCCGAGAACTTCCGGATGATCGCGTTCACCGTGGACGAGGACACCTTCTCGCGCGAGCTGGCGCCGCTGGCCGGGGTGTATCCGGCGCTGCGGCTGGGCGCGCCGTGGTGGTTCCTCGACGAGCCGGACGCGATGCGCCGATTCCGTGAGGCGGCGACGGGCACGGCCGGGTTCTCGAACATGTCCGGCTTCGTGGACGACACCCGTGCGTTCTGCTCGATCCCCGCCCGCCACGACCTGGCCCGCCGGATCGACGCCGGCTACCTGGCGCGGCTCGTCGTCGAGCACCGCCTCGACCTCGACGAAGCGGTCGACACCGCTGCCGACCTCGCCTACCACCTCCCGAAGAAGGCCTACCCGGCCCCGGCCGCCTGACCGGAGCCATCCGCCGTCGGCCGGATGTCGTGTGGTCGGTCGCTCGAGGAGCCGACCGCTCGACAACGGACCGACTTCTCGACATCCGACCGATCGCTCTCACCAGCTAGGAGAACGTTTCCGCATGTCCCAGATCGAATCCGCCGAGGTGGTCCTCACCTCCCCCGGCCGCAACTTCGTCACACTCAAGATCACGACGTCGGACGGCGTCGTCGGCCTCGGCGACGCGACCGTCAACGGCCGCGAGCTGGCCGTCGCCGCCTACCTCACCGACCACGTCGTCCCGCTGCTGATCGGCCGGGACCCCGCGAACATCGAGGACACCTGGCAGTACCTGTACCGGGGCGCCTACTGGCGGCGCGGCCCGATCACCATGGCCGCCATCGCCGCCGTCGACGTCGCCCTCTGGGACATCAAGGCGAAGGTCGCCGGGCAGCCGCTCTACCAGCTCCTGGGCGGCGCCTCCCGCGCCGGCGCGCTTGCCTACGGCCACGCGTCCGGCACCACGACCGAGGCGCTGTTCGACTCCATCCGGAACCATCTCGACCTGGGCTTTCGCGCGATCCGCGTCCAGACGGGCGTGCCGGGCCTGGGCCAGGTGTACGGCGTCGCCGGCGACCAGCGCCCCGGGCAGCGGTACGACTACGAGCCGGCCAAGCGGAACGTCGTCGCAGGCCGGACCATGCCTGTCGAGGAGCAGTGGGACACCGCGGCGTACCTGCGGCACATCCCGGGCGTCTTCGAGGCGGTGCGCCACGAGTTCGGCCCGGACCTGCCGCTCCTGCACGACGGCCACCACCGGATGCGTCCGATCGAGGCCGCCCGGCTGGCGCGCGACCTCGAGCCGTACCGCCTGTTCTGGCTGGAGGACGCCACGCCCGGCGAGGACCAGGACGCCCTGCGCCTGATCCGGCAGCACTCCACGACGCCGATCGCCATCGGCGAGGTGTTCAACACCGCCTTCGACTACCAGACCCTGATCACGGAGCGGCTCATCGACTACGTGCGCTCGGCCGTGACCCACACCGGCGGCATCACGCACATGAAGAAGCTGCTCGACTTCGCGGGCCTGTACGGCATCCGCTCGGGGATGCACGGGCCCACGGACGTCTCGCCCGTCGGCATGGCCGCTGCCCTCCACCTGGACCTGGCCATCCACAACTTCGGCATCCAGGAGTACATGAAGCACAGCGACACGACGCTGGAGGTGTTCCGCACGTCGTACACCTTCACCGACGGGCTGCTGCACCCGGGGGTGAACCCTGGTCTCGGGGTGGACCTGGACGAGGATCTCGCGGCACGCTTCGAGTACACACCCGCGTACCTGCCCATCAACCGCACCCTCGACGGAACGGTCCACGACTGGTGAACTCCACCCCCCGCAGCAGTTCGGACAGCATCCCCGACGACGCCTCCAGCGGTTCGCCCGACGACGCCCGGCGGCCCGATCCACATGCCTCCGGGCCACGCACCGGGTCGCCCCCGGCCGGCGCGGCCCCGGCCCGGCCGCATGCCGCCTGGCTCCCCGACGCCGCGTTCGCGGCGATCGGCCGCCGCAGGGTGGCGATCCGCGGCGACGGCGCGCTGGTCGGCACCGTGGCCGCCGAGGTCGCGGCGGCCACCGCGGCCCACGGCGGCTCGTTCAGCCGCCTGGAGTCGGGCTCGGGCGTGGCCGACGCCGACCTCGTCCTGACCATCATCGAGGACGACGCCGGCCCGCAGCCGGCCGCCGCCCCGGCCCCCGGCGACCACGCCACGACCGACGACAACGCCATCCTGCGTGGTGGATGCGTTCCCATCACGCGGGATGGCGTGGTCGGTGAGCCGGAGGCGGCGGGCGAGCCGGAGGCCGACGAGTCGTTCCGCCTGTCGCGGGACGACGGGAGCGTCGTCGTCGAGGCTGCCTGCGACCGGGGGCTGCTGTACGGGTTCTTTCATGTCGTGCGACTCGGGGAGGCCGCGTTCAGCGGGCCGGATCTCGTCGAGCGGCACGCGCCCGCCACCGCGATGCGGATGCTCGACCACTGGGACAACGTCGCCGTCCACGCGGTGATGGGGCAGGTCGAGCGCGGATACGCGGGCGGCTCGATCTTCTACGACGACGGCGCGGTGCGCGCGGACCTGTCGCGCGTCGAGGCGTACGCGCGCCTGCTCGCGTCCACAGGCATCAACCGGGTGGCGATCAACAACGTCAACGTGCACGCCCGCGAGGCCCGGCTGCTCACGGACGACCTGCCGCACGTGGCCCGGATCGCCGCGGCGTTCCGGCCGTGGGGTATCCGGGTGCACCTGTCGGTGTCCTTCGCGGCGCCGATGACGCTGGGCGGGCTCGACACGTCCGACCCCCTCGACCCGGCGGTGGCCGACTGGTGGCGCGACGCCGCCGACCGCGTCTGGGCCCAGATCCCCGACTTCGGCGGGTTCGTGGTCAAGGCCGATTCCGAGGGGCAGCCCGGGCCGTTCGCCTACGGACGCGACCACGCCGACGGCGCGAACATGCTCGCCGAGGCCGTCGCCCCGCACGGCGGTCTGGTGCACTGGCGCGCCTTCGTCTACGACCACCGCCAGGACTGGCGCGACCGCTCCACCGACCGGGCACGGGCGGCGCACGACCACTTCGCGCCGCTGGACGGCCGGTTCGCCGAGAACGTGATCGTGCAGGTCAAGTACGGCCCGATGGACTTCCAGGTGCGCGAGCCGGCGTCTCCGGTGCTCGCGGCGATGCCGCGCACCCGGGTCGCCCTGGAGCTCCAGGTCACGCAGGAGTACACGGGCCAGCAGAAGCACGCGGTCTACCTCGGCCGCCAGTGGAGCGAGATCCTGGACTTCGACTTCACCGGTCCGGACAGCGACGGTGACGCTGACAGCGCGAGCCGTATCCCCTCGCCGACGTCGGTGGCCGGGATCGTGGCGCCCTCCGGCGGCATCGTGGCCGTGTCCAATGTCGGCGACGACGAGTTCTGGACCGGTCACCCGTTCGCGCAGGCCAATCTCTACGCCTACGGGCGGCTGACCTGGGACCCCGCCGCGGACGCCGTCGGCCTGCTCGACGAGTGGATCTCGCTGACGTTCCCCGGAGCACCGGCCGACGTCGTCGACGCCCTGCACACGATCCTCGACGAGTCGTGGGAGACGTACGAACGGTACACGTCGCCCCTCGGTGTCGGGTTCATGGTGCGGCCCGGCCAC
This sequence comes from Myceligenerans pegani, assembly GCF_014892515.1. GTDB lineage: Bacteria > Actinomycetota > Actinomycetes > Actinomycetales > Cellulomonadaceae > Myceligenerans > Myceligenerans pegani. The sequence continues at coordinate 237,640 of NZ_JADBGR010000109.1, forward strand.
CACTACGGCCCGGACGTCGACGGCTACGAGTACACGCCGTGGGGCACTTACCACTTCGCGGACCGCGACGGCATCGGCGTGGACCGCACGGTGGCGACGGGCACCGGGTACGCGGGGCTGTACCCGGAGCCCTGGGCCTCGGTCTACGAATCGCTCGAGACCTGCCCCGACGAGTTGCTCCTGTTCTTCCACCACGTCCCGTACACGCACGTGCTGCGCTCCGGGAAGACCGTGATCCAGCACATCTACGACACGCACTTCGAGGGCGTGGAGCGCGTGGAGGAGTTCGTCGCCGCGTGGGAGCGGGTACTCGGCTCGTTGTCCGGCGACGCGATGTCCGACGACGACGCGGCGCGCCTCGCGGGCCGTGTGTCCGAACGCCTCGCGGAGCAGCGACGCAGCGCGATCGAGTGGCGCGACCAGATCAACACGTACTTCTACCGGAAGTCAGGAATCCCTGACGAACAGGGCCGCACCATCTTCTGAACCCCGGGAGCGGCCGGGTGTTGTCGAGCGGCCGGCCGCTCGGGAACCGAAACCGCCGGAAAGGTCGCGCCTGCCCGCCGTCCGGCAGGCGCGACCCGTCCCGGCGGGCCGGTCACTGGCGCTCGAACGCCCAGACCGTGCTGCCACTGGTCGATCCGGTGTTCCACACTGGCCGACCGTTCGACGCGTACAGGTAGTCCCGGCCGCCGAGCTGATTGTTCAGCCGGAAGCCGCCGGAGGCTTCCTCGAGGCTCCACCGCGAGTCGTCGGCGACGAAGCCGGAGTTCCAGATGACCTCGCCGTCCGGCTGGGTGTCGAGGTTGCCGCGGCCGGACCTGGCGTTGTCGAGCACCCAGGCTCCGGTGGAGTCCTGCGTGGCGATCCAGTCCTGGTCGTCGTAGGAGTGGGGAGCCCCCAGCGTGAGCGCGCCGTCGGCCTCCGAGTCCAGGTACTGCCCGGTGGCCACGTTCCTGATCTTGTAGGTGGCACCGCTCACGAGGGGGTCGTCCCCGCCTCCGCCGTCGTCGCTCGTGTAGGCGCGGAAGTAGTCGACGACGAACTCCTTCGGCCGCGGGTCGCTGGGGTCGACGCTGCCGGTCCAGCCGGCGTTCTCGTACGCGCCGAGGAGGAACACGGCGGGGTAGTCCAGGGACTGATTGATGGTGCGCACGTGGACGTTGTCGACGAACAGCTTGAGCTGCGTCGGAGTCCACTCGACGGCGTAGATGTGCATCTCGGTCGTCATGTCGAACCCGACACCGACGCTGCTGGTGTCCCGGCTCAGGTTCGGGTCCGACCAGGGAAACAGGTTGTAGTTGAAGTTGCTGCGCCCGTGGATGCCGGCGTGCTCCATGATGTCGAGCTCGCCGCGCTGCTCCCAGGTGTCCTGGCGGCCGATCATCCAGAACGCCGTGTGGAACCCGCTGCGGGCGTTGCTCCTCGCACGGATCTCGAAGTACCCGTACTTGGGGGTGTACTTCATGTCCGTCGGGATCGAGTGGTCGAAACGGTCGTCCTTGTGGAGGTGCGTCCGCTGTCCGGTCTGGATGCTGGAGACCTTCATCGGGTTGTCGCTGTAGTACGTCGGCTGGTCGTCGTCGATCCGCAGGACGAGCGCGTCGTTCCGGAAGGTGTAGCGGGCCCGGGAGCGCCATTCCGGGGTCCGCGACTCGAGGTAGTTCGTGATCCACAGGCTCGAGTCGAGGCTCCCGTTGAACTCGTCGTTCCGGTCGAGCCGCCAGCCTGGCTTCTCGATCGGGTTCGGCGGGAAGTCCGCTGCCGTCACGCTGCCTCCCGCAGCCTCTGCCGCCTCGGCTTCTGCCGCCTGAGCGGTTCCGACGGCGGCAAGCGTCGAGGAGAGCAACACGCTCAGCGCCCCCAGACCGGCCATACGCCTCATCCCTGGTCTCGTTCTCGCCATTGACAACGACCTCCTTGGATACGTGCGCGGACGCTCGCCCCTGCGGTACGGCGATCGTGACCGACGACGCGGAGGAGGACCGCGGAAACCCGGAAAGTGTACGTTCACTTTCCGGGGTGAAGTCCACCATGCCCCGTTCATGCCGTCAAGACATCTTGGCGACCTCTTGGCTGAATCTTGCCGAGATAGTGCCCCGAGATAGTGCCCACGGAGAGGGCCCGCCTGCCCAGCGGCAGGCGGGCCCTCTCCGTCGATCCCAGGCGGCAGCTCTCAGGCGGCCGACCTCACACGACCGACCTCACGCGACCGAACATCCGCGCGCGATCCACTCCGGCGGCGTGCCGCTTCCGATGAAGCCGAACGTCGTGCTGCCGCCCGCGGCCAGGCTTCCGTTCCAGCCCGCGTCGGCCGCGGTGGTGACGGAGCCGGACGTGCTGAACTTCGCGTTCCAGCCGTGCGCCACGGCGGCCGGTTCCAGCCGCATGTCCACCGCCCAGCCATCGATGGCCTCCGTACCGGCGGTGACGGTGACGTTGACGAGGAACCCGCCGTCCCACGAGTGCACGACGTCGATGTCCGCCAGGCACTCGGGCACCGGGTCATCGCCGGCGTCGGCCATGTCGTCGGCCCACGAGGAGAGCCAGCTGAGCGGCGCGTTCCAGTTGATCGTCATCTCGTTGGTCGCCCACGAGTCGATGTGGTCGATGTAGCAGAACTGCGGGGCGCAGCCCTGCAGGTTCTCCTGCGCGACCGGGTCCTGGATGGCCGAGTTCGGGCCGCCCGACAGCATGCCGTCCGGATGCGGCGGCAGCCGGTCGGCCGACGCCATCCACCGGTTGTGCATGTTCTGGCTGAAGTAGGTCCCGTAACCCTTGACGTAGGAGTTGTTCAGCGCGTTGCGCCCCAGGATGTAGTCGAGCGTCTCGAGCGCCGCGTCCCGGTACTGCTCCTCGCCCGTCAGGTCGTACGCGGTCGCGATGATCACCGCGTTGTTGATGACCTGGTGGTTCGAGCCCCAGTCGTAGTCGCCCGGGTGGTAGGCGTGGCCGAACGGCTCGGCCTGCTGCGTGGCGACGTGCCGGTCCGCCCCCTCGATCACGGAGTCGACGACGGCGTCCCGGCCGGGCAGGTCGTTCGGCACGGTCGCCAGGTCGAGCCGGGCGGCCGCCGCGGTGAAGCCCCAGTCGAAGCCGGTGGCTCGCCAGATGTCCCCCTCGGCGCCGCCCACGTGGTACGGCGAGGACAGGACGGCGTCGGCGAACTCGGTCTCCCCCGTGGTGAGGAAGAGCTGCGCGGCGGCCCAGTAGAACTCGTCGCCCACGCTGCCGTCGTTGTAGGGGCCACCACCGGGGTTGGGATCGACGCTGTTCGTGTCCGGCGCGATGATGTCCGGGTGCGCGGAGGCCGCGTCCCAGGCCCGGCGCGCGGCGTCGAGCAGCTCGTCCGCGTACGCCGGGTCGTAGTCGGCGTACAGGCGGGCGCCCTGGGCCGCGGCGGCGGCCAGGTTGAGGGTCGCCGCCGTCGAGGGCCGGTGCACGTACCGCGGCATCGGGTCCTCGTCGGGGAGGAGGTTCAGGCCGGTCCAGGCGATGTCGTGCAGCTTGTGGTGCGCCAGGCCGCCGGCGTCGTACTCCTCGCCGTCGATGGTCATGCGGACGCCGTCAGGAACCTGCATGTTGAGCATCCAGTCGAGGTTGTGCCGCACCTCGTCGAGGACGTCCGGCACGCCGTTGTCCCGCTCGGGGATGACGAGCGTGGAGTCGCCGAGCGCGCCGTCGGAGACGACGTCCGCGTGCAGGGTGCGCTCGTAGGTGGACAGCAGCTGGTACACGGAGATGCCGGAGTTCACGACGTACTTGCCGTGGTCGCCGGCGTCGTACCAACCCCCGGTGCCGTCGACGGTGTAGCCGTCGGGGCAGATCCAGCCGTTCTCGCCGTAGTGGTCGTTCGCGCCGTACTGTGCGTTGCCGTTGTGGTCGACGGCGCCCTCCGGCGGCAGGCAGGGGACGTCCATGTCGCCCTGGTTGACGTCGTCGCCGCCGAACTCGGAGACGTGCCCGGCGGGACGCGCGTACTCGGTCTTGAGCTGCTCGCCGTCGACCTCCACCGGCACGATCTCGTACCCGGAGCGCTGGGTGTAGTAGATGCCGAGGGAATCGGCGCGCAGCTGGTCGTAAATCGCGGAGCCGATCTCGAACGGGTACGACTCCTCGCCGTCGGCGGCGAGCACGAAGCCCGTGCCGGTGGCGTCGACGTCGGAGAAGTCGATCGTGTGCACGTTCAGTCCCGCCGACGGGTCGGTGCCCTCCGGCGTCGTCTCGCCCGAGGCGACGGCGGTCCCGGCGTCATCCCGCAGCTCCCAGCCGACGGCGGTCGTCGCGTCCGTCACGAGCGTGGCGTTCTTCGGGCCGTCCGGCAGGTAGCCGACCTGGTTCACGCGCACGCGCGGGCCGGTGTCGGGCTCGTACTCCTCGACCTCGCCGCCGGTGAGCAGGGAGACCTCGTCCAGGCACAGCTCGAAGTCCTCGGCGTTACCGCCGAGCTGGAGCTGCACCTCGCTCTCGGCGTCGGCCGCGATGTCGAAGGCCTCGGTGAACGTCTGGCCGTCGGCGCGGAGGGTGATGTCCGCGTAGTAGAGCGGCGGCCACTCGGTCTCCGGGTCCGGCACCATCACGCGGGCCGTGGCCTCCGGGGAGGCGGTGGCCGTCACGCTGATGGTGAAGGTGTCCCCCGCGGTGACCGGGACTCCGCTCTGCCCGACGATGACGTCCCACTGGTTGCCGCCGCCGGGCACGACGCCGCACATGGTCCCGTCCGCCGACGCGGCGAACTCGACGCCGCCGGCGACCCACCAGGGATCCATGGTGCCGTCGAAGGAGGGGTTGGTCAGAAGTTCGGTACCGTCCTCGGCCTGCGCCGCGGCCGGCGAGAGCACGACGCCGGTGAGGGCGAGTGCCGCCACGGCCGCGGCTGCTGGGCGGCCACGTTGCTGTCTGGTCTTCACGCTGACTCCTCGATGAGAGCGCTTCCACGAACTTCCACACCCTAGCGGGGTGGGGTGCGGCGAACTACCCGGCCCGGGGAACCGAAGCGTTTAAGGAAACGGCTGTACTTGCTTGCTTCGGGTGGCGGCGTCGAGTTCGCGGCGTGAGATGACGCGTTCGAACACTCCGCGGGCCGGGGAGCTCGGGGCACCGAGCACGATGCACGAAGCGCTCACCTGGGCGAGTTCCTTCTCCAGCCGACTGCGCGCGGCCGACAGGAGTGCATCGCCGGGCAGGATGACGACTTCGGCGCGGGCCTCGGCGGCGTGCTGGGCGATCTGGCTGATGGTGGCGGTGTCGCGGTGGTCGTGGACCACGTGCGTCAGCGTGTAGCCGTGCGCTTCGGCGTAACCCTGCACGTGGCGGTGTTGCGTCGCGTCGCGGGCGTAGCCGACCGCGACGGCGGTGCGGGGCATGTCTCTGTGGCCTCCAGGTCTCCTCGGCAGTGCCGTACCCGAGCCGTTCGATCTGTTCGAGGTGTACGACGGCGGTCGTGGCGGTGTTCGGCGTGAAGGTGGCGGCGATCAGGTGGTGATTCGGCGTCCCGCGACGGGGGCGGGATGAGATCGCCTATCGCCGTGCTCGCGATGCGTACCGCGCGGCCAGGAAAGCCATGAGCAGGACGACGTAGCCGATCAGGATCCACGTCATGGCGTCACCTGGTCTGCGGGCGGGTCGGTGGGTTGGTCTGCGGGTCGGAGTTCGTGGGGTGCCAGACGTGCCCGGTCGAACCCGCGCCGATCGATGTGCACCCGCACACTCCAGGCGCCCGGCAGATCGACCTCCAGAACCATCCCGGTCGCGCCGAGCAGCAGCCGGGGACCGTCGACCACCCGGACCCGGTCGCCCACCTGCCACGGACGCGGGGGCTGCTCACGTGTGGCCGGGTCGTGGAGGCGGCCAGCCTCTTCGGCTGCGAGGTCTTCTTCACCGTCGAACACGCTCATCGCGCCACCGTCTCCGTGGCAGCCGCCCTCATACCCGCCACTACCACTCGCGTCACGGCCGGCGTCGACTCGGCTGGCATCCCCTCGGTCGGCATCCCCTCGGTCGGCGTCGACTCGCTCGCCTGTGACCCGGGCTGCCGTGTGGACAGGGTCAGGGTGTCCAGCGCGGCCGCTGCGCCGTGGTGGTCGAGGGTACCGGTGATGTAGTTCGCGGCGTCCTTGACGACCTGCGGGGCGCCGCCCATGGCGAACCCGTGGCGCACCTGGGCCAGCAGGGCGCGGTCGTTGATGCCGTCGCCGATCGCGGCCGTGTCGTCGGGGTGGATGCCCCACCGGCGCCGCAGCGCGTCCGCCTCACTCGCCTTGGACAGTCCTGGCTTGGTGAGGTCGATCCAGTTCGAGCCGTGCGGGGTCGCCGTACATCCCGTTCCTTCAATCTGCGGCGCGTATGCGGCGATGCCGGGGGCGTGCACGACGGCGCGGGTGGTGTGCTGCGACCACAGCACCCGCTCATCGACGATGTGTTGCAGCCCGCGCAAGCGGCTCGCGGGGAACGGCTTGTTCACCCGCCAGCCCACCCCGACCCGCTCGACCGCCATGGCCACCTGCGGTTCTACCGCCATGGCCACGGTGAGCGCGGGCCACGGGTCGAACAGCCACTGCCGCACCACCTGGAATGGACGAGACCGCTTACTGGTCAGTTCGGCGGTGACCGCGCCGTTGGAGGCGATGAACATCGAGCCCGTACCGAGTCCGAGCTGTTCGGCGGTCGGCAGCACGCCCAGCGTCGACCGGCCGGTGCACGGCACCACCCGGATCCCCCGCCCGATCGCCGCCGCCACCGCGCGGCGGGTCGGCTCAGACACGTGATCGCCGCCGTCCGGCAAGAGCGTGCCGTCGATGTCCAGGAAGACGATCTTCACTGGGCGGCGGGAGGCTGCCGGTTTCCGGGGTTCGGGTTGTGCGTGGTTCATGCGTTCCAACATCGCCGTGGGGCGCGGCGGTAGGGAACGTCGGTCTGTGTGTCGATCTGGAAGCCGGGGTGTCGATCTAGGCGGTCAGGCCCGAATTGATGGTGGGTTCGGGTTCGGCTGCGAAATAATTGGCCGTAGCCGGTGAGGGGGGTGGCATGGAACCGACACCGAACACGTTGTTGCGCCAGGCGCGGCTGCACACGCCCTCGCGGACGAGGCCAGGAAAACCGATGAGCCGAGCCGAGGTCGTGGAGGCGGTGAACCTGCACCTGTGGGAAACCACCGGCACACATTCAGGTTTCACGGTGAGCACGTACGCGAAGTACGAACGCGGTATCGCGCGCTGGCCAGGCCGCGAGTACCGCGACGCACTCCGCGCCGTCCTCGGCGTGCAGCAGGACGCGGACCTGGGCTTTTACCCTACGCCAAGGGGACGTTCCGCGCCGGAACCCCCGCAACGTGCTCCTGTGCCGTCCGGGGTTGTTCTGGAAGGGGACGAGTTGGCGGAGATCGCGGAACGTCGCCGGTGGCTGGCCTCGACCAGCGTTGACCAGGCGAAACTCGCGTTCCTGTCCGACATGGTGCGCTGGATCATCGATCAGGACGAGAAGAGTCCGACGCACGTTCTCGCGTCGCATGCGAACGACTTGCGACGCTACGTTCATCCGCTCTTGACGCGTGCGCACAAACCGGCGACTGGGACTCGCTTGTTCACCGTCGCTACCCAGCTTTCCGGCGCCCAGGCCGCGATCGCGCTGGACCAAGGACGCGTCCCCGTCGCGCGGGCATACGCCGCCGAGGCGTTCGATCTGGCCGAGGCGGTGGGAGACCCGGAGGTGGTCTCCTGGGCTCGGGCCACGCAGAGCCTCGTGGAGTACTACGACGACAGGATCTTCGATGCCCTGGCCTATGCGCAGGACGGCCTGGATCGCGCTCCCGACGGAGTGCATACGGTCCGACTGACGGTCAACGGAGTCGCGCGTGCGCTCGCCCGGATGGGCGATACCGACGGCGTCGAGCGAGCCGTCGATCATGCCTGGACGGTCGTCGAGGACCAGCCCGGCGCAGCCGAGCCACTCACCCCAAGCCTCACCACGGGCATGTACTGCCGTGCCCGCACGGCAGGAAATGCGGCGACGGCGTTCCTGACAGTCGGTGACGTGGCAAGGGTGGAACACTACGCCAACATCGCGTTGCCGATGTTCGACCGAACCGAAACGCCGGGGCCGTGGGCCATGACTCGGCTCGACCTGGCCACGGGATTTCTGCAGCCAGGCTTCCGGGACATCGACCGAGCAACAAGTCTGGTCCGCGAAGCTGTGGAAGTCGCCGGTGTGCTGCCGTTCCCGGCCCAACAACGCGCCGCGCAGTTCCTCCAGGCCGCGCAGCCGTGGCAGGCTCTACCCGAGGTCCGAGACGTCCGTGAGCTGGTCACGGACCGTTCCCGCAACCAGACGGAGGGCATGAATGGCGTCGCAGGAACTGGCGAGCTTCCAGGAGCGGTGGGCCGAGTTCAGCCGGCTTGAACGGCTGGTGAACCACTGGTGGTGGCGGCCGGGCTGGCGCCAGGGACGTTCCTTCTACACCTGGCACATCACCTTCGACAACCAGAGCTCAAAGCCGCTGCACGACCTCGTCGCCCACCTGCACGACCGGCTCGACGGCATCGCTGCCCTCGACCCGATCCCGCAACGCTGGCTCCACCTGACCATGCAGGGCCTCGGGTTCACCGACGAAGTCGCCGACACCGACGTCCACGCCATCGTCCAGGAAGCGACCGGCCGACTCTCCCACGTCCCGGCCTTCGACATGACCCTCGGCCCCATCGAAGGCGACGACGAAGCAACCGGCCTGCTGGTACGGCCCTGGGCAGCAGTCCACGCCGTGCGCGACACGATCCGCGACGCGATCGGCACCGTCTGGAACACCATCCCCGAGACCCCCGAGTTCCGCCCACACGTCTCCATCGCCTACTCCAACACCGACGCCCCCACCCCACCCCTGCGCGAACGCCTCACCGAACTACGCAACCTCGAACCCGTCACCATCCCCATCCACTCGGTCCAACTCATCCGCCTCAACCGCGACAACCAGATGTACCAATGGAACACCATCACCGACATCGCCCTCGGCAGCTGAGCCAGGGCCCGGGCATAGTCGACGGTTAGGGCCACCACCACATCCCTACAGACATGATCTGGCCGAGGCCCCGTCGATGAAGATACGACTCACGGGACCCTCGGCGTTTGGCCATCCCCTGCGTCCTGGGCAGTCTTCGAGTGCTGACCTATTCCAGAGAATGCCATTCCCACGCAAAACTCGAGAGCAAGAACGACTGGCACGAGACCCCCGACTGACGCGACACCTCCGTGAGACACGACGAGAAATACCAGTGCGCAGGACACCACAAGGGCGGTCGCCGAAGCCGTCCGCCAACCCCACTTCCGGAGGCTCCCGGGGACCTTGGGCCAGAGCCCGGAGCGATTCGTCAGCCAAACTGCGGTTGACACCCCCATTGGAGAGGCTCCAGCAGTAACCATGGCCATGCCATAACCTGCCGTCGGAGAGTCTTCAATTACGCCGAATAAGACGAGTCCAGCATGCAATCCAACGGATTGCAAAGACAAACATCCCAGGAACACGAAACTGGCTTGGTTTCGTCGTCGGGCTCATTGTCGCCACCCTTCCCGATCGCTCGCTTTTTCGCTCGACGCGCAAAAAAATATGCCCTTCACGTCACGCGCTTCAGGCACAATAGCGCTGGCCAGGCGAACCAGCGTTCTATCACAGCCCACAGCCACATAAATGCAACTGCAGCAATCCACCAGCTCCCGAGGTCATTGTCGAGTGCCCGCCTACCGAGGACCGAAACCCAGATCATGAATCCACCGGCCAGAGCGGAGCCGAACCCCAGCTGAAACACGGTCCTGAGTGGTGCCGCAGCCTCAGCAACCTCATCCCGGTAGCGGGTCGACCGCTCCTCAAGATCGTACGCCTCGCCCCGCCCAGCAAGGCGTATCGTCAGCCGAAACAGGACGTAAGACCCCACGGCAACGAGAAATAGACCAGAGACAAATGTGCCAACCAGGAATCCAGGGCTATCGAGGAGCCTCATGGATGAGCCATTCTCAAATTCGGAGGATCGAAAGATCAGCGATCTGCCACAGCGGATTAGGGTGCAAAATCATCGCGATTGGCGCCACGCCTCCATCGCTGCCGCATACATTGCATCCACATCCTCACCCTTGGACCGATCGCGTGACGCACGCATGTAACTAGGGCCATTTCTCAGATAAGGGGGGAATGAGGAGCCTTGGACGCGAAAGAGCTCCCATCGAGAAAGCTAGTAGAGCGCCCATCAGCGACAGCGCAAACGACACTGACGCGATTCCGACTGTCACCTCCTCGTACGGCGGCCCAGAAGTCGGGCTCACCCACCCCTGGGCGATCCTGTCGATCATAAAGGCCCAGACGGCGACAAGAACACCCCATGCAGTAGCACACACAGGCAGCACGATTCTGCCGCCAAGGCGCAATCTATCCCTACCTTCACCGACCTGGGTTCGATCGATGGCAACAAACTTCGACGGGTCCCTCCACCGCCTTATAGCATCCACAACGAGCCATGCAAAGAGCGCGGACATCGGAATCCATATCGCAAGCACGAGGACGATGAACGGCACTCCACTTCCCGTCATCCGAGCCCCTCCCGCCGCACCTGTGCCCGCCGATCAACCCTTCTCATCGGCGAGCACGCCCCGCCCCTTACCAGCAATTGGAAGACTCGGCGATCTGTATACCCATCACACCGGCCACCAACAGCTTATTGATCTGATGGTTTAGACACCTGTCCTATGCCAGAGAATGCCGCACCCGCAAACAGTTCTGCCGAAATAACCGCCACGGCTCCAATGGCTGCTGCAGCGACCCCGGAATTAAAGGCTAAGAAGAATGACAAGCCACACACCAAAACGAGGACAGATATAGTTGCAATCCTCCATGATCGCCCCCGGATTCGCTGGGGGATCTTCGCCCACATCCCGGATCGGTTGATCAGCCAGATCGCTGTAGACAAGCCTAGAGGAGAAGATCCCGTCATCAGCGACGCGACTAGGAACCCTGCAGCAGAAGAATCCTCAATCACCCCCGACAGAACCAGAACGACGGTCAATCCTGCGAGGAGGATCGCGAATGCGAACATGGCCGCAACCCGGAATACCCAGAATGTAAAACTCGGGTACCGGCGCGCCGAAATCGGGTCACGGTAATCTTGCAGCCCTTCAACCATTGATGCCTACGACTCTCCTGTTGCCTGTCCGATAGCGAATGACCCGATCTGAATGATCGCATCGGAAGCCCCGAGTGAACCTCCAGCGCGTTCGGCGAGGCTCGTCGCCCCCTTACTGACGCCAGCCGTCGCCAGCCCGACTAGTGCGTCACCGGCCGATGCGTAAGCCCCTGCGGACGAACACGATGGCGGGTGCGCTCCCACGCACCCGTGAGCTGTCGACGCACCTGCATGAAGTCGGCTCCCGCCTCGATCAAGAAGTCATCCAGCACACCCCATGCTCGAGGCACGCAAATCGGGATGCTAGACCAAGAAATCGACAGCTGGGCAACTTCGGGAACAACTGAGAAGACGCCACATACGGTGATCGGAACGATGCGATCAGCTCGTCGAGAGCGCTTTCCCAGAAGATCGGACTCGCGGCCACCAGAGCGCCGGGTGAAAAGCCGTTACCTGAACGTGACCATACTTCACCCGCTCGGCGGCGGCGCCGTCGACTCCCTGAGGATCAGGTCCGTCGAGAGGTTGAGGCGGGGGACCGCCGGGGCACGGCCCGCGGTCATCTCGAAGAGCATCCGCGTCGCCGCCGCGCCCATCTCCGTGAGGGGCTGGCGCACTGTCGTCAGGGGCGGCCACACCCATGAGGCGAGCGGGAGGTCGTCGTACCCCACCACGGACAGGTCGCGCGGCACGCTCAGACCCAGCTCGTGCGCGGCCCGGAGCACGCCGATCGCCTGCATGTCGGAGCCGGCGAAGATCGCCGTCGGACGGTCCGGCGCCGAGAGCATCCGCAGGCCGTACTCGTACCCCGCCTCCACGTAGAAGTTCCCGTTCACCACGAGCGAGGGGTCGTGGGCGACGCCGGCCTCCTCGTGCGCGGACCGGAACCCGTCGATCCGCGCCCGGCTGCACAGCATGTCGCCCGGCCCGGAGATGCACGCGATCCGGCGGTGCCCCAGGCCCAGCAGGTGTCTCGTGGCGACCAGCCCGCCGTTCCAGTTGTCGGAGCCCACGGACGGGACGTCCGGCGGCGGTTCGCCGTCGGTGTCGATCACGACGTAGGGGATCGAGCGCCGGTCGAGCTGCTGGTGCTGCGCGTCCGTCAGGTTGGCCGCGACCAGCAGCACGCCGAGGGGCGGGCGCGACATGGTCGTGTCGAGCCAGTCCTGCGGGGGGCGGTGCTCGCCGCCGAGCTCGGACAGGATCACGCTGACGCGGTGTGCCGCGGCGGCGACCTCGACGCCGCGGATGATCTCCATCGACCAGGCCGACCCGAGCCGGTGAAAGACCAGATCGATCAGGCCCGCCGCCGTCGGCGCGGAGACCGCGCGGCGGCGCCGGTACTGGTGCTTCTCGAGCGCCGCCTCGACCCGGGCGCGGGTGGCCGCGGCGACGTCGGCCCGCCCGTTCAGCACCTTGGAGACGGTCGGCACGGACACCCCGACCTCGCGGGCGATGGTGGCGATCGTGGGACCACCCGCCCCGGGCCTCGCGGCGGCCCCGGCCTCTGCTCGCGCCATCTCGGGCGGCACCTCTCTCGAAATCAACTCACGCAACTTTCGAGACGACCGTACACCAACTCCTGACGGAAACTTAGCGGAACGATACGGGATCGTGACCCGGAGAGGCCGCACCGGCCCTTGACTCGGCAACCGCTGTCCGCCTACTGTCCCGACCAATGCCTTGGCTATCGGCGCAGATGCCGATAGTTTCGAAAAACGTTATCCACGACGGCGTGGTGCTGCGGCCCTCCCAGGGGCGCGAGTCACACCGTGGTGACCGGAGGGATCGATGGCACCAGAGACGGGGACGGTCGAGGCCGCGCCGCCGGCCCGCGGAGAGGGCCCGCCGGCCGGCGCCCCGGTCGCGGTCCGCGGCGGTGACACACGCCCGCCGCAACAACTGCGGAACAAGGACACGTGGGCACGCGCGCTGCGCAGGGACTGGCGGCTCTACACCTTCCTGATCCTGCCGATCATCTACCTGCTCATCTTCCGGTACACGCCCATGGCGGGGAACGTCGTGGCGTTCCGGCGGTTTCGGCCGGGCGGCTCGATGTTCGGCGACGAGTGGGTCGGGCTCTACTACTTCCAGGCGTTCATCCAGGACCCGAAGTTCTGGGAGGTCTTCTTCAACACGGTGATCCTGGGCGCGCTGACCCTGATCGTCGTGTTCCCGCTGCCGATCGCGCTGGCGCTGATGCTCAACGAGCTCCGGTCGCGACGCTTCAAGAAGATCACGCAGACCATCACCTACCTGCCGCACTTCATGTCGATGGTCATCGTGGCGGGCTTCGTCTTCGAGCTCACCGCGATCAACGGCACGGTCAACCAGATCATCTCGGGGTTCGGTGGCGACCCGATCTCCTTCATGCAGGAAGCGGCGTGGTTCCGGCAGATCTACGTGTCCTCGGAGATCTGGCAGACGGTCGGCTTCGGCACCATCCTGTATCTCGCCGCGCTCACCACGATCGACGACCAGCTCTACGAGGCCGCCCGGATCGACGGCGCCAACCGCTGGCAGCAGACCTGGCACATCACACTGCCCGGCATCCGCCCGACGATCGTCGTGCTGCTCATCCTGAACATCGGCACGTTCATGGCCGTCGGCTTCGAGAAGGTCCTGCTGCTGTACAACCCGCTGACCTATCCGACGGCGGACGTCATCGCGACCTACCTGTACCGCGTGGGCATCAACAGCGGGTCGTTCTCCTACGCGGCCGCCATCGGCCTGTTCGAGGCCCTCATCGGCCTGACCCTGGTCCTTTCCGCGAACGTGATCGCGAAGCGCACGGTTGGAGCTTCCCTGTGGTGACCGCCGACAACACCGTCCCCGACATCGCCCGCGTCCGGGAGGTTCCCCGGACCGTCAAGGACACGGCGAGCTATACCGTGTTCCGCGTCGTGAACGCCTGCGTGCTCGTGATCATCTGCGCGGTCACCCTGTACCCGTTCATCAACCTGGCGGCAAAGGCGTTCAGCTCGCAGGGCTACATCATGGCCGGGCAGGTGAACCTCTGGCCGCGCGGCTTCAACCTGACGACCCTCGAGTGGCTGGCGCAGCAGGAGCGCTTCTGGACCGGGTACGGCAACACGATCATCCAGACGGTCGGCGGGACGACGATCGCGATGGTGCTGACCACCACGATGGCCTACGCCCTGGCCAAGAAGCACCTCAAGGGCCGCGGCATCGTGATCGCGATGGTCGTGGTCACCATGTTCTTCAACGGCGGCCTGATCCCGAACTACCTGCTGATCACGAACCTCGGGTTCAAGAACACGATCTGGGCGATCATCGTCCCGAACGCCATCAGCGCGTTCAACCTCCTGGTGATGAAGGCGTTCTTCGAGAACTTCCCCAGCGAGCTCGAGGAAGCGGCGGCCATCGACGGGATGACGACCTACGGGATCTTCTTCCGGATCGTGCTGCCGCTGTCGAAGGCGGTCATCGCGACGATGATCCTCTTCTACGCGGTCTTCTTCTGGAACTCCTGGTTCCCCGCGATGCTCTACCTGAGCGACGCGGAGCTGCAGCCGGTCACGTTGTACCTGCGCAACCTCCTGGCCGGGGCCTCGGGCGCCGGGCGGGAAGCCGGCATGGAGGAGGTCCAGATCGGATCGAACCTCAAAGCCGTGACGATGCTGCTGACCGTCATCCCGATCATCGCGGTCTACCCGTTCGTCCAGAAGTACTTCGTCACCGGCGTGATGCTCGGCTCGGTCAAGGGCTGAGCCGCGCCGGGCGGCTCCGCCCGCCCGGCGCCGTCGTCGGGCATCGATCACCACACCCAACGCCCGAGCATGACACGGCACACCACGGATTCCCCGACCGAAAACGATTCATCAGACGGCGTCACCCACCGGGTGCGTCACGAACGACGTGGTTCAGAACACCGGAGGAGAACAATGAGAATCACACGGAACAAGGCCGTCGCGGCGTCCGCCGCGACCGCCCTGACCGTCACGCTCGCAGCGTGCGGCGGGGGCGGCACGGACGACGACGGCGCCGCCGCCGGCGAGATCGACATGGAGTCGCAGATCGGCTACATGGAGGACTTCGAGGCCGGGACGACGTTCACGGCGACCGAGCCGCTGCAGTTCGGCCTGCTGTACCGCGACCACCCGAACTACCCCTTCCAGGAGGACTGGCCGATCCTCCAGCACCTGGAGGAGAACCAGAACGTCACGTTCGACTTCGAGAACGTGCCGCTGGAGGACATGCAGCAGCGCCGCTCCGTCCTGATCTCGTCGGGCGAGGCCCCGGAGATCATGCCCGTGACGTACCCGGGCGACGAGTCGCAGTTCGTCAGCGGCGGGGCGCTCCTGCCGATCTCCGACTACGTGCAGTACATGCCGAACTTCCAGCAGAAGGTCGAGGAGTGGGGCCTGCAGGCGGAGATCGACGCCCAGAAGCAGGAAGACGGCAAGTACTACATGATCCCGGGGATCCACGAGGTCACGATCCCGGGCGCGTACACGATCGCGATCCGGCAGGACCTGTGGGACGACGCCGGGCTCGAGCACCCGGCCACCTGGGACGAGTTCGCCGAGCAGCTGGAGATCATCCAGGAGGAGAACCCCGAGCTCGACTACCCGATGACGGACCGCTGGTCCATCAACGGGCCGATCGAGGCGACGCTCTCCGCCGCGGCCCCGAACTTCGGCACGGTCGCGGGCTGGGGCTACGGCCTGGGCCTGCAGTGGAACCAGGACGAGGGCGTGTACGAGTACGCGGGCGGCTCCGACGAGTACCGAGACCTGGTGGGCTACTTCGCCGGTCTCGTCGCCGACGGCCTCCTCGACCCCGAGGCACTCACGCAGGAGGACGACCAGGCCGAGCAGAAGTTCGCGTCCGGTCAGGCCGCCGCGATCGGCTCCAACGACCAGGTCATCCTGGAGTACCGCGACGCCTTCGCGGAGATCGGCGACGACACGGCCGAGATCGCTCTGCTCACCGTCCCGGGCGGCCCGGCCGGCGACTACATCGCCGGCGGCACGCGCCGC
The DNA here is from genome assembly GCF_014892515.1 of Myceligenerans pegani. Lineage (GTDB taxonomy): Bacteria > Actinomycetota > Actinomycetes > Actinomycetales > Cellulomonadaceae > Myceligenerans > Myceligenerans pegani. The sequence goes on from NZ_JADBGR010000109.1 coordinate 253,802, forward strand.
GAGTCCGGCCTGATGTTCTCCGCGCAGGCCGCCGAGTCCGACCACTTCCTCGCGATGCTGCAGTTCGTCGACTGGCTGTACTACTCGGACGAGGGCCTGGAGTTCGCCAAGTGGGGAGTCGAGGGCGAGACGTTCGAGCGGGACGGCGACAAGCGCGTCCTCGTCGACGACGTCACCTGGGGCGCGCTCAACGCGGGCGCGCCGAAGCTGCTCAACAGCGACTTCGGCTACTACAACGGCGTCTGGTCGCTGGCCCACGGCTCGACCGAGGACCTCGACATGTCGATGCGCAGCGACGAGGCGGTCGAGTACATCGACAACATGAACGCCGTCAAGGAGGAGCTGGAGATCCCGCCCGCCGTCGCCTACGACGAGATCGAGCAGGAGCAGGCGGGCCTGCAGCAGACCACGCTGCAGGACATGACGTTCCAGGCCACCGCGCAGTTCATCCTCGGTGACCGCTCGATGGACGACTGGGACACCTGGGTCTCGGAGCTCGAGGGCGCGGGGATGCAGGAGTACGTCGACCGCGCGAACGCGGCGGCCGGCGTGACGGAGTAACCCATCCCCAGCCGGGGCGGTCGGGTGTGTGGTCGGTCCGATGTCGCGAGGTCGGTTCCCCGGGGAACCGATCACACGACATCGGACCGACCGCACGAGCACAGGCCGCCACAACTCATCTGCACCGATCAAGGAGACCCATGAACCGCACTGTCGTGCCCGCCGGATCCATCGGCACCCTCGGTGACGCCTGGCGGGCGTGCGTCGGGACCGGACGCTTCAATCTCGCGCTGCGCCAGGACTACCAGGACTCCCTCGCCCTGGTGCAACGGGAGATCGGGTTCCGGTACATCCGCGGGCACGGCCTCCTGTCCGACGACGCCGGCGTCCACCGCCCCTTCGACGTGGCGGGCCACCGGGGCACGCGCTATGCGTTCACCTATGTCGACCAGGTGGTCGACGCCTATCTGAGCCTCGGCATCAAGCCGTTCCTGGAGCTCGGCTTCATGCCCGAGGCGCTGGCCTCCGGCCCGGACACCGTGTTCTGGTGGCGAGGCAACATCACCCCGCCCCGCGACCACGCCGAATGGGCCCGGCTGGTGCGGGCGGTACTGCGGCACCTCGTCGACCGCTACGGCCTCGACGAGGTCCGCACCTGGCCGATCGAGGTGTGGAACGAGCCCAACCTCGACGTGTTCTGGAAGGACGCGGACCAGGACGCCTACTTCCGCCTCTACGAGGTGACCGCACGCGCGATCAAGGACGTGGACGCGTCCCTGCCGGTCGGCGGACCGGTCCTCTCCCCCGGCGCCGACGACTGGTGGGAGCCGTTCGCCGAGTTCGTCACGTCCCGGGACGTGCCCATCGACTTCACGTCCTTCCACGCCTACACCACCGGCCCTGCCGAGCACGTGCCGTTCGGCGTCTACCAGACGCTCAAGCCCCCGCGGAATCTGCTCGACCAGTTCGCCCGCCCCAAGGAACTGCTCGCCGGCACCCCGCTGGCGGACCTGCCGGCGCACGTCTCGGAGTTCAACTCGTCCTACCGGCCCGACAACCCCGTCCACGACACCGCCTACAACGCCGCCTACCTCGCACCCGTGCTCGCCGGCGGCGGCGACCTCGTCGACTCGTTCGCCTACTGGACGTTCAGCGACGTCTTCGAGGAGGTCGGCATCCCGACCTCGATCCTCCACGGCGGGTTCGGCATGCTCACCCACCGCCAGCTCAAGAAGCCGACCTATCACCTGTACGCCTTCATGGCACGCATGGGCGGCGAGGTGCTGGCCCGCGGCGCGGACCACCTGGTCACCCGCGATCCGGCGTCGGGCAGGGTGACCGTCCTCGCGTGGCAGCCGGTGGGCGGCTCGGACGCACCGGACGAGCCGGACCGTCACGAGGTGCGGCTCAGTGTCCCGGTCCTGTCGGTCTCGTCGCCGACGACGACGACGGGCGCGGACTCGGGTCCGACGGCGGGCTCGGGCTCGGCCACATCGGACGTGCCGTCCGGCTCCGCCGCCGGATCGGCAGCCGGCCTCGCCACGACGCCCGCCCGCGCCTTCCTCCTGCGCCACGACGTCGACGTCGAACACGGCAACGTCTGGCACGCCTGGGGTGAGATGGGACGCCCGGCCTCGCCGTCGTCCCGGCAGCTCGACCTGCTGCGCGAGACCGCGGAGCCGCGGCGGACCGCGGCGTCGGCCCCCATCGTGTCCGGGCACGACGGCGCCGGGCGCGTCGACCTCGACCTGACGCTCGGGCGGCACGGCGTGACCCTCGTCGAGATCGACGTGGTGCGTGACGAGACGCCGTCCTGGCTCGACGACGCCCGCATCCTCGGGAGGACGCCCGCATGACGGCCCGGATCGCAGCCACCGCCCTCACAGCCACCACCATCCCCGCCACCGGCAAGATCCTGTACGGCGGCGACTACAACCCCGAGCAGTGGCCGCGCGAGGTGTGGGAGGAGGACTACGCCGCGTTCGGCAAGGCCGCGATCGACACGGTGACGCTGAACGTGTTCGCGTGGTCGCACCTGCAGCCGGACGAGGACACATACGACTTCTCCTGGCTCGACGCGATCGTCGGGCGCGCGATCGAGGCCGGCGCCCGCATCGTCCTGGCGACGGCCACCGGCGCCCTGCCGCCGTGGCTCTCCCACCGGTTCCCCGAGGTGAACCGCACCGACTTCGAGGGCCGGCGGCACGTGTACGGGCAGCGGCACAACGCCTGCCCGTCGTCGCCGGTGTTCCAGCGGATGTCGGCGGCGCTGGCGGACCGGATCGCCGAGCGGTACGCGGGCACGCCCGGCCTGGTGGCCTGGCACGTCGGCAACGAGTACGGCGGCGCCTGCTACTGCGAGAACTGTGCGGCCGGTTTCCGCGGCTGGCTGCGCGAACGGTACGGCACGCTGGACCGGCTGAACGAGGCGTGGAACACGATGTTCTGGTCGCACCTGTTCAGCGACTGGGAGCAGATCGTCCCGCCGAGCGCGCTGTCGGAGCACTGGCGCGGGCCGGACCACACGGCGTTCCAGGGCATCACCCTCGACTACCTGCGGTTCATGTCCGATGCCATGCTCCGTAACTTCCGCGACGAGAAGGCCGCGATCCGCCGTCACGACCCGGGCACGCCCGTCACCACGAACTTCATGGGGATGTTCCGGCCCATCGACTACCAGCGCTGGGCGGCGGACCTCGACTTCGCGTCCTGGGACAACTACCCGCCCGGGCCACGCGAGCACGCCCGGATGGCGCTCGCGCACGACCTCATGCGGGGTCTCAAGGACGGTGCGCCGTTCTGGGTCATGGAGCAGACGCCGACCATCACGGCCTCCCGCGACGTGAACCCGGTCAAGCGGCCGGGTGTGCTGCGGTTGTGGTCCTGGCAGGCGGTGGCGCACGGCGCCGACGCCGTCCTGTACTTCCAGCTGCGGCAGTCGCGCGGTGCGTGCGAGAAATACCACGGCGCCGTCCTCGACCACGCCGGCCGCACCGACACCCGGGCCTTCCGCGAGGTCGCCGAACTGGGGCGGGAGTTCGAGGAGCTCGGCGGCGCGGTGCTCGGCGCGCGTACGCCCGCCCGCGTCGCGTTGCTGTTCGACTGGGACTCGTGGTGGGCCGCCGAGATCACCGACGGGCTCAACCGGCACGTGAAGTACCCGGCCGTCGTGCTCGCGTACTACCGCGCGCTGTGGCAGGCGGGCGCCCAGGTCGACGTCGTCCCGCAGTCCGCGGACCTGACCGGGTACGACGTCGTGGTCGCGCCGCTGCTGCACCTGCTGAAGGGGGACGTGGCCGCGCGTCTCCAGGCGGTGGTGTCGCGCGGGGGTTCGGTCCTGGCGACGTTCTGGAGCGGGCGGGTCGACGAGGACGACAACGCCTTCCTCATGGACGTCCCCGGCCCGCTGGCCGGGGTCTTCGGGATACGCGTGGAGGAGACGGACTCCGGCGAGCCGGGGGTGGTCAATCCGATCACGCTGCGTCTGCCCGGGGCCGACGAGTCCGAGCGTGTCGCGACCGGCGGCCCGGGAAGCGTCCGGACAGGACCGGCCGACGGTTCCGGGGGCGGGGGTCAGCTGAATGCCGTCGTCGTCGACGGTTCGCTCGTCTTCGAGGTGATCGTGCCCGACGGCGCCGAGACCGTCGGCACCTACGGGGCCGACTTCTACGCCGGCGCACCCGCCGTGACCCGGCATCGCCCGGACGGTGTCGCCGGCGGTGAGGCCTGGTACGTCGGGACGGCACTGGACGACGACGGCGTCGGCCGGGTCGTGCGCCACGTGCTCGAGCGGCATGAGCTCGTGGGCCCGTACGCGGCCTGGCCGGACGTCGAGCTCGCGGTCCGGGAACGGGACGGCGAGCGCTCGTCGTTCGTGCTCAACCACGGGACGGACGAGGTCCGCGTCCCGGCGCACGCGTCGGGCACCGACCTCCTCACGGGACGGCGGATCGTCCGGGGTGAGGCGCTCGTCCTCGCGCCGACCGAGGTCGTCGTCCTGCGGGAGGACGGGGTCCGCGGAACGGGATCGGGGCCGTGACCGGACGCCGGGGACGGGTGATCGGACGCCCGGGACAGGTGATCCGCGTCCGTCGCGGCGGCGTCGTCGCCGGGATTGATGACAGTTCGGTCACGCGCGATTCCATCTCGATAACGTGCCCCCGAACGCCGAGTCTCCCGTCGGCATATCGGGCTATCGTGCACGAACGTTGCGACTGAGGGGATGGGACCAGGGGGACATGACCGGGGAAGGGGACCGGCGGCCGGCGTCGGAGATGAATTTCGGCACCGGGCCGCTCGCGCGCGTGACAAATGCCATCTACTGGTATCTCGTCACGGGCGTGCTCATGATCGTGGCGGCGCTGCCGGGTGCGTTGCCGATCCAGTTCCTGGAGAGTTCGCCGGGCAACGCCCCCGTTCTCGCGCTGTGCCTGGCGCCGCTCGCGCCGGCGTTCGCGGCCGGCCTGTTCGCGCTGCGTGACCGGAAGCGCGCCGACGCGCTGACGCCGGCGCGCTCGTTCCTCCGCGGCTACCGCCTGAACTGGGCGGACGCACTCCGCATGGCGATCCCGGGGCTGATCTTCGTGGCCATCGGCGGGCTGGGTGCCGGTGTCGTCGGCGACGGAGGCGCGCTGGCCGGCGACGGCGTGAGCATCCTCGCGGCCGTGCCCGAGGTGTATCTGGGGATGCTGATCGTGGTCGGGGCGGTCCTGGCGCTCTGGACGATGAACGCCATGGTCATCTCGGCGCTCTTCAGTTTTCGTGTCCAGGACGTCGCGCGGCTCGCCGCCTACTACCTGTTCGCGAGGTGGCGCGTCACGCTGGGAGGGCTTTCGCTGGTCGTACTCGGGGCGGCGATCCTGCTGCTGGCGGGCGACTTCACGTTCGGCGCGGTCGCCGTGCTCTGGACGGGCGCCGTGCTGCGGAACCACCGGGCCCTGACGCGCGACGTCGAGGAGAGGTTCACGGCACCGGCGAACGAGTAGCGCGTCGCGGGTGCCGCGGGCGGGCCGAGGCAGGGAGATGCTTCGCGTTCTCGCCAGGCAGTCCGTGGGCAACCTGGCTTGGGGAGGAAAGTTCCGCCGCGGACCGCCCTCCCAATGTCGGTTCTTTACGACATGTGGCATCTTGGGCCCATGGCGCAGACGCAGGGGGTCAGCCTCACGTACCGCTATCTGCGGGTGGGGATCGTTTCGATGGTGCTGGCGTTGTTCGCGGCGCTGGCCTTGCAGATCTCGGCGGACCGGGCCTCCGCCGGGCCCGGCGAGGAATGGTGGCTCGCCTCGATCAGTACCTACTTCTACACGCCGGTACAGAACATCCTCGTGGGGGTGACCGTCGTCGTGGGCCTCTGCCTCATCGCCATCAAGGGCCGCGACGGCGAGGACGTGCTGCTGAACTTCGCCGGCATGATGGCCTTCCTGGCGGGGGTGGTACCCACTCCGCTCCGGCCCGACGCGTGCGCGGGCGAGCCGTACTGCCTCGAGGTGCCCGAGCGCGTGGCGAACAACGTCGGGGCGTTGTTGATCGCCGGGCTCGCCGTGCTCGTGCTCGCCACCTGGCCGCGCCGCCGCCACCTGGTGCGCCGCGACGGCTGGGACCTGTGGGCGACCTGGGCCGTCTGGGCGGTCGTCGCGGGCTGGCACCTGGCGTGGCCGACGTCGTTCCTGGGCTGGGCCCACTACGTCGCGGCGGTGCTGCTGTTCCTGTGCCTGATCGCCGTCGCCTGGGTGAACGGCAGGGACGTCGCGGTGACGAGCGGACCGGACGAGCGAACGCGCGGGCTGAGCCCGGATCGGTACCGCCGGACCTACCGGGTCGTCGCGGTCGCGATGCTGGCGGTGCTGATCGTCGGCCTCGGGGTGCACTTCGGGTTCCGGGCGTCGGGCTGGGCGCTTCCGCCGCAGACCCTGTTCACGGTCGAGGCGCTGCTGCTGCTCCTGTTCGCGGTGTTCTGGGTGCTGCAGACGATTGAATTCTGGGAGATCGGTCTTCCGGCGAAGGCTCGAACGGCGGAATAGCGCGGGAAACCGGGGCTGAGGCCGTTCCGGGGACGCTCGACGTTCCGCAGCATTTTTCGGCGTCTTGCGGCCTCGTGTGGAACCTCCGTGTAACGTCCCGCGATTCTGTTACACAACTCGCCTCGCGGGTCTGTGACCCTGCCATGTGTCCGGCCTCGGTGTCCCTGTCCTCCGTCGTCCGTTGGCGCGGGGCTCGTCGTGGACGGCGGTTCTCGTGCGGGTGCAAGGCCCGGCCCTAGCGGCCTGACGGCGGTGATGCCGGGTCGGTGGGCCGGGCCTTGCGGCCGTGCGGGGTTCGCTGTCAGCGTCGTGCGCCGGGTCAACGGACGACGGAGGGCAGGGGCGCCGTCCCTCGATCCTCTTGACTCCAGCAGGTGCCCGCCGGAGGCATAACGAAAGGCGACCTCGACTGTCGGGGTCGCCTTCGTCGTGTGCGGGGCCGGTAGGCCGTCAGGGGTGCGCGGTGGGGTGCGCGCAGGGCCGCCCGCGGCCCGGAGCGCGGGGCCCCCGGAGCGCGGGGCCCCTGCCGGCCGGACGGCCCGCGCGCCGTCAGGCGCGCCTTGATTCCTTAGAGGTCAATTCGGCAGTGCTAGCCGATGACGTAGACGGCCGCCGGTTCGGTGAGCCCATCGCCGAAGTGGTGCGTGATGTCCGCGAGTCGTTCAGCTCCGAGCCGTTCGTAGAGCCGGATTGCGGCACGGTCCTTGGTCATCACGTCGAATGCGATGGCCAGTCCTCGGATCCGGGCGAAGTCGGTTACGGCTTCCATGAGAAGTCGGCCCGCGCCGCTGCCTCGGTGTTCGGGGTCGACGAAGAGCCGGACGGGGATCGCCAGGCGCTCAACGTCGCCGCCAGTCTGCTCGTGCCAGATGCGGGCGGCGTCGTCGTCGGGAACTGCGCGGGAAAGAGTGATCTGCCCGATCGGTGTCCCGTCGTCGACTGCGGTCCAGCTCTGCATTTCGTTGGGGTGACGTAGCCATGCTTCGGGGTCGGCTACGCCTTCGACGGGATAGCCGTCCAGCGCGTGCACGCGTACGAGTGCGGCGGCGAGAGCCGGGATGTCGGCATCGTGACGGGGCCTGATGGTGACGGGCATGGTCAATCCTCCACAGGCATGTCGTAGTCGAGCGCGGAGTAGTCGGCTCGCATCACGAAGTGGGTTGTCTCGAACGGGCGGCGCTGGTCGTCGTACCCGGTGTGCCACAGGTCGATGACGGGGACGCCCGGCGGGATCTGAAGGCGGATCGACTCATCGGGGTTGGGCATCCGTGCGGTGATCTCCTCGCGGATGAAGGTGATCGGATAGCCCTGGCGCTCGAACTGGCCGTAGATGCCCTCCGGGCCCATGTCGGCGGAGTGGCTGACCGGGGTTCCCTCGACGATCGACCAGGGGGAGAAGGTCACGCCGAGCTGCAGCGCCTCGGCGTCCGCGTAGTACCAGTTTTCGCGGCGGACGACTTCCGTGTCCGGCGAGATCTCCAGGCGTTCGGCGACGTCGGACGGAGGGAGAATGCGGTCGATGGCGGCGGTGTCGACGAACGGCTCCTTGCCCTGAGCTGCGGCCTCCGCGCCGAACGGCCCGAGGTCGTTGAACGTGCGCATCGCGCGGGAGTAGCGCCGTCGGCCGAATCGCATCCATCGCGGCTGTTGCCGGACGAACGTCCCCCGCCCCCACTCCGTGATGGCGAGACCTTCCTCGACGAGGATGCGGATGGCGCGGTCGACCGTGCCTCGCACGGCGTTGTGCTGCTCGGCCAGCTTGCGCTGTGAGGGGAGTCGGTCCCCCGGCCCATATCGGCCCTGGGTGATCTCGCTGCGGAGCTGGGCGGCGATCTCCTTAGCCGCCGCGTAATCGGCGTGATCCTTGCGGTTCTGCGTGGTCATAGCTCGACTGTAGTGGCCCTGGTTCAAACCACCTTGCGAACTGGTTCAAGCCACCTCTTGACGGAACTGGTTCGAGCCTGTCAGAGTGGAATCACTGGTTCAAGCCAGTGAACAACACGGACAGTCAAGGAGTGATCGCGATGGCGACGTTTGCGGTGGACAGCAGCAGGCAGCAGATGGCGGCGACGGGCGTGGTGGAGGCCATGCCGGAGTGGGTGGAGACGGCGGACGGGAAGCGTCGGCCGGGTGAGAACCAGGCGCGGCACGAGGCCACGGGGCTGCCCCTGTGGGGTGTGGAGGTGCTGTACCAGACCGAGTCCTGGGGGCGGGTCTCCACGGAGACGGTGAAGGTCGCGGTCCCGGCGATGACCGAGCCCGCGCCGGGGATGTTCCGGCCGATCGTGTTCGAGGGCCTGACGGCGAACGCGCGGGTGGACCGGCGAAACAACGGCCTGTCGGTCTCGTGGGAGGCCGAGGGCATCGCGTCGATCGATGGCAAGCAGGTCGACGCGACGGCGGGCGGCTCGGCTGCGAAGGCTGCGGCCTGATGCCGGGCGCGCACAGCTCCCGGGCTGCCGGGGTGGCGGTGGCTGACGCTGCCGCCCCCTCGGTGGGGGCAGGGCTTCGGGTTGCCGCGTACGTGGTGGACCTGGTCGGGGATTGCCGGATCGGCACCGTGACCCGGTTCTCGTCGGGCTCGGTGGTCGTGGAGGTGCCCGACCCGTTCCACGCCGAGACGGTGGCTCACCTGCTGGGGCTGGCGGGTCCTGCGGACTACCCGGCTTTGCCGACCTGCGAGGACACCGGCGCGGGCGCTCACTCCGCGTGGCGGGGGAACGTACGCGGGGTCGTCGTGGAGGTCTGCAGCGCACTGCGCCCGGGTGCACTGCCCCGGGCTCGCCCGCGCGGCTGGTCGGCCACGGCCGGTGACCTGGTGGGAGCAGCAGGGTGACGCGCGCGGACACGCTCGGGGTGGCGGCCGGGCTGCTGGGCAACGCGGCCGGGACGCTCGGCCAGGCGCGCGACGCGCTCGGGGTGGCGGGTCTGCTCGGTTCGGAAGTGGAAGCCGCCCGGCTGGTCCGTCAGGTGACCGAGCTGTGGGAGGCCACCACCGAGGCAGCCGAGACCGCGCGGGCCGCTGAACGGCCGGTGCTGCGGGTCGTGCCCGATGACGACCCCGGCCGCATGTACGGCGAGGGCTACGACGGGTCCTGGTTCGACGACCGGACCGAGGCCGACCGCCGCGCCGCCTTCGACCGCGAACACGGCAACAACAACGACAACGACGACCGGAACAACGCCGGTGACGGCGGGAAGGGGCAGGGCTGATGTTCGGACTGGGACGTAGAGACAAGGTGACCGAGGCGGCCGA
>NZ_JADBGR010000110.1 GCF_014892515.1 Myceligenerans pegani
CTTGCGCGGGGTCTTTTCGCCGGCTTCGATGCGGAAGGGGTAGCGGTTGCCGGCCGGTGGCGTGGGGCAGATCGGGAAGTAGTCTGCGAACGCGCAGGGCAGGTTCAGCGCCCGGTTGAAGTCGAGCGTGACGGTGCCGTCCGCGGCGGGCGCGGGGACGTCGAGGGACCGGCCGGCCGGGTAGGTGGTGTCGCCGCTGGTACCGTCGGTGAAGACGGTGGTGTACCGGCCGGCGGCGACGATGACCTGCATCCGGTAGGCGGCGCCGTCGTGCTCGAAGTGCACGACGCCGGGCGAGAGGTACTCGTGCTCGCGCCAGCCCACCGTGTCCAGCGCGAGGGACCGCTCACCGTCGTGCGCCTCGAACCTTCCCGTGACGATCCAGGCGGGATCCGGATCGTGGACCGGCACGCCGTCGAACACCGCCCGGGCGGGTGCCGCCGGGTCGTAGACGTTGATGTGGTAGCCGTCGCGGTAGGTGATCCCGATCTCCAGGTCGCCGACGGCGATCCGGCGGTCATCGGGGCCCTCGGCCAGGTCCAGGGCGGCCACCTGGGCGAGCTCGGCGCCCTCGAAGGTCATGGTGGCGCCGTCGAGATCGATCATCAGGGTCTCGCCGCTCTGCCACCAGCGGCCGGGCACGCCGTCGTAGCTGCGGGGCGTGTCGTCGAGCCAGTGCACGGCCACGGCGGCCAGCCAGCCGTGGGGCTGGGCGAGCCACTGCTGCCAGCCCGCTCGCCAGGCCCTCCACTCGGCCTCGTAGACGTTCCGGCCGGTAGCGTCGGTCACGGGGTGTGTCATGGCGTACTCCTCGGGGTATCGGGCGTCCGGAACGGACGCATGTCAGGTCGCGCGGGACGCAGGGCCGCCCAGCATGCGGAACCGTGCCCGGCGGGACGGCACGGGACGGCCGTCCCGCCGGGTGTGGCAGCTCAGTCCGGGGTGATCGGGCGGGCCCAGACGCTGAACAGCACCAGGGCGACAAGGGGGAAGCCGACCGCCGCGGTGAGTGCCGTCGAGATGCCGGCCGCGGTGCCCGACGTGGCGGCCGTGGCGGCGAAGATCGTGGACAGGACGGCCAGGCCGACGGCCCCGCCGAGCTGCTGCATGGCCTGGTTCAGGCTGGAGGCGGCGCCGACGTGCTCGGATGGCGCGCTGTGCATGATCACCGCCGTGAGCGGCGCGACGGTGAGGCCCGCGCCCACGCCCAGCAGCAGGAACGGCCCGAACAGTCCGTCGAGGTAGCCGGACTCCGGTGTGAGGCGCGACATCCACAGCAGCCCGGCAAGCAGGCCGGTCATGCCGGCCGACCCGACGACGCGCTCGCCGAACCTCGGCACGAGCCGGCCGGTCAGCAGGTTGCTGGTGATCATGCCCGCCGTGAACGGCAGGACCGACAGTCCGGTCTCCAGCGGCGTGAAGCCGAGCACGTCCTGGGTGTACAGGGCGGCGAAGTACAGGAACCCGAACTGGCCGGCGGGGATGAGCATCATGGCCAGCAGCGGTGCGGCGCCGGACGGGCGAGCGAAGAAGCCGAGCGGGACCACCGGCGAGACGTGCCGCCGTTCGAGCACGACGAGTGCGGTCAGCCCGGCGGCGGCCAGCGCGAAGGACCCGACGACGGCGGGACTCGTCCAGCTCTCATCGGCGGCGACCGTCAGGCCGTAGACGAGTGCCGACATGCCCACCGTCGACGCCGTCGCGCCACCGAGGTCGAGCCGGGCGGTGTGCCGCTCGGTCTCCGTGATCAGTGCCCGGACGCCGAAGAACACGACGGCACCGATGGGCACGTTGACGAACATCACCCACTCCCATCCGAGTCCGGTGGTCAGCACCCCGCCGAGGAAGAGACCGAGCCCCGCGCCGAGCCCGATCGACAGCACGAACAGCGACATCGCGCGGGCTCGCTGCGGGCCGGGCCGCGTGATCGACATCAGCAGCACCAGCGTGCTGGGGGCGGCGAGCGCCGCGCCGACGCCCTGCACGACGCGGGCCCCGACCAGCATCTCCGGCGTGACGGCGAATCCACCGAACGCGGAGGCGGCGACGAAGATCGCGATGCCGATCAGCAGCGCGCGACGCGGGCCGATGATCGCCCCGATCTTTCCGCTGACCAGGACCAGGCCCCCGAACACCAGGGCGTAGGAGGTGACGACCCAGGACAGCCCTGCCGGTGTGAAGCCGAGCTCACGCTGGATCTCGGGCAGCGCCACGTTGACCACGCTGTTGTCGATGACGAGCGTCACCTGCATCAGGGTGAGCACCAGCACCGGCAGGTAGCGCAGCCGAGGGACCTCGGCGGGTGGTGCGTCCGCGATCGCGGGCGCGGGCTGTGCGGTCATCGTCGTTCCTCTCTCGTTCCCCGCCGGGGGCGGGCCTCGGAGAGGGTCAACCGCGCGGCACCGGGATCGATCCGGAAGTTGCCGATGTCGCAAGTTCGCCGCGTTCGGCCCTCCGGCGGCCGGGCACGAGCCGGCTGCCGGAGAGCTGACGGCGGGCCGCCCCGGTGGCGGGGCCCCGCCACCGGCCGGCGGAGGTCCGGAGGGCCGTCGCGTGGGGCGACGGCCGCCCGGCTAGGCCTGAGCCGCCCCCTGGGCGCGCTCCGTCAGTTCGGCCCAGTCCGACCACTCGGCGAGCCGCCGCTCGTAGGTGTCCCGGGCGATCTCGGTGACCGACCTGCCGAACAGGGTGCCGAGCAGGATGCGCAACGGTGGCTTCTCGGCGTCGACGATCTCCAGCAGCGCCTGCGCGGCCGCCGCGGGGTCGCCGGGGACACCCGCGCCGCGCCGGGCGGCCATCTCGGTGCGCATCGGGTCGTACGCGGCGAGCGGGTCACTGCGCCGGGCGGACGATCCCGCCCAGTCGGTGCCGTACCCGCCGGGCTCGACGAGCGTCACGTGGATGCCGAACCGCCCGACCTCGGCGGCCAACGACTCGCCGAGGGCCTCCACGGCGAACTTGGACGCGCAGTAGGCGCCCAGGTTCGGGGCGGCGAAGACGCCGCCGATCGACGACACGTGCAGGACGTGCCCGCGGCCCCGCTCGCGCATGCCCGGCAGGACCGCGCGGGTGACGTAATGCACGCCCAGGACGTTGGTCTCGAGCTGGTCGCGCAGTTCGTCGTCGGTCGTCTCCTCGACGGCGCCGAAGTGCCCGTACCCCGCGTTGTTGACGACGACGTCGAGCCCGCCGAGGGCCCGCTCGGCCTCCGCGACCCGGGCGCGGACGGCCGCGGCGTCGGTCACGTCGAGCGTGAGCGGCACGAACGTGTCGGGATACGCGCCGCGGAGGTCGTCGAGCGTCGTGACGTCGCGGGCGGTCGCGGCGACGCGGTCGCCGCGGGCGAGGGCCGCCCCGGCGAACTCGCGGCCGAAACCCCGCGAGGCGCCGGTGATGAACCACGTCTTGGTGGTGTTGTCGGTCATGGTCTCTTCCTTCTCTGATCCGAGGAACGCCGGCTCGGGAGAACCCGGCCGCCTCCGATCACACGCCACGGCGCGCGCCCCGGGGAGTCCCCGCTCTTCCAGGCACTGGCAGACCCTCCCTGCGTCGTACCCGTGCGCCTACCGTGGGGCCATGGACGAGAAGGCCGAGGTCCGGGAGTTCCTCACCACGCGCCGGTCGCGCATCGGCCCGGCGGCCGCGGGCCTGCCGGCCTACGGAGGCAACCGCCGGGTGCCCGGACTGCGCCGCGAGGAGGTCGCGATGCTCGCGGGCGTGAGCGTCGACTACTACACGCGCCTGGAGCGGGGAAACCTCGCGGGGGTCTCGGAGAGCGTGCTGACGAACGTCTCCCGCGCGCTCCAGCTCGACGACGCCGAGCACGAGCACCTGTTCGACCTCGCCCGCCGCGCCAACTCCGGTGCCGCGCCACGCCGGCGGCCGCCCAGGGGCGGGGTGCCGTCGTCGATCCAGCAGGTGCTGGACGCGATGGACAACGCCCCGGCCTGGGTGCGCAACGGCCGGCACGACGTGCTCGCCACGAACCGGCTGGGACGCGCCCTGCTCGCACCCCTCCTCGCCGGCTCGGAGCCGGTTCCCGGACGGACCGGTGCGCAGGCCGCGGCCGCCCGGCGCCCCGCGAACAGCGCGCGATTCATCTACCTGGACCCCGCGTCCCGGGAGTTCTGGGGGAACTGGGAGCGCGCCGCCGACGACACGGCCGCCTATCTGCGCACCGAGGCCGCCCGCAACCCCCACGACAAGGAACTCGTCGAGCTCATCGGCGAGCTGTCCACGCTCAGCGAGGAGTTCCGCCGCCGCTGGGCGAAGCACGACGTCCGCTTCCATCGCACGGGCACCAAGGTCATCAACCACCCTGTCGTCGGAGCCGTGGAGCTGAGCTTCCAGGCGATGGCGTTTCCCGCCGATCCCGGGCTCGTCATGGTCGTCTACACCGCCGCGCCGGGCAGCCTTGCGGCGGACAGCCTGAAGGTCCTGGCGTCCTGGGCCGCCACGCAGGACGCGCACGAGGCCGGTCGCCTCACGAGCTGAACCCGCCCCGGCACTCGACCCCTGTGCTTCACAGCCCCTTCGGATCGCGGACGTCCAGGCGGAACAGGCCCCGCGGGTCCACGTCGCGCCGCACGTTCTCCACGTACGCCTCGGTCTCCAGGCCGAACGTTCGCCGAGGGATGCCCGGGTCGTCGATCATGGTCGGCACGGTGCGGTTGGTGATCCATCGGCGCAGGTCGCCCCGGATCCGCAGCAGGTCGCCCCGGGACGCGTCCGTCGCCGCCGGCGAGCTCGCCGAGCCGGCGTTGAACGCGGCCAAGGGCTCGGCCACCGCGCCGAACGCCCCGGCGAACACGGGATCGTCGGCGAACGCCCCGCCGAGCTGCCGCAGCTCCGCGACGACCAGCTCGCTGCCGGAGGCGGGCCCGGCCGATTCCACCCAGCGATCGATCATGTCGTGGCCGCCCTCGCGGAGGAGGAAGGCGTCGGTGACGGTGCGGCCCCGTCCCCGCGGATCCACGCGGGTCGTCGTTGTCGCGGTGAGGCCGTCGAGACGCCACGTGTCGAGGATCGGCTCGGCCAGCCGCCGCAGCGGCTCGAGCATCCGGCGGGCGACGGACCGGGCGCGATCGACGTCGTTGCCGTAGGGCAGCACCGCGCCGTCGAGGGCGAGCACCTGGCGTCCGACCATCGGCTCGGGGACCCCGGGCAGATCCGGCAGGTCGAGCAGCCGCAACGACGTCGTCGCCTCGCGCGGCGCGGTCCTCGTCCACTCCCACCAGGCCCGGGCGACACCCGCTCCCGCGGCGTCCGCGTCCCAGACCGTCATGCCGGTCATGACGCCGGTCGCGGGGACCGCCAGCAGCTCGACGGCAAGGACCACGCCGAGCCCTCCCCCGCCGCCTCGCAGCGCCCAGAAGAGGTCCGGGTCGTGCTCGCTGTCGACCGTTCTGACGGACCCGTCCGCGAGGGCGACCGTCGCCGAGACGACATTGTTCGCCGCGACACCGAACAGGCGGCCGTAGGGGCTGAGCCCTCCGCCGAGCAGGTACCCGACGGCGCCGACGGACGGGCTCGACGCGTGCGGGACGGCCAGGCCCACCGCACTGGTCACCTCGACGACGTCGGCCCACCGCGCGCCGGCGGGGATCCTGACGAGGCCGCGAGCGGGGTCCACCGTGACCGGCTCGTCGAGCGCGACCCTCAGGGCGTAGGCGTCCTCGGCGACCGGCGCGATCATGCCGGCCGAGTGGCCGGTCGACAGCACGAGGAGGGGACGGCCCGACCTGACGGCCTCGGCGATCGCCTGCCGGACCTCCGCGGCGGTCCGCGCGGTGGCCGCGGCGGCCGGTCGCAGAGTGGTGGCCGCGAGATCGGACGAGCGCGCGGCCTCGGCGTAGGCGGGGTCGTCGGGACCGGCGAAGATTCCCCTCGCAGCGGCGATTCCGGACCGGCGTTCCCCGTGTGCGCCGACGACCGTCACGTGGTCCACCGGCCGGCGGCCGCGGAGCGCAGCCGGCTGGTCGTCGCCACGAAGTCGCTACCGTGGTCGTGCTCGGCGTGACGGGCGGTGACCGTCCAGGTGCCGGCGCCGAGCCGGACGCCGTCGGCCGACGCCCGGGAGGAGAGCAGGGCGGTCAACGCCGTACGCACGGCGGACCTCTCCCCCGGGGTCAGCGTCTCGAGCAATGCCCGGGCCGGGACCATGCCCAGGACGAACTCCGCGGCGTCGTCGGGTTCGTGTCCCATCCAGAACGTCGCCGCCGAGTCCACGACCTCGACGTCCGCGAAGCCCGCGGCGGCGAGAAAACCGCGGATCCCGTCCGGTTCGGCGAGGAAGGCCGGACCCGACTCGTCCGGACCGTCCAGCTCGGGGACGTCCCGGTCGCCCAGGACGGTCGCCACGGCGGACCGGAGCAGCACGAGGTACTCGCTGGACGCCAGGTCATGGAAGCAACTGAAGGCGAGGCGCCCGCCCGGGCGCAGCGTTCGCGCGACGTTGGCCCAAGCGCGGCCCGGATCCTCGGGGAACGTCATCCCGAACCTGCTCAGCACGACGTCGAAACCGGCGGCGGGAAGCCGGTGCACCTGGACGTCGGCGTTCTCGAACCGCACGTTGGCCGCCCCGGCGTCCCTGGCTCGCTCCGCGGCCACGGCGAGGAGCGGCGCGGAGATGTCGGCACCCACGACCGACCCCGATCCCACACGACGGGCGGCCGCCAGCGCCGTGGCGCCCGCCCCGCATCCGACGTCGAGCACCAGGTCACCGTCGCCGAGCCGCGCGGCGACGACGAGTTCCTCCGTGATCTCGGCGAACATCAGGTCATGCCGGTCGACGCGCGACGCCCACGCCGCTCCCCCGCTGCCGTCGGCGGCGCCCGGCACCGCGGTCCCGGACCATCCGTCGTCCACGGTAGGGCCGCCGCCGGCCCTCGTACCCGCCCCGCTCACCGTGCTCGCGCCGATGCGCTGCCTGTCGCCGCTGCCCCGCCCGGCAGCGGCCGGAGCCCGCGGATCCCCGGGTCGCCGTCGTGGACGGGCTCGTGCCGGCCGGAGAGGACGTCCCGCAAGAGCGAGGTGCCGGACACGGCCTGACTGACGACGACGGACGTGGGCATCGTGTGCTCCTTCACGAATGTTCGGGGCAGGCGGCCCCAGCGACGACCCATTCGAACAAGGCTCCCGGCGCGCGGGAACTACCCGTCGGGCATCGCGTCCATGCCCGCTCGGCATGGCCGGCGCCGCGCCCCGTCGCGGACGACAGCGCTGGCAGCCATGGTCGGCGTCAGCTCGCACGCGCTGACGGCTCCATCGGCGCCCGGCCCGTGCCGGCGGACAGGGCGTTGTTCGGTTCAGGACTGCCGGTGTCACGCAGTGCGTCCTCCGCGTGGGCCACCAGGCGCGCGAGGTGGGGCGACGTCGACGCCCGGTTCCACACCACGGACAGGGGCGACGGCGAGAGCCCGTCCACCGGCCGGCCGACGAGCCCCGGGAACATTCCGCCGGGGCCGAGTTCGGCCCTGCTGACGAAGGCCACCGCCTGCCCGAGCCGCACCACGGCCATCACGTCGGTGGGGTTCGACACCTCGGGCCCGTACCGCCAGCCGTGCCCGTCCAGGTCGGCGCCGGCCCAGTGCCGCGCCTCCGCGTCGTTCATCCACGAGTACCGGGGAACCGGGTCGTCGTGCAGGTCGGCCACGGTGATCCGGGGCACCCTCGCCAACCGGTGCTCGGTCGGCAGCAGAACGATCCGGGGCTCGCTCCGGACGACCTGGTGATCGACACCGGTGTCATCGAACGGGCCGCGGACCAGAGCGACACCCGAGGTCTCCGCGCGGGCCGCCCGCGCCGCGGAGCTCGAGTCGTCGGGAACGATCTCGATCTCGGTCCGGTCATCGGGATGGGCGCGGCGGAACGACGCGACGAGGTCGACGGCGGTCGGCACGTCACAGGTCCGGACCGTCAGGGTGATCCTCGCCCTCCCCCGCGCGGCCTCCCGGGTGTCCGCCACCGCCGCAGCGGCCCGCACCTCCAGGTCCCGCGCCGACCTGAGCAGCACCTGTCCGGCCGGCGTGAGGTCGACCCGGTGGGGCAGGCGCACCAGGAGCTCCACGCCGATGGCACGCTCCAGCGAGCGGATCGCCCGCGACAGCGCCGGCTGGGTCATCGTGAGCCGGGCGGCGGCCTTGGTGATGCTGCCCTCCTCGGCCACGGCCACGAAGTATCGCAGCAGCCGAAGCTCGACGTTCGACATGGTTTCCACGTTCACTCTCCGATCCGATGGACCTGTCCGGCGTCGCACGCCGCATCACGACCCAGCAACCCGTACGACGTATTGCGGGCCACGACGGTTGTGGTGAATCACGCGACGCCTGCCGCTCGGGAGGACCGCCTGCCGCTCGGGAGCACTCGCACGGGATCCGGCCGCCGTTCCGTCGGCGCCCGCTGCCGGCGGACCGGACGGGCCCGCACCCGGACACGGCGTCATCGTGGCCGTGACGGTCGGCCGCGACAAAGCGGAAGCGGGCATTTCTGTGATCGCCGTCGTCGATATATCGCGCGGACGCGCCGATCCCGGAGGGGCGGCCCGGCCGAGGGTAGGTGTATCAGTACCACCCTGGGGCAACTCACAGCCTCCACACTGGTGACCTGCTGTCGGACCCCCGGCCGCCCCAGGAACGTCCTCCGCGATTGGCGCGAGCATGGATATCCACCGTCTTCAGTACTTCGTCGCGGTCGCGGACGAAGGCGGGTTCACCCCTGCCGCCCATCGCCTGCGCACCTCCCAATCCACCGTCTCCGCCGGAGTCCGGGCACTCGAGCGCGAGCTGGGCACACGGCTCTTCGTTCGTACCACGCGTCACGTCGAACTCTCGGTCGCAGGTGCCTCGGCTCTCCCCGCCGCCCGGGCAGCCCTCAGGGCCGCAGCCCAGGTCAGGGACGCCGCCAGATCGGCCACCGGGCTACAGGGCCGACTCCGGCTCGGCGTCTTCGGCGCCTCGCCGCTCGTCGACGTGCCCGCCTTCGCCGGGCGGTTCCACGCGCGTTACCCCGCGGTGTCGCTGATCGTGGAGTCGTCTCCCACGGGTTTCGCCGGCCTTGCCGACGACGTGAGATCGGGACGGCTCGACCTCGCGTTCACGGGCCTGCCCGTCGCGGACCTGGAGGGACTCAGGTACAGGGAGCTGGTCGTCGACGAGTTCGTCGCGATCCTGCCGCCCGGCCACGACCTCGAGCATCACGAGGCCGTCGGTCTCGAGGACCTGGTCCGCCATCCGTTCGTGGACAACCCGGCCGGGTTCGGCAACCGCCTGGTCCTGGAACGCGAGCTCGCCGCCCGCGCCCTGTGGCGCGACGTCGTGGTGGAGGTTCCCGAGACCGAGTCCGTCCTGCGGTTCGTCGGCGCGGGACTGGGGGTGGCGGCACTCCCGCGCTCCGCCGCCGGCGCGATGCCCGGGACGAGCCGCCGCCCGCTCACCGAGCGCCTTCCCTTCGCGTCCGCCGTCGTCAGCCGGTCCGAGCCGACCCGGCTGGTCGGCGCCGCCCTGCGGCTCCTGGAGACGTCGGTGAGGCCTCAGGAGGCACCGCCGAGCACGCCGACGACCGAACCGACCGGGACGTCGAAGTACGTGTCCGGGTAGGGCTCGTCCTTCAGGGTGTAGTGCCACCACTCCCGCTCGTACGCGACGAAACCGCTCGACTCCATGATCCGGCGCAGGTGCTGCCGGTTGGCGGTGGCACGCGGCGAGATGCCCTCGGCCCCGTGGTGCGAGACCGGGTCCATGAGGTCGTGGTGGCCCCCCATCGACACCAGCTCTCCGGTGGACACGTGATAGAGCGTGAGGTCGACGGTGCTGCCCCGGCTGTGACCGGACCTGGTGGCGACGTAGCCGTGCTCGAACATCTGGGCCCGGTCGATGTGCGGATGGTGGCGCTCCTTCGCCAGCCCGTCCTCCGGTTCCCGCGACCAGCGCACGAAGTGGTCGACGGCGCGCTGCGGCCGGTAGCCGTCCCAGAGCAGCAGGCCGTACCCGAGGCTCGCCGCGCCGTCGCGCGCCTCCTCCAGGGCCGCGCACAGCGCTGTCGTGCCGACGATACGGTTCACGAGATAGCCGTCCACGGGCCCGCGGGTGAAGTTGTCCCAGGTGGCGTACTTCGCGTCCCAGCGGATCCCGGTGACGTGCTCGTCGACGAAGACCAGGTCATCCGTCATGGCTGCCTCCGGCCAGCGCTGCCGACACCGTCCGGTCGATC
This sequence comes from Myceligenerans pegani, assembly GCF_014892515.1. Taxonomy (GTDB): domain Bacteria; phylum Actinomycetota; class Actinomycetes; order Actinomycetales; family Cellulomonadaceae; genus Myceligenerans; species Myceligenerans pegani. The sequence continues at coordinate 10,210 of NZ_JADBGR010000110.1, forward strand.
ACGTCCCCGAGCGTCAGCCCCGCGGCGGCCATCATCCGCGGGTAGCGGCTGTAGGACGTCATGCCGGGGAAGGTGTTCACCTCGTTGAGCACGACCTGCCCGTCCTCGGTCAGGAACATGTCCACCCGGGACAGGCCACGGCACCCGAGGGCGCGGTACAGCCGCTTCGCCGTCTCCTGGACCAGCGCGCGCGACGTGGCCGGGATGTCCGCGGGCACGGTGACCGTCGAGTTGTCGGACCCGCTCTCGGGCGTCTCCTCCTGGTGGATCCTGAAGAAGCCGTGCGACAGGCTGATCTGGTCGACCTCTCCCACGATCAGGTCCTCGCCGTGTCCCAGGACCGCGCAGCCGATCTCGCTACCCGTCACGGCCTCTTCGACGAGCACCTTCGAGTCGTACTTCCGCGCCGCCTCCACCGCGTCGCGCAGGTCCTCCTTGCCGCGGACCTTGTTCACGCCGAACGAGGAACCGGAGCGCGCGGGCTTCACGAAGACGGGATACGTGAACTCGTCCGGATCGATCGCCTCACCGGCCGAGAAGCTCCAGAACCTCGGGGTCGGGACGCCCGCGGCCTGTGCGACGAGGTACGCGAGGGACTTGTCCATGCACAGCGCCGAGCTCTGCACGTCGCAGCCGACGTAGGGGATCCCGGAGAGCTCCAGGAGGCCCTGGATCGCGCCGTCCTCGCCGAGCGTGCCGTGCAGCACGGGAATCACGACGTCCAGCCTGACGGTCGTGTACCCCTCCTGCTCCAGGACCATCAGGCCGTGCACGCTCCGGTCGGGCGACAGCAGCACCGGGACGCCGGTCTCCAGCCACGGCCCGTCCGGCTGGTCGCAGAGCCGCCACTCACCACCCGGGGTGATCCCGACGTAGTACGGCTCGTACTTCGCGGGGTCGAGGTTCTTCGCGACCTCGGTCGCGGATTTCACGGAGATCGGATGCTCCTCGGAGGCACCTCCGAAGACGATCCCGACTTTCAGCCTGTCCATTCTTCCTCGCTCTCGAACTTCAGACAGTTGACGATGGAGTGCTCGACGGTGTCGCTGAGCGCACGTTCCGTGTAGTACGCGGTGTGCGGGCTGATCAGCACGTTCGGCAGTCGGTGCAACCTCGACAGCAGGTCGCTGCCGGCCGTCCCGGCACTGTGATCGGCGTAGAAGATTCCCTTCTCGTCCTCGAGGACGTCGAGCGCCGCGCCACCGAGGCGACCGGCCTCCAGGGCCGCGACGAGGGCCTTGGTGTCCACGAGCCCGCCCCGTCCCGTGTTGACGATGATCGCGCCCTGCTTCATCCGGCCGATGCGTTCGGCGTCCAGCAGGTGGTACGTCTCGGGATCGAGCGGCGTGTGGAGCGTGACGACGTCGCTCCGCCGGAGCACCTCGTCGAGCGAGACGTGACCGGTACCGGCGCCGACCCGCCTCCCGTGGGTCAGCACCTGGCAGCCGAAGCCCCGCAGCCGCTCGATCACCGCGGAGCCGATGCGTCCGGTCCCGACGACCCCGACGACCAGGTCCCGCAGGTCGCGCCCGCGCGTGGGGTTCAACCGGTAGTCCTGGACGTCCGCCCTGCTGATCACCGAGCGCGCGTCGCGCACGACCATCAGCAGGAGCATCACCGTGTAGTCCGCGACGCCGTCGGGCGAGTAGTCGACGTTCCCCACGGAGATGCCGAGGCTCTCCGCGTGATCCACGTCGATGTGGTCGTACCCCACGCTGCGGGTGGAGATGTACCGCACCCCCGCACGACTGAGCGCGAGCAGGGTCGAACCGGCGATCTCGGCCTTGTGGCCGACGCTGATGCAACGGTTTCCCTGCGACAGGTCGGCATTCGCCGTCGACGCCGGCAGCCCGGTGACGACGGGCCGGACGCCGTAGCGTGGTGCCAGTTCGTGGAACAGAGCGGCTTCGTCGTGCTCACAGCCGTACACGGTGATTCCGGTCATGCCGCCGTCCGGACGTCACGGGCAGGAACGACATCGACGATCGGGCCGCGTGTCGGATATTCGGTGCTCACGTCGCAACTTCCTTGGCAGGCTTCTCGTCGCCCGTTTCGCGACGAGAGGGGGCATGATGCCGATCTCACCATCTCGGTCTTACGGCGCGAACTGCCCGTCAGGCATGCCTCCCATAGCAGACACGCATGGCCTGCTCGGCCCCCTCGCCGACCGGCCCGCCCGCCCGGCGCCGCGAGGCGCCCCCGGGGGACCGCAGCGGCGTGCGGGCGCCGCCTCAGGGGTTCACCAGTGCGGCGCAGAGGGCCTCGATCGTGTTGGTGGCGCGTGCGAGTCCGAGGTGGTCGACGTAGTCCCGGGACTCGACGATCAGCCCGTCGCGGATCCGGAAGACGACGATGCACGGGGCTTCCCAGTCTGGGTCGCCGCGATAGGTGAACTCGCCGATGACCACTTCTGGGTCGGCTGTCCGGTGGACGCGGACGTCCTCGACACGCACGCCGGCCAGGCCCGACCGGCCCGCGGCCGCGAAGTGCCGGCGGAGTGATTCACGGCCGTGCAGCGGCACGTCGCCGAGCGGAGCCATCGGGTGCCGCACGTCGGCGTCCTCGGCGTAGAACTCGGCCAGCTTGTCGATCCAGCTGCGGTCGCCGTTCTGGAGCCGGCGGGCGCCGTCGAGCATGGCGTGGAAGGTCTCTTCGGGGGTTCGCATCGCACTTGCCTCTCTAAGCGGAGTGATTGACTCCGCATCATACGGAGTCGGCACTCCGGAACGCAAGACGGGTGTCCGCAGCAGCCCGGCCCGGCGATCCAGGAGGGAGAATGGCGGGATGCGAAGTGACGCGCAGGCGAATCGGGAGAAGGTGCTGGCAGCGGCTGAAGAGGTCTTCGGCGAGACCGGAAGCACCGGTTCGACGGAGGAGATCGCGCGTCGGGCCGGCGTGGGGATCGGCACCGTGTTCCGGCACTTCCCGACCAAGCAACTGCTGGTCGAGGCCGCGGTCGTAGGGCACCTCACGCGGCTCACCGACACGGTGCGAGAGCGCATCGGGGGCGGTGAGCCCGGAACGGCCTTCCGCGCGACGTTCCGCGAGATGGTCTCGGACGCACCGGCGAAGCTCGCGCTGGTCGCGCTGCTGGAGGAGCCCGCCGACCCGACGGACGCGCCCGATGACGCGGAGGCCGCCGCTTCCGCGTTGCGAGACGCCGTCGGGGCGTTGCTGTCCCAGGGACAGGACGCCGGTGAGGTGCGCGCCGACGCGACGGTGGACGACGTCTACGTGCTGATCGGCGCGCTGGTCAGCGCCCAGGCGGACCGAACCCTCGTGGACCGGGCGGTCGACATCGTGCTGGACGGGTTGTCTCCGAGACGCTCCGAGTGACACGACTCGCGGGGCCGCGGCGCGTTCATACGGCGCCACCGCACTCTGCGGCGATCCTGTACCCCGGGCGGGCGAGGTGGTCCTCCGGGAGGACGGCAGCGGCGTGCGGGTCAGACCGTGGGACGACGCGCACCGTCGCGGAGCTGCGATGTCATGGCGTCATGACCGACACCGTGACCGTTGGCCATCCCCGCACGCCCGTCTCGTCGTGGCTCATGGCGACCTCGAGCCTGATCGCTGCCTTCTGGCTCGGCGTGCTGACGGAATGGGCACAGGGCGTCCTGCGGGACCCGTTCGCCATGCTCGCCAACTCGGTCGCCTGGTGGGTCGTCGTCGCCTTCGCGGCGGGCGCCCTGGTGCGGCGCCGGGCCGCGGCGGTCGCCACCGGCATCGGGGTGGAGCTGCTGCTGGTCGCCGGCTACTACGTCGCCCGGACCGTCGGCGGCGTGCCGTCCGCCCCGGCCACTCTCCTGGTCTGGCTGGGGGCGGCCGTGGTCGGCGGCGCCGCCTTCGGCCTGGCCGGGTCGTGGTGGCGCGAGGGCGCCACCTGGCAACGGGTCGTCGCCCTCGCGACCCTCGGCGGTGCCTTCGTGTCGGAGGGCGCCGTCCGGTGGGTGAGCATGCCGTGGCAGGGCGCCACCGGCGCGGTTCAGGTCGCGGTCGGCGTCACGGTGACGATCGGGTTGGCGCGCGGATGGCGGCAGCGGTTGCTGGTCGCGGGAGCCCTCGCGGTCGCCACCGGCCTGGGCTTCGTCGGCACCTGGGCCGTCAACGAGCTGCTGGCCGCCGAGGTCTGAGCACGCGGCGGCGGACCAGGTCGCCGGCAGCCGTTGCGCTTTCAAGGCCGTCATCACCAACGGCGGCACCACTCGGACCAAGGGGGACGTCCATGTCGTCCCCATCACGCATCTCGCCCCCTGAACGCCGGCCGCTCTCTCAGCCTCGGCCACCATCGATCGGGTCCTCGTGGTCCGGGTCGAGCTTCGTCCAGATGCGCGCCAGGTCGCGCAGGTCGTCGTCGTCCAGGCGGTCGAGGAACAGCGTCCGCAGGTCGCCGTACTGCTGCTGCCACGCCTTGCGCAGTACCGCGCGCCCCTCCCCCGTCAGCACCGCCACGTATCCGCGCCCGTCCTCGGCGGCCCGGCGGCGCTCGATGAGTCCCCGGCGCTCGAGCCGGTCCGCCATCCGGGTGAAGCCTCCCGTGGACATCACCCGGCGCCTGGCGAGCTCGGACATCCGCATCCCAGTGCGCCCCGCCCGGGCCAGCAGCGACATGACGCTGTACTCGGCCATGCTCACGCCCAGGGGCGCCAGGCCGGCCTCGATCTCGCGCCAGATCCGGTCGTGCGCGTACAGGAAGCCCTGCCACGCGTCGTCCTCGAGCGTCGTGAGGCGCGGTGTCGTCATACGGCGAACCGTATCTCTCCGACGAGGACCGACCAACCGCTGAGGATGCCTGCGCAGGCAGCGGATCACCGGGAATATTTGCATGTGCAGACAGTTTTAATCGATCGAGGCGCTCCGGCGAGGGCTCGTCCGAGCCCCACCCGGCGCCTCGGAAGGGAAATCCACCATGAGTGACAGCAACGTCTCCACGGAACAGACCCCGGGCCGCTCGTCGTTCGAGATCGGCCACATGACCTTCGTCGAGATCACGGAGGACCCCCGCACCGGGCGGCTCCCCTCGGCGCACCAGCGGTCCCGGGAGACCATCGAGCAGGCCCGGCTCGCCGACCAGGTCGGCCTGGACCTGTTCGCCGTCGGCGAGCACCACCGGACCGACTTCGTCGGGTCCGCTCCGGCGATGGTGCTCGCGGCCGCCGCCGAGGCCACCGAGAACATCCGCCTGACCAGCTCGGTCACGGTACTCAGCTCCGAGGACCCGGTCCGCGTGTGGGAGCAGTTCGCCACCCTGGACCAGTTCTCCGGCGGCCGTGCGGAGATCATCGCCGGCCGCGGCTCCTACACCGAGTCGTTCCCCCTGTTCGGCTACGACCTGGCCGACTACGCGGACCTCTTCCGCGAGAAGCTCGACCTGCTCCTGAAGATCCGCTCCCGGAACCCGCTCACCTGGAGCGGCCGGTTCCGCCCCGCGCTCGACCACGCCGACATCGGCCCGCGCGCCGTCCAGGACGAGTTGCCGATCTGGGTCGGGGTGGGGGGCACACCGGCCTCGGCCGTCAGCACGGGACGGCTCGGCCTGCCCATGGCCATGGCGCTGCTGATGGGGCCGATCACGTCCCACGAGCAGACGATCGAGATGTACCGCGCCGCCGCGGAGCAGGCCGGGCACGATCCGGCCGCCCTGCGCACCAGCATCAACCTGCACGGCTACGTCGGCCGCACCAGCCAGGGCGCACGCGACACCATGTACCCCTACTTCGCCAGGGGCATGATGGACAACAACCACCAGCGTGGGCAGGGTTTCCAGCTGCCGCGTGCCGCGTTCGACGCCCAGACGTCCCCGAATGCCGGCCTCGTCGTCGGCAGTGCGCAGGAGGTCATCGACAAGCTCCTCGCCTACCACGAGATCTACGGGCTGGACCGCGCCCTCATCCAGATCGGGTTCGGCGGCATGCCCCAGAAGGACGTGCTCGAGTCCATCGAGATCCTGGGCACCGAGGTGGCCCCGGTCGTGCGGCGAGAGGTCGCCGCCCGGAAGGAGAAGGCGGCATGACCACCCGGACCGACACCCTGGCAGACGTACCCGAAGCCCTCGCCCGCCCGGCGGACACCTCCCCGCGCACGTTGCGCGTCGCCGTCGTCAACGGCAGCCCCAGCGAGAGGTCCAAGACCATGGGCCTGGTCGACGTCGTCCTGCGGACCCTGCGGACCGCGCTCACCCGCGAGGGGATCGAGGTCGAGGAGAACCGGGTGGACGTGTACCGGCTGGGCCCGGAGTTCACCGGGGCCCTCGAACGGGAGGGCGTCGCCCCCGGCGTCGAGCACGCGTTGCGGGTGGTCGAGCAGTCGGACGTGCTGATCGCGGCCACGCCCGTGTTCCGCGGGTCGTACACCGGGATGTTCAAGCACTTCTTCGACCTGATCGACCAGTACGCGCTCGCGAACAAGCCGGTGTTCCTCGCCGCGACGGGCGGCGGCGACCACCACGCGCTCGTCCTGGAGCACGCGCTGCGGCCGTTGTTCGGCTTCTTCCAGGCGATGACCTTCCCGGTCGCGGTGTTCGCGTCGTCGGGCGACTTCGACGGCACCACCCTGCTCAACCCCCGCGTCCACGGACGCATCGAGATGGCCGTCACGGACGTCACGGACCTCCTCGTGACGCGAGCCACGAGCAGACCGCAGCCACCGCGCTGAACACCGCGCAAGAAGGCCGGTCGTTCCGCGACGAACGGCGAGGAACGACCGGCCCACGGCCAACCATGAGAACCTGCACCGAGACCGGTGCGGCGGTCCCCGAGAGGAGAAACGAGATGGCGAATCGGAAGTCCCTGCCGGTCGTGACCGACAAGGAGCTCGCGGACCTCCGGGCACGGCTCGGCGCCACCCGCTGGCCGGAGCCGTGGCCGGATCAGGTCCCCTGGGAGGCGGGAGTCGACCCGCGCGAGCTGCGCCGCCTGGTCGAGTACTGGGCGGACGGGTACGACTGGCGCGCCCACGAGGCCGCGATCGGCCGGCTGCCCCACCACGAGGCGGACGTGGACGGCACGCCCGTCCACTACCTGCGGTTCGACGGCGAACACCCCGGCGCCCTGCCGATCGTCCTGACCCACGGATGGCCCAGCACGTTCCTCGAGCTCGTCACCCTCGCCCGCCACCTCGCGGAGCCGTCCCGCCACGGCGGGGAGCCCGCCGACGCGTTCACGGTCATCGTCCCCTCGCTGCCCGGCTACCCGTACTCACCGCAGCGCCCCGAGCTGCCCCCGGCCGGCCAGACCCACGAGCTCTGGCACCGCCTCATGACGGACCACCTCGGCTTCGACCGGTACGCCGCCCAGGGCGGCGACCTCGGCGCCGGCGTCACCTCCCGCCTGGGCGAGGCCTACCCCGACGCGCTCGCCGGCATCCACCTGCTCGCCGTCGCCGCGCCCGCCCAGCACGACACGGACACGCTCACCGCGGCCGAACGTGCCTACCTCGACGAGGTCGCCGCCTGGAGCGCTCACGAGGGCGGGTACCAGCACCAGCAGAACACGCGCCCGATCACCCTGGCGCACGCCCTGTCCGACTCCCCGACCGGCATGCTCGCCTGGATCCTGGAGAAGTACCACGCCTGGACGGATCGCACCGGTACCCCCGACCGAGCGCTGCCCGCCGCATTCACGGACGACTTCGCCCTCACCCAGGCTTCCCTCTACTGGTTCACGGGCTCGATCGCCACGTCCTTCCGGCCCTACTACGAGTACACCCGCGGCCTGACCCGCCGCGTCGAACGGGTCCGGGTGCCCACGGCCCTCGCCGTCTTCCCCCATGACCTCACCCGGCCGCCGCGCGAATGGGCCGAGCGCACCTACAACCTCACCCGCTACACGAGCATGCCCCGCGGCGGCCATTTCGCCGCCCACGAGGAACCCGCCCTCCTCGCCCACGACGTCACCGAGTTCCTGCGCGACCTGCGCTGACGATCCCTCCGGCGGTTTTCGGAGCACGGGCACCGTGCCGGGCACGACACATCGCGTCCCGAGAAGGAGCTCCACGGGGCGCCGATCGGCCCGCCTCACCTCTTGCTGCTGTGAGCAGATCCGACCCTCCGGCGAGCTCAGGGCCGGTACGTTCTCAGCAATGGAAGGGGCACGTGATGGAACTGATCTTCGTCCACGGCGCTTTGGTGCGTGACGGGCAATGGTGGTGGCAGCCGACGGCAGACCTGCTCCGAGAACGCACAGGCATGCGGAGCCGAGCCGTCGCGCTGCCGTCATGCGGCGAGACCACCCCTGAGCAGGTCGCCGGTGGTCTGGCCGCCGATGCAGAAGCGCTACGTGCCGAGCTCGATGACGTGGACTCGGCGATCGTCGTCGGGCATTCCTACGGCGGCACCGTCATCGCCGAGGCCGGGCGGCACCCCGCAATCGCGCACCTGCTCTACGTGTCGTCCTACCTGCCCGACGTGGGACAGTCGCAGGCGGCAATCATGAGCGGCGAGAGCGACCCGGTTGCGATCAAGGACAACGGTGCCGGTACGCTCGGTCTGGCCGGCTACGACGCGGCCTCGTTCGGCCGGCGGTTCCTGCAGGATGCGGACGAAGCGACCCGGCGCCAGGCCTGGGCACGGGTCACACCGCAGTCGGCCGCGGCATTCGTGACACCAACCAGCGCTTCCGGCTGGCAGGGGACCGACTCGACATATGTCGTCTGCGCCCAGGACCGCAGCACGTCGGTCGAACTCCAGCGCGTCCACGCTGCCCGGGCGACACGTTCCGTCGAGGTGCAGACCGGTCATCACCCGTTCCTCTCGCGTCCCGACATCATCGTTGAACAGGTGCAAGCCTTCCTGTCGTAAGACCTTGCCGGGTTCCTCCGCGACCTGCGCCGAACAGGTCGCGGAGGAACGAGCCCGACGACGTGCCGGGTCAGCGCTCGGGCCGGTGCGCACCCGGTTCGGCGCCGTCGTCGGGGACCCACCGCAGCACGTCTCCCGGCTGGCAGTCGAGCGCCTTGCAGATCGCGTCGAGCGTCGAGAACCGGACGGCCTTCGCCCGGCCGTTCTTGAGCACGGACACGTTGGCCGGGCTCAGGCCGATCGCGTCGGCGAAGTCGCCGACCGCCATCTTCCGCTTCGCGAGGAGCACGTCGATCTCGACGACGATCGCCATCAGAGCACGCCGTCGAGCTCGATCTGCGCGCTCGTCGCCCGCTCGACGAGCCGGTGCCCCACGAACGCCACGCCGAGCAGCGCGACGCCGATCAGACTGCCCAAGCCGCTCGCCATCCACAGCCCCAGCGTGTCCATCCCGTCGCCCGGTGACGGGAACTCGAAGAAGGTCAAGAACACGAAGAGGCCGATGGTGAGCAGCGTGGCGGCGCCGATCGCCGCACCGATCGTGATCACCCAGGGCCGTGACCCGGGCCGGAAGAACACGCCCGTGTGCGCGCGGAAGAGCAGCACCCAGAGAGCCCCGAGCGCGACCTGCGCGCAGGCGATGAACGCGATCCCGGCGGTCAGCAGCGGGGTGCGGTACGGCTCGTACGGCGGGAAGTGCTCGACCTCGGCGTCCGCGATCCCGGGCAGGATCACGGCCTGGGTGAACAGGCTGATGGCCAGCCCGAGCAGGATCAGGAGCGTGAGCATGACGAAGACTGTGCGATTCATGCATCGATTATCACTCGTGATCGCTCGATAATCAATAGATTCCGAGCGATATTCGCTCGGGCTGGCCGTGTGCGGTCCCGCGGCCCGTCGACAGCGGCGCGCGGACCATGGCCAGCGGCCCGCAGGCCACGGACCACGGACCACGGACCACGGACCACGGACCACGGTCGTGCTATCGGGCGTGTGGGTCGGCGGCGTTGAGGATGCCGACCACCTCCGCGTAGTCGCCACGCGCCTCGGCGTGGCGCAGGAAGCCGACTCGCTCCACGAGGATCTCGTGCGCCTCCGGGTTCTTCTCGAGGAGGTCCATCACCTCGTCCGCGAAGTCGTCCAGCGGCATGGCGAACTCGCTGGTCTCCTGGCCCGGCAGCAGGGCGGTGCGGACCGACGGCGGGACGAGCTCGACCACCTGGACGCCCACCGGGGCGAGCTGCAGCCGCAGGGACTCGCTGAGCTGGTGGATCGCCGCCTTGGTGGCGTTGTACGACACCGTGGGCCGCAGCGGCACGTGCGCCAGGCCGGAGGACACCGTGACGATCGCGGCGTCGGGCCGGGTCTGCAGGTGGGCGGTGAACGCCGCGACGAGCCGGACCGTGCCGAGCAGGTTGGTGGTGATGACGTCCTCGGCGTCGGCCAGGAAGCCGGGGCTGGTCCAGTCCTCCACCCGCATGATGCCGGACATCGTGACGAGGACGTTGGTCGCGGGATAGCGTGCGACGACGTCGGCCGCGGCCTCGGTGACCGACGCCGCGTCGGCGACGTCGATCCGGACCGTGCCGAACCCGTGCTCGGCGGCGAGCTGATCGAGGAGCTCGGCGCGGCGCCCACCGATGACGACGGTGTTGCCGCGGTCGCGCAGCCGCATGGCGAGGGCCAGCCCGATGCCGGACGTCGCTCCGGGGATGAAGATCGTGTTACCGGTGATGTTCATGCCATCGACTCTGCCGCGGCCCGCCGACCCGCGGGAGAGACCCGCCGATCGGGGGACCGGCGATCCCTGCCTCGCGCGCCGGCAGCGCCGCTTCACGTGCGGCGGAGGATGAAGCCCGCGTGGTGCAGGACGCCGTCGACGAGCTGCCCGAAGGCCCAGAACCCGGTGTCGTCGAAGTAGGTGATGCGGTCCTCGCACACCCAGTAGCTGCCGGTCCAGGCGTCCCGGCGGCCGTCGCGCGTCTCGGTGTAGCGGCCGCCGGGCAGCAGGTGCTGGGTCATGTCCCGGCCGGGGTCGTGCCACGCGCCGTGCCACCGCCGGGCGTCGTCGTCGGAGACGCCGGAGCCGGCCGGCCGCGTCGGCCTGCCTCGCCGGGCCTCCACCTGCCCGGCGACGACGGCCGCGAGCAGGTCGCCAGGCTGGACGACGAGCATCCGCCGGATGCGGCTCTCGGTGACCCGGTCCCCGATGACGGCGAACGTCGCGGGGTTTCCCGGGACGAGGTCGAACGCGCCGCGCCTGCCCTCGGGAAGTGCCCGCACCGCGCTGTCCACGAGCAGAGGCACCACCGCCGCGCCGCCGGCCGGGATCACCTCGGCGTCCGGCTGCACCGCACCGACCTGTGGGCCGGCGTGGGTGATGCGCCCCCGATAGGCCCACAGGTCACCGCGGATCGTCCGGGACGGTGTGGCATGGATGACGGCGTCGGTGACGACAAGGTCGCCGGCCGGCGCATCCCGGGGACCGGCGGCCGGATCGGATCCACTCGTCACGGCGTTCATGGCTGCTCCGTCGCTCTCGCACCGTCGTCCTCGTCACGACGGCTGCTGCACCACCAGGGTGCGAGGCGCCGACTCCCGCCGCCAGGCCCCACCCGTCCTGGGTGCGCCGCCCCCACCTGACTCCCCGTGATGGCCTGTGTTCCGGTGGTGTCCATGATGAACTCCAGTGGGTCGAGTGACGACACCGGGCCTGCGCGGCCCGGCACCATCAAGCGTGTGCCCGGTGACGTACCGGTGGAAGTTGAGTCCTCATCGGGAGACCGGCAGTCCTATGCCCGGTCCGTCGACGTACGGGGCAGACGGATGCCCCGTCGCTTCCGGCGGGGCATCCGTGCGATGTCGCGACTGCCGTCAGTGCCGGTGACGCCCGCCGCCGGACTCAGTGGTCAGCACCATCGGCACCCGCACCAGCGGCCTGCGCCCGGCGTCCGAGTGGAGCGCGAGGTCGAGCTCCTGCCGTTGCACGCTCCGGTCTGACGTACGCCGGTCCCGGCCGCGCTCGTCGTCGGTGTCGTACCGCACGTGCACGGTCGCCGTCCTGCCGGGCCTGATCACCGTGGGGGCGGTGATGGTCAGGCCGTCGACCCGGTCGAACTGCGGGTCGTCCAGGTCGGTGAGGTCCAGGCTGGTCAGCGGGTCCCGGGAGCCCGGGACCGGCGTGAGCCGGATCACCCACAGGGAGCCGGACCGGTCGGTGTCGAAGGACGAACCAGAGATCTGGACCGACCGCTGCACCGAGCAGTCGGCGGGGTCGATCGCGAGGGCCGCCTGGATGCCGTGCTCGTAGTAGTACCCGGCCCACAGCGTGTTCGACGTCTGGTTGAACGCGAGCGTCTGGAGGCCTGCGTGGTCCGTCTCGCACCAGCCGAGCTGGTCGCCGGGCACGGGGTGGGTGGTCCCGGCGATGGCGAGGATGGCGCGCTGGTTCGTGTCGGAGATGTAGAAGACGTCGCCCTCCTCGTCGTAGGCCAGCGAGCTCCAGGGCACGACCCGCCACGACGGGTGGGACAGGGTGGCCGCGACGGAGCCGTCCTCGTCGAGGCAGACGATGCCGTACGCGTCGTGCACCTGACACATGCGGTCCGTGGCGCTGTCGTAGGCGAGGTCCCGCCCGCCGTTGCCGAGCGCCGAGGCGTCGACCTGGCGAAGCGGCGTCCCTTCCCGGTCGTATACCTGGAACACCCGGTTGACGAGGTCGGTGACCCATACCTCGTCGTCGCCGTAGCCGACGGCGCTCGTGCGGGAGAGCGCGGTGTCCCAGCCGCCGGTGACGACGCCTACGGTGTCCGGGAGCGGCAGCTGCGGGCGCAGCCCGATGCCGCGGTCGAACTCTGCGGCGGTACCGGAGGCGTGCCGACCCGTGCGGTCGTCGCCGTGATCGGCGCCCGGACCCTGCTGACCGACCCGGTAGCCGTCGTGCCGACCACCCGGTGCCGCGGGCTCACCAGCGGGAGCCATCGCCCCGGCCTCCAAGGTCAGGGCGGCCGACCCGGTGTTCCGCACCGTGATCGTCTCGTGTGCCGGAGCACCGTCGCGGCTGGTGAGGCGTAGCTCGGGAGGCCGCTTTCCGCGGGAGACCACGGTGACGACGCCGGTGGCGAGCGACGGCGACCACCGGTCGGCGCGGGTGCTGGGCCGCCTGCTGCGTACCGCGGTGCTCTCCGTCCGGTAGCCCCGGGCCTCGACACCGACGGTCGCCCGGCCCACCGGGACGGCGACGGTGTATGAGCCGTCGGCGGCGGTGCGGACCTCGGGCGCGGCCTGCTCGCCGTCGGCGGTCACGCGCACCTTGGCGTTCTCGACCGGCTTGCCGTCGTTCCGGTCGGTGACCGTTCCCGTCACGTAGGTGACGGGGGGCCGGGAGAACTCGATCGTCTGGCCGGAACGGAGCAGGACCTCCACGCCGTCGTCGTCCAGCCCGTACTCCTGACGCAGGCCGGCGGTGCCGGTCTCGTTCTCGGTGCCGATGATGCCGCCCAGGCCGCGCAGGCTCGGCGACCGTGGCAGGTCGCCGAACGCGACGGTGACGGTGCCGTCGGCACGTAGCGTCGCCGAGAACGACACGCGACCGGGTTCGGAGCCGTTGCCGTAGCCGACGTTGCGCCATTCCACGACGACGGCCGGCGTGCCTTCGACGGTGGTGCGCCGGGTGTAGACCCCGGCGTCGTCCCCGAGGTGAAGATTCGTCCAGTACGCGTAGAGCGCCGCGTTGGGTCCGTTCAATGACGGCATCCCGTTCGCGTACGGGTCGGACAGGCCGTCCTGGAACGAGATGTACCCGTTGGACGAGACGTAGGCCGTGCGGTACGTGCCGTTGTAGAACGGGAACGTGAACGGCAGCCTCAGCGGCGTGAGCTTCTTGTCGCCCTCGTCCGCCCATTCGTCGTCGCCCGGGATCAGCACCTGGTTCCCGGTCCGGTAGCCGTCCTGGCCGCCGGTGCACATGTAGCCGGCGGTGTCGATCGCGTTGTCGACCACCGACTGCAGCGACTCCGGTCCGTCCACGTGGACGAGGGTCGTATCGGTGCCCACGCACAGGTCGGCGGTAACGCGCGCCAGATAGTTACCGCGCGGGGCCGTGAGAGCGAACCGGCCCTGCGACGTGGTCGCCGCGGCGGGCCGGGCGTCGTCGGCGAGCAGGGTGACCGTCGCCGCGTCGAGCGACCGGCCGGTGGCGTCCTCGATCCGGCCGCTGACCGTCTCGGTGGGGGTGGCGGCGAGTGACAGGTCCGCCGTCGCCCCGGCGTCCGTGACCCCGACGGTGCTGCTCGCGCCGGCGTGCCCGTGGTGGGTGGCGGTGACCGTGTACCTGCCGGGCGTGACGTCGACGGAGAACCGGCCGTCGGCACCGGCGACGATCTCGCGGTCCACCGGCCCGTCCACCAGCACGCGCGCCGCCAGCGGCTCGCCGTCGGCGTCCGAGACGGCTCCGGAGACCGTGGCCGTGGCGGTGCCGCCGCGGGTGGCCGCGATGAGGGCCGCCGCGTTCAGCGCGCCCTCGCCCCACACGTTGTTGTCGGCGGCGGTGCCGCCGCAGGAGGTGTCCTCGACGTCGGCGGCGGTCTGGTCGAGCAGGCGCTTGGTGCCCTCGATGTCGCCGATCAGGTGCGGGGACGCGGACCAGAGCAGCGCGACCGTCCCCGTGACGTGCGGGGCCGCCATCGAGGTGCCGGACAGGATGCCGTACTTGCCGCCGGGGAGCGAGGAACGGACCAGGTATCCCGGAGCCGCGATGTTGGGCTTGGTCTCACCGCCCGCACCCGGCCCGCGCGACGAGGCCCAGGCGATGGAACCGTCCTCGCCGTATGAGCCGACCGAGTACGCCTCGGGGGTGCTTCCCGGCGCGCCCGCCGTGCGGCACTGCCCGCCGGCGGCGTTGTTGCCGTTGGACCACACCGAGAAGATCCCGGCGGCGTCCCAGCTCCTGATGATGTCCGAGAACCATGGGTTGTCGCTCGGGATGAGCGTGCCCCACGAGTTGTTCACGATGTGCGGGCGCATCGCGGGGTCAGGATCCGAGCCGTCTGCCCGGGTGGGCTGGAGGATCCACTCGCCGGAGGCGATCAGGTCCGCGTCGCTGCACGTCGCGCAGCCGTTGGCGGCGATCCACCGGGCGCCGGGGGCCACGCCGACCTGGTTCCCCTGGTGGTCGTCGCCCACGATCGTGCCCATCGTGTGCGTCCCGTGCCCGTGCGGGTCGCACGGCGTGCCGCCGCACTCGCCGGTCAGGTCGAGGAAGCTGTAGTCGTTGTCGATCGTGCCGTCCGGCTGCGTGCCGCGGTACGACCAGGCGAGGGTGGGGTGCAGCGCCTCGACGCCCGAGTCGATGTTGGCGATCACGATGCCTCGGCCGGTGATGCCCTGGGACCACACCGCGGGAGCGCCGATACTCCGGACGCCCCACTCGGGGCCCTCCGTCGCGGCGTCCGACGCGGTCGGCTCGGTGGCCTCGTCGGTGGTGCCCGCGCCGTTCGGGTCCTCGTCCGTGCGGTTGGTGTCGGCCTCGTCTCCCGGGGCCGGGTCGCCGGTGGAGAACGTCTCGGTGTGCCGAATCTGCAGCACCGCGGGCTCCGCGGCCAGACGCTCGGCAAGTGCGAGGTTACCGTCGCGGACCAGCACCGCGTTGGTGAGCCAATAGCTCTCGTAGCCGACCCCGGCGGCCTCCAGTTCGGCCACGACGTCCGCCTGGCTCGCCTGGGCGGTGTCTTGCAGCGCGGCGACGACGGCGCGCCCTCGCTCGCCCCAGTCGCGCACGCTCGCGGCGGCTGACAGGTCCGGCTTGTCGGAGAACCGCACCCAGAAGTCGGACCGGGGGGTCTCCTCCAGCGTGTGCTCGACCTGTGCGGTCAGCTTCTGGTGGTGCGCGGGCTGCGGCGGGCGGGCCGCGGCCGGCTGCGCGACGACGCCGACCGTGGCCACGAGCCCGGCAAGCGCGAGAGCCGCGGCAGCCCGACGTCGAGCAGGAAGATGAGTGAGATGCATGGTTCCTCCGGCGGCCAAGGCAACTGGCCGCTGACGCATGGTGGTTCGTGCCGGTTCGCCACCTTGCGCCCCGTGCATTGACGCCACGTTGACCCACGCAGACGTTCGCTGACAAGCGAAGAACCCTGTGTCAATTGCGCAATTGCGCAGACCGGCAGCGATCCCGGCGGCTCAGGTGAGCGCAGCCTCGCTCCCCCGCCGCCGGGCGACGCCACATGCCGTCGGTCGAGGCGGCGAAGGAGGCCATGCTCATGTCGGACCGCCGAATCCCCGAGGTACGTGCGGCACCCGGCTCGACCAGGAGTACCGGCCTCGGGCGCTGCTCGACACCGCCCTCAGGCGTCGTCCCGCGGGAGACCGGCGTCAGCCGACGTAGCGGGACGCGAGGTTCGGGCTCTGCCCGCCGAATGCCGCCAGGTCCGCGGCGAAGACGGCGTCGAGCAGGGAGGTGTCCTCCACGCCGGGGGCGGTGACGGTCTCCCCGAGCTCGAGCCCGCGCAGGCTCGCACGCACGACGTCGTCCGCCGACATCCGCGGCACCGCGCTGAGATCCATGCCCTGGCGGGTGTGGAACTCGGTGGCGACGACGCCGGGCAGCAGCGCCTGCACGCGCACGCCCGTGCCCTCCAGCTCGGCACCCAGGGTCTGGGAGAAGGCGAGCAGGTCGGCCAGCGCGCCGGCGTAGACGGCCCGACGCGGCATGACCGACGACGGCGCCGGGCCGCTGAACGCGATCATCCCGCCCACGTTGACGATCGCGCCGCTGTCGCGTTCCAGCATCCCGCCCAGCGCGGCACGGGTGAGCAGCGTGGGGGCGAGGACCTTGACGTGGACCAGCTCGGTGGCCCTCTCGGCGGGCAGCTCGGCCAGGGCCATGTAGTGGGCGACGCCGGCGTTGTTGACGAGCAGGTCGACCGGCTCGGCCGCGGCGACGTCCGCGACCTCGGCGATGCCTTCGGGAGTGGACAGATCCGCCGCGACCGGACGCACCTTCACCTCGGGATGGTCCGCGACGAGCGTGGAGAGCCGGGTGGTGTCGCGTCCGACGGCGATCAGGTCGTGGCCGTCGGACGCGAGGCGGTCGGCGAAGGCCCGGCCGATGCCGGACGTGGCGCCGGTGACGAGTGCGAGCTTGCTCATGGTGTTTTCCCTTCGGTTCCCAGCCCGGGCGCCGGGCTGCCTGTCACCAGGCTCCGGCGCCGGACCGGCCCGCGGCAGGACCCCGCCGATCCTGGGGTCGAGGGGACCAGGCACCCCGGAGCCCGCGGGCTTACGGTCGAGTACATGAGTGACGCACCGAACCTGCTGGGCGAGTACCTGCGGGCCCGCCGCGAGCAGGTCTCGCCGGAACGGGCCGGCATCCCGCGGGCGGGTGTGCGCCGCGTGCCGGGGCTGCGCCGCGAGGAGGTGGCGATGCTGGCCGGCATCAGCGCCGACTACTACCTGCGCCTGGAGCAGGGGCGCGACCGCAACCCGTCGGTCCAGGTGCTCGAGTCGGTCGCCCGTGTGCTGCGGCTCGACGACGCCGGCACCGCCTACCTCCTCGGCCTGGCCGCGCAACGGCCGCGGCGCAGGCGTCCGCGCAGCCGCCGGGAGACCGTCCCGCCCGGGACCCTGAAGCTGCTCGGCGCGCTCGGGCTGCCGGCGTTCGTCGAGGGGCGGTACTTCGACGTGCTCGCCGCCAATTCCCTGGCCACGGCACTGTCGCCGCGGCTGCGGGCCGGCCGCAACCGGCTGCGCGACGTCTTCCTCGACCCCGCCGAGCAGGCACTGTACGCCCACTACGCGGGCCGGGAGGACATCGCCGGACAGCTCGTCGCCGGCTTCCGTGCCTCCGTGGGGAACGAGACGGACGACCCCCGGCTGGTCGAGCTCGTCGGCGAACTCTCCCTCGCGAGCCCGGACTTCCGCAAGGCCTGGGCGCGGCACGACGTCACGACGCGCGAAGGCGCCGTCGTCAGCCTCGACCATCCGGCAGTGGGCCGGATCACGCTGAACCGGGAGAAGCTCGCCATCGGCGGCGCGCCCGGCCTCACGCTGGCCGTCTACCACGCCGACACCGGCTCCCCCGACGCCGACAAGCTGCAGGTCCTGGCCTCCTACGCCGCGTCGGACCACCCGGAGCCGCGCGCCGACACCGAGCACCGCGCCGCGCCGTCGGATCAGCCCTCGCCCCGCGAGTAGACCCCCCAAGGACCACCCGGAGCCCACGCTCGGTCGCACGAAGGCGGTCGCCTCACGCACTTCGATGTGCCTTTTGTAGGCCTCGATCAACACACTCACCATGGTGTTACGCACCAACAGTGAGGTGAAGGATGGAGCAGGACGAGACCGGGACAGCTAAACCGCGCGGGCAGACTTCTGGCGACCGACGCCGGTGCGTTCGTGGTCACGCCGGCTGGCGGCGACGTCCTCGTGATGCGTCGCCGCCCAGTTCGCGAGCGTCATCACGGCGCCCACCAGCGATCGGCCGAGGCCCGTCAGGGCGTACTCGACACGAGGCGGCACCTCCGGGTAGGCGGTTCGGGTCAGCAGGCCGTCCCGCTCCAGGGCCTTCAGGGTCACGGTGAGCATCCGCTGCGAGATCCCGGGGATGCTCGCCTGGAGATCGGAGTAGCGCAGCGGTCCGACGTCGAGCGTGCTGATGACCAGCACACTCCACTTGTCGCCGATCCGGTCGAGCACCTCGCGGATGAACGCGCTCTCGGCGGGCCACGCCTGGCACGGCCCGCCGATCGCCCTCGCCGTCGCCATCTCGTTCGCCTCCCGTCGCCCTCACAGGCCGTCCAGTCCGCTACCACACCAACAGTAAGCACCCGTCCTCGCGGGGCCAACCTCGCCGCGCGCAGCCGAAAGGAAACCCTCCATGCCCACCATCACCATCGTCGGAGCCGGTTCCGGCCTCGGCCTGTCGATCGCCAAGGCGTTCGGCGACAACGGATTCTCGGTCGCACTCGTCTCCCGTACCCAGGAGAAGCTCGACGCCCTCGCCGCGGAGCTGGACGAGGCCGGGATCGAGGCCGCCGGTTTCGCCGCCGACGTCATGGACACGTCCTCGATCGCCGCGGCCTTCGACCGCATCAAGGAGCGCTTCGGGGCCGTCGACGTCCTGGAGTACTCGCCCGCCCCGCACACTCCCGTCCCCGGCCTGAGCAACCCGGGGCCGCTGGAGGCGAACAGAGCCACCATCCAGCCGCAGATCGACTACTACCTCTACGGCGGGATCGCGGCCACCGAGCAGGTGCTGCCCACCATGATCGAGCGCGACAGCGGCACCATCCTCTACACCACCGGCGGCACGTCCCAGGACCCGCTCGCCGGGCCGGCCGAGTTCACCACGACCACCATCGGCAGCGGCGCGCTGCGCAGCTACGCGCTGAAGCTGCACCAGGCCACCGAGGGCACCGGCGTGTACGTCGCGCACGTGCCGATCTTTGCCTGGATCGGGAGCGGCGGTCCCGAGACCCAGCCCGACACCATCGCCAAGCACTACTGGACCGCCCACACCACGCGGGAGGGAGCCGAGCAGCCCTACGCCGCCCTGTGACAGGCGTGGGTCCCCCTGTGACACGGCGTGGCATGCCCTGCGCACGCCACGCCGTGTCACAGCGCGATGTCATAACCGGTCAGCGCGATGTCATGACCGGTCAGCGCGCCGTGACGCCGTCGGGCAGGTGGTCCAAGAGGGCGTCGACGAACGCGGCGTCGGTGGTCGCACCGTCCGGCACCATGAGGCGCGGGGAGGCCAAGCGCCCCGAGCGCGGGCCGCTCGTCAGCGAGCCCGCGATGCCGCGGTCAAGGCCGCGGCCGCCAGCAGGGCCGAACCGGTCATCGCCGTCGCGGTCGCGACACCGTCGTTGCCGAGCACTCCGACCACGGGAGCGACCAGCGCGCCCGTGCCGAACTGGATCGCCCCGACGATCGCCGCGGCGGTACCGGCCGCCTCGCCGTGCCGGGACAGGGCCAGCGCCGTGGTGTTCGGGATGACCAGCGACCCGCCACCCAGCATGGCCATGACCGGGACGAGGAAGCCGGCGAGCCCGCCCGTCCCGGCGGCCTGCAGGGCGATCCCCACCAGACCGGCGGCCACGACGCCCCCGAGCGCGACGCCCGCCACCCGCGACGGGCTGAACCGGGCCAGCAGGACGGGGTTGAGCTGGGCGCCGCCGATCAACGCCACCGCACAGCCACCGAACGCCAGGGCGAACTGCTGCCGGTCGAGACCGAACTTCCCCTGCAGGACGAAGCTCGACCCCGCGACGTAGGCGAACAGCGCGCCGAACGACAGGCCGGTGGCGAGCGCGAACAACACGAACCTCGTGTCGCCGAGGATGGACCGGTAGGCCCCGAGCGTCGCCCCGATCCCGGCGGGCCTCCGCCGGTCGGCGGGCAGCGTCTCGGGCAATCCCGACCCGGCGACCAGCATGACGAGGACGCCGAGCAGCGCGAGCACGCCGAACACCCATCGCCACGAACCGGCGACGAGCACCGCGCCGCCCAGCGCCGGCGCGAGGACGGGCGCGACGCCCATCACCAGCATGAGCCGGGACATCGCGGTGGCCGCGGCACGGCCCTCGAACAGGTCGCGCAGCACGGCCATGGCCACCACGGTGGCGGCCGCCGCGCCCACGCCCTGCAGGATGCGCAGGACGCCGAGCACGGTGATGTCCCACGCGACGGCGGACGACAACGACGCCCCCACGTGCAGCGCGACGCCGGCGAGCAGCGGGCGGCGGCGGCCGAGAGCGTCGGAGAGCGGGCCGACGGCGAGCTGCCCCAGCCCCAGACCCAGCATCGTGCCCGTCAGGGTCAGTTGCACCAACGGTTCGGTGGTCCCCAGGTCGGAGACGATCGCCGGCAGTGCCGGCAGATACATGTCGATGGTCAGCGGCCCGAGCGCGACCAGCGCGCCCAGCACCAGCACGGTGCGCAGGAATCCGGGCCGCGCCGGGGCGCGGCGGGCGGTGGCGCCGGTCGTGGTTGCCTGCTTCTCGGGTCCGGGAGCGAGTTGCTGTGTCATGTCCGACAGCCTCGCGCACGGGAGCCGGACTCTGAATAGTCTCTCGTCCGGTCTACTTGCGTTAGAGTACGGGAATGGCACAAGACCGGCTGTCCGAGGTGTTCGATCTCGTCGAGGTCCGCGGCGTGCTCACGGGCGGCGTCGTCGCGCGGGGGGCGTGGCGTGCCGGTGCGGCGGTCGGGCATCCGCTCAAGTTCTTCGCGATGCTCTCGGGCAGTGCCCGCCTGATGGCGGGCCGCCTCGAGGAGCCGATCGAGCTGGTGGCCGGGGACATCGGCATCCTCAACGGTCCGGCGTGGGTGGAGTGGCGCGGCGGGCCCGACGACGAGATGCCGCACGACGCCGTCGTCCAGGACTTCCCGCCGCTCGCGCTCGACGGCGCGGCCGCCGATGGTGCGGCCGACGTCTTCGTCGGCGGGCGGATCGATCTCAACCCGGCCGGCGAGTCGCTGCTCCTGGCCGCCCTGCCCCCGTTGTGCCACGTCCGTGCCGCGGAGGCGTCCCCGGCGCTGCGGGCCACCGTCGACCTGCTCCTCGCCGAGCTCGCCACCCCGGGGCTGGGTTCGGAGTTCGCCCTCCGCCAGCACGGCCAGTTGCTGCTCCTGGAGATGCTCCGCGCGTACGTCGCGCAGGCCGAGGTGCCGCCCGGCTGGCTGCGTCTCCTGGCGGACCGGCAGCTGCGCCCCGCGCTCGACCTCATGCACTCCGAGCCCGGGCACCCATGGGGTCTGCACGACCTTGCCCGAGCCGCGACGATGTCGCGAACGACGTTCGCCGAGCGCTTCCGGGACGTGGCAGGAGTGCCGCCGCTCACCTATCTCAGCCGGTGGCGCATGATGCTCGCGCAGCGCGCGCTGCGCGACGGCGACACCCGCGTCGCGCAGCTCGCGGCGCAGCTCGGCTACGGCTCGGAGAGCGCGTTCAGCAACGCGTTCAAGCGGGAGACGGGGCTGTCGCCGATGGGCTACCGGCGCGAGGTCCGCGCCCGCGCCGCGGCATCACGGGAACCGGTGCCGGCGGCCTGAGCAGGGTCTGGACGACCTCGCGGATCAGGGCCGCACCCTGCGCGGACGCCCTCCCCTGCATCGCCCCAGGCCAGTCACGCCGGGGCGGGCCGGCGACGCTCAGACCGTTCGCCGCGCACCCGACGCCGGTAGTGCAGCGGGGATTCGCCGATCTCGCGCTTGAACGCGTTGCTGAACGCCGCTTCGGAGGCATAGCCCAGGTCGGCCGCGAGGGCACCGACGCGTACGTCGTCGTGCCGGAGGGCACGCTGGGCGAGGAGCATGCGGTAGCGGCTGAGGTAGGCGACGGGAGGCATGCCCGCCGCGGCGCGGAAGTGGCGGGCGAAGGCCGACCGGGACATGGCGGCGGTGCGCGCCAGCTGCTCCAGGCCCCACGGCGCGGCGGGATCGGCGTGCATGGCGGCCAGCGCCGGCCGGAGCCGTTCGTCGGTGAGCACGCGCAGCCAGCCCGGCGGCGCCTCGGTCTGGTCGAGATAGGCGCGCAGGACCGCGAGGAACAGGAGCTGGCCGTACTGCCGCACGGCGAAGTCGGAACCGGTACGGCGGCCTGCGACCTCGTCGAAGACCTGGTCCAGGAGCGCCCGCAGCGGGGTCGCCGAGGAGGCTCGGACGACCCCTACCGGCGGCAGGGCCCTCAGGAGCAGTTCCCGGCCCGCCGGGTTGAAGTCGACGGCGGTGCCGAGGACGACGTCGTCGGTGGCGCGATCCGCGTCGGCGAGGCCCGTGAAGCTCTCCTCGGGCGCGATCCGGCGACGTGGACCCGGCCCTGGGGGGCCGCCCTCGGCCTCGAGCCAGGTGCGGTTGCTGAGGATGGCGACATCGCCGGGGGCGAGCTCGATCGGTTCGTCGAGGCCGTCGGTCAGCAGCCGGCAGCGTCCCGACACCATGGCGATGAGCTTCATGGCGTCGTGGCACGGTGCGCGTCCCGCCCACGAGCCGCCGGCCGCGAACCCGCCGTACACCGCGCCCCGGATCTCCACGAGGTCGAGCACCTCGGACAACTGATCTCCCATGATCGGGACTTTCGCACAAGAAAGAGACACTGACAAGTATTCAGGGTGTCACTCGTGGTTGCCAGGCTGAAGGCCGTCGCGACGCGCGCCGTCGCGACGACGACCGAGAGAAAGGTACGACCATGGCACCTCAGGACGCGGGCGGGACCCGCACGATCATCATCACGGGAGGCAGCAGTGGCATCGGGCTCGGGGCGGCGACGGCGATCCTCGAGGACGACCGAGGGCCGTGGCACGTCGTGCTGCCCGTCCGCAACGCCGCCCGCGGCCAGGAGGCCGTGGCGGCACTCGCCGCCACCGCCACGAACGGCAACACGGTGGAGGCGATGACGATGGACCTCTCGTCGCTCGCCTCCGTCCGCGAGTTCGCCACGGAGCTGACCGGCCGCGTGACATCCGGCGCGATCCCCCGGATATTCGCCCTGGTGTGCAACGCGGGTGTCCAGATGGGCACGAACCTCACCCACACGACCGACGGGTTCGAGGCCACCTTCGGCGTCAACCATCTCGGTCACTTCGCCCTGGTCAACGCGCTGCTGCCCGTGCTCGAGGCTCCGGCGCGCGTCGTCGTGACCGCCAGCGGGGTGCATGACCCGGCCCTCCGCCTCCCGGGTCCCCCCGCGTGGAACGACGCGGAGGCCCTGGCCCGCGGCGAGCTCGGGCCCGCCGCCGAGTCGGACAACGCGTTCGTCGCGGGCCAGCGCCGCTACAGCACGTCCAAACTCGCCAACATGTACTTCACCTACGCCCTCGCCCGCCGACTGCCCGAGGGCGTCACCGCCAACGCCTTCGACCCCGGCATGGTGCTCGGGACCGGCCTGGGCCGCTCGCTGCCCGCCCCGGTGAAGTTCCTCTCCGACCATGTCTTCCCGCGCCTCACCTGGCTGCTGCGCCGGACGGTCACCTCCGACATCCGAACGGCCGAGGAATCGGGTAGCGCGCTCGCCTGGCTGGCCACCGCACCGGAGCTGGCCACGACCACGGGCACGTATTTCGGCGGCCGCACGGAGATGCGCTCGTCGGACGAGTCGTACGAGGTCGCGCGCGCCGAACAGCTCTGGGCCGACAGCGAGAAGCTCACGGGCGCGCGTGTCTGACCACCGAATCCCGCCCCCGGAGGCGAGCGATGCTCCATGACCCAACGAAGGAGACGACAAAGATGACCGACACCGCTGTGCCGACCCTCTCGACGATCGAGCGATGTCCTTCGTCCTGGAATCGCAGTACGCCTTCGGCGGCCATCTCGCCCGCGTCGGCGGCACCGTGATCGCGACGGAGGACGAGCCGATCGCGCTCAGCCCTCTGACCCGCGAGGTGCTCCGCGCAGGACGATGACCATCCCCGGTCCATGCGGGTCCAACCTCTGGCCCCTGCCGCCGGCGCACCCCTGCGGCATCCCGGCCCTCACCGGACACGATCCCCGCAACCGCCTGGGTCCACGGGGCTGCGGGGATCGTCCGGACCGGCCCGCCGGGCCGGGGATTCATCTCGTCATGGACGAGGACACGTGCCTAGCGCTGCCACCAGCGCCACGGCGGCCGGTGCCCGTCGCCGCTTCGCGAGGAGGGCGCGTCCACGATCTCCCACCGCTTGCCGGGCGTGGCGTTGTGGTAGTGGAGCAGAAGAAGCTCGGCCTCCTCCGCACCCTCCGCGCGGTGCACAGCCAGCGACATACCACCCTCGCTCGCGTACAACACGTCGTTCTCGCCGTCGAACCAGATGGGCGGGGCGTACGGGTCCGCGGTGAACGGCTCGGCGGCGTCGACCAGCTGGCCCTCCCCCGTCGCGTACCAGGAGAACGTCGCCACCTGGAACGTCGGGGTGTCACCGGGAGCAAGACCGAGCAGCCAGGGCTGGACCGGCACGGTGACCACGTTGTTGTCGAACACCCCGGTGTCGACGCTGCCGTCCAGGCCGTTGGCGTACTCGGCCCAGATGTCCTGTCCTGTCCGCAGGTCGAACGTGACGGCGACCGTGACGTCGTCGGTCGCCACCGCGTTCGGGTTGTTGGAGAACTTGACGACGTCGATCTCGTAGTCGAACGCCCCGTCGTCGTCGATGTCGACCAGGACGACCGGGACGGTGCTGAGTCCGAGGGACGCCCACTCCCCCTCGGTGGCGATGCCGATGCCGGCGGCCGCGGAGGACGGGTCGAATCCGGCGGCCTCGTACTGCGGCGCCGTGGAGGCGAAGCCGACCGCCCGGATGTCGCCCTGCCGGATCGCCGACCGCGACGTGCCCGACCAGGCCGACGGCGGGAGCGCCGGGCTGGTCGCCTCGAGCGCGAAGGGTGCGACGATCGACGTCCAGCCGCCCGTGCTGACACCGCGTCCGGTGAGCTCGAGCGTCTCCGTCCCGCCACGGCGGTCACGGACGGTCTTGCCCGCGATGTCGGCGACCGGCCGGGGCGCGGCCTGGACGGGCACCCGCAACGCCTCTCCGCCGGTCCCGCGCACGGGGGTGAGCTGGAGCCGGCCGGTCACCATGGCGAGGTAGTCGCGGGCACCACCGATGGAGGCCGTCTCCGACGAGGCCGGGCCGATCTCCCGGACGAGCGAACGGGCATCGGCGGTGAGCGTCACGCGCACCTTCGCGGTGCGGCCGGGCCGGACGGTGAAGGACTCCGGCCAGACCGAGATCCGCGCGCCGCCCGCGGTCGACGACTCCAGGTACGACGTCCTGTAGGTCGCCGGACGGTGACCGGTGTTGACCACCTTCACCGTGCGTGTGACCCGCGCGGAACGCTCGACGGGGACCACGCCGAAGCCGACGGAGACCAGCTCGGGTGCGTCCGCGGCGTATGCGAGGACGTCGGTGCGCACGGCGCCGACCGAGTCGACTCGTCCGGAGCCGACCCGTTCCGGGCCGTACGCGACGCCCTCGCCCTCCGCCTCGGTGTACACGTCGTGCGTGGCGGTGTTCATGACGGCCGCCTTGACGCGTGCGGGCGACCACGTCGGGTGGTCCTGCGCCACGAGTGCCGCGATACCCGCGGTGTGTGGGGACGCCATCGAGGTGCCGGACATGATGACCGGCTGCGTCCCGTGGCCGGCGCCGGCCGAGGAGATCGCCGTACCCGGCGCCGCGACGTCGGGCTTGACGACGCCCAGCGAACCGTGCACACCCCGCGACGAGCCGGGGTTCAGCGTGTCACCGAGCGAGATCTCCTCGTAGGTGCTGTTCGCCAGGGAGGGGCCTGCCGTGACCACGACCGTGCCTTCCTGGATCGCCGGCAGCAGCGCTTCGGTGGCCGGGCGGGTGAGCTGTCCGCCAGGGATGCCCGCGTTCCCGGCGATGCCGCCGGAGAAGACCTCGAGGTCCGACGAGAGCAGGACCCCGACGGCACCCGCGGCCTCGGCGTTGTCGAACCGCGCCGTGGAGCCGCAGGGTCGTGTGGCGTTGTTGTCGTCCCAGTAGAGGTAGACGAACTTGCCGTCGACGGCGGCTTCCTGCTCGGCGGTGAAGGCCGAGCAACCCGTGAAGTCGTCGGCCACGAACGCGGCCGGCGCCGTGACGTCGTCGCCCGTGTAGTTGATCGAGTTCTGGAAGGGGTACGGGCCCGCCACGTCGGCGGGCTCGGCGACGGCGATCGCGTCGTACGCGGCGTGCGACCCCACCGAGTTCGCGACGGTGATCGCGCTCGCGGCGTTACCCGGTGACCCGCCGATGTCGGTGATGTCGCCGGCGTTGCCCGATGCGATCACGGAGAGCGTGCCGATCTCGGCGAGCTGATCGATGAACAGGCTCTCCGGGTCGTCGGCGGGTGATCCGTCGGAGCCCAGCGACAGGTTCAGGATGTCGAGGCGGTCCGAGACGTCGCCGTCACCGTTCGGGTCGGCGGCGTGGTCGAGGGCCGGGATGACCACGTTCGTGCTACCGCCGAGATCGCCGAACACCTTCAGTGCGTAGATGCCCGCCTCCGGAGCGGTTCCCGGGCCGACTCGCCAGTCGAGCAGGCTCTCCCCGTCGAGGTCGGCGTAGTCGCCCCGGAAGGTCGACCCGTCCGGAAGCACGCCGTATCCGGCGGCCGAGCCCGCGACGTGGGTGCCGTGTCCGCCGCCGTCGTCGTAGGAGTCGATCGGGTTCGGGTCGGGCTCGGGCGTATCGAGGTCCGGGTACCGCGCGTCGTAGGTGTGCCCGGCGAAGTCGTAGCCGCCGAGGTACTTCGCGGAGTCGAAGACGCCGTCCGGTACGGGCAGCGTGCCGTTCTCGGCCGTGGCCGCCTCGAACGCCTCCGCGGTGCCCGGCCCCCCGAACGCGGCGTGGGTGTAGTCCAGGCCGGTGTCGATCACGCCGATCCGGACGCCCTTGCCGGTGCGGCCGGTGTCCCGCCAGGCCTCGACCGCCCGGGTGAATCCGTCCTGACCCTTGTTGACGACCTGCTTGGGAGTGACCTTCCAGACCTTGAGGACGTCCCGCTCCTCCGCGAGCTCGCGCACCTCGCCGGCGCCGCCGGTCACCGTGAAGCCCGCGACGACGTTCGTGGTCACGGCGGTGCGGTCCAGGTCGGCGGAGCGCTCCCGGGAGCGGGGCAGCACGGCGTCGGCCATCGCCTCGACGTCGGCGATGCCGTCGCGCACCTGTGCGCGAGAGCGTCCCTGGCCGTGCAGGTCGACCGCCGACGGTGCGTCGAGCTGGACGAAGGCGGTCACGGTCTCGTCCGGGTCGGCCTCGGCGAGACCCGGAGCGATGGCGGCGCGCTTGCCGTACACCGGCTCCAGGCCGGCGACCGAAGCGAGGTCGGGGGTCGGGGCGCCCGAACGGTCGAACCCGCCGCCGAGTCCCGACGGCGAGCCGGGCGCCGCCGCCGCCGGCATCAGGACGGTTCCCCCGGCCAGCGCGGCGACCGCTACGAGACCGATGGCGCGTGCCGCCCGGCGGGATGCCGCGCTGACGGCGCGGCGCCGGGCCGGTGAGTGTGTCGGTGCGAGTGCACCGAGAGGTCGGTGACGCATTGCTCTCCTTGTGTGGGGGGTGACAGGCGGGTGTGCCTGTATGGATATTACGGATATATACGATGTCAGTGGTGTGTCGAGCAATCCACCTTCCTGCCGTCGCCGACCACCAGGGCGCTGTCCCCGGTCGTGCTGTCGATCCACACGACCTCGCGCCCCGAGACGGCCGCGGGGTACTGCTGTGCGCCGGGGTTGCAGCTCACGGGGCCGAGCAACCTGCCGTCCCACGCGTACTGCGCCAGCCGCGGCACCGTCTCCCGGATGTCACCGCCGGCTCCGGCGTCCCCGGGAGCCGATTCCTGCACGGTGATCACGTCGTCCGACGCCGTGTAGCTCCACACCCGCGACCGCACGTCGCCGTCCTCGCTGGTGATCGCCCGCGAGCCGGTACCGTCGGGCCGCGCGACGCGCAGCGTCTTGAACTCCTCGCCCCACCCGAACGGGCTGTCCGGGAAGAGCAGGTTCGCCGCCCAGACGACGCCGCTACCGGTGAGGACCGGCCCGTCCGCACCGAGAGCCTCCGTGTCGTGCCCGGCCGAGACCGTCTCCCCGGTCCGCACGTCATGGATCCGCACGCCGAATCCTCCGCTGAAGTCGCGCCGCAGGAACGCGATGCGGCCGTCGCGCACGTCGGGCTTGCCCTCGTCGCCGAGGGGGTCGCCGGGCTCGAGCATGTGCGCGGCGGGTTCGTACACGCGCTGGTGGAACACGCGCTCCGCCCAGGCGGACGCGGGATCCGGCTTCGACCACGCCACGACGCCGTCGTCGATGCTCACGCCGGTGATCCCATCGGTCGTGCTGAACAGGACGCGGGGCCGG
This sequence comes from Myceligenerans pegani, assembly GCF_014892515.1. Taxonomy (GTDB): domain Bacteria; phylum Actinomycetota; class Actinomycetes; order Actinomycetales; family Cellulomonadaceae; genus Myceligenerans; species Myceligenerans pegani. The sequence goes on from NZ_JADBGR010000110.1 coordinate 38,844, forward strand.
CCGCCGCGCACGGGGGCGATCATCAGGTCGTAGGTCTCCCCGACCGCCACCCAGGCCACGTGTCGCCCGTCCGTCGCCGGCATGACGTGCGCGCGGCCGTCGTCGGGCGAGACCTGCCGCGGCGTGCCGTGCCCGCGCACCCTCCCGGCCCAGATCGCCAGCGGCGAGATCTCGGTGATCGTCATGCTCGCGCGGGGCACCGCGTACCAGCCGCCGCCCACGTCGTGGAAGCGCCACCTGGCGGGCCAGGTGTTGTATCCGTTGTTGACGTCGTCGACCAGGACCTTCGTGTCCGGGCGCAGCACCGTGCGCTCCCAGTGGGGGGTGACACCGTGCGCGTCGAACGCCCGCGTGATCACGCGCCGCGCGTGCCCCCGGAGCCCCAGGTCCTTCGCCGCCGCCAGCACGGCCGCGCGCGCGTCTGCGAAGCGGCTCAGGGGTGTCAGGTAGTCGCTCAGCGCGCGATAGACGATCCGGTCCGCGAGGCGGCCGCCGAGCGCCTCACGGACGTCCCAGAGCGCGCCGCTGACGATCGTGGAGTTCAGGTGAACGCCACCGTTGTCCATCGTCTCGTCGTCGGGGATGCTCACGAAGTCGGCCGTGGTCATCCCGTCGTTGAGGTCGCGGATCGCGCACTCGGCGGGTTCGAACGTGCGGCACAGGTCCTCACCGACCAGGCCCGCGGTGGGGTCGTCCATCGAGGTTCCGGAGAGTTCGACGTCGACGGCGTTGCCGAAGTAGTCGGCGAACGCCTCGTTCAGCGCACCGGGCTGCCCGGAGTAGACGAGATCGGCGGTGTGCTGCACGACGCCGTGGGTGATCTCGTGGGCGATCACGTCCACGTCCGCCGAGAGGGGCAGGTACTCGGCGTCGCCCGATCCGACCCGCACGATCTGGTGCACCGGGTCCCAGGACGCACCCACCACGGGGTTGCCCCAGTTCGCGACGTCGTTCACCACGTGGATCGCCGAGCCCTGGCCGTCGATCCCGTCGCGCCCCAGGCGCTCGGCGTAGAACTCGCGGGTCGCGACCGCCGCGCGGTGCGCGTCGACGGCGCCCAGGTCGGTGTTCCCGGCGGGCTGCACGGCTTCCGGCGACGACACGACGGGCAGGTACTCGTGCCACCCGCCCGGGTCCGCGAGGCCCGGCATGTCCCACGAGGTCCAGCTGCCGTCGAACATCTGGATGGAGACGCCGTCGCCGTCGTGGGTCGTGACCCGGGGGTCGGTGGCGTCGTCCTGCATCCAGTAGGTGCCGTCGGGGTCGCGGGTCAGGCGCAGCGGTACCAGGTCGCCCTGCAACGTGGTACCGCTGCCGACGGCGTTCTCGCCGGCGATCACCGGAAGACGCGGCACCGAGGGCGTGCCGTCCGCCGGCGGCGTCGAGGGCTTACCCCTCTGCCTGCCGGAGTTCCCGGTGGGCCGCCCCTCGCCCGGACGCTCCCCGGTGGTCGGCGTGGGAGTCGTCCGCAGGTCGTTCCACCCGGTGAGCAGCACACCCGACCCGGCGTCCGCGTAGACCTTGTGCCGCACGGGTCCGCCGGTGACGGGGTGTGTTCCCGTCACCACGACCTCGCGGGTGAGCATCCCGGCCCCCGCCGGGAGGACGACGAGACCGCCGTCCCGCCCCGCGAGCGCGGACCTGTCTCGCGGTGCGAACCCGCTGTTCAGCTCGGCGGCCACCTGATCCACCGCGCGGTCGACGATCGTCGCGGCGGGCAACGTCTCCCGGTTCGTGTCGACGGACAGCCCGGTGAAGAGCGTGCCCGAGGCACCCGTGACCGTCCGTCGCCCGCCGTCCCGCTCCATCCGGACCACGTACTGCGCGCCGAGCACCGGAACGCCTTGGTGGCGCTGGTCGAGGCGCACGGTCTCGCGGTCGCCGTCGGTCACGACCGACGACACCTCGAGGTCCCGCGCCGGGCGCTCGACGCCGTACCGGGCCCGGTGTTCGGCGAGGTGCCGGATCGCCGCCCGCGACGCGGGAACGTGTGCGTCGACCGGCTCGTCGAGGCCTTCGACAAGGGTCGGGGTGTCGGTGTCCGGAACGGGGAGACCGCCGGGGGCCGCGGGAACGGTCTCCGCGACGGCGGCCCGGCCGCTCGGGGCGGCCCAGGCCGCCTGTGACGCCGGGATCATGGTGGTCCCCAGTGCCACGGCCGCGACGAGCGCACCGAGCCGGGCGGGCGCTCTGTGACGCGAGGACGGATCTCGCCGGATGCGTGGAGTCGACATGGATCACCTTTCCGTGGGACGGGGCACGGAGAACCACCCGGAGCTCCGCTACGGGTGGGCCGCGGTGAGCGGCGCACCCTGTCTTGTTGCCCTGCCTGTTTCTCGGACTTCAGTTCCAGCGAATTATTGGACACCGGAGCTGGCCATATGGAGCATTGGACACGGAAACCCGGTGGGAAATTGCGCAATGCGCATATGCGCAGCATCAAGACGTAACCCACAGGCCGCCTAACAGGCTGCTGAACAGCCACAGCGCGGCATGAAATCGGTGCCCGACGCGTTTCTCGCGACCATCGATCGCGTTTCCCGAATGTTTCACGAACGATCGTCGGAGGCGTTCCGCGAAACATTCTTCGGCCCCGGCGCATGAGGGGGGCCTCGGTCAGGTCGCGCGTTGCGCCAGGTGCAGCGTCGCCAGGCCGGGGGCGTGCGGCGAGGGACGGCCGTTCCCGGGCCGGTCGAGGTGCTCGTGATGCCGGTGGCCACCCCGACCCGTGGCGTGCGGGCGGACCTCGATGTCGAGGTCCCCGCCGCCGTGCCGCACCGACACCGTGCGGCGGAGGGCGGAGTACCCGCCGGCCTCGCGCGCCACGTCCAGGCCCCGGAGCACGACCTTCCCGTCGACGACCACGTCCACCAGGCCCGCCCCGGGCCGCGGGTGCCGCTTGTGCACCACGAGGCCGAGAGCGATGTCGTAGGTGCCCTCTGGGACCGCGCGGAACCGGTATGCCACCGGATCCGACCGGCCGGCGGACCGTACGGTACGGAAGAGGTCGTCGTCCTCGGTACCGGTGATGGCCCGGCGCGTGGTCTCCACGACGGAGTCACCGACCCAGCCCCAGTCAGGCGTTCCTTCCGGCGCCGCCTCGTCGGCGAGCGCACGATCCGCGGTCCATTCGACCCCGCTTCCGTCGACCAGACCCGGCCCGCCGACGTCGATCGCCGCCTCGTACGGCGCGACCACCTCCACGGTCAGCGGGATCCTGGAGACCGGGGCGCGGCCGGCCGAGGACACGACCGCCAGGTCCGTGGTGTAGGTGCCCGGCGCGAGCCCCGATGTGTCGACGACGACCTCTGGCGACGCGACCTCGCCGGGTGCCAGCCGTATGGCGTCGTCGGCGGACCTCACCCAGTCCACGGGGTACATCTGCGGGTCGCCGACGTCCACGAGACGCAGCCGGCTCGTGGAACGGTCCACGACCCAGAGGTCGCCGCCGGGGTCACTGCCGAGCCCCCACGCGGCCCCGTCGATCATGCCCGGGGGCGCGGAGACGATGCGCAGGGTCGAGCAGTCCGCCGGATCGAGCTGGACGAGCGCCCGCTCGGCCCAGTTGGACGAGGTCCACAAGGTGCCCGACGTCGGGTTGTACGCCAGGCCCAGCGCGTCGCCGATGTCCGGGGAACACTCGCCGAGCGTCGCGCCGGCGTTCTCGTGGCTCGTTCCCGCCACCCGGACGATGTCGTGCGTCCGCGCCGTCGTGAGGTAGAAGACGTCCGCCCGCGGGTCGTGCGCGACACCGTAGGCTCCCATGCCCGACCATTCGCCGGAGAGCTCGTGCGTGACGCCGTCGTCGTCGTAGCACCGGATCACGCCCTGACCCGATTCGCGCACGACCGCCTGACACATCTGACCGAGCGTGGCGTTCCATGTCAGCCCGCGGAGCATGTCTGACTCGTCGACCCGGGTATCGCGATCACCGAGGCGCTCGCCGGAGCGGGAGTAGACCAGGTTCCACGGCGTCCCGGCCGCGTTCAGGGAACCGCGGCTCACGTCGGAGGACCACACCTCGCCGTCGGGCGTCACCGCCACCCCCACGGGAGCGCGTGCGTGTGTGTAGATCTGACCCACGGGCCGGCCACGGCTCGACTCGGGACGCTCGGCACCGGGGGGCGACTCCTGGCGCGGGCTCCGGGTGTACCGGTCGTGGGCCGAGGGGCGGGGCGGTGATGCCAGCTCGGTGGCCGGGAGCATCGTCCCGGCGCGGATCGAGAGCGGCGCTCCCCCGACGTTGCGAACGGTCAGACCGAGGTCGGCGCTCTGTCCCTGGACCAGGCGCAGCGTCGGGTCGTCGCTGCCCAGTGCGGCCAGCCCGGTGCGCAGCCCCGGCGAGATCGCGACGTCGTCGAGGTCGTCGTCGAAGACGACGCGCTCGGTCACGCGTCCGTAGCGAGGCTGCGCGATCGACAGGTCGTACTCGCCGAGCGGGGCGGCGAGCGCGTACGCGCCGTCCGCGCCGGTCCACACGGTGTAGGAGGGTCCGCCGTCGATCGGTACGAGGCGGACCTCCACGTCGGGCAGCGGGTGGTGGTCGTTGCCGTCCGTCACGGTGCCCGAGACCCGTCCCCAGGCCGGGCGCTCGAACATGACGGAGAGCCCTTCGTGGACCGCGTCGGACGCGGAGTAGGAGAACTCGAACCCGTCGCTGCCGGTTGCCGCTTCCAGCCCGATCGGAGCCATGAGACCCGTGAGTTCCTGGCTGGTCTCCCCGTAGCCGAGTTCCACTCGTCCGTCGGAGTAGAGGGTCACGGAGAACGTCATGCGGCCCGGGAGGTACGGCCGGGTGACGTTCCGCCATTCCACGACGAACGCCTCCGTCCCGTCGATCGTCGTGTGCGCGGTGTAGATCCCGGAGTCGGCGTCGAGCGCGAAGGTGCTGTAGTACCCGAACACGGCGGCGTCGAGCACGTCGACGTCGCGGGGGATCCGGTACGGACCGCCACCGCCCGGACGATTGGGCCACGCGCCCTTCTGCGGGAGGAAGGAGAGCCAGCCCGACTCCGACACCGTCAGGTCGCGGTAGCGCTCACCGTAGAAGGGGAAGGCGAACGGGAGCTCCGTGGTTCCGAGCTGTCCCCCGAACTCGGCGGTCCGTGTGGCCAGGCTGTCCTGCCCGGTCCGCGCGCCCGACTCCGACACGTAGCAGGTGTACCCGGCGAGATCGGTGCGGCGCTCCAGGGTCACGTCGTGCCTGGTGTCGTCGTCCATGGACAACAGGTCCGAGGCGGGCGCGGTACAGCGACTGCCCGCGACCTGCACCGTGTACCCGCCGACGGGTAGACCCGGCAGGCGGTAGTGCCCCTCCCCGTCGGAGTAGGTGGTCAGCGTGGGGGCACCGGGCGCCGACACGACGACGGGCTCCCCGACGAGCGGGAGTCCCGTGCTGTCGGCGACCGTGCCACGCAACATGTGTCGCGGCGAGGTGGCCAGCGCGAGGTCGAGCCGGGCGGTCCCGCCATCGGTCACCGTGACCGCGCCCGCCGCGGGCGCGTATCCGTACGCCCGCACCGTCACCTCGTGCCGGCCCGGTGCGACCCGGAGGGTGTAACGCCCCTGGGCGTCGGTGCCCACCGCGCGAGCCGTCGCGCCCGTGCCGGCGGTCACCGTCGCCGCTTCGACCGGTGCGCCGTCCGGGCCGCTCACGACCCCCTCCACGGTCGCGGCGGCCGTGTCCGCGGCGGCTACCAGGGCCGCCGCGTCCAGCTTTCCCTCTCCCCAGACGTTGTTGTCGTGCGGGGAGCCGCCGCACTGGTCGTCCGGCGTGTCGACGGCGGTCTCGTCCAGCAGGTCCCGGGTCGTCGCGACGTCTCCGACCAGCCCCGGAGCCGCGCTCCAGAGCAGCGCGACCGACCCGGCCACGTGCGGGGACGCCATCGACGTGCCGCTCCAGCCCTGGGCGCCGTCCGCGTAGCCGCCGCCCGGCACCGACGACAGCACGTCCACGCCGGGTGCGGCGATGTTCGGATTGGTCTTCCCGTCGGCACTCGGTCCGCGCGAGGAGAACGGAGCGATCTCCCCCGACTCGTCGTACGCTCCGGTCGAGTAGACGTGGCCGTACCTGCCGGGCATGTTGCCGCTCTGGCAGGCCGGGCCGGAGTTCCCCGCCGACCACGACCCGAAGATCCCGGCGGCTTCCCACGCCTTCGTCTCGGCGACCATCCAGTCGTCCGGTACCTCGAACTCGGCCTGGCGAGGGATACCCCAGGAGTTGTTGATCACGTGCGGCCGCATCGCCGGGTCGGCGGCCGTGCCGTCGGCACGGGTCGGGGCGAGCAGCCACTGTGCGGCCTCGAGGTAGTCGTCTCGCTCCCGGCACATGTCCACACAGTTCACGGCGATCCACTGGGCTCCGGGCGCGACGCCGATGTGGTGCTCCTCGCCGTCGTCGCCGATCATCGTCCCGGTCGTGTGGGTGCCGTGGCCGATGCGATCGCACGGCGCGCCCTCGCATGCCCCGGGGATGTCGAGCCAGTTGTAGTCGTTGCTGAGCGCACCGTCCGGCCCCGCGCCCCGATAGTGCCCGCGGAGGGCGGGGTGGGAGACGTCGACGCCGGTGTCGAAGCTCGCCACCGTGATGCCCTCACCGGTGTGGCCCCGCTCCCAGACCTCAGGGGCTCGGACGGCGTCGATCCCCCACGGCACGTCACCGGCGCGGTCGGCGGAGTCGTCACCGGAGGACGCCTGGGCGTCCGGTCGCCCGGACGCGGGTTCGACATGCTCCATGTCGACCTGCTCGTGGATCCCCGCGACGGCAGGGCTCGTCGCGATGCTCTCGGCGAGGTCGAGAGTGCCGTTGTCGACGAAGACGGCATTGGTGATCCAGAACGTCTCGTAGTCCGCACCCGCCGCGTCCAGTTCCGCGATCAGCTCCGCCTGAGACTCGCGTGCCGTACGGGTCAGCGCGTCATACACGAACCGCCCGCGCTCCGCCCAGTCCGTGATCCGCGTTGCCTCCGCCAGGTCTGCCTGTTCGGAGAGCTGTACCCAGAAGTCTGTCTCGGGCTTCTCCTCGAGGAGCTCCCTCACCTCGGTGGTGAGCTTGCGTTCCGGAGGCACGGCCGCGGCCTCGCCGTCCGGTCCGGCGGGCCCGTCCGGTCCAGCAGGCCGGACGTCGCCCGCCACCGGCCCGCCGCCATGGGGCTGAGCGGTCCCCGATCCCGCCTGCGGTGGTGCCGCGTCGGCCGGGCCCGAGCCGGTGACGAGTCCGGACGCCACCAAGGCGATCACGGCGGGAAGCACGCCGAGCCAGGTTGCGAGTCCGCCGTGGGGGTGCGGGACCGTGCGAGAACGCATTGCTCTCCTCCAGGAGGTGTCGACTGCACGGTCGCTTCTTCGCGCCCGACGGCTGAGGACACTGTGGAGGCCACGTCGGGAGCGAGACAAGCCACAGCGCCTGCGCACATGGGCATCGGCGCAGACGGGAAGCCGTTCACCGCAGGCCTCGAAAGGCGCCCGGCGCGGTGCGGTGCCGCGGGCCGCCGCGGACCGATTCCGGCGGTGCGGGTCCCCGCACCCGCCCGTTGGTCAGCGCGCGGGCTGCTGCGGCCCCGGTTCGGCGCCGTCGTCGGGGACCCCACCGCAGAACGTCTCCCGGCCGCCAGTCGAGCGCCCTGCAGATCGCGTCGAGCGTCGAGAACCGGACGGCCTTCGCCGGCCGTTCTTGAGCACGGCCGTCAGGACACCGGCGACAAGGAGTCGGCGCTGTCGTGCCACGTCTCCTGGCTCAGGAGTTCGAGGAGGGCCGCCTCCGCCGGTCCGGCGCCGGACCGGACCACGGCGATGACGGGCTGGAACACCGCCGGGGACACGGGCCGCACGAGGTCCTCGTATCCGGAGGGCACCGCGGAGGCCGGGACAAGCGTCACCCCGAGCCCCTGGCCGGCCCAGCGCACGGCCGTGGCCGCCTGGGACACCCGGGCGGCGGTGATCGGGGTGACCTCGTTGTCCCTCAGCACACCCGTCAGCACGCCGTCGAGCGCGCTGTCCCGGTCGAACCTCACCCACGGCTCCCCGTCCAGGTCACGCAGATCGACCCGGTCGGCGGCGAGCTGCGGGTGCCCCGCGCGGAGGGCCACGACGAACTCTTCGTCGCCGAGGTGGTGGGCATCGGCGGGAGTCCGGTCGCAGGCCGCCATCAGGACGAGGTCCAGGACGCCACGGCGGCACAACCGGTCGAGCTCGGCGGAACTCGGTTCCTCGAACACGCTGACCTCGAGCCGCGGGAAGCGGCGGCGCAGCGTGCCCAGCGCACCTGGCAACTGCTGCGTGCCGAATCCCACCTGCGCCGCGACCATCAGCTCGCCCACGAGTTCCTCGGCACCGTTCCGCGCCGTGGCCCTCGCCCGCCGTGACGCGCGCACCGCGACCTCCGCCTCCCGCAGGAACGCCCGGCCGACGACCGTCGGCACGAGGCCGGTCGGCGTCCGGTCGAAGAGCGTCACGCCGAGATCCCGTTCCAGGCTGCGGATCTGCTGGGACATCGACGGCTGCGCGACGTGCAGCTGCTCCGCCGCGGCCGTCACCGAGCCTTCCTCGGCGACCGCGAGGGCGTACTCGTACTGGCGAAGGCTCATCGGCTGTCGTCCCTTCCCGTGGTGACCGCGCACCGGATCGTTGCCTACGCTGCAACAGGGTGGTGGCGCACCTTCTTCCCCCAAGGAGCGCCGCGCGACCACCGCGGGTGACGCCTCGACCATGCCCTGATCCAGGCGACATAGGAAATGCCTATGGTCCCCGCTGACATTCCGTCTTTGCTTTCCTTGTTCTCGCGGCCCTACCGTCATATCGCTCCGCGGATTGCGCGACAGAATTTCCGAATTCGCTCGCGCGGTGGCGCATTTCCGCCGAGCGGCCAAGAACGTGACCGAGAGAGGCGCCACCCAGCTCTGAGCCACCCCGACATCCGCCGTTCCGATCGGATCATCCCCGGCGACAGCTCGCCACGACAACCACCCACGAGGAACAGTCATGACCGTTCACGGAAACTCCGCAGTCGTCCTGCGCGCGCACCGGACGAATCGAGACCAGCCGCCGAGCTCCCTGCTGGAGGTGACCACGCTTCCGCCGCAGGAACCGGCCGCCGGTCAGGTTCGGGTACGCAACACCTACCAGCACCTCATCGCGGCCACCGGCGATCTGATGTTCGAGACCACCCCGATCCCGGTTCCCCCGTTCCGGGTGGGGGAGCCGCTCTACGGGGTCGCGATCGGTGAGGTCGTCGAGTCGCGCTCCGACGACCTGCCCGTCGGCGCCGTCGTGCAGCACATGGCGGGCTGGCGCGAGGAGAGCATCCTGGGGCCGGGCGAGGCGTTCCCCGTGCCCGACGGCGTCTTCCCGGGCCCGGAGTACCTGCTCAACCAGGGCGTGCCCGCCTACTACGGCATGGTCGACGTCGCCGGCGTCGGAGAGGGCGACGTCGTTCTCGTCAGCGGAGCCGCCGGCAGTGTCGGGTCGATGGCCGCGCAGATCGCCAAGGCACGCGGGGCCGCGACGGTCATCGGCGTCGCGGGCGGGCCCGAGAAGGCCCGCTACCTCGTCGACGACCTGGGTCTCGACGCCGCGATCGACCACCGCAACAGCGACCTCGACGACAGGCTCACCGAACTCGCGCCCGGCGGGATCACGGTCTTCTTCGACACGGTCGGCGGGCCCCAGTTCGAGGCGGCACTCCGGCACGCGGCGCCCGGCGCGCGGTTCGCGCTGGCCGGCACGCTCGCCGGACAGGTCGGCGGCGGCGACGGCGGGCACCCCCGGCTGGACATCATGACCGCCCTCGTCCGCGAGGTGCAGATCCGCCCGTTCAGCACCCGGCACACACCCGAGCAGGTACAGGCCTGGAACACCCACTACGCGCAGTGGTACGCCGAGGGGCGGATCACGTTCGCGCACACGCTCCTCGACGGCGACCTGCACCGCGTCATCGCCGCCCAGGACGAACTCCTCGCCGGCGTCCACCGTGGGAACGTCATCGTGCGGCTCGCCGGTTGAACGACCACGCACCGTGGTGACGAAACGCCCGCGCGCTCCGCGGGCACGTCACCGCCGCGTGGCGCGAGCTCGAACGCACCACCGCCGGCGACCTCACCGGCGCCGGCCGATCTGGAGGCCGTTGCCCGGCACCGCCCCGGCGGAGCCGGGGGCGCGGTGGGCGTCAGGGAACATCCGTGTCGTGACGAGCGGCGGCCCTCCCGGGATTCCACCGGAGGAGCCGCCGCCCGCCGCCTCGCTCAGCCGCGCGGGTCGTCCTGGACGGTCAGCGCGTTGAGGATGGGACCGCGTTCTCCGGCCTCCCCGACGAACTCGATCTCTAGATCGCCGCCGTCGTGCCGGACGACGACATCGCGCGGGGCCGCCGCGAACCAGCCCGCGTCCTCGCGCACGTCGTGCTCGTAGAGCAGCGCCTCGCCGTCCACCACGACGTCGAACGTGCGTCGACCAGGACCCACGTGCTCGATCTCGGCGAACCCGAGGCCGATCCGGTAGGTGCCGGCCGGCACGTCCCGGAACACGTAGGAGAACTCCCGCCCGGTCCGCTGGGTCCGGTACAGCCGGTCGTCCTCGGTGCCCGCGATTCCGGCGCGGGTCGACCGGGTCCGGCCCCCCGTGTGGCCCCAGTCGGCGCCGCCGCGCAGCGGCCGGTCCGCCGCCCAGGTCACGCCGTCGCTCCCGGTCAGGCCACGACCGCCGGCGTCGACCGCCCGCCAGTAGTCGGACACCCCGAGCCGAACGGGGACGCGGCGCTCCGGGTCCCGGCCGGCATCAGCCGTGATCAGCAGATCCGCGGTGTGCCGGCCCGGCCCGCTCGCCGCGGCGTCGAGGGTCGCCGTCACGGTCGTGGACTCCCCGGGGGCCAGGGCGACGCCGCCGGTGGCGTCGCCCGAGAGCGTCAGCCACGGCAGGTCGATCGCTTCTCCGCCGTCGGCTCCGGCCGTCGTGACGGAGACCTCCATCGGCGCGGAGCCGGTGTTGGTGATCGTCACCTCGCCGGAGTCGGTGCGGCCGGGCGCGACCAGCCGGTCGAGGCCGTCGGCCTCCACCTCGGCGATTCCGGTGGCGAGCGCCGCGTCGAGCGTCCGTTCCTCCTCCGGTTCGGTGAACGTGACGTCCCGGGTGTCCGCGACGTAGCCCGGGGCGGTGACCTCGACCGTGTGCTCGCCGAGGAGCATCTGCGCCTTCCACCGGCCCTGCTTGTTGGTGGTGACGGCCCGGGCCGTGCCCTCGGCGTCGGTCAGGGTGACGACCGCGCCGGCCAACGGCTCGCCGTCGTTCGCGTCGGTGACGGTCCCCTCCAGCATGCCCTGGCCGCGGCGGGCGTACTCCAGCGCCATCCCCTCGGAGATGACCGGCTCGTCGTAGGAGAAGAGCCACGCCTGGCTCGGGTCGTCGCTCTGGATCCCCACGGTGGCTCCGGCGCCCTGGGTCAGGGGGTGCTCACCGCCCATGCCCGGCCCGTAGCCGATCTGGATCCGGCCGTCCTCGATCAGGGTGATCGAGTAGCTGAACCGTACGTCCCGCTCTTCCCAGACCGTCAGGTTCCGGTACTCGACGACGATCGCCTCCAGGCCGTCCACCTCGGTGCTCGCGAGGTAGACCCCGGACTCGTCGTCCGCGTAGGTCGTGTCCCAGAACGGGAAGATCGCTGGATGCACGGCGTACCTGAACGGCAGGGTCCGGTTGACGCAGCCGGTCGAGTTCCGCTCGAAGTCCAGGACCCCGCAGTCGTAGAGCCACAGGCTGTCGTAGGACCGGTCGTAGAACGGGAAGTCGAATCCCAGGTTGAGCCGGACCGCGAACTCGTTCCGGCCCTCGCTGTTGCCGAGCGGCGTCAGTGTCGTACCTTGCCGGTACATTCCCGTGGAGACCCGCTGCTCGTAGTTGCTGAACGCCGGAGCGACCGGGACCCTCTCCGGTTCCTCCGCGGGCACCTCCGGCTCGGTGACCGTGATCTCGGGACGAGAGTCCAAGGTCACGCGCAGGGACGCGAGGCTCGGTGGACGCAACCCGTTCGTCCCGCGCAGCTCCACCTCGAGCGGGCCGCTGTCGTGCTCGACGACGACGGACCGCACCTCGGCCGTCCGGTTGCCGGCACGCCCGGCAGGGTCGTAGGCGTAGCTCATCAGGTCGCCGTTCACCAGCACGTCGAAGACTCGCTTGCCCGGCCTGGCCCCCTCGATCTCCGCGAAGCCGAGGTCCACGACGTACGTGCCCTCCGGGGCGTCGCCGAACTTGTACACGAGGTTCTTGCCCCGGGTGACCCTCTGTGTCCGGAACAGGTCGTCGTCCTGCGTTCCCTCGATACCCCACCGGGTCGACGCGGTCCCGGTGCGGCCCGTCCAGCCCCAGGCCGTCCGGTGCCTTCCGGAGCGGAGTTCCTGGTCCGCCGCCCAGGTGAAGCCGACACGGTCGGTGTAGGCCCCTCCGCCGGCGTTCACCCCCACCTGGTACTCGGAGGTCGTGACGGTGACGGGAACGTATTGCTTGGAACGCCGGCCCGCGTCGGTCCGCACCACGATGTTCGCGCCGAGCACGTCCTTCGGATCGGTGTCCGCCGACATCCTGACGGCGACCTCGGCCGATTCACCGGGCGCGAGCATACCTTCGGTGCGCGACAGCGACAGCCACGGCAGGTCGATGTACTGGTCGTCCTCCACCTCGACGAGCAGGACCTCGTCCTTCATCTGGTCCACGGCCCACAGCGCCCCGGTGACATCGGCCTCCAGGCCGCCGCCCTGCATGTCCCGCGCGTCAGGGAACCACCATGCCTTGACGAACGAGCAGTCGGGCCGGACCTGGATCAGACGGGTCCGGCGCTCCTCGGCACGGTCCACGTACCAGATCGTGTCCGACGAGGTGTTGTACGCCAGGCCGATCACCTCACGCAACGGCGGGACGCAGTGGTCGATCATCTCTCCGGCGTTCTCGTGCGAGCTGCCGGCCACGGTACCGATTCTGCCGTTGAACCAGCCGCCCACGTAGTAGACGTCGCGGTTCGCGTCGTAGGCCAGACCGGTCAGCGGGATCTCCGACCACTCGCCCTTGACCTCCCGGGTCTTCTCGCCCGTCTCGGTGTCGAAGCAGTGGATCACCCCGGTGGGGCTGTCCTCCATCTGGCACATGTCGCCCATGCGGGAGTCGAACGCCATGTCGAAGGCGCCGTAGGCCGGGTCCTGCGTGTTCCATTCGGCGGCGAACTCCTTGCCGGTGTTCTGGCCGGTGACGGTGTACGCGGTGTTCGTCTCGCGCATCGCGTCGTGGATCCACACGTCGCCGTCGTACCCGATGCCCGTCGGCTCCTTCTCCTCGATGGTGCCGGGCAGGCTGATCCTGGCCAGCACCCCACCTCCCGCGTAGGGATCGCGGCTCGGCGTCAGCGCGTCGGACACGTCGGTGGCGGACGGCGCCTTCCTGGTCCAGCCGGACATGCCGACCTCGCGCCCGTCGCCCGCCGGCGAGACCGTCTCGGCATCGAGGCCCGCGGCGTCGGCGCGGTCCAGCTCCGGGTGCCTGGCCATCTCTTCCAGGTCGTAGCTGAGCGGCCGGCTTCCGCTGTTGGTCAGGGTGAGCGTGCCCTGGCCGCCCTGCCCCGCGCCGAGCACGGCGTCGAGCCCGCTGACCGCGACATCGGCGGCCCCGGTCCGCAGCGGCACATCCAGCTTGACCGCCGAGTACAGCTCGTCGAGTGTGAACTCGCGGGTCTGGGCCTCGTAGTTCGGCGCCGTGACCGTCATCGTGTAGCTGCCCGTATGCAGCTGACGGCGGAACTCACCGGCGTCGGTGGTGGTCAGGCTCTCCACCAGACCGCCGGCGTCGGAGATCGCCACGGTCGCGCCCGCGACCGGCCGGCCGTCGTTGGCGTCGGTCACGTCGATGTCCGCGTACCCGAAGTCGGGCATGTCGTAGGTGACGATCATCCCGTCGCGGAGCACCGGCTGGTTGCGGGAGAACCGGATGCCCTCCTGCCCTTCCCAGCCCTGGATGCCGGTGGTCGCCGTCGATCCGCCCGTCAGCGGGTCCTCGCCGCCCACGCCGTCCCCGTAGCCCATCACGATCCTGCCGGACCGGGTGATCGTCACCGAGAAGCTGATCGGAGCGGAGCGATGACCCGGCTGCGCCGACCCGCCACGGACCCGCACGTCGCGGTACTCGACCACGAACGCGTCCTCGCCGTCGAGGGTCGTCACCGCGGTGTAGATGCCACCCTCGTCATGGTCCAGCAGCGAACCGTTCCAGAACGGGAAGATCCCCGCCCCGCCGGTACCGGGACCGGGGATGCCGTTCGTCGGACCTGGCGGCACCGGGGCGATCACGCCGCGGGCCCCGACGTTCAGCGTGGTGTGGCTGCCGTTGTACAGGGCCACCGGGAACGGCAGCTCCACCTGGGCCGCCGGCGCGTCGTCCCTGGAGAACTCCAGCCGGTCCTCGCCGCGCAGGTGCTCGCCCTCGGTCACCTCGCAGGTGTAGCCCCATTCGTCGACCACGAGCCCGACCGGCACGGTCAGCTCCTGGGCGCCGTCGACGACCATCGGGAGCGTGGTGGGCGAGAAGCACCCGTTCGGCCGCACGACCAGCACGTACTCGTCGTCCTCCGGGACGTCCGGGAGGGTGAACGTGCCGTCCTCGCCGGTGCTGACGGTGTCCAGCGGGGTGCCGCGAACGCTCACGTCGGCACGCGCCACCGGCTCGCCGTCGGGGTCGACCACCGTGCCGGTGACCGTGTGCCGCGGGGCGACGTCGAGGTCGACCTCCAGCGCCGTCTCCTGATCCCTCGTGATCGTGACCGTCGTGGTCTCGCGGACATGGCCGAAGGACCGGGTGGTGATCTCGAACTCGCCCTCGGGCAGGTGCGCCGAGAACGTGCCGTCGTCGTCCACCCCCAGGGTGCGGCTGAACGGGCCGTCGATCTGGAGCGACGCGCCCGGGACCGGCTCACCGCCGCTGGTGACCCGGCCGGTGATCGTCCCGCCGTCGCGCGGGGCGAGCTGCAGCAGCCGCACCAGATCCAGGCGCCCCTCACCGTACTTGTTGTTGAACGCGGCGGTCCCGCCGCACTCGGTGTCGTCGACGTCGACGGCGGACTCGGCGAGCAGCCGGCGGGTCAGCTCCACGTCGCCGACCAGCGTGGGGTCGTAGCTCCACAGCGCTGCCACGGCACCCGAGACGTGCGGGGCCGCCATCGACGTGCCCTCGATCGCGTTGTATCCACCGCCTGGCCAGGCGGATTCGACGTCCACGCCGGGCGCGGAGATGTTCGGCTTGATCGCGCCGTCCTCACCCTCGCCCTTGCGTGAGAACGCCCCGAGCACGCCGTCGGAGTCGAAGGCCCCGACCGAGAACTCGCTGGCCTTGGCTCCCGGCGAGGACACGCTGTCGCAATCCGCCCGGGGCGGCGTGTTGCCGGCCGCCCAGACACTGAAGATGCCCGACGCCGTCCACGCCTCCTCGATCCTGGCGAAGAAGTCGTCGAAGACACCCTCCTCCTGGATGCCCCACGAGTTGTTGACGATGTGCGGACGCTTCGAGACGTCCGGGTTCTCCCCGTTCCGGTCCGTGGGTGCCAGCAGCCACCAGCCGGAGTCCAGCAGCGGGGTGACGTCGTTCGTCACACAGCAGCCGTTGGTCGCGATCCACTGTGCTTCCGGGGCGACGCCGACCCGATGCCCTTCGGCGGAGCCGACCATGGTGCCCATCACGTGGGTGCCGTGCCCGGCGGTGTCGCAGGGCTCGTCAGCACAGCCGCCGCGCGTGCTGAACCAGTTGTAGTCGTGGTCGTAGGTGCCGAACCCCGCGTTGCCGCGGTAGGAGCCGGCCAGGGCCGGATGGTCGAACTGCACCCCGGAGTCCAGGTTGGACACCGTGATGCCGGCACCGGTGGCGCCCATCTCCCACGCCTCCGGGGCGTGGATGTACTCCAGGCCCCAGGTGAGGTCCTCACCGGGCTCGCTCTCCGCTGCCCGCTCGTCGACCGGCTCTCCCGGGACATCGGGGTCGTCGCCGACCGGCCTCACCGGCTCCACCGGCTCCACCTCGACGTCCTCGTGCACCTGGATGACGTCACGGCTCGCCGCCACGCCGAGCGCCAGGTCCTCGCTGCCGCCCTCGACGCGGATCGCGTTGACGATCGGGAAAGACCTGTACTCGACGGCGGCGGCGTCCAGCTCGCTGACGACGTCGGCCTGGGAGGACTCCGCCTGGTTCTCGAGCGTGTCGACGACGAACCGGCCGCGCTCCGCCCAGTCGGCGATCCTCGTGGCCGGGCTCAGGTCGGCGTGGTCGTCGAACCTGATCCAGAAGTCCGTGCGCTCGTCCTGGTCGAAGGCCTCGGTCACCTCCTTCGTGACCTTCTCCTCCGGGCTCCCTCCGGGGACGCGTCCGGTGGGTTCGTCGACGGCGGTCGGTTCCGGACCCGGCTCGTGCGCCGCCGCGGGCGGGATCACCGTCGCGGTGGTGGCGAGGACGGCAGCGGCGGACAGTACCGCCGCCAGCGCCCTCCTCCGTAGGAATCTCAGGGATGACACAACAGTCTCCTGTGCTCGGTGAGGTTCGTGCGGTCCGTGCGCTCCCTTGCGCCGGATGTCCGCCCACCCTCACCGACGCCCCCAGGCGTCACAAGGCCTCGGGTGGTGCGCAGCTGAGCAACTTCGCAGATGAGCCCGCGTCATGCGCCGCCGCGGCAGCGGCGTCCGCGGCGGCGCGACACGCCTACCAGGGCACGACGCCGGCGTCGTCGAAGAACCCGCCACGCGGGCCGTCGTCGGGCAGGGTGGCCAGGCGGACGGCGATCGCGGCGCCCTGTTCCGGGGTGCGGTCTCCGGCGTGGCCGGTGAAGTCGGTCGCGACGTAGCCGGGGCAGGCGGCGTTCACGATGACGTTCGTGTCGGCCAGCGCGCGGGCGTACTGGGTGGTGATGGCGTTGAGCATGGTCTTGGACGGCGCGTAGGCGGCGAGCACCGGCCCGGTCCGCAGCTCCAGCGATCCCATGTTGCTCGACATGTTGACGACGCGCGGCGAGTCCGCGCGCCGTAGCAGCGGGAGCATCGCGTTCGTCACCCGCACGACGCCGAACACGTTGGTCTCCAGCACCGTGCGCACGACGTCGAGGTCCAGCGTGGTGGGATCCTGCGCTCCGTCGTCGAGCTTGCCCCCGATGCCCGCGTTGTTGACGAGCACGTCGAGCCGCCCGGCCGTGCGCTCGATCTCCTCCGCCGCGGCGGCGGCGCTGTCCGCCGAGGTGACGTCCAGGGCGACCCCGAACGCGTCGATGCCGCCCGCGCGCAGCTTCCCGACGGCCTCCTCGCGCCTGGCCTCGTCACGGGCGCCCACCGCGACCGTGAACCCCCGGGCTCCGAGGCCCTGGGCGATGGCGAAGCCGATTCCCTTGTTCGCGCCGGTGACCAGCGCGGTCTTCGTGTCGTTCATGGGCACCACTATCGGTGCCTTACTCTCTTTCGGGAAGACGGCACTTCAACGTGCCGAGGGCACCCGGAGGTACGTCATGGAGATCCGCGTGGAACCAGGAATGTCGTGCGCGTACGACGCGTTCACGGCCAACTGCCCGAGCCGGCGCCTGCTGGAGGCGATCGGGAACAAGTGGGTCAGCCTGTCGATCGTCGCGCTCGGCGTGCACGGGACGATGCGGTACAGCGAGCTGGCGGCGCAGATCGAGGGGGTGAGCCAGAAGATGCTCACCCAGTCGCTGCGGCGGATGGAACGCGACGGGCTCGTCACCAGAACGGTCACCCCGTCGGTCCCGGTCCGCACCGACTACGAGCTGACGCCGTTGGGACGCTCGCTCCTGCCGCTGCTCCACGACCTCAAGGAGTGGGCGCAGGAACACATGCCCACGGTCGACGCCGCGCGGGCGGAGTACGACTCCGCCCGCTGAACGGGACCGGACGGCGGGCCGCGGCCGTGGAGCGCCCGGCGACGGGCCCGCCGACCACGCCGCCATGCGTGGTGGCCGTGCTTCCACCGCGCATGGCGGCGTGGTCGCCGAGGTCGCGCTCAGTCGAGGACGGCGTACGCCTCGACCTCGACGAGGACGTCGGGCTCGAAGAGGAAGTCGACACCGATCGCGGAGAGCGGCGGCAGTGGGTCGGGGAGCCCGATCTCCTCGGCGACCTGCTCGATACCGGCGACGAAGTCGGCGTACTTCTCGGGCTGCCAGTCCGTCACGAAGAAGCGCAGGCGCACGACGTCCGCGAACGTCGCCCCGGCTCCGGCCAGGCCGCGCGCGGTGTTGCGCAGCGCGGCCGCGAGCT
Source organism: Myceligenerans pegani (assembly GCF_014892515.1). GTDB lineage: Bacteria > Actinomycetota > Actinomycetes > Actinomycetales > Cellulomonadaceae > Myceligenerans > Myceligenerans pegani. Next base: position 57,113 of record NZ_JADBGR010000110.1, read on the forward strand.
GACCGGCCAGGTCTCCGGGAGCGAGGGGACTGCCCTGCCCGTCCCGGGCGATCTGGCCGGCGACGTGGACATGCCGGGTGCCCGTGGCGACGGAGACGTGATGGTACGGGACGGGCTGGAACATGCCGTCGGGGGTGGAGAGCTGTACGGCCATGGGAATTTCCCTTCGTCGGTGGGGTTCGGACGGTGATCCATCCGGTCGATCCGCCGGCCGGACCAGGTATATGATGAATACCTTGTATCCAGAGGGAACTTCAACGAGACTAGGTGTCGTGAAGGAGACCACCGCTGCGACACCCACCCCGCACCGGCTCACCGCAGAGCACCGCGAGCTCCTGGACCGGGTCCTCGACAAGTGGTCCCTGCAGGTGCTCGACACGCTCTGCGAGGGCCCGCGCCGCTTCAACGAGCTGCGCCGGGAGATTCCCGCGGTGACGCAGAAGTCGCTCACGGCGGCCCTGCGGCGCCTCGAGCGCAACGGGATGATCGAGCGCGCCGTGATCAGCACCCGCCCGGTGGCGGTCGAGTACCGCATCTCGGACGTCGGGGCGAGCCTCCAGGACCTCATCGACGCCCTCTACGCCTGGACCACCGCGACGCTGCCCGAGATCAACCGCGCCCGCGCACGCTTCGACGCCGACACGACGCCCGAGGGGTAGCCAGGGTGCACGCCTCAGCTCCGCGGCCGGATCGGCGCCTTCCACCCCCGCCCCCAGCGGGCCCGTTCCGACCGGGCGTCATGGTCGGTGGAAATGGCGGCGATCCCATCCCCGGATCTGGGCGCGGACCATCCGCGAGCCGAGTCATTCGCCCTTGGGCTTGAACTGGACCGTCATGCCCCTGCGATCGCGGTTGCCCGAAAAGCCCCAGTTGATCCACCCTCCGTCGCCGAGGTTCTCGACCCTCCCGGAGTCGAGGGCCATCACGGTGAACCCGTCCACCTTGGCCAGGTACTCCAGCCCCTTCACGTCCGGCCCGAATTCAAGCCTCGCATCGTCGTGCTGGATGAGGATGTTCTTGTCGGGGAACGCCTTGCTGTACTCCGCCACCAGGGATTTCGCCCGCTCCTCGCGTTCACCGGGAATCTCGCCATCGAAATCCGTTCCCGGGTACGTCCCTTCCGTGTACTTCGGGTTGTCCCGGCTCCCACCCGGCCGGTCCCGCTTGTTCTTGCCGTTGTCGTAGTAGTTTTCGTCCTCCGGTTCGAACGGATCTGCGGCGCATTTCGGCGAGGGGCTCATACCTCGCCTGTTCCCGTTGACGTCCACGACCGTGAACTCGGATTCCGTCAGGTCCCTCGACTGGTCGATGCTCGTCCACTCGGCGCCGAAAAGGTCGATCCCCGAAAAATCGACAGTGCCTCCGACACTCTTCTCCGTAACCTCGGAGTCGTACTTCAGGTCACGGACGCTCCCATACTCCTCGAGGCCCTCGGCAGCGCTGCCGATCACGCCCGGCTTGATCGCGACGTCGCCCTTCCTCACCTTCCCGTCCTCACCCCGGGGGAAGAGCTCGTCGATGATCGGTTCGAACTTCTCCTTGAGATCCGGATACGCCTCGAAGCTGACGATGAACTCCTTCGCCGACCCGGACCCTTCCTTCGTGGTGTTCTTGACTCCTCCGCTCAGGCCGAAACCGAAGGGCAGCTCCTGTTCCAGTTCGATCCCGGCGTCGGCCAGGGTCTGCAACGCTTCGTCATCGATGGTGAACCACATCGCCACCAACTCACCGTCCTCATTCCACTGCACCGTGGTCTTCGTGGTGCCCTTCCAGCTCATCCCCCCCTTGATCGACCCCGCACCCGCGGTCTGGTTCTGTCCGCTCGTGAACGATCTGCCCCCACCGAGCGCGGCACCGATCAAGAACCCGCCGACATCGTTCGAGGTATAGCTCACCTCATAGATCCCGTTGTCCTCGTAGCGGCCCTCGACCTCCACCTCGCCCTCGTACTCGCCACCGACACTCCCGCCGAGCACGCCTCCGGCCGCGGCATACTCGCCGATGATCTCCCCGCTGAAAGTAACCTTCTTCGTGTGCGTATCTGCTTTCTGCACGAGGTGATGGTTCGGCTCGTTCTCGAGGTGTTCCTCCCACTTCTCGATCTGCCCGTCGGTTGGGGGACACTGGAGCGTGTTGTTTCCCTGAGGGTAATGGATGCAGGAGTTGTCCCCCGGCTTCTTCATGTTCTTTTCCTCGGCCTTCCAGTCGATCCACGCCTGCGCGTCCTCCATGTTCAGGAAGTCGTACGTCGTGTCTTTCGCGCCGCCGATGACCGCAGACACCCCGAACGCCGCCATACCGAGAACGTCGAGCGAGAATCCTGCCCCGAGCGCTCCGCCGGTCAGGATGTGCACCCGAATTCGGTCGTCCCCGAGTCGCTCGATGAGGACTGCTTCGGACGACTCCGTCCGGAAGAAGAGAAATGACACGGCGCGGTTCTCGACGTGGCCGGTGACCGCGACGGTGCAGTCCGGCTCCATGTCGTCGTAGGCCTCGGACACACAGTCGTTGAGGAGTCCAGCGGCCCCCGCGCGGTCCTGGTCGCTCTCCGCTCCCTTGTAGGCGTTCCACTCCTCGTCGCAGACCTTTGCCGGGATCGGCCGCCAGTGGCAGCCGATGTATGTCTCGGGTGGATCCGTCCTGACCCTCTTGCCGTCGGCAGGCTCCTCGTCGCACTGCTTGCCTGGGCCTTCACCCGGCGCCTCGACACTCTTGATGTTCAGACTGCCGTTCGCACTCGGCCCGTCGCCTTCGAACGGGTCTGGCCAGCCCTTGGTCACGCAATCGGCGATGTCCTCGTTCCCCTCGCCGGGGACACGTGGCGAGGCGCCGGTGCCTGCCGCGTCCAGCGTGAGACCGGCCAGATCGGGCTCCTGCTGCAAGCAGCCCGGTGGAATCGGATACCAGTCGCAGCCGATCTGCGCGATCGGTGTGCCCAGGTCGCCGCCTCCCGGGTGCACGGAGTCGACCGTTATCGACTCCTCACAGGATTCCCCGGCAGGGTCGGTGTCACCAGATTCGGCCTGCGTGCCGTCAGCGCAATTCTCCGGAACCCCCTCTTGGCCGATGCCCTCAACGGCGCACATCAACTGCGAACGCACATCAGCGCCGACGGGGCTGGCCGCTGCGACGACAACGGACACGATGAGCAGCATCACGGCCACCACGCCGACGTATTCGGGCAACGCCGCCCCAGCTTCGCCGCGTGCGGTGCGTCCCGTGTGCGAGACGCCTCTGGAAGTACCATCCATGGTGATCACGCAGAGCGACGGTACGCACGACACTCCCGCAGGGCGACGGCCCAGCGCCCTAATTGGCCTAGGACCACTGCCCCACGCGGCCGGGCCGAAGCCACCTGACGATCGCCTGGGACCGGGTGGTCACGCCGAGCTTGGCGAACAGGCTGGTGATGTGGTTTCTCACCGTCTTTTCCGTGACGAAGAGGCGCTCCGCCGCCTCGCGGTTCGACAGCCCCTCGGCAACGAGGTCCATCACCTCGGCCTCTCGCGGGGACAGCAGGTCGCGCACGGCCGGGTCGGGCCCCGTCTCGACAGCATCCCGGACGAGCCGGGACAGCCCGCTCGTGACGCCGGAGACGACCCGGCTTCCGCCCTGGCACAGGCGCATGGCGTCGACCATGGCGTTCGGCTCGAGCGCACCGTGCACGAGGTACCCGGCGGCGCCGGCGGCCATCGCCTCGGCGACGGTCGCCGGGTCGTCGGTGTGCGTCAGCATGACCACGGTCGCGCCGCCGGCCAGCCGGGGCAGCAGTTCGAGGCCGCTGACCGCGGGCATGCGTACGTCCAGGAGGACGACGTCGACCCAGCCGGCGAGCACGTGGGCCACGGCCTCCTCCGGGTCGCCGGTGTCGATCACCGAGGTGACGCCCTCGGCGCCCTCCAGGAGGGTTCTCAGGCCCATCCGGATGATCGGGTTGTCGTCCACGGCGAGGATCCTCATCAGGTCACCTCCACCACGCCAGTGAGCATCTGCGGCAGGCGGCGCGGGCCCCTCCCAGATGGCGTACCGGATAGTCCGTCGGGCACGTCGTCAGGTTCGGCAGGCAGGGTCACCCGCACCGCCGTACCGACCCCGGGTGCGGATGTCCAGACGGCGTTCCCACCGCACGATGTCGCCCGTTCCCGGATACCGCGCAGGCCGTACCCGCCCGTCGGCGACATCTCGTCGGGCAGACCGCGCCCGTCGTCGGCCACGAGCACCTCGGCGGCGTTCCCGGCGGTCGTGACGACGACGTCGACCTCGGATGCCTGAGCATGCTTGCGGATATTCTCCAGCAGCTCGGTGATCACCGCGCGGATGTGCCACGCTCGCCCGGGGCCGACGGCCTCGTCCGCTCCCGCGCATACCATCACGTTCACCCGGGTGCCGGTGAGTTCGGACCAGCGGCGGGCGATCCTGGTGACAGGGCCGGCAACACCGGCGTCGTCGTCCCGCAGCCCGTCCAGGGCGCTCCGGGCGTGCCGATGCGCGGTTCGCACGGCATCGCAGAGGGCGTTCGCCGTGCGTACGGTGGCGGGCCCAGCGCCCTCCTGTTCGAGTCGTTCGGTGAGGCCGCGCGTCGCAAGTGCAAGGCCCGCGAGGTCACCCGTGACGGTGTCGTGCAGGTCGCGGGCCAGGCGCAGTCGCTCGGCGAGGACCGCCTCGTGTGCGCGGGTCGCGGCGAGCTCGGAGGCGGTGCGGGCCTGGCTCCGCAGCTTCCGACCGAGCGTGGTGCCGGTCCAGGCGAGGGCTGCCGTGAGGCAGGCGCCCGCGCTGCCGGTCACCAGGCCCTGCCAGGTCGGTTCGTACGCGGTGATCTGGAACAGGCACAGGGGCACGGCCATGACGAGACCGAGACGCAGGCCGGCGAACAGGCCCCAGAGCGCGGCGGTCGCGGCGGCGTAGACCGCCTGGAGCGGAGACCCGGCGAGGGGAATGAGAGCGACGACGGCGACCACGATGTCGGACGCGAGCAGGATGCCGTTCCGGGCGTAGACCCGGCCGCGCGATTCCCAGTTCAG
>NZ_JADBGR010000111.1:0-17766 GCF_014892515.1 Myceligenerans pegani
GCTCAGGCGGCCGGGGTCTCCACCAGGAGGTTCGTCGTGCGCGACTGGTCGAGCGGGATGCCCGGGCCCATCGTCGTCGTCATCGTCGCCTTCGTGATGTAGCGGCCCTTCGAGGAGGACGGCTTGAGACGCAGCACCTCGTCGAGCGCCGCACCGTAGTTCTCCACCAGCTGCTCGTCCGGGAAGGACACCTTGCCGATGATGAAGTGCAGGTTCGCGTGCTTGTCGACACGGAACTCGATCTTGCCGCCCTTGATGTCGGACACGGCCTTGGTCACGTCCATCGTCACGGTGCCGGTCTTCGGGTTCGGCATCAGGCCGCGGGGGCCCAGCACCTTACCGAGGCGACCGACCTTGCCCATGAGGTCCGGCGTGGCGACCGCGGCGTCGAAGTCCGTGTAGCCGCCGGCGACCTTCTCGATGAGCTCGTCGCCGCCGACCTCGTCGGCGCCCGCCGCACGAGCCTCCTCGGCCTTCGCGGCGTTCGCGAACACGATGACCTTGGCGGTCTTACCCGTGCCGTGCGGCAGGTTCACCGTGCCGCGGACCATCTGGTCCGCCTGGCGCGGGTCCACGCCGAGACGGAACACGACCTCGACGGTCGAGTCGTACCTGGTGGTCGAGGTCTCCTTGGCGAGGCGGACCGCCTCGAGCGGCGCGTAAAGGCGGTCACGGTCGACCTTCGCGAACGCGCTGCGGTAGTTCTTGCCCTGCTTGGCCATTCTCTGTGCCTTCCTTCGTGGTCGTAGCGGGCCTGAGGGCCCTGCCACACGGTCCCGTCACTCGCTGACGGTGATCCCCATCGAACGGGCCGTGCCCGCGATGATCTTGGACGCGGCGTCGATGTCGTTCGCGTTGAGGTCCGGCATCTTGGTCTGCGCGATCTCCCTGACCTGGTCCATCGTGAGGTTCGCGACCTTGGTCGTGTGCGGCGTGCCCGAGCCCTTCGCGACACCCGCCGCCTTCTTGATGAGCTCCGCGGCCGGCGGCGTCTTCGTGATGAAGGTGAAGGAGCGGTCCTCGTAGACCGTGATCTCCACCGGGATCACGTTGCCGCGCTGCGACTCGGTCGCCGCGTTGTAGGCCTTGCAGAACTCCATGATGTTCACGCCGTGCTGACCCAGCGCGGGGCCGATCGGCGGGGCGGGGTTCGCCGCGCCGGCCTGGATCTGGAGCTTGATGAGGCCGGCGACCTTCTTCTTGGGGGGCATTCTCTGCGCTTTCTGTCGGTGGGCCGACGCCGTGGGCGATGACCCGGTTGCAATGGGGTGCGGGGTGGATCAGATCTTGGCGACCTGGTCGAACCCCAGCTCGACCGGGGTCTCCCGGCCGAAGATCGACACGAGCACGTGGAGCTTCTGCGATTCCACGTTGATCTCGGAGATGGTGGCGGGCAGCGTGTCGAACGGCCCGTCCGTGACGGTGACCGACTCGCCGACCTCGAAGTCCACGTGCACAGCGGCCTTGGCCGGCGCGCCGGGGGCGGACGCCGCGGCAGCCGGCTTCCCGGCGGCGGCCGGCTCGGCCTCCACCGTCGGCGCGAGCATCGAGTAGACCTCGTCGAACGTCAGGGGCACGGGCTGGTGGGTGTGCCCCACGAAGCCCGTCACACCCGGCGTGTGGCGCACCGCGCCCCACGACTCGTCGGTGAGGTCCATGCGCACGAGCACGTAGCCGGGGATGCGGACCCGGCGCACGATCTTCTTCTGCGCGTTCTTGATCTCGGCCACCTCTTCCATGGGGACCTCGATCTGGAAGATGTAGTCCTCCATGTTCAGGCTCTGGATGCGGTTCTCCAGGTTGGCCTTCACACGGTTCTCGTAGCCCGCGTAGGAGTGGATGACGTACCAGTCGCCCGGCTGCGAGCGCAGCATGTTCTTGAACTCGGCGACCTCGTCGACGGCCTCGTCGGCGTCCTCGGCCGGGGCGTCCTCGTCCACCGGGGTCGGCTCCTCGGCGGGGGCCGCCTCGTCGTCGGCAGCGTCCGCAGGCGCGTCGGCGTTCTCGGTGTCCACGGTCGCGTCATCGCCCGCCTCGGCGCTCTCGGCGTCGGGCAGTTCGACGTTCTCCGTCTGGTCCAGAGAATCCTGGGACACGTACGAACCTGCTTTCTTCTCCTGGCCGGGAAGTACCCGGCACCACTGTGCGAACCCGGTGTCTCGGATGCGGCCTTTCGGAACACGACACCACACCCGGCTCCCATTGTCGCGCAGTGTGCGCGGTGAGGAGTGACGGATCGTGCCCGGCGACGTGTGCCGTGCGACACGAGACCGCGACGGGCCCCGGGGAGCCGCGACGGCTCAGCGGGTTCGCGTCATTCCCCGAAGATGAGGAACGTGAGCCGGCCGATGCCGTAGTCGAGTGCCGTCACGAAGAGCATCACCACAACGAGGAACACCAGGACGACCCAGGTGTAGTTGAGCAGTTCCGTACGCGTGGGCGTGACGACCTTCTTGAGCTCGCCGATCACCTGACGCACGAAGAGCGCGATCCGCGCGAAGATGTTGCGGCGCCCCTCGCTGGGACGTTCCGCAGTGCTCTTCATCACCTCGGTGTCGCTCACTGCTACCCCACTCCTGTGGCATCTGCCCCGCGGGGCGGGACGGTCTGGCCCGGAGCCACTCGCGTGGCCCCGCTCTGCGTGACCCCGGCGGGACCAACGCTGGCAGGGTAGACAGGACTCGAACCTGCAACCTGCGGTTTTGGAGACCGCTGCGCTACCAATTGCGCCACTACCCTTCGGCGTGACCACGCCGGCCAGCCGGCCACCACGCCCGTCCGGGGCGCGGTCCAGCTGGTGACAAGCCAATCACCGGTGCACAACTGTACGGCACGGGAGCCGGTGGGTCGAACCCGAATCCCGGCGCGCACCGGCAGGTGCGCGGAAAACCTTGCCCGGCCGCTCGGTGTCGTCAGACGCCGCCCCCGCCGCCGGGGGCACCGCCGCCCTCCCCGCCGCCTTCACCGGTACCCGCGCCGCCGCCCGTGTCGGCCTCGCCGGTGCCGCCGCCGGTCGGTTCCTCGCTGGGCTCCTCGGTCGGCTCCTCCGTGGGTTCCTCGGTCGGCTCCTCCGTGGGTTCCTCGGTCGGCTCCTCCGTCGGCTCGTCGGTGGGCTCGGTCGGCGACGACGACGGCGTCGACGAGGGAGACGACGACGGCGTCGAGGACGGCGACGGTGACGGCGTCGTGGGGTCCGTCTCCGGCACGTAGGGCACCGCCGGATCCGTCGACGACTCCTCCGGCGACGGTGACGGCTTCGGCCGCTTCGAGGACTCCCGCGTGACCTCGTCCGCCGGAGACCGCGCCCAGTCGCTGTTGAGCAGGTTCGTCAAGGCCAGCCCGCCCGCGCCGAACACCAGGACCAGTGCCACCACCAGGGCGACGACGCGCCCTCGCCGTGCCGGGGGATCCTCCGCGGAGACGGCCGCCGGCGCCGGGACGACCGGCGGGTGGCCGTTGCCCGCGTCCCGCACGACAGGCGGCAGGACCTCGGTCGACGCCCCGGCGTCCGCCGGGACGTAGGCGCCGACGACGGTGGTGCGCGGTTCGCCACCGACGTCGGCGGAGAGCTGGCCGACCCGGAGCGTGCCGCCGCCGACCTGATCGAGCTTCTCCGTCGGGTCGCTGCCGACCTGGGCGAGATCGACGGTCGGGTCGCCCGAGGGCGCCGCGACGACCGCACGGGCGGCGCCGGGACCGTCGAACCCCTTGATCAGGGCCCGGACCGCGGACGCCATGGCTCCGGCGTCCGGGTAACGGCGGACGGGGTTCTTCGCCATGGCCCGGGCGACGATCCGGTCGACCGGCCCGGGCACCATCGGGCGGCGCGCGGACACCGCCGGCACGGGTGCCTCCACGTGGGCCCGGAGCACGTCCTGCGCCGCCGCCCGCTCGAACGGGGCGTGCCCGGTGATCGCGTAGTAGGTCAGGGCGCCGACGGAGTACAGGTCGCTGCGGGCGTCGAGGGGCTGCCCCTTGGCCTGTTCCGGCGACATCCCGATGATCGACCCCGACACGGTCTCGCCGTCGCCGGGGCCTCCGGCGGGCGCCGTGAGGCCCAGGTCGAGCAGCCCGACGCCGTACGTCCCGTCCTCGCGACGGTCCACCATGACGTTGCGCGGCGCGATGTCGCGGTGGACGAGGCCGGCGTCGTGCACGGCGGAGAGGCCCTCGAGCAGATCGGCGACGATCTCCAGCGCGGTCTGCCACGGCAGGCCACCGCTCGCGGCCGCCTCGGAGAGCAGCTCCCCGGGGAACCGGCGCATGACGGTCCAGGGCACGACGGCGCCCGCGACGTCGTCCTCGCCCGTCGCCAGGACCTTGACCACTCCCGGGTGGTCGACCCGCGCCGACGCGGTGACCTCCCGCTGCAGCGCGGTGCGCGAGAACTCGTCGTCGACCAGGTGCGGGTGCAGCACCTTGACCACAAGGGGCCAGCCGTCACCGGCCTCGTCGGTCGGGCGGGCCTCGTACACCGTGAACGTGGCGCCCGTGCCGAGCACGTCCCCGAGCTCGTAGCGCCCGCCGAGCACCACGTGCCCGCCGTGACGCTCGGGCTCGGCCGCCGGCCCCTCGAGGTCGGGCTGGGTACGGTCACCGTCCGGCTCGGACGACGCCCCGCCGTCGCCGGTGTCGTCAGCGTCGGCGTCGCGATCGCCTTCGGCATCCGCATCGGCATCGGCATCCGCATCGGCATCCGCATCGGCATCGGCATCGGCATCGGCGCGAGGTTCTCCGACCACGCCGGAGTCGTCGGCGGCGCCGGGGTCGTCTGAGGCGTCGCCCGTCTCGGCCTGGCTGTCGGGATCCGCGTCGTCGGGCGCGGCGTCGTCGGGCGCGGCGTCGTCGGGCGCGGCGTCGTCGGATCCCGCAGCGTCCGGTCCGGCGTCGTCCGGTCCGGTTTCGACGACGTCGTCGTCGGCCTCCGGGCGCGCGTCGCCCGGTGTCTCCTCCGGGTCGGCGCTGTCGTTCTCCGGCTCGGTGGCCTCGAACTCGTGGTCGTCGGGCACGCCCTCGCCAGGCGTTTTCGGTGTGCTGGTCATTTCTCCCGGGAGCTCCGGCGGACGACGCCAGGCCGCCTTTTTCGAATGTCGGGGTGGTGGAAACAATCACGGACGGCGCATGCCACGCCCAGCCCGCTTTGCCAGACTACGCAGATGCGAGACCTGGCGCTCCTTCCGAAGGCCCACCTACACCTCCATTTCACGGGATCCATGCGAGTCGGGACACTCGTCGACCTGGCGGCGAAGTACGGGGTCAGACTCCCGGACGCGTTGACCGACGGCGATCCCCTGCACCTCCCGGCGACCGAACGCGGCTGGTTCCGTTTCCAACGCCTGTACGACGCCGCTCGCAAGTGCGTCCGCTCCGAGGACGACATGCGTCGCATCGTCGACGAGGCGGCCGCCGACGACGCCGCCGAGGGCTCGGGACGGCTGGAGATCCAGGTGGACCCGACGTCGTACGCCCCGTTCACCGGCGGGATCACCCCCGCCGTGGAGATCGTCATGGACGCCGCGCGCCGCGCGAGCGCCGATCACGGTATCGAGGTCGCGGTGATCGTGGCCGCGTCGCGCATGAAGCACCCGCTCGACGCCCGCGCGCTCGCCCGGCTGGCCGCGCACCACGCGGGCGACGGCGTGGGCGACGTCGTCGGCTTCGGGCTGTCCAACGACGAGCGCCGCGGGAACACGAGCGCGTTCGCCCGCGCCTTCGACATCGCCCGGCGTGCCGGCCTCGCCGCCGTGCCGCACGGCGGCGAGCTGCTCGGCCCCGACCACATCGCCGTGGTGCTGCGCGACCTCGAGCCCGACCGCCTCGGGCACGGCGTCCGCGCCGCCGAGAGCGACGTGCTGCTGGAGAAGATCGTGGAACGCGGCGTGGTCCTCGAGGTGTGTCCCGCCTCCAACGTGAGCCTCGGTGTGTACCACGACGCCCGCGAGGTCCCCCTGCGCCGGCTGGTCGACGCCGGCGCCCGGATCGCGCTCGGCGCGGACGATCCGCTGCTGTTCGGCTCCCGGCTGCTGGCGCAGTACGAGACCGCGCGCGATGTGCACGGGTTCTCGGATGCGGAGCTGGCCGGGCTCGCGAGGTCGTCGATCCGGGCGAGCCGGGCGTCGTCTTCCACGAAGGAACGTCTGCTGAGCGGCGTGGACTCCTGGCTCGCCGCGCCCGATCCCGGAGTCGGCGCAGGTCAGGGTAGATTTGGCAGCAATCGGGACGAGCCAGTCACGGTAGTGTGACCATCTCTTGGGGCAACGAATGCCGGCGCTGGCGCGTCTGCTCTCGGTGACGGACACTCGCGGGGAGTGCCCCTGGCACTTCTCAAGAGGTCGCGTGGACGCGACCTCCGACGCTGCGGGCGCCCCGATCGGGCGGCTTCATGAGGGGAACGACATGTCCAGGACCTACGGCGGGAGCACCGCCCGACGCACGGGAGCGCTGCTCACGGCCCTGCTGCTGACCGGCTCGATGCTGGCCGGATGCTCCGCGGACGGGAACGCGGAGGCCGAGGCCACGTCGTCCGGCTCGAGCCCGGCGGCCGCCTCGCCGTCGCCGAGCGGGACGAGCGGTGGGCCCGAGGACGCGAGCCCCGAACCGTCCGGGGAACCGAGCGGGGGCGAGGAGTCCGCGGAGCCGAGCCCGGAGGCGTCCGACGAGGACGACGACGCTGACGCTTCGCCGGACGACGGGCGGGACGACGACGGCGAGGACGACGGACGCGGCCAGGAGCAGGACGACGACGACCAGAGCGGCGGCGAGGACGGCGGCGACGGGAACGGCGGCGAGGACGGCGACGGGACGGACGAGTCCGCGGACGACGGGAAGGACGGCGAACCCGAGCTTCCCGAGTACATCGCGTTCGGTGAGCACAGCGAGCGCGTCGCCGACGTGCAGCAGCGGCTGCAGGATCTCGGCTACTACATCACCGCGGTCGACGGTGCCTACGGCGGTGAGACCCAGCAGGCGCTGTGGGCGCTGCAGAAGGCGGGCGGCCTGTACCGGGACGGCGTCGTCGGGCCGCAGACCCGGCAGGCACTCGACAACGGGGTGGTGCCGACGCCGCGGAGCTCCTCGGGGAAGGTGATCGAGATCGACATCGCCCGCCAGCTCGTGCTGGCCGTGGAGAACGGCCGCGTGGTCAGGACGATCAACGCGGCCTCGGGCAACGGGGAGCGCTTCGAGGCGAAGGGCAGGACCTACACGGCGTCGACGCCGCGGGGCGACTTCGCCGTGTACAACGAGATCGACGGGATGCACTCCTCGACGCTGGAACTGGGCGACATGTGGCGACCCAAGTACTTCAACGGCGCGATCGCGCTGCACGGGTCGAGCTCGGTGCCGCCGTTCCCGGCGTCCCACGGCTGCGTCCGCGTGTCGAACTCCGCGATGAACTGGATCTGGGACACCTGGGGCGCGCCGCGCGGGACGCGGGTGCTCGTGTACTGACCTCACGTGTCGGTGTGGCACTCCCCGCGCCCGGCGAGGGCCAGTCCCTCCCGGTCGCCGTCGCCGAGTTCCCGCACGTCGAGCGACCCTTCCGGGTACATGACCTGCGTCGGGTCGTCGACGTGGTCCAGCCCGAGGGCGTGGCCCAGCTCGTGGACCGCGACCGTCTCGATGTAGTCCCGCCCGCCGGGCAGGTGGAGCCAGCGGTCCAGGACGTCCTCGTTCAGCGTCACCGCGCCCGTGACCAGCCGGGGCGTGCCGTCGACGGTCACCATCGTCGCCCCGCCGAGCCCCGCCACGTCACCGTCGAGCGTCGCCACCTCGTCCGCTCCCGCCCAGGCGATCAGCAACGGCGCCCAGCGATCGCCGTACCGGTCCGGCTGGATCGGCCTCCGCTGCGCGGCCGGCGCCTCCTGCGTGGAGCCGTCCTCCTCGAACCGCAGGCCGCTCGCCTCCTCCACCCGCTGGACGGCGTCGCGGATCTCGACCAGCACCGACGCCGGCATGCCCGCGGTGCGCACCACGTAGTGCAGCGGACGGCACGGGTCGTGGCGCACCGGTGTGCCGTCGTCGGTCACGTGCTCGAAGGCATACGCTCCGCCTGGGCCGGGATCGACGGCGGGCAGGATCCGCTCGGGCCGCGCGTCCTCGGGGACGGCCGGGATCGGGACGCCGTCGATCCGCGGGCGCGGCTCGGGCGCTCCGGCCCTGTCGGGGCGCCAGACGTACGGCTCCATCGAGGCCTGCTGGTCGAGCTGGAGGACCTGTCGCAGCTGGGGCAGGCCGACGGTGACCAGCAGCGCGGCGACGACCGCGAAGATGGTGAGCGTGAACAGCGTGTGGACGACTCGTCGCATGCCACCTCCCGTCACCAGCATGGACTACCAGGGGGACACGCACGAGACGTCCGGATGGTTCCCACGAAATCGACGGACTTCACCCGCAGCATGTCGAAGATGTGCACAATCTCCGCGCCCTGTGTAGATAGGCTTGCATGGTGACCGCAGACCAGGACGTGCTCCCCCACAGTGCCGTCGTCCCGAGTCTCGCCGACCTCACCACGCTGAGGGTCGGCGGGCCCGTCGCCTCCTACGTGGAGGCGACGACCGAGCAGGAGCTCCTCGACGCCGTGCGGGCGGCGGACGAGTCGGGGACCCCGCTCCTCGTGGTCGGTGGCGGCTCGAACCTGCTCGTCGCCGACGAGGGCTTCGACGGGGTGGTGGTCCGTGACGTGCGCAGCGGCCTGGAGGTCGCGTCGGCCGACGCGTGCGGCGGCTCCGTCGTCTCCGCACCGGCCGGCCAGAACTGGGACGAGCTCGTGCGGGAGGCGGTCGACGCCGGCTGGTACGGGGTGGAGGCGCTGTCCGGCATCCCGGGCACCGTCGGGGCCGCGCCCGTGCAGAACATCGGGGCCTACGGCCAGGAGGTCGCCTCGACGCTGGCCAGCATCCGCGTGTGGGACCGGGCGCGGAGCCGGGTGCGCACCCTCACCAACAGCGAACTGGGCTTCGGGTACCGCACGTCGGTCCTCAAGCGTTCCATGCATGCCTCCGGACGTCAGGAGGGGAACGACCCGCTGGCGCCGTGGTACCCGACGCCGCGCTACGTCGTGCTGGACGTCACGTTCCAGATGCGGCTCGGCACGCTGTCCGCACCGATCGGCTACGGCCAGCTCGCGGCCCGGCTCGGCGCCGAGCAGGGGGACCGGGTGCCGTCCGTGGACGTGCGCGAGGCGGTGCTGGAGCTGCGCAGCAGCAAGGGAATGGTGCTCGACCACCCCGACGCACCCGATCACGACCGGTGGAGCGCCGGCTCGTTCTTCACCAACCCGATCGTGCCGGTCGACCTGGCCGAACGGCTGCCCGCGCAGGCACCGCGGTTCGCCGTCCGCGGGACGGCCGAGCCGGGCCGGGAGGCGGCGGTCGATCCGGCCGTCGTGAAGACGTCGGCCGCCTGGCTCATCCAGCACGCCGGCTTCGCGCCCGGGTTCGGGCTGGCCGGCGAGCACAGCCCGGCACGCCTGTCCACGAAGCACACCCTGGCGCTCACCAACCGGGGCAGCGCCCGGGCCGAGGACCTCGTCGCCCTGGCCCGCGCGGTCCGCGACGGCGTCCGGGAGTGCTTCGGCATCACCCTGGTGCCGGAACCGGTCCTGGTGGGCGTGGCTCTCTGACCGTACGCCGGGCGTCGAGGCGCTGAGCCGCGGCCGGGACCGCCAGGACGGGCGACCCGACGCGCCGTTCCCTCAGAGCGCCGGTACGGGGCCCGTCGTCGTCCCCTCCTGGAACGTCGTGCTCAGGACGACGTCCTCCGGGTCGTCGCCGGCCAGCACCGCCGCCACGGCGGCGCCCAGCGCCCGCCCCTTCTCGACCAGCGGCTGGCTGACGGACGTCAGGACGTCCGGCGACAGCCACGGCAGGTCCAGGCCGTCGAACCCGACCACCGACACGTCCTCCGGGACGCGCAGTCCCAGCTCCCGCGCGGCGATCACCGCACCCGCGGCCAGCAGGTCGGAGTGCGCCACGATCGCCGTCGGGCGGTCGTGGGCCGGCGCCCACTCCCCCAGGATCTCCGTGGCCGCGTCGCGGCCGTGCTCGACGAGCGAGGCCGGCGTCTCCCAGGACATCACCGGCTCGATCACGTCGCGCACGCCCGCCAGCCGGTTGCGGGTGGGCGTCCGGTCCGCCTGCTCGAGCCGCTCGGCGTCGACCGGCCCGGACCGCTCGCCGCGGCCGAAGGGCATGGCGATCTCCGCGATCCGGGTGTGTCCCAGGTCGACCAGGTGCCGCACGGCCTCCGCCGTACCCCCGCGGTCGTCGATCGCCACGACCGGCACGTCGTCGACCTTCGCGCCCTCGCCGATCACGATCGGCACACCGCGCCGTTGGAACGCGGCGATGTTCGGGTCGTCCGTGAGCGCGCCCCAGACGAGCACGGCGACGTCCATCGCGGCGGTCTCCACCAGCGGGTCGACGACGACCGCGCTCTCCGGCGCATCGCCCAGGCCGCCCACGGCCGGCGCCTTGGCGCCCTGCGGCTCGCCCGGCACCAGCAACACGCCCATGCCCTGCTCCCCGATCGACGAGACCAGGCCGTGCATCACCTGCACGGCCACCGGATCGCGGAACGACCGGCCGAGCTGATCCCCGATGACCACGCCCACGATCCCCGAACGCCCCTGGCGCAGCTGACGGCCCAGCGGGTTGGGCCCCGAGTAGTCGAGCTCCTTGGCGGCGGCCAGGACGCGGTCCCGGGTCTGCGGCGTGATCGGCCCCGAGCCGGAGAACGCGAGCGATGCCGTCGACACGGACACCCCCGCACGCTCGGCGACCTTCGCCAGGGTCGGCTTGCTGCCGGACTGCCGGCTCATGGACTGCTCCTCGTGTGACGTAAATCGATTCTCGGACCGTATCGTTTCGCGGGACAATATCCTGTGCCCTATCTCAACGCAGCGTCCCGCGCCGTCTTCGTCGTATTCGCCGCCAGCGGCTTCGCGTTCGCGAGCTGGGCGGCCCGCCTCCCCGCCGTCCGCGACCACCTGGGCCTGTCCGAGTATCAGATGGGCTTCCTCCTGCTGACCGCCGCCATCGGGTCGGTCGCCGCGATCCCGCTGTCCGGTCTCATCGTCCAGCGGATCGGCACCGCGCGCACGGTACTCGCGTTCGCCGTCGTCATGACGTCGGGCGTCGCGCTGGCCGGGTTCGGCGCGTTCTGGGGTCAGGAGCTCACGGTGCGCGGCGGGATGATCCTCATGGGCGTCGGCGCCGGGGTGTGGGACGCGGCGATGAACCTCGAGGGTGCGGCCGTCGAGAAGCAGCTCGGCCGGTCGATCATGCCGACCTACCACGCGGGCTTCTCCTTCGGCACCGTGCTCGGCGCCGGGGTCGGCGCGGGAGTCGCGTTCCTCGGGGTGCCGCTGCAGTGGCACCTGGTCGGGACCGGTGCGGCCGCGCTGGCGTCCGTCGTCGTCTCCGCGCGGTACTTCCTGCCCGAGTCCGCCGTGCACGCCGCCGACGACGGCGCCCGGCGCGCGGTCCCGGTGGACGGTGCGGACATGTACGCGGATCCCGCCGCCAGCACGCCGTCGGACCCGACGCACACCGGGCTGCGCGGGATGCTGAGCGCGTGGCGCGAGCCGCGGACGCTGGCCATCGGCTTGGTCGTGCTGGCCGCGGCGCTGACGGAGGGCGTCGCGAACGACTGGGTCGGGCTCGCCGTGGTGGACGGGTTCGGTGTCGACAACGGCACGGGCGCGGTGGGGCTGGCCGTCTTCCTCGTGTTCATGACCGTGATGCGGCTGGCCGGGACCCGCGCGATCGACCGGTTCGGGCGGGTGACGATGCTGCGCGTCACGATGGTGCTGGCCATCGCCGGCGTGGCGATCTTCGCGCTGGTGCCGTGGCTGTGGCTCGCGCTGGTGGGCGTGGCGCTGTGGGGCATGGGCGCGGCGCTCGGCTTCCCGATGGGGATGTCGGCGTCGTCGGACGACCCGGAGCGCGCGCCGATGCGGCTGGCCGCGGCGTCGACCATCGGCTACGGGGCGTTCTTCATCGGCCCACCCCTGATCGGCTTCCTGGCCGACCACACGGGCTACCGCCTGGCGGTCCTCGTCCTCGCGGTCCCGACGATCCTGGGGCTCGCCGTCTCGGCGGCGATCCGGGAGCCGGCCGCCGCGGAGCCCGCCCCGTCGCGCTGAACCGCCGCGCGTCGCCCCGAGGCGGACGCGATCGGCCGGGCGCCCGGCGGCCGGTACCGCCGAGCGCCCGTGGGCCGCCGGAGGCGTTCCCGGGGTCGCGGCCCGCCTCACCGGGAGCGGCTCTCACCAGTTGGGAGTGGCTCCTGACGTGTTCGGCGGGAGCTTCACCTTCCGGGGGTGGAGCACGTAGGTGAGGCCGTCGGTGGAGGTCTGCCACACCCGCTCGAAGTTCTCGCGCGTGTACACGTTCCGGACCTGCTCGTTGGTGTCCTTGTTCGGGTCGTTCACCACCGGGTCGCCGTCCTCGGTGAAACCGACGATCGTCAGCAGGTGCCCGTCGGTCCCGTACCCGGCCTCCGGCATCTCCTCCTCGGCGAAGTTGACCGAGACCACCAGAGGGATCCCCGCCGCGACGAACTTCTCGGCCTCGGCCAGCGAGCGCAGGCGGGTCACGAACGACTCCAGGCCGAACCGGTGCGCGTACGCCGTGTTGAACGCCCAGTTCCCCGCGCCCTCGTAGGTGTGGTCCCAGGAGTGGATCGCGGCGTAGGCGACCTGCGGGTTCCCGGCGGGCGCCGTGATGCCCTCCAGCAGTTCCTCGGGGACCTGGTGCTTCCTCCCGTAGGAGTACATGACCATCGTGGTCGACGTCGGCGAGCACCACACCTGGCCGCCCCCGCCGAACTCCGGGTACTCGCCGATGTGCGTGAGCTGGCTGTAGCCGGGCACGTCGAGCTCGACCGCCCCGTCCAGCGTGAACTCGCTGGTGTCCTCGTAGCGGCCGTCCGGCAGGTACTCGTTGGTCATGGTCGACACGGACGAGAGCCTCGGCGTGACGTCGGACCCGGCCGGCCGGTACAGGGTGACGCGGGTCTGGAACGCGGTGGGTTCGCGGCCGGTCTTCGCCACGTACGTGTCGGTGAAGAGGTACGCGTCGTCGTCGTGCTGGCCGTCGACCGACGTCCGGCGGATGTCGCCGACGCCGCCGTCCTCCGGCGCGTGGTCGGCACCGCTCGCCCAGCGGCCCATGACGAACCACTTGGTCCACTCGCCGTCGTCCTTGCGGCCGCGGAACTCGACCTCGACCCACGTCCCGGTCGGGGTGGTGGCGTTCCACGAGGTCACCGACTCGTCGATGGCGTACCCCGGCTCCACGACCGGTGACGTCCAGGTGCCCGTCTCGTACTCGACGGGGGTGCCGTCCCCGTGCGGGTCGGTGTACTCACGCGTCGGTCCGGCGCCGCGGATGCCGAGCGAGCCGCCCTTGCCGGGCCGCAGGTTCTCGCGCGTCCCTTCGGCGAGTCCCCGCACGCCGGACCAGTGCGTCGTCGTGATCCGGTCCTCGTCGTCGGCGTCGCCGTCGTCGCCCGGGTCGCCGTCGTCCGGGTCGTCGGCCGGCTCGTGCAGTTCGACGTCGGCCGCGTCCACGAAGAACTGCCGGTGTGCCAGCCAGACCTGGTAGTACCGCGTCTCGCCGCGCACGTCGGTGCGGTCGTCCGGGCCGGTGCCGTCGAAGGTCGTGGCCCGGTAGTAGTCGGTGACGACGTCGGCGTCGGAGACCGCGTACCGCTGGCCGACGCCGATCCGGTACTCCAGCGCGCCGATCGTCTGGACGGGGATGCCCGGGTAGGGGGCGTAGGCCTCCGGTTCGGGGTAGGCCCGGCCGTAGACGGGGGCGGGCTCGTCGCCCGCGACGGTGATGGTCTGCGCCGTCGTCGGGACGACGACGGGGCGCGACGCCGGGTTGTGCAGCCACGCCTTGGCACCGGCCCACCAGACGCCGAGCCATTCGCCGTCGACCTCGTCCACGACGAGCTTGTGGCCGGACTGCACGCGGGCGCTGATGTCGCTCGCGTAGGTGGTGCCGTTCGAGCCGTCCGGCTTCCAGCCCGGGTCGCGTGCCAGAGGCGCGTCCGACGACGGTTCCTGGTGCAGGTACAGGAAGTTCGTGCCGGCGCCGCGGACGCACGGCCCGCTACCAGGGGAGGCCAGGCCGCAGCCGGTGACCTCCTGCGGGTTGTCGGTGTAGCCGGTCCGCACCTCGACGACGTCGCCCGGGGAGACGTCCGTCGTGGCCGGCCGGTCCCCGCCGATCGGCGCTCCGAGCAGTTCGAAGTAGTGATCCCAGTCCCAGTACGGGCCCGGGTCCCAGTGCACGTTCCGGGTGTAGCCCTCGAGGATGCCCGGGATCTGGTCGTGCCCGATGACGTGCGCGCGGTCGAGCGGGATGTCGTAGCGCTCGGCCAGGTACTTCACCAGTTCCGCGGACGAGCGGTACATGGCCTCGGTGTACCACCCCGCCGTGCCCGCGAACCCCTCGTGCTCGATCCCGATCGAGTGCATGTTCATGTACCAGTTGCCGGCGTGCCAGCCGACGTCCTCGTTCTCGACGTGGTGCGCGACGTGCCCGTCCTCGGACCGGATCGTGTAGTGCCAGCCCAGGTACTCCGGGTCGAGCACGAGGTTCACGGAACTCTGGTAGGAGCCCTCGGTGTCGTGGATGACGATGTAGTCCAGGCTCGGCCCGCCCGTACCGGTGCGCTCGGCCTGGTCGTGGTTGCCGTAGTCGGTCGTGTCGCCGGGGGCGTCGGGGTCGTGCTTCTCGTACGGTGCGGGCAGCCACTCGCAGTCGATGGTGGCGGGGCAGTCGGGGTCGACGGCGGTCGCCGCACCATCGGGCGCGGACGGCTCGGCCGTCGTCGACCCGGCCTCCGCCGCCTCGCCTCGTCCGGGGACGACGACGGACGGGTCGCCCTCCAGGATGACGGTGTCCCCGTCCGGGGTGACCTCGCCCACGCCGGAGCGGAGCAGCTCGTAGACCTGGTCGGGGAACGTTTCGGAGTCGTTCATGCGTGAGACGGCGACCTCCCACTCGGCGAGACCGGCGGCGCCCGGGGACCGCTCGGCCGTTCGGTGTGCCACGTCCGCCGGACGGGGCAGCGACTCAGGGGCGGCGACGCCGTCGTCGACCGCCTGGGTCTGGTAGGACGCGAGCAGTGTCGCACCGGCGCACAGGTTGATCCGCTGGTCGTTCTTCACGTCCGTGACCGACACCCCGGCCAGCGACGCCGCCCGCGCCAGCTCGCTGCCGAGCCCGGCTCCGTTGCCGGGTCCGGCCATGCTGCCGAGGCCGGGTCCGGCCCCGGGGGCGACGTCGGCGTCGTGGACCGCGCCGATCGCCGCGGCGGCGTGGTGATGGTCCTCGCGGTGATCGGCGGCGAGGCCGTCGCGGGCGGCGGCGACGTGGGAGGCGGCGAAGTGGCTCGTGGTCGGGAGTCCGTCGGCGGGGCGGCCCACGGGGTAGCCGGTGGCGTCGAGGTTGAAGAGGCCGTAGCCGCCCTCGACGCTCGGGCGACCACCGTGCTGGTCCCAGCGGGACTCCAGGTAGGAGACGGCCTTGAGCAGGCCGGCGGGAACCCCCGTGGATGCTGCCGCGGCGTCGAACGCCTCGTCGAGCGAACCGGCGGCGATGACGGACGCGCAGGCGTCGCCGCTCTCGGTCTCGTTCACCTCCGTGGTGGACGCCGCGGCGTACGGTGCCGCGCTGCTCGCGAGTGCGGCGGTCACGATCAGAGCCGTGGTCCGTCGTCTGACATGTCTCACGAAACATTCCCCCTTGTTGATCGGACAGGACGGACAAGTCCGAGCATCAGATCGCGAAACGAATCTATACGGAAGGGGGAGAACGATCCATCGGGCGTGCGGGCGAGGCGCGAGCGGGCGATCGGTCCGTTGGTGAGTGATCGGCGGATCGATCTGCCGATCACTCGAGCGAGGACCGACCACGCGGCTGGTCGGTCGTGCGGTGACGGACCGCGGGTGGCGCGAGGGAGCCCGTCGTCGGGAAGTCCCGGGAGGGCGTGCTCAGGCGAGGGCTCAGGCGTCGAGGCGGACGACGGCCTGGGTCTTCATGAGGACCTTGGCGCCCTCGAAGGTGACCGTCAGGTCGACGCGGACCGTGCCGGCGTCGGCGTCGACGGCGCCGATCTTGCCGCTCACCTCGACGGTCGCGACGCCGTCGGCGGGCACGGGGACGGGGCGCGAGAAGCGCGTCGCGTAGTCGACGACGGCGCCGGGGTCGCCCGCCCACTCGGTGACGAGGCCGACGACGCTGCCCATCGTGAGCATGCCGTGCGCGATGACGCCGGGGAGCCCGACGCCCTCGGCGAACGCCTGGTCCCAGTGGATGCGGTTGAGGTCGCCGCTCGCCCCGGCATAGCGCACCAGGCGCGACCGGTCGAACTCGATGGTGCGGGTACCGATCTCGTCCCCGACGGCGAGGTCGGCGAGCCGCGGCCGGGTGCCGGCCGGTCGCGCTTCGGTCTGCTCGGTGTGCGCGGTCATGCGTCCTCCCCGCGGACAGCAAGTGTCGAGGTCACGGTGGCGACCAGTTCCCCGGGAGCAGTGGCGCCGGCCGCGAAGATCTCGCAGCGGGTGGTGACCATCGAGAGCGGGCCGCGGCTCGTGACCGAGTCGACGTGCAGGACGGTCACGAGTTCGTCGCCGGCGACGATCGGGCGGTGGTGCGTGAAGCGCTCGTCGGCGTGCACCACGCGGGAGAAGTCGATCCCGGCCTCCGGGTCGGAGACGTACTGCCCCTCGGCGCGCTGCGCGATCACCACCGCGAAGGTGGGCGGCGCGACGAGGTCCGGATAGCCCAGACCCCGCGCCGCCACGAGGTCGTGGTGCGCGGGGTCGGCGGCTCCGACGGCGTCGGCGAACTCACGGATCTTCTCGCGTCCTACGGAGTAGGGAGCGGTGGCCGGGTACTCACGGCCCTGGAAGTCGGGGTTCGCCACGTGACAGCTCCGTCGGAGGGAATCCTGCTGCGTGTGGTCAGCGGGTCTCGCGGTGCGACGTGTGCTTGCCGCAGCGCGGGCAGAACTTCGACATCTCGAGCCGGTCCGGGTTGTTCCGGCGGTTCTTCTTCGTGATGTAGTTCCGCTCCTTGCAGTCCACGCAGGCCATCGTGATCTTGGGGCGGACGTCAGCGCTCTTGCTGGCCATGGCTCTCACCTCTCGCGCCTCGAGGGAGGCGCCATGTGTGCGGATGATGTCTTACGGATTCCACCCGGCGACCAGCGCCGGGTGGAGGCGGTAGCGAGGGCGGGGATCGAACCCGCGACCTCACGATTATGAGTCGTGCGCTCTGACCATCTGAGCTACCCCGCCGCACGTGACCGAACGCGAGGCCACCCATCCATATTCCGATGGGCGACCCCGCGCCGATTCACAGAGCCCCGAAAGGGAATCGAACCCTTGACCTTCTCCTTACCATGGAGATGCTCTGCCGACTGAGCTATCGGGGCAGCGAGGAAGACTCTACATGCCCTCGGGCCTGGAGCGAAATCGAATCCGTGTGACATGCCCCGCTCCTGCCCTCCCGCCACGGGCACCCTCGGAACGGCGCCCGCCGAGCAGTCAGTTGGTTCGATTCGACCGCCTGAACCACAGCACAAGTGACTGCTCGGCGAGACGAACCCGGGTGCGACCCACCGAACTCATACCTCCACCACAGAGGGGTCCGGGGCGAAGCCCCGGGTCCCCACGCCGATGCCCGGCGCACCAGGGTGGGAGCAAGGGGCGAAAGCCCCACAACGGGGGTCCGGGGGCGTGCCCCC
>NZ_JADBGR010000111.1:17858-66101 GCF_014892515.1 Myceligenerans pegani
GTGCGGGGGCTCCGCCCCCGCAAGAAATGACGAAGGCGGCGCGGCCCTCCAATGGAGGGCACACGCCGCCTGCCGTCTCGTGGCGGGTGAGGGATTCGAACCCCCGTAGGCAGTGCCAGCTGATTTACAGTCAGCCCCCTTTGGCCGCTCGGGTAACCCGCCGTGGTGCGGGAGCAACACTAACCCGTCCGGGGCCCGCACGGGAAATCGAATGTCGCATCACGGCCGGTGATCACGCTCACAGGCCCATCGGCCCGGTCGCGTCGGCTTCCGCCTTATCGTGGCCGGGTGAGCTCGACCGTGCCCGACGAGGCATCCCCCCGGCCGCACCGTTCCGCCGGACCCGGCCGGCCGTCGTCGGACCTCACCGGCCGCGCCCCCGCGGACGACATCGGCGGCGGGCCGGAGCACGGCACGGCGCACGGCGCGGAGCACCGCCCGGACCGCTGGGGCCTCCCCCTCGGCTTCGCGGCGTTCCTGTTCTGGGGCATCGGCATGCCGCTGTTCTTCCCGCTGCTGGAGCCGGCGGGCGCGATCGAGATCATCGCGCAGCGGATCCTGTGGAGTCTGTTCTTCTGCCTGCTGGCGCTGCTCGCGATACGGTCACTCGGCGAGCTGCGGACGATCCTGACGAGCCCGCGCACGGTGGGAACGCTGGCGATCGCCTCGGCACTGATCGTCGTGAACTGGACGGTGTACGTGTACGGCGTCCTGACCGAGCGACTGCTCGACGCCGCGCTCGGGTACTTCCTGAACCCCGTGGTGACGGTGCTGCTCGCGGTCCTGGTGCTCCGCGAGCGTCTCCGGCCGGCCCAGTGGGTCGCCGTGGGGCTGGGGCTCGCGGCGGTCGTGGTGATCGCGACGGGCGTGAGCGGATTGCCGTGGATCGCGGTGTGCCTCGCGCTGTCGTTCTCGGTGTACGGGCTGGTGAAGAACCGGACGGGCCGCTCGGTGGGCGCACTGCCGGGGCTGACGGTGGAGACGCTGCTGGCGGCTCCGGTGGCGGCGGGGTACCTGATCTGGCTCGGCGAGGCCAACACCTTCGCGGATCACGGCCCGGGCCATGCGGCGCTGCTGGCGTCGGCGGGGATCATCACGGCGCTGCCGCTGCTGCTGTTCGGGGCGGCGGCGCGCCGGCTGCCGCTGTCGGTGATCGGGATGATGCAGTATCTCGCGCCGACGCTGCAGTTCCTGGTCGCGGTCCTGATCCTGGGCGAGCACATGCCGCCGGCGCGCTGGGCGGGCTTCGCCCTCGTCTGGGCGGCCATCGTGACCCTGGCGTGGGACGCCCTGCGGGCGACGCGCCGCAACCCGCGCCCGCGCTAGCGGTCGCGGGCCGAGTGGTCGGTTCCATGCGTGGTCGGCTCCATGTCGCGGGATCGGTCGCTCGGGGAGCCGATCATCCGACGTCGGACCGGCCACGGACGGCGGGGACGCTCAACCCTCCGCCAGAAGTTTCTCCAGGGCGATCGCCACGCCGTCCTCGTCGTTGGAGCCGACGACGTCGTCCGCGCCCGCGAGCACGGCCTCGTGGGCGTTGGCGACGGCGATGCCGCGGCCCGCCCAGCGCAGCATCGGCAGATCGACCGGCATGTCGCCGAACGCCCAGACGTCTCGCGCGACGACGCCGAGCCGGTCGCACCACCGCTCGAGGGTCGCGGACTTGGTGACGTCCAGCGGGTTGAGCTCCGCCAGGCCGATCGCTCCGGAGTAGGCGAGGTTGGCCCGTCCGTGCGCGATCCGCCCGACGACGTCCTGCAGCGCGCCGGGCTCCGTGACCGGGGACTGCGCGATCAGTTTGAGGACGGGATCCAGGCCGAGGGTGTGCTCCACGAGCAGGGCGCGGTGTGCGGCCGTGATCCCGGGTTCGGCGAAGTCGGGCGAGGACACGAAGGCGGGATCGTAGGCGGGGCCGCTGACACGCTCGGCGACGAGGGCGACGTCGGGCAGCGTGGTGCGCAGTTCGGCGACGAGCGAGCCGACGACGTCGTCGGCGAAGCCCCACGACTCGATCACCTGATCGGCGGCGAGGTCCCAGACCGCTCCCCCGCCGAAGCAGATCACGTGTCCGTGCCCGCCCACCAGATCGGCGAGGTGCCCGAGGGCGCGCGCGGGGCGGGCGGTGACGAACACGACCTCGATGCCCTCGTCCTCGACGGCCGCGAGCGCCTCACGGGACCTGTCGGACACGGTTCCCCCGGTCCGCAGCAGGGTGCCGTCGAGGTCCGTCGCGATGACGCGGGGGCGGTTCGCGGGTGCGGGGCGGGGAGGGATGGTCACCCCGCAACGGTACTGCGACGCGGTGTTCCCGGAAACGCTCGTTACTTTCCTTGTCAGCTCAAACATGGACGTATTCACTGGTACCGGGAGCCGCGCAACCCGTCAGGTTCCCGCATCCGCATGAAGGGCTCCGCGATGCTGCGTCTCATCTTCACTCCGGAAGACCTGGCCCGCGTCCGGCTCGCGCCGGGTCCCGATCCGTTGTGGGAGTCGCTGCTGAGCGCCCACCAGGTGCACGCGCTCGACGGTGCTCGGATCTTCGGGGCCTGGCACCGGCGGGTCGTGCCGGACATGCCGCGCGCGGCACTGCCCTACCTGGCGCTCACCCCGCCGGTCGGGTATTCGCCCGACTTCCTGACGCCGGAGGGCGGCAGCACCGACTTCGCGGCGGGGGCCGAGAACATGCTGTACACGCCTCCGGAGCGGATCGCGGCGGAACTCGGCGTCCTGGGGCGTGACCGGAGGATGCCGGGGTGGGCGCACGACCTGGCCGAGGGGTCGCCCCGTGCGCTGCGCAGCCTCCGGGCGGCGATGGCGGCGTTCCATGCGCACGCCGTCGAGCCGGTCTGGTCCCGGGTGCGGCGCGTGGTCGACGCGGATCGGTCGGCCCGGACGCAGGTGCTGGCGGCGTCGGGCGTCGAGGCGGTCCTGTCGACGTTGCATCCGACGACGACGTGGGCCGACGGCGTGCTGACGGTGCACAGCCGCGTGATGCGTCGCGACATCCACCTGGCCGGGCGGGGGCTGACCCTGGTCCCCTCCTATTTCTGCTGGCGCATGCCCATCACGCTCGCGAATCCCGATCTGGCGCCCGTGCTGGTGTTCCCGGTCGCGCACGAGCGGCACCTGCTCGACGAGCCGGCGGGAGGCGAGGGCGCGCTCGCGGCGCTGCTCGGGCGGACGCGGGCCAGGGCGCTGCGGGAGCTTGCCGGATCGGCGTCGACGACGCTGCTGGCGCAGCGGATGGACATCTCGCCGGCGTCGGCGTCGGAGCACACGACGGTACTGCGTCGCGCCGGGCTGGTGGCGTCGCAGCGCGACGGGCGGCGCGTGGTGCACGTCCTGACGGAGCTGGGCCAGGGCCTGCTGGAGGGGACGACCTAACCGGCGTGGCCGTCCGTATCGGCCCGGGAACGCCGGTCCGCCGGTGCGGCGCTCCGGCGGAGGGCAAGTTCGCGCAGGCCGAGGAAGAGGGGGAGGGTGAAGGCGATGGCGACCGCGAAGCTGAGCGGCACGAGCACCCAGACCCAGCGGGCCCAGCCGAGCCGGGCGCCTTCGGCGAGCATGAACAGGCATGCGGCGACAGCGACGACGATGACGTCCACCGCCGCCGAGGAACTGGCCGCGTTGGCGAACCAGCCCTCGAGATAGCCGATCCCTTGCGGGTCGGCGATGAACGCGATGTTGAAGGCCCAGGTGCCGACAAGGCCGGTGACCGCGAGCACGAACCAGGCGACGGCCAGGGCGATGCGGACGCGGGAACGGATCGCCGATGGTGCGGTCATGACATCCTCCTATTGATACTCAAACTATCGATAGTTATGCTATCAGCATGCGGATCTCGGAACTCAGCGAACGGAGCGGCGTCAGCCCTGCCTCGATCAAGTACTACATCCGGGAGGGACTGCTGCCCGGCGGTGAGCGAACCGGCTACAACTCGACCGAGTACGACGAGAGCCATGTCGGCCGCCTCCGCCTGATCAGGGCGCTGATCGACACGGGTGGACTCACGGTCGCCGCCGCCCGCAAGGTCATCGGGGCGATCGACGATCCCGGCATCTCCCTCGACCACGTCCTCGGGATCGCGCAGCAGGCGATGCCGGAGAGTGCCGAGCCGCCGTCGGACATCGCCCTCGATCGCGTGCGTGCGGTGATGCGCGAGCGCGGCTGGTCGACCGTCGCCGAGAACCCCGGCATCACGCTCGCGGCGACCGCGCTGGACGACTTCGCCGCGACCGGCCGGACCGATCTGACCGCACTGCTGTCACGCTATGCCGCGGCGATCGATCTGATCGCGGAGGCGGACCTCGACTTCGTCGCAGCGCGCGGCGGCGACCGCGACCAGGCCGCCGAGACGGTCGTCGTCGGAATCGCACTCGGTGACGTGCTGCTGGCAGGTCTGCGCCGCATCGCACAGGAATCCCTCACCCACCGGCGCTACCGGGGCGGCGTCGTCCCGAGCGACAGGAAGGAACCCTCATGACTCCGCCCTCGACCGCACCGCTCCGGGCCGCCGCGCCCCTTCCCGCACTGCCCAGCCCTGACCGCTGGCACCGGCCGCTCGTCGGCCTCGCGGTCACCATGGCCGCCCTCACCGTCGCGACAGCCGTCCTCGCCATCGTGGACCCGCGGGAGATCCTCGGCCAGAACGCGTGGTTCAAGCCGCTGAAGTTCGCCCTCTCGATCGGGATCTACGCCGTCACCCTGGCCTGGCTCATCGGCCGGACGCAGCGCTTCCGGCGTACCGCCGACACACTCGGCACCGCGACCGCCGTCGCACTGCTCGTCGAGATCGCCGTCATCGCCGGCGCGGCGGCGGCCGGCACCACGAGCCACTTCAACATCGCCACCCCGCTGAACGCCACGCTCTGGGCGACGATGGGTGCGTCCATCATCGTCGTCTGGGTCGCGACCCTCGTCGTCGGAATCGCCGTCGCTCTCGATCCCGGCCCTGACGCGGCCCGGAACCTCGCCGTCCGCGCCGGCGTCGTACTCGGGCTCGTCGGCATGGGCCTCGCCTTCCTCATGACCACCCCCAACGCCGACCAGATCGACGACTTCCAAGGCATCGCCGGCGCGCACGCGGTCGGTGTCGCGGACGGCGGACCCGGCCTGCCGTTCCTCGGCTGGAGCACCGAAGGCGGCGACCTGCGCATCCCGCACTTCTTCGGACTGCACGCACTGCAGGCGATCCCGCTCGGCCTGCTCGCACTCGAACTGCTCGCCCGCGGCATCGCCCCGCTCCGGGACAGCCGGGTGCGCTCCCGACTCGTGCTCGTCGGCGCGCTCGCGTTCGCGGCGACGATCGGCATCCTCACCTGGCAGGCGCTCGCCGGCGAGTCGATCGTGCGCCCCTCCGCCCCGACCCTCGCCGCCGGCGCGGCAACCGTCGTCGGCACGCTCGTCGCGGCGGGCGCCGTGCTCGTGACCGGCACCCGCTCGGCCGGACCGGGATCTCCCCGGAGGACTCCGACCCGCCCACGTGGGCCGCGACCGGGGTGAGGGCGTCACCGGGTGGGCCAGGGCCTGCTGAAGGGGACGACGACGTCACCGGAGTTCTCCGGCCCTCGGGGTCCGTTGCTCCTCGCTTGGCCTCCGGTCGTCCTGAGGCCCTAACTTCGGGGCATGGGTACGAGCGAAGCACACGTGCGGGAGTCGCGGCTTCCCGAGCCGGTCGACGTCGTCGTGGACGAGGCGCGCATCGCGACCTACGTCCTGGATCCGGAGCGCGGGACCCCGGCGGGGGACGTGGTGTTCTGCCACGGCACGCCGTGGTCGGCGCAGGTGTGGGCGGAGGCGGCGCGGCACCTGGGCAACGGGTACCGGGTGTTCCTGTGGGACATGCCCGGCTACGGGAGATCGGCGCAGGATCCGGAGGTGCAGGTCGATCTCGCCTCCCAGATGTCGCGGCTTGCCGCGCTGCTCGCGCACTGGGGCCTGGACCGGCCGCACGTCGTGGCGCACGACATCGGAGGGGCCGTGGCGCTCGGTGCTCACCTGCTGCACGGCCGGGAGTACGCCGGGCTCTTCCTCTGGGACGTGGTGACACTCGAGCCGTGGGGATCGCCGTTCTTCCGGTTGGTCGCCGAGCACGGCGACGTCTTCGCTCAGCTTCCGGCCGCGCTCCACGCGGCCCTGGTCCGGGAGTACATCGCCGGTGCCGGCCGCCACCAGCTGACGGCCGGCTGGCTGGACACGCTGACCGGGCCGTGGCTGGGGGCGACCGGTCAGACGGCGTTCTACCGCCAGATCGCCGCGCTCCGGGTCGAGCACACCCGGCCTGTCGTGGCGCGCCTGGGACAGGTGCGCTGTCCGGTGGCGATCGGCTGGGGCGAGCGGGATCCCTGGATACCGCTGGAGCAGGCCACACGACTGCGGGACCTGCTTCCTGGACAACCGTCGGTGCTCACACTGGCGGACGTGGGCCATCTCGCCCCGGTCGAGGCGTCGGCACCCGTGTCCCGCGCCCTCGACGACTGGCTCGGCGGTTCCATGGCGCGCGACGGCTGAGCCATCGGTCCCGTCAGCGGTGACGGCGGCAGCGGGCCTCGTAGGACTCCGCCCCGCCCACGTGGGCCGCGACCGGGGTGAGGGCGTCGCCGGGTGTGGCCGGTCCGGCGTCGGGCACCCGGATGTGGAACGCCGCCTCCGCACCACAGACCACGCAGACCGCGGTGAGCTTGTCGACCGACTCGGCGAGCGCCATGAGCGCCGGCATCGGCGCGAACGGGCGGCCGTCGAACGTGACGGACAGGCCGGCGACCACGACGACGAGGCCGCGCCCGGCCAGGACGGAGGCGACGGGGACGAGGTCGTCGCCGAAGAACTGCGCCTCGTCGACCGCGACGAGTTCGGTGTCCGGGCCCAGCAGGCCGGGGATCGAGGATGCGGTGTCGACGGTGCGTGACGGCAGTTCCAGTCCCGAGTGGGACGTGACGCGCCCGGTCCCCTCCCGGGTGTCGAGTTCGTGGCTGACGACGGCGACGCCGCGCCGGGCGATCTGCGCGCGCCGCACCCGCCGCACCAGTTCCTCGGACTTGCCGGCGAACATCGGGCCGGCGATCACCTCGATGCGGCCCCGGCCGAACCCGTCGTCCATGGGGTCAGTCAAGCACCGGTCGGTCGAGGGGACATCAGGGCGACAGCAGGAGAAGTTCGTTCCCGTCCGGGTCGGTGAGGAGGATCTCGCCGGACCGCTCCCGTTCCGTCGCGCGCGTGGCGCCCAGACTGACGAGGCGATCGGCCTCGGTCCGCGGGTCGTTCCCGTCGGGCGCCAGTTCGAGGCTCAGGCGGTTGACGCCGGTCGACGGCTTCGGGTAGAGCGGACCGCCGCTCCAGGTGATCTTGACCCCGCCACGCGGGGACTGGATCGCGGTCTCCTCGTCCTGGTCCCAGACCAGCCGCCAGTCCAGGGCACGGCTCCAGAAGTACCCGGTCACGGGGAACCCCTCGCAGTTCAGCGCGCCGATCTTGCCGCAGCCCGCGAGGAACTGATTCTCCGGCTCGATCACGCAGAACTCGTTCCCCTCGGGATCGGCGAGGACGACATGCCCCTCGTCGCCGCGCTGCCCGACGTCGTACGGCGCGCCACCGTGCTCCAGTGCTCGGGACACGGTCCGCTCCTGGTCCTCGAGCGACGTGCTCGTGACGTCGAAGTGCATGCGGTTGCGGCCGGACTTCGGCTCCGCCGTCGGGACGAAGTGGAGCCCGAATCCGGCGTCGGCGTCACGTACCCGCGCGCCGTCGTCCGACACCGTCTCGACCTCCCAGCCGAGGACCGCCGCCCAGAACCGCGCCAGCGCGGCGGGGTCGACGGCGTCGTAGCGAACGGCGACGAGTCTGGCTGCCATGCCTCGACGGTAGCCCTGCGGCCGCGGACGGACCACGGAATTCTCGGGCGGCGCGGGCAGGACGTGGCTCAGGAGGACATCGCTGCGCGCTCGGCCGCATCGTGGAGAACGCAGAATTCATTACCTTCCGGGTCGGCGAGGACGACCCAGCCGCCACCGTCCGGTCCGCGGTGGTCGGCCACGTGGGTGGCTCCGAGGTTCATCAGCCGTTCGACCTCTTCCTCGCGGGTGGTCTCCGGACGGAGGCACAGGTGAAGCCGGTTCTTGATGGTCTTGGGCTCCGGGACCTGGTTGAAGAAGAGGACCGGGCCGCCGGGCAGCATCACTTCGGTCTCATGGTCACCGGGTTTGTCGTCTGGATGCATCGCGGCATCGAAGACCTGACTCCAGAAACGAGCGAGCTCGTAGGCGTTCGCGCTGTCGACCGCCACGTTCTGCAACATCGAGACCATGCGTGAGAGCGTGCCCGACGCTCCTCCAGGGCTGCAACCAGAATTCGGCCGTCAGCGGTAGTTGGTGAATCGCAGTTCGGACATTTGGTGCGGTGCGGTAGGGCGGGGAACGGCTGGGATCGTTGGAATTCCAACGGTCCCAGCCGTTGGTACATACGGGGTCCGACGGCGAGATGCGGACTTCTTGCGGACTGTCTGCGGACCGCTGGGCGCGTTGTGACCCCCACCGCGCCCAACAGACTCGTGAATATCTCTGAACCACAGAGCCGCAGAGTACGTGGTTGGGTCTGCTGCACGAGAGTTTCGGTTACGCAGCCAGGATCAGGTCTGCGAGATTGAGGTCTCAAGCTCGACCGGTGTGAGCCCGCTGCCGCTGCATCGCAGCCGACGCGCACCGGGACTACGATGAGATATGGGCACCCGCGGAGTCGGCTCGCACGAAGCTGGTCATGATCTTTCGTCGACACGGGAGACGACTCCCGACGAGGACGCCTCGCGAGCGCAGTGGGATGACGACGGCGGGTTCGAGCCGCGGGCCCCTCAGAGCGCGGAGGCTCCCGGCACCGGGACTGCCCCGCGCGGGGGACTGTTCTTGCGCGGCGTGCTCGATTCCGCTCTTCCGCACGAGCTCGGGACGGCCGACGAGCCGGAGCGGTACACGGTCTCAGCGGTCTTCTCCCGGCGGGTCTCCGCCGAGGAGCGTGCTCTTATCGAGGCTCCGAGCGTCCCGGCGATGCTCGCCGAACATGGGTACCCGGGAGTGTCCTTGAAGGTCGCGGACCGCCGTCTGGAGATCGCGGGGACGAACCTGGCGATGCTGGCCGCCGGACTGGCCGCTGAGGTCGCCCGGGTGTTGCGTGAGGTCGAGCAGCAGGTGCTCGCAGAGCGCGAGCGGCGCGACGACGAGCGTCTTCGGTGGAGCGAGGCGGAGGCGATACGCGCGGCCAAGGTGAAGGCCGAGGCGGAACGTGTTCGCTTCGAGTGAGCAGCCCGGCCGAGCGCGGACAACGGAGGGCCGCCGTCCGGCCCGGGCGGTGACCCGCGACTACTCCGTCCTGGCGAAGCTTGTGCGGGAGTCGGGGCTGCACCGGCGACGGTACGGGTACTACTGGACACGTCTGATCGGCACCACCATCGCCTTCGGGCTGGTCTGGACAGGGATCGTGCTCGTCGGTAACTCGTGGTGGCAACTCCTGCTCGCCGGAGCGCTGGCCGTCGTCCTGGCCCAGCTGGCGTTCCTCGGCCACGACAGTTCCCATCGCCAGATCTTCCGCTCGCGGGCGTGGAACGACTGGACCGGGCGCGTCCTGGCGAACGTGTTCGTCGGCCTGAGCCACATGTGGTGGACCACGAAGCACAATGCCCATCACGCCGCGCCGAACCAGGAGACCCGCGACCCGGACATCTCCCCTGGAGTGATCGCCTTCACGCCCACGATCGTGGCGAGCCGCCATGGCTGGCGCCGCTGGTTCACCCGCCGGCAGGGCTGGTTCTTCTTCCCACTGCTGCCGCTGGAAGGGCTCAACCTGCACGTGGCGAGTGTGCGTACCGTGCTCGGCACCAAGCCCGTGGTGCATCGCGGGGTCGAGGCTCCCGTGCTGCTGACCCGGCTGGCCGTGAACGTCGCCGTGCTCCTCGTCCTGCTGCCGCCCTCGATCGCCGCCGCCTTCCTCGCTGTGCAGCTCGGTCTGTTCGGTGTGCTGCTCGGCGGCGCGTTTGCCCCGAACCACAAGGGGATGCCGATCGTCCCGGCCGGTACCGAGATCGACTTCCTGCGCCGGCAGGTACTCATGTCACGCAACATCCGGAGCAATGTCGCGGTCGACTTCTTCATGGGCGGGCTCAACCGGCAGATCGAGCACCATCTCTTTCCGAGCATGCCCCGGCCCAACCTCCGTCGGGTCCAGCCACTTGTCCGGGAGTTCTGCTCGACTCTCGGCGTCCCATACGCCGAGGTGGGTTTCTTCCGCTCCTACGGGATCGTCATCGGCTACCTGAACGATGTCGAGCACCGCGCGCGCGACCCCTTCGGGTGCCCTGTGGCCGCCCAGCTCGGCCGTTGAGACACGAGTACCGGCGCCCGGTGAGAAGGCGCGTAGAGTGGAAGACATCCGGGCGAACGTGCCCCACTCGAGGTGCGCGGGCCCGGAACCGCAGGGAGGCCGTCATGGCCACCATTCCCACCCCCACCCCGCCGCGGCAGTCCGCGATCGATGGCAGCCCCAACAGGCCGAGCCCTGACCCGCACGGGTCGAACCGCATTCGGCGGACGGACCCCCACCCTGTCAAGGTCCGCCGCAGTCGTGCCGGTTCTGCTTGGGTCGGCATCTGCATCGCGGCACTCGTCCTGGTGGCGCTGATCATCTTCATGCTGCAGAACACCCAGCCGGCGCTGGTCTCGTTCCTGGGCATGCAGGGGTCGGTGCCGCTCGCCGTAGCCCTGCTCATCGCAGGAGTCGGCGTCGGCATCATTGCCCTGGCGATCGGTACGATCCGGATCACTCAGCTACGACGTCGCCTGCGCGACGACAACGGCGGAGCGCGCTGAGCGAAACCGTCGCACGACCCCACACCGGGTCAGGATCCGCCCCGGCGTCAGGTCCGGGGCGTCGGACCCAGCCCTGTCACGTCGGGCCCTGCCCTGTCGAGGGGCGGGGCCCCGGCACGCGGACCACCAACGACCTGGGACTGATCCGGATCCTGGCCGCGGTCACCTGACCGAAACCGTCACCGTCGAGCTCAACGGACTGCGGGGACTCGAACCGCGCGGTCAGGCTCCGTCCTTGCACATACTCCATGGCACGCAGCCGTGGCACGGACCGCAGGACGACCCTGCCCGCGTACGAACGGTCGAGGAAACCACCGATCATGAGGCGCCACCCGACGCGCACCCATTGCCAGAATCCCTTGGGCCGCAGGAGGACGACGTCGAGCAGGCCGTCGTCCACCTCGGCGTCGGGCAGCAGCAGGATCCCTGCGGTGAGAGTGCCGCAGTTGCCGACGATCACGGTGTGCGCGCGGACGGTGTGCTCACGAGCATGATCGACGCGGTAGTGCATGGTGAACCGCTTGTTCCCCACGACCGACCGGCTGATCGGGTCCGCGTAGGCCAGCCAGCCGACTCTCCGTTTCAGCGCGGCGTTCGTGCCGGTCGCCATGCTCGCGTCCAACCCGATACCCGCCATCACCAGGAACAGGTGCGTGGACACCGGGCCGTGGGGGTGCTCGAACTCGGCCAGGCCCACGTCGATCATGCGGTCCGAACCGCTGAAAGCTACCTGGACTGCCGCCTCCAGCCCTACCCGTAGCCCAAGTTCGCGAGCCAGCAGGTTCCCCGTCCCTCCGGGGACGATCGCCAGCGGAATCCCGCTCGAACGGAGTTCCTCGGCCGCTGCTCGCACCGTACCGTCACCGCCGACCACGACGACAAGCGCCGGATCATGACCCAGCGCGCTCCTCACCGCCTCACGTCCCAGGCCCTCAGATGTCGTCTCGAACCAAAGATGCGGTTGCCACCCCTGGCGCCGTTCCTCCGCAGCAAGCGCCACGCGAAGACGAACGACATCGACCCGGACCGGGTTCACGATCACGGCGGCGCGATCTCCCGACGGCGCGTGTGCGCGAGGCGAACCCTGCACGATCACCACTACCCGAACAAAGCCATCGTGGACTCCCCTGCTGATGCCGTCTGCCGGCCCGACGCCACAAGTGTCCCACGCATGACCATCAGCCGACCCAACGCCGGGTACGTGCTGCTGGGACGACGCAGAGACACAGCTGGACACGGCATCGGCCGGGAGCGTTGGAAATCCGACGATCCCGGCCGATGGCGCGGTTGGAGCCCGACGGCGGTTCGTGGACCTCCGGACTGTGTGCGGGACCGCACGTCGGCGCGCCAACCCGCTGACGAAGCATTCGGCGAGCATGGCGGGGACGGTGGGCAGAAGGCGCTGCGGCGCTGGCCCGGGTGGCACACTGGGCCGATGGCGGCCGACGCTCCGACGATCTTGGCGACCTCGATGGGGTTCAACCGCGCACGTGACCCGTGGCGGCCGGGTCCGGTCTTCACCTACGCGTTCGATCTGGCCGGTGGCCCCTCACGGCCGAGGGTGTGTTTCGTATCGACCGGCACGGGCGACCGGAAGAGCAGTATCGACGCGTTCCATGCCGCGTTCGCCGGCACCAGAGTGCGTGCCTCGCATCTGGCGTTGTTCGAGGAGCCGAACGTCCCGGACGTGGCGGAGCATCTGCGTGAGCAGGACGTGATCTGGGTGGACCGGGGCAGCGTGGTCAACCTGCTCGCGGTGTGGCAGGCGCACGGGCTACCCGAGGTCCTGGCCGGGTGCTGGCGGGCCGGGGTCGTGCTGGCGGGTGAGTCGGCCGGGTCGTTGTGCTGGCACTCGCGTACGGTGACCGACTCCTTCGGCGACGTGCGTACCGGTGATGGCCTGGGCCTGCTGCCCTACGCCAATGCCGTGCACTACGGCGAAGGCAACCGGCGAGAGGTCTTCCACCAGCTCGTCGCCGAGGAGACCGAAGCCGGCTTGATCGGGTACGCCACCGACACCGGCTCGGGGCTGCACTACGAGAACGACACGCTGGTCGCAGCAATCTCCGACCGCCCGCGCGCGGGCGCCTACCGCGTCACTCGGTCCGTGGGCGGCGACGTGCAGGAGGAACCACTGGAAGTGGTCCGCCTTAAGCGGGGCAAGGGCTCGTAGACGGCGGTCAGAGGGACAGGCGGTGGGTGAGGTCGGCGATCTCACTGCGCACGTCAGCGCGGTGTTCCCACCGGCGTAGCACGGGCAGGGTCCGACGCACCTCTGAGAGCGCCGAGTGCGAACCTACCTGGTCACAGGCGTCCAGGGCGTCCCAGGCCAGGCGGAGCGAGTCGTCTGGCTGGCCCGCATTGGCGTAGGCGCGGGCCAGCTTGGCGCGGCTGATCGTCGCCGTGCGGAGCGAGGAGTGAGCCAACCCGTCCAGCCGCGGTTGCAGGGCGTCGATCACGCTGTCTCCGCGTCCGAGGTAGATGTCGCATGTCGTCTGGTAGACCGCGCGGAGGTTGTCGCCGACAACGCTGCGTTGGCCGAGGTGGGCTTCGTCGTCTCTGCTGGCCCGGGCGAGCAGTCGCATCGTCTCATCCAGTGCCCGCTCGCTGGCGTCGGCCTGCCCGGCCAAGGCGAGACCCATCGCCGTCTGCTTGTAGGCCAGGCCCCGCACCCAGGCCAAGTCGGTCATGCTCAGGACCGGCGCTACGGCGTCGACCGCCCGGAGCCCGTCGCCCGTGAAGTTGACCACCAGCATGGAGCGGCGCACGAAGGTGTAGCCGATCATCGGTTCCCACCGGGCGGTGGCGGCCCACTGGGCGGCACGGTCGACCCAGTACAAGGCGCCGGAAAGGTCGCCTGCTTCCTCACACAGCCATGACAGGGACTCGACATATCGGGCCTGCATCACGGCGAACGCCGTGCGCTGAGCGGTGCTCGCGCGTTGGCCCAGCCGGTCCAGCAGGGCCACCTTGCCGGTCATGTCTCCGATGAGCTGGGCAGGTGGCACAGACCGCGCCGCTGTCGCGAAGCCCACGAACGCACGCTCGAACGCTGCGAGCGAGTCACCATCGGCGGCGAGTTCGAGGCGGTCGAGGAGGTCATCGATCCGGCTGGCCAAGGTGCCGCCAAGGGCGCCGATGGTGAGTCCTGCCAACAGTTCACGTCGCGAGATCGGCATCGTTACGCCTCCTTCCGGCGGCCGCAGTACGACGACGTCATCAAGCGCATTCGCATTTGGTAGACGGGTGTGGGAAACAGTATCCGCGCCGGAGGCGAGCGTGGCGATGGCCCCGCCTGTGCCGTAGACCGCGTCCAGGGCCTCGGCCAGCCATGGCTGAAGCTGGCGCCGCCCCTTCTCCACGTACGAGAGCAGCGATTCGGCGCAGCCGACCTGCCGGGTCACCGCTGCCAGCGTCAGGCCCCGAGATGTGCGCAGTTGCCGCAGCATCGCGCCGAGTTGCTGGTCACCGGGCATGCGGGCGCTCCTCGGCAGTGTGATGGCCGGCTTGACAGTTCTTCACAGCCGAGCGCGATCGCTCGACCGCGCCCAGTCAAGCACAGCAGCCTTCTGGTGGGCGGTCAAAGACCGCCGCATCCCGAAGACGGCTTCGACAGCGCCTTCCGAACTCGGCAGTACGCACCCTCTCGAACTTCGATCGACCGGAGCACGACATGCTGACCACCCCACACGAGTCCACGACGCCCGGCCGCCCGGTCAAGGTGGTGTTCCTCGACTACGACGGCACGATCGTGCGCGAGGGGGACGACATCGTGCCGGAACCAGTACGGAACGCGGTTGCCCGGACCATCGCGAAGGGCATCAAGGTCGTGCCCTGCACCGGCCGATCCGCACTGGGCATCTTGCCCGTGGCCGAAGTTCTCGGGCTGGGCAAGGGCTCGGTGTTCATCGCCTCCAACGGCGCGATCACCGGCGAGCTGACCGGGAAACGTCATCGTCCGTTCGACGTCGTGCGTAAGCGGGTGTTCGACCCGTGGGCCGCGCTGACGGTGGCGATGGCGGTAGAACCGCAGGTCAGCATGGCTGTGGAGCAGGTCGGGGTCGGATGGCGCGTGAACAAGCCTTTCCCCATGGGTCGGCTGCGAGGGCTTCAGCACATCGTGGACGAGCGGGTGCTGTGGTCGGAGCACACCACCCGTGCCGTCGTGCACGCACCGGGGATCGCGGCCTATGCCCCGCAGATCGAGGGCGCCGGGTTCACCGCGACACCGACCGCTGACGACTGGATCGACGTGACGCAGCGCGGCCTGTCGAAGGCGACTGAGGCCGATGCGCTGCGGCGCCGGTGGGGTATCCACCCCGACGACACCGCCGCGATCGGCGACGGCCGCAACGACATCCAGTTGCTGCACCAGGTCCAGCACGCCTTCGCCATGGGGCACTCCGCCCAGGCTGTAAAGGACGCGGCCGACTACATCACCGGCACGCTCGACCACCACGGAGCGGCCTCCGCGCTGAACACCCTGACCCTGTCCACCCGGAAGCCCGAACCGGCCATGACGAAGGCAGGGGCACGATGAGCATCTTCGAGGGCGAGGGAGACTTCACCGCCGAGACCACACACGGCCCTCCGCGCGAACCCGCGCAGTGGCAGGTGGGTGATCGGGTACGAGTCGTGGGCGGATCGCGCCTCCTGCTCGGCGCGACCGGCACCGTCGTCGAGGTCGACGTCTTCGAGGCCGGACAGGTCAGGGTCGACATCGACCGGGCCGGATTCGGCAGGGCACTCCTGGCTTCCCACGAGTTGGAACCGGCCGACGGTACGACGTCGTGATCTGGCTGGTGGTCGGCTACATCGCCCTGCTCGCCGTGCTGCTCGGCGTGCTGCGCGCCTCGCAGGTGCGACGGTAGACGGCCGCATCCCACAGCCCTCCTGGCCTTCCTGACCTTCCGTTCTAGCGGTCGGACGTGCACCCCCGGAATCCCTGCACCTCCTTGCACAGCGTCCGCCGCGAGCCCGCCCACCCCCGGGCGGGTACCTCAGGCGGGCCGGGACCGACGCCCCTCGGTCCCGGCCGGCACCCCAAGCACCACCGACGACGAACCCGGAGGTAACGACCGACATGTCCCAGCACTCCGTCGCGGTCGGCTACGCCCGTGACACCTCACAGCTCGCCGTCGTACAAGCCCACGCCCGCGACCACGGCTACCGGCTGGCCCACGTGATCGACGACAGTCGCGACGCCGCCACGATTAGCCAGCTCACCAAGCAAGCGATGGACCGCGGCGCTGACGTCGTCATCCTGCCCGGCGACGCGATCCTGTCGACCGCCCGCAAGAGGCTGGAGAAGGAGCTGACGAGTGTCGGCGCGAGGTGCGTCGTGCTCGGCGCCCCGAGCGCCCCGGCCCGGGCCGCACTCGAACGCGTCATGCCACGACGCGACTTCGACGCCACGCGGGGGAGGCACACCAAGGGAGCCGCCCAGAGGACCGACGCCTGACAACTCAAGAACTTGCGGCCGGGCGAGCACCCCCGGAATTCCCTGCACCTCCATGCACGGCGCCCGGCCGCAGGCCCGCCACCCCGGCGGGCCCAGACGGGCCGGGGCTCACGCCCCCGAGTCCCGGCCCACCCAGGATCCAGCGGGCACCTCGCGGTGTGCGCCTTTGCTGGATTTGCGCCTGGGCGAGGCTGCCGGCCTCCAGGTGGGGGACATCGACTTCCTGCGCCGCACCATCGGGGTCAATCGCCAGATCCAGGGTTCCACGGACAAGACCACCACGGTCGAACCGCCGAAGTACGGGTCCGAGCGGACGATCCACGTGCCGCGCGAACTTCTCACGCTGGTGTCCCAGCACATCGCGAAGTTCGCGCCGCGCGGCGACGAGCGCTGGATCTTCTGGAACCCGAACCACGCGGACAACGGGCTGTGGAACCACAACAGCGCCGGGCAGGCATGGCGGACGACACGGCGCGCTGCCGGTCTGGAGGCGTTCACGCTCCACGACCTGAGGCACTTCTACGCCTCGGGACTCATCGCGGACAACTGCGATGTCGTCACCGTGCAGCGAGCGCTCGGGCACTCCAGCCCGACCATCACCCTCGGCACCTACGCACACCTGTGGCCGAGCGCCGAGGACAAGACGCGGGCGGCGGCGACATCCCTGATGCGCACCGTCCTGTCCGCGAAGCCCGCCGCCAAGGCGGCGCAAACCTCCTGAGGCGAGCGGCCCGAAACCTTGGCGACCGCCCGCCCACGGTCCTCAGCGAACGGACTTGCGGACTCTCTGCGGACCGAGAGGCCAGAAATAGCCCTGACCAGCACCGTCAGCGGTAGTTGGTGAACTGCAGCGCCACGTCCAGGTCCGCCCCCTTGAGGAGGGCGATGACCTCCTGGAGCTGGTCGCGCGACTTCGACGTGACGCGCACCTCGTCGCCCGTGACCTGGGTCTTGACGCCCTTGGGGCCCTCGTCGCGGATGATCTTGGTGATCTTCTTCGCGTTCTCGCCGGCCAGGCCCTCCTTGAGGGACCCGACGAGGCGGTACTCCTTGCCGGACGGCTGCGGCTCCTTGTCGCCCGTGTCGAACGACTTGAGGGACACGCCGCGCTTGATGAGCTTCGTCTGGAACACGTCGAGCATGGCGAGCACGCGCTCGGCGGAGTTGGCGGCCATGACGATGTTGTCCTGGCCGCTCCACGAGATCGACGCGCCCACGCCCCGGAAGTCGTACCGCTGCGAGATCTCCTTGGACGCCTGGTTGAGGGCGTTGTCGACCTCCTGGCGGTCCACCTTGCTGACGATGTCGAACGACGAGTCGGCCACGACCGTGCTCCATTCTTCCTGGTGCGATCAGATCCTGGGTCAACCGTAGTCGTCCCGGGAAGCAGGCACCGCCTGTTCGGACGGTCCGCCATGGATCCGGATCACCTTCTGGGCGGGAACAGGTCGGCGGAGGACCCGGCCGGTCGCCGTCGTCAGCTCGTCCGATGATCCCGACACCGGCCGCCTCGGCTCATTCGATACTGTGGCGAACCATGTTCCGCAGTCTCGACCTCGCGACCTGGCGGCGCCGCACCGAGTGGCCGCTCGTGACGATCGCCGTGCTCTTCCTCGTCGCCTACGGCCTGCCGATCGCGTTCGACGGCGTTCCCGCGTCCGTGGAGATCGCCTGCGACGTGTTCATGACGATCGCCTGGATGGTGTTCGCCGCGGACTACATGGTGCGGCTCCACCTGTCCGGGTACTCGTGGGAGTTCGTCCGGCGGAACTGGATCGACCTGCTGGTCGTCGTGCTGCCCCTGCTGCGCCCGCTCCGGCTCCTCCTGCTGATCAAGGTGATCCAGCGGTTCAGTCGCACGGGGGTGCAGCGCCTGCGCGGGCGGGTCGTCACCTACGCGACGGGCGGCACCGCGCTGCTGA
The DNA here is from genome assembly GCF_014892515.1 of Myceligenerans pegani. Classification (GTDB taxonomy): domain Bacteria; phylum Actinomycetota; class Actinomycetes; order Actinomycetales; family Cellulomonadaceae; genus Myceligenerans; species Myceligenerans pegani. The sequence goes on from NZ_JADBGR010000111.1 coordinate 36,092, forward strand.
TCCTCACCAGCGCCTTGGCGATCACGGACACCGAGCGTCACGTCGAGGGCTCGAACATCACGAACCTGGGCGAGGGGTTCTGGTGGGCGATCGTCACGATGACAACCGTGGGGTACGGCGACTTCTACCCGGTCACCGTCACCGGCCGGTTCATCGCCGCGGGCCTCATGCTGGGCGGCATCGCCCTGCTCGGTGTGGTCACCGCGACGCTCGCCTCGTGGATGGTGCAGACCGTCGAGGAGGCCAACGAGCAGGAGGAGGCGGCGACCCGCCGCCAGGTCGACGTCCTGGCCGAGGAGGTGCGCACGCTCCGCGCGGAAAGGGCGGAGGAGGTACGCACACTGCGGGCCGAACTCGCCGAGGCCCGCCGTCACCTGGGCCACGACGGCGCGCCGACAGGGGCCACGCGGCCGGAGGAGAACTGACGGATCGCGCCGTCAGAAGCCGCCGAAGCCGCCCGGGCCGTACTGACTGCCGTAGCTGCCGCCCGGACCGCCCGCCATGCGCTCGAGGCGTTCGATGCGGTCCTTCATCGGCGGGTGCGTGGCGAACAGGCGGGCCATCCCGGCGCCGCGGAACGGGTTCGCGATCATCACGTGCGAGACGTTCGTCAGCTCCCGGTCCTGGGGCAGCGGGGCGAGCTGGGTCCCGCGCTCGAGCTTCCGGAGCGCGGACGCGAGCGCGAGCGGGTCACCGGTGAGCTTGGCGCCGTCCTCGTCGGCGTCGAACTCGCGCGTGCGGGAGATGGCGAACTGGATCATCGTCGCCGCGATCGGCGCGAGCAGCGCCGTCGCCAGCGCCGCGATCGGGTTCCCGCCCTCGCGGTTGCCGCCGAACCACATCATCGCCGTGGCCACCGACGTGATGACGCCGGCCATCGCCGACGCCACCGACGACGTGAGGATGTCGCGGTTGTACACGTGCATCAGCTCGTGCCCCAGCACGCCCCGCAACTCGCGCTCGTCCAGCAGGCTCAGGATGCCCTCCGTGCAGCACACGGCCGCGTTGGCCGGGTTGCGGCCGGTGGCGAACGCGTTGGGGGCCTTGGTCGGTGAGATGTACAACCGCGGCATGGGCTTGCGGGCCTGGGTCGACAGCTCGCGCACGATCCGGTGCATCTCCGGCGCCTGCAGCTCCGTGACCGGGTAGGCGTGCATGGCGCGGATCGCGAGCTTGTCGGAGTTCCAGTAGCTGTACGCCGTCGTCCCGAGGCCGATGAGGACGAAGATCCACAGCCACGTCTGCCGTCCGCCCATCAGGACCCAGATCCCGAGGAGCACAGCCCACATCGCGCCGAACATCGCGGCGGTCTTCAGACCGTTGTAGTGCCGATGCATCGCTACTTCCTTTCCACCCACCCCGCTGAACGGCTCGTCGCGGCGAAGGGTTCCCGAGCGTTCACGGACGGTGTACGCGGGACCCGGTCGGCGAGCGGCCATGGGGAACGCTACCCATGGCCCGTCGGTGGGCGGGCTGCTTGGGTACATGTCGGAGAAGTAGGTAGATCGGCCCCTGTTCGCCGGGCATGATGTACCTGCACAGGTGAGAGGAGGCGTGGTTGAGCGGCAACCTGTACGGCGCCGACATCGAGGCGCTGCGGCGGCTCGCGGACCGGATCGCCCAGGGCAGCGAGACGCTGAACGGCGTCGTCGGGGTCGTGGAGTCGGCCATGCCGGATCCCGGGCAGTGGAGCGGTCCGGACGCCGAGAGCTTCCGGGACGAGTGGTACAGCACCCACAGCCCTGCGCTCACGGCGTCGGCCCAGGCCCTGGCGGATGCGGCCGAGACCGCGCGCAGCAACGCCGACGAGCAGGACGCGACGTCGGAGAACCTGGGTGGCGGCGGCGCCGGAGGTATCGGCAGCGGTGTCGGCGCCGTCGGCGGCTCCGACCGGCCGGGCAGCGTCTTCGACGTGCTCGAGACCGGCTGGGCCGCGATCGGCGCCGGCGGGGCCGCGTGGAAGGCGTTCAAGTACGGCCGCAATCTGCTCAATCTCACCCGCGCGCTCGACACCGCCGGCGATGCGGCCGCCGCCGCGACGACCTTCATCCGGCAGGGAATGCTCGCCGACGGGATGGGCATCGTCGGCAGGCTCGGCACGTTCGGCAGGTACGCGGGCATCGCCGGAGGCGCCTTCGGCGTGATCGGCGGGGTCAACCAGATGTTCAACCCGCGGTACGACGGCTGGCGCGGCGGGGTCGACCGGGTCATGGGCGGCATCGGCGCCGTCGGTGGCGTGGCCACGATCGGCATGTTCATGGGTGCGGCGGCGTTCACCGGCCCCGTCGGGATCGGTATCGCCGTCGGTGCGGGGCTCGTCGTCGGTGCGTGGGAGCTCGGCAACCTGATCTACGACAACTGGGACGCCATCTCCGGATTCGTCTCCGATCCGCTGCCCTATCTCGCGGACGGGCTGGACGCCGTCACCGACTTCGCGGGTGATGCCGTCGACGCCGTCGGAGACGTGGCGAGCGACGTCGGTGACGCGATCGGCGACGCTGCCGGGGCCGTCGGCGACTTTGTGGGAGGGTTGTTCTGATGAGCGAGCAGAATGCGATGACGTTCTCGGAGGACGACGTCCAGGCCGCGCGGGCGACTCTGGCACAGGCACGGGACGGCGAGGTCGTCGGTGTGGTGATCCTCACGGACGAGGAGGTGGCGATCCTCGACGGGCTCGAGAACGAACAGCTCGTGCCCACCCCGTGGATGGATGCCCAGACCGGCGGCGACCGGTCCCTGATGGGCAGGGTGGCGCTGCGGTCGATGCTCTCGCGGGAGCTGGTGCAGCCCGTCGACACCGACGACGGCAGCGTCAAGATCACGGCGCACCCGGGGATCACCGGGCCGCTGGTGCTCCGGCGTTCCGCCCAGGAGATCCTCTCGGTGGAGCGTACGAGCTCGAACGGCAAGGACTGGCTGTTCGCCTACGTCCACATCGAGGGCGGCAGGTCCACGGTGCTCGAGGAGGAGATCTCCGGCTCGGGACACCACGTCTTCTCGGTGTACCCCGCGGCGCTGCTGGGTGAGCGGTTCGAGAAGTTCTTCGATCCGACGGGAACGGCCGCGATGAGTTCCTCGCCGAAGAGCTACTCGGCGGAGGCGTTCGAGAGCGCCGTCCCCCGCCTGCCCCAGCTCAACGAGGCCGTGGCGGTGAGCATCGTGTCCGGTGTGCGCCGAGGGAGCGACACGCTGCTCAACGCGTCCGTCTACGCGGGGCCGCACGGCGTCCACGTGCTGCGCGGCAGCGAGCACGACGGCGACGGGACGCCGGTGACCTACACGCTCCAGGAGGTCGGGCCGCGCGGACTGCGCGCCCTCCCCACGGAGATGATCCCCGCATGAGCGGCCTCGGCAGGTGGAGCCTCTGGACCGGCCTCGGCCTGGTCGTCGTCGCTGTGGTCTGCGTCGCGCTCACCCTGGTCCCGGTCGGCGTGATCGCGGGCGTGCTCGGCGTCGTGGCACTGGGCATCGCCGGGTACGACGCGATCTACAACGCGCTGGACCGTGCCGAACTCCGCCGTCGCGCGGCCCGGGCGGAACGCGAGCGCGGGCAGGGACACCGGCCCGGCTCCTGAGGGAGCTGGGGGATCCGAGGGACGATCCTCACAGGAACGCCACGTCCGCCCCCTGGGCGTGGGGTGAGCCGAGCCTTACCCGGTCGGTAGAATCGCTCCTGGCCTTCGATTGTGTACAGTCCCTCGACCGGAAGGCGCCTCTTCGTGAGCACCCGACCTTTGCGCGTCGCCGTCGTCGGTGCCGGACCCGCCGGCATCTATGCGAGCGACATCCTGTCCAAGACCGACCTCGACGTCTCGATCGACCTGTTCGAGCGCCTCCCGGCGCCGTTCGGGCTGGTCAGGTACGGCGTTGCGCCGGATCACCCGCGCATCAAGCAGATCATCGTGGCGCTTCACAAGGTCCTCTCCCGCGGTGACATCCGCCTGCTGGCGAACGTGGATTTCGGCACGGACGTCAAGCTCGAGGACCTGCGGCAGTTCTACGACGCCGTGATCTTCTCCACCGGCGCCATCAAGGACGCCGAGCTGAACATCCCGGGCACCGACCTGGACGGCTCCTACGGGGCCGCGGACTTCGTGTCCTGGTACGACGGGCACCCCGACGTGCCCCGCACGTGGCCGCTCGAGGCGCGCGAGATCGCCGTCGTCGGTGCCGGGAACGTCGCCCTCGACGTGGCCCGCATCCTGGCCAAGCACCCCAAGGACCTGCTGCCCACCGAGGTCCCGGCGAACGTGTACGAGGGCCTGCAGGCCTCGCCGGTGACCGATGTGCACGTGTTCGCCCGCCGCGGTCCGGCGCAGGTGAAGTTCTCGCCCCTGGAGCTGCGGGAGCTCGGTCACGTCCCGGACGTGGACATCATCGTGTACCCCGAGGACTACGACTTCGACGAGGGCTCCGAGGCCGCGATCAACTCGTCGAACCAGACCAAGCAGGTCGTCAAGACCCTCACCGACTGGGCCCTCGACGACCCGTCGACCAAGACGGCCTCCCGCCGCATCCACCTGCACTTCCTGCACCAGCCCGCCGAGGTGCTCGGCGAGGACGGCAAGGTGACCGGCTTCCGCACGGAGCGCACCGCGCTGCAGGGCGACGGCACCGTCAAGGGCACGGGCGAGTTCCACGACTTCCCGGTGCAGGCCGTGTACCGGGCGGTCGGCTACTTCGGGTCGCCGCTGTCCGAGATCCCGTTCGACGACCACAAGGGCGTCATCTCCAACCGCGAGGGTCGCGTCGTCGACATGGACGGCGAGCACGTGCCCGGCGTGTACGCCACCGGCTGGATCAAGCGCGGCCCGGTCGGCCTCATCGGCCACACCAAGTCGGACGCGTCCGAGACGGTGAAGCACCTGGTCGAGGACGTGGTCGGCGTTGCCGACGGCGCCGACGTGTCGGAGGGGAACCTGGAGGGCGGCCGTACCGCCCCGCAGGGCGACCCCGACGCCATCACGGCGTTCCTCGCCGACAAGGGCGTGCGGGTCATCGAGTGGTCCGGCTGGGAGCTGCTCGACGCGCACGAGCGCGCGCTCGGCGAGGCGGAGGGCCGCGAGCGGATCAAGGTCGTCCCCCGTGAGGAGATGGTCACGATCAGCCAGGGCGTGCACCAGGCCTGACACCAGGTACGACGACGGCCGGGGCCGCCTTCCGCGCGAAGGTGGCCCCGGCCGTCGTCGTCGGCCCGGACGCGGCGTCGCCCGCGGCTCGGCGCTCAGGCCGGGCGACGGTCCGCCAGGAGGGTGAGCGTCGTGTACGGCATCGTGACCCTGCCGCCGAGGGCGTCGACCACGCGCGCGTTGCCCTCCAGGACGCGTTCCAGCGCGTCCGGCGACAGGCGCTCGTGCCAGGCCAGCGTGGGCACCTGGTCGACCCACGCGTCGCGGGTGAACTCCACCTGCCAGGGAATGTCGCGCCTGGTCACCGGCCCGAACGCGCGCGAGCCCCAGATGCCCGTGACGGCGGCTCCCGCGAGCTTCTCGTAGCCACCCAGCGGGGAGCGTTCCCAGGGCACGAAGTCCAGCCCCATGTCGACGTCGCGGTAGACGTCGGCGAGCGCCGCGGCGACCTCGGGTTCCGGGACGCAGACGTTCCAGAACACGGCGAGGCGTCCGCCGGGCCGGAGCGCCGTGGCGGCCTTGACGGCGCCCGCGCGCTGCTTCACCCAGTGCCAGGCCTGTCCGGAGACGACGACGTCGTATCCGCGCCCCGCCGGATCCCAGTCGTCGAACGGCCCGTCCTCGACCGCGAATCCCGCGGCCCGCGCGACGGCGGCCATGCGGCCGTCGGGCTCGACCCCGGTGATTCGGCACCCGGCGTCGCGGAACAGCGCCGCGGCGGCGCCGGTGCCGATCCCGACGTCCAGGACCGCGGGCCGCTCCTGCCGAGGCAGCACCTCTGGCGGGGACGATCCCGCCCCGGCCGGCGAGGGCATCGGCAGCGGGCGGCCCGGGCCCGGTCCGATACCGGCCGGACCCGCGCCGACCGGTCCACCACGGGCCCGGCCCGCACCGACCCGCCCCATGCCGGCCAGCACGACCTCGGCCAGCTCGGCCGGATAGCCGGGCCTGGTGCGGTCGTAGCGCTCCGCGTCCTCGCCGAACGACACGGCGATCTCGCGCAGCGAGCGCCCCCGGCCGGGCGGACCGGTCATCGCCGTGCTGATCAGCCCTGCCAGTCGCCGGTGAGCTCGAGCGACTGGTCCACCTGCGAGACGAAGTCCTGCGTCATGACGCTCTCGACGCCGGAGAGCTGGATCAGGGAGGGCGCTCCCTGGCTGTCGGTGATGCCCCAGACCACGGCCACGTAGGCCTCGCCGCCCGACTGGTAGGTGTAGGAGGTGTTCGCCCGCTCGCCGTCCGTGCGGAGCGTGTTGATGGGGGCGAAGTTGTCGTCGGTGGACCCGGTGCCCTCGACCTGGCTGATGAACCACTCGACGGACTCCTGCGCGCCCATCGCCTTGCCGCCCGGCATGAAGGCGATCCGGCCCGCGACGCCGCCCTGGTCGTTCGGCTTCTGGTGGATGTACTTCCACGGGTCCTCGTCGGCGGAGGGCGCCCAGTCGGCGGGGACCTGCGCGGTGATGTGGGAGGCCTGGATCGTCTGCATCCCCGAGGCGGCGTCACCGGCCGAGTCCGCACCCGCCGTGCTCTCGTCGGTCGCGGCGTCCTGGGTGCTCTCGGTCCCGGCCGTGGCCGAGTCCCCGCCGACCTCTTCCAGGTCGCCCACGGAGAACGAGCAGGCGGTCAGGGTCGACGCGAGCACCCCGGCCGCCAGGGCGGCCAGCAGGGAACGTCGGGTTCGCATGGTGAATCACTCACTTCCTGGGTCGAGGGCCGTCCGGCTGCGCGGGTGAAAGCTATCGTGTCGCGCGCTTCGTGCCCATCACGTCGATGCGTTGTGCCTACTTCTCGAAGATCCGCGCGCCGAACCAGTCGAAGCGCGGCCGCCAGCCGTTGTTGCGCAGCACGGTGAACACCGGGACCTTGGCGTCGGCCGGCTTGAGCATGACGCCGCCCTCCCAGGACGTACGTGCGCCGAACGAGCTCCGTGTGGTGACCTGTCCGTCAGCACCTTCGACGAAGGTCGCGGACTGCTGCCCGGCGGTCTTGCCGCGGGTCCATTTCCAGTTCCCCGCGACGAACCCGCCACCGGGGCTGATCGCGGCCCGGACGGATGCGGACCCGGAGTACTCGACGAACTTGTAGTGCCCGGTGGCGGAGTCGAGGTCGACCTCCATGCGCCAGGCGTACGCCTGCTTTCCCCTGACGAACAGCGTCTGCCAGCGCACCTCCTCGACCTTCCAGCGCACGTCGACCCGCGCTCCTCCCGGCGTCCGCGACGCCTCGATGAGGTACGGCAGCCCGTCGCTGTTCATGCCCAGGAGATCCGCCACCACGCGGTCGACCGGGGTCGGGGCGGCCGCCGACGCGACGGCCGCCTCCGGGACCTGTGCCTTCTCCCGGGCGGAGGCGGCGGCCTTCATGCCGCGCCGCATCGTCCACATCCCGCGGGCGAATGCCAGGACACCCACGACGACGAGCAGGACGATGCCGAGTGCCACGTTCCCGGCGAGGAACGCCCAGACCGCCACCGCCGCCAGGACGAATCCGAGCGCGAGTACGGCCACGCGGCTGACGACCGCGAACCGCGCGGCGTCGTCCTGCTCCGTCATTGGTCCGCCAGCTTGACGCTGTCCTGGATCTCGCGGACCTGGGGCCAGATCTCCGCGGCCTGCGGTCCGGCGCACGTGCCGGTGACCTCGACCATGTCACGAACGCCGTCGTGCTCCACCACCGCGATCCGCAGCGCCTGCGCGATCGTGCCGGTCTGCTCGGTGGTCCACGCCCCTTCGATCCGCACGGCGGGCAGGCCGCCGAACGTCGTGTCCATCCGGCCCACCTCCTCGTAGCCCGGCGTGGCCTGGAACTTCTCCACCGCCTGCTCGATCACGGCCTCGACGGTCTGGTTCGGCGCCATCCGCTGGATCACGACGACGACGTTCGGGCGGAACTCGCCCTCGGGCCGCTCCTGGATGATGGCCATCTGCGCCTGCGGCACCGAGTGCGTGACCCAGCCCTCGGGGCAGTCCATGACCACGGCGGGGAAGCCCGGGAAGGTCTCGCTCGGGTAGGTGACTGTGCTCATGTCTCCATCCAATCAGGTTGTACCGCGGCCATGTCAGAGGCTCCCGATCAGGTCACCCGCGCCGTCGATGAGGTCGCCGCCGACGTCGGCGATCGCGTCGACGGTGTCAGCAGGTGACCAGTTGACCTCGAACTCGAGGCCCGCGCCGATCCCGAGGGCGGCGCCGACGTCCACGCTGACTCCGACGTTGTCCCAGCCGACGTTCGCGTCGATGTCCGCGTGCGCGCCGATCCCGGCGTACACCGTTCCGCCGACGTTGGCCTCCACACCGGCGACGTTGACCCCGGCGTCGGCACCGGCCTCCGCGCCGGCGAAGGCATCGAAGCCGGCACTCGCGCCGATGCCGTGCGGACCGACGGACACCCCGGCATCGGCCTCGGCACGTGCGCCGACCAGCGCCGACGCGGACCCCTCGGCCGAGAGGTGTTCGCCGTACCCGACCTGGCCCTCGGCACTGGCGCCCACGCCGACGCTGCCGCCGACCTGACCCTCGGCCACCAGCCCGTTCTCCGAGATGCTGACCTGGCCGGAGGCGTCGTACCCGGCGCCGGCCTGCACACCGGCCGATCCCGAGCCGTGGAAGCCGTCCTCGCTGCCGAAATCGCCCTCGACGCCGTTCTCGTAGCCCACGAAGCCGCCGGTCTCCCCCTCGGCGAGCGTGTGGCTGATGTTCCCGCTCTCGGACGGGGTCACCTGCGACTCGTTGTGGTGCGTCGTGTTGCCGTTCTCGTCCGTCGTGGTGTGAGTCTCGCTACCCCACTGGCTGCCGTTGTGGGTGTTGTTGGAGTAGTCGTACCAGTCGTTGCTGTTCTCGGCCCCCGGGTTCGCGCCCGGCGAGGTCAGGGGGTTCCCGCCGTCGTCCTCGGACCCACCACCGCCACCACCGCCACCGGCGCCGACACCCACACCGGTGCCCACGCCACCACCGCCGGACAGGTCGTCCGACGTCTCCTGCTGATCGTCCGCGTTCTCGCGCACCGTCGCCGCGACGTCGTTCAGCGCGGCCGCCGTCTCGCGCAACCGGACCGCGTGCACGTCGGTCCACTCCGCACGGAACTCCTCGCCGTCCGGGCCGCTCCACGCGTCGATGGCCGGCATCGCCGAGTCGACGACGGCGACGACGTTGCCGAGCGTCTCACCGCCCTGAGCGACCCGATCGGCGAATGACCGCAGCGCCTCGATATCGGCACCATAGAGCCCTCCGCTCATGGTTTCTCCTCACATCCCTCCGCGCCAGGGCGGTTGCGTCGGTCCCTCAGAGCGAGCCCGAGGTGCCTTCCTGTTCCGCGGCGTTGGCCTCGGCCGTCCCGGCGAAGGTGTCGAGCGCCGAGGCGATCTCGTTCAGCTTCGCCGCGTGGGTGCCCGTCCATTCGCTCTCGAACTGGTCGGCGTCCGGCCCCATCCAGTCGGTCTCGGCCAGCTGCGCGGTGATGTCCTGCACCGTGGCGCGCACCTCCTCGGCCTGTTGCCGCAGGACGTTCGCCATCTGCCGGACGGCCTCGATGTCGAGGCCGAGCATGTCTCCAACCATGTCCCTCTCCTTCCCTCCCGGCCGCCTCTGGGTCGAGCAGCGGTGCGTGAACCGGCGCTCCGCGCTCGCCCGGATCGGACTGGTGGATCTCGTCTCCTGACCTGTGCTCCCGTGACGCGCGATGGGTGCGGCACCGGACCGGCACCGCACCCATCGTGTTCACGCCGCGAGGACGAACGCGTCAGAGCGCGTTCGAGGTGCCCTCCTGCTCGCTGGCGTTGCGCTCGGCGGTCTGGCCGTGCTCGACGAGCTGGTCCGCGATCCGCTGCAGCTGCGTGAAGATGTTGCCGTCCCACTCCTGCTCGTACTGGGAGGCGTCCTGGCCGTTCCACTCGGTCTGCTGCATCTGCGCGTTGACCTGCTCGCCGGCCTGCCGGATCTGGTCCGACGACTGCTGCAGAACCTGGGCCAGCTGCCGGACTGCCTCGACGTCACTACCCGAGACGTTGGCTGCGCTGTGCTGAAGCGGCATTCCCTACTCCTTCGTCGGTGGCTGCCCTGGTGGGCGGCCTCGGTTGATTTCGACACCACGTACTCAACCAGAGCCCGTGGCACTGCGGAATGGGGAGAGTTCCCCATCCCCGTCGCACGGCCCGGGCGCGTCACCCGGGCTGCGCGACGTGGATCTTGGCCGGCCGGCCGGCGCTGATGAGGAATCCACGGCCGGGCGGGAAGTCCTTCCGCCGCAGCCGGCCGAGCGGGGTGTTCATGAGCGTGTCGCCCTCCATGTCGCCCGGCGTCATCAGGATGCCGTTGCGGCCCGACTTGAACGGGCCGGCCAGCGCGAACGCCTTCGACCAGGTCGACGACTCCGATTCGCCGATCACCATGATGTCCTTGCGCACCGCGGCCTTGACGAACGCCTCCAGCGGCTTCTCCGCCGGCGTGCCGGTCAGCTCGGTGTAGTTCTCGATCATGACCGTGAGACTGCCGGGGGCGAACTTGTCGGCCTGGACCGCCTCGGTGAGCTCCTTGGCGGCCTCCTGGACGTCCTCGGGGGTCTGGGCCACCGAGTCCCACAGGTCCATCGAGCCCACGCTGCTGCGCCGCGACGAGAAGTACACCAGCCGCGTCCTGGTGCTCCGCCGCAGGGACGTGGCGATCGTCACGAACGTCGTCGTGCGGCCCGAACCGGGAGGGCCCGCCAGCATGAACGGCGAGCGGTCCGGGAGAGCGATCGGCGAGATGTCCAGATCCCGCAGACCGATCGTGGGCCGGTTGCCGACGGTCGGCGGCAGGGCGCTGAGCATGAAGTCGTCCGACAGCCGCTCGACACCGGGCGCTCGACGCGTCCCCGCGCGCTCCATCGCCTGTTCGAGCTTGCCCACCTCGCGCGACTGGACGACGCCGTTCGAGTCGCCGCCCAGGACGGCGATCTGCGCCTCCTGCCCGAACATGATCGCCCGGCCCGGGGCCGACGTCGGGCCGAGGACGTCCTTGGGCACGTTCAGCATCATGTAGTCGTCCTCCCGCGCCATGCGGTGCACGATGCGCTTCTGCACCGTGGACGCCAGCGACGGCGGGATGTTCGTGGACCGGTCCCCCGTCATCACGATGTGGATGCCCACGGGGCGGCCGTCCGTGGCGAGCTGCGTGAACGCGCCGAAGATCGAGAACCCGCGTCCCGCGAGGATCTCGTACGACTCCCGGAACGCTCCGAAACCGTCCACGAGGACGAAGATGCGCGGCTCGTCGGGCCGGTTCGCGATCTTGCGGTACTCGACGATGCTGTTCGCCCGCACCTCCGAGTACCGGGCGGAGCGGGACTCGAGCTCCTCGGTCAGCCGCCGCATGAGGCGGGTGATCCGTTCCTCGTCCTCGCCGTCGATGATGGCGCCGACGTGCGGCATGTTCTCCAGCATCGCCAGGCCGCCCGAACCGCAGTCGATGCCGTACACCTGGGTCGGCCCGCCGCGCACCGTCAGCCCGGCCGAGATCGCGACCGTGCGCAGCGTGGTGCTCTTCCCGGAACCGCCGGTGCCGTAGACGGCCATGTTCCCGTCCTGGTCCGGTTCGTAGTGCACGGTCGGCTGCGCCTGTCCGTGCGGATCGTCCAGGACGCCGAGCAGGAGTTTGGCGTCGGTCCGCGGGTTGGGCAGCAGGGCCAGGTCGTAGGTCTCGGCGAGTTCCGGCAGCCACGGCTTACGCGGCTCGGGCACCCCGGCGATGGTGGCCGCCTCGCGCATCGTCCGGACCATCCGGGAGATGTCGTTGGGGCCGGGGTCGCCGCCGTCGTCGGACACCTTCGTCGGCATCTCCCACTTCCGCGCGACGCCGAAGTCCAGCTCCTCGACGTCGATCTGGGCGGGTTCCGGCTCGTCCGAGGTCCAGCCGCCGGCGTACCCGGTCTGGAACGTGGTGATGCGGCCCGGCCCGGTCTTGGCGGCGCCGCGCCCGGGGATCGACGCCGCGAAGTGCGCCGCCATCGCATCTCCGAGCACGTCCTTGGAGTCGGACTCGTCCGCCATGCGCAGGGCGATGCGCAGGTTCGTGTTGGCGCGCAGGTTGTCCTTGATCACGCCGGCAGGGCGCTGGGTGGCCAGGATCAGGTGCAGTCCGAGGGACCGGCCGCGCTGGGCGACGTCGACGACGCCGTCCACGAACTCCGGGACCTCGCCGACCAGCGCGGCGAACTCGTCGACCACGATGATGAGGCTCGGCGGGGCGTCGGGGTCGCCGGTCTTCTCCAGCGACGCGAGGTCCTTCGCCTTCTTCCGGTTCAGCAGGTGCTCGCGGTAGTGCAGTTCGGCCCGCAGCGACGACAGAGCGCGCCGCACGAGGTGCTGCGACAGATCGGTGACGAGGCCGACCGTGTGCGGCAGGTGCACGCAGTCGGCGAACGCCGCGCCACCCTTGTAGTCCACGAACAGGAACGTCACGCGGTCCGGGCTGTGCGCCGCGGCCATGCCCATCACCCAGGACTGCAGGAACTCCGACTTACCGGCACCGGTCGTACCGCCCACCAGGGCGTGCGGGCCCTGGGTGCGCAGGTCGAGGTAGAACGGCTCGATGCCGTTGTGCCCCACCAGGCCGCGCAGGTTCGTCGGGTTCTTCCGGCGCACGGGAGGCGACCCGTCGCGCGGTGTGAGCGACAGGTTCTCCTTCCACCGGTCGATGATGCTGTTGGCGTTCGAGGCGACCTCCGTGCCCGCGAGCGCCAGGTACGACACCGACCGCGGGAGATCCGTCTCGTCGCTGACGGCAGCGCCGACGTCGACCACGGGCGAGAGGATGCGGGCGATCTCGTGGGCGGTGGCCAGGTCGGCGGTCTCGCACCGCACGGGGAAGGACAGGAGGCCGTAGTGCACCTGGCCGGACGTGGCGCTGTCGGCGCCGGCCTCGTGGTCGAGCACGACGAAGGTGCGGCACGCGGCGGGCAGTTGTTCGACCGTGGGCGCGACCCACACGACATGCACGTTGGCGGCGGGACCGCGCTCGACGAGGCGGACCAGGCGCGACCGCTCGAGCGGGGCGTCGTCCTCCACGAGCACCACGACCGACGGGAGGATCGGGCTGGGCGGCTTCTCCTCCCGGTCCTTCTCGGGGTCGCGCTCGCCCTCCAGGGGCGGCGGGCCGTCGAGCTTGACGCCGCGGGCCTCGATGAGTTCCTCGAGCCGGGTGAGCAGGGCCGCGCCCTGGCCGGGGTCGGCGGCGAGGTGGTCGCTGGAGCCGAGCGGACTGTGCGGGGAGCCGGTGTGCGGCGCCCACTGCAGCCATTCCCAGTCCTGTCGCGACCGGTTCGAGGTGAGCGCCGTGACCACGACCTCGGCGGGCGAGTGCAGCGTGATCATCTGCAGGATCACGGACCGAGCGACGCCCTCGACGGCGCCGGACCGGCCGGCGATGCCGACGCTGCCGCCGTACCGCAGCGCCGCCGCGGAGGGCACGTCGTCGATGAAGACGCACTGCTGCTTGAGTTCGAGCACCTTCTCCCAGTGCTCGGGGAGGCAGTCGTTCTCCCGAGGTTCGGAGAACCCCGTACGTGCGGGCGCACGCCCGGTCCCGAGGCGGACGGTGAGGAACCCGCGGTGTTCCGGCCGGTGCGTCCACATCAGGCCACCGAGTCGGCGGACGTTGTCGATCGCCTCGGCCAGCGACGGCGTCTCGGCGATCCGGACGGCGCGCTCGACGGCGTGCGTACGGCGGATCCGTTCCTTCGTGTACTCGACAGCCTCGAGGAACCGCTCGGACGCCTGCTCGTACTCCTTCTTCGTCTGGACCTTCCGGTCCCACCACATGCCGATCATGAACATCGGGCCCATGAACATGAACAGGAGCATGCGCGGGTTCTGGAAGACGAGGAACACCACGAGACCCATCACGACCGGAACCAGCATCACGAGCCAGGGCAGTGGGCGGGGCTTCGGCGGCTCGGGCGGCTTCGGCGACGTGATCTCGTGCTCGCCGAACCGGGTCACGACGCGCGGCGACCGGTTGAACTCGACGGCGGGGCTGGTGGGCGCGATGCTCGTGGTCCGGTGCAGTGCGATGACCGAGACGACGTCGTTCCCGATGGTGATCGTGTCGGAGCTGGTCACCGTCGCCCGGGTGACCGCCTGACCGCCCATCACGAGGCCGTTCGCGGAGTCGAGGTCGTGGATCTCGATCGACTCGCCGACGACGATGCGGGCGTGCCGCTTGGACGTCTGCTTGTCGGAGAGCCGCACGTCCATGTCGCGGCCCCGGCCGATGTAGGACGTCCCGACGGGGAGGGGGAACTCGCGGCCGGCGTCGGGCCCCTCGATCACGCGGAGCGTGGCGACCGCGGCGCCGCGGTCCGCCCCGGGGACCATGAACTGGTCGGAGACCCGGACGATCTCGACGGTCGAACCGGAGCGCAGGCCGGCCTGGGTGAGGTCGCTGTCGGGCCGGAGGACGCGGCTGTCGGCGCCGCCGCCCCCGGACTCGCCGCGCACCTGAAGGGTGAGGTTCTCGGGCGCCGCGGCACCGTTGCGCGTCGGGTCGGCCGAGAACAGGGTCTCGGCCACGTCCCGCACGGTGGCCGTCGCATCGGCCGTGACCGCCACGTTCGCGGAGGTCTGGTCGGGGCGGTTGAGTGTCAGCTTGATCCGCACGTCAGGCGTCGTCCTTCAGGTCGAGCAGGGGCAGGTCGTCGGCGGTCACCAGGCGTGAGGCGACGGCGTACTCGACGAGGCGCGCCCTGCGGTTGGTGGCCTGGGATCCGGAGTCGCCGCGCAGGCCCTTGACCCCGATCCGGTCGAGCTTCTCGCACACGTTGTCGAGCTTGCGGTTGAAGCGGGTGCTGGCCCAGCCGAGCCGCCGGGCAGCGGCCGCGGAGCTCGGGATCTCGCTCAGCCCGCTGCCCTCGCGGCGCAGCATCGGCTCGGCGAGCGCCACGATGAGCTGGCGCTGGCTCGTGGTGAACCGGATGGCGCCGATCGTCGTGGCCCCGGCGACGTCGTCGTCGTCGGACGAGATCTCGTGGTACGGCGCGTCCTCGAGGTGCAGGCTGAGCTCGTAGGTGGTGGGGCCTGCCGTGAACACCACCGACGTGCTCGGGAAGACGATGGGCAGCCGGTTGCCCGGGGGCAGCCAGGACTGCACCCCGCCCCCGGCGTCGCACACGGTGGCGGCGATCAGCGAGCCGACGTTCGACAGCCACCAGATCCCGTCCTCGTGCGTCACGCGCAGGAAGCGGCGGTGCAGGTAGGGGTTGTCGTCGACGGTGAGGTCACCTTCGCGGCCGATGTCGAAGCTCTCGCTGTCGCCCTCCGGGCGGAACCACTCGCCGCAGAACTCGATCGAGAGCGAACTCATCCGCCGGCCCCTTCCGCGGCGACGCAGGCCTCTGCCGGGTCCGAGACGTTGTTGTCGCGCATCGTCACGACCTCGACGCACGTGTCACCGGCCTCCCGTGGCACGGTGACGGTCGTCTCGTTGCCGAGCGGCTCGTAGATCGTGGTCTCGTCGGAGAGGCGCCGCACCCGGTAGCCGAACTGGTCGCCCTCCTCGAAGGAGTTGGGCCGCTCCCAGGTCACGATCACCTGATCGCCGTCCGGCTCGGCCTCGAGCTGGAGCGGAGGCGCCAGGTAGTTGGGCACGATGTCGTCACCGAAGTCCCCACCGACCGTCTCGGCGACCGTCGGGTCGTCCCCCTCGTCGGCCGGCGCGTCCCAGGGCCTCAGCAGGAACACGAGGATCCCTATCCCCACGAGCGCGACCACACCCAGGATCGGCGCCACCAGCCGCCACGGGCTGGGCTTGGGCTCCTCCTCCTGCGGCGTCGGCGCGACGTACTCCTGGGCCCCTCGCTGGCTCGCGGGCAGCGACGTGCGCGCCACCGTCTCCTCGACGGTGCCGACGCCGGAGCGGTCGCCCGCGACGAACGGCAGGTCGGGCGCCGAGGTGTGGCTCATGGACGACGACGGCGCCCCGGCGTACGGCGGAGCCCCGGCACCCGTCGTGGCGGGCGGGCCGAAGCCGCCCGCAGGCGAGGCGGTCGGCACGAAGCCCGGTGAGGTGCCCGGCCCGGCCGCCGGCGGCGCGGCCGGCGGTGCCTGCTGCCCCGGATCGATCGAGACGATGTTGCGGAACCTGGTGCCGTCCTGCTCGTCGTCCTCCTCCTGGTGCATCTGGCCGGACTCGTCGAGGATGTCGATCGGCGTCATGTCGCGCGACATCTCGACCTGGACCTGCTGCAGCGCCCGCGCGAACGCCAGCGCCGTCGGATAGCGGGAGGCGGGCCGCTTGCTCATGGCCGTGGCCAGCACGCGCTCCAGCGACGGCGGGACGTCCGACCGGCCGAGCGCCGGAAGCGCCGCGGTCTCGATGCGGGCCATCAGGTCCGCCGACCGGTTCGACCCGCCGGGGACCTCGAACGGGGTCCGGCCGGCCAGCAGCGTGTAACAGGTGGCGGCCAGGCCCCACACGTCCGTCGCGATCCCGCTGACCGGCGGGTCCTGGAACGACTCGGGCGGGGACCATGGGATGGACATGCCCTCGGCCGCGGATGCCTGGTCCACCGTGGACGCGATGCCGAAGTCGGTGAGGGCCGGGTGGCCGAACTGGGTGACCAGGATGTTCGCGGGCTTGATGTCACGGTGCAGGATGCCCAGGCGGTGCGCGGTCTCCACCGCCCCGGCGATCTGGATGGTCGTCCGCAACGCCTCGGCGACGGAGAACCGCTCGCTGCGGTACCGCGCCCCGAGGTTCGGACGCGAACAGAACTCCATCGCCAGGTACGGGCGGCCGTCCCCAGCCGTTGCCGCCTCGTACATCGTCACGATCGACGGGTGGTTGCCGAGCGTGGCCATGAGGTCGGCCTCGGCATCGAACGTCTCCCGCTGGGTGGCGCTCGACCACTCCTTGAGCAGCACCTTGATCGCGACCTGACGTCGCGGTCGTTGCTGCTCGTAGAGGAACACATCCGCGAAGCCCCCCGAACCGATGACCCGCTTGAACTCGTAGCCATCGATCTGCGGCGGCGCGGATGGCGCTCGCTTGCTGCTCACTCGGTTCCTTTCCTGTCTTGGACTCGTCGAGTGCACCGGGACCGTGGGCTCTGGGGCGTGAACCCCACAAGTACCGTGCGCTCAGCGGAGGATCCGGAGATTCACCAGATCCCCTCGAACTTGAGGGTCACACCGTCTCCCAGGTCGACCACGTCGCCGTCCGCGACGATCTCCTTCTCGTTCGGGTGGAGGCGACGCGGCGGCTGACCCGGACGGATCAGCGTGGTGCCGTTCGTCGTCGCCATGTCCGCGACCAGCACGTGCCACTCCTCGAGCGAGATCTCGAGGTGCGAGCGGGAGATGTCCTGGTTGGGACTGGACACGGTCACGAGTCGCGGGATCTCCGACGCGGACGTCGTCGACGTCCGCGGGCGGCGGCCCACGATCACCGAGCGATCCAGCTGGATGATCTGCTCCCCGCGCGCACCGGCGGCGCCGGCCTGTGCCGATCCGGTCGTGACCACGAGCCGGCCCAGCGGCGGGCGGGCCGCGGTCGACGGTTCGCCGGACAGGGCCTCGCCGCACGTGCGGCACGTCGGGCGCGCGGGCGGGTTCGCGTGGCCGTTCGGGCACGTGACGGCCAGGATCTGGACGCCGCCCGAGATCGGCTGCGACTCGACGGCGGGCGTCGGCGACGACGCCGGGCCACCGGGACGTCGCAGGGCCGCGAGATCGGACTGCATCACGGTGTGGCCGTCGTGGTCGTCGGGCTCCTCCACCTCGTCGACGGCCGCGGCGCGGTGCGCGGCGGCCGGGGTCCCATCCGTCGTCGCCGGCGACGACGCCCCCGGGAAACTGCCGGGGATCTCGGAGATCAGGCTCGGCGCTTCCCAGGCCTCGCCCGCTCCGTCGGCGGGCCCGGACGCGGCGTGCGCTCCCGCGGGCTCGGCGGGGGCGGGGGCCGGGTCCACCACCGGGACGGAAGACGCGGGCCCGGGAGCGGCCGAGCCCTCGCCCTCCTCCTCGTCGTCCTCCTCCGAGACGCGGACCGCGGCGTCCTCGACGCTGCGCATGATCGTCTCGCCGAACAGGTGCTCGTACTCGTCCTCGCCGTCGCCACCGACCTGCGTGGCCTCGGGCACCGGGCTGTCCGACACCGGCGCCGCGGGCGCGGCGAACGACGGACCGGGCCCGTCGCCCGGGCTTCCGACCGGCTCGGCCGGGGGCGGCGGCGGGACCGGCGGGGTCGCCGGGGCGCCACCGACTCCTGGGATCTTCGCGAAGACCGAGGCCGCGTCTGGCTCACCGGAGACGGGCGGGGCGGTCGCCGGCGCGCCGGACGTCGAGCCCGCCTCCGCGTCCGCGGTGAGCGCGCGGCGCACCGACGCCGCCGGCACCACCGCGGACTCGACCGGCAGACCGCCGTCGGACGGCGACGCCCCGGGGCCCGTCCCGGACGCCGCGAGCCCCACCACGAACGACGCCGGATCCTCGATGACACGCTCCGACCAGGACACGACGTCCTGGCCGGTCACCTGGACCGGTCCGCCGGCCGTGGCCACCGTCACCTCCACGCCCGAGCCGCGGACGGCCACGTGCGCGGCACCCGTGGACTGGACGGAGACCACCGCGAACGGCGGCACGGCGCGCAGGCCGCCCGGCACGGACGTGAGCACGCCGAGGGCGGCCGCGACACCGTCGGAGACGCCGGCCAGCTCGGTCCAGAGGTCGGTCAGCAGGGTGTCGTCGGCCTTGTCGGGGAGGACCACCACGGTCTCTCCCCGGATCACCGCGCGGGCGGGTCCCTCGGTGTAGTGCACAGTCATCTCGGTCCCTCCGGCGTCTCGGTCATCCGCCGTTTCGTGGTTGCGTGTCTTCCATCAGTCGTCGGCCGCCCGGCACCACGTCCTGGTCGCGCTCTGCGGTGACGCCGTCGGTGTCGTGGGGCACCCCGGTCACATCGACGACCAGCACCGTCACGTTGTCACGACCGCCCGCCTCGAGGGCGGAGTCGACCAGTTCCTGAGCGGCGGTCCCCGGATCGGGCACGGCGAGGAGGATCTCGCGGATCTGCTCGTCGTCCAGCTCGGCCGTCAGGCCGTCCGAGCACACGAGGATCCGCTCGTGCGCCTCGACCGGAACATACCGGAAGTCCGCGTCCGGCTCGTCCGGCCCGCCGAGGGCCCGGGTGATCACGTTGCGCCGGGGATGGTGGCGCGCCTCCTCGGCGGTGAGCATGCCGGCGTCGATCAGTTCCTGGACCTCCGAGTGGTCCACGCTCATCTGTTCCAGCTCGCCGTTGGACAGCAGGTACGTGCGGGAGTCGCCGACGTTGACGATGAGCCAGTACGGCACGCCGTCGACGTAGGCCAGCACGGCACCCGTGAGCGTGGTGCCCGCGCCGCGGCCCTTGGGGCCGGTCTCGATGGCCCGCACCTCCTTCTGGGCGACGTCCACCAGGACGTCGACCAGTTCCGGCTCGATCGTGTCGGCCTCGAGCAGGAAGCTCAGGGCGCCGAGCGCGGTGGCGCTGGCGATGTCTCCGGCGTCGTGCCCGCCCATGCCGTCCGCGACCAGGAACACGCCGTTCTCGGCCAGGTAGGCGTCCTCGTTGATCTTCCGCCGCCGGCCACGGTCGGATGCGGCACCCCACATCAGCGACGGCCGGTTGTCGGAGTTCACCCCTCCGCCCCAGGGTGGACGACGACGCGCCGGTCCCCGAAGTGGATCGTCGAGCCGACGGGGACGCGCACCCGCGCCCCGGCCTCCGCGACCCGGGGTGGCAGGCCCGGCACGGACACCACGGTGCCGTTCGTCGAGCCACGGTCCGTGAGCCAGAGACCCGCGGAGTCGACGCCGAGCTCGGCGTGGTTCTTCGACACCGAGCGCGTCGGGTCCGGGAGCTGGACCAGCTGGACGCCCGCGCTGCCCGGGGCCTGCGGGTTGCGTCCCACCAGGGTCGGGCCGTCCACGCGGACCCTCGCGCCCGACTCCAGCTCCAGCACGGCGCCCATGACCGGCGGCGGGTCCATCGCACCGCTCGAGCCGGTCGGCATCTGCAGCATCGTCTCGTCCGACGCCGGTCCGGCCGCCTGCTCGACGTTGGTCGCGTCCGGGTCGGGGCCCTGCGGAGCCGCGTGCTGTCCGCGTGGCGGCCGGCCGTAGCCGGAACCCTGGCCCTGACCAGGGGGGTCGATGCTGACGGCGCGGGTCGGCTGCGAGTCGCGCCGCTGCGGCTGCGAGATCGGCGGGTACGGCGACGTCTCCAGCAGCGGGTGATCCGGAATCGTGTTCGCGGCCGTGATCGGTCGCGGCGAGTTCGGCGTGGCCGGCGGCGAGGGCGTGGACGACGCCGTCGGCGGCGCGGCCTCGGGCGGGGACGCCGGCGGTGCGCCGGGCAGCATCGGCTGCTGCGGCTGGGCCGAGGGCTGCCCGCCCGGCCACTGCTGGGACGACGGCGCCTGACCCTGCTGGCCGGAGCTCACGGGCGGGAACGGGCCGGCAGGGCCCGCGGCGCCACCCGGCACGTCCGTGATCAGCCCGTCGCCGGTCGGGGGGCCCGATGCCTTGGGGAACGACCAGGGATCCGGCTGGGCAGGGGCCGGTGAACCGTCCGGGGTGAAGGAGGCCGGGGCCTGCGGCCCGGCCTGCTGCACCGGGTCGAACACGGGCGCCTGACCCGCCGACGACGCGGCGGTGTGGGCCTGGCCGGCCGCGCGCAGCGCACCCGGGCTCGCCGGGGCGGCCGGTGAGCCCGGAGCGGGGGTGCCCGGAGCGGGGGTGCGGGGACCGGGAACGCCCCGGCCCGCGGCGCCCTGGCCGGAGGTGACCCGGCCCGGTGCGCGCGGCCGGGAGTCCGGGTCGAAGCCCTCGACGACGGGTGCGGGCTTCTTCTTGATGTCGATCACGACGGCACCCGCCGCCTTGTCGTGCCAGCCCTGCTTGCGACCGCCCTTGTCCCACAGCGGGCTGAGCAGGACCACCCAGCTGCCGACGCCACAGGCCAGGCTGCCGGCGCCGACGACGAGGACGCGCAGGACGATCCGCCAGAAGCCGACCGGCTTCTCGTCACGGGCCGACAGGGTGCGGATGCCGAGCGCGACGTTGCCGAGGGTCTTGCCGGACGTGCCCTCCCAGATCCACATGGACAGGTTCCACACGAGCATGAGGCCGAGGCCACCCCAGAGACCCGCCATCAGCGTGACGAGCATCGCCTGGGCCTCGTTCTCGTCGATGGCGATCACGCCCTCGGGCGGTTGAGCCATGAGGAGGGCGATCCCGTACACGATCCCGAAGAGAGCGCCGCCCACGGCGCCGTCGACCAGGAGCGCGACGATCCGCCTGCCGACGTGTGCGTACACGGGCTCGGGCGCCGCCGGTGCGGGTCCTGGGTCGCGGACGGGAACGAACGTCCCGGTCTGGAACTCGTCGTCGATCCGCGACCCGCCGTGGTGGTACGGCAGGTCCTGGCCGTGGGGCGCACCGTACCCGCCGCCCGCCAGCTGCTGGACAGCACTCTGCGGCCCGGGCTGCTGCTCGACCACGGGCCTGCCGGTGCGCGGGAACTCACGCCCGCACACCCCGCAGTACTGCGTCCCCGCGGCCTGGCGCGACAGGCAGCCGCTGCACACCACGTCCGTCATCGGTTCTCCTTCGAGCCTCGCTTCACCAAGTCCTGCCACACACCCGTCATGCCGCGTCCTCCCGCCATGCGCGCGCGAACGCTGCGCAAGGACAGCGCCGCGGCGATCCTCTGCCGGGTGTTCACGGAAGAGCGTAGGCCCCCGAGGACCGTGTCCACCTCCTCCCAGAAGGAGTCGACCTCGGCCTGCGTCGGTTGCCTTCCGCTGAAGACCGTGGCATCGGCCCGATGGGCAAGCATAAGCGTGCCGGGCGCCTCGTGCTTTGTCGCGATAAGTCCCGCGCCCTCACGCCGCGTCGCCGACCGTGGCACGGACGTGCCCATGTCGGTGACCGCGTCGACCACCTCGTGCCAGCCACCGCTGAACCGGTCGGCGAGCTCCTCGGCGGTCCGCCGCCGGGCCCGGCGGCGCGCCTTGTGCGCGAGGATCAGCACGATCGGGAGCAGTATCAGCGCCAGCGGGATGGCCACCGCGAGCACGATGGTCAGGAGCATTCCCCAGTCGAAGCCCTCGTTGTCGGCCTCGTCCTGCTCCTCGTACTCCACGCTGCCGGCCTTGTTCTGCTCGGGCTCCTCCGGCGGCTCGGGCTCCTGCAGCACCGGCGGCTTGGGCAGCTCCTGCGTCTGGGGCTCGGGCTGGATCTTCGTGTCCTCGTCCGGGTCCACGTCGATCGGGACCCACCCGTACTCCTCGAACGGCACCTCGATCCAGGCCTTGACGTCTTCGCCGCGCACGGTCCAGTCCTCGCCGGCGCTGCGGTCGGACTCCTCGTCCTCGGCGAATCCCATGACCACCCGCGCGGGGATGCCCGTCTGCCGGGCGAGCAGGGCGAACGCGACGGCGAACTGCTCCTCGTCGCCGATCATGTCGTCCTTCTCGAGCAGGTCGTCGATGCGCTCCGCGGCGTGCCCGGGCCGTGACGGCGGCTGCCCCTCCAGGCCACTGGAGAGGATGCCGCCCGCCTCCAGCGCGTCCCGGATGAGGAACAGCTTCTCGGCGGGGTCGGTCGTCTCGCCGGTGTACTGCGCGACCTTGCCGGACACGTTCGCCGGGAGAGACCTCTTGTCGGTCTTCGGGAGCTCGACCTCGGACACGGTCGCGTCGGCCAGCTCCTCCTCGGACGGGTACGTCGTGAGCAGGGTGTCGAGTTCGTAGGTGTCGCCCGGCTGCACGCCGGCGAGGGTGACGGCGGTCTCGGTCTCGCTGTTGTAGTAGGTACCCGCGCCCTGGTCCGCGGCACGCGAACCCGTCCAGGTCACCCCGGTGAGGTCACCGACCTCCGGTACCCACACGTCGCGGTAGGCGAGCGACGTCACCTGGACCGTCGCACGGGTGCCCTGCGCGGCCGTCACGATCCGCTGGCCGACGCGCGTGTAGACGCCGGTCGCCCCGCCCTCGCCCGCGGCGTCGTACACGACGCCGTCGTACTCGTCGAGCGTGGCGAGCCGTACCCGGGCATTCTCCGGGAGACCCGTGATCCGGAGGATCTCGGTCTCCTTCTCGTCCTTGGCGTAGTGCCGGAAGGAGGCGAGCGGCGTCGAGAACTCGTGCAGGTCGAAGGGCGGGGTGATCTCCTCTCGCAGCACGGTGCGCGGGCTGTCCGGCAGGAGCGCCGGCCCGGCGAATCCGGCGGCGACGGCCGCCACGCCGAGGATGATCGCGCCGGTGCGAACGCGGTACCAGACCAGGCGGCGCGTGGCCTCGCGGCTCTGCTCGGTGCTGATCGAGTGGGTACCGACCCGGGCCCCCATCGCCCGGACGCCGCCCCACAGCAGGCCGGCGACGGCGATCACGAGGCCTTGGACGATCGGCAGCGCGGTCTCCAGCGTGCCGAGCAGGATCACGCCGGCGAAACCCGCCATGATCGGCAGCATCGCCCAGGCCGCGTGCCGCACGCGCAGCGCGATCGTCGTCGCGACGAGCGCCACGAGCAGCATCATCAGGTACGGCACGATCGCCAGGTCGGGGAACGAGTACAACGGCGGGACCGTCGTGACGAAGGCCTTCCAGCCCTGGATCGCGCCGAGCAGGAGATCCTGCAGCGTGGTCAGGCTCGGGACGATGCCGAGGATCGCGTCCCGCGGCAGCGCGAGAGGCGCCCCGAACAACAGGTAGCCGACGACGGCGAGCGCGGCCACCGTGACGGCGGGCCAGCGGCGCCAGGCACACAGCCAGGCGACGAACACGCCGAGGACGGCGCCGCCGACGGCGGGCACCAGGTAGCCGAGCGTTCCCCAGACGGGGCCGAAGCCGACGATGATCGCACCGCACATCACCGCGATGGCGCCCAGGTCGAACCAGGCGCCCTTCTTCATCGCCCGCGGGCGCGCGTCGTCGGCGCGCCGCGTCGTACCGCTGCCCCTGGTGCTCGACCCGGTCAGGCCGGACGGCCGCCGACCGTCCGGGTTGATCCCGCGGCGCGCTCCGCCGCGGGTGGTCTCGTCGTGGCTCATCCTTCACTCATCTTTCGCAGCGCCAGCGGCAGGTCGCCGAGCTTGCCGAGGGTCAGCACGCCGAGCTCGGCGATGGCGTGCCGGGACAGCGAGGCCCCCGGCACGCACTGGATGGCCATCACCTGCACGCCCACGGGGAGGCGGGCGGAGGCCGAGCGCAGTTCGGTCGGCGTGACGAGGCTGCCGGTGATGAAGGACATCACCGACGCGTCGTTCACCGTGGTGCCCGCGATCCGGGCGAGATCGGCGAGCGTCGTCTTCGTCGAGGTCAGCTCGATCCGCGACAGGTCGTCCAGCAGCCGCGTGCGGTGGTCCCCGCGCAGGTTGCCGGCATCGTTGACCATCACCGTGACGCCCCGGTCCTCGCGGATCGCCTGGAGGCCGAGCGAGCCGCAGACACTGACCGCGAGCTCGAACTCCTCCTCGCTCGCGTAGTCCTCGGCGCGCGTGCTCAGCAGCACCGCGAGGTGCGAGCGCCGGGTCTCCTCGAACTGGCGGACCATGAGCTGGCCGGTGCGCGCGGTGGTCTTCCAGTGGATGTGGCGCCGGTCGTCGCCCGGCACGTAGTCGCGCAGGGCGTGGAAGGACACGTCCGAGTTGGAGATGTCCTGGGTGACCCGCCCTTCGAGGTCCTTGAAGAAGCCGGTGTTCGACCCCATCAGGTTCTTCACCTGCGGGTGCACGAACAATTCCTCCGGCTCGGTCCACGTGACCTCGCGGCGCAGCAGGCCGAGCGGGTCGGCGCGCACGGACTTCACCGGCCCCACGACGATGACGCTGCGGCGCCTCGTGGGGATGGTGAAGATCTCCTCGTGTGCTCCCCCGCCACGCAGGCGCGGCACCGGGAACGCGGCCGTCCCGGTTCCCACTGGGAGCTCCATCACCGAGGGCAGCACCGGGCGCCGGGTCTCGTTGCGCACGTCGAGGCGGCCGACGGCGCGATCGCCGACGGTCACGCGCCGCTGCGCCAGGTCAAGCACCACGGTGTAGCGGAACTTGCCGAGCACGAACGCACTCGCCGCGATCAGGGTCACCGTCAGCAGCACCGCCGCGATCAGCACCTCGACCCACGAGAGCATGAGGCCCGCCACCCACGCCGCCACCGCCGTGACCAGCACGGCGAAGCCGAAGCCGCTGAACGCCTCGGTGAGCGGGCGCAGCCACTCACGTACCGCGGACAGCCTGCGCCGGACCGCTCCCGAGAACGTCACCCAGCCGCGCCGGGTCGCACGCCTCGCGTCCGCGCCGCGCGCACCGAGGCCGCTCGGGGCCTCCGTCCGCTTTCCGTATCCCGGCCGCGACGTCGCACTGGTGGTGACGGGCGGCCGGGTCGCCGTCGTCGTCATGCCGACACACGCTCCTGCGGAGCGGCGACATCGGACAGGATGCGGCCCAGGATGATGTCCGGCTGCGCGCCGGCGAACTCCGCCTCGGGGTCGAGCACGAAGCGGTGCGCCCACACCGGCTGGGCGAGGTCCTTCACGTCGTCGGGCAGCACGTAGTTCCGGCCGTGCGCGGCCGCCCACACCTTGGTGCAGCGCACCAGTGCGAGCGCGCCACGGACGG
This sequence comes from Myceligenerans pegani, assembly GCF_014892515.1. Lineage (GTDB taxonomy): Bacteria > Actinomycetota > Actinomycetes > Actinomycetales > Cellulomonadaceae > Myceligenerans > Myceligenerans pegani. The sequence continues at coordinate 61,854 of NZ_JADBGR010000111.1, forward strand.
AGACGCCGACGCGCACCTCGGGCGCGTTGCGGGTCTCCTCCGCGAGACGGGAGACGTACTCGAGCACCGCGGTGTCGGTGTAGACGGTGTGTCCCAGTGCCGACATCTCCGTCACCGCCTTGGTGGTGATCAGCGGCTGCAGCGCCAGGCTGCGGTCCTTCACCGAGGCGCCGGTGAGGATCTCGACGGTGGAGGCGTGGTCCGGGTAGCCCACCGAGGTCTTCATGAGGAAGCGGTCGAGCTGGGCCTCGGGCAGACGGTAGGTACCGGCCTGCTCGATCGGGTTCTGCGTCGCGATGACCATGAACGGGTTGCCGACGCCGTGCCGCACGCCGTCGACGGTGACCTGACCCTCTTCCATGACCTCGAGCAGGGCGGACTGGGTCTTCGGTGAAGCGCGGTTGATCTCGTCGGCCAGCACGATCGACGCGAAGATCGGGCCCTGGTGGAAGTCGAACTTCCCGGTGTTCTGGTCGTAGATCGTCACGCCGGTGACGTCGGACGGCAGGAGGTCGGGCGTGAACTGGATGCGGTTGTGCGTGCCCTGGACGGACGCCGCGATCGCCCGGGCCATCGCCGTCTTGCCGGTGCCGGGTGCGTCCTCCAGCAGGAGGTGGCCCTCGGCGAGCATGCAGGTCAGAGCCAGTCGGATGACCTGGGACTTACCCAGCACCGCCTGCCCGACGTTGCCGACCAGACGGTCGAAGGTCTGTGCGAACCAGGCCGCCTGTTCGGGTGTCATCGTGCTGGTGCTCATGTGTCCTTACTTCCTCGTTTCATGGGAGATCCGTGTCGTGTTCTGTTCGTCGTGTCGGTACCGTGGGCCGGGCCCGCCTACCACGTCGTCCTGCTGTAGGCCTTGCCGTCGATGACCACACCGACCCTGGTGCCGGGGTAGCCGTAGAAGCATCTCAGCTCGATCGAGCCGGACCCGCCGAAGGTCCGGGTCTCTCCGGCGCCGCCCGGCCGGGTGCTCCCGTCGATGATGTTGTGCCAGCCCGGGGTGTCCGGGTTGGTCTCCGACCAGCACTCGACCCGGTGACTGCCGCTCGGGAAGTCGCTGTAGTTCACCTTGTAGTAGGCGCACGACGAGTGGGTGCAGTCGCCGTTGCTGACCCTGGAGCCGTGCACCACCGTGGCCTGGGGGTCGGGGGCGGACACCGTCGTGCCCGTGGCCGACGCCCAGCTACCGCAGCCGGCCGCGTTGCAGGCACGCGCCTGGAGCCTGTAGGTCCTGTCGTAGCCGTTGTTGCCGACGGTGATGTTGGTCGGCCAGCCGCCCTGCTGGATCGTGCCCGAGTTCGACCACGAGCCCGAGGCCTGCCATTCGATCCGCTGCACCGGACGTCCACCGTTCGAGCCCGGGCCGCGCACCGTGAAGTAGCCACCCTGGCCGTTGCCCGACCGGTGCCAGGTGACCCCCGGCGTACCGGGCACGGTGTAGGGGGTGACCGCCGGACTGGATTCCCCGGACCAGGCGGAGCATGCACCCTGGGCGTTGCAGGCGCGCACGCTGAACGTGTAGGCGGTGCCGTTCGACAGGCCCTGGTACGTGTAGGACGTGCCGGTGATCGGGCCCTTCGGGTTCGCCTGGTTCGCGCGGACCTCGTAGTACCCGCCCGTGCCGCGGAAGTCGCCGATCCCGCTCCAGCTCACGTCCGCCTGCCCGTTCGTGTTGCTGCCCAGCCTGGCGGTCGGCGCAGCGGGACGATCGGGCGTGCCGTGCGGCAGGACGGCGTTGGACTGCGGGCTGGTCTCGGACTTGCCGGCCTTGTTCTCGGCTGTGACCTGGAACGTGTAGCTCTTGTCGGTGTCCAGGTTCTCCACGGTCTGGCTCGTGCCCGCGATGTCTGGAAGCGTCCTGACGACCGAACCGCTCTGCAGGATGTCGAGGTCGTAGCTCTTGATCGCGTCACCGTTGTTCGCCGGCGCCGTCCAGTTCACCTCGACCTGGCCGCCCAGGTTGGTGTTCACACGCGTCGCGGTAGGGGCCGCGGGCCGCTCCGGCGGGCCCGCCGGAACCTCCGGCGCGGAGGGGTCGGACCACTCCGACGGATCGGGCGCCTGGTTCTTCGCCTGCACCCGCACCGTGTACGCCGTGCCGTTCTCCAATCCGTCCCACGTCGTACTGGTCCCCTGGAGGCATTCCTTCTGGATGACACCGCTCGGAGGTGGGGGAGAGATCTCGAGGTTCACGCAGTCGATCGGCGAACGGTCCGTGTACGTTCGGTTGACCCACGTCACGTCGAGCGACTTGTCGCCGAACTCGAGGTCCGGCGGCGCCGGCTGGTCCGGCTTCTCGTCGGGACGCGCCTCCTGGGACGGCGGCGACGCCTCACCCAGCCCGACCTCGTTCTCCGCCTGCACCGTGAACGTGTACGTCACGTTGTTCGTCAGACCCTTCACCGTGCACGTCGTCGTGGAGCACGGCTGCTCGTCTCCCCGAGAAGACGTCACCGTGTAGCCCTCGATCGGCGCGCCGTTGTTGTTCGGCTCGTCCCACGACAGCACCACGGTCTCGGACCGCACCTCCTCCACACGCGGAGCGCGCGGAGCCTCCGGCTTCCCGAGCACCGTGAGGTTGACGACCCCGTCGACCTGACGGTCCGGGTCCTTGGTGGCGTCCTGCACCGTGTACTTGACCCGCATCGCACCGTGGAAGCCCTCGTCGGGCGTCACAACCACCTGGTCGCCGCTGTAGTCGGCGGTACCGCTACCCGTCTCGACCACGGGGACGCCGAACAGCTCGAGCGGGGTCTCCGGGAACGGGTTGGTGTCGTTCGCCAGCACGTCGACATTCGTGGCGACGCCCTCATGCGCGCCGTCGACCATGTCCTCGCCCGTGACGGCCAGCGGTCTGGTCGACGCCACGATCTGGACGGTCAGCGCGCCCTCGACCGGATCGGTATGACCGTCGGTGACCGTGAACGGGATGGTCTGCGAGGCACCCTTGGTGACCGACGGTTCCGCCTGGGCCGTCACCGTGCTGCCCTGCACCGAGGCGGCCACACCGTCACCACTGTCCTTCACCTCGAACGACAGCTCGTCGTTCTCCGGGTCACGAACGTAGGCCGCCAGGTCGACGGCGCCCTCGTCCCCAGCCGGAACCTCCAGCACCGGCGACCCCTTGATCTCCGGCGGCTGGTTCTCGGTGGCTCGGACCTCGATCGGAAGCGTGAGGGTCGCCTTGCGCCCGTCGGGATCCTCCGGGCCGTCTCCGTCGGTCACCTCGAAGCTCACGGACGCCGGCCCGATGTAGTCCTCCTCCGAGACGAAGACCATGTTTTCACGGTCCGCCACCTCGACCGACCCCTCGACGGCGCTCACGGTGGACTCCTCCGTGATCCGCGGCTTCAGGCCCTCCTCGACCACGACGTAGTCGTTCAGATCGATCTCGAGCGGCTCCCCGCTGATGGCCTCGAGCGGCTCCAGGCCCGGCTTGAGGTGCGGTGTCAGCGAGTCACCCGGCACCCGGATGAACGCACTCGACTCGAGCCCGTCCATGTCGGTGACGGTGTACGTGACGATCTGGAGGTCCGAGGTCAGGGGAACCGTGACCTTGCCGTCCTCCGACAGCGTGGCCTCCCCGGCGTCCACACCGAGGCTCACCTCGAGGTCCGCGGCGACGCCGTCCGGATCGACGTCGTTGACCAGGACGTCCACGGTGACAGACTCCTTGCCCACCACGTCCGGGACGGACAGGACGTCGTCGTTCGCCACCGGAGGAACGAGCGGCGCATCCCGGGAGACCCTCACCGTGATCACACCCTGTGCCCGCGCCTTGTAGATGTCCTGGATACCGTAGTAGAAGGGATGCTGCCCGGCTTCGGACGGTGCGGTCACGACCACCTGGTCGTCGGCCACGGCGGGCTCGAGGTCGCCGGTGCTGCCGAACAGGGACTCCACCAGGCCGATCTCGTCGCCGTCCGGGTCGGTGTCGTTCGCCATCGCGTCGATCGCCACCATCCGTTCCGGCCGCACGAGAGTCTCGTCATCCTGCGCGACGGGCTTCTGATTGGTCTCCGGCAACGGGGCGATGCCTACCCGGACGGTGCCGATTCCCACGGCGCCCCGGGTGTCCGTGGCGGTGTAGGTGAACGTGTCGGTCCCTACGGCGTCGGGCGACGCCTCGAAGTCGATGAAGCCGTCGGTGATCCGCGCACGGCCCATCGTCGGAGCTCCCGAGATGTCCGACAGCATCACGTAGTCACCATCCGGGTCGATCCCGTCCAACGGCACGTCGATCCG
>NZ_JADBGR010000112.1 GCF_014892515.1 Myceligenerans pegani
ACGATCCTGGCGGTCGTGCTGGTGGTCTCGGCGTTCCCGCTGTACTACACGCTGCTGCTGGGCTCGTCCGACCAGGTGTCGATCTCGCAGCGTGCGCTGCCGCAGCTGTGGCCGGACGCGAGCATCTTCGCGGGGTTCGCGAACGTGATGTCCTCCAGCCAGATCAACTTCTGGCTGGCGCTGACCAACTCGGTGATCATCTCCGTGGTCGTGTCGGTGGCGACCGTGCTGACCTCGACCCTGGCGGGGTTCTCGTTCGCGAAGCTGCGCTACCCGGGCCGTAACGCGCTGCTGGTGTTCGTCATCGCGACCATGGCCGTGCCCACCCAGCTCGGGGTCATCCCGATGTACATCCTCATGTCCGAGCTCGACTGGATCGGCAAGATCCAGGCGGTGATCGTGCCGGCCCTGGTGTCCGCGTTCGGCGTGTTCTGGATGACGCAGTACCTTGACTCGGCGCTGCCGTACGAGCTGATCGAGGCGGCCCGGGTGGACGGCGCGTCCATGATCCGCACCTTCTGGAGCATCGCCATGCCCGCCGCACTACCGGCGGCCTCCATGCTGGGCCTGTTCATCTTCGTGATGCAGTGGACCATGTTCTTCTGGCCCTCGATCGTCCTGGGATCCCAGAATCCGACCCTGCCCATCGCGGTGCAGAACCTCACCGCCGGCTACCACAACGACTACTCGCTGATCATGGCCGGTGTCTTCCTGGTCACACTGCCGCTGCTGATCGTCTTCGCCTTCGTCGGCCGCCAGCTCGTGGCGGGCATCATGCAAGGCGCCGTCAAGGGGTGAGCCCGGCGTGCGTGCCGTTCCGCCCGCCGCGGAACGGCACGCCGTCGTAACATCCGTGGGCGGGACCACCGTGTAGGGTGGCTCTCGCCCTGGCCCGCCTGGCGGAACTGGCAGACGCGCGCGGCTCAAACCCGCGTCTCTTCGGAGGTGGGGGTTCGAGTCCCCCGGCGGGCACGAGACTCTGGGTGGAGTGTGTTCACGTTCCGTGAACCGCTTCGTCTCGTCGATGTCTTGTGGGGGCGTGCCCCCACACCCTGGCCCGGGGGCACGCCCCCGGACCCCCGGTGGGAGGGGGTGGCGTTTTCGAGGACGGTGTCCTTGCGTTCGGTCCTCCTCGGGGGACGGTCCCGGACCTCCGGGTGGGAAGGGGCGGCGTTCTTGAGGACGGTGCTCTTGTGCCCGGTGCTCTCTGGGGCATCGTCCCGGACTCCTGGTGGGGGCGGTGGCGTTCTCGAGGGCGGTGTCCTTGCGTCCGGTCCGTCCTCGGGATGACGGCGGGGGCGGGCGGGGTTGTCTCCGGGGAGCAGGTCGACGCACGGCGTGGTGTCAAGAGAGTGACGTGATCTCGCTGGTGTCGATGTCGTACGTGACGAAGAACAACGTGTACCGCCGCAGGTCGGCAGGCCCCGGGCGGTACCTGGACAGTAGGATGTGTGCCGTGAGCGACGAGACCACCCCCACGACCGAGACCACCGCCGGTGACAGCGCCGCGGTGGAGCTGGACCTTCCTCCGCTGACGGAGGAGGCCAAGGCCGAGGAAGCCGCCCCGGGCCGTGCCGCACGGCGCGCCGTCGTCGCCGAGGACGAGGCGCTGATCCGCATGGACGTCGTGGAGACGCTGCGCGAGGCGGGCTTCGAGGTCGTCGGTGAGGCCGGTGACGGCGAGACGGCGGTGAACCTGGCGCTGGAGCTCAAGCCCGATGTCGTCGTCATGGACGTCAAGATGCCCGAGCTGGACGGCATCTCCGCGGCCGAGAGGATCGGCAAGGCGCACGCCGCCCCCGTCGTGCTGCTCACGGCATTCTCGCAGACCGAACTCGTCGAGCGCGCGCGCGACGCCGGCGCGATGGCCTACGTCGTCAAGCCGTTCACGCCGGCCGACCTGCTCCCGTCGGTGGAGATCGCGATCTCCCGGTACCAGCAGCTCGGAGCCCTGGAGGCCGAGGTCACGGACCTCAAGGAGCGGTTCGAGACCCGCAAGCGGGTCGACCGCGCCAAGGGTCTGCTGATGACGAAGATGGGCCTGACGGAGCCGGAGTCGTTCCGCTGGATCCAGAAGACGTCGATGGACCGCCGCCTCACCATGCGCGAGGTCGCCGATGCCGTGATCGATCAGGTGGGCAATTCCTGATCCGTCCGGCGGTCCCGGCGTCGCTAAGAGTCGTTCCGCGACGGCGTGGCCTCGGGACTTGGCCGCAGTGGGACCTGGGGCCTATTCTCGTGCGCTGAGTCGGACGGTCGTCCAAGACGCGTCCGGTGCCCGCGGGAACCCAGAACCGCGGGGTTGTGCGAGCGTGCGGAGGTGGCGCCAGTGCGAGAGCGAGTGGCAGTCGAGGTGAGACCGGCGGGTGCCGCCGACCTGGACGCGGTCGCGGAGCTCGCGGCCCGCGGACGTGACGAATCGCCCGCCGGTACGCAGGTGGCCGCGGGCGACCACGAGCGACTCCGGGAACAGCTCAGCGTGCTGCTGGCCGTCGACGGGCACGTGCTCGTCGCGGAGCGCGCCGGACGGATCGTGGGCGTCGTGCTGGGCCGGCTCGTCGGCCCGCACCTGTTCGTCGTCCGGCCCGTGCTGTACCTGGACACCGTGTTCGTGGCGCCCGACGCGCGGCGTCGCGGCGTCGGGCACGCGCTCCTGCGCGCCGTGGCGTCCCTCGCGATCGAGAACGACTGCGAGGAGGTCTACGCCGCGCCCGTGGCCGGTACCCGCGGCGTGCAGCGCTTCCTGGCGCGCCTGGGCTTCGCACCCGCCTGCGGCCACCGTGTCGCGCCGACCCAGACCCTGCTGCGCCGTCTCGCGCAGGACAGCCCGCTCGCGAAGGAGGCGGAGCACCATCGTCGCCGCCCCGTCCGGGCCGGCCTCGAGGACCTCATCGCGCGCCGCCGTCGCGCCCGCTCCGCGGAGACGGGCCCGCTGGACCTGCGCGAGGTCCCGGCCGCGGCCGGGACCCGTCCGGAGCACGTCGCGGGCTGATCCCGTGCGCCGCGCGGACCCTGGCCGCACGGGCGCCTGGCCGCACGGCGTCGTGCCGCGCGAGGTCGGGCCGCGCGCTGTCGGGCCGGCGGGAAGCGCCCCGCCCGGCGCGTGCCCTGCCTCGGCGCGTGCCCTGCGTCAGCCGATGATCATGCAGGTGAGTCGCGCCGTGCAGACCCTGCGGTCCCTCTCGTCGGAGATGACGATCTCGTAGGCCGCCGTCGTCCGGCCCAGATGGATGGCCGTCGCCACCCCCGTGACCGTCCCCGAGCGGACACCCCGGTGGTGGGTCGCGTTGAGGTCGATCCCCACGGCCTGACGCCCCGCGCCCGCGTGCACCTGCGCCGCCACCGACGCGAGCGTCTCGGCGAGCACCGCCGACGACCCGCCGTGGAGGAGCCCCGCGGGCTGCGTGTTGCCCTCCACCGGCATCCGCCCCGCCGTCCGTTCCGCGGAGATCTCCGTGAACTCGATGCCGAGCTTGTCGATCACGGTCACCTCGGGGGCACCGGGATACATCGCGCGCATGTCCAGCGCGCCGGGAGGGTTGCTCACAGCGCCACCGGGCTGAGTGTCAGTCATGGGGGATAGGTTGGCATCCGTGACGACCGAAGCGCGAACCGATCTCCCCGCCGGCACCCCCGCCGGCACCCGCCCCCGGCTGCTGCTCGTGGACGGCCATTCCATGGCCTACCGGGCGTTCTTCGCCCTGCCCGATACGCTCGCCACCACATCCGGGCAGGTCACCAACGCGGTGTTCGGTTTCACCTCGATGCTCACGAATCTCCTGCGGGACGAGCAGCCCACGCACGCCGCCGTCGCGTTCGACGCCGGCCGCGTGACCTTCCGCACCGAGAAGTACCCCGAGTACAAGGCGGGCCGCGCCGCGACCCCCGACGAGTTCCGCTCCCAGGTCCCGCTCATCCACGAGGTGCTCGACGCGCTGCACATGCGATACCTCGCCGCCGAGGGCATCGAGGCCGACGACATCCTCGCCACCCTCGCCGACCGCGCGTCCGCCGCCGGCATGGAGGTCCTCATCTGTTCCGGCGATCGTGACGCCCTCCAGCTCGTGGACGACGACGTCACCGTGCTCTACCCGGTCAAGGGCGTCTCCGAGCTGGCGCGCATGACACCCGCCGCCGTCGAGGAGAAGTACGGGGTGCCGCCGCGCCAGTACCCCGACCTCGCCGCGCTCGTCGGGGAGAAGAGCGACAACCTTCCGGGCATTCCCGGCGTGGGCCCCAAGACCGCCGCGAAATGGGTCACCACCTTCGGCGGGCTCGACGAACTGCTCGCCCGCGCCGGAGAGGTGAAGGGCAAGGCGGGGGAGAAGCTCCGCGACCACCTCGACCAGGTGCGCACCAACCGCCAGCTCAACAGGCTCCTCACCGACGTCACGCTCGACCTCGGCCTCGACGACCTCACCCTCACGGGATTCGACCGCGAGGCGGTGCATCGCGTCTCCGACGCGCTGCAGTTCGGCCAGATGCGCGACCGCCTCCTCGCCGTCGACCCGGCGGGCGAGCCGGAGAGCGCGGCGGCCACCGGAAGCGTCGAGATCGAGGTGGACGACGTCGCCCCCGGCGGTCTCGCCGACTGGCTCGCGGCCCGCACCGGCCGCCTCGGGATCGACGTCTCGGGCACGACGACGCCCGCGGGCGGGGACGCCTGGAAGGTGGCCGTCGCCTCCCCGGACGGACACGCCGTCGTGTACGACACGGCGGATCTGGGCCCCGACGACGACAAGGCGCTCGCGGCCTGGCTCGCCGACGAGGCCGCGCCCAAGGTGGTGCACGGGGCGAAGACCGCGTGGCACGCGCTCTCGGGACGCGGCTGGGACCTGCGGGGCGTGGACTTCGACACCGAGCTGGCCGCGTACCTGTGCCACCCCGACCAGCGCGGCTACGACCTCGGCGACCTCGCCGAACGGCACCTGGGGCGCCGGCTCGGCGAGGCGGCGCCCGCCGCGCAGGGCGCGCTCGATCTCGACCTCGACGGCGCGGCCACCGGACAGGCGGAGGCGGCGCGTGCCGCCGCCGTCGGTGACCTGGCCGAGGTGCTCGCCGGGGAACTGACCGATCGCGGGGCGGCGCACCTGCTGGTCGACGTCGAGCTGCCGCTGTCGCGCGTCCTGGCGTCCATGGAGCACGCCGGGATCGCGGCCGACGTCGACTACCTCACGGACCTGGAGAAGCACTTCGCGGCCGGCGTCGCCGACGCCGCCGCGGCCGCGTTCGACGTGATCGGTCGGGAGGTGAACCTCGGCAGCCCCAAGCAGCTGCAGGAGGTGCTGTTCGACCAGCTGGCGATGCCGAAGACGAAGAAGATCAAGACCGGGTACACCACCGACGCGGCGGCGCTGCAGGACCTGTTCGCCAAGACGCAGCACCCGTTCCTGGAGCACCTGCTCGCCCACCGCGACGTCACGCGGCTGCGCACCACCGTCGAGGGGCTGCTGCGGACCGTCGCGCCGGACGGGCGGATCCACACCACGTTCCAGCAGACCATCGCCGCGACGGGGCGGCTCAGCTCGGTCGACCCGAACCTGCAGAACATCCCGGTCCGCACAGAGGCGGGCCGCCGCATCCGGCGGGCGTTCGTCGTGGGCCCGGGGTACGAGACGCTGCTGACGGCCGACTACAGCCAGATCGAGATGCGGATCATGGCGCACCTGTCCGGCGACGAGGGCTTGATCAGCGCCTTCCGGTCGGGCGAGGACCTGCACCGCTACGTGGGTTCGCGCGTGTTCCAGGTCGAGCCCGGGAACGTCACGCCGGAGATGCGCGCCAAGGTCAAGGCCATGAGCTACGGCCTGGCGTACGGCCTGAGCGCGTTCGGCCTGTCCCAGCAGCTGGGGATCTCCACCGGCGAGGCGCAGGGCCTCATGGACGACTACTTCGAGCGGTTCGGTGGCGTGCGCGACTACCTCACCGGCGTCGTCGAGGAGGCGCGGGCCACCGGATGGACCGCGACGGTCCTGGGCCGGCGGCGCTACCTCCCCGACCTCACGAGCGACAACCGGCAGCGCCGCCAGATGGCGGAGCGGATGGCGCTGAACGCCCCCATCCAGGGGTCCGCGGCCGACATCATCAAGCTCGCCATGCTCGGCGTGCGGCGCGAGCTCGACGCCCAGGGCCTGTCGTCCCGTGTCCTGCTGCAGGTGCACGACGAGCTCGTGGTGGAGGTCGCCCCGGGTGAGCGCGCCGCCGTGGAGGGCGTCCTCCGCGCGCAGATGGGCTCGGCCTTCGAGCTGGACGTGCCCCTCGAGGTCTCGGTCGGCACGGGCCAGAACTGGCACGACGCGGCCCACTGACCGTCAGGTCTTGTCGGCGACGAAGATCGCCGTACCCGGCAGGTAGTGGCCGCGTTCCGGGCCCCAGCCGCCCCAGGTCTGCGTGTTCCAGGCGGGCCACTCCGGCTCGACCAGGTCGACGAGCCGCAGGCCGGCGCTGGCGATCTCCCGGACGTGGTCACCCACCGTGCGGTGGTACTCGGCGTAGGCGACACGTCCGGCGTCGTCGGTCTCGACGTACGGGCGGCGGTCGAAGTAGGAGCGTGTCGCCGTGAGTCCGTGCGCGGTCGGATCGTCGGGGAACGCCCAGCGCAGCGGGTGCGTCACGGACAGGACCCAGCGCCCGCCGGGCCGCAGGACGCGGGCCGCCTCGGTGTGCACGCGCGCGGCGTCGGGCACGAACGGGATCGCTCCGAACGAGGTGAAGACGACGTCGAAGCTCGCGTCCGCGAACGGCAGCCGCCGCGCGTCGGCCTGGACGAGAGGGACGACGTCGGGAGCACCGTCCGGCCGCCCGGACGCCGCGCGCTCGCGCCCCTCGTGGAGCATGCTCCACGACACGTCGGTCGCCAGGACGCGGGCACCTCGACCCGCGAGCCAGCGGGAGCACTGCGCGGCGCCGGCGCCGATCTCCAGGACGTCCCGGCCGGCGACGTCGCCCAGCAGGCCAGCCTCCGACTCGGTGAGGCCCTCGGGGCCCCAGTGCAGCTCGCCGGCGAGGAAGGCGTCGTGGTCGTCCAGGTACTCGCCGGCGTTGGTGTCCCACCAGCCGCGGGAGGCGGCGCCGCCCTCGTCGTCGGGCACGTCGCGGTATCCGTAGTCGCGCACGGGGGACATCCTCTCCCGGCGCGCCGCGAAGGATCCCATGGCACGCTCGTCCGATCACGAATCGATCACGATATGGACAACCGACACACAGCGAAACACTGGCGCAACCCGGGTGAACCTAGAGTCGGGCGCACACCACGCAGCGGCGCGCGTAACCTGCGCGCCGCGTCCGATGGAAGGAGACGCCATGCGTCTGGGTTCACTGCGCCGGTTGGGGGCGCCTGTCGCGCTCGTGGCCGCCGGCGCCGTCGCGCTGTCCGGTTGCGTCGCGAGCGAGCGCGGCGACGAGGGTTCCGGCGGCGACGGCGGGAAGGACACGTTCGTGTTCGCCGCGTCGGCAGAGCCGGCCACGCTCGACCCCGCCTTCGCCTCCGACGGCGAGTCGTTCCGGGTCGCGCGGCAGATCTTCGAAGGGCTGGTCGGCGTCGAGCCCGGCACCGCCGAGCCCTCCCCCCTGCTCGCCGAGAGCTGGGACATCAGCGACGACGGCCTGGAGTACACCTTCCACCTGCTGGAGGGCGTGACGTTCCACGACGGCACGGACTTCGACGCCGAGGCCGTGTGCGCCAACTTCGACCGCTGGCACGACTGGACCGGCCTCGCCGCGCACGAGAACCTCTCGTACTACTACAAGGCCGTGTTCGGCGGCACCGGTGACGACAGCAAGTACGACTCCTGCGAGGCCACCGATCCGGCCACCGCCGTCGTCACGCTGAACGCCCCGGTCCCGGAGCTGATCGCCGCGCTGTCGCTCCCGTCGCTGTCGATGCAGTCGCCGACGGCGCTGGAGGAGTACGGCGCCGACGACGTGCAGGGCACCGAGGACGCGCCGCAGCTGACCGAGTACGGTCAGGCGCACCCGGTCGGCACCGGCCCGTACAAGTTCGTCGAGTGGAAGTCCGGCGAGAGCGTCACGCTCGAGGCCAACGAGGACTACCGGGACGAGATCCTGGACGTGAAGCGGATCATCTTCACGACGATCGCGGACGGCACCGCGCGCCGGCAGGCGCTCGAGGCCGGTGACATCGACGGGTACGACCTGGTCGCCCCGGCGGACGTGGACGCGCTCGAGGAGGCGGGCTTCACGCTGCACAACCGCCCCGCGTTCAACATCCTGTACCTCGGGATGAACCAGGCCACCGAGCCGCTGGACGACCCGCTCGTGCGCCAGGCGATCGCCCACGCCATCGACAAGGAGGGCCTGGCGCAGTCCACGCTGCCGGAGGGCACCGAGATCGCCACGCAGTTCATCCCGTCGACCGTGTCGGGCTACTCGGAGGACGTCACCACCTACGACTACGACCCCGCGCGGGCGATGGATCTCCTCGAGCAGGCCGGCGCCGAGGACCTCGAGGTCGAGTTCAACTACCCGACCGAGGTCTCGCGCCCGTACATGCCGGACCCCGCCGCGATCTTCGAGGCGATCTCCGCGGACCTCGAGGAGGTCGGGATCACGGTCACGGCGACGCCGGAGCCGTGGAGCCCGACGTACATCGACACCATCCAGGGCAGCGAGAACCACGGCCTGCACCTGCTGGGCTGGACGGGTGACTACAACGACACCTACAACTTCATCGGGACGTTCTTCGGTGCCGAGTCGCTGGAGTGGGGCTTCGACGACGCCGAGGTGTTCGGGGCGATCGACGACGCCCGCAACGCGCCGCTGGAGGAGCAGGAGGCCGCCTACCAGCACGCGAACGAGGTCCTCATGGACTTCCTGCCGGGCGTGCCGATCGCGAGCCCGGTGCCGACGCTGGTCGTCGCCCCGAACGTGATCGACTACCCGATCTCGCCGGTGCAGGACGAGGTGTACAGCAGCATCACGTTCGAGTGAGCGTGACCTCGGGCGGCCGCCACAGGCCGTAACATCGATGCCCGTGTCCGCGGCCGACCGCCGTCGGACACGGGCATCCATGTGCCACGGAACGAATCGAAGGACCACTGGCATCGACGTGCGGTGCCGCGCAGGGTGCGGGCCGAGGAACGAGGCACGCGCCCGGAGCGGAACCGCAGGAGATGGTACGAAGAAAGCGATCACATGCTCAGACTCGTCGGGCAGCGGCTGCTGCTCCTGATACCGCTCCTCCTGGGGCTCTCGGTACTGCTGTTCGCATGGGTGCGGGCACTGCCGGGCGGGCCGGTCACGGCCATGCTGGGGGAGCGTTACACGCCGGAGGCGGCGGCCGCGATCGAGGCCGAGATGGGGCTCGACCAGCCCCTGATCGTCCAGTACGGCAAGTACCTGCTCCGCCTGCTGCAGGGTGACTTCGGGACGTCGCTGCGCAGCGGCCGTCCCGTGCTCGAGGAGTTCGTCAACCGCTTCCCCGCGACGATCGAGCTGACCGTGGTCGCGCTGATCTTCGCGATCGGTGTCGGCATCCCGCTCGGCTATCTCGCGGCGCGCCGGGCGGGCACCGTCGTCGATCACACCGCCGTGGTCGTGTCGCTGATCGGCGTGACGGTGCCGGTGTTCTTCCTCGCCTTCATCCTCAAGTACATCTTCGCCGTGGAACTGGGCTGGTTCCCCACGAGCGGCCGGATGAGTCCGACGATGGAGGCGACGCACCCCACGAACTTCTACGTCCTGGACGGGATACTCACGGCCGAGTGGGACGCCGCCTGGGACGCGCTGGTGCACCTGATCCTGCCGGGCATCGCGCTGGGCACGATCCCCCTGGCGATCATCGCCCGCATGACCCGCGCCGCGGTGTCCGAGGTGCAGAACGCCGACTACGTCCGCACGGCCCGTGCCAAGGGCATCAAGCCGGCGCGGCTGCGCACCGAGCACATCCTGCGCAACGCGATGCTGCCCGTGCTGACGACCATCGGTCTCCAGGTGGGTCTGCTGCTGTCGGGCGCGGTGCTCACGGAGACGGTGTTCGCGTTCAGCGGCATCGGCAGCTTCCTGGCGGAGGCGGTGTTCAACGCCGACTACCCGGTGCTGCAGGGCTTCGTCCTGCTCATCGCCGTGACGTACGCCCTCGTGAACCTGCTCGTCGACGTGTCGTACGGGCTCATCGACCCGCGTCTGAGGAGGCAGCAGTGAGCGCCAACGAGCTACCCCCCACCTCGGGGGCCGAGGGGGCCGCGACCGCGCCCCTGCACGAGCCGGCGTCGATCCACGGGGACGACGGCGGCACCGGAGGTGCGGACCACTCCGGCGAGGGCGTGTGGACGCGCGCCTGGCGCACGCTGCGCCGCAACCCCGTGGCGATCGCGGGCTTCGCCATCGTGGCGGTGTTCGTGCTGGTCGCGCTCCTCGCGCCGCTGATCGCGCCCTACGGGCCGCACGAGCTGCCCGGACGCACCGACGTTCGCCCCACGTACATCCCCGGTCCCTCGGCCGAGTACTGGCTGGGCGTGGACCGGTACGGCGGCGACGTGTTCTCCAAGCTGATCTGGGGAGCGCGCGCGTCCCTGCTGGTCGGCGTCGTCTCGACGCTCTTCGGCCTGACCGGCGGCATGCTCCTGGGCCTGCTGGCGGGCTGGTTCGGCGGCTGGGCCGACTTCGGCGCCATGCGCCTGGTCGACCTCATGCTGTCGGTGCCCTCCTTGCTGCTGGCCGTCTCGATCGCCGCGATCGCGGGGCAGTCGCAGATGTCGGTGATCGTCGCCATCGGGGTGGTCCAGGTACCGATCTTCGCCCGGCTGCTACGGGGATCGATGCTCGCGCAGCGAGGGCAGGACTACGTCCTGGCGGCCTCCGCGCTCGGGCTGACGCGGCGCTCGGTGACGATGAGCCACGTGCTGCCGAACTCCGTGGGGCCGGTCATCGTGCAGGCCACCCTGACGCTCGCGACGGCGGTCATCGAGGCCGCGGCACTGTCCTTCCTGGGACTGGGCGGCGGCGAGCCGTCCACGGCGGAGTGGGGTCGCATGCTGACGGCCGCCCAGCAGGAGCTCGCGGTCGCGCCGCGCCTGGCGATCCTGCCCGGCGTCTGCATCGCGATCACCGCCCTCGGCTTCACCCTCGTGGGCGAGAGCCTGCGCGAGGCCCTCGACCCGCGGAACAGGACCCGGCGATGAGCGACGAGAAGGACACGATGAACGAGAGCACCACGGCGCAGGCCGGGCCGGACGCGGGGCCCGGGGCGTCCGCGGCCGATGTCGTGCTGCGGGTGGAGAACCTGGCCGTCGACTTCCGCACGGAGGGCGGTGCGGCGCGCGCCGTGCGGGGTGCCGACCTGACCGTGCACAGCGGCGAGACGGTGGCGATCGTCGGCGAGTCGGGGTCGGGCAAGACGACCCTCGCGATGGCCGTCCTCGGGCTGCTCGCGAGCAACGGGTCCGTGGCGGAGGGGCACATCTGGTTCCGGGGCGAGGACCTCGGCCAGGCGGGCCCGCAGCACATGGCGCACCTGCGCGGCACCGCCCTGGGGCTCGTCCCGCAGGACCCGATGACGAACCTCGACCCGGTGATGCGGATCGGGCGGCAGATCGACGAGGGGCTGATCGACAACGGCCTGCGGACGCGTCGTGACGCGCGCGGCCGCACCGTCGAACTGCTCGAGGAGGTCGGCCTGCCCGACGCCGCGCGCCGCGCGTCGCAGTACCCGCACGAGTTCTCCGGCGGCATGCGGCAGCGTGCGCTCATCGCGATGGGCCTGTCGGGGCGGCCCGCGTTGCTGGTCGCGGACGAGCCGACGTCGGCCCTCGACGTCACCGTGCAGCGGGGCATCCTCGACCAGCTGTCCGACCTGACCCACGAGCTCGGCACGGCCGTGCTGCTCATCACGCACGACCTCGGCCTGGCCGCCGAGCGGGCCGACAAGGTCGTCGTGATGTACCGCGGCGAGATCGTCGAGCAGGGGCCGGCGCGCGACGTGCTGATGAACCCGCGCCACGAGTACACGCGACGGCTGATGGCGTCGGCGCCGTCGCTGGCGTCGCGCCGGATCGAGATCGCGCGCGAGCGCGGCCTGGACGAGGTGCTCGACGAGGCGCTGCTGGCGCACGAGGACGGCGCCGTGAACGGCGTCGCCGCCGGAGAGCCTCTCGTCAGCGTGCGGGACGTGACGAAGGTGTTCAAGATCCGCGGCCACGGCCTGCTGGGCAGGAGCAAGGACTTCACGGCCGTGGACGGCGTGAGCCTCGACGTCCCCCGCGGCTCGACCGTCGCGGTGGTGGGGGAGTCGGGCTCGGGCAAGTCCACCCTGGCGCGGATGATCCTCGACATCGAGACACCGACGGCGGGCACGGTGCTCTTCGACGGCCGGCCGGCGGGCGGGGCGAACCAGGCGGAGCGGATCGCCTACCGGCGCCGCGTGCAGCCCGTGTTCCAGGACCCCTACTCGTCGCTCGACCCGATGTACTCGGTGTTCCGGGCCATCGAGGAGCCCCTGCGCGCGCACCGGTTCGGCGACCCGGAGGCGCGCCGGGAGCGCGTCGAGGAGCTCGCCGAGCAGGTCGCCCTGGGCAAGGGCCTGTTGCGGCGGTTCCCGTCGGAGCTGTCGGGCGGCCAGCGCCAGCGGGTGGCCATCGCCCGTGCCCTGGCGCTCAAGCCCGAGCTCGTGGTGTGCGACGAGGCGGTCTCCGCGCTCGACGTCGTCGTGCAGGCGCAGATCCTGCGGCTGCTCGCCGAACTGCAGGAGGAGCTGGGCCTGACGTACCTCTTCATCACGCACGACCTGGCCGTGGTGCGGCAGATCGCCGACCGCGTGGTCGTGATGCAGAACGGCATGCTGGTCGAGGAGGGCACGGTGGACGAGGTGTTCGACTCGCCGCGCACCGCGTACACCCGGGCCCTGCTCGACGCCATCCCCGGCAAGGACCTGGAGCTCGCGCTCTGATCCGCCGGGCGGCGTGTCCGTGCGCCACGCCGCCGGGCCGGTCTCTCGCGTTGACCGGCCCGGCGAGCCGTGGCTAGGATGTTCGGCGGTGCCGTGCGCCCACTCATGAGCGCCGCCCACCACTTTCTGTCCCTGTCCGCACTACGTCATGTCCGCATCGGAGCATCGAACTCAATGACCATCTCCACCACGAAGTCCGCGCCTCAGGTCGCCGTCAACGACATCGGCACCGAGGACGACTTCCTTGCTGCCGTCGACGCCACCATCAAGTACTTCAACGATGGTGACATCGTCGAAGGCACGATCGTCAAGGTGGACCGTGACGAGGTCCTCCTCGACATCGGTTACAAGACCGAGGGCGTCATCCCCTCCCGGGAGCTCTCGATCAAGCACGACGTCGACCCCGGCGAGGTCGTCGCCGTCGGGGACGACGTCGAGGCCCTCGTCCTCCAGAAGGAGGACAAGGAAGGCCGCCTGATCCTGTCCAAGAAGCGCGCCCAGTACGAGCGCGCCTGGGGCACGATCGAGAAGATCAAGGAGGAGGACGGCGTCGTCACCGGCACCGTCATCGAGGTCGTCAAGGGCGGCCTCATCCTCGACATCGGCCTCCGGGGCTTCCTCCCTGCCTCCCTCGTGGAGATGCGTCGGGTCCGCGACCTCCAGCCGTACGTCGGCAAGGAGATCGAGGCCAAGATCATCGAGCTCGACAAGAACCGCAACAACGTGGTCCTGTCGCGCCGCGCCTGGCTGGAGCAGACCCAGTCCGAGGTGCGCTCCACCTTCCTGCAGACCCTGCAGAAGGGCCAGGTGCGCCCCGGTACGGTCTCCTCGATCGTCAACTTCGGTGCGTTCGTCGACCTGGGCGGCGTGGACGGCCTGGTGCACGTCTCCGAGCTCTCCTGGAAGCACATCGACCACCCGTCCGAGGTCGTCGAGGTGGGCCAGGAGGTCACCGTCGAGGTGCTCGACGTCGACTTCGACCGCGAGCGTGTCTCCCTGTCGCTGAAGGCGACGCAGGAGGACCCGTGGCAGACCTTCGCGCGCACCCACGCCATCGGCCAGGTCGTGCCCGGCAAGGTCACCAAGATCGTTCCGTTCGGCGCGTTCGTGCGCGTCGAGGACGGCATCGAGGGCCTCGTGCACATCTCCGAGCTGGCCGTGCGCCACGTGGAGCTCGCCGAGCAGGTCGTCTCCGTCGGCGCCGAGGTCTTCGTCAAGGTCATCGACATCGACCTGGAGCGCCGCCGCATCTCGCTGTCGCTCAAGCAGGCGAACGAGGGCGTGGACCCGGAGTCCGAGGACTTCGACCCCGCGCTGTACGGCATGGCCGCCGAGTACGACGAGCAGGGGAACTACAAGTACCCCGAGGGCTTCGACCCGGAGACCAACGAGTGGCTCGAGGGCTTCGAGACGCAGCGCGAGGCCTGGGAGGCCGAGTACGCCAAGGCGCACGCCCGCTGGGAGGCGCACCGCAAGCAGGTCGCCGAGGCGCTCGCCGCGGACAACGACTCCGCCGCCGACGCCCCGGCCCCGGCCGCCGCGTCCTCCTCGTCCTACTCCTCGGCCCCGGCCGAGGACGAGGGCGCCGGCACGCTGGCCTCGGACGAGGCGCTCGCCGCGCTCCGCGAGAAGCTCACGGGCAACTGACCTGAGTCGTCCGACGGCCCGCCATCCCTCCGGGGTCGGCGGGCCGTCGTCCGCCCAGGGCGGCGTCGTCCTGAGGCCGCGTTGGTCGGGGCGCATTGGTTGAGGCGGCGTCGGTCTCAGGCCGCGCCGGATCTCGGACCGCTGTGGGCGGGCCGAACGCCGTCGGTCACGCGGACGGCGCTCGAACCGGTCCGCGCACACCTGCCCGCCCGGATGGTGGTGGTGCGGGCTCACGTCGCATGGCCCCACGGACCACGGGCGTACTACGCGTTTCCCGCTACTTGTGATAGAAACCCAAGGTCGGGGCGTCTATTCAGGTCGCCCGTATCTTGATGGACGAGTCGATGGACAGCTCGATGAATGGCGACGAGTGGAGGGTCATGTCTGACCGGGAACCGCAGCGGAGCGGAGGTCGGGTGGCACTGGCCGACCTGACCGGCGCGGAGGACATGGCCGCGGCACTGCGGAAGCTGCAGGACGAGTGGGGGCCCGTCGCGCCGGTGGATCTCGAACCCGGGGTTCCCGGTTGGCTCGTGCTGGGGCACGCCGAGGTCATGGCGGTGATGCGTACGGAGAGCGTCTTCGCCCGCGACCCGCGGCACTGGAGA
This sequence comes from Myceligenerans pegani, assembly GCF_014892515.1. Lineage (GTDB taxonomy): Bacteria > Actinomycetota > Actinomycetes > Actinomycetales > Cellulomonadaceae > Myceligenerans > Myceligenerans pegani. The sequence goes on from NZ_JADBGR010000112.1 coordinate 15,160, forward strand.
GAGCAGCTACCGCCGGAGTCGAACCTGCACGCCATCCTGTCTCCGACCGGACGGCGGAACCTGTACTTCGCGGACGGCGTGGAGCACCGGCGGCTGCGGCTCCCGGTGGACGAGGCGTTCTCGAGCATGGACGAGGTGCGCACCGCGGCCTTGGTCCGCGGCGTCTGCGACGGGCTGATCGACGCGTTCGCAACCCGGGGCAACGCCGACTTGATCGGCGAGTACGCGGCGGCGGTGTCGTTCCTGGCCGTGTCCGGCATGTTCGGGTTCGACGAGGGACAGGGCTTCGCGCTGCTGCGCTGCGCGATGGAGATCTTCGGTCACGGGGGCGATCCCGTCGTGGCTCTCGAGACGATGGACCGGATCGTGCTGGACCACGTCGCCGCGACGCGGGCGCAGCCGGGACAGAACCTCACGGCCCGCTTCATCGAGCACCCGGCGTTCGAGGACGACATCGAGATCGGGCACACCATGGTGGTGGCGATCTGCGCGGCCAACGAGATGTTGATCACCTGGATCGCGGCGACGCTGCGCCGCATGCTGACCGACCCCCGGTACACCGGCCGGGTCACCGGCGTGCGTCGCGGTCTGGACGACGCGATGGACGAGACGCTGTGGCGTGAGCCGCCCGTCGCGAACCTGCCGGCCCGGTACGCCGTGACGGACTGCACGCTCGGCCAGGCCCACATCAAGGCCGGCGACGCGATCGTGATGGGCGTGGCCGCGGCGAACAACGACCCGCGCGTGCGCACAGCGGACGAACTGTTCGAGGCGGGCAACCAGTCGCACCTGTCGTTCGGCGTCGGACCGCACGCGTGCCCCGCCAAGCGGCCGGGGCGGCTCCTGGTGAAGATCGCCGTGGAGAGCCTCATGAAGCGCCTGGACCTGCGGCTGACCGACCCCGAGGTGACGTGGGCGCCGTCACCGTGGTCGCGTTACCCCGCCACGCTGCCCGTTGCCTTCACTCCCGAGCGCACCGCGGCCCGCACGCCCGCACGCGTCTGACGGCCGCCCGTGATACCCGGGCCGATCCTCGATCGGTCATAACGTGACCGATCGTGCAACCGGGGCGGAACGTCCGGTCGTGAGGCAGGATAGGGGTATGTTCCGAATCGGCCTCACCGGCGGGATCGCCGCCGGAAAGTCGGTCGCCACGCGTCGCCTCGCCGCACTCGGCGCGGTCGTCGTGGACCACGACCAGCTCGCCCGCACCGCCGTCGCCCCGGGATCCGTCGGCCTCGAGGAGATCGCCGAGGCGTTCGGCACCGAGGTGATCGGAGCCGACGGCGCACTGGACCGCCCCGCGCTGGGGCGCCTGGTGTTCGCCGACGACGACGCCCGGGAGCGCCTCAACGCGATCGTGCACCCCGAGGTGCGCCGGCTGTCCGCCGAGCACGAGGCGGAGGCAGCGGCGCGCGATCCCCGCGCCGTCGTCGTGCACGACATCCCCCTGCTCGTCGAGACCGGGCAGGCGGAGGCGTTCCATCTCGTCGTCGTGGTGCACGCACCCGCGGAGCAGCGGCTGGAGCGACTCGTCGAAGGACGGGGCATGGATGCGGAGGAGGCACGCGGTCGCATCGCCGCGCAGGCGAGCGACGAGGACCGGCTCGCCGCCGCCGACGTCGTGCTCGACGGCACGGGGAGCGAGGAGAACCTGAACGCGCAGGTCGACGCCCTGTGGGAGCGAGCCCAGCGTGAGGTCGCCGAGGAGGCGGAGGCCGAGGCCGACGACGCGGCCCTGCACGACAGCCGGGCGGCGGGCGCATGAGGGCGCTCGTCACGGGGTTCGAGCCGTTCGGCGGGGACGGCGTCAACGCGTCGGCCGAGGCGGTGACGCGGCTCGCGGCGACGTGGGGGGCGGCGAGCGGGCGCGCCGAGACCGGGGGAGCGGTGCTGGACACCTTGCTGCTGCCCGTCACGTTCGGCGGGGCGTTCGCCCCGGTGCGGGAGGCGGTGCTGGCGGCGCGGCAGGAGGGTGCGCCGTACGACGTCGTCGTCGGTGTCGGGCTGGCCGCGCAGACCGACGTGATCCGCCTGGAGCGCGTCGCGATCAACGTGGCCGACGCGCGCATCCCCGACAACGCCGGGCACGTGCCCGCCGACGAGCCGCTCGTCGCCGCGGGGCCTGCCGCCCACTTCACCGGGCTGCCCGTGAAGGCGGCGCTCGCCGCGCTGCGCGAGGCGGGCATCCCGGCGATCGTCTCCAACACCGCGGGGACGTTCGTGTGCAACGCCCTGTTCTACGCGCTGCGCGAGGCGTTCGGGGACGGCGTGACGGGGTTCGTGCACGTCCCGCGGATGACGGAGGAGGCGGTCGACGGCGACGCCGGGCTCCCGCTGGACACCCTGGCCGCCGCCCTACGGATCGTGCTCACCACGTCGCTCGCCGCCGCACGCGGGGAAACCCTGGAGACGGCATCCGCCGCGGGCGCGGAGCACTGACCCGGTGACCCGACCGGTCCCCGGCCGTCGGGCCGAAGGCGTTGCGAGGCCCCGAGGACGCGAAACCTGCCGCCGTCGGAACCCGGTAGCGACGGCGGCCGACTCCGAGGAACGAGGCGTCGCGTCGACGGAGCCCGGCGGCGGCACGGCATGGCGCCCGCAGGGGCGGAGCCCGACGGCTCGGGACGGCACTGTCAGACAGCGCGACTACCGTAGGACTCATGCGCCCCGTCACCGATCTGCAACGGACCGTCGCCCCCATCGAGGTCGTCTCCGAGTACCAGCCCGCCGGAGACCAGCCGACGGCGATCGCCGAGCTCACCGAGCGTATCCAGGCCGGGGAGAAGGATGTCGTCCTGCTCGGCGCCACCGGTACGGGCAAGAGCGCGACGACCGCGTGGCTCATCGAGAAGCTGCAGCGGCCCACGCTCATCATGGCGCCGAACAAGACGCTCGCCGCGCAGCTCACGAGCGAGTTCCGCGAGCTGCTGCCGAACAACGCGGTGGAGTACTTCGTCTCGTACTACGACTACTACCAGCCCGAGGCGTACATCGCGCAGTCGGACACGTACATCGAGAAGGACTCCTCGATCAACGACGAGGTGGAGCGGCTGCGGCACAGTGCGACATCGTCGCTGCTGACCCGGCGGGACGTGGTCGTGGTGGCGTCGGTGTCGTGCATCTACGGCCTGGGCACGCCGCAGGAGTACGTGGACCGCATGGTGCGGCTCGACGTCGGGGACGTGGTGGACCGGGACGAGCTGCTGCGGAGGTTCGTCACCATGCAGTACACGCGGAACGACACGGCGTTCACGCGTGGCACGTTCCGTGTGCGGGGCGACACGGTGGAGATCATCCCGGTGTACGAGGAGCTGGCCGTCCGTATCGAGATGTTCGGCGACGAGATCGAGTCGATCCAGACGTTGCACCCGCTCACGGGTGACGTGGTCCGCAGCGAGGAGAGCGTGTACCTCTTCCCGGCCACGCACTACGTGGCCGGCCCGGAGCGGATGGAGCGGGCGATCGCCGGGATCGAGGCGGAGCTCGCCGAGCGGCTGGCCGAGCTGGAGGGGCAGAACAAGCTGCTGGAGGCCCAGCGGCTGCGTATGCGCACGACGTACGACATCGAGATGATGCGCCAGATCGGCACGTGCAGCGGCATCGAGAACTACTCGATGCACATCGACGGGCGCGAGCCCGGGAGCCCGCCGAACACCCTCCTGGACTACTTCCCCGAGGACTTCCTGCTGGTGATCGACGAGTCGCACCAGACGGTGCCGCAGATCGGGGCGATGTTCGAGGGCGACATGTCGCGCAAGCGGTCCCTCGTCGACCACGGTTTCCGGCTGCCCAGCGCCATGGACAACCGGCCGCTGCGGTGGGAGGAGTTCACCGAGCGCATCGGGCAGACGGTGTACCTGTCCGCGACGCCGGGCGACTACGAGCGGGCGCTGTCGGACGGCGTGGTGGAGCAGGTCATCCGCCCGACCGGCCTCGTGGACCCGGAGGTGGTCGTCAAGCCGACCACGGGGCAGATCGACGACCTGCTGGGCGAGATCCGGGACCGCGTGGAGAAGGACGAGCGCGTGCTGGTCACCACGCTGACCAAGAAGATGGCGGAGGACCTCACCGACTACTTCCTGGAGCGGGGGGTGCGGGTGCAGTACCTGCACTCCGAGGTGGACACGCTGCGCCGGGTGGAGCTGCTGCGCGAGCTGCGCCTGGGCGAGTTCGACGTCCTGGTCGGCATCAACCTGCTGCGGGAGGGGCTGGACCTGCCCGAGGTCTCGCTGGTCGCGATCCTGGACGCCGACAAGGAGGGCTTCCTGCGCTCGGGCCGGTCCCTCATCCAGACCATCGGCCGCGCGGCCCGCAACGTGTCGGGTCAGGTGCACATGTACGCCGACAAGATCACGCCGGCCATGCAGCAGGCGCTGGACGAGACGAACCGCCGGCGAGCCAAGCAGATCGCCTACAACGAGGCGAACGGCATCGACCCGACCCCGCTCCGCAAGAAGATCGCGGACGTCACCGACATGCTCGCCCGTGAGGACATCGACACGCAGGAGCTGCTGGCCGGCGGCTACCGGAAGGCATCCGGCGGGGCGGCGCGGGGCAAGGCGCCGGTTCCGGGCACGCCGAAGGAAGGAGCGGCCGCAGGCAACCGGCTCGCGGGCGCGGCGGCGGGCGAGCTGGCCGAGCTCATCCAGGAGCTCACGGATCAGATGCACGGCGCGGCGGCCGAGCTGCAGTTCGAGGTCGCGGCCCGGCTGCGGGACGAGATCTCGGGGCTGAAGAAGGAGCTCCGCCAGATGCGGGCCGCGACCACGTGAGGACGGCGCCGTCCCGTCCCGGGGCGGCCGAGGACGGAGACCGAGCTCACGTTTCGCGTAAAGCCTCTGGTCGCGTACACTTTCTGGCAGGAGGGGAGTATCCCGGGACGGTGCGTTCGTCAGTACGGGTGACAAGGATGTCGCCCCGGACGTATCGGCTCGCCGAGTAGGCGGGTTGGGAGAGACCTCCGGTGCCTGACGCTGTCCACCGGAGGTTTGCATCTCATGAACGTGCCCATCTGGGCCTGGGGCCTGACGGTCCTCGCCATCCTGGCTCTCATCGCCGTCGACTACTTCGGCCATGTCCGGAAGTCCCACTTCCCGTCCATCGCCGAGGCGGGGCGCTGGTCCCTCGTCTACGTCGGCATCGCACTCGCGTTCGGCGGGATCGTGTGGTGGGCGTGGGGCCCGACGTACGGCGGGGAGTACTTCGCCGGCTGGGTCACCGAGAAATCGCTGAGCGTGGACAACCTCTTCGTGTTCGTGCTCATCCTCGCCAGCTTCAAGGTTCCCCGGGAGTACCAGCAGAAGGTGCTGCTGATCGGCATCACGATCGCACTGGTCATGCGGACGATCTTCATCATGCTCGGCGCGACCCTGGTGGCGCACTTCAGCTGGGTGTTCTACATCTTCGGCATCTTCCTCCTGTGGACCGCGTGGACGCAGGCCAGGGGCGAGAGCGGCGACGACGAGTACCACGAGAACGGCGTGCTGCGCCTGGTGCGCCGGATCTTTCCCGTCACCGACTCGTACGTCGGGGACCGGATGACCGCCAAGGTCGACGGGCGCCGGATGATCACGCCGATGCTCGTCGTCATGATCGCGATCGGTTCCGCGGACCTCCTCTTCGCCGTCGACTCCATCCCGGCGATCTTCGGCCTCACGCAGGAGGCCTACCTCGTCTTCACGGCCAACGCGTTCGCGCTGCTCGGGCTGCGGCAGCTGTTCTTCCTCATCGACGGCCTGCTCGACAAGCTCGTCTACCTCAACTACGGGCTCGCGGTGATCCTCGGCTTCATCGGCATCAAGCTCGTCAACCACGCCCTGCACCTCAACGAGGTGCCGTTCATCAACGGCGGACACGAGGTGGACCTCATCCCGGACATCCCGACGTCGTTCTCGTTGCTCTTCATCGTCGTCGTGCTGGCGATCACCACCGTCGCGTCCCTCCTCAAGGTCCGCAGCGACCGGCGGGCCGCGGCCGCGCTCGAGGAGAGCGCGACGCCCGACCCGGTCGGGCCCGGCAGCGGTTCCGACACCACCCCCTGACGTCACCCCCTGACGACGCCCGGACCCGACCGCCGGGCGTCGTCACCAGCCCCGCAGCCGCCACTCCTCGAGATGGGGACGCTCCGCACCGAGCGTCGTGTCGACGCCGTGACCCGGATAGACCCACGTGTCGTCGCGGTACCGGTCGAAGATCCGGGTCGTGACGTCGCCCAGCAGGGTCGCGAAGCGCTTCGGGTCGTCGTGCGTGCTCCCGACGCCGCCCGGGAAGAGCGCGTCGCCGGTGAACAGGTGCGTCCGCCCGGCGACGGTGCCGTGGCGGGAAACGTTATCGGGCTCGGTGTACGCGAGCGCGATCGAGCCCGGCGTGTGCCCGCGCAGATGGATCACCGTCAGCGTGACGTCCCCGAACGTGATGGTGTCGCCGTCGGAGACGGTGATGTTGATCGGGGTGCCGGCGTCGTGCGCGATGGCGGCGGCGTCGTCCACCCCGGCCACGGTCCGCGCACCGGTGACGGCGACGATGTCGGCGAGCGCGCCGAGATGGTCGGCGTGGCGGTGGGTGGTGACGACCAGATCGAGCGGGGGGCCGGCGTCGAGCGGGCCCTTGCCGGGGCCGTCGCCCTCGGACATGTCGATCAGGTCCATGAGGGACTGGGGATCGGCGGCGGCGTCGATCAGGAGCTGAGCGCCGGTCGCGTGGCAGGTCAGGAGGTAAGCGTTGTTGTCCATGGGACCCACGGACATCTTGTGGATCGCAACGTCGTCGAGCAGGCGGACGTCGGGGTCGCAGCCCGTGACAACATCACCGGTGTAGGGCGCCATGGAGGGAGTCTGCCAGGGTTGCGGTTGTCCGCGCACCTGGAGGTGTGTATCCGATGTCCGCTTTCGTCCCACAAGGCCGGGAAGGTATCCGGCGGATGTTGCAAATCAGGGCGGATCACGACATCCTGCGGTCGGCCGGTCCGACCCGGCCGGTGACACGATCGCAACGACGAAAGGCAAGCCCTCGTGAGCCTCAACCTCGACAACCTCGTCGACAAGGACTACCGCGGCAAGAGCATCAACGAGATCCTCGCCGCCCCGCCGTCGGCGCTGCTCGGCCTGAGCCCCAGGCACGACGAGGCGCTCGCGGCACTCAAGATCACGAGCGTCGGCGACCTGGGCAAGTGGCAGCACGCCGCGCACGCCCAGGCGCTCGTGACCCTGGCCCACGCCGAGGTGGCGGAGGCCGGCTCGGACGCGTGAGTCACGCGCCCCGCCGGGTGCGCGCGGCCCGGTGCACGCGCATCCGGTGAGGCGTCGGCGCCCGTCCCCGAGAAGACCGGGGGCGGGCGCCGGCGTCGTTCTGCGGCGGGGAGGGCGGGGTCGGGGCGGCGGGCGACCGGCGGTCACGTCGCCCGCCCGGACCCGGCAGAATGACCCGTATGACGACCTACGCCGTGACCTACGTGTACGCCGACGACGCCGCGGCGCTGGACGCACACCGCGCCGACCACCGTGCCTTCCTGCGTGGCCTGCACGAGGCGGGGACGCTGCGCGCGTCGGGCCCGCAGCCCGCCGTCGTCACCGAGGACGGGACGACGACGGCCGCCGGCGCGCTCCTCGTCGTGGAGGCGGACTCGCCGGAGGCCGCGCTCGGACTGCTCGACGAGGATCCGTTCCGGGCGCAAGGCCTGGTCACGGCCCGTTCCGCGCGCGAGTGGACGGTGGTGATCGGCGGCTTCGCCTGAGGTTCGCGACGATCCTTCACCGACGTGTCGTAGAACACGCGTGCGAATGTCAGAGTCTCGGCCTAGGATGCTCGGGTGAGCAATCGGCTGGTCGTATCTGGTGCGCGTGAGCACAACCTGAAGAACGCAGACCTGGACCTTCCCAGGGACGCGCTGATCGTCTTCACGGGCCTGTCCGGGTCCGGGAAGTCCTCGCTCGCCTTCGACACGATCTTCGCCGAGGGCCAGCGCCGCTACGTCGAGTCGCTGAGCGCGTACGCGCGGCAGTTCCTCGGTCAGATGGACAAGCCCGACGTCGACTTCATCGAGGGCCTGAGCCCCGCGGTGTCGATCGACCAGAAGTCCACGAACCGGAACCCGCGCTCGACCGTCGGGACCATCACCGAGGTGTACGACTACCTGCGCCTCCTCTTCTCGCGGGCCGGCACGCCGCACTGCCCGGTGTGCGGCGAGGAGATCCGGTCCCAGACCCCGCAGCAGATCGTCGACCGCGTCCTGGAACTGCCCGAGGGGACGCGCTACCAGGTGCTCGCCCCCGTCGTGCGGGGCCGCAAGGGCGAGTACGCCGACCTGTTCAAGGAACTCGCCGCGAAGGGCTTCGCCCGCGCCCGGGTCGACGGCGAGGTCGTCCAGCTCACCGAGCCGCCGTCGCTCGAGAAGAAGCTCAAGCACGACATCGAGGTCGTCGTGGACCGGCTCGTCGCCCGCGAGGGCGTGCAGCGCCGGCTCACCGACTCCGTCGAGACGGCCCTCGGGCTGGCCGGCGGCCTCGTCATGATCGACCTGGTCGACCTCGACGCCGACGATCCCGATCGCTTCCGCAAGTACTCCGAGAAGCGCTCCTGCCCCAACGACCACCCGCTCGCGCTCGACGAGATCGAGCCGCGCACCTTCTCCTTCAACGCACCCTACGGCGCCTGCCCCGAGTGCACCGGCATCGGATTCCGCCTCGAGGTCGACCCGGACCTCGTGGTGCCCGACGAGGAGAAGTCGCTGCGCGACGGCGCGGTCGTCCCGTGGGCGCAGACCTCCAGCGAGTACTTCGAGCGGGTGCTGACGGCGCTCGCGGAAGAGATGAAGTTCGACATGGACGCCCCCTGGCGCGCGCTGCCGCAGCGGGCCAAGGAGGCCGTGCTGCACGGGCGCAACCACGAGGTGCACGTGCGGTACCGCAACCGGTGGGGTCGTGAGCGGCAGTACTCGACGGGGTTCGAGGGCGTGGTCACGTTCCTGGAGCGGCGGCACCGGGAGACCGACTCGGACTGGTCCAAGGAGAAGTACGAGGCGTTCATGCGGGAGGTGCCGTGCCCCGTGTGCGACGGCGCACGCCTCAAGCCCGAGGTCCTCGCCGTGAAGGTGGGCGGCCGGTCCATCGCCGAGGTGTGCCGCCTGCCGATCGCCGACGCGGCGGAGTTCCTCAAGGGCCTGGAGCTGGGGGAGCGCGAACGGCAGATCGCGGCCGAGGTGCTCAAGGAGATCCACGCGCGGCTCGGCTTCCTGCTGGACGTCGGCCTGCACTACCTCACCCTCGAGCGCCCCGCCGGCACGCTGTCCGGCGGGGAGGCGCAGCGCATCCGCCTCGCCACGCAGATCGGGTCCGGGCTGGTGGGCGTCCTGTACGTGCTGGACGAGCCGTCGATCGGGCTGCACCAGCGGGACAACCGCCGGCTGATCGAGACACTGACGCGCCTGCGGGACCTGGGTAACACGCTGATCGTCGTCGAGCACGACGAGGACACGATCCGCGCGGCGGACTGGATCGTCGACGTGGGCCCGGGCGCCGGTGAGCGCGGCGGGCGCATCGTCCACTCGGGCGACCTCGCCGGGCTGCTGGAGTCGGCCGAGTCCGTGACGGGCGCGTACCTGGCGGGGCAGCGGGAGATCCCCGTCCCCGCGGTGCGGCGGCCCGTGGACCCGGGCAAGAGGCTCACGGTGATCGGAGCGCGCGAGAACAACCTGCGGGACATCGACGTGTCGTTCCCGCTGGGTGTCTTCACGGCGGTCACGGGCGTGTCGGGGTCGGGCAAGTCGACCCTGGTGAACTCGATCCTGCACACCGTGCTGGCGAACGAGCTCAACGGCGCCCGTCAGGTGGCCGGGCGGCACACGCGGGTCACCGGTCTGGACCACCTCGACAAGGTGGTGCACGTGGACCAGGGGCCGATCGGGCGGACGCCGCGCTCGAACCCGGCCACCTACACGGGCGTGTGGGACCGGGTGCGCAAGCTGTTCGCGGAGACCACCGAGGCGAAGGTGCGCGGCTACGGCCCGGGCCGGTTCTCGTTCAACGTCAAGGGCGGCCGGTGCGAGGCGTGCACGGGCGACGGGACGATCAAGATCGAGATGAACTTCCTGCCCGACGTCTACGTGCCGTGCGAGGTGTGCCACGGGGCGCGCTACAACCGCGAGACCCTCGAGGTGCACTTCAAGGGGAAGACCGTCGCCGATGTGCTCGACATGCCGATCGAGGAGGCCGCGGAGTTCTTCGAGGCGTTCCCCGCGATCTCGCGCTACATGAAGACGCTGGTCGACGTCGGCCTGGGGTACGTCCGGCTCGGGCAGCCCGCCCCGACCCTGTCCGGCGGGGAGGCGCAGCGCGTGAAGCTCGCGACCGAGCTGCAGAAGCGGTCCACGGGGCGCACGATCTACGTGCTCGACGAGCCGACCACCGGCCTGCACTTCGAGGACATCCGCAAACTGCTCGGCGTGCTGCAGTCGCTGGTGGACAAGGGCAACTCGGTGATCGTCATCGAGCACAACCTCGACGTCGTCAAGAACGCCGACTGGGTGGTCGACATGGGCCCGGAGGGCGGCTCCGGTGGTGGCCTGGTGGTCGCCGAGGGAACGCCGGAGGCGGTGTCGCGGGTGCCCGAGTCGCACACCGGGACGTTCCTCGCGGAGATCCTCGACGGGACGGTGCCGGTGGGGTCGTCGGCGAACGGCGAGCGGAAGGTCACCAAGGCCACGGACGCCGCGAAGAGCCGGGCGCGGCGGCGCAAGGCCGCCGTCGCGGGCTGACGGAGCGTCAGACGACGTCGTAGTCGACCCAGATGCGGACCGCCTTGCGCTGCTCGGCCGTGCGTACGGTGCCGCTGAACGCCTGCGAGGCGAGGCGGGGCTTGGTGGGCTCGATCTCGACCGTGCACGTCTGCCCGGCCATGGCCAGGTGCTCGGCCTTCAGCCGGAACGCGCCGCACCGCCAGCGGGCGCCCGGGCCGGCGGTCAGGTCGAGCACCTGATGGAACACCTCGAACGAGGCGTAGCTCGCCATCGAGACGGGCAGGGCGGGGAAGCCGTCGAAGTGGCCGCGGCACATCTCGGCCCGCACGTCGAGCTTCGCGCAGCCGTACTGCTCGTGGACGGACACGTCGGACACGGGCATCGGGGCCGCGTAGGGGTTCTCGGGCGAGTCGGCGTCCGTCTCGGTGGGTGGCCCCATGAGCCGGTAGAACACGGCGGCGGTCATCACCTTGTACTGCACGTCCATCCGGGCGACGAGGGCGCCGGCCGAATCGCGGAGCTCGGTGTGCACGACGGCCTGCCGGCGATTCCGGCCCTGGACCACGGCCGTGCCGATCAGCGGCCCGGGAGCGGGCGACTCGCCGGCGGGGTACATCCGTCCCACGGCGCGGTTCGCGAGGTAGAAGTGACGCCCGTCCGCGGGGTTGCGGGTGGCGGCGGCGGACAGGCCGAGGACCGCCAGGTGGCGGCCGACCTCGCCCACGCTGATGACCTGGGTCTGGCGTCCGGGTGGGGCCTGGACGGGGATGACGGCGGTGGCACGCCCGGGGGTGGTGCTGCGGAGGTCCTCGAGCGCGTAGTAGGGTCGCGTGACGCAGATGAGCGGTGCGATGTCGTCGTAGGTGGCCGTGGCGTCTGTGCTGGTCGGCACGGAAATCACCCCTGGGGTTTGCCGCGTGTGGGTAACTACCACTAAGACTCGCATATCCGGCAAAGAGGTCCTAGACCCTTGATCCGATCCGAGTTGTGAAATCCTTCCTCATCAGGCGTTTCGTGGGAGTGACCGATCTGTGACCGCGCGCGGGAAAAGTGTGCCAAGCGCGAAGGCCGACGGATGCCGTGGGCAACGCGAAACCGGCTGAATCGTTGACGATTCGTGACCTTGGCCTGCCGCTCGCCGCTCCGCCCTCGAAGGGGGGCACGCCCGTCGCGCAGGACCTTGACGGGTCGCCGCCGTGTGACGAAGGGCACAGCATGTACGGCGGCCCGCCACGAGCTCACCGGCCGCCACCCGGCGCACCGCGCGGGCGGCGCGATCGGGCCTGCGGCGCCGTCGATCCGGCAGGCGTGGAGCGGCTGGCGTGGCCGGGCCCGGCGCGCCCGAGCCGGCTCGGGCGGAGCGGAGTGTGGCCGATCCGGGCCCGGCGCGCCATGGGGCGAAGTGCCCATCGCAGGTGGTGGTGGCGCTGCAGGTGGTGCTCTACAGTGATCCCCGACGAGGGAGGGTGCCGGGGATGTCGGAGATGTACGGCGCAGATATCGCAGCGCTGCGAACACTGGGAAATGCGATGGCGCGGCACGGTGACGTGCTCGAGGCCGCGGTCGGCCGCGTCACCGAGGCCGTGACGGCGGCGGCCTGGTCCGGTCCGGACCACGACGGGTTCGTCGACGAGTGGCACACGACGCACGCCGCGGCTCTGCGCGCGGCCGCGCAGGACCTCATGGAGGCCGGCCGGCGGGTCGTCGAGAACGCGGACGACCAGGAGCGGACGAGCGAGTCGTACGACGGCGGAGGGCCCGGCGCCGGTCCCTCGGCGCCCCGTCCCGCCCCTGAGGGGACGGACCTGAGCTCGTCCGAGGGCCAGGGGGACAAGGCCGTGGGCGACCTCGGCGACCTCGAGGACGCCGGCGAGGTGCCGCTCGACGACCAGGCGATCGACGCGAGCGAGATCGACCAGGGGAGTCTCGCCGACTGCTGGTTCCTCGCCTCGGCGGGTGCCATCGCGGAGCAGAACCCGGAGTGGATCCAGGACCACATCAAGTACAACGCGGAGGACGGCACCCACACCGTGACGTTCTACGAGGACGGCGAGCCGGTGGAGATCACCGTGGACTCCAACGTGTACGAAGGCGCGGCCGGCGATCCGAGCGGGGACCCGTCGTGGATCTCCATCTACGAGAAGGCCGCCGTGGAGTTCCTGGGCGGCGAGTACGACGACATCGAGTACGACAACCCGGCGAGGGCGCTGGAGATGATGACGGGCAAGGACACGTCGAGCGACTCGCTCGACCCGACCTGGCCGTGGCAGGACCCGCCGAGCCTGGAGTCCATCGGCGAGCGCCTGGAGAACGGCGAGCCGGTCGTGGCGTCCAGTCCGGACGGCGGTGGCTGGTTCGGCGATCCGCCTCCGGACAAGGAGGTCGTGAACAACCACGTCTACACGGTGGAGAGCGTCTCGGAGGACGGCAAGACGATCACGCTGGTCAACCCCTGGGGGCCGGGCGGCGGCACGGGCTCGGACGGGGAGACCAAGCCGGGGACGATCACGATGACGGCCGACGAGTTCTATGAGAACTTCGAGACCGTGACCTACGGCGGGTCGATGTCGTGACCGAGGCCGGCGAGCGAGTGGGAGGAACGACCATGACGGACGACGCGGGCGCGGCCGGCGCGGGGACACCCGACGACGCGGGAGCGGGGGCGGGCACGAACCCGGTGGTCCGGGTGAAGCAGAGTGCACAGACACGGATCGGCGCCACGCGCGTGGGCGTGATGATCGCCGGACCGCGCGCCGGCGTGCCCACGGCGCGTCTTCTCGTGCGGTCGGACGACGGACGGCGTGCGCAGGTCGACGTGGAGGTCGGCGGGCACGTGGACCTGTTCGGCGAGGGGGAGCTCGAACTCGTCGGCGTGGAGGGCGGGCGCACCCCGAAGGAGCAGAGCGCGGTCACGGTCCGCCACATCCCACCGGCGTGAGACCGGGGGCCGAGACGTGGCCGTCGTCACACCTCGCCGCTAGGGTGAGCAGCATGAGCGGAGCCACCCATGACTATGCCGTCGAGGTGACCTGGACCGGCGCGGGCGACACGGGCACGTCGTCGTACACCGCGTACTCGCGCGACCACGACGTCCTGTTGCCGCACAAGCCGCCGTTGCCCGGGTCGTCGGACCCGGCGTTCCGTGGCGACGAGACGCGGTACAGCCCGGAGGAGCTGTTCGTGGCGAGCCTCAGCCAGTGCCACATGCTGTGGTTCCTGCACCTGGCCGCGGTCAGCGGACTCGTGGTGCGGGAGTACTCGGATTCGGCGACCGGCACGATGCGCGTCGAGGCGCGCGGCGAGGGGCAGTTCACCGACGTCACGCTCCGCCCCCGGATCGTGGCCGACGACGGCGAACTGGCCACCGACGAGCAGATCGCCGCACTGCACCACAAGGCGCACGGCATGTGCTTCATCGCCCGCTCGGTGAACTTCCAGGTGCTCGTCGAGCCGGTCCCGCTCGTGCGCGCGGCGGCGTAGGCCGCGCCGGCGCGGCCCCGGCGGCCGGGAGAACTCTGTCAGACACCTGTTCTAGGGTTCAGGGCATGGCAGATCCGGCGACCTACCGTCCCAGGCCCGGCGAGATCCCGACCTCCCCGGGCGTGTACCGCTTCCGTGACGAGCACGGGCGCGTGATCTACGTCGGCAAGGCGAAGAACCTGCGCCAGCGCCTCTCGAACTACTTCCAGGACCTCGCGAACCTGCATCACCGCACGCGCACGATGGTGACCACGGCCGCGTCGGTCGAGTGGACGGTCGTGGGCACCGAGGTGGAGGCGCTCGCGCTCGAGTACACGTGGATCCAGCAGTACGACCCGCGGTTCAACGTGAAGTACCGGGACGACAAGTCGTATCCGTACCTGGCGGTCACGCTGGGTGAGGAGATCCCCCGCGCGCAGGTGATGCGCGGTGCCAAGCGCAAGGGCACGCGGTACTTCGGTCCGTACGGCCACGCCTGGGCCATCCGCGAGACCCTGGACCAGGTGCTGCGCGTGTTCCCGATCCGCACGTGCTCGGCGGGTGTCTACCGGCGCGCCGCCCGGTCGGGGCGGCCCTGCCTGCTGGGGTACATCGACAAGTGCTCGGCGCCGTGCGTCGGGCGGATCAGCCCCGAGGATCATCGCGAGCTCGCGCTCGACTTCTGCGACTTCATGTCCGGCGAGACCAAGCGGTTCGAGAAGCGGCTGACGAGCGAGATGACCGAGGCCGCCCAGGCGATGGAGTACGAGCGGGCAGCCAGGCTGCGCGACGACATCGAGGCGCTGCGCCGCGCCACCGAGAAGAACGCCGTCGTGCTCGGCGACGGTACCGACGCGGACGTGTTCGCGCTGGCCGGGGACGAGCTGGAGGCGGCCGTGCAGGTGTTCCACGTGCGCGGCGGGCGCATCCGCGGGCAGCGCGGCTGGGTCGTGGAGAAGGTGGAGGACATCTCGGACGCCGAGCTCGTGGAGCACCTGCTGCAGCAGGTGTACGGTGCCGTCGCCGACCTGGAGGCCGAGCCCGGCGCCGACGAGGAACCCGGTACCGCACGCCCGGGGGACGAGGCGCGCCTGCGGCGCCGCGGAGAGGGGGCGCCGAGCGACGCCGTGCCGCGCGAGGTACTGGTTCCGGTCCTCCCGCCCGACCCCGGGCAGGTCACGGCCTGGTTGACGGGGCTGCGGGGGGCGCGCGTCGACCTGCGGGTACCGCAGCGCGGCGACAAGAAGGAGCTCGCCGCCACCGTCCGGCGGAACGCGGAGCACTCGCTGGTGCTGCACAAGACCCGCCGTGCGGGCGACCTGACCACCCGCAGTCAGGCGCTCCAGGAGATCCAGGAGGCGCTCGACCTGGACAGCGCCCCGCTGCGCATCGAGTGCTACGACGTCTCCCACACCGGCGGCACCTACCAGTCGGCGTCCATGGTGGTGTTCGAGGACGGCCTGCCGCGCAAGAGCGAGTACCGCACGTTCAGCGTGCGCGGGCCCGAGGGCGACGGCGCACGGGACGACACCGCCGCCATGCACGAGGTCATCACCCGTCGCTTCAAACGCTACCTCTCCGACCGCCTCAAGTCCGGCGACGTCGAGCTCGCGTCCGGCGAGGTCGACCCCGAGGACGCCGCACGCCCCGAGGACTCCAGGCGATTCGCCTACCCCCCGAGCCTCGTTGTGGTCGACGGCGGCCCGCCCCAGGTCGCCGCCGCCGCGCGGGCCCTGGAGGAGCTCGGCGTCACCGACGTCGCCCTGTGCGGTCTCGCGAAGCGCCTCGAGGAGGTGTGGATCCCCGGCGACGACTACCCGGTCATCCTGCGCCGCTCGTCCGAGGGTCTCTACCTGCTGCAGCGCGTCCGCGACGAGGCCCACCGGTTCGCGATCCAGGCGCACCGCAGGCGGCGCAGCAAGGGCATGGTCGCCTCCGTGCTCGACGACGTGCCCGGGCTCGGCCCCGCCCGCAAGAAGGCCCTGCTGGCGCACTTCGGCTCCGTCAAGAAGCTGCGCGCCGCGAGCGCCGAGGAGATCGCGACCGTCCGGGGCATGGGTGCGGCGACCGCGGC
Source organism: Myceligenerans pegani (assembly GCF_014892515.1). Classification (GTDB taxonomy): domain Bacteria; phylum Actinomycetota; class Actinomycetes; order Actinomycetales; family Cellulomonadaceae; genus Myceligenerans; species Myceligenerans pegani. Next base: position 31,428 of record NZ_JADBGR010000112.1, read on the forward strand.
CGCCGTCGTCCGGGCGCTGGCTCCCGCGTCGGGCGGCGGGGAGGGGGAGCGGGCCTCCGGCGAGGCGGAGCAGCGGTAGGCGTGCCGCGGCTGGCATGCTGGGACGCATGAACGAACCGTCCCCGACGACCGCACCGTCGGGCATCGCGGCGATCGACGCGGACGCGGCCCCCGCGCCCGCCGATCCCCAGCCCGAGGTCCTCATCATCACCGGCATGTCCGGCGCGGGCCGGTCGCACGCGGCCGCCGTCGTGGAGGATCTCGGCTGGTACGTGGTCGACAACCTGCCCCCGATGATGCTGGTCCCACTGGTGGACCTGATGAGCAAGGGGTCGACGATCGACTGCGTGGCGGCGGTCGTCGACGTGCGCGGCCGGGAGTTCTTCAGCGAGCTCGACAAGGTGCTCGCGCACATGAGCGAGCGCGACGTCGCCTACCGCATCCTGTTCCTGGAGGCGTCGGACGAGGTGCTGGTGCGGCGCTTCGAGCAGGTCCGCCGCCCGCACCCGCTGCAGGGGGACGGGCGGATCCTCGACGGGATCACGGCCGAGCGGTCGCTCCTGGCCACCATCAAGGAGCGGTCCGACATCGCGATCGACACCTCCGACCTGTCGGTGCACGACCTGTCCCGAGAGATCCGGCGGTCCATCGCCGACCCGTCCCAGGAGGCGCTGCGGATCACCCTGCTCTCGTTCGGGTTCAAGTACGGCATCCCGCTGGACGCGGACCACGTGGTCGACGTACGGTTCCTGGCCAACCCCTACTGGATCACCGAGCTGCGCCATCTGACCGGCCACGATGCTCCGGTGCGGGAGTACGTGCTCGCCCGTCCCGGGGCGGCCGAGTTCGTGGACCGGTACGTGTCGGCCCTCGAACCCGTGCTCGCGGGCTACCTCGAGGAGGAGAAGCGCTACGCCACGATCGCCGTGGGCTGCACGGGCGGCAAGCACCGCTCGGTCGCGATGGCCGACGCCATCGCGGAACGCCTGCGCGCGGCCGGGCATCGCGTGCGGGTGGCGGCGCGCGACCTCGGACGCGAGTAGGAGCGCGGACATCGCGGCCGGGCCCGGCGATGGACGGGTGCCGAGGGACGCGGCCCGTGCCGGTGGCCGGGTACGAGGAGATGTCACAGGAGGGGCAGGAAGGCGCCGATGAGGCCAGAATGGAGCAAGAACCCGGCGGTCGTGGCGCTCGGCGGAGGGCACGGCCTGTCGGCCTCCCTGTCCGCCCTGCGTCTCATGTCCGACCGGCTCACCGCCGTCGTCACGGTGGCCGACGACGGCGGGTCCTCCGGGCGGCTGCGGGACGAGCTCTCGGTGCTGCCGCCGGGCGACCTGCGCATGGCGCTCGCGGCGCTGTGCGACGACTCGGAGTGGGGCCGGACCTGGAGCGCGATGCTGCAGCACCGGTTCCGGTCCGACGGCGGCCTGGACAACCACGCGGTGGGCAACCTGCTCATCGTGGCGTTGTGGGAGCTGCTCGGGGACCCGGTGGCGGGGCTGGACTGGGTGGGCAAGCTGCTGGGCGCGCGGGGGCGGGTGCTGCCGATGGCGTCCGTGCCCCTGGTCGTGGAGGCGGACGTACGCCGGGAACCGCACGAGACCGGGCCGGGGCGGCCCGCGGTGGAGACCGTGGTGGGGCAGAGTCGCGTCGCGGTGACGGACGGGCGGATCGAGCAGCTCCGGCTGGTGCCGTCGGACCCGCCGGCGAGCGGTGAGGCGGTCGAGGCGGTGCTGGAGGCGGACTGGGTGGTGCTCGGTCCGGGCTCCTGGTATTCGTCGGTGCTGGTGCACCTGCTGGTTCCGGAGCTGGCGCAGGCGTTGCACGACACGACGGCCCGCACGTGCGTGACGCTCAATCTGTCGGCGGACGGCGGGGAAACGGCGGGGCTGACCGCCGTCGACCATCTGGAGGCGCTGCACAAGCACGCCCCAGGCCTGCGGATCGACGCCGTGGTGGCGGACCCGTCGGCGGTCGAGGACGTGTCGGAGCTGCAGGACGCCGCGGGCCGGATGGGTGCCCGGCTGCTGATGCGGCAGGTGCGGCGGGGTGACGGCACGGCGCGGCACGACGCGCTGCGGCTGGCGGCGGCGTACCGTGACGTGTTCGAGGACGTCTTCGGGGACGTGTGACGGCGGGGACCAGGGCTGATCCCGGCGGCTCCGGACAGCAGAGCAACACGCCGGGACATTTCACTCGACCCTCCGCGATTCTTCTCGTGGCAAGCCGGCCGGAGCGTGGCAGGATGGCGGCCATGGCGCTCACGGGACAGGTCAAGGAGGAGCTCGCACGCGTGCGGGTGGCGAAGACGTCGTGCCGCAAGGCCGAGGTGTCCGCGACGCTGCGGTTCTCCGGTGGGCTGCACATCATCTCGGGCCGCGTGGTCATCGAGGCCGAGCTCGACAACGAGTCCGCGGCCACCAGGCTGCGCCAGGCGATCCAGGAGCTGTACGGGCACACCAGCGAGCTGATCGTGGTGCAGGCGGGCGGCATCCGGAAGTCGTCGCGGTTCGTGGTCCGGGTGGTGCGCGACGGGGAGTCGCTGGCCCGGCAGACAGGCCTGCTCGACGCCCGCGGGCGGCCCGTGCGCGGGCTGGCGCCGGAGGTGGTGTCGTCGGGTGTGGCCGAGGCCGAGGCCGTGTGGCGAGGCGCGTTCCTGGCGCACGGGTCGCTCACGGAGCCGGGGCGGTCCATGTCGCTGGAGATCACGAGCCCGGGGCCGGAGGCGGCGCTCGCCCTCGTCGGCGCGGCACGGCGGCTGGGCGTGCCGGCCAAGTCGCGCGAGGTGAGAGGGATCGACCGGGTGGTCGTGCGGGACGGGGACGCGATCGCGACGATGCTGCGCCGGATCGGTGCGCCCGAGACGCTCACGGTGTGGGAGGAGCGCCGCGCACGGCGTGAGGTGCGCGGGACGGCGAACCGCCTGGCGAACTTCGACGACGCCAACCTGCGTCGCTCGGCCCGGGCCGCGGTCGCGGCCGGGGCGCGGGTGCAGCGGGCGTTCGAGATCCTGGGCGACGACGTGCCGGACCACCTGAAGCAGGCCGGCGAGCTGCGGCTGGCGCACAAGCAGGCGTCGCTGGAGGAGCTGGGCCGGCTCGCCGACCCGCAGCTGTCCAAGGACGCGGTGGCCGGGCGGATCCGCCGGCTGCTGTCGACCGCGGACAAGCGCGCGGCGGAACTCGGCATCCCGGACACCGAGTCGGGTCTCAGCCCGGACCTCCTCGACATCTGAGCCTCGACATCTGAACCGAATCGGCCCTGCCGCCGCATGATCGGTGGCACGGCTCTCACGGCGGTCACGCCGGTGACTCCTCACGCTCCCACGGCGAGGGCCCGACCGAGGAGACCGCGGCCGGGACCGCGGCGCGGATGCCCTGGAGAGGCGCAGGTCCGAGCCGCGGTCACGGCACGACCGCGATGTCCGCGGTGGCCAGCGCCAGCAGGGCCACGCACACCACGGCGACGCCCATGCCGAGACCGAACGGCGCCCGGCTGTGCGGCCGGGTGAGTGCCGTGACGCCCGCCGCGAGTGCGAGGCCGGCGGCGAGGACGCCTCCCGCCCACTCCACGGGTCCTGGTGCGCCGGCCGGGCCCAGCACCACCACGCCGGCCGCCGACACCAGGAGGCAGGGGGCCAGGACGCCGGACGCGCGGCGGCCGAGCCGGTGCGGCAGGCCTCGCACCCCGGTCGCCACGTCGTCCTCCAGGTCGGGGAGCGTGTTCGCGACATGCGCCCCGACGCCCAGCAAGGCCGCCGCGGCCACGGCCCAGCCCGCGGGGAGGCGCGGCCCGGGCGCGGCGAGGACGACGAAGACGGCCAGCAGCCCGAACGACAGTGCGTAGGGAGCCCAGGACCAGGCGGTCGCCTTGAGCCAGGCGTTGTACGCCCACGCGCCGGCCACGGCCACGAGGTGGGCCGCGCCGGCCGGGACCCCCAGCGTCAGCGACGCGACCACGCACACCGCGAGCGCCGCGAACGCGGCCGTGCGCAGGTCCCGGGCGGTGACGAGACCGGCCACCACGGGCTTGCCGGTCCGTCCGACAGCGGTGTCCCGCGCGGCGTCGATCCAGTCGTTGGACCATCCGACGGAGAGCTGGCCGGTGCCGACCGCCAGGGTGACCAGTGCGACGGTGGGCACGTCCGATCCGAGTGCCGCGGCGAGCGCGGCGGCCAGACCTGTCACGACGGCGGCCGGGGCCGCGTGGGAGGCGAGCAGCAGGCCGCGGGCGAGGGCGCGGGTTTCCGTGCCGGAGGTCATGGGCGGCACGCTAGTCGTGCGCCGCGGTCGGCGCGCGGGGGCGCACGCCGGCGTCCCGGTGCCTGGCCGGCGGTGCGGCGTTCTCGGCGCGCGGGTGGGCGGGTCCTGCGTCAGGATGCTGAGATGTCGTGTGTCGTGGCCGTGGAGCCGGTGCTGCCCGGGCATGTGTATGCCCAGGAGGCGATCACCGAGGTCGTGGGGCCGCTGGTGGCGCGGGACCCGGCACGGGGTGCGCTGTTGCGGCGCCTGCACGGGAGCGCCGGTGTGGATCATCGTCACCTGGTGCTGCCGTTGGAGGAGTACGCGGGTCTGCGGTCGCTGGGCGCCACCAACGCGGTGTTCGTCCGCGAGGGTGCGGCGCTGGCCGAGCGCGCGTGCCGGCGGGCGCTGGCCGCGGCGGGGCTCGAGCCGGAGGACGTCGACCACGTGTTCGCGACCTCGGTGACCGGGGTGGCGGCGCCGTCCCTGGACGTCCTGCTGTCCGAGCGCCTGGGGCTGCGCGGCGACGTGCGCCGGACGCCGTCGTTCGGCCTGGGGTGCGCGGGCGGGGCGGGCGGACTGGCGCGGGTCCACGATCACCTGCTGGGCCGTCCGCGCGACGTGGCGCTCCTGGTGTCGGTCGAGCTGTGCTCGCTGACCCTCCAGCACGACGACGACTCGATGGCGAACCTCGTGGCGTCCGGGCTGTTCGGCGACGGTGCGGCGGCTGTCGTCGTCGTGGGGTCCGGGCACCCGCTGGCTCAGGCCGCGGCGGCTCCCGTCGTGGCGGATCCGCCCGCTGTCCGGCCGCGACCGGCCCGCGTGGTCGACACGTACTCGCGGCTCTACCCGGGGACCACGGAGGCGCTCGGCTGGGAGGTGCGTGACACAGGGTTCGCGATCGTGCTCGCCGCCGGGTTGCCGGATCTGCTGCGGGCGCACCTGCCCGCCGATGTGAAGGCGCTGCTGGTCGAGCACGGGCTGACACCGGCCGAGGTACCGACCTGGGTGGTGCACGCCGGCGGGCCGAAGGTGATCGACGCCGTGCGGGACGCGCTCGGGCTGCCCGAGACGGCCGTCCGGGAGAGCCGGGCGAGCCTGGCGTGCGCGGGGAACCTGTCGTCGTCGTCCGTGCTCGACGTCCTGGCCAGAACGCTCGCGAGGTCCGAGGCGCCACCGGGGTCGCCCGCGGTGCTCATGGCGTTCGGCCCGGGCGTGGCCTGCGAGCTGGTGCTCCTGCGACTGGAAGGGCGTTGAGATGGTGGGGTTCTACGTGGTGCTCGTGGCTGCCACGGCGGTGGAGCGGGTCGCCGAGCTCGCCGTCTCGGCGCGCAATGCGCGCTGGTCCTTCGCCCGCGGCGGCGTCGAGTCGGGGAGGGGGCACTTCCCGGCGATGGTGGCCCTGCACAGCGGGCTGCTGGTCGCGTGCGTCGTGGAGGCCGTGGTCGCCGGGCGGCCCTTCCTGCCGTGGCTCGGTGTGCCGATGTTCGTCCTGGTGCTCGCCGGGCAGGCGTTGCGGTGGTGGTGCGTGGCCACGCTGGGGCACCGCTGGAACACGCGCATCATCGTGGTACCGGGGCTGCCGCTGGTCTCCGGGGGCCCGTACCGGTGGCTGCGTCACCCGAACTACGTGGCCGTCGTGGTCGAGGGCATCGCGCTCCCGTTGGTGCACACCTGCTGGATCACGGCCACGTGCTTCACCGTGCTCAACGCGGTGCTGCTGGGGCGCTTTCGCATCCCGGCCGAGGAGCGCGCGCTCCGGCTGGCCGCCGGCGGAACCCGGTGACCGGGATGCGCGGCGGCGACCTGGACGCGGACGTCGTCGTGGTGGGTGCCGGACCGGTCGGGCTGGCCGCGGCGATCCACGCGCGGGCCGCGGGCCTGGAGGCGCTGATCGTGGACCGGCGCACCGGCACCTTCGACAAGGCGTGCGGGGAGGGTCTCCTCCCGGGCGCGTTGCGGGCCGTCCGGGCGCTCGGCGCCGATCCGCCCGGGTACCCGCTCACCGGTATCAGTTACCGCTCGCGTGGCCGCCGCGCCGATCACCGGTTCACCGGCGGCCCCGGGCGGGGCGTGCTGCGGACGACGTTGCACGCGGCCCTGTGGTCCCGCGCCGCCGACGCCGGCGCGAGGCTGCTGCATGCTCGTGTCACAGCGTTGTGCCAGGACGCCGGGGGCGTCGAGGTGGAGATCGCGCCCGGCGGTCCGCCTGCGAGCCCGGCCGGCGAGAGCGCCCGGTCCACGCTCCGGGCCGGCTGGGTCCTGGGATGCGACGGTCTGCACTCCACCACTCGCCGGCTGGCGGGACTCGACGCGGCTCCCGGGCGTGGTGACCGGGCGGTGCGCCGCCGATACGGCCTGCGACGGCACTTCCGGGTGTCGCCGTGGAGCGAACTCGTCGAGGTGCACTGGTCGCGGCACGCCGAGGCCTACGTGACACCGGTGGGTGCCGACACCGTCGGGGTCGCGCTGCTCGGACCTCGCGAGACGCTGCGCTCCGGCGACGGGTTCGACGCGGTGCTGCGCGCCCAGTTTCCCGAACTTCGCGCCCGGCTGGCGGGCGCGTGGGCCGGGCCGGTGCTCGGCGCCGGGCCGCTGCGCCGCCGGTCACGCCGGCGCGCCGCGGGGCGGGTGCGGCTCGTGGGCGACGCGTCGGGCTACGTCGACGCCCTGACGGGGGAGGGGATCCGCGTGGGGCTCGCCCAGGCGGACGCCGTCGTCCGGCACCTGGACGACCTCGTCGCGTACGAACGCGCGTGGCGCTCGGTCACGCGCGACTACCGGACGCTCACGACCGGGCTGCTCGCCTGGGCGTCGAGCCCTGCCCGTGGGGCCATCGTGCCCGCCGCGGCCCGTGCACCGTGGCTGTACGGCACGGTGGTCGAGCGCCTGGCCCGCTGATGACCGGGACCGCCCGAGCCTCGTCAGGGTCTGGCGGTCCCGGGCGTGAGTCCGGCGGTCAGTGCGTCGATGGTGAGGTCGAGGACGGCGGGGTAGGCCTCGCCGAACTCGGCGGCGTGCAAGGGCACGAGCAGCACCGTGCGCAGGGCGCCGACGACGACGGCCGGGTCGGAGCCGGTGATGGCGCCCGCGTCCTGCTGTGCGGAGATGTAGGCCGTGAGGTCGTTCACGAAGTCGACGGGCGCCGGGTCCTCGCCGGGCAGCCGGGCGGTCTCGGCGTCGACCCTGCCGACCACCATGGAGAGCTCGTCCGGGTGCGTCACCAGTCTGCGGTACAGGGGATCGGTCTCCAGGATGCTGACCGCCGCGTGCAGGAACCGGCGCAGGGCGTCCCGGGCGTCGGCGCCGGCGTGCAGTCCCTCGTCGATCGTGCGGCGCCGCGTCTCCGCCGCCTGCTCCAGCAGGAGGTGCAGGTAGAGCGCCTCCTTGGACTCGAAGAACGTGTAGAAGGTCGACTTCACGATGCCGGCGTCGCCCACCAGCGCCGCGAGGGACGTCTTCCGCAGGCCCACGGTGGCGAAGAGCCGTCGTCCCGACGCCTTGAGCGCGGCGGTGATCCGCTCGCGCTCCGCCTCGGTGAATGCCACCGGCACGCGGCACCTCCCCTGAAAACGTTCCGCTGCTCCGTTTCCAGACCCTACCGCGTGCTCGATGCCCGTGTTGACGCCGGTGTTGACGAGTCGCGACGTCGAGGGCTAGCGTCGTAAAAACAATCTGGCAAGTCCGTTTTCACGATCCTCGGGAAAGGTGGCCCATGGACGCGGTCGCAGGCGGTGGTCCGATGAAGGTCCTGATCATGACGCTCGGGACCCGGGGTGACGTGCAGCCCTTCGTCGCGCTCGCCCAGGGCCTGCGCGGCGCCGGCCACGAGCCGCTGCTCGTGGCTCCGCACCGGTTCGCCGGGTTCGCCGAGTCCCACGGCGTCCCGTTCGCCGGTGTCGACGACGGCCCGATGCGGCTGCTCGACGGCGACCGGGCCGGTGAGCTCCTGGAGGGCGGGATCCGGTCCCGGCTGGCGCTCATGCCGAAGATGGCCGCCATGTTCACCCGGGTCCTGGAGGACTCCTGGGCGGTCGCGCGCGACGCGGGTGCGGACCTCGTGGTGCACAACGGTCAGATCGTGGCCGGCCAGCACGTGGCCGAGGCGCTGCGGATTCCCGCGGTGCTGGCCCTGCCCATCCCGATGTACGTGCCGACCCGGGAGTTCGCGTGGCCCGGCGCGGAGCTCCCCGGGCGCCTGCCCGGGCTCCTGAACCGGGCCACGTTCCTCGGTATGGGGAGCACGACGGCGATGTTCGGGCACGTCGTCGACCGCTGGCGCCGCGACGCCCTGCACCTGCCGCGCCGGCGAGGACGCCACGACCCGACCCGGGCGCACGACGGCGGCCGGGCCTGTGTCCTGCACGCCATCAGCCCGACGGTGCTGCCACGTCCGGCCGACTGGCCCGCCGAGGCGGAGCTCACGGGCTACTGGAGCCTCGCCGGACGGCCGTCGCCGTTGCCCGGCGACCTGGAGGAGTTCCTGGCAGCGGACGAGGCTCCCGTGTTCGTCGGCTTCGGGTCCATGGCCGGCGCCGATCCCGCGGCGACCACCGCCACCGTGCTGGAGGCGGCGCGCCGTACCGGACGCAGGCTGGTCATCGGCGCGGGCTGGGGCGGCCTGGACACGACGGACCTGCCCGACTACGTGCACGCCGTCTCCGACGTCGACTACCGCACGCTGTTCCCGCACGTCGCGGCGGTCGTGCACCACGGCGGGGCGGGCACGACCGGCACCGCGTTCACGTCCGGGCGGCCGCAGGTCGTCTGCCCTTTCGTCGCGGACCAGCCCTTCTGGGGACGCCGCGTCGAGAGCCTCGGCGTGGGCCCGGCGCCCGTGCCCCAGAAGCGGCTCACCGCCGGCGCGCTCGCCGCCGCGATCGAGGTCGCGACGGATCAGGACGCCCGGATCAACGCCGAGCGGATCGCACGGGCGATGCGCGAGGAGAACGGCGTCGCGACCGCGGTGCGGAGCCTCGAGGACGTCGCGGCCCGGGCCCGCTGACCAGCGCCTGCGTCGTCACGTTCCGGGCGGGAGGGCTGTCGGACGGCACGACCGTACGGCAGGAGTGACGACACAGGAGGTTCACGGATGAAGATCATCGGTGCCGGATTGCCGCGCACGGGCACGAGTTCCCTCAAGGCGGCCCTGGACCGCCTCGGGTTCGGGCCGTGCTACCACATGTTCGAGCTCATGCGGCACCCGGAGCACGTGGAGCGCTGGCGAGCGGTGTTCGGCCAGGAGTCGCCGGACTGGGGTGACGTGTTCGCCGGGTACCGGTCGGCGGTCGACTTCCCCGCCGCCATCTACTGGCGGGAGCTGGCCGAGGCCTACCCCGAGGCGAAGGTCGTCCTGACCGTCCGGGACCCGCGGCGGTGGTACGAGAGTGTCAGCACCGGGATGGCCACCGTCCCCGACCGGATGCCCGGACGGATGGGGCAGCTCGCCGAACTGGTCCCGCACCTGAACGACGCGGCGCGGCGGATGCTCGGGGACGGCTTCGGCCTCGGCGTCCCGATGGACGAGGAGAAGGCGGTCGAGATCTTCGAGCGCCACGTCGAGCACGTGCGTTCCGCGCTGCCGGCGGACCGTCTCCTGGTGTTCGCGGCCACCGACGGGTGGGGCCCGCTGTGCGAGTTCCTGGGCGTCGACCCGCCCGCCGGCGAGCCGTACCCGCATCTGAACGACGCCGAGACGCTCCGGCGGATGTTCACCACCATGGCGGAGTCCGACGAGCTGGTCACGCCCTTCGAGGCACGCGACTAGGCCGTCCGCCGGCGGCGCGAGGAGGCCGAGTGGTCCTCTCGCGCCGCCGGCGAGGCCGTCCAGGTGTCCGGTTCCCGGGGAAATGCGAGCGGCGCCATCCCGTGTCACGGTGCGAGAGGAAGCCGCGGTCCAGCACCGGCTACGCCTCGTGGACAGGAGACGACGATGACCGACCAGCTCGGCTACGACCCCGTCGAGGACCCCGACGCCGACCCGGACCAGCTCAACCCGCGCACGGGAGTGGCCGCCTCGGGCGCCGCCGACGAGTCCCCCGACCCCCGTACGGAGGAGGACGAGCCCGACCAGGACGCCGACCCGGCGTCCCTGAACCCGCGGACCGGCCGCCACGCCCGGTCCGAGAGCTGACGGTGCGCATGCGTTCGTCCTGGTACACCGACGCGGTGATCTACCAGCTCGACCCCCGCCTGTACGTCGACTCCGACGACGACGGCTGGGGCGACCTGCTCGGGGTCGTCGAGCGCCTGCACTACCTGCGCGGCCTCGGCGTCACCTGTGTCTGGCTGCTGCCGTTCTACGTGTCGCCCTTCCGCGACGGCGGGTACGACGTGGCCGACCACCTCGCCGTCGACCCGCGCCTGGGCGACCTGGCCGACGTCGCGCGCCTGCTGGAGACCGCCGAGGACCTGGGCCTGCACGTGCTCGTGGAGCTCGTCACGCAGCACACCTCGGACCGGCACCCGTGGTTCCAGGAGGCGCGGCGGCACCGCGACTCGCCGTACCGCGGCTACTACGTGTGGTCCGACGAGCCGCGCGACGACATCGAGCCCATGTTCCCGGACGTGGAACCGGACACCTGGACGTGGGACGAGGAGGCGCAGCAGTTCTACCGGCACGGCTTCTACTCCCACGAGCCGGACCTCGCGCTCGACAACCCGCGGGTGCGCGACGAGCTCCACCGCATCGTGTCGTTCTGGCTGCGCATGGGCGTCTCGGGCTTCCGGGTGGACGCGGTGCCGCTGATGCTCGAACGGGCCCGGGCGGCACGCCCGGACACGAACGGGCAGTGGCTGATGCGTGACCTGCAGGCCGCCGTGTCGGCGCAGCGCGCGGGCGCGGTCCTGCTCGGGGAGGTCGACGTCGAGCCGGACAGCTACGCCGACTACTTCGGCGCCGAGGGCGAGCACGGCATGACGATGCTGCTCGACTTCTGGACGAACAACCATCTCTTCCTCGCCCTGGCGCGCGGCCGGGCCGAACCGCTGGAACGGGCTCTGCGCGTGCAGCCCGCCCCGCCCTCGGGCGGCACGTACGTCCACTGGCTGCGCAACAACGACGAGCTGGACCTGGAGCAGCTGTCCCCGGAGGAACGGCGGGAGGTGCTCGACGCGTTCGCGCCCGAGGAGTCGATGCGCATCTACGGCCGGGGTATGCGCCGCCGCCTGGCCCCGATGCTCGGCGGCGACCCACGCCGCCTCGCCCTGGCCCACGCCGTCCTCTTCTCCCTGCCGGGGCCCCCGGTGCTGCGGTACGGCGACGAGATCGGGATGGGGGACGACCTCGACAGGCCGGAGCGGGAAGCGGTCCGCACGCCCATGCAGTGGTCGGCGACGCCGTCGGCCGGCTTCTCCGGCGCACCGCCGGACACCTTCCCGGCGCCCGTCATCACCGGCCCCTACGGCCCGGACCGGGTGAACGTGGACGAGCAGAACGTGCGCGACGGGTCGCTGCTGCGACGGGTCGGGGGACTCGTGCGTGCCCACCTGGGCATGAGCGAGCTGGGCCGCGTCCGGCCGGTGCCGTGCGACGTCGGCGCCCCCTCGGTCCTGGCGCTGCGGTACGAGGTCGAGGAGTCCGGCGTGCTGCTGCTCAGCAACCTGGCGGACGAGGGCGTGGACGCCACCCTGCCGGACGAGGAGGTCTCCGCCCTGCGCGAGGGCGCGGCGCGCTACGTCGACGTGCACGTGGACCAGGACTACTCGCCGGTGGGGGCCGACGGCCGGATCCGCCTGGCCGGGTACGGGTACCGGTGGCTGCGGCGCAGCGCCGACGGCGGCGCCGGGGGCGTCGACGTCGGACCGGGCGGCGGCCGGGAGGGAGCCCGCGGCGTCCGCGGGGCGGAGCACGGGCCCGGCGGCGAGCGCGGGGACGACGCGTGACCGTCATCGGCCTCCACGTCTCCCACGAGCAGCTGCACCCGGTCGAAGGGCTGCGCGTGGCCCGGCTCGCCCAGGACGCCGGCTTCGACGCCGCGATGTGCTCCGATCACATCGCGCCGTGGAGCGTCCGGCAGGGCCAGTCGTCGCTGGCGTGGTCGTGGCTCGGCGCGGCGCTGGCGGTGACCGGCCTGTCGTTCGGCACGGTCTGCGCGCCCGGGTGGCGCTACCACCCCGTCGTGGTGGCGCAGGCGATCGCGACGCTCGGCGCGATGTTCCCGGGCCGTTTCTGGGTGGCGCTGGGCTCGGGCGAGAACCTCAACGAGCACGTGACCGGAGAGCCCTGGCCCCCGAAGGCCGAGCGCGACCGGCGGCTGGAGGAGTGCGTCCAGGTGATCCGCGCGCTGCTGCTCGGCCAGGACGTGGATCACACCGGCCTGGTCGTCGCGCGCCAGGCCCGTCTGTGGACCCTGCCCGACGTCGTGCCGCCGCTGCTGTGCCCCGCCCTGACACCGGCGACGGCACGGCGGCACGCCGCATGGGCGGACGGCCTGATCACCGTGAACCAGCCCGTGGCGGACCTGCGCCGGATCATCGAGGCGTACCGGGGGGAGGCCGGCGCGGGGGAGGTGATCGTCCAGGCGCACCTGTCGTGGGCGCCGACGACGGCGGAGGCCGAGGCGGTGGCACTGGACCAGTGGCGCACCAACACCGGCTCGCCCGAGGTGGCCGCGAACACTCCGACGACCCGCGCGTTCGACGAGCTGAGCCGGGACGTCGGGATCGACGAGGTACGGCGTGCCGTCCTGGTCTCCGCGGACCTCGGCGAGCTGACCGCCCGGCTGGCCGCCTTGCGCGACGCGGGCGCCGACCGCCTCTACCTGCATCATGTCGGGCGTCGCCAGGACGCGTTCGTCGAGGCGTTCGGCGAACGCGTCCTGCCGGCGCTGCGGTGAGCGGGGACCGTGGTCTCCCGGCGCGACGCCGGGGCTCCCACCGCCGGGCGCCACTCGGCGAACGCTTTCCCCGAAACCGCGCGCGGGCGCGGCCCGCCCGATCTGTGAGATCCGACAAAACAGCGCGTCTCAGCTAGTCCGGCTCGGGTCACGCGTGTCCCCCCTTCGGGTATAGGCTCGGTCGGGTCAGGTGACGACGGTGTGACCTCCACGTTTCGGGTCAGGTCACCACCTGCCCTCGCGGAGGGCGCCGCCGAGCAGCGGCTTCGCGCCGACCACTGGACAACGGCACCGCCCGCCAGGCCGCACCCCGGCAGGGCGCGGTGGAGCCCGCAAGGAATTCGAACCGTGTGCGTCGGGAAACGCCGGCGCGCCTGAGGAGGGCATCGTGACCATCCGCGTCGGCATCAACGGCTTCGGCCGCATCGGACGTAACTTCTACCGGGCGCTCATCGCGTCGGGGGCGGACATCGAGGTCGTCGGCGTCAACGACCTGACCGACAACAAGACTCTCGCCCACCTGCTCAAGTACGACACCGTGCTGGGCAAGTTCCCGCTGGAGGTCGACTTCGACGACGAGAACATCATCGTCGACGGCAAGCCGATCAAGGCGATGGCCGAGCGGGACCCGGCCAACCTCCCCTGGGGCGAGCTGGGCGCGGACATCGTCATCGAGTCCACCGGCTTCTTCACGGACGCCACGAAGGCCAAGGCGCACATCGACGGTGGCGCGAAGAAGGTCATCATCTCGGCCCCGGCCAAGAACGAGGACGCCACGTTCGTCATGGGCGTGAACAACGAGCAGTACGACCCGGCGTCGCACCACATCATCTCGAACGCGTCGTGCACGACGAACTGCCTCGCCCCGCTGGCGAAGGCCCTGAACGACTCGATCGGCATCGAGCGTGGCCTCATGACCACGATCCACGCCTACACCGGCGACCAGAACCTGCAGGACGGCCCGCACAAGGACCTGCGCCGTGCCCGCGCCGCCGCGCAGAACCTCGTGCCGACCTCGACGGGCGCGGCCAAGGCCGTGTCGCTCGTGCTCCCGGAGCTCAAGGGCAAGCTGGACGGCTACGCGGTGCGCGTGCCCACCATCACCGGCTCGGCCACCGACCTCACCTTCACCGCCTCCAAGGAGGTCACGGTGGACGAGGTCAACGCCGCCGTGAAGGCCGCCGCCGAGGGCACGCTCAAGGGCGTCCTGTCCTACGTCGAGGACGACATCGTCTCGAGCGACATCGTCACCGACCCGCACCAGAGCATCTTCGACGCGAAGCTCACGAAGGTGATCGGCGACCAGGTCAAGGTCGTCTCCTGGTACGACAACGAGTGGGGCTACAGCAACAGCCTCGTCGCGCTGACCACCTTCGTCGGCGAGAAGCTCTGACGAACGCCTGACCCCGGGCGGCCGCGGTACGGCCCGGCGGCGGGGCGTGCCGGGACCCGGAACGGTCCCCGCGCGCCCCGCCGCGGGCCGTGACGGCCCCCGGGGTCGCGTTCTGTCCGGTGAGACATCCCCGCGTCGCCGGCGGCACACCCGCACTGCCAGAAGGGCTCTGAGCATGAAGACCATCGACTCCCTGGGCGACCTGCGCGGCAAGCGCGTGCTCGTCCGCTCCGACTTCAACGTGCCGCTCGACGGCACCACCATCACCGACGACGGCCGCATCCGCGCCGCGCTGCCCACGCTGCGGCGCCTGACCGGCGCGGGCGCCCGCGTCGTCGTGACGGCCCACCTCGGCCGGCCCAAGGGCGAGCCGAAGCCCGAGTTCTCCCTCGCGCCGGTCGCCGCGCGCCTGGGCGAGCTGCTCGGAGCGGACGTCGCGCTCGCCGACGACGTCACCGGCCCGTCCGCGCAGAAGGTCGTCGGCGAGCTCGCCGACGGCCAGGTCGCCCTCCTGGAGAACGTCCGCTTCGACGCGCGCGAGACCGCCAAGGACGACGCCGAGCGCGAGGCGCTCGCCGGCGAGCTCGCCGCGCTCGCGGACGCGTTCGTCTCCGACGGCTTCGGCGTCGTGCACCGCAAGCAGGCGTCGGTGTACGACGTCGCGCGGATCCTCCCGGCCGCGGTCGGCGAGCTGGTGCTCAAGGAGGTCGAGTCCCTGTCCCGCGCGACGGGTGACCCGGAGCGCCCGTACGCCGTCGTGCTCGGGGGCTCCAAGGTGAGCGACAAGCTCGGCGTGATCGCGAACCTGCTCACCAAGGCGGACCGGCTGCTCATCGGCGGCGGCATGGTGTTCACCTTCCTCGCGGCCAAGGGCCTGGAGGTCGGCACCTCGCTGCTGGAGAAGGACCAGATCGACACGGTCAAGGGCTATCTGGCCACCGCCGAGGAGAACGGCGTCGAGATCGTGCTGCCGGCCGACATCGTCGTCGCCGACGCGTTCGACGCCCCGGCCCCGGCCGGCGTCGTCCCGGCGGACGCGATCCCGGCGGACAAGATCGGCCTCGACATCGGCCCCGAGTCCGGCGAGCTCTTCGCCGCGAAGCTGGCCGACACCCGGACCATCGCCTGGAACGGCCCCATGGGCGTGTTCGAGCGTGCCGACTACGCGGCCGGCACCCGGACCGTCGCGCAGGGGATCGTGGACGCGACCGCGAACGGGGCGTTCTCGATCGTGGGCGGCGGCGACTCCGCCGCGGCCGTGCGCGTCCTCGGCTTCGACGAGGCGGGCTTCAGCCACATCTCCACGGGCGGCGGCGCGAGCCTCGAACTGCTCGAGGGCAAGGAGCTCCCGGGCCTGACCGTGCTGGCCTGATGTGCCGGCCCGACGTGCCGGCCTGACCGAACAACGCAGAAGAGGAACCATGGCACAGAACCGCACGCCGTTCATGGCGGGCAACTGGAAGATGAACCTGGACCACCAGCAGGCGATCAGCACGGTCCAGAAGCTGGCGTGGACGCTGAAGGACGCCAAGCACGACTACGACGCGGTCGAGGTGGCCGTGCTCCCGCCGTTCACGGACCTGCGTTCCGTGCAGACGCTGGTCGACGCCGACAAGCTCGACATCCGCTACGGCGGCCAGGACCTGTCGCAGCACGAGTCCGGCGCGTTCACGGGCGACGTCTCGGGCCCGATGCTGGCCAAGCTCGGCTGCACCTACGTCGCCGTGGGCCACTCCGAGCGTCGCGAGCACCACGGCGAGTCGGACGAGCTCGTGGCCGCCAAGGTGACCACCGCCCTGCAGAACGGCCTGTCGCCGATCCTGTGCGTGGGCGAGGGACTGCACGTGCGCAAGGCGGGGGACCAGGTCGCGTTCACCCTCGCGCAGGTCGACGCCGCGCTGCGCGGCCTGTCGGCCGAGCAGGTCGCGAAGGTCGTCATCGCGTACGAGCCGGTCTGGGCGATCGGCACGGGCGAGGTCGCCACGCCCGAGGACGCGCAGGAGGTCTGCGGCGCGATCCGCGCGCGCCTCGCCGAGCTGTACGACGCCGACCTCGCCGGCGTGGTGCGGGTCCTGTACGGGGGCTCGGTGAAGTCGGGCAACGTCGCGCAGATCATGGCGCAGCCCGACGTCGACGGCGCGCTCGTGGGCGGCGCCAGCCTGGACCCGGAGGAGTTCGCCAAGATCGTGCGCTACCAGTCGCACGTGACGGTCTGACGGCACGCACACCGACACTCCACAGTCGGCTCGCGCGACGGCCGGCCCTCGTGTGAGAGACTCGGAGCCGGGTGAACGACCCCCAGTTCAGGCTCCTGACCTGGGGGTTCGTTCTCCGGACCAACCCTCGCTTACTCTTGACACCGATCCGCCGCCGGAGTGATCTCCGGCACACCGACCGATGAGGACGTGAAGTTTCCGTGGACGTGCTCCGCATCATCCTGCAGGTTCTGCTGGTGCTCACCAGTGCCTTCCTGACCATGCTCGTCCTGCTCCACAAGGGCAAGGGTGGCGGTCTCTCCGACATGTTCGGCGGCGGTATCTCCATGGGCGCCGGGTCCTCCGGCGTCGCCGAGCGCAACCTGAACCGCATCACGATCGCCTTCGCGCTCGTGTGGACCGTGGTCATCGTGCTGCTCGGCCTGGTTCAGAAGGTCAGCTGACCCGAGCGGCTTCGACGCGCGGGCGGTCGGCCACCCAACCTCACGGAGGGGACGAGGAACGTGGCATCTGGCGGGCATGCGATCAGGGGTAGCCGGGTAGGCGCCGGCCCCATGGGCGAGACCGAGCGGGGCGAGGCTGCCCCCCGCGTGCGGGTCTCCTACTTTTGCGCGAACGGGCACGAGACGGCACCGAGCTTCTCCGTCGGTGAGGACGTGGAGGCCCCGGTGCACTGGGACTGCCCGCAGTGCGGGTATCCGGCGGGCATGGACCCGGCGAACCCGCCGTCGCCGGTCCGGAACGAACCGTACAAGACGCACCTGGCCTACGTGAAGGAACGCCGTTCGGAGGAGGACGGCGCCGCTCTCCTGGCCGAGGCCCTCGAAGCGCTCCACACCCGGCGCGGCCGCATCGCGAGCTGAGGCGGCACGCCGCAGCGTCGAGACGCCGAGGCGGGGCTCTCACGCGTGGCCCCTTCCTCGGCGTCTCGACAGTGACGGCGGCCGCCTGCCTACCCTCCGGCCGCGGCGGCGTCCAGCAGCCAGAGGGTGCGGGAGCGGCCGACGGCCCCCGCGGCCGGCACGTCCGTGATCGTGATCGCGCCCGGGGCGCCGTTCGTCGTGGTCCCGAGCGCCGCCGCTGCCTGGGCCGCCTTCTCCCCGCCCGCGGCGACGACCCAGACCTCACGCGCCGCACGGATGGCGCCGAACGTCAGGGAGACACGCTCTGGTGGCGGCTTGGGCGAGCCGTGCACGCCCACCGCGGCGCCCGTGGCCGCGAGCCCTTCGTGCCCCGGGAACAGGGACGCGACATGCCCGTCGGGGCCCATGCCGAGCAGCAGGACGTCGAACGCGGGCACGGCCGGCCCCGCCGCCTCCCCGCCGCCCGCCCCCGGATCACCCGCGAACCGCGCGAGCTCCGCCGCGTAGGCCGCCGCGCCCTCCTCGGGCGTACCGACGGCCGACGGCCCCGGCACGGGATGCACGTTCTCGCCCGGCAGCCCGTGCCCGGCGACCAGCGCGTCGACCAGGGCCTCGCGGGCCTGGGTCTCGTTGCGGTCCGGGTCGCCGTCGGGCAGGAACCGCTCGTCGCCCCACCACAGGTGCACGCCGCTCCAGTCCACGGCCGCGACCAGCGGCGACGCCGCCACGCAGGCGAGTGTCCGGATGCCGACCGTGCCGCCCGTCAGCACGACGTGCACGGGGGAGCGCACCGACTGGACGTCGAGGATCCGCGTGAGCAGCCGCGCGGCCGCCGCCTCGGCCAGCACACCGGCGTCCGGGTGCACGACGACGAGCCGCGCGCCCGGGGTCAGGGTCTGCGTCGTCCCCGGGTCGTCGCTCATGCCGCTCCCTCGACCTCGACCAGGGGCAGGCCCTTGGTGAGAACCTCTTCGTAGATCTCGTCCGGGTCGAGGCGGCGCAGCTCCTCGATGAGCGCCTCGTTGAGCTTGCGGATCGGCAGCGAGATGCGCCGCTCCGGCTTGCCGGGCTGCGTGATCGTGACCACGCGCCCGTCGGGCCGGTCGAGCACGATGTCGCCGTCCTTGCGCTCCAGCACCACCCGCGTGATCGCCTCGGCCCCCGGGACGGGGACGACCGTGGCGGTCGCCCCCAGCCGCTCGCCGAGCCAGGCCGCGAGCAGGTGCAGCGACGTGTGCCGGACCTCGCCCTCGACCCGCACGCCCTGCACGGGCTCGAACGGCGGCTGCTCGACCGCGGCCGCGATGAGCCCTCGCCACAGCGTCACGCGGGCCCAGGCCAGGTCCGTGTCGCCGGGCCGGGACACGCCGGGGAGCGTGTGCAGCATCGCCACCGGATCCTCGACGGCGGTGGTGTCGGTGATCCGCCGGTGCGCCATGGCGCCGACCGGGTCGGCCGCCGGCTCGGCGGGCGCGTCCCGCGGCCACCAGACCACGATGGGGGCGTCGGGCAGGAGCAGGGGCATCACGAGGGTGTCGCCGCGCTCCAGCAGCGGGCCGGACGCCCGCAGCACCACGACCTCCGAGGCGCCGGCGTCGCCACCCACGCGGATCTGGGCGTCCAGCCGCGCATCGGCGCCGTCACCGGCGGGTGCCACCACGATGACGCGGCACGGATGCTCACGGCTGGCGTCGTTGGTCGTGGCCACCGCCTCCTCGACGTCCCGCTCGTCGGCGAGGACCACGAGGGTGAGCACCCGGCCCAGGGCGACCGCGCCGCCCTCGTCCCGCAGCCGGACCAGCCGCCGGTTGACGTCGTTGGCGGTGGTGTCAGGCATGTCGATAATCATGTTCCGCCCTTCGAGGTGGATCCTTCGCGCTCCGGCGACGTCGTGCTCCCTGCCTCGTCGAGGCGGTTCGTCCGCGGCCCGGCAGTGCTTGTCGGCTCCGCCCCTTCGAGGTGGTGCCTCCGCGTTCCGGTGACGATCACGGCCGCCTCCAGACACGGCCGTCGCGAGCCAGCATCTCGTCCGCCGACGGCGGTCCCCACGTCCCGGACGCGTACTGCTCCGGCTGGCCCTGCTTCGCCCAGTACGCGGTGATCGGGTCGAGCACCTTCCAGGAGAGCTCGACCTCCTGGTGCGTGGGGAACAGCGGCGGGTCGCCCAGCAGCACGTCGAGGATGAGTCGCTCGTACGCCTCGGGGGAGGACTCGGTGAACGAGTGCCCGTACCCGAAGTCCATCGTCACGTCGCGCACCTGCATCGCGGTGCCCGGCACCTTGGCGCCGAACCGCATCGTCACGCCCTCGTCGGGCTGCACGCGGATCACGAGGGCGTTGTTCCCGAGCTCCGACGTGAGCGACGACTCGAACGGCAGGTGCGGTGCCTTCTTGAAGACCACCGCCACCTCGGTGACGCGACGGCCCAGTCGCTTGCCGCTGCGCAGGTAGAACGGGACGCCCGCCCAGCGGCGGTTGTCCACGTCCACCTTGATCGCGGCGTACGTCTCGGTGGTGGAGTCCGGCGCGATGCCGTCCTCCTGCAGGAAGCCCCTGACCTCCTCGCCGCCCTGCCACGCCGGCGCGTACTGCCCGCGCGCGGTGTGCCGGCCGAGCGACTTCGGCAACCGCAGCGACGACAGCACCTTGATCTTCTCGGCCCGCAGCTCGGCGGCGTCGAACGTCACCGGCTCCTCCATCGCGACGAGCGCGAGGAGCTGCAGCAGGTGGTTCTGGATGACGTCGCGCGCCGCGCCGATCCCGTCGTAGTAGCCGGCCCGGCCGCCGATACCGATGTCCTCGGCCATCGTGATCTGCACGTGGTCCACGTAGTTGGCGTTCCAGATCGGCTCGAACATCTGGTTGGCGAACCGCAGCGCCAGGATGTTCTGGACGGTCTCCTTGCCCAGGTAGTGGTCGATGCGGAAGACCGAGTCCGGGGAGAAGACCTCGGACACCACGGCGTCCAGCTCGCGCGCGCTCGCCAGGTCGTGGCCGAACGGCTTCTCGATGACGACGCGCCGCCAGGCCTCGCCGTCGGACAGGTCCGTGTCGGGCGTGGACAGCCCGTGCTTCGCCAGCTGCCGGCACACCAGCGGGAACGCGCTCGGCGGCACGGACAGATAGAAGGCGTGGTTCCCGCCGGTGCCGCGCTCGGCGTCCAGCGTCTCGACGGTCTCGCGCAGGCGCTCGAACGCGTCGTCGTCGTCGAAGGAGCCCTCGACGAACCGGATGCCCTCCGCGAGCTGGCGCCAGGTGGCCTCGCGGAAGGGGGTGCGCGCGTGCTCCTTGACCGCGTCGTGCACGATCTGGGCGAAATCCTGGTCCGACCACTCGCGGCGGGCGAAGCCCGTCAGCGCGAAGCCGGGCGGCAGCAGGCCCCGGTTGGCGAGGTCGTACACCGCGGGCATGAGCTTCTTGCGCGACAGGTCGCCCGTGACCCCGAAGATGACCAGGCCGCACGGCCCCGCGATGCGGGGCAGCCGGAGGTCGAGGGGGTCACGGAGCGGGTTGTGTTCGGCACTGATCCTTGCTGGTCGCAACGACGTCCTCCGAGATCGTTCGTGTGTGCGGCGGGCTTCCGGCCCTGCGTCAGCCCGCGTTGTCGAGGCCGGCCTGCGTGGTGGCCAGCAACTCGTCCCAGCTCTTCTCGAACTTGACCACGCCCTCGTCCTCCAGCAGCTGGGTGACCTCGGCCATGGAGATGCCGTGGGCCTCGATCGCCGCGATCGTCGCCGCCGCGGTCCCGGAGGTCCCGGTGACGGTGTCGGCGAGCACGATGCCGTGGTCGGCGAACGCGTCGAGGGTCTTCTCCGGCATGGTGTTGACCACGCCGTCCACGACGAGCTCGTCCACGTACATGGTGTCGCGGTAGTCCGGGTTCTTCACGCCGGTCGACGCCCACAGGGGCCGCTGCGGGTGGGCGCCCGCGGCCGCGAGCGCGGACCAGCGCTCGCCCGCGAACACCTCCTCGTAGGCCGCGTAGGCGAGACGGGCGTTCGCGATGGCGGCCTGGCCGCGCAGGGCCAGGGCCTCCTCGGAGCCGACGGCCTCGAGCCGCTTGTCGACCTCCGAGTCCACGCGCGACACGAAGAACGACGCCACCGAGCCGATCGGCGCCAGGTCGTGTCCGTTCTCCCGCGCCGCCTCCAGGCCCGCCAGGAACGCGTCCATGACGGCCCGGTAGCGCTCGATCGAGAAGATCAGCGTGACGTTCACGCTGATGCCCTCGGCCAGCGTCGCCGTGATGGCGGGCAGGCCCTCGACCGTGGCCGGGATCTTGATCATGACGTTCGGCCGGTCGACCGTGGCCCACAGGCGCTTCGCGACGGCGACGGTGGCCTCGGTGTCGCGGGCCAGGCGGGGGTCCACCTCGATGGACACGCGGCCGTCGACGGTGCCCGAGCGGTCGTAGACGCCGCGCAGGACGTCGGCCGCGGCGCGCACGTCGTCGGTGGTGATCTTCTCGACGGCGGCCTCGACATCGGTCCCGGCGAGCTCCGCGAGGGCGGCGGCGTACGCGTCGCCCTTGGACAGGGCGCCGGCGAAGATCGTCGGGTTCGTGGTGACCCCCACGACGTCCCTCGTCTCGATCAGCTCCGCGAGGTTGCCGGTGTCCAGTCGCTCACGGGACAGGTCGTCCAGCCAGATGGCCACGCCTGCCTCGGACAGCCGCTTGGTGGGGTTCGCCTGCTCACTCATGTGCCGTGCTCCTCTCTCGTACGTACCTCGGGGTGCTCAGGGACCGGGCGGCTCAGGCCGTCGCGGCGGCGATCGACTCCTTCGCGGCCCGGGCCACGGCCTCGGCCGTGATCCCGTACTCCCGGAAGAGCGTCTGGTAGTCCGCCGAGGCGCCGAAGTGCTCGAGCGAGACGGAGCGACCGGCGTCGCCCACGATCCCGCGCCAGCCCTGCGCGATGCCGGCCTCGACCGACACGCGCGCCCGCACCGCGGACGGGAGCACCTGCTCGCGGTAGGCCTCGTCCTGCCGGGCGAACCACTCCACGGACGGCATCGACACCACGCGGGCGCGCACGCCGTCGGCGGCGAGCAGCTCGCGGGCCCCGACCGCGAGCTGCACCTCGGAGCCGGTGCCGATCAGGATCACGTCCGGTGTGCCGTCGGTGTCGAGCAGCGTGTAGCCGCCCTTGAGGGTGCCCTCGGCGCCGGCGAAGCCGTCGGTGCCGCGCGGGTAGGTCGGCACGTTCTGGCGGGTCAGCACGATGCCGGCCGGGTTCTGCGTGTTCTCCAGGATGCCGCGCCAGGCCCAGGCGGTCTCGTTGGCGTCGGCGGGGCGGACGATGTCGAGGTGCGGGATGGCGCGGAGCGCCGCGAGGTGCTCGACCGGCTGGTGCGTGGGGCCGTCCTCGCCGAGGCCGATCGAGTCGTGCGTCCACACGAACGTCGTCGGGATCTCCATGAGGGCCGCGATGCGGACCGACGCGCGCATGTAGTCCGCGAACTGGAGGAAGGTGCCCCCGTACGGGCGGGTCAGGCCGTGCAGCACGATGCCGTTGAGGATCGCGCCCATGCCGTGCTCACGGATGCCGAAGTGCAGGGTGCGGCCGTACTGGTCGCCCGGGAACTTCTTCGTGGCGTGCTCCGCCGGGACGAACGACGACGCGCCCTCCATCGTCGTGTTGTTCGAGCCCGCGAGATCGGCGGAGCCGCCCCACAGCTCGGGCAGGACGTCCTTCA
Source organism: Myceligenerans pegani (assembly GCF_014892515.1). Taxonomy (GTDB): domain Bacteria; phylum Actinomycetota; class Actinomycetes; order Actinomycetales; family Cellulomonadaceae; genus Myceligenerans; species Myceligenerans pegani. The sequence continues at coordinate 54,675 of NZ_JADBGR010000112.1, forward strand.
GCGCGGTCAGGACCTTGCCCGACGCCGCACGCGTGGCCATGCCCTTCTCGGTGTCCGCCGCGAACTCGGGCAGGGCGTCCGCCCAGCCCTCGGGAAGCTCGCGCTTGGTGAGACGGTCCAGCAGCACCGCGTTCTCCGGGTTGGCCGCGCGCCACGAGCTGTACGCCGCCTCCCACCCCTTGCGCTCGGCCGCCTGGCGCTCCGCGACGGCGCGGGTGTACGCCAGCACGTCGTCGTCGATGTGGAAGGACACCTCGGGGTCCAGGCCGAGCTCCCGCTTCAGGCCCGCCAGCTCCTCGGTGCCGAGCTTCGAGCCGTGGATGCCGCCGGTGCCCTGCTTGCCGGGCGAGGGCCAGCCGATGATGGTGCGCAGTGCGATGATCGACGGCTTGCCCGTCTCCGCCTTGGCCGCGTCGAGGGCCGCCGCGAGACCCTCGACGTCCTCCGCGTAGCCCGTGCCGCCCGAGGTCCAGTCCACCCGCTGCGTGTGCCAGCCGTACGCCGCGTAGCGCGCCAGGACGTCCTCGGTGAACGCGATGTCGGTGTCGTCCTCGATCGAGATCTTGTTGTCGTCCCAGATCACCACGAGGTTGCCCAGCTGCTGGTGCCCCGCGAGCGACGAGGCCTCGCTCGTGACGCCCTCCTGGAGATCGCCGTCGGACGCGATGACGTACACGTGGTGGTCGAACGGCGACGTCCCGGGCGCTGCCTCCGGGTCCAGCAGGCCCCGCTCGCGGCGGGCGGCGAACGCCATGCCGACCGCCGACGCCAGGCCCTGGCCGAGCGGGCCGGTGGTGATCTCCACGCCCTCGGTGTGGCGGTACTCCGGGTGGCCCGGCGTCTTCGAGCCCCAGGTGCGCAGCGCCGCGATGTCCTCCATCTCCAGGCCGTACCCCGCGAGGAAGAGCTGCAGGTACAGCGTCAGCGACGAGTGGCCGGCGCTCAGCACGAACCGGTCGCGGCCCACCCACGCCGGATCGGCCGGGTCGTGGCGCATCGTCTTCTGGAACAGCAGGTAGGCGGCGGGAGCCAGGGAGATCGCGGTGCCGGGGTGACCGCTGCCGACCTTCTCCACGGCATCGGCCGCGAGCGCCTTGATCGACGTCACCGCGCGCTGGTCGAGCTCGGACCAGGTGAGCGGGGACAGGGTGGGGTCGAACGTCATCTCGAATCCTCTTCTCACCGCCGGCGCGGACGGCCGCGCGGTCGTACGTACTGCGACGGTGGGAAGACCACCGCCCTGGATACCGCGATCACCCTATAACCGCACGGTGACACGTGCTCCGAGGTGTCCGCACTCTGTGCACAACACCGGCCGGGGGCCGGAATTCCGCGGCGAGGCGAAGGTCACACACGCGGCCCGCGGGCGGGAGGCGACCGGACGCGGGCCGGGCGTACGATGGGCGGGCCTTTTGCCCCCGCGCAGACCGGAACGGACGTCCACCCGTGAGCACATCTTCGCCCTCGCCCGCGCCGCGCACCGCTGCCGCCGTCCCCGGGGCGCCGTCGCCGGACCTCGGCGGGACGACGCCGGAGGTCGCGGACGGCGCGGACGTCCGGGAGGGCCTCGCGAACTACGACCGCCGGCCCGGCGGCCGGTTCCTGGGCCGGGTGGGCGCGTACGTCGCGCTGACCAAGCCGCGCGTGATCGAGCTGCTCCTGGTCACGACGATTCCGACGATGATCCTGGCGGAGCGCGGCTGGCCGTCGCTCGGGCTGATGCTGGCGACGCTGGTCGGCGGGGCGCTCGCGGCGGGGAGCGCGAACGCGTTCAACATGTACCTGGACCGGGACATCGACAAGGTGATGAACCGGACAAAGCGTCGGCCACTGGCGACGGGGGAGATCTCGCCGCGCGCCGGCCTGGTGTTCTCCTGGGTGCTGTGCGGGGTGTCGCTGGCGTGGTTCGCGCTGGTGGTGAACGTCGCGGCGGCGTGGCTGACGGCGGCCGCGATCGCGATCTACGTGGTCGGCTACACGATGATCCTGAAGCGGCGCACGCCGCAGAACATCGTGTGGGGCGGCATCGCGGGCTGCATGCCGGTGTTCATCGGCTGGGCGGCGGTGACGGGTGGCCTGAGCTGGTCCGCGCTCGCGCTGTTCGGCGTGATCTTCTTCTGGACGCCGCCGCACTACTGGCCGCTGTCGATCAAGTTCAAGCGGGACTACGCCGCGGCGGACGTGCCGATGCTGCCGGTCGTGTCCGACGACCGTCGTGTCGCCGCCGAGATGGTGGGGTACACGCTCGCGATGATCGCCTGCTCCCTGGTGCTCGTGCCGCTGGCGGGCATGTCGTGGGTGTACACGGCGGTGGCCGCGGGCCTGGGCGCGTGGTTCCTGGCCGCCACGATCCTGATGCTGCGCCGCGCCAAGCAGGGCGCCACGGGCAAGCGGCTCGGGGCGATGAAGGTGTTCCACGCGTCGATCACCTACCTGTCGGTGCTGTTCCTCGCGGTCGCGGTGGACGTCTTCCTGCCGTTCTGAGCCGTGGGCGCCCCGGGGCCGGCGGTGGGTGCCGCCGGTTCCGTGCTGCCGACGACGGCGGCCGCGCGCCCCGGCGATTGGTCGTGACCGACAGAGGGGTTTTCGGTCTTTGTGGACAGCGGTGTCGTCGCTCGCCGTGTCGCCGGGCATAGCATCGACCCTGTGACCGTGACCGACTCCACAGATCTCACCGCCCGCCGTGCCGCCCGCGAGAAGACCCGCGTCGCGCCCGACTACGCGCGCTCGTGGCTGCTGCTCTCCGCGATGCGGGCCGACGCGTTCGACGACGCCCAGCTCTCCCGTGCCGACCAGATCCTCCTCGACTGCGAGGACGCGATCGACGACAGCCTGAAGGACGAGGCGCGTGCCCGCGTCATCGAGTGGCTGCGGGGCGGCGGGACGGGCTGGGTCCGGATCAACGACCGCACGTCGGCCGCCTGGGCGGACGACGTCGCGCAGTTGCGCGACGTGGAAGGGCTCGCCGGGGTGATGCTCGCCAAGACCGAGTCGGCCGACGACGTCATCGACACCGCGCAGCGCCTCGGCGGCGAGGTGCCGGTCATCCCGCTGGTGGAGTCCGCCCTGGGGATCGAGGAGGCCGTGAACATCGCCCGCGCGCGGGGCACGTTCCGCCTGGCGTTCGGGTCCGGCGACTACCGCCGCGACACCGGCGCCGCGAACGAGCCCATCGCGATGGCGTACCCGCGTACCCGCCTCGTGCTGGCGAGCCGTATCGGAGGGCTGCCCGGTCCCGTCGACGGCCCGACCGTCGGCTCGGCGCACGCCCTGCTGCGTGAGCAGTCGGCCGATGCCGTCGCGCTGGGCGTGACCGGCAAGCTGTGCCTCGACCTCGAGCAGCCCGCCGTGATCAACGAGTGCTTCAGCCCGTCTCCGGCCGATGTCGCGTGGGCCGTGGACTTCCTCGCCGAGTTCGAGGCCGCGGGTGGCGTGATCCGCGACGGCTCCGACAAGCCGCGCCTGGCCCGGGCCCAGGTCATCCGCAGCCGGGCGGAGCTGTTCAACATCAACCCGTCGTGATCGCCGACCGGTCACGACCCGCGCGACCCGCGTGATCCGAGCGGTGCGTGCCGTCGGGCACGACGGGGCCGCGGACCGGCCCGGCGGGCCCGCCGGCCACGTCGTTCCTGGCCGGGGGCGGCGCGGGGGAGAACCGGTGGTTTGTCCGGCGTGTCAAATTGCGGCGCGTCGTAGTGAGGGGCGGGGTGGTCGGAGGCATGATGGGGCCGTGCCCAGCCTGACGGAGACCGACGGTGCGCTCGGCGAACCGCTCCGCGACTACCTCGCCCACCTGCGGGTCGAGCGCGGGCTGTCCGCCAACACCGTCGCGGCCTATGCCCGGGACCTGTCGCGCTACGTGACCCACCTGACCGTCCTGGGTCGGGCACGGGTCCGCGATGTCACCGAGGCGGACGTGCTCGCCCACGTCGAGGCGATCCGGCGGGGGACCGACGGCGGCGCCCCGCTGTCGGCGTCGTCGACGGCCCGCGCCCTCGCCGCGGTGCGCGGCTGGCACCGGTTCGCGCACGCGGAGGGCCTGGCCGACGGCGATCCCACCACCGAGGTGCACGCGCCCACCCGGATGCGCCGGCTCCCGCACGCCCTGAGCGTGGACGACGTGGCGCTCCTGCTCGACGCCGCCGGAGTCGGCGACGGCGCCCTCCCGCTGCGTGACCGCGCGCTGCTGGAACTGCTGTACGCGACGGGCGGGCGGATCTCGGAGATCGTCGGCCTGGACGTGGACGACGTCGGTGAGGCGCCCGTCGTGCGCCTGCGCGGCAAGGGCGACAAGGAGCGCGTGGTGCCCGTCGGGTCGTACGCCCGCGAGGCCGTCGAGGCCTACCTGGTCCGCGCCCGGCCGGAGCTGGCGTCGGCGGCCCGGCAGCGCGGCACGCCCGCCCTGTTCCTCAACACGCGAGGTGCGCGGATGTCGCGGCAGTCGGCGTGGGCCGCCCTCCAGGCCGCGGCCGGCCGCGCAGGACTGGACGGGGTCTCGCCGCACACGCTGCGCCACTCGTTCGCGACGCACCTGCTGGCCGGCGGCGCCGACGTGCGCGTGGTGCAGGAACTGCTCGGCCACGCGTCGGTGACGACCACGCAGATCTACACGATGGTCACCCCGGACGCCCTCCGCGAGGTCTACGCCGCGACCCACCCGCGGGCCCGCTGAGCCCCGCCGCGCGGCGACCGCGCCGCCGCCCCGCCGAACCCTCATGTGCGGGAAACGCGGGGAATCTCGGGCGCGCCGGGGTTTCGTCGAGTTCATCGCATGAGCCTGGTATAGCGTGACGGGCGTGAGCGAGGCACCCAGCCGCACGGAGGGAGCGGGCGAGATGACGGACACGCTGGTCGACGTCGGCCCGACGCCCGGTGAGCCGCCAGGTGAGCAGCCCGGGGCCGACGTCCCCCGTGACGTGGTGGGGCGCGTGATGCCGAACTTCGCGGAGCCGCCGCCGCTGACGAGCCACGGCCCGGCCCGCATCATCGCGATGTGCAACCAGAAGGGCGGCGTCGGCAAGACGACCACCACCATCAACCTCGGCGCCTGCCTGGCCGAGCACGGCCGCAAGGTGCTGCTGGTGGACTTCGACCCGCAGGGCGCCGCCTCGGTGGGGATCGGCGTCAACCCGCACGAGCTCGACGTCACCGTCTACAACGTGCTCATGGAACGCGGCGTACGCGTCGAGGACGCTCTCATCGAGTCGGGGATCGAGGGCCTCGACGTGCTGCCGGCGAACATCGACCTGTCCGCGGCCGAGGTCCAGCTCGTGGGGGAGGTCGCGCGCGAGTCCGTGCTGTCGCGGGCGCTGCGCCCCGTCGTCGACGACTACGACGTCATCCTCATCGACTGCCAGCCGTCCCTCGGGCTGCTCACCGTCAACGCCCTCACCGCCGCGCACGGCGTGCTCATCCCGCTGGAGTGCGAGTTCTTCGCCCTCCGCGGCGTCGCGCTGCTGGTGGAGACCATCGAGAAGGTGCGGGACCGGCTGAATCCCGCCCTCGAGATCGACGGTATCCTTCCCACCATGTACGACTCGCGCACCCTCCATTCCCGGGAGGTCGTGGCCCGGGTGCACGAGGCCTTCGGCGACACGCTGCTGCACTCCGTGATCGGCCGCACCGTGAAGTTCCCGGACGCCACCGTGGCCGCCGAGCCGATCACCGCCTACGCGCCCGGCCACCCCGGCGCGTCCGCCTATCGCCAGCTCGCCCGGGAGCTCGTGGCCCGTGGCCACGCCGCCTGAGGTCCTGGAGGCACCCGGCGACATCGTGTCCGACGGCGACCCGGCCTCCAGCGACGACGTCGTACCCGAGGTGGCGGGTGCGCAGGACGACGGCCCGGCGCCGAGGCGCACCGCCGGCGGCTTCGAGGTCCACCTCGACAACTTCACGGGACCGTTCGACCTGCTGCTGAGCCTCATCACCAAGCGGGAGATGGACGTCACCGAGGTGGCCCTCGCGGCGGTCACGGACGAGTTCGTGGCCCACATCCGTGCCGCGGAGGAGGCGGCGCGCGAGGCCGCCGACCGGGGGGACGACCACCCGTCGTGGGACCTGGGGGTGGCCTCGGAGTTCCTCGTCGTGGCGGCCACGCTGCTCGACATCAAGGCCGCCCGGCTGCTGCCCGGCGTGGTCGAGGAGGAACTCGAGGACCTGGAACTGCTGGAGGCGCGGGACCTGCTGTTCGCCCGGCTGCTGCAGTACCGCGCCTACAAGGAGGTCTCCGCGCTGCTCGCCGAGCGGATGGCCACCGCGGGGCGCCGCGTGCCACGCCTCGCCCCGCTGGAACCGCACCTCACGGCCCTGCTGCCGGAGCTGGCCTGGACCGTGGACGGGCCGCGCCTCGCGGCGCTGGCCGCCAAGGCGCTGCAGCCGAAGCCGCCGCCCGAGGTATCGCTGACCCACCTGCACGCGCCCGCGGTCAGCGTCCGCGAGGAGGCGGGCACGATCGTGCGGCGGCTACGGGCCGAGCACGTCGTGACGTTCCGCGCGCTCACCGCAGGGGTGGAGCGCATGGTGGTCGTGGCGCGGTTCCTCGCCCTGCTGGAGCTGTTCCGGGACCGGCTGGTCAGCTTCGAGCAGGTCACGTCGCTCGGCGAGCTGACGGTGCGGTGGGCGGCGGGCCCCGGGGACGGCGGGAAGTATCTCGACCCCGACGCCGGCCCCAGCGAGTTCGACGAGGACGACCCGCCACCGGACGCCGCCGGTGCGTCCGACGACGACACGACAGCGATACGGGAGGAGGAGGCGTAGGTGACCGAGACACCCGAGACGGACGTGGCCACGCCCGCCGCGGTCGCCGGTGCGGACCAGGGCACCGAGCGCGACCAGGCCGCCCCCGGGCCGGCCGCCGACACCCAGGAGGACCTGCCCGTCGTCGACGTCGAGGAGCTTCCCGGCGGCGCGCGCGCCGCGCTGGAGGCCGTCCTCATGGTCGCCGACGCGCCGGTGCCCGAGGAGCGCCTCGCCGCCGCGCTCGGCCTGCCCCAGGCCGAGGTGCGCGACCTGCTCGACGAGCTCTCCGACGAGTACCGCGGCGACCTCGGCGGACGACCTCGCGGGTTCGAGCTACGGCGCGGCGCCGAGGGCTGGCGGATCTACTCCTCGATCGCACACGGCGACGTCGTCGGCCGGTTCGTGCTCGACGGGCAGACCGCGAAGCTCAGCCAGGCCGCGCTGGAGACGCTCGCCGTGATCGCCTACCGGCAGCCCGTGACGCGCGGCCAGGTCAGCGCCGTACGCGGGGTGAACGTCGACGGCGTCGTGCGGACGCTGCTCACCCGCGGACTGATCGCCGAGATCGAGCAGGACCCGGCCACGGGTGCGGTCCTGTTCGGAACTACGGGATACTTCCTGGAGCGGATGGGCTACGACTCGCTCGACGAACTGCCGCCGCTCGCCCCGCACCTGCCCGACCTGGACACGCTCGAGGGCCTGGACTGACGCGGCACCGCGCGTGCGACGCCCGGCTCCGTGCCCGACGACCGGCCGGACGATCGGTCCGTGCGTGAGCGAGCGATCGGTACGACCGATCGGAGCCGGCGCCACCACAGAACAACCGGAACGGAACGATGAACCAGCACAGCCGCGGCGGGAGCCGCCGCAACACCGAGAACCGCGCCGCAGCCAACCGCGCCGGTCAGGGCCGTGGCCAGGGACGCCGGCAGCCCGCCCGCCGTCGTGTCCCCTCGGCCGAGCCACCGCGGGACGTGCACGTCGCCGACGGCGTCCGGCTGCAGAAGGTGCTCGCCCAGGCGGGCTTCGGCTCGCGGCGCGCCTGCGAGGAACTGATCGAGCGCGGCCACGTGGAGGTCGACGGGGTGCTCGTGACCGAGCTCGGCGTGCGGGTCGACCCCGCCACGGCGGTGATCCACGTGGACGGGCTGCGCGTGCAGCTCGACCAGGACAAGATCACGCTCGCGCTGCACAAGCCGCACGGTGTGGTGTCCACCATGCACGACCCGCAGGGCCGCCCGACCGTCGCCGAGCTGATCAAGGACCGCGAGGAGCGCCTGTTCCACGTCGGCCGCCTGGACGCGGACAGCGAAGGGCTGCTGCTGCTCACCAACGACGGCGAGCTGGCGAACCGGCTGTCCCACCCGAAGTACCAGATCCCGAAGACGTACGTGGTGACGGTCGAGGGCGGCCCGATCTACCCGCGGATCGTCAAGGACCTGACGCGCGGCGTCGAACTCGACGACGGCCCGGCGCGCCTGGACTCCGTCAAGGTGCTCCAGGAGGTCACGGACGCCACCCTGCTCGAGGTGGTGCTGCACGAGGGCCGCAACCGGATCGTGCGGCGTATGTTCGACGCCGTGGAACGCCCGGTGACGCGGCTGGTCCGCACGCGCGTCGGCCCGATCCGGCTCGGGGACCTGAAGCCGGGCCGCACCCGCGTCCTGGGGCGGGTCGAGCTCGGGCAGCTGATGTCGGACGTGGACCTGTGACGACGCACCCGTCGCATCAGCACCCGTCGCATCAGGACCGGACGCATCAGGACCGGACGGAGCAGAAGGAGACCACCCCTGTGAGCACCCCGACCTCGGTCGTCACCCCGGTCGTCATCGCCGTCGACGGCCCGTCCGGCTCGGGCAAGTCGAGCGTGTCGAAGGCTGTCGCGGCCCGGCTCGGCCTGGCGTACCTCGACACGGGCGCCATGTACCGCGCCGCGACCGTGTGGTGCACCCGGCGCGGCACCGACCTCTCCGACCACACGGCCGTGGCCGCGGACGTCGTCGCCATGCCGCTGGAGATGGGCGTGGACCCGCGCCGGCCGGGCGTGACGCTGGACGGCGACGACGTCGCCGAGGAGATCCGGACGACGGCGGTCTCCGCGGCGGTCTCGAAGGTGGCGACCAACCTCGCCGTGCGCGCCGAGCTGAAGCGGCGCCAGCGGGAGGCGATCGACGCCGAGCGCACCGGCGGGTTCTCCGGCGGGCGCGGGATCCTCGCGGAGGGCCGGGACATCACGACCGTCGTGGCGCCCGACGCCGACGTGCGGATCCTGCTGACCGCGAGCGAGGAGGCGCGGCTGCGGCGCCGCGCCCTGGACGTGCACGGGGCGGCCGACGCGTCCGCCGTCGAGGCGACGAGGGACCAGGTGCTGCGGCGGGACCGGGACGACGCGACGGTGTCGCAGTTCGAGGTCGCCGCCGACGGCGTCGTGACCGTGGACTCCTCGGACCTCGACCTCGAGCAGACGGTGGAGGCGGTACTGGCGGTGGTCGCGAACGTCACAGGTATGACCACGGCGTCCGCGTCGTCGGCCTGACCGTACCCCTGAGAGGATGAGCGGATGACCGACGACCTGCGCCCGGCCGAGCCATCGCACGAGGCCGGCGAGCCCGATGACGCCACCTCCGGCGTCGTCCCCGGAGCTGCCCGGATCACGGAGACCGAGGACGACGTCGCGCGCGAGCGCGCCCTGCGGGCCGGGCTCGAGGAGTTCGAGCTCGACGAGGACGACGCCGCCCTGCTTGACGCCGAGTGGGCCGACGAGGAGCCCGAGCCCGAGGAGATCCTGCCCGTGCTGGCGGTGGTCGGGCGCCCGAACGTCGGCAAGTCGACGCTGGTGAACCGGATCCTGGGGCGCCGCGAGGCCGTCGTGGAGGACCAGCCCGGCGTGACGCGGGACCGGGTCTCCTACCCGGCCGAATGGGCCGGGCGCAGGTTCACGCTCGTGGACACCGGCGGCTGGGAGGTCGACGTCGCCGGCATCGAGGAGAAGGTGGCGTCGCAGGCCGAGGTGGCGGTGGCGCTCGCGGACGCCGTCCTGTTCGTGGTGGACGCGCAGGTGGGCGCGACGGCGACGGACGAGCGCGTCGTCGAGATGCTGCGCCGGTCCGGCAAGCCCGTGGTGCTGTGCGCCAACAAGGTGGACGGTGCGGCGGGGGAGGCCGACGCCGCGTACCTGTGGTCGCTCGGGCTGGGCGAGCCCTACCCCGTGTCCGGCCTGCACGGGCGCGGCACGGGCGACCTGCTCGACGCCGCGATGAAGGCGCTGCCCGAGGTGTCCGAGCACGGCGAGGCGCGGCCCGTCGGCCCGCGGCGGGTGGCGCTCGTGGGCCGGCCCAACGTCGGCAAGTCGTCGCTGCTGAACAAGATCGCCCGCGAGGACCGCGTGGTGGTGCACGACGTCGCCGGCACCACGCGCGACCCGGTCGACGAACTGGTCGAGATCAAGGGTGTGCCGTACTGGTTCGTGGACACGGCCGGCATCCGGCGGCGGCAGCACCTGGCCAAGGGCGCGGACTTCTACGCGTCGCTGCGCACGGCCGCGGCGATCGACAAGGCGGAGGTCGCCGTCGTGCTGCTGGACGCGTCCGAGCCGCTGACCGAGCAGGACCAGCGCATCCTGTCGCAGGTGGTGGACTCCGGGCGGGCGCTCGTGTTGGCCTACAACAAGTGGGACCTCATGAACGAGGACCGCCGGCCCTACCTGGAGCGGGAGATCGAGAAGGACCTCGGGCAGGTGGCGTGGGCGCCGCGTGTCAACGTGTCCGCGGCGACGGGCTGGCACACGGAGAAGCTGGTCCCGGCGCTGGAGACGGCGCTGGCGAGCTGGGACACGCGCATCCCGACCGGCCGCCTGAACGCGTTCCTCGGCGAGCTGGTCGCCGCGCACCCGCACCCGCTGCGGGGCGGGAAGCAGCCGCGCATCCTGTTCGCCACGCAGGCCTCGACCCGGCCGCCGCGATTCGTCATCTTCGCCACCGGCTTCGTGGAGGCGCAGTACCGCCGGTTCATCGAGCGCCGCCTGCGCGAGACGTTCGGCTTCGAGGGCACCCCGATCAGCATCTCGGTCCGGGTCCGGGAGAAGCGCCGCCGCTGACGGCGGAGCCCGCTCCGTTACCCTGTGCCCGTGACCGAGACGCCCTCCGCGAACACCCCCGTGCTCTCCGTCCGGACCGCCACGCTGGCCGACGTCGACCCCCTCGTCCGGCTCGTGACGTCCGCCTACCGCGGCGAGGCCAGCCGCGCGGGCTGGACCACCGAGGCGGACCTGCTCGACGGCGAGCGCGTCGACCCCGCCGTCCTGCGGGCCGACATCACGCGCCCGCACAGCAGGGTGCTGGTCGTGGACGACGGCGGCCCGCTGGCGTGCGCGCACGTGGCGGTCGAGGACGGCGCCGGGTACTTCGGGATGTTCGCGGTGCGGCCCGACCGGCAGGGCCGGGGCGTCGGGCGGGCGCTGCTCGCCGAGGCCGAGCGGGTGGTCCGCGACGAGTGGGGCCAGGCGCTCCTGCGGATGACCGTGATCGACGCCCGCGCCGACCTCGTCGCCTGGTACGTGCGCCGCGGGTACGTGCGCACCGGCCGGATCAAGCCCTTCCCGTACGGCGACGAGCGTTTCGGTGTCCCCAAGCGCGACGACCTCAGGTTCGAGGTCCTCGAGAAGCGGCTCTGACGCGTCCGGCGGTGAGTCGCGCCTCGACGCGAGGGGTAGTTGCGGCATAAAGTACGAACAAAGCGTGAACGAACTGTGTGTCCTCGACGAGGAGGCGGCTCATGGACGTCGTACTGCTGATCGCGCGGGTGCTCTTCGTGTTCCTCTTCCTGGGCAGTGGCTTCGCCCACCTGACCCAGACCGACGCCATGGCCGGCTTCGCCGCCTCCCGCGGCGTGCCGATGGCCGGGCTCGCGACCCGCGTCACCGGGGTGCAGCTGATCCTCGGCGGGCTGTCCGTCCTGCTCGGCGTGTGGGGAGACCTGGGCGCGCTGCTGCTGGCGGCCTTCCTCGTCCCGACGGCGTTCCTCATGCACGCGTTCTGGCGCGAGACCGACGCGATGGCGAAGCAGAACGAGATGACGCAGTTCAACAAGGACATGGCGCTGGCCGGGGCGGCGCTCGCGTTCTTCTGGGTGTTCGTCCAGGACCCGGGCCTGACGCTCACGGGGCCGCTGTTCTCGCTGGGGTGAGGTCGCGGGCGCGCCGTCACGATCGTCGCCGGGGCGAGAGGATCGCGTCGGGGCGGTCGTCCACAGATCGCGCGGCGGCCGTGACCCGTGTCGGCCTCCGTCCCTAGACTGGCGGCCGTGACTCTCGCCGACGCCGCTACCTCGCCCGACACCGCCGTCGATCCCGCCCTGGACACCCTGCGCCGGGTGTTCGGGTACGAGCGGTTCCGCTCCGGGCAGAGAGAGATCGTCGACACGGTGGTCGCGGGCGGGGACGCGCTCGTCCTGATGCCCACGGGCGGCGGGAAGTCGCTGTGCTACCAGATCCCGTCGCTGGTGCGCCCGGGGACCGGCGTGGTCGTCTCACCGCTGATCGCACTGATGCAGGACCAGGTGGACGCGCTCGACGCGCTCGGGGTGCGGGCCGGGTTCCTCAACTCCACGCAGGACGCCGGGTCGCGGCGCGCCGTCGAGCAGGCGTTCACGGACGGCGAGCTCGACCTGCTGTACCTCGCGCCGGAGCGGCTCCGCCTCGACTCGACCGTACGGCTCCTGGACCGGGGCGAGATCGCGCTGTTCGCGATCGACGAGGCGCACTGCGTCTCGCAGTGGGGCCACGACTTCCGCCCCGACTACCTCGAGCTCTCGCACCTGCACGAGCGCTGGCCCGACGTGCCGCGCATCGCCCTCACCGCCACGGCCACCCAGGCCACGCGCGAGGAGATCGCCACCCGCCTGGACCTCACCGGCGCCAGGCACTTCGTCGCGAGCTTCGACCGCCCCAACATCCAGTACCGCATCGTGCCGAAGGACGGCGCGAAGCAGCAGCTCCTCGAGTTCCTGCGCACCGAGCACGCGGGCGACGCCGGGATCGTCTACTGCCTGTCGCGCGCGTCCGTCGAGGAAACCGCCGAGTTCCTCACCGCCCAGGGCATCCGGGCCCTCCCGTACCACGCCGGCCTGCCCGCGGAGGTCCGGGCGCGGAACCAGGCGGCGTTCCTCCGCGAGGACGGTCTCGTGGTCGTCGCCACCATCGCGTTCGGCATGGGCATCGACAAGCCCGACGTCCGCTTCGTCGCCCACCTCGACCTGCCTAAGTCGGTCGAGGGCTACTACCAGGAGACCGGCCGCGCCGGCCGCGACGGACTGCCGTCGACGGCGTGGCTGGCGTACGGGCTGGCCGACGTCGTGCAGCAACGCAAGATGATCGCCGGCTCGGACGGCGACGCCGCGCACCGGCGGCGCCTCGGCACCCACCTCGACGCGATGCTCGCGCTGTGCGAGACCGTCGAGTGCCGCCGCGCCCAGCTCCTCAACTACTTCGGGCAGGCGGCCGGGCCCTGCGGCAACTGCGACACCTGTCTCGCACCGCCCGAGTCGTGGGACGGGACGATCGCCGCGCAGAAGTTCCTCTCGGCCGTGTACCGGCTGGACCGCGAGCGCAACCAGCGGTTCGGCGTCGGGCACGTGGTCGACATCCTGCGCGGGAAGGCGACGCCCAAGGTGAAGCAGTGGGGGCACGACGACCTCACCGTGTTCGGGGTCGGCGAGGACCTGAGCGAGGGGGAGTGGCGCACGGTGGTGCGGCAGCTCCTGGCGCAGGGATTGCTGACGGTGGAGGGCGACCACGGCACGCTGCTGCTCACGGACGCCAGCGCGGACGTGCTGGGCCGGCGCCGTGAGGTGCGGCTGCGGCGCGACCCGGAGCGGACGCGGGCCCGGGCGGCCGCGAAGGCGAGGAAGAAGGCGGCGCCGGACGTCGAACTGTCCGCGGAGGACACAGAGCTGTTCGAGCGTCTCCGCGCCTGGCGGGCGGGCGTCGCGAAGGAGCAGGGCGTCCCCGCGTACGTCGTGTTCCACGACGCGACCCTGCGGGCCGTCGCCACCGCCCGGCCGGCGAGCCTGGACGAGCTCGGCGGGATCAGCGGCGTCGGCGAGAGCAAGCTCGCCAAGTACGGAGAGGGCGTCCTGGAGACGGTCGGGGTGTGACGGGCCCGCGCGGGACGGCGGGCGGCTCGCGGCGCCGGAGCGTCGCCCTACGCCGGCTTGACCGCGTGGACGCGTTCGATCATCCCGAGTCCGTAGCGGTCCGACTCCACGATCTCGAAGCCGAGGCCCCGCACCCGGCCGAGCTGGCGGCGGGTGAAGTGCTCGCCCGCGCTCGGGACGGTGATCGCCTCCACGAGCCACTGGCCCAGGCGGACGGGCGGCCAGGTGCTGCCGATGTGGTCCAGGAGCAGCAGCCGCCCGCCGGGCCTCAGGACCCGCCTCGCCTCGGCCAGGGCCGCCTCCGGCCGGGGGATGGTGCACAGCGAGAGCACGCAGGTCACGGTGTCGAAGGACGCGTCCGCGAAGGATAGATGCTCCGCGTCGCCCTCGCGCAGGTCGGCGCTCCGAGCGAGTTCGGTGGCGCGTGCACGTGCCTGGTCCAGCATGGGCGGGCTGAGGTCGATGCCCGCCACGGCGGTCACGTCGTCGTGCAGGAACGGCAGGTCGCGTCCGGTGCCGACGGCGACCATGAGCACGCTCCCGCGGGTGCGGGCGCCGAGCCACTCGCGGCCGTCCCGCAGGAGGTTGCGCTCGAACCAGGCGATGCCGCGGTCGTAGTCGGGCGCGGTGCGGTCCCAGAGCCGGCGCTGCTTCGACGTCGCACGCGATTCCATGCGGGCAGGCTGGCACGGTCCCGCCGCCGTGTCCAGGCGTGGGGCCGCCGCTGCGGCGGCGGTGCGACGGCGGCGCGGCTGCCGGGGCCGGCGTGGAGGTGCGGGTCGCCCGGAGCGCGGGCCCGAGAACGCGGCACCCCTACTGATGCCACCCACAGTTCAGGGTAGAGTCACGCCCCGTGACACAGGTGTACGCGATGTGGCAGAAGCTGGCCGGCAAGCCCTTCGGCAAGCGGATCTTCGGGGTCGGCTTCGGGTTCAAGGCGCCGTACTTCCGCACGATCCGGCCGCGGTTCACCGAGGTGCGGCCGGGCTTCGGTGAGCTCGTGATCCCGAAGCGGCGCGCCGTGCTGAACCACATCGGCACCGTGCACGCGATCGCGGTGTGCAACGGACTCGAGGCCGCGATGGGCGTGCTGGCCGAGGCCACCGTGCCGGACTCGAAGCGGTGGCTGCCCAAGGGCATGGAGGTCGCGTACACGGCGAGGTCGACGTCGGACATCACGTGCACGGCCGAGTCGGACCCGGCGCGCTGGCTGGAGGACGACCCGGACGTTCCCGTCGCCGTCACCGCCCGTCGCGAGGACGGCGCCGTGGTCGCCGAGGGCACCATCCACCTGTGGGTCACGGACAAGCCGAAGCGCTGACCGGCCGGCCCGCCCGGGGTGAGAGGACGGCGTCGGGCCACCGAGGCGGACGCCTGCGCACACCTATTCCGCCGTCCGCACCGTCAGCAGCGGCCGGTAGGACGGGAACTCCGGGTCCTCGACGAGCCGCCGCGCGAGCAGCAGCGCCCCGTCGAGCGGTGTCCCGGCGGCGTCCACGAGTTCGACGCCGACCCGCTTGACCGGCATGAGCCCGTGCACCGCCGCCCGCAGGGGTGAGCCCAGCGCCATGAGGCTGCCGGTCGTCGCGGCGACCTGGCGTACTCCGGGCCGCCCGAGCACGGCCGCGAGGCAGTCGGTGAGGAGCTCGGCGGAGCCCGCCAGGATCCCCTGGCAGACGATGTCGCCGGCGGCCGCGGCCCGGACGACCACGGGCGCGAACTCCGCCAGCACCCGCACCCGGTCGGGGGCGTCGCGCAGCTTGGACTCCCAGGTCTCGGGCGGCCCGAGGATCTCGGTCGCCTCCTCGAGCAGCCGCCTGGAGCCGCGCGTGTCGTGGTAGCTGGCGCGGGCCGCCGCCCGCAGCCCCTCCTCGCCGATCCACGACCCGCCGCCGTTGTCGCCGATCAGCGGACCGAGTCCGTCGGCGATGTGGAGGCGGCCCAGGTCGTCGTCGCCGATCGCGACCGCGCCCGAGCCGACGTTGAGCGTCGCGCCGCTGCGCCCCTGCAGGGCGCCGAGGTGGGCGGTGATCGTGTCGCTCGCCACCGCGGTGCGGCGCGTGCCGAGCGCCCCCGTGATGGCGTCGTGCACGTCGAAGGGGCTGAGGGTGCGGGAGAGCGTCATCGACCGCAGGCCTCGCATGCCGACGGCGGCGGCAGCCGTCGTCGCCGGCCCCGCCTTCTCGGCGAACCGCCGGCACAGGTCGCCGACGACGTCGGGCGCGTCGGACCGGCGGGACACGACACGGACCGGATCGCCGGTGAGTTCGATGGGCTCGATCGAGCCGGCGTCCGGTCCCACCGGTGCGCCGCGCAACCGTGAACCGGTTCCTCCGATGTCGATGCCGACCTCCCAGGAAACCGTCACGCCGCCGTGTTCGCTCGTGCCGGACGCGCCTTCCAGAGCCTCCCCTGCGCGCATGTCCCGATCGTGGCACGGGGAACCGGACACCGCGACACGAAACGATGGAAAGACGACAGTTTCCCGGAGGGGTCTCCGCTGTGTCGCGGAGTTTCTCGCGTGTCGCCGCGCGACTCGCGGAGATCTGGTAAATGCGCGACAAACTTCCCGGACGCTGCCAGGCTGGTGCGCTGCCAGAGCGCCGGCGCTCGCGCGGCGCGATCAGCGACGAAAGGTCACTCATGATCGAGCGGAAACTCGACGCCCTCGCGACGCGGCTGGGGTTACGGACCAATCCGACCATCTTCTTCGCCTCGTCAGGGCTCATGGTGGTGTTCCTGCTCCTGCTGCTCGCCTTCCCGAACCAGATCAGCACGACCTTCGGGGCGTTACGCGACTGGATCGTCACCGACCTCGGATGGTTCTTCATCCTGGGCGTCACCGTATGGCTCGGGTTCCTCGGCTACGTGGCGCTCAGCCGCTTCGGACACCTGCGCCTCGGCGGGGACGACTCCCGTCCCGAGTACTCCAACCTGTCCTGGTTCGCGATGCTGTTCGCGGGCGGTATCGGCACCGTCCTGATGTTCTGGGGCGTGGCCGAACCGATGTCGCACTTCGCCACACCGCCCTTCGCCGGCGTCGAGCCCTACTCGGTCGAGGCGGCACGCGACGCGATGTCGATCTCCCTGTACCACCTGAGCCTGCACACCTGGGCGATCTTCACGCTGCCCGGCCTGGCCTTCGGGTTCTTCGTCTACCGGTACAAGCTGCCACTGCGCGTGAGCTCCGTGTTCTACCCGTTCCTCAAGGACCGGATCCACGGGCCCATCGGGAAGACGATCGACGTCTTCGCGGTCCTCGGCACGCTGTTCGGGCTCGCGGTCTCGCTGGGGCTCGGCACGTCGCAGGTGGGCGCCGGCATCAACGCGCTCCTGCCGGGCGTCCCGAACAACACCTGGCTGCAGGTCGGGATCATCACGGTGCTGACCATCACGGCGGTGACGTCGATCGTCGCCGGGCTCGACAAGGGCGTGAAGCGGCTGTCGAACGTCAACATCCTCCTGGCCGTGGGCCTGATGATCTTCGTGCTGATCTTCTTCGAGGACACCCTGTTCCTGCTGCGCCAGATCTTCGAGAGCTTCGGGCTCTACCTGCAGGACATCGTCGGCCTGGCGTTCTGGAACGACGCGATGGCCCAGTTCACCAAGGACGGCGGCTGGGGCTGGCAGGGCGGCTGGACCGTCTTCTACTGGGCGTGGACCGTCACCTGGGCGCCGTTCATGGGAGTCTTCCTCGCACGTATCTCCCGCGGCCGGACCCTGCGCCAGTTCGTCGGCGGCGTCCTGATCGCCCCGTCGCTGTTCACGCTCGTCTGGTTCGCGATCTTCGGCTGGTCGGCGATGCGGATCGACGGCATCGGGGGGAGCGGTGGCGCGCTGTCCGAGGCCGTGGCGGACGACGTCGCCCTGGCCATGTTCACCTTCTTCGAGAACTTCCCGGCCGCGACCCTGATCCAGGGCATCGCCGTGATCGTCGTCGCGTTGTTCTTCGCGACGTCCTCCGACTCCGCGTCGCTCGTGGTCGACATGCTCTGCGTCGGCGACTCCGACGCCGGACCCGTGCGCCAGCGCGTGTTCTGGGGCGTGAGCGAGGGCGCGCTCGCGGCGTCGCTCATCATTCTCGGCGGGGTCACCGGCCAGGACGGCCTCGGGGCGCTGCAGCAGGTGATCACCGTGATCGGGCTACCGATCTTCGTGCTGGTGTTCCTGATGATGTTCAGCCTGATCAAGGGGCTGCGCGACGAGCGCGAGGCCGCCTTCGAGGCGCAGTTCGCGGAGCTGCTGGCGCGCCGGCGACTGATGGACCGGGGCCGGGAGCGCGCGCAGGCCGACGCGGCGGCGTCGGGCGACGGCGAGCGCGCCGGGTGATCGAGTCCCGGCGTGGATGTCGAGAACTCGCCGCCGGCTCCGTCCCAGGGGTGCCGGCGGCGACACGCGTCGCCCGAGACGGGAGGATGGACCCATGAAGTACCTGTTGCTGAAGCACTACCGCGGCGGGCCCGAGGGCCAGGACTACGGCACGGCCCCGATGGAGGAGTGGACGCCGGAGGAGATCTCGGCGCACATCGCGTTCATGCGAAAGGTCGCCGACGACCTGCGCGAGCGCGGCGAATACGTCGACGGGCAGGCGCTCTCCCCGGAGGGTACCTTCGTCCGGTACGGCGGCGAGGGGCGCCCGCCCGTCACCGACGGTCCCTTCGCCGAGACGAAGGACCTCATCGCGGGCTGGATGGTGGTCGACGTCGACTCCGAGGAGCGGGCGCACGAGGCGGCCGCCTATCTCTCGTCGGCGCCCGGCAAGGGCGGCAAGCCCCTGTACGAGTGGATCGAGGTGCGCCCCTTCCTCACCGAACCGTCGGTGGTCGAGTGATCCGGGAGCTCGCCGGGCAGGTCCTGGGCGTCCTCGTCCGCCGCGGAGCCGACTTCGCGGCGGCCGAGGACGCCGTCCAGGACGCCCTCGTCGAGGCGGTCCGCCGCTGGGGGAGCGGGGTCGTGGACGACGACGGCGACCGCCCCGACGACCTGAAGGCCTGGCTGGTCACCGTCGCCTGGCGCAAGTTCCTGGACGCGCGGCGCGCGGCGTCGGCCCGGGCGCTGCGCGAGGTGAAGGTCAGCCTGGAGCCGCCGTCGGGCCCGGCCGAGCAGGCCGACGACACCCTCCTGATCCTCAGCCGCTGCTGCCACCCCGCCCTGACGCCGGCGTCGGCGATCGCGCTCACCCTGCGGGCGGTGGGCGGGCTGACGACGGCGCAGATCGCGCGCGCGTTCCTGGTGCCCGAGGCGACGATGGCGCAACGGATCTCGCGCGCGAAGCGGACCGTGTCCGGCGAGCGGTTCGAGGCGCCGGGCGACGTGACCGCCGTGCTCCGCGTGCTGTACCTGATGTTCAACGAGGGGTTCATGACCGGTCCCGGCGTCGACCTGGCCGCCGAGGCGATCCGGCTCGCCCGCCAGCTGGCCGCCGTCGTGCCCGACGATCCCGAGGCCGCCGGGCTGCTCGCGCTGATGCTGCTGCACCACGCGCGGCGGGCCGCACGGTTCGACGCGGGCGGGGAACTCGTGCCCCTCGACCGGCAGGACCGGTCGCTGTGGGACACCGCGATGATCGCGGAGGGCGTCGGGATC
Organism: Myceligenerans pegani; assembly: GCF_014892515.1. GTDB lineage: Bacteria > Actinomycetota > Actinomycetes > Actinomycetales > Cellulomonadaceae > Myceligenerans > Myceligenerans pegani. Next base: position 74,151 of record NZ_JADBGR010000112.1, read on the forward strand.
CTGCAGCGCGCCCTCTCCCGGGACCTCCTGGGGGAGTACCAGGCGCAGGCCGCGATCGCCGCCCTGCACGACGACGCCGCCACAGCCGCCGAGACGGACTGGCCGCAGATCCTGGAGTGGTACGACGAACTGCTGGTGCTCGCGCCCGGCAACCGGGTCGCGGAGCTGAACCGGGCGATCGCCGTCGGGCACGTCGACGGGGCGTACGCCGGGCTGCGGGCCCTCGAGGCGCTCGACGCCGGGCTGCCGCGGTACGACGCCGCGGCCGCCTACCTGCGCGAACTCGCGGGCGAGCGCGCGGAGGCGGCGCGTCGCTACGCCGCAGCGGCCGAGGCCGCGGTCAGCGGCGCGGAACGGACACACCTGCTCAAGCAGGCGGCACGGCTCAACGAGGACCTCGCGACGCCGTGACCGCCGGGCACGCCGGTGTCGATCCGGACCTGCGTCTGGCTCGCGTCGGGGGCAGGCTGGGAGGAGACCGCGGTCCATCGACAGAGAGGAACGGTCCGATGCGTACCACCGCACTGATCGCGCGTACGGCGCTCGTGCTCGCCCTGCCGCTCGTCCTCGCCGGCTGCCCCGACGCCGGCGGAGGCGGCGGTGGTGGCGGGTACCGGGTGTCCACCGAGGGTGTCGGCGAGGGGGCCGTCGTCGCGTCCGTCGCCGGGACCGGCGTCGGAGCGATGGCCTGACCAGGCGATCGCAGGGCTTCGGCGGGTGATGCCGCCGCGGCAGCCCGTCCGGCCAGGGCGGAGGGCCGTTCTGCTACGTTCGCGGGGTGACCGGCCTCGACACGCGTGACGGCACGCGCCCCCGCCCGTTCCTCACCGCCGCGTGGCGGCGGCTCGTGATGCTGAACTACGAGATCGACCCGGCCGTGCTGCACCCGCTCGTGCCGCGCGGCGTCGTGCTCGACACCTGGGGCGGCATGACGCTCGTGAGCATGGTCGGGTTCGAGTTCCTCGACACCCGGCTGCTCGGCGTGCCCGTGCCGTTCCATCGCGACTTCGACGAGATCAACCTGCGGTTCTACGTCCGGCGCGACACGGCCGACGGGCCGCGCCGCGGTGTCGTGTTCGTCAAGGAGATCGTGCCGCGCCCCGCGCTGGCCGCCGTCGCCCGGCTCGCCTACGGCGAGCGGTACGTCTCCCGCCCGATGCGGCACCGCATCGACCTGGCCGACGACGGCGTCACCCCGGCCGGTCTGGTCGGCTACGCCTGGTACGACGGCGGCTCCTGGCACCGCCTGCACGCCACGACCACCGGCGAGGCCCGCCTGCCCGCCGCCGGCTCCCAGGAGGAGTTCGTCACCGAGCACTACTGGGGCTACGCCGCTCAGCGCGACGGCGGCTGCGTCGAGTACCGGGTCGAGCACCCGCGCTGGAACGTGTGGCGGGCCACGGACGCCCGACTCGACTGCGACGTCGCCCAGGTCTACGGCCCGCACTTCACCGAGGCGCTGACGGCGGACCCGGTCTCGGCGTTCGTCGCGGACGGCTCCCCGGTCACGGTCCGGGCGGGTGCGCGGCTCCCGCACCCGCCCGGGGCCGTCAGCGGGTCCTGATCCGGAGTGCGCCCGTCGTCTCGTTGACCGTGACCTCCAGTTCGGCCACGCCGCGGCGGAGCGCCAGCACGGTGCCTGCGTCCGGGTCGACCGCGACGACGTCGCGGCGATCGCAGGTGCGTCCGGCCCGGGCGTGCCGATGACCGTGACGGTCCAGGTCCGCGACGCAGACCCGTTCCCCGCCCCACGACGCCGAGACGGGCCAGTCCACCGGCACCTCCCGGCCGCCGTCCTGCACGACGACGGCCGCCACGTCCGCGGTCCGGCCGCGCTCCAGGAACTCCGGGCCGGCGATCCGGACCTCGTCCGCGCGGGTGCTGACCTCCCAGTCCAGCCACTCGTCGCCGGCCCGCGTTCCGGCCCGCGGGTCGATGCCGAGCAGGGACCAGCCCGTGAAGCCGCCGTCGGCGGGTGTGCTCGCCGGCGACTTGCCCGAGTTGCCGTTGATCAGGTACGGGACGCCGTCCCGCGTGTCGGCGTGGAAGACGCCGGCGTGCGCGTTCACGCTCGCCACGGGCTTGCCGGAGCGGGCCTCGAAGTCCTCGAACCAGGTGCGCAGCGTGTCGGCCTCGAGACGGTCCGAGAGCTGGCTGGCCTTCGTGGGCAGCGGGTCGTCGAGCGGGTGGTGGGCGAAGACGAGCACGCCGGTCACCCGGGAGTCGGTGGCGGCGTCGTCCAGGGCGTCGCGCAGCATCCGCAGCTGCGCGAAGTCGCTGCCGAGCCGCCCGGTGGACGAGTCGAGGTGGATCATCCGGGTGACGCCGCCGTCGCCCCGGGGGCCGCCGTCGCCTCGCCGCGCAGCGTCGCCGCGGGCCGGGACGTCGACGACGCGCGTCGTGTCGCCGAACTCGGCGCGGAAGTTGTCCGCGGCGCCGCCCATGATCTCGTGGTTGCCCGGCAGGTAGTACCAGGGGAAGGGCTCGGTCCCGGGCGCGCCGAGCTCCTCGGTGAGGATCCGGCGGGCCAGGTCGAAGTCCTCGGGCGCGGCCTCGTCCACCAGGTCGCCGTTGATGACCAGCAGGTCCGGGTCGGCGGCCACGATCTCGCGCAGGGCCTGCCGGGCGCCGTCGACTGCGGGTGAGTCGGGGTCGCGGGCCACGAACTGCGCGTCCGACATGACGGCCACGCGCAGGGGCGCGTCGTCCGTGTCGCCGGCGTCGGCGACGACCGGGTCCTCGACCCGGGCCGCCGCGGGCACGTCCACGTCCGGCGGCACCTGCGCGCGCACGTCCGAGACCACGATCTCGCCCGTGTACTGCGCCGCGGCGCGCGTCTCGAGCACCCGCAAGCGCTGCATCGTCAGCGGGAACTCGACGCCGTCCGGCACCGCGAACTCGGCGAGCCGCCAACCCGTCCAGTCCACGAGCGGGCCGTCGAGGTTCGTCACGACCCCGTCGCCCTGCCGGACCTGCAGGCGCAGCCAGGCGCCGTTGCCGTCGCCGTGCACCCACATCGTCACGGCGCGCGGCTGCCCGGGGATCTCGGGGCCGCCGCCGGGCGCCACGGCGTACTGGCCGCGGGTCGCCGTCGACCCTGTGAAGTCGTACGCGATCCGCAGCCCGGCGGCGCCGTCGTGCCCCGCGGCGGGTTCGACGACGCCGCCCGGGGCGCGGGCGTGCGCCGACGTCCAGGAGGCCGCGTCGGCCAGGTCGGCGACCGTGACGTCCTCGAGGCCGACGGCGACCGCCACCCGCGAGGTCACCGTGCCGTGGCGGGTCGTGACGGCCAGGGTGAACGACGTCGCCCCCGAGCCGCGCAGCGCGGTCACGGTGAACGACCCGTCGCCGGCCGGCACCAGTTCGGCCACCGGCTCGCCGTCGTCGCCCCGTCCGCCGGTCACGGTGACGTCCCGCGCCTCGATCGGCGCGGCGAACCCGTCGGCGTCGTAGCCGGTGAGCACGAGGGGCGCGGTCGCGGCGTCGTCGGCGAGCGTGATCAGCGGCGTGCCGACGGCGGTCCGCACCAGCGGGCCGAGCACCTCCACCCGTGTGCTGCCCGCCGCCGCGCCCCGGCCCGACAGGTGGCGCGCCGTGACCCGGGCCGTCCCGGGACGTGATCCGGTCACCACGGCCGTGCCGTCGCGCCGGCCCGACACGCGCACCGCCCGGGAGTCGTCGCGCCACGAGGTGGGCGCCACGCCGACCGGGTACATCACCTCGTCGTAGCCCTTGGCGACCAGCGTCCGGTGCAGACCGGGGAAGACGCGGCCGGCGTCGTCGGCGGGGACCGTGGTGCGCACGTCGTAGGCGGTCACGCGGCCGCTGCCCGCGGGGACGAACAGGCCCAGGCCGTTGGCGTCGCGCCGCTCGTACCCGTCCGACGGGTCGTTCAGGATGCTCGTGCCCACGTCGCCGGGGATCCGCGCGACCATCTGGCTGGAGCCTCCGCCGTCGAGGTTGATCGCGTCCTCGGCGCCGAGCTGCGCGAACAGCTCGCCGAGCTCGTACAGGTCCATCCCGATGCTGCCGGCCTGCCGCCCGTCGACCACGACGAAGTACGCGGTCCGTCCGTCCGGGCCGAACCCGACGGCGGTGCGCGGATGCCGCAGCTCCACGTGGCTTCCCGTGGCGCTCGTGACCTCGCCGTCCTCCAGCAGCCAGTCCTCGGCGCCGCCGCCGACGGCCACCTCCACCTCACCGGCCGCGCCACCGGGCCCGTCGCCGGCGGCGTCCCGCAGGGCGTAGGCGACATCGACCCGGTCGCCCGGTGCGAGAGCCGCGAGGGCGCCGGCCGACCCGCCCGGCCGGGCGACGACCGCGCGCTCGCCGTCACCGAGCTGCCCCTCACCCGGCCGCCCGACGGCGGTCACCACGCCGGACGGGTCGAGCCGCACCTCGACGCCCGTCTCGCCGGCGCCGATCGCCCGGGCACGGGAGAACGAGCCCCAGGTCGCGTCGTACACGGCGACCCCGCCCGAGGGCAGCGCGGTGACGTTCACGCCCGCGAGCGGCATGCTCCCGCCACCGCCGCCCGCCGTCGTCCAGGTCAGGGAGCCGTCGAGGAAGAGCTCGGCGAGCCGCCCGGCACCGTCGGGCCCGAACGCGGCCGCGCGCTCCCGCCCGGGGTTCGCGGACTTCAGGAGCGTGCCGCCGTCGACGGCGGCGCCGAGGGCGGCACCCGAGTTGTTGATGTCGAAGTAGTCGCCGTTGACCGCCGCGACCGCATCCCGCGCGGCGGCCATCTCCGTGACCGTGGCGTTGCCCGCGACCACCGGCAGCCCCGGTGCGCGCTCCGGCCCGACGTAGCCCGCCTCGACGCCCTCGCCCAGCCGAGCGACCAGGATCTCGCCGCTCAACCAGCCGTCTGCCGAGAGCCGCGTGAACCGGGTGAGCTCCAGCCCGGGCGCGACCAGCACCTCGTCCCGCTGCGTGACGAGGGCGGCGCCGTCGTCGTCCAGCGGGAGATCGGCGACGCGGTCGGTGCGGTGGCTCGCGTCCGAGTGCCTAGCGGGTGCCGACGGCGCGACGGCGGGTGGGGCCCACGGCGGCGCGACGGGGGCCGGCGGGCCGGCCGCGTCGGTGCTCGCGGACGCAGGTGCGGCGGCGAGCGACGTCGGGATGAGAGCGGTGGCGAGTGCGAACGCGGCGGCCGCGGTGGCGCGGGGCAGGCGCATGGGTCCTCCAGGATCCGGGGGTGGCACCACCGTGGCGGGGCAACGTTGCGACAGGTCGAAGCACGGCTGAACATCTGGCCGCTGCCCCGGGTTGAGCGGATCCGGGGCAGCGCAGGGGACGCACCTGGAGTGTGGACCGGCCCGGCGGGCGCCGCGACCGCGAGCGCCCCGGGTTCGTCGATTCCGGACATTCTGGAACGATGTCGCCATGACGCTCTACGCCGCCGCGCCCGCACGCCGCGCCCGACAGCTCCTCGGCGACCTCCTCTTCCTCGCGTGGACGGGAGCGTGGACCTGGGCCGGGCTCCGCGCACACGACGCCGTGCTCGAGCTCGCGGCACCCGGCCGGGCCACGATGAACGCGGCCGGCGACATCGCCGGACAGCTCCGCGACGTCGAGGACCGCATCGCCGGCGTCCCCCTCGTGGGCGACGACCTCACCGGGCCGTTCGGCGGCATGGCGAGCCAGGCCGACGGTCTCGCCGCAGCGGGCGCGTCCCTGGTGGAGACCGTCGGGCAGCTGGCGCTCGCGGTCGGGCTGGCGGTGGCGCTCGTCCCGGTGCTGCTGGTCGCCGTCGTCCACGTGCCGCTGCGCGTGCGGTTCGTGCGGCGGGCGAGCGCGGCGCGCCGGGCCGTCCGGCAGCTCTCGGCCGGGGACGGTGCGCGGGCCGCCGCGCTGTCGGAGCTGTTCGCCCTCCGGGCCCTGGCGAACCAGCCGGTCCGCAAGCTGGCCGCGATCACCGGCGACCCGGTCGCGGCCTGGCGCGACGGCGACGAGGCCGCGATCCGCCGGCTGGCGGACCTGGAGCTACGGGACCTGGGCGTCCGCCGCTGACGTGCCGGGACCAGCGACCGACGTCGGCCCCTCGGCTCCGCTGATCGACACCCGAGATGCATGAGGTCGGCGGCGCGAGGACGGTCGGGAACCTCAACCCCGGCTCTCGGCCGACCTGACGGTCACTTCTCGCGCGGGGTGGACGGCGAGGTCCACGATCGTCCGGTCGCCGAGGGGCGCGTCCAGCTCGAGGGTGAACGGCGTCGGCGGGTTGGACGGGCAGTTCTGTCCGCCCGACTGCGGCCGTACGCCGATGACGATCTCGATCCGGTCCTCCAGCTCGGCCAGGTGGTCGACCTCGATCCGGCCGTCGGCCGGCTCGCCGCTCGCGCACGCGACCTCGGTCACGAGCAGGTCGATCGTCATGGCGGCAGGGTCCGGCGGGGCGCCCGGGTCGAGGGCGACGATCGCGTCGCCGAGCCCGCCCATGTCGTACCGCAGCGCGCAGTCGCCGGCACGCATCAGCTGCCAGCCCTCGCCGCCCCACTCGGTCTCGTCCATCCACTCGAACCCGATGACCTCGTGGGTCCGCACCTCGCCGTCGTCGTGCTCGCGGGGTGCGGGCAGCTCACGGACCAGGTAGACCTCGGTGCTCGTCTCCGTGAGGATGCGCCATTCCCGGGGGTCGACGTCGCGGGCGTCGGGGGTGTCGAGGGCGGCGGCGGCCTTGTCGCCGAGCTGGTCGGCGGTGGCGCCGTCGGACAGCACCGCGCCGGGGACGATCGTGCCCTGGCACAGGTACTCGGGCTCGTCGCCCCCGGCGGACGGGACTCCGGCGGCCTCGCTGGTCGCGGACACGCCGACGGAGCCCGCCTGGGCACAGCCGACGAGGAGCAGGGCCGCCGCGCCCAGCGCCGGCACGGTGCGCAGGAGAACGGTTCGTCGCATCGGGAACCTCCCGGTCGGGGCCACTCGAAAGGCGGCGTCGTCTGCCCGGGATGTGTCGCGGGCGGGCCCGTGCTTGCTACGCAAGGGTCAGGTCGATGCGGGACTCCGTGGGTTCCCAGCCCGCGGCGGCGAAGGCGCGGATCATGGGGACGTTCGCGTCGTCGGTGTCGGCGATGAGGGTCGTGGCGCCGGCGGCCACCAGGTCTGCCGTGGCCGTGGCGACGAGTCGCCGCGCCAGGCCCTGTCCGCGGAAGCCCTCCGCGACGCCGACCTGGCAGACGAAGCCGTTCCCGTTCGGCATGGCGCGGCGGATCACGAGCCCGGCGTCCTGGCCGTCCTGGACGGCGATCCCGAAGCACTCGATCGGATCGGCGCCCAGCAGGTCGTCGGTCTCGTCGGCGGCCGCCCGATCCAGGCCCTTGGCCGCGACATTGGCCTGGTCCCGCACGTCCAGCGAGCCGGGCATCATCCGCCGGACGAACGCCTCGACCCGGGCGCGGTCCCCGGCGGGCTCGAGGTCGAGGTGCGCGATCCCCGCACCCATGTCGTCCCGCGGCGTGACGTGGTAGTGCCGGCGCGTGACGAGCACACGCCAGCCGTGGCGTGCGAACGCCTCGACGAGCTCCCGCACCGCGGGAACCACGAGCGGGTCGGGCGCGACCGGCGCGCTGAACGACGCCTCGACCTCGCCGCCGTGCGAGCGGGCCCAGTCGGTGGCCGCGCCCAGCAGGGTGTCGACGACGGCCGGGTCGCCGGGCAGGGCGAACAGGTCGACCAGTCCTTCGTCGTCGGACAGGTGGCGTGCCGCGACGAGCCCGCGCGTCCCGGCGTCGTCCACGGCGTCGGGGCCCGGGACGGACCACACGAGATCGGGCCGGCGCACGCCGCGGTCGAACAGGCGGTTCAGCGAGAAGTCCCCGAACAACTCACGCTGCCCGGCGACGGGGAACGTGGGGGAGTGGGACTGGATGAGCGCGATCGCGTCGTCGCGCGTGGCAGGGGAGAAGAGGTGCACAGAGAGGATCCTCCGCCGCGTGACCGCCGGGCGGGAAGGGATTTCTCGCCGGTTCAGCGGGCGGCCGCCTCGCTCAGCAGCGCCGCGTGCTCCGTGCGGGTGAGGAACTCGCGGATGGTGTCGCGGCTGCGCGTGAGGCACGCGATGTTGTCCTCGATGCCGGAGAGCTGCGCGGCGAGCAACTCGGCGACCTGCCGGGGGCACGACGGCTCCCGCGCGGCCGCGGCGTCCTCCATGTCGAGCAGCACCTTGACGAGCTTGGTCGTCAGGCCCGCGCGCACGAGGCTCGCCACGCGGGTCACCCGCTCGACGTGCTCCTCGCCGTAGGTCCGGTACCCGTTGGACGCGCGGTCGGCGGTGAGCAGCCCCTGCTGCTCGTAGTACCGGATCAGCCGCGGCGCGACGTGCGTCCGCTCGGCCAGTTCACCGATCCTCATCGCGACCCCTTCGCGCGCTCCTGCCGGGACGGCGTGATCCGCGGGTCACCTGTCCGACAGGGCTTGACATTGACATCAGTGTCAAAGTTTACGGTCTCGGACATGAAGACTCCACCACGTGACCCGGCGCCACGTGACCCGGCGCTGCCCTGGTCCTCGCTCCTCGTCCTCGGCGGCACCACGCTGCTCATGGTCACCGCCGAGATGCTCCCCACCGCCGTGCTGGGCCCGATGAGCGCCGGCCTCGGCGTGGCCGAGTCGAGCACCGGCATGCTCGTCTCGCTCTGGGCGGCCGTCGTCGTCGTGGCGAGCTTCCCCCTCGTCCGGCTCGTGCGCGACCGCGACCGACGGGCGGTCGTCGCCGGCGGCACCGTCGTCCTCGCCGCCTCGTCCGCGCTCACCGCGCTCGCCCCGACCTACACCGTCGCCGTCGGCGCCCGGCTGCTCGGCGCGGCCGCCGTCGGACTGCTCTGGGCCACGGTGAACGCGCACGTCGCGGACCTCGTCCCGGACCGCCACCTGGCCCGCGCCGTCGCCGTCGTCCTCGGCGGGGCCACGCTCGGCATGGTGCTCGGCACGCCCCTCGCGCGCCTCGTCGCCGACGCCGCCGGCTGGCGGGCCGCCTTCTGGGGGCTCGCCGCCCTCACCGCGGCGGCCGCGATCGCCGTCCGGCTCGTCGTCGCCCCGGCCCGTCAGCACCGGCCGACGACGGCGGACCCCGGCGCGCCGGCCTCCCCGGCGGCCCGGCACGGCGTCGCGCCGCTGCTGGCCGTGACCGGACTCGTGGCGCTCGTCCTGGTGGGCCACTACGGCGCCTACACCTACATCACGCGCCTCACCGAGCAGGCGGCCGCGATCCTGCCCGGCGGGACCGGCTCGCTCTTGCTGGTCTTCGGCCTCGCCTCCGCCGTGGGCGTCGCTCTCGCCGGACGGTTCGGGGAGCGCACCGAACCCGCCCTCGTGGCGGCGACCGCGGCGACCGGCCTCACCCTGGCCGCGCTCGCGATCGACGCCGTCCCCGCCCTCGGGGTCGCCGTCGTGGCGGCCTGGGGCGTCGCGTCCGGAGCCCTGCCCCCGCTCGCGCAGACCCTCATCCTCCGTCTCGCCGGGCCCGAACGCCGTGCGTTCGCCGGGGCGCTGATCCCCGTCCTGTTCAACGGCGGGATCGCCGCCGGCGCCGCGCTGTTCTCCGCCCTGGTGGCGACCGCGGGCATCGCGGCGGTCCCGGTCCCCGCGGCCGCCGTCGTCGGGGCCGCGGCGGTCGGGCTGGGGCTCGCGGCCGGACGACGGCGGGCGGCCGAGCCGCGCAGGGCGGCTGAGGCCGCCGTGACGACCCTGTAGACTCGCCGCAGACTTCCGGCATTCGTGCCGGCGGGATCCGAAATGAGACAGCGGATCGCGAAGGGCTCCACCGGCTCCACACCGGCGGGGCCCTTCGTGTTTTCCGGGTCAGGCGCGGTTCTTCTCTCGGACGCTGCGCAGCGGGCGCGGGCTGTGGTTCGGCCCCGCGCTGATCAGGGCGGATCCGCGGAGCCTGCTCCTCGACGGAAGCTCGCGTTGGATGTCCGATTTCCTCGACTTTACCGATCTATTGCCATACATTCGTGAGAAGACGAGGAGCCGGACCGGCCGGAGGTGGGCCGGATGCGATGGACCCAGCGCAGCCTCTTGGTCGTGTCTTTCGGCGCCGTGGCGAACCTCGCACTCAGCTTCGTGCCGAACGTCGTGCCACCCGCAGTCTCGGTCGTCATCGTGTGGTGCACGACTGCCGCGCTCGCCGTCATCGCGGTGGCCTATGTCTACGACCAGTCGGTGAGCAATCGCGAGCGGGTCGAGAGGGAACGTCGGCGTCTCATGGCCGAGGTTCGCAAGCTTCCGGGAATCGCCTGGGTGAGTGCCGACCGGAAGGATCTGAGCGCGTCGCTCGAGATTGGGGTCGCTCTCAATGGCGGTTGGCTATGACGTGCTTGAGGCACGCCGATCGCCCGCGCTCGGTCACGGCGAGGAGCATGATGTCGTGAGGTGATGTCATGTAGGGCCAACTGTGACACGATCCAGGGCGTGCCTCTCGATCGAATCGCCGTGATGTCGGACGTCCACGGCAACCTGACGGCTCTCGAAGCGGTGATCCGCGACATTGACTCGCGGGGCATCGAGCGGATCATCAACCTCGGTGACTTCGTGGGCAAAGGGCCGCGGGGCGCGGACGTCGTCGACCGCTGCGACAAGGAGTGCGACATCAACATCCGGGGGAACTGGGACGACTTCCTCCACACGATCGGCGAGGACGACGCCCCGGAGATGTGCTGGTGGCGGGACGAGGTGCGGGCGGATCAGCTGGAGTGGCTCCGCACGCTGCCGCTCAGCCACGACCTGGTCATGAGCGGGCGGCGGATTCGCCTGTACCACGCATCGGCGACGAGCCCGCATCACCGGGTCCGCGCGAAACACACCCGGGACGAGTTCGAGGGGATGTTCGCGAACACCGAGATGACCGGACAGGGGCCGGTTCCGACGGTCGTCGGGTATGCCGACATCCATATGACCTACGTCGAAACCTGGCCGGATCGCACGCTCTTCAACGTCGGGAGTGTAGGGAATCCCCTGGACGAGCCCGTCCCGAGCTATGCGATCCTCGAGGGCGAGTTCGGGAACGAGGAGCCTGCGCCGTTCGGGATCCAGTTCGTCCGCGTCCCCTACGACGTCGAGGCGGAGATCGCCGTGGCCGCTGACCTTGGCATGCCGGCGCTGGAGGCGTACGCGAAGGAGCTACGCACCGCCGTCTACCGCGGGCTCCAGTAGCGAGAGATCCGGTCGGGAGGGGGCGAGCCGTCCGTGTGCCCGACGATGACGTCCAGCCAGGTCTTTCCCTCCACTTGGGGATCCACGAGGCATCGCTTGTCCAGGATCTCGAGACCGGCCGCTCTTACGAGCTCGATGAACGTCGCTTCCGCGTAGCGGCTGCGATAGCGGATGCGGGACCCGCGCGGCCCTTCCTTGAAGTCGAAGCCGCGCCAGTCCTTCTTCTCGACCGTGGTGGTCAGAAAGGCCGCCCCGCCGGGGGCGAGGTGTCTCCCGATCTGTCGGAGCACCTCCAGGTCGATTCCGGCGGGGAAGAGATGCACGAATGCCATGCCGAGGACGACGTCGAAGACCTTGCCCCTCAGCGGTGGTAGAGGTTCGCCGCCATTGTGGAACTCGCGCCCGATCATCTTCACCCGCTCCAGCGGGGCCGCGTCGGCGCGAAGACGATGCCGGGTAACGCAGCGCATCGCCGCCGAGTACTCGACGGCCGTGACCGTGAGACCCTGGCGCGCCAGCCACGAGGTGAAGACACCATCGGCACACCCGAGCTCGAGCGCGGTGGCCGCCCGACCGCCCCTCCCGTGAGCCGCTGCCAGCACGGGTTCGAGGAGCATGGGCGCGTCGATCGCGCGGGCCGCTGCGGTGGCGCGGTACGAGTCCACGAGATCCGAATATGCCGCGCGGTTGGTCTCGAGAATCGCGTTCAGTGCATGCGGAGCCGACCTGCTCGGCACAGGCGCAGACAGGCCGAGGGGAGAGGCTGGTGGGTCGAGAATCTCGGGCTAGCCGGGGACCTGCTCGGGCGGACTTAGACCTCGTTTCAGAATGGTCGGCGTGTCCGCTATGCCTGACCTGCTGGTTCGGGGCAGGCTGCGGGTTCGTGATCGAGGATTTGGTTCCTGACCTGCTGTGGGAGCAGGTGGCTCCGTTGTTGCCGGCGCCGAAGCAGCGTCCGTACCGGCATCACGGTCGGCGGCGGGCTGATGACCGGGCGGTGCTGGCCGGGATCGTGTTCGTGCTGCGGCACGGGGTCGGCTGGCGGCAGGTCCCGAAGGACTCGTTGGGTGTCTCTGGCGTGACCTGCTGGCGGCGGTTGCGGGAGTGGACCGAGGCCGGCGTGTGGCCGAAGCTGCACGAGGCGGTGCTGGCCCAGATGCGCCGGGAAGGCCTGCTGGACCTGGAGGAGATGAGCATCGACGGCTCCCACGTGCGGGCGCTCAAAGGGGGGACCGCGTCGGCCCCTCGCCGGTCGACCGGGGACGGCCTGGGTCCAAGCACCACCTGATCGTGGACGCCGGCGGCACACCGTTGCAGGTCTCGCTGACCGGCGGGAACCGGCACGACGTGACCCAGCTGCTGCCCCTGATCGACACCCTCCCGGCGATCCGAGGAGTAGTGGGCAGGCCTCGGCGCAAGCCGCGGGTCCTGTACGCCGATCGCGGCTACGACTACGACAGGTACCGCCGCCAGATCCGCCAGCGGGGCATCACTCCGAAGGTCGCCCGCCGCAGTGTCGCCCACGGCTCCGGACTCGGCAAGAAACGCTGGGTCGTGGAACGTGGTTTCTCCTGGCTCCACCAGTTCAAACGCCTCCGAACCCGCTACGAGATCCGCGCCGACCTCCACCTCGGCCTCATGCACCTGGCCTGCGCCATCATCTGCTGGCGCAAACTCCCAGGACGGTCATTCTGAAACGAGGTCTTAGAACCTCTTCTGATGAGGGGAGGTCCTTGAGCGAGGTAAGGCCCGGCTTGAGCCTCCTGGGTGGCGCGGCAAATGGCGAGTTCATCTGGCTTCACACTCCTCACATGATCCTCAACTGCTCGCTGAGAAATGAGGCTGAGCGTGACGATCCAAGCACGCTCTGCGGGGAAGAATCCAACGACCTGCGGAAGGTCCGAAACGGCGATGCGGTTGTCCGATCGTGTTGCACGGGGAGCATCGGCCTGCGCGGGCTGATGACACGCCGCGTACATCCCGGCGCACCCCACCGCTTCGCCGGGTGGTCTGCAACCCACACGACGGATGAACCTGACGGGAATCCCCGCGCATCCCCGCGCAGCCGGACCACGACTCCCCTTGCCATCCCGGGACGTTCACGGCAAAGTCGGGTGTGATGCACCTCACGACGACGTGAGGTGCCTCCTCGAGGAGGTGCGGATGACGACCACCGAATACCTGACGCTTCGTCGCTCGATCGAGCAGTTGCGCCGCAGCGTGGCCGAGGTGCGCGACACCTTCGGCGACGGGCCCCAGGTGCGCCGGCTGGTGAACGATCTGGAACGGCTGGAGATCGACGCGGGCGAACTCGCCGCGGCGCGCCCCGAGCATCCCGCCGGTACCGAGACCCGGGACACCATCTACGTCCCCGACACCCCGGAGGACTCCACCATGTGGAGCGACGTCGACGAAGAGGGTCTCGGCGGCTACCACGGCGACCGGTCGTGACGGCGGCGACGCGAGGGGTCGAGGCTCCCGGACGCGCCGAGGTCGGCGCGCGGACGCTGCGGACGGACCGCTGGTGGCTGCCACCGGCGGCCACCACGGTCGGCCTGCTGATCTTCGTCGTGTACGCGACGGTGCGGGCGTTCCAGCAGCAGTACTTCTTCGCGGACGAGCGCTATCTGACGCCGTTCTACTCCCCGTGCGTGTCGCTCGGGTGCGCGTCGGAGCCGGGCTCGGCGCACTTCGGGATGTTCCTTCCGGACCATCCGCTGCTCCCGTACGCGGCGATCAGCCTGCCGTTCCTTCTGGCGTTCCGGCTGACCTGCTATTACTACCGCAAGGCGTACTACCGGTCGTTCTGGCTGGCGCCCGCGGCGTGCGCGGTGCCGGAGCCGCACGCGACCTACACGGGCGAGACCCGGTTCCCGCTGATCCTGCAGAACGTCCACCGGTACGTCTTCTACATCGCGGTGATCGTCTCGGTCATCAACACCTACGACGCGATCGTCGCGTTCCGGCACCCCACCGACGGGTTCGTCGTCGGCATCGGCAATCTCGTGCTGCTGGTGAACGTCGTGCTGCTGTGGTGCTACACGCTGTCGTGCCACTCGTGCCGGCACGTGATGGGCGGACGGCTCGCGCACTTCTCGAAGCACCCGGTGCGGTACCGGATCTGGACCTGGATCTCCGCGCTCAACACCCGCCACGCGACGTTCGCCTGGATCACGCTGGGCACGCTCGTGGCGACCGACCTGTACGTGCTGCTCGTGGCGAGCGGAACCATCACCGACCTGCGGCTCGTCGGATAGTGCCGGCGCACCTGGCCCGCGGAGAAGGAGCCCATCTGTGATCGAGACCGAGCGACACGAGTACGACGTCCTCGTCATCGGGGCCGGCGGCGCGGGGCTCCGCGCCGCGATCGCGGCACGCGAGCGAGGACTGCGCACGGCGATCGTCTGCAAGTCGCTCTTCGGCAAGGCGCACACCGTCATGGCCGAGGGCGGGTGCGCCGCCGCCATGGGCAACGTGAACGAGAACGACTCCTGGCAGGTGCACTTCCGCGACACCATGCGCGGCGGCAAGTTCCTCAACAGCTGGCGGATGGCGGAACTGCACGCCAAGGAGGCGCCCGACCGCGTCTGGGAGCTGGAGACGTGGGGTGCCCTGTTCGACCGCACGCCGGACGGCCGGATCAGCCAGCGCCACTTCGGCGGCCACACCTACCCGCGGCTCGCCCACGTCGGCGACCGCACCGGGCTCGAGATCATCCGCACCATGCAGCAGCGGATCGTCGCGCTCCAGCAGGCCGACCACGCCCAGACCGGCGAGTACGAGTCGCGGCTGCGCGTGTTCGGCGAGTGCACGGTCACGGAACTGCTCACCGACGACGACGGCGCCGTGGCCGGGGCCTTCGGGTACTGGCGCGAGTCGGGCCGGTTCATCGAGTTCTCGGCGCCGGCGGTGGTGCTGGCCACGGGCGGGATCGGCAAGTCGTTCCAGGTGACGTCCAACTCGTGGGAGTACACCGGCGACGGCCACGCGCTCGCCCTGCGCGCCGGGGCGAACCTCATCGACATGGAGTTCGTCCAGTTCCACCCGACGGGCATGGTCTGGCCGCCGAGCGTCAAGGGGATCCTCGTCACCGAGGGCGTCCGCGGCGACGGCGGCGTCCTGAAGAACTCCGCCGGCGAACGGTTCATGTTCGGCTACATCCCGGACGTCTTCAAGGGCCAGTACGCCCAGACCGAGGACGAGGCGGACCGCTGGTACACCGACCAGGAGAACAACCGCCGCACCCCCGACCTGCTGCCCCGCGACGAGGTGGCCCGGGCGATCAACACCGAGGTGAAGGAAGGACGCGGGTCCCCGCACGGCGGCGTCTACCTCGACATCGCGAGCCGCATGAAGCCCGAGGAGATCAAGCGCCGCCTCCCGTCGATGTACCACCAGTTCAAGGAACTGGCCGACGTCGACATCACGGCCGAGCCCATGGAGGTCGGCCCGACGTGCCACTACGTGATGGGCGGGATCGACGTCGACCCCGACACCGG
Organism: Myceligenerans pegani; assembly: GCF_014892515.1. Taxonomy (GTDB): domain Bacteria; phylum Actinomycetota; class Actinomycetes; order Actinomycetales; family Cellulomonadaceae; genus Myceligenerans; species Myceligenerans pegani. The sequence continues at coordinate 89,804 of NZ_JADBGR010000112.1, forward strand.
CCAGTCGCGCGTGCCCGGACTGTTCGCCACCGGGGAGTGCGCCGGCGGCATGCACGGCTCGAACCGGCTCGGCGGCAACTCGCTATCGGACCTGCTGGTGTTCGGCCGCCGCGCGGGACTCGGCGCCGCCGACTACGTGGCCGCCCTCGGCCGCCGCCCGGTCGCCCGGACCGGAGCCGTCGACGCCGCCGCCGGGATGACGCTCGCCCCGTTCGAGCCACCCGCCCACGGCTCCGGCGAGAACCCGTACACCCTGCACGCCGAGCTGCAACGGAGGATGAACGACCTGGTCGGGATCATCCGCACCGAGGCCGAGATGACTGAGGCTCTCGAGCACCTCGCCGAACTGCGCCGACGCGTCCGCGACGTCGTCGTCGAGGGCCACCGGCAGTACAACCCCGGCTGGCACCTGGCGCTGGACCTGCGGAGCATGCTCATGGTCGGCGAGGCCGTGGCGTCGTCGGCCCTCGCGCGCACCGAGAGCCGCGGCGGCCACACCCGCTCCGACCACCCGGGCCTCGACCCGGAGTGGCGGCACCGCGCGCTGCTCACCGCGTGCGTGCGCGACGGCCAAGAGGACGCCGTCGTGCCACGGATCGCCGTCGAACGGACCGAACGCGCGCCGATGCGCGAGGATCTGCTCGCCCTGTTCGACCTCACCGAACTCGAGAAGTACTACACGCCGGCCGAGCTCATCGCGCATCCCGGCGCCGGACCTCAGGGAGGAACCGCATGACGTACACCGCCCGGCTCCGGGTGTGGCGCGGCGACGCCGCCGGCGGCGCACTGACCGACTACGAGGTGGACGCCAACGAGGGCGAGGTCGTGCTCGACATCCTCCACCGGCTGCAGGCCACCCAGACCCCGGACCTCGCCGTGCGGTGGAACTGCAAGGCGGGCAAGTGCGGCTCGTGCTCCGCCGAGATCAACGGCCGCCCGCGGCTGCTCTGCATGACGCGCATGTCCGTGTTCGAGCCCGGCGAGGTGCTGACCGTCACCCCCATGCGCACCTTCCCGGTGATCCGCGACCTGGTGACCGACGTGTCCTTCAACTACGCCAAGGCGCGCGAGATCCCGTCCTTCACCCCGCCGCCCGACCTCGGGCCGGGGGAGTACCGGATGAAGCAGGCCGACGTCGGGCGCTCGCAGGAGTTCCGCAAGTGCATCGAGTGCTTCCTGTGCCAGGACACGTGCCACGTGGTGCGCGACCACGAGGAGAACAAGCCGGCGTTCGCCGGCCCGCGCTACCTGATGCGCGTGGCCGAACTGGAGATGCACCCGCTCGACGTCGCGGACCGGGTCGCCGAGGTGCAGGACGAGCACGGGCTGGGCCTGTGCAACATCACGAAGTGCTGCACCGACGTGTGCCCCGAAGGGATCAAGATCACGGACAACGCGCTGATCCCGATGAAGGAGCGCGTCGCGGACGACCGCTACGACCCGCTCGTCTGGCTGGGGCGGACCATCCTGCGCCGCGGCAGCAGGCAGGCGCGGGAGTGACCGTCCACACCTTCCACCTGGCCGAGCTCCCGCCGGCACGGACCGCCGACGCGCTGCTGCGGCCGCCGTCGGGCACGACGACGCCGGGCCTGGAGCACGTGGAGTGCCTGGCGCTCATGCGCCTCGGGGCGCCCACGATCTCGCCGGACCGCCTGCAGCTGCGCCGCATCGCGATGTTCGCGCAGTGGCGCGACGAGGACGCCGTCGAACGGTTCCTCGCCCGGGATCCGCTGGGCCGTCGTCTGGACGAGGGCTGGCACGTGCGGCTGGAGTTCCTGCGCCGCTGGTCGCGGCTGGCCGCGTGGGCGGACCTGCCGGCGCGCGCCGGGGCCTGGGATCCGGACGAGCCGGTCGTGGCCGTCACCGTCGCGCGCATGCGCCTCGGCGAGGTGCCCCGGTTCCTGCGCTGGGGCAAGCCCGTGGAGCGGCTCGTCCGGGATCATCCCGGAACGACGCTCGCCCTGGCCGCCTTCCGTCCTGCGCGGACGATCTCGACGTTCTCGGTCTGGCGCTCGGTGCGTGAGATGGAGGAGATGGTGCACGGCCGGTCCGCCGTCGCGGCACCGGAGCGGCATGCCGCCGCGATGGCGGAGCGGCGCCGCCGTGACTTCCACCACGAGTTCGCGACCTTCCGGTTCCGGCCCCTGTCGGAGCACGGCGCGTGGGAGGGCCGGACGGGGATCGTGCCGGGAAGGCGTGAGGCACGCCGCATTGACGGCTGATACCCCCAGGGGTATACGGTGATGAGCATGGCTACACGTGAGATCACCAAGGACAACCTGGAGCGGACGATCGCCGAGAACGAGATCGTGCTGCTCGACTTCTGGGCCGACTGGTGCGGGCCGTGCAAGATGTTCGCCCCCGTCTTCGAGAAGGCGTCCGACGAGCACCCGGACATCGTGTTCGGCAAGATCGACACCGAGGCGCAGCAGGAGCTGTCGGCCGCGTTCGGGATCACCTCGATCCCCACGCTGGCGGCGTTCCGCGACGGGATCGTCGTCTTCGCGCAGCCCGGCGCGCTCGGCGCCCCGCAGCTCGGCCAGGTCATCGACGCCGTCGAGGGCCTCGACATGGACGAGGTCCGCGCCAAGGTCGCGGAACAGAACCGCTCGTGAGCGTCACCGACGAGGACTCGCGGCGTCGTGTTCTCCACCGCCTGCGCCGCGCCCGCGGCCAGCTCGACGCGGTGATCGACGCCGTCGAGTCCGACGCGCCCTGCCGTGACGTCGTCACCCAGCTCGCGGCCGTCACCCACGCGCTCAACCGCGCCGGGTTCGTCGTCGTCGCCAACGCGATGGAGGAGTGCGCCGGGACCGGGAAGAACAAGGAAGGGCTGACGACGGAGGAGCTCGAGAAGCTCTTCCTGTCCCTGGCCTGACGGTCCCGAAATCCTTGGCGGTGGTGCCGGGCCTGCGCGACACTGCGGGCGTGGACTTCACGATCCGGCCGATCGCCGAGGCGGAGCACGACGCGCTCGGCGAGCTCACGGCGCAGGCCTATCTGCGCGAGGGATTCCTCGAGTACGGCGAGGACGATCCGTACCTGCCCCGGCTGCGCGACGTCTCCGCCCGGGCGGCCGTCGCCGAGGTGCTGGTCGCCGTGGAGGGCGACGGCGAGAGCGGGGATCGCATGCTCGGCGGCGTCACGTACGTGCCGGCGCCGGGCCCGATGTCGGACCTCGCCCGGGACGGGGAGGCGGAGATCCGCATGCTCGTCGTCGGCCCCGACGTACGACGGCGGGGCGTGGGCGAGGCGCTGGCCCGCGCGTGCCTCGACCGGGCGCGGGCGTCCGGCCGCACCGCCGTCGTGCTGTGCAGTCAGCCCCAGATGCACGCCGCGCACCGCGTCTACGAGCGCCTGGGGTTCGTCCGGGACCCGGAACGCGACTGGAGCCCGGAAGAGAAGCGTGACCTCCTGCTGGTGGCGTACCGCCTGGGGCTGTGACGGCGGTCGGGCGGTCGCGGTCGACTACCCGTGGGCGCCGTCGGCACGGGCACCCGCGGCGCGCTGCCAGAGCCAGAGCGAGAGCCACACGATCGCGGCGGCGATCAGCACGAGCCCGGACTGCAGGGCGAGTTCGGGAACGAATGCGCGCAGTCCGATCGGCAGCGCCGCGACGGCGTAGAGCACCAGAGCCGCCCGAGGGGCGGCGCCGGCACGCCACAGGCCGGCGACGAAGGTCAGGGTCGCGACGACGAGGAAGAGCGAGACGACGACGAGCGCGGGTCCGAGCGGGCCGGCGAGCAGGTCGTCGATCCGGGGTCGGTCGAGGTAGGGGAACACGAGGTTGAGGACGAACGCGGCGCCGGTGAGCCCCGCGATCGCGGCGACGTTGGCGACGAGACCGGCCCTGAGCAGCCTCCCGCCGACGGTGCGGACGGCGAGGTAGAGCCCCAGCACGAACCCGATCGCGAAGATCTGGCCGAGCGGGGCGACGAGCTGGGTGGCCGGGGCGTCCGGTAGCAGCTCGGCGGACTCGGCGGTGTTGACCAGAAGGACGGCTGCGCACAGCCATCCGGCGACGGCGGCGAGCCGCAGCTCGCTGCGGAGTACGGAGTCGGACACGGAAGCCTCCTGAGGTAATAACGAGCGTTATGTCGATAACGATCGTTATAGTTGAGGTGCAGGCCGTCAAGCCTCGCCATGAATCGAGATCGGAAATTGACCATGTCGACACCGACCGTCGCCGAGATGCTCGTCAGCGGAGGGCGCGACCTGATCGCGCGGGAGGGTACGGGGGACCTGTCGGTCCGCCGGCTCGTCGAGGCCGCGGGCCGCTCGACGATGTGCGTCTACACGTACTTCGGCAACCGGAGGCGGCTCCTGGCCGAGATCTACCGCTCATGCGCGGGAGACCTCGCGGGGGCGCTCGTCTCCGTGGGGTCACCGGAGGGGTTCTCCGAGCGCTACCGCGGCTACGCGGCCGAGCATCCTCGGCACTTCCAGTACCTCTTCGCCGACGACCTCGAAGGCCTCGGGCTCGACCCGGCGCTCCGGCTGGACCTCGTCGACTCGGTGCTCGACCGGGCGGGGGAGCTCTGGGGCGTGGCGCGGTCCGAGGCGCTGCCGCGGTGGCTCGCGCTCCACGGGCCTGTCTGGCTCGAGACCGTACAGCGCCTCGCGGGGCAGCCGGGACGCTTCGATACCGCGACCGCCGGCGAGGGCGGCGCGTGACGTGACGCCGGTGTTCGCCGTCACCACGTCCCCGAGTGCGGAACACCGCCTGACGTGGGGTAGTATTTCGGTCGGCCCTGCGGGGCCGGAACGGGTACTCTCGGGCATGTCCGGGAGACCGACGGGCTGTGGCGCAGCTTGGTAGCGCACTTGACTGGGGGTCAAGGGGTCGCAGGTTCAAATCCTGTCAGCCCGACGTAAAAGCCCTGGTGAGACGGTAGATCTCACCAGGGCTTTGTCGTGGCCGGAGTCGCTTCCTGTGGTTCCTCCTCCGGTCCTTTCGGGCATGCCTGGGCGTCGGTCAGAGCGCGCGCGTCGGCCAGACCCTGTACGGCATCCGCCAGCATCCGCGCCGCGTGCTCGCGCTCGATCGCGGCATCCAGGCCGTGTTCGACGGCGCGCAACTGGCGGCGGTAGGCCCGCGCGTGCCCGCCGATACGCAGCACAGCGGCGAGCCGGTCAGCCAGCTGGCTGCGCCCGCGGGTGGGCTGGTTGGCGATCCATCCGGTCAGGCCGCTGCGGCGCAGCGCGGCAAGGTCCTCGGTCAGTACCCGCACTCGCCGCGCTGCAGCGGCCACGTCCTCGGCGGGGCGCATGGCCGTGCCGCGGAACGGCGCGATGGCGGCCTGCCACATTTGGACCCGGGCGGCTTGCTGGCGCGTGTTCATCAGCCACGAAGCCTCCACCCCCGTGGCGGCGGCTCGGTGTTCGATGCGGGCCTCGATCTCCAGGGCGGTGACCTGCGCGGCGCGCATCCGCGCACAGGAACTGGCGACCTGCCGAGCGGTGGTGAGGGCGCCGGTGACCTGGTGCAGGACCTGCCGGGCTGGCTCGAGCGGGAGAGCCCAGGCCCGGGCGGCCTGCGCGGGCGTGAGGGCGACCAGCGCGTTGTGCGGTCCGGCCGGCGCCGCCAGGCGCACCTGGTCGCGCAAGCTGATCAGCACCATCTCCCGGCCCGGCGCATCCCCGCGCGCGATTCCTGCGGTGGCCGCCTGCGTAGTGAACGAGGTCTCCCGGATGAGGAGCCCGTGCAGATTCGCGCCCAGCAGGGAAGCGTGAAACGCGTTGAGCGCCTCGTCCTCGATGTCATCGAAGCCGCCGGCCGCCTGGACCAGCGGCGCCGCCAGCCGCTCACGATCGGTGAGCAGGCCGGGTTCCGTGTGCGCGCCAGGTGGGTCATCGGCGGGCTTGGGCTTATCGTGCTGCATCAGGGTTCTCCTCGCTCCTGCCCGTGCGGGCCGGTTGCTCCTGCCCCCTGCGGGCTGGGTAGCGGCCTTCGCGGTGGCCGGTCTCGCGCACGGGGCGGGCTCGTCGCGGGCGCCTGGGTTACAGGGGCCGGGAGTTCTGGTTCCCGCTGTTGTCGCGCCGGGTGGGGTGTTGCGGGGGGTGGGGTGCCAGGGGGTGAGGCGGCTCGATGGCTGGATGCAGGAGGTGCGCGGGTGTGCCGGCGGCCAGGGCGTGGTCGGTGGTGTGGGTGTGGGCGACCAGCCGGTTCAGTGCCGAGTTCAGGGCCAGCGGCCACAGTCCGGCCGGATCTGTGATGTACAGGCCCGTCTGCCCGAACCGGTCGCGTTCGTGCAGCCACACGCCCAGCACCGCGCGGGGATTGCGGACGTAGTGGCGGCAGGAGGGCACCGGTTCGCCGGGCACGGCCGCGACCCCGGGGGTACGGAACGGGCCCGTGACCCCGTCTGCTGCCGGGTTGCGGCGCAGGAGCACGACATCTACGGGCGCGTCGCAGTCAGGCGGGGTGCGCAGCGCACCCGAGGGCAGGCGGACAGCCCCCAGGAAATCGGCACCATGCCCGATCCCCGGCCACCCCAGCCCGCCCGAGATCTCGTCCGAGGACTGGGCAGGCTCGACGGCGTCGTCGCCGGGGGGACTGCTGGTGTCCAGCAGGTCATGGGGTACGACGGCGGCGATCAGGCCGCCGGGGACCGTGACGTGGCGGGCCAGGGTGAGCGTGCGGGCGGCGCCGTCGCGGCGGGCGCGCACGTGGGTCGGCAGTCGCAGCCGGACGTCGGCCAGGGGCGTGTTGATCAGGACCAGCGCGAACGAGCCATCGGGCCGGTGCCCCGCCGGTACGAGCGGTGTGGCCTGATCGGGCAGGTGCGGCGGGATCTGCGCCTGCCAGCCATGCTCTCGCCAGTCGCGCGCCTGCCAGTCGTGCCGCACCTGCGGCGCGTTCGCGGGCGCCGCGAAGGAGGGCGGCGTGGCTGCGGGGTGGGCGTGGTCGGGGCGGGCGGTGGTGAAGCGGGGTGCCGGGCGCATGCCGGCGGTCAGCCAGGTGCGGGCCTGGCTGCCCAGGGCGAGGGCCTGTTCACCGGGCGTCACCCCGAGGGTGCGGGCGGCCTGCCAGATGCGGGAGGCCAGCACGTCGTGGACAGGTGTGGCCTCGGTCTGGTACCAGGCCGCGACCGCCGCCGCATCTGCCCCCTCCAGCATCCGTGCCTGAGCCGTGGCACGTTCGTCGTCGCGGTCCTGACCCGTGGGGCCGGTCTCGGAATGGTCGCGGGTGTTGGCGGGGGCGCCAGGGTTGGTGGCGGTCTCGACGAGTTCGCGCATGACGGCCCCCTGCCTGGTTCACGCGTCTGCCGGAAAAGCGGTAGGCGCTGGTACCTGTGCAGGTGCCGACCCCGCCCCGGCACAACTCAACGCATCTGTTGCGATACACCGCCGGTGCTCACGGCGCGCCCGGGCGCCCGAGCGGAGGGCGCCGGGGGTGTCAGGGGGCCAGGACGGTGGCGAAGGCGGTGGTCTGCTGGCCGTACAGGCGGCGGGTCTCGATCCCGGCCTGGACCGCGGCCTGCTCGACGGCGGCCACGTCGTGTTCGAGCTGGTCGGCATCGGGTGCGGTGACGGTGATCAGGGCGGTGGTGCGCAGCAGGCCGTGCCCGGCGGCGAGTTCGGCCTCCTGGGCCAGGACGTCGTCGTACTCGCTGGTCTGGGTGACGTCCTCGATCTGCCCGATCCGGGCACGCTGGGCAGCCTCGGTGATGTGCCCGGTCTTGCGGCGGCGCAGATCCCGCGCCGCCTGGTCGGCCGCGACTGGCTGGTAGCGGATCGCGACGGTGCGCGAGATGCCCGACGCCAGCAGGACCGGGGCGAGGAACCCGGGATAGGTGAGCGACTGAGGCCACTGGGAGATCCACAGCACCGCGTGCCAGGCCCCGTCCGAGCGCAGCGCATCCCACGACTCGGCCACCGCCATCGGCCCCGCGGCTTCAAGGTCACGTCCCACGCCTGGGTGGGCCTCCAGCCGGGCGGCCGAATCGGGGTCGTATGCGGTGCGCAACCACAACGCCAACTCACTCGGGCCAAGGGGTGCGCCGACGGTCAGGTCCGCCGAGCGCAACGCCGCGGTCAGGGTCTCGGTCTCCTGCCGCAGCACTGCGGCCGCCCCGCCCAGCCCGCCACCGGCGGCGCGGATAGCGCGAGCAGCCTTCCGCATGTCCAGCACCAGCCGGATCAGGGTCTGGTGCCGCTCGGAGACCGGGCCAGCCCGTTCGATCAGCTCGCCGTACACCCGCGCAGCAAACGAGTCGTCCCCGCTGGCGCGGTGGCTGGTCCACCAGTCGGTCAGCGCCGTACCCGACCCGGGCCAGGTGCGCTCGGTCACCTGCAGCGCCGCGATCCTGCCCGACCGGCACACGCCCGCCAGCACCCGGCCCCACCCGGCCACGCGGCGGGCCTGGTCGGCCGGGTCCAGCAGCCCGAACGCGGGAGAGGTGACCGGCACGGTCACGCACAGCGTGCCCGCATGCGGGTCATGCACCAGCCCGGCCCCGGTGACCGCATCGACGTGATGGCGCAACGCCGCCGCACGGCCGGGCAGAGCGAGCGTTCCGGCTGGGCGGGGCCGGCCTGGCCGGGCGGTGAACCGCAGCTGCCCCGCCAACGTGCGCCACACCCAGGCGGCGGCCACCGGCAGCCAGTCCACCAGCACCTGCCCGCCCACCGGCACAGTCGCCAGGGCGAAGCCGGCGATGGTGAACGGCAGCGCGTAGACGAACGTGCCCAGATACAGGCCCGCGAGCGCCGGGAGGATGCCGGCGGCTATCGCGGCCAGTTGCGGCGCGGACAAGCCCACCAGCAGCACCCGCTTGGACAGTCGGGAGAACTTCACCGGCCGCAACCCATCCGACTGCCCGGAACCGGTGGAGGGCGTGGCGGTCATTTCCTCTCACGCCCCTTCCCGTCCAGCACCACCGGCCGCGCCTTGACCGGATCAGCCGTCACCGGCCCCGCCACACCCCCGGCCCCGGCCTCCCGTGCCCCGGTCGTGGGTGCCGCGGTGGCCGCCTGCCCGGATCCGCCCGGTCGCCCGCCCGCCCCTGCGGCCAGCGGCGTGGCAGGCGTTGCGGCCGGCTGTGTGCGAGCGGCGGAACCGGCTGCCACGGACGAGCCCGAGGCCGATCCAGACGAGCCGGAGACGGCGTCGGCCTGCTGCCCGGCAGCCTGACCGACCCCGGCCCCGGCCTGCGGGCCCGCCGTCGCGGACTTCTTCGCAACCTGTGCCCCGGCGACGGCCACCGCCGCCGGACCACCCGCGGCGGCTCCCGCACCGGCCGCTGCCCCGCCACCGGCAGAGGCACCAGCTCCGGTCCCGGCCCCCGCTGCTCCAGAGCTAGTCGCACCGGCCCCGCCTCCCGCACCGGCGCCGGGGGAGCCGGTGGCGGTGGTGGGGCGGCCGTTTGGGCCCAGGACGCTCGCGCCGCGGGATCCGAGGAACGTGCCTGCCGCGCCGCCGGCCGACAGCGTGGGCACCGACCGGTCCAGGGCCTGCTTGGACTCGGCCTCCATGCTCGCGGTGGTGTGCGGGTCGAACCCGACAAACGAGATCGCCTTGAACGCCAGGTACGGCGCGAACGCGCTCATCAGCAGCAGGACGATCCCGGCGAGCTTGTCCGCCCACGGGGCCAAGTCACCGTCGGTCGGCGCAGTGACCAGGGAGACGGCCAGCAGCAGGATCACCACGATCACCAGCTTGGACAGGATCAGGGCGAGCACGAACTGTGCCCACCGGGCCACCCAGCCGCGCGCACCGTCCCAGGTCGCGCCCGCCAGCGCGAGCGGCGCCAGCGCGATCGCGATCAGCAGCAGCGCCTTGCGCACCAGCAAGGTCAGCCACATCAGGAACGTGGCACTCAACGCCAGCCCGGCAAGGAACAAGGTCAGGATCGGCCCGCCAGGACCCCGTGTGGCGACCGCGGTGCCGGTGATGATCAGTCCGAGCTCGGTGCCCATCTGCTCCAGGCTGCGGCCGGACGCCGCCACGATCGCCAGGCACACCCGATCGGTGATCTCCAGCAGCCCGGCCGTGATGGTGACCACGACGAAGGACCCCAGGATCGACTTGGCCAGCCCCAGACCGGCCCGGGCCAAGCCGGCAGGTTCGCGGCGCAGCATGGCGGTGATCAGCTGCAGCAGGAAGAACGTCACCATTACGAACACCGCCACGCCGAACACCACCCCGTACAGGTCGCGGAAGGCCGGGGTGGTCACGTCCACGAACGTGGTGGCCTCGAACCCCTGCCACAGGCCCTGCATCATCATCGAGGCGGCCTGGCCGATCAGGCCGGTCAGGTCATCCAGCGCGGCCATGAAAAACGACTCGGAATCATCGGTCAGGCTTGAGCACACCGACCGTGCCACCGGAACATCGCAGATCGCCATGACGGGGTGTAGGAAGTCCATGGAGTTGTCCCTTCTGCGGCGTTGTTGTCACCCAGGAGGTGGCCGGTAGGCCGCTGATGGCCCAGCTCTGGAAGGTCTGCTGACGTGGAGCGTGCATCGAAGTTGTCACTTTCCTCGGCCATGAGGGTCTCTTCATGTCGTCGGGCGGATCGGTGAGATCCCGAGGTGCTCTTGTGCTTGGTGGCACAGGTCCTGACCGAGAGGTGTGAGGGTCGCGCCGCGACGGTTCCCGTTCCGTTGAAGGAGAGGCCCGCCGCTGGCGCGTTCGAGGAGGGTCAGCTGGTGGGCGAGGAGAATCCGGAGTTCCGAGCGGCGCTCGACGCCGCGCACCCGATCGGTCGGATTGCCGAGCCCTCCGAGATCGCCGACGCGGTCGTGTGGCTGTGCTCAGGCAAGTCCAGTTTCGTCACCGGCATCGCCCTGCCGGTCGACGGAGGTTTCACGGCCGTCTGGCTAGCTCGTGGGAGTGCGCTTGGCGTATGTAGTTGAGGTGTGTGTCAGCGCCCCGCTCGGAGGTTAGGGGTTCGTCGGGCCGGTGGTCTCGTGGAGAGATTGCGTCATCTGCCGTAGTGCCCGGAGAATCAGTGCTTGTTCGGTGTCGTTGATGCCTGCGAGCATCCGGTTCTCCACGGTGCGTACTGCTGCGGATGCTTTCTCGAGTCTGCGGCGCCCGCGGGGGGTGAGGCGTGTGGGAAGGGCTCGGCCCACGGGTGCTGCGTCGGGTCTGGTGACGTATCCGTCTCGCTCCAAGGTTTGGAGGAGCACGTTCATCGCTTGGCGTGTGACGAAGGCGCCGCGGGCGAGTTCGGAGTTCGAGAGGCCAGGTCGCTGCGCGAGGAGTTCCAGGCAGGAGTAGTGCGTCACGTTCATGCCGAGTGGACGCAGGACTTCCTCCATCGCGGTACGCAGCGCACTGGAGGCCTCTTTGAGGGCGTATCCCACCGAGGCCTCCAGATCGATGCCGACGCCGTCTTGACTCATGTCAACAGTATGACATAGATTGATGTGTGTCAGGAAGTTGACATCGACTGAAGGAGTTCATCATGCCTGCCACCGGTCCCGACTTCGTCTCGCTGCAGACAGGCGACCTCGACGTGTCCCAGGCGTTCTACGAGAAGTACCTGGGGCTAGTCCGCTCGCCGGCCGGCCCCCCGCATGCGGTGGTGTTCGAGACGGAGCCGATCGCGTTCGCGTTGCGTGACCTGGTTCCCGGCACCGACCTCGACGCGGTCTCCCAGCCGGGGATCGGCGCGGCGATCTGGCTGCACGCCACGGGGGTGCAGGAGATCCACGACGCCCTGGTCGCCGACGGACACACGATCGTGTCCGCGCCGATCGATGGGCCGTTCGGGCGGACCTTCACGTTCGCGGACCCCAGCGGCTACCAGATCACCCTGCACGATCGTGCCTGAACCGCAGCTCCTGGTCTTCGGTGCGACGGGTGCGCTCGGCCGTCACGCGCTGGAGAGCCTTCTCGCCCGCGGCATCGACCCTGGCACCGTGACGGCCACGGGACGCAACCAGACTCGCCTCGGCGAACTCGCAGTTGACGGGTTCAACACCGCGAGGGTCGATCTGTCGGACCCGGGTGCGGTGGCCGAGGCGGTGGCTGGCCATTCCGAGGTCGCGCTGATCTCCAGCGACGGCCCGCATCGCGTCGAGCAACATCGCGCGGTCATCGAAGCGGCGAAGGCCGCCGACGTCGGACACATCTACTACACCAGCGGAGTGCGAGCCGATGATGAACGGTTCGCCATCAACGCCGACCACCGGGCGACCGAGGAGGCGCTGGTCGCCTCGGGTCTGACCTACACGATCATGCGGAACACCTGGTACATCGAAAACTACATTCCCTCCCTGGCCGCCCCCCGCCACACTGGTGTCTATGCGGCCGCCGTCGGTGACGCGCTGGTGGCACCGGCCAGCCGCAAGGACCTTGGTGAAGCCCTTGCCGTCGTCGTCGCCACCGACGGGCACGACAACGCCACCTACAGCCTCTCCGGCGCCACCGACGTCACCTACACCGACATCGCGCAGGCCATGTCGGTCGTCCTGGGCCGTGGCGTCGAGTATCGCCCCGTCACCGCCGATGAACTGCAGGAGATCCTCACCGGCATCGGCATGGACGAGGCGACGGCGGGATTCCTCGCCGGTCTCGACGAGACCATCGGCGCAGGCGCGTTCGCCCGCGTCGGCGATGACCTGACGCGGCTCATCGGACGGACGACGACCGGACTCGTTGAAGGACTGACTACCGCATGAACCAGACGTCATCTCCCCGGATGCGTGGCGGCACGCACGGCCTGCCGCACGTGGATCAGGCGCCCGCCGGTGTGCGGCGCTTCTGGATCAACACCGTCAGTCTCGACCACGTCGAAGCGGCGATCGAGGGTGGTTTCACCCAGGCCGACCACGGCGCCGACAAGCGGCTTCGCCAGCCGGCCCGCGGTGACGAGATGATCTTCTACTCCCCACGCACCGCCCTCCGGGGAGGAGCACCTGTCCGGCAGTTCACCGCCCTTGCCACAATCACCGGCGATGAGCCCTACCAGGCCCACGTCAGCGACGACTTCCGCCCCTGGCGCCTCACGGTTCAGTTCCACCCGTGTCAGCGAATCGATGCAAAACCATTGACCGACCGGCTGTCCTTCATCACCGACCCCACACACTGGGGCCTGCCATTTCGCCGCGGCCTGTTTCCCATCCCGCAATCGGACTACGAAACGATCTCCCGCCACATGGCAGCAACGTGAGAGTCGGCTGCCACTCGCTCTGCCGGCCCACGGGTTCTGCGCAATCGCCGGACCGGGCGTGTGTTGGCCAGCATGGCAAGGTGCGTCACAGCCGCTGTAGGACCTCTAGGTGTACGTGTTGTGAGTCGGGCCTCGGTGACCTATTCCTCGATCACCGGACAGGTCCAGTCGAACACCGAAAGTGACAAGTGCAAAGCGCTCGAGGGGCAACTCAGTGACAAGTACACCGCTCCAGGTGTCATCTTCGATGGATCCCTACACCGGGCCTCAATTCTTGATTTCCTGGCCGATATCCCAGGAAAATTCACCAGTCCCACGCTGGCCCCGCAGACGGCCGCCGCGACCAGGCACACCAGCACGCCGGTCTTGCCCCGCCCTGCGACTTGCGGGTTGGAGCTGTTCGCGCCGAACAGCCACACGATCGCGGAGATGATCATGCCCAGCACGGCACAGATCAGCCCGATGGTCATGATCGCGCCCACGATGTTTTCCAGCTGCGTGATCCCAGGCAGCCCGTCGTCGTTGGGCGTGATGTTGATGTCCAGTCTCATGATCAGGTCCACTTCTCCTCGAAGGAAGGCGCCGCCGAGAGTCGGCAGGAGCCGCAGCAGGAGAGCCGGGAAGCGGGACGGCGACGGTCAGAGCCCTCGCCCGGTGTCCAGCAGCCAGTTGGTCCACGCCAGCCCGCCACCGGCCAGTACTGCGCCGCCGGCCGCCACGAGCAGGCCGATGCGGGCCTTGGCCACGGTCATCCAGCTGCCGGCCGAGGCCGCCACGGCCCAGGTGATTGCCGCCACGAGCAGTGCGGCCACTGCAGTGATCAGCGTGATCGTCAGCAGCGCGCCGACCATGTGGTCGAACCCGCTACCGGTCACGGCTGAGAAGTCGGGCGCCACACTCGTGCCACCCACGGCTGGCAGGTGCACCGTCACCACCGCAGGACGGTCGTGTAGCCGCCGCCCGCAGCCGCTCGGCCGGTCGGCTGCTCAGCAGCTGGCTCCGAGGCGAGCTCGCCGTCGGACGTAGCATCGGATGCGGGGTCGGGGTTGCGCGCCGGGGTGTGGTCGGTGCCGGGGCGGGGCGGCGATTCGAGGACGTCGGCGATGTGCCGTAGCCAGGCCGCGGCCTGCCGGGCCGGTAAGCCGGTCCCGACCAGCTCGGCGCTGGCCCTGTCGAGGTCTCCGGCCGGGCCCGGGCGTACGATCACGCCGAATACCGCATCGACGCCGTCGAACCGCGCGATACCTACCTCGCACTCGTGCGACGCGGCCATGCCGGACGCGATAGTGTCGGGCCCAGCTGCCGCGGTAGCGGTGTCTGGGACGCCGGAGGTTCGGGGTGTGGGGTTTCTGGTCATGGTGTGTCTCCTGGGGTGCAGGCCGCTGGCGCGGCGTGTTGGCGGTGGGTGAGGTGGTGGCCCGCGAGCCAGGGCTCGGGGTCGATTGGGTGGTAGAACCCGCCTGGATGGACCTCGAAGTGCAGGTGGGGTCCGGTCGAGGCACCGGTCGTGCCGACCGCCGCGATCTGCTGCCCCGTGGCGACCCGGTCGCCCTCGGCCACGGTCAATGAGCCGTCCAGCAGGTGCGCGTACGCTGTCGACACTTGCTGGCCGTCGATCTGGTGGTCCAGGACCAGGAGATTTCCCGACCGGTCGTTCCAGCTCTTGTCCGTGACCACGCCGTCGGCCAGGGCAAGGACCGGGGTACCGGCCGGTGCGGCGTAGTCGGTGCCGGCGTGCAGGAGCCACGTGTGGTACTTCGGGTGGTAGCGGTGCCCGAATCCCGAGGTGCGCCGCCACGACCCTTCCGGCAGCGGAAACACCAGCCCCGAACCACCATCGGCGCTCGAGTCCCGGTTGCTCGGGGTGGCGTCCTTGCTGAGGGTGGGTTCGGTCAGGGCGGTCAGGATGCTTTCGGCGACCGGTTCGTAGGCGGCGTACCGGTCGGGGTGGGCCGAGACCTCCACGGTCTGGGCCGCCGCGCCCTTGGGCATGTCCCGCCATCCGGGAATGTCCAGTAGTCCTGGTGGGGAGCCGTGGTTGGGGCCGTCGGGTCCGCCGAAGAACGCGGCGGCCTGATAGCCGGGGTCCATCAGCTGGGCGACCGACCCCCACCCGGCCAGCGGCCGCATCTGGAACAAGCCCAGGCTGTCGTGGTCCGCCCCGTCCCCGTCATGCGGGAAGCCCGCGGACTGGGGCCATGCGGTGGTGTTGGCCAGCATCCGCAGCCGGGACTCGGTCAAGGCGGCCATCAACGCCACCAGCACCCCATCACGTCCCACGTCCTCGGTCGCCGCCGCGGTGCGCACGATCGTGGCCGCATGCGACAGCTGCCGACGATCCAGCTCCACGCGCACGCCGTCGGCCGTGGTGGCGGTCAGCCGGTCTGGGATCCGGGCCACCCCTGGCGCGCACCCGGCATGCGTCGTCCCCGCCCACAGCCCTGCCGTGAGTGCCAGGGCCAGTGCTAGTACGGCCGGTCCGGCTACGATCAGCCCGGTCGCGGCGAGCCGCCACAGGATTCGCATGGTTCGGCCCTCATTCCAGGACCTTGCCTGGCACGCTCAGCCGCAACAGCCAGCACCCCTCGCCAGCCGGGCCGCCCGAGCTCTCGCGCTCGGTCGAGTCGGCGCCCAGCCCGGCGTCAGGTGCGGCGTCAAGTGCAGCGTCCGGGGCGATCGTCGGGTTCGGGTCGGGGTCCGGTGCGCGCGAGTTGGGGTTGGTGCAGGTGATGAACAGGGTGACCGCGACCGGGTAGGCCGAGGTAGCCGTCACGTCCGCCACGACAGCCTCGCGGTGCCGCAGGCCGGTGACGGTGACCGCCGTGGTGCCCGGGGCGATGTTGCCGGGCAGGCCCTCTTTGGTGGCCTCGGTCCACGCGTCGGGGATCTTCGCGCCGGACACGTCGATCCACTGCCGGGTGCCGTGTTCGGAAAGCTGGGACCACCAGTCCGGCTCGGGCAGCCACCCCTCCAGGTCGGCCACCAGCCCCGGGGTCTCGACCCCGGACGGGTCAGCCACCGTCAGCACCCGGTCGCGCACCTGCGAACGGGTGACCTCGCCGGTGTCCCAGTCGAACAGCAACGGTGCGACCTGCTCGGCGAACACCAGCGGATCCGCCCCCGACCCCACCAAACCTCGACCGGATGTGGCCGGCGTGCCGGTGCCGCCCGGGCCGGGAGACGGGTCGGGCCCGTTGCTGGCCTGCGGTCCCGGCGCGGGCGGCGCCTCCAGATCGTGGTCCGCGCCGCCGGCCCGCCACAGCAGGCTCACGGCCGCCACCACGACCACCATCCCCGCCACCACAGCGGCCAGCACCCAGCCGCGCCACGAGCGCGCCACCGCCCTCATGACGCACCCACGATCTGGCCGGGCGCGCCAGCCCGTTCCGGAGCATGTGCGGGGGAGTCGTCAGCGGCCGGGCCCTCAAGCGGCCGGTCATCGGACCGAGCAGCATCCTCCTCGGCGTCTTCGTTCTCGTCGCGTGCACCGGCGGAGAACCGGGCATCGAACTGCGTCTGCGGTGGAGTGTCCGGCTCGATCTCACCTGCTGGGGTCGTGGGCTCCGAGTCCGATTCTGCCGTCGCTGCCTCAGGGGCATGTGCTCCCAGCCTGTCCGGCTCGGCAGCGCCGGGTGCCTGCCTGTCGGGCACCGGCGAGGTCTCGCCGGTGTTGGGGGCGGTGTGGGGGGTGGTGTCGTCCTGGGAGCGGGCGATCTGTGCCTTGTCGGCCCAGTGCTGGGTGCGGCGCAGGGTGCCGAGGAATTCCTCCCACTTCTGCTGCGGCAGCGCCGGACCCAGCACCTGCGGGTCGTGCGCGTCGAGCAGGACGTCGGTGTGCCGCCAGGACTGCACCCAGCCGCGCAGAGCAGCCCGGGACACTGCCGGCCTGACCGGCGCCGGGGAGCCGGCGGGGTGGCTGGCTTCGGTGTCTGTGGTGCTGGGGTCGGTGGTGCTGGTGTCCCGGGACCGGGCGGCAGTGTGTTCCGCTAGTGCCGTGGTCACGGCCTCCCACTCCGGTGCGACCCGCCCGCCGTCGTTGATCCGTTCCACGGCTTCGGTGGCCAGGGCCCGGATGTGCTCGGGCTGGGCCGGGTCCACCGACAGGTCCATCAGGGTGCCGATCCGTTCCAGCACCTGGTGCGCCTTGCGGCCCGCGACCTTCTCGGACGCCTGGTCGCGTACCTTGCCCGATTCGCCCCGCTGCTCCCGTGGTGCTGAATCAGCACCACCAAATTGGTCCGATTCCTCCTGCGGATTCACCGGCCCCGCACCCGCACCAGCGCCTGGCTCGCTGCCGGTGGGTGAGGATCCGGCCGCGGAGGCCACGGCCGCCGGAGGGGTGCCGGTACCGAACCAGGACACCTCCTGGCGGCGGGCCGCCTCCTCGCGCAGTACCTGCTTCAGCTCCCGGTACAAGCTGGCCTGTTCGGTGGGGGAGTAGGCCAGCCGCACCGTGTTCTCGTCCTGCTCGGCCAGCAACGCTCCGGCCCGGTCCGACAGGCCCGAACGCACCCAGCCGCGCACGCGGTCCCAGCCCAGCAGCTTGACCGCCTCCAGGCGCCGCCACCCGACCACCAGCACCAGATCCGGGGTGACCGTGATCGGCTGCAGCATGCCGAATTTGTTGATCGAGGACGCCAAAGCGTTCAGGTCACCCAGATCGCGACGGTGGCGTATCCCGACCGTGATCGCCGAGACCGCCACGTCCAGCCAGTCGGCCCGCTCACCCATGACGCACCCCCACCCGGGGCGCCATCCCCTGCAGGTCGCGCAGCAGGCGCGCATCAGCCAGCAGGTCGACCGGCCGCTGCCCGATGATGGCGCGCTCGAGCAGGCCGGGTCGGCCCGGTTCGCCCAGCAGCACCCGGCACAACGCCACCCAGCCGCGGTGGGTCAGGTCGAACCCGCCCAGGGGCACCATGTCGCGGCGCAGGTGCTCGAACGCGGCCGACGTGTCCTTGGACTGGCCCAGCCGCTCACACACGTACTCCACCGCGCCCGCGGTCACGTCCGCCGGCCAGCCGGCCGCCAGCATCACCGTGCGCACCGTGATCAACCCGATCCGCGCCTCCAACGGCGAAGGACGCACACCCCCTGCCACCCCATCGGACACGAGCTCACTGCCCGAGCCCGGCGCGTGGCCGGCCTCGAGCGCGTGGTCCGGTGGCAGGGTGGCGGCAGTGTGCTCGACCGCGGCGGGGATCGCCGCATCGGGATCCAGGTCGCTGAACCGGGCCGTGTCGTGCTCGCCCGAGTGCATCATCCGGCGGGCACGGTCGGTCGAACACAGAATCCGCTCGGCACGGTCCTCGGCCTGCAGCGTGCGCTGCACCGCGATGGTCACCACACCCTACGGGTCGTGAGCGTCCAGGATCGCGGGAACCGCGAGCACCTCGAACGCGGCCGCCACCGCATCCGCCGGTTCACGGCCGTACCGGCGGGCCAACAGCCGATACTTCGCCTCGATGTAGGCGAGCAACTGCGGCACCTGCGGGTGCGCCTGCCACCCGCCCGGCGTTTCCTCGACCGCTCGCAGCAGGCGCCGCAGGCCCCGCGCCGTGGCGAACCACGGCAGACCCGCACGCTCCTCAGGCCACCGGGCCCCCGTCGCGGCAGGCGCCTGCACGCCCTGAGCGGTGGTCGTGTCGTGGGCGTTCATCACAGGTTCACCCCCCGGCGGCGCTGGGACCGGCGCGTGGGGCCGGAAGGGCGGTGCGTGCGCTGCGGGAGCGCCTTGGCGGCCGTGCCCAGCGCGCGGCGCGTACCGTTCCAGGTCGCCTGGCCGGCCCAGCGGGCCGGGGCCACCACAGGACGGCGGACCAGGCGCAGCAGGTAGGCGTCCAGCCGCACCGGCCAGGCCACCATCCGCCGCACCACATCGGTGCGGGGCAGCTGCGACAGCGGCGTCCACCGCACACCCACACCACCCCGTCCACCCTGCTGCCCGTCCTGCCCGTGCTGGCCGTCCTGCCGGCCGGCCGGGTGCTGGAGGGTGGGGTCGCCGTGCACGGCGAACGAGCTCGCATCCGCCGCAGGCGTGGCCGAGGTGGCCGGGCGCTGCACGGCAGCCTGCCGCTGCGCCTCGAGAGATTGCTGGTAGTGCTGGTTGGGGGAGTTCATGACAGTTCACCTTCCGGGGGAGTCGGGACGCGACGGGCGGCGGTCGCCGCCCGTCGGGGAATCGGGGACACCGGCATCAGGCACGCTCGGCCGTGCAGGGCCGGCTCGCGGGTGGTTGCCGGCCAGGCGGTAGGCGTTGCCGATCTGGCGGCGGGCCTCACGCTCGCTCACGCCCACCTGCACCGACGCGCGGCCGATCGTGGCCAACGCGACCTGCAGGTCGTGCCCGGACTCGGCCAGCCGGCACGCCGCCCAGAACATGCGCAGATGCCGGCCCGAACCGGGCTGGCTCGCAAGCCACGCGGCCAACCGCTCAGGAGACCTCGACCGCCGCGCGCCGTCGCCCGCCCACGCCAGCCACGAACGCTGCGGCGAGCGCGGCGGGGCCAGGAAGTCACGCAAGCCCGGCCCGTCGACGGGCGTGACCGCATGACCGGCCACCCTCTCCAGCACATACGTCCCCGAGAACCCGCCCCCGCCGGGGCCCGGCTGTCCGGCCTCCGGGCCGGAGTCCTGCCAGAGGTTCTCGTCGGGGTAGGTGACGTGGCTGGGCGGGACCACGACGTAGCCGCCGTTGGACCGGAAATCGACATGCGCGCCCGACAGCGACCAGCAGCGGTTCTCGGCGATACCGGGGTTGGGGAAGTAGGCATGCAGCCCGCCGCGCGGGGTACGGACCGTGAACGCCCACCCGGCCGTCAGGCCCGCCCGCAACGTGCGGTCGAACGCGGCCCACCCGTCACCATCGGCATGCACGTCCACATCCACCACATCCAGGCCCGAAACCCAGCCCGTGGGCACCCCCACGTTCGCCCTCGGCCACGACCGCCAGATCCCGGCCACCCGGGCCGGGTCGCTCGTGGCGTCCTTGAAGGCACGTTTGGTCAGCGGGGTCTTGCCACCAGGCCAGCACGGGAATACCGCCACCCCCGCGCCAGCCAGCCGCACCGCAGTCGCGCCCGGTGTGGGCGCAGTGAACGCTGCCGCCACCGCCTCCAGCCGCGCCGACATGCCCCCCGGCACGGCCACGGGGACGGGAGCCTGCTCGTTGCGTGGGTCCATGCCCAGCACGCTGACAGGCGAAAATACAGGTAAAAAAGGCCCACCCGAACCCAGGACCAGCCGACAAAACCGGCACCCCGCAGGTCAGAAAATCAGGAACACCCGCACAAACTCATCTTCGACCCGACCTGCATCGGCGCCCGATATGCGGAGCATGCCCGGTAACCAGGCCGCACGCGCGGATAATCCGTGTTCGGTGGCGGGGGAGAATCACGGACCACCCGACCCGTCAGTTCCCGGCTCGGACGTCGACCCCCAGGCCAGGAATCGCGGACCGCGCTCGGCGGAATCACGGAACGCGCCATCCTGGCGATGCCCGCGGTGGCGACTATCCCTCGCTGCCAGTCACCAGTCCTGGCCCAGATGCTCGGACCCGCGAGCCTGTCATCGCACGCCGTCCACCGTGTTCCTGGCAGGCCGCGCCGCTAGTGTGGGGCCGAGATGACGAACGTGGCCGATACGCGACTGGCTCCGACAGCAGGCCGTCGGCCCGCGGGCAGGAGGCCCCTGCCGCGCTCACGCCACAGCCCGTGGCTGGACCGTGACAGGCGTCATCGCCGACACCCAGCACGCGACGACCAGCCCTCATAGTCGCTGCTCGCTGGCATGAAGACCGGCCGTCCTCACACGCGCCTGGTTGTCGTGCGCGGCCCGTCCGGGGGGATACGTCGTAGCGATTGCCTTGGTTGGTTGGTCGCGTGCGACGGCAGCGGTGGTGGTGGCTGGCCTTGTTCGGATGGCAGGGACGACTGTTCGACGCTCTCGAGGTCCAACGGAACGACGTGTACGGCGGCGAAGTTTCTCCTTCAGGTCCGAGCGCTGAACTTCGACCGAGCCTCGTCGGTGACCGGGGTGAACACGTTGACGAGCGTGCCCTCGGGATCGCGAAAGAGCAGTGCTCGGTTGCCCCACGGCATCGTGGTCGGTTCGGTGACGACCGCACTACCCAGCTCAGCCAGCCTCGGTCGCAACCGGGCCCACTCGGCGTCGACGTCGTCGACCAGGAACTCGATGATGGCGGTGCGGTTGAGTGACGGCTCAGCGCTGCCGGCACCGAAGAGTGGGACGGTCCGAGTGGTGCCGACGGCCAGGGTGCCGCGAGGAGTGACGAGCTCGGCGAAGTCGTCGTTGCCCCACTCGGCAGCCGCGCCGAGCACGGCCTCGTAGAAGCCGACGACTCGGCGGATATCGGAGACGATCAGGCGGACAGAGACCAGGTTGCTCGATGTGTTCATGAAATCGACGCTAGCAGCGATACTGGACACTCTCCGCCCGGTATCTGGAATGAGTTGCCCTCATGGTTCGTCCGACTGCTCGTGTCCTCGCCCTCCTCGAACTGCTCCAGGACGGCGGCACGCACACCGTCGCGTCCCTGGCCGCGCGGCTCGAGGTCGACGAGCGCACCGTGCGCAGGTACGTCGAACACCTCCTCGACCTCGACGTGCCGGTTCGCTCAGTACGTGGTCGGTACGGTGGCTACCGCCTGGCGCCCGGCCGTCGGATGCCGCCGCTGATGCTCACCGAGGAGGAGGCGCTGGCCAGCGTGCTGGGTCTCCTGGTCGTGGGGCGGATCGGTCTGGTGACCGGTTCGGACAAGGCGGCCGAGAGCGCGGTGGCGAAGATTCGACGGGTGCTCCCCCGGCCGTACGCCGACCGGATCGATGCACTGATGGACACCTTGAACCTGACCTTGCGCGACCGGGAGCCTGTCCCGGCGGACAGCGAGGTGCTGCTCCTTCTTGCTCAGGCGACACGGCAGCGACGACCTGTGGCGATGGGCTACCGCTCCGGCGCCGGGCAGGACAGCGCCCGCACGATACGGCCCTACGGACTGGTGGCGCATCGAGGCCGCTGGTTCGTCACCGGTGCGGATCTCGGGAGCGGAGAGATCCGCACCTTTCGAGTTGACCGGGTGTCGTTGCCGAAACTGCTGGAAGGCACCTTCGAGATTCCCCCAGGATTCGACCCGGCCGCGCAGGTGCTCGAAGGGATCGCGAGCACGCCGCGCCGCTTCGACGTTCGACTGCGGGTACAGGGCTCGCCGCAAGAGGTCCTGGAGCTCTTCCCGCAAGGCCTGGTCGTGGCCGAAGCGGGCGAGGACGGCTGGTCACGAGTTCGGCTGACAGCTGAGCGGCTCGACTGGGTTCCGGCCGTGCTCGCCCGCCTCGGCCGCCCCTTTGAGGTACATGCCCCTAAGGAACTGGGCGAGGAACTCCGCGACCTCGCTGGCCTGCTGCTGGACGCCGCCTCGACGCTGTCGCCCGGCGCAAGGGCATAGCCGGCTTCCCAGACCCGAGAAGACCGACTGCAGGGTTCAACGGCGAACGGGGCGAACGGGGCCGTCCACGCAGGGCTGTCGCGCCGGTGTGCAAGCGTCCTACTGGGAGAAGTGAGGCGGGTTCTCGTGCCGCGCGCCGGGCCGCCCCGTAGACCGAACCCTCACCGAGAACGGCGCAGGTCAGCTCCCACATCTCTGTCCGAGCGTCCAACCCAGGCGTTCAGTCACGGCGTCGCCGACCTCCCGGCACCGACGCCTGACGCGCGGCGTGGCGCCGGCAAGATCGAGAAGCAGCGGGCCGCCCGCGGCTTGGGCGCCAGCGTGAGGACGTTCCCGGACTGGGTCACGCTAGGTGCCAGCGTCGTGGCGATCCACGTTCTGGACGGGTTGTCGGACTCGGCCAAGACCCGCACCATCGCGCGCCGACCACCCAGGCCGTCCTTGACGACGAGGTGTCGGGCGAGGTCCGGTTCACCGTCGACCATTTCCGCGTCGATTCGCCCGGTGGCGAGGGCGTGGGGCGCGGGGCTCGTGCTGGTCGCGTGACGCGTCGACTGCCTGGAAGCGCGCTCGGCTGACCTTCGCAAATAACACGGATCCCACGTGACCGTGCTGCCGTTCGACCTCTCGTCGCAGTCAGTGGAGGGTGAGCTGAAAGCGGCGGTCGACGATCGCGGCATGACGGTGACGAGCCTCATCAACAACGCAGGCTTCGGAACCTTCGGCGCCTTTCGCGACGATGAGGCGGTCACCTGGCCCGCGAGATCGCCGTCGATGTGTCGGCCCGGTGCAACTCGCCTCGGCGTTCCCCCCGACCTGCTCGCGGGGGGGAGGGCTTCCTCCTCAACGTGGCGAGCATGGCCGTCTACACGCCGACGCCCCGCATGGCCGTCTACGGGCGCGATCCCGGCCCGAGTGTCATCGACGGCGGCGCCAATCGCGTCTCCACGATCGCCGCGCGGGTGATGAGCCGTCGCGCGGTCGTGTCGCTGATGGAGCGCGTCACGAACCCGCGCCGTCGCGACCGGCGTGGGGTATCTGGGCACCGCCCCTGGCGCCGTCAGCTGGACAGGGCGCGTACCAGCAGCCGGTGCAGCGCGGCCAGGGACGCATCATCCATCGCAGCGCCGGACGTGGCGAGCCGAATGACGTGCGGCCCCGCCAGGAGATCCAGAACGACGTCGACGTCCACGCCACCGCTGATCTCACCGCGCGCTACGGCACGATCCACAATCTGCCGAACGCTTCGGCGCCGGGGCTCTGAGACCTCACGGCGTAGCCCTGCGGCGAGCTCGGGGACACGGAGGGAGGAGGCCACCAGATCCGTGAGGATCCGCGCGACCCGCGGCTGCGCCAGCAGATCCCGCACCTCCTGGAGCGCGGCGCGCAGATCACCGGAGAGGCTGCCGGTGTTCTCCGGGTCGGAGTCCGTGACCGCGACCGCCGCCACGACGTCCACTACCATCGGGAGCTTGGAATTCCAGCGGCGGTACAGGGCCGCCTTCCCGACCCCGGCCCGCTCGGCGACCGCGTTCATCGAGAACGCACCGTACCCTCGCTCTGCGAGCTCGGAGATCACCGCGCGACTGATCGCGGTCGTGACCCGATCGCGAAGCCGTGCCCCGCCCCGCACTGAAGCGGACTGCTCCTGGGTCACGATGCGGCTTCAAGCGAGGGAAGCTCGCTCAGGCCTAGTTGCTGGACGAACCACAGGCTGTCCGAGTGGACCCAGTACTCGACGATCCTGCCCTCGCCGTCCAGGCGCAAGAGATCGGCCCCGAAGAACCCCACTGACGTACCCGGCTCGGCCGATGCACCCGGGATGCCGCCGGGATATGTCGCATCGGCCCGCCACCGAATGATCACCATGTCACCGTCCCGGAACGGTCCACGCTCGATGCTGAAGCGCAGATCCCGCAACGCCTCGTGCGCACCGCGCACCCAAGCCTCGAACGCTTCGCGACCCTCGCTGTCGGTAGAGGCCCCACCCGTCAGTGGCGCTGCGTGTGAAACGAACTGAGGCGAGAGGATCCGGGACGTCACCGTGAGATCGCCGTTCCACAGCGAGATCCAGGTATCGGCGAGATTCGACGTGAATGTGTCGGTCATGGTGATCCTTTCAATATGGAACTAGTCGGTTCCGTTCCATAGTACACCTCGCGCACCGACAGTGGGCAAGTTCGGGGTCACGCGATCGCGTAGCTCGTGCCCGACGGGGCGGCACGTTCCCATCGCCTAGAGCTCGATGACGATCTCGCCGGGCACGAGTCGCCGGCCTGCAGTTCGGCTGCGGTGCGGATCTGATCGATCGGGAACGTCTCGGTGATCGTCACTCGCCACCGGCCCGCCGCCACGTGGCGGTCGATCTCCTCGAGCGCGCTGCGGGGCGCGTTCGCCCCCGCTCGCCGGGGTGATGCGCTCGATCGTGAGGGCGGCCACGGTGCGGTCGTCGACGCCGTCGGGTACGGATCGCCTCGCCGCCGGCGGCGATCGTCGGCGGCGCTTCCACGATCGCGCGGTCCGCAACCGCACGGGACAGGGCGCCGCCGAAGCACTCGGTCGCTGACGCCTGGTTCTTCCACTTCTGCCTCTCGTGTCGCCAACCGGGAAACGGACCGCGATCCGTTACCTGGTAGGAGTCGGTCGCCGTCGGGTCCAACGCGGCATGTGGTGCCGGGTGGATCTAGGTGGCGTTGGATGAGTCGGTGCTGTTCGCCCGTTCGGCGGTACCCAGGCACCGGCGCTTCGACCTGCGACGGGCCTCGCGCTTCGATCCTCCGGCGCAGACAACACTGCTATGGAGTGAAGGCGACAACCTTCCTGTCGGGGTCGTACTCGTAGGTGCCCGTGAAGCCCCAGTTCTGCCAGCCGCCGTGACCGGTGTTGGTCACGGTGCCTTCGTCGATGGCGAAGATGTCGACGCCATCGACGACCGCGAGGTGTTCCAATCCCGAGATGCCCCCAAATATCGTCTCGTTGAGGTTTTTGACGGCGAGGATATTCGTGTCGGGAAAAGCGGTCGTGTACTCCTGGATGAGCGACTGGATGAGCCTGCCCTTGTCCCGGGGCTTGTCACCGTCGAAGCCGGTACCGGGGTAGGTGCCCTCGGAGTAGGCGGGGGACTGGTCGTCGAAGTCGACTGTCTGCGAGCCGTGGGCGGGTTCGGGATCCAGATCGGCGGGCGGAGGGAGCCGGAAGGTCACCTCCTTGCCGTTGGTGCCGCCGCGTTCGCTCAGGCCGTACCAGGCCCAGTTGTTGTATCCGCCGTCGCCGTCGTTGACGAAGGTGCCGTCCTCGAAGACGTAGACGTTGAACAGGCCGCGTGGGTTGCTGCCGTCGTCGTGTTCGGAGGCGTTCAGGTTGTACTGGCCTTCGAAGACGAACCGGTTCGGCTCGTCCTTCCAATGGCCGCCCTGCTCCTCGTGCATGGCCAGCACGTTGTAGTCCGGGTAACATCGACGCAGGTCGTTGACCAGCATCCCGACGCCGGCCGCCGAGGCCTGCGAGTCCAGCGCGTCGTACTTGCCGTGGTAGCGGCTCTGGTCGGGTGGTTCACGGCCCTCCACCTGACAGCCTT
Organism: Myceligenerans pegani; assembly: GCF_014892515.1. GTDB lineage: Bacteria > Actinomycetota > Actinomycetes > Actinomycetales > Cellulomonadaceae > Myceligenerans > Myceligenerans pegani. Next base: position 115,965 of record NZ_JADBGR010000112.1, read on the forward strand.
CGTCACCCGGTTTCCAGTCCTTCCTGCGCTCAGGTGTCGGGGGGCGGTCGAAGGTCACAGTGCGTCCGTCGTCGCTCCTGTCCCACCATCCGTCGAAGGCGCGGTTCTTCCAACCAAGATCGTTCCCCTCGGCCCACGTGAACGTACCGGTGTCGAAGATGTAGACACGGTAGGTCTGTCCGCTGATCTCCACGGTCTGGATGAGTTCCGAGCCGTCCATCTGCTGCAGGTTTCCGTCCTGCGGTTTCGCGATGACGATGTTGTGGTCCGGGAAGCAGTACCGCAGGTCGTCGAGGGCTGCCTTCACCCGTTGTTCCTTCTTCTTCTCGTTGTTGATCGTGTCGATGATGAAGTTGACGAGCTGGGACACGCTCCAGTCCAGCCCAGCTTTGAGCCCGGCGCCAGCGGCTCCGGGCAGGTCCAGTCCGGTATTGATCTTCACCTTCGACCCTGAGGTGCGTTCCTGGGGCTGGCTGCACAGGGACTCGATCGGGGCGCCGTCACCGTTGCCGTTCTCGTCAACCTCGTACTTTCCGCTGGGGTCGGTTCGCGGTCGGTCCTGCGGCTGTGCACTGTTCCTCTCACCGCCCTCCATCGCGGGCATGTTCGGACTCTCGTACCTCGCGGGCGTCGTGGTCGCGTCTCCTGAGGCGGCGTCGACAGGTTGGGCGCAGTCGTGGTCGCGCAACTGCCCGATCGAGTTGACAGCGCAGACGAGTCGCGCGCTCACCACAGCTGACACGGACGAGGCGGCGGCGAGAAGGATGCCGACGACAAGCAGCGCGATGAGCGTCACCCCGGCGAACTCCACGGCAGCCTGACCGGACTCGGTCGCACCCAACCGCTGGCACAACGGCGGTGGGGGTACGCGAAGTCTGCCGCGAGCACCCATGTCGTTAAATTAGAGGCAAAGGTTTCTTCTCGCCACGGACCCGTGTCCTACTGATCACGGATCCTGCTGGGCCCCGGGACCCACAGGTCCGATAGGCGTGGGCGCACCTGCAAGGGTTGGAGAAGCTCGGCCTCGTCGAATGAGCTCATGGGCAGCGCGACAGCTGCTCGGCGGCGGGACCATGTTCGCCGGCCTGTTCGGCGGTGCACGGCACGGATGCGGTCGTTCCTCAGTGCTCCTTCAGCTCGACGACGATCTTGCCGCGCGCGTGCCGGCTGGCTTGAAGTTCGGCCGCGTCGCGGATCTGTCTGAGCGGGAAGCTCGCCGCGATGGGCACGCGGAGCCGGCCTTCCGCGACCAGGCGTGCGATCTCCTCCAGGGCGTCGGGAGCGGTGGTGGCGCCGTTGGCCGCCGCCACACCGTCGACCTTCGTGGCGATGGTGCAGATCCGGTCGTCTGGCACGCCGAGCTCTCTCGCGGCGTGCACCGTCTCTGTCCCGTGCAGGTCCATTGCGGCGGTGACGCCGTCGGGGGCCAGGGCCCGGACCCGGTCGACCAGGCCGTCGCTGTAGGCGACGGGCTCGGCTCCGAGCCCGCGCAGGTATTCGGCCGATGACGGCGACCCCGTCCCGATTACGTGCGCCCCGGCGATCCGCGCGAGCTGGACGGCGAACACCCCGACCCCGCCGCCGGCACCACCGATCAGGACGGTATCACCCGGCCCGAGGCCCACCGCGGTGAGGGCGGCGGATGCCGTGCGGCCGGCGATCGTGAGGGTGGCGGCGGTGTGGTCATCGACGCCGTCGGGCGTGTGATGAGCCTCGTTCGCCGCCGTCCCCCCAAGCGCGTCGATCACCACGAAGTCGGCGACCGAACGGGATAGGGCGCCCCCGAACACCCGGTCACCCGGCGCCAAGCCGGTCACCCCGGCTCCGACCAAGTCGACCACACCGGCATAGTCGGTGCCGAACCCGGCCGGGAGGCGCAGGCCGAACCGGGCGGCGGAGTCCGCGTCGGCAGTCATGATCCTGTCCATCGGGTTGAGTCCGGCAGCGGTGACCCGCACCCGGATCTGTCCCGGGCCCGCCTGCGGGACGGGAGTCCCGCGGATGGTCAGGACCTCGGGGCCGCCGAACGCGTCGAGCAGGACTGCCCTGCTGCTGGCTGTCGCCTGTGAATCGCTCTGTTGCTGCATGTGTGCCTGTCTCCTCGATGTAAGGGAACACGCTGAAACGGACTATGCTCCACTTGCAAGAGAAGGCCCTAGCACAAGCGGAGCGTGATCCGTTTTGACCGAGGTGGAGAGGCGCGCGCCACGCGCGGACGCGGCGCGCAACCGCGACCAGCTACTCGCCGTGGCGACTCGCATGTTCATGTCGGCCGGCGCCGAGCCGTCGATGCGCGCGATCGCCCGCGAGGCAGGGGTAGGCATCGCCACGCTGTATCGGCATTTTCCTACCCGCGAGTCGGTCGTCGACGCGGTCTACCGGGACCAGGTCGTGCGGCTGACGACCGGTGCCCGCGAGCTGCTCGACCGGCTACCTCCGGCGGCGGCGATGCGACACTGGATGGACTTGTTCGGAGACTGGATCGCGGCCAAGAGCGGCATGCTCGACACGCTGCTCGCGATGACGGAGTCGGGCGAGATCGCCCATGCGGAGACCCGTACCGAGCTGCTGGCGGCTATCGCCACGATCCTCGATGCCGGCCGCGTGGCAGGTGACCTCCGCGACGACGCCACTGCTGACGACATCGCCGCCTCCCTCATCGGCATCTTTACCGTCGCCCCCCGGCCCGAGCACGATGCCAGGGCCAGCCGCCTGCTCAACCTCCTGATGGACGGTCTCCGGCCCACTGTCCGGGGCTGATCGCTGTCGCGAGACGCCGTTCGTCCGAGCCGCTCGGGTGAACGGCGACCTCGAGGAGCTGTTCTTCGGGCAGTCCCGATTCAGGTATCCAACTTCTGACTGCTTTGGGCCCGGCTCGTCCGGGCTGACCACCTGGCCGAGGGCCCGGAATTGTGGAGTCTTGCGGTTCCGGGCCTTCTTGCGTCCTGGTGTGTCGTGGACGCCTGAGGTCGTAGGAGGTCCGAGATCGTGTCCGGCCATGGCACGGGGATGGCGGGACGGACGCGACGCGAGCCGGGAGGAGGGCGACGAGCGAGACAGCGAAGCATTCTCAGCCGGATGGAGCCGGGTCAGCTCGCGCGCACCGCGCGTTCCCGCGCACGCCACTCCCGGGGCGTGCACCCGTGCTCGCGTCGGAAGGCTCGCGTGAACGTCCCCACGTCGTCGAAGCCGGAGGCGTAGGCCACCTGCTCCACGGTGCGCGCCGCGACCGAGGCGTCGGTCAGCAGACGTGCCGCCACCCGCAGCCGTTCGGACCGCAGGAACGCCGCCGGGGTGAGCCCGACCTGCTCGAACACCTGGTAGAGCCGCCGTCGGGAGACGAAGTGGCTCCTCGCCACGTGGTCGATGTCCAGGCCCGGCATTGTCGCGTGGGCACGGAGGAACTCGCGGATCGTGTGCCGCAGTCCGCCCGACGTCCTGGGGACGACAGGCCCGTCCCCGAACGACGTGCGGACCATGACCCGGGCCAGGTCGCGGGTAACGTCGGCGACGAGGGGTGGGCCGGCGCCGTCGGGCAGTGTCGCCACGTAGGAGAAGAGGTTGTGGACAGCGGCCTCCTGTTGTCCGCCGGGTACGGCGAGGCGGTCCGTGGCGGCCTCGACCATGCGCTCGGGGAGTCCGAGCGACGAGCGGGAGACCTGAACGAGGAGCTGCTGCTGTCCCGGCCGTGAGTAGTCCACGTAGTACGGGCGGTCCGTCGCATAGACGACGACGGACCCCGGACGGACCGAGGCGGATCGTCCGCCCTGGGACACCGTGCCGGTAGAGGATCGCTGCAGGGAGATGTGGAGGTCGTCCCCGGCCGCGCGGGCGGCGAGCCGCTCGGTGCGTTCGGAGCAATGGCCGGAACTCGTGGCGAGCGAGACCGACAGGCTGTCGTCGAGCGGGGTGTGTTCCATGCGGCCCGAGAAGGCCGGCTCGAAACGAGCGCAGCGCAGCGGTACGAAGCACTCGCTGACCAGCGTCTCCCAGCTGTCGGCGTGCTCTGCCTCGAGGACCACCATTGTTCGTCTCCCGCACATGTGTTCCCAGACCGTACCGCTGAGGCGTGAGGTCGGTCAACGCCGGCCGGCGATCGAGAGTGCACAAAACGCCGGATCGGAGCCGGGCGAGCCTGCCTACCGTTCCCTCACCGCCGCCGACGACGGTCAAGGAGGAGAGAGACGATGACGTTCTTCCGGCAGGACGAGTGGGACGGCCGCGCCTACGTGGGGGGCTGGACCGAGCTCGAGGGCACGGCGACGGTGGTGTCGCCGTCGACGGGTGCCACGCTGGCCACCGTGGCCTCGGGCAGCGCGGCGGACCTCGCCGACGCCGTGGGCCGCGCGGCGGCCGCCCAGCGCGACTGGGCCGCGCGCCCCGCGCACGAGCGTGCCGACGTGATGCGCCGGGCGGCGGCCGTGATCGAGGCGCACGGCGAGGTGCTGGCACGCTGGCTTGTCGACGAGGCGGGATCCGGCCGGGGCAAGGCCGCCTTCGAGGCGGGCCTCGTGGCCGCCGACGCCCACCAGGCTGCAGCCTCGGCGATGATGCCGTACGGGCAGCTCCTGCAGTCGGCGCACCCGCGCCTGAGCCTCGCCCGGCGGCGGCCCGTCGGCGTCGTGGGCGTGATCGCACCCTTCAACTTCCCGACCATCCTCGCGGCCCGTTCGGTGTTCCCGGCCCTCGCCCTCGGCAACGCCGTCGTGCTCAAGCCGGATCCTCGGACCACGGTCGCCGGTGGGCTGTTCCTCGCCGCGGTGGTGGAGGAAGCGGGCCTGCCCGCGGGGGTCTTCGCGGTGGTGCCGGGCGAGGCGGACGTCGGTGCCGCGCTCGTGGAGCACCCCGAGGTGCCGGTCATCTCGTTCACCGGATCGACGGAGGCGGGCCGCGCGATCGGCGAGCGCGCCGGACGGCTGCTCAAGAGGGCCCATCTCGAGCTCGGCGGCAACAACGCGATGGTGGTCCTGCCCGGCGTCGACGTGGCCGCCGCCGCGTCCGCCGGTGCCTGGGGCTCGTTCCTGCACCAGGGTCAGATCTGCATGACGACCGGCCGCCACCTCGTGCACGCCGGCGTCTACGACGAGTACGTGGCGCTCCTGGCCGAGAAGGCCAGGGCGCTGCCCGCGGGAGACCCCGCCACCGGCACACCGCTCGGGCCCGTCATCGACGCCAAGCAGCTGGCGCGGATCGACGAGATCGTGACCGACACGGTGGCAGCCGGCGCCCGCCTCGCTGCGGGCGGCACGTACACGGACCTCTTCTACCAGCCCACCGTGCTCGCCGACGTGCAGCCGGACCACCGGGCGTTCACCGACGAGATCTTCGGCCCCGTCGCCCCCGTGGTCCGGTTCGAGGACGTGGACGAGGCGATCGATCTCGTCAACGCCACCGGTTACGGGCTGTCCGCCGCACTCCTTGGCCCCGACGCGTTCAAGGCGTTCGAGCTGGGCGACCGGATCCCCAGCGGGATCCTCCACATCAACGACCAGACGGTCGACGACGAGGCCCAGGCCCCCTTCGGCGGGACCGGGTTCTCCGGCACCGGCGCCCGCTTCGGCGGGCACGAGGCGAACATCGAGGCCTTCACGGAGACCCAGTGGGTCACCGTGCAGTCCCACATCCAGCGATACCCGTTCTGAGGTATCCCGACCATCACGAGAGGACGTGCGACGATGCGCGGACGACGTAGAGGAGCGGCTCTCCTGGCCGCAGGGGCGCTCGCCCTGACCGCCTGCTCGGGCGGCGACGACGAAGCCGCCGCAGGGGGTGGCGGCGAGGCCGTCGCCGATGTGGCGGCCGCCGAGAAGTTCCTGGAGCCCTGGACGGGCACGGGGGACAAGGACGTGCTGATCGACGAGCCGCTCGAGGCGCCCGTCGCGGAAGGCACCACGGTGGTGTACCTCGACGTGGGCACCCCGGTCAGCGCCGTCATGTGGGAGAACCTCCAGGCGCCGGCCGAGCTGCTCGGCATCGAGCTCGAGCGGGTCGAGGTGGGCCGCGACGCGCAGTCCATCAACACGGCGATGAACACCGTGGTGGAGCTGGCGCCCGACGGCGTCATCAACATCACCCTGGACCCGATCTTCTTCGAGCCGCAGATCGAGCAGTTCGACGCGCTCGGCATCCCGATCGCGAGCGGGTCGGTCATGACCACCGTCGAGCACGGGCTGCCCGAGGCGTTCAACGGCCCCGAGTGGATGAAGACCAACGGCGCCGTTCTCGCCGCTACCGCGGTGCAGCGGTCCGGCGGGGCGGGGGAGTACGTGTTCTACAACGTGCCCGAGTTCCCGTTCTCGGCGCTCGAGCTCGAGGGCGCACGGGCCAAGATGGCCGAGCTCTGCCCCGAGTGCACCCTGCGTGTGGTCGACATCCCGATCGCCGAGCTCGGCTCGACCGCGTCCGACCGGGTCGTGAGCGACCTGCAGGCCAACCCGCAGACGGAGTACTTCATCGCCGCCGTCGACGAGGTGCAGATCGGCCTGCCGCAGAAACTCGGCCTCGCCGGCCTCGCCGTGGACGGGATCGGCATGTGGACCGCCCCGCCGAACTACGAGCAGATCATCGCGGGCGACCAGGATGCCAGCCTGTCCGTCGACCTCAACCTCATGATGTGGACGGTCCTGGACCAGCTCCTGCGCGAGATCGGCGGGCAGGAGTACGAGTGGCCCGACGTGCAGACGCGCGCCGCGACCCTGTCCCACGTCACCCACCAGGAGAACGCTCCCGAGGATCCCGTCGTCGGGTACGTGTCCATCCCCGACTACCAGGAGCGGTTCGCCGCACTCTGGCTCGCGGACTGAGGAAGGACCCCATCATGGCCGACGGCCTCGCCCCAGCCCTCCTGCGCGTCACCGACCTCGTCAAGACGTTCCCCGGACTGACGGCGCTCGACCACGTGAGCCTGGAGGTCCGCGGGGGCGAGGTCGTGGCGGTCGTCGGGCACAACGGCTCGGGCAAGTCCACCCTCGTCAAGATCCTCGCCGGGGCGTACGCCGCCGACGGCGGCGCGGTCGTGACGGAGGAGGGCACCGAGCTCCACTTCATCCACCAGGACCTCGCCCTGATCGGCGAACTCACGGCCGTCGAGAACCTCGCGCTGTACAAGTCCCCGGACCCGGACCGCGCCTGCGAGCTCGTCGGGCGGTTCGGTCCCGTGTTCGACATCGAGGCGCCCGTCCGTGATCTCACCCCCGCGCAGCGGGCCGTGGTCGCGATCAGCCGCGCGCTCGACGGCTGGACGCACCCCGCGAACGTCGTCGTGCTGGACGAGTCCACGGAGTCGCTGCACAAGACCGAGGTCGACGTCCTGTTCGACGCCGTCCGGCGGCTGGCCGCCGACGGCGCGGGCGTCGTCTTCGTGTCCCACCGTCTCGACGAGGTCCTCACCCTGGCCGACCGCGTCGTCGTCCTGCGCGACGGGCGGAAGGTCGCCGACGAACCCGTCGCCACCCTCGGGCACGGCCGCCTCGTCGAACTCATCACCGGCGGCCAGGCCGCGATGGCTCACACCCACGAGACCACCGTGCGCGACGGCGACCCCGTCCTCACCGTCCGCGGCCTGCGCGGCGGCACCGTCGAGCACCTCGATCTCGACCTGCGGCCCGGCGAGATCGTCGGCGTGGCCGGTGTCCTCGGTTCCGGGCGTGAGGCGCTGCCCTCGCTCCTGTACGGCGCGGCCTCCGGTGCGGCTGACGAGCTGACGGTCTCCGGTGCGCCCTATCCGCGGCGGTCGCCCGGGGGCAGCCTGAGCCGCGGGATCGCCTTCGTCCCCGGCGACCGCGCCCGCCACGGGTCCGTCCGGGACCTCACCGCCCGGGAGAACCTCACACTGCCGCAGCTGCGGACGCTGACCGGGCGGTTCGGCAACCTCTCGGCCCGCCGTGAGCACGCCGAGGCGGACCGCCTCTTCACCACGTACCAGGTCCGCCCCGCCCGCCCCGAACAGCGCTTCGCCCTGTTCTCCGGCGGCAACCAGCAGAAGATCGTCATGGCCCGGGCCCTCCGTGACGATCCTGCCGTCCTCCTGCTCGACGAACCCACCCAGGGCGTCGACATCGGCGCCAAGGCCGCGATCTACGACGCCGTCGAGAGCGCGGCCGCCGCCGGCACCGCCGTCCTCGTCAGCTCGTCCGACGCCAAGGAACTCCTGCGCCTCTGCGACCGCGTGCTCGTCCTGCGCGACGGCCGCTGCGCAGCCGTCCTGACCGGCACCGACCTGACCGAGCACCGCCTCGTCACCGAGGGCTACGGGCTCTCCTGATCATGCACACCCCTCCCGAGGAGCACCCCGTGCGCGCCGCACTGTCCTTCCACAACATCAGCGCGATCTACATCTTCGTCATCATGTTCATCGTCTTCTCCGTCTGGATCCCGGAGAAGTTCCTCCAGCCCGGCGTGTGGCGCTCCCTGCTCGACGCCGAGGCGCTGACGGGCCTTGCCGCCATCGCTGCCCTGTTGCCCCTGGTGGCCGGGTCACTCAACCTGGCGGTCGGAGCCCAGGTGGGGTTCTGCGCGATCCTGTCCGCGTTCCTCCTGTCGAAGGCGGGGCTGCCGATCGCGCTGCAACTGCCTGCCGTCGTTCTCGCCGGCGCCCTGATCGGCTACCTGACGGCTCTGGTCATCACCCGGCTGCGGGTCGAGCCGATCATCGCCACGCTGGGCATGAGCTCGGTCCTCCTCGCGGGCATGGCGTGGGTCTCGGGCTCCCAGCAGATCCTCGATCTGGGCCCGGACTACCGCAGGATCGCGACCACGCAGTTCGGCGGCGTCACGGTGCCGGTCTACGTCCTGCTCGTGGTGGCCGTCGTGACCTGGTACGTCCTGGAGCGCACGCCCGTGGGCCGCCGGATGTACGCCGCCGGGTACAACCCCGAGGCCGCACGCCTCGCGGGGGTGGACGTCGCCCGGCTGAAGACGGGCACGCTCGTCGCGGGCGGCGCCATCGCGGCCCTGGCGGGGGCACTCCTGACGAGCCGGATCAACGCGGGCGACCCGACGGTCGGCCCCAGCTTCCTCCTGCCCGCACTGACCGCGGTCTTCCTCGGCTCCACGCAGTTCAGGCGCGGCCGGTTCAACGTGTGGGGCACGCTCGTCGCGATGTACGTCCTCGCCGTGGGCATCAAGGGACTCCAGCTCGGCGGGTCGCCACGCTGGGTGAACGACCTGTTCTACGGCCTGGCGCTCCTCCTGGCCGTCGCGCTGTCGCAGTGGGAGAAGCGCAGCGCCCGGCGCCGCTGAGCAGACCCTCGGTTGTCTCGATGTGGTCTCGGTCCATGACCGACGCCACGTCAGGAGTTGACCGTGGTCCGGCCGGTGCATAGTGTTCACTCTCAGCACATCCGTTCGCTGTGCGGTCGCCTCTTCGGTGTCGGAGGGGCGCAGGCACTGTCGGGCATGTGCGTCCGTCGTCGTTCGAAGGAGAACCCAGTGCGTCGTCACCTGACGTCGGTCGCCGTGGTCGTGGCCGCCACCCTTGTCCTTTCCGCCTGTTCCGGCGGCGGCTCCGCGCAGTCGTCTGCGGACAGCGGTGAACTCACCCCCGTCACCGTCGGGGTCATCCCGATCGTGGACGTGGCCCCCATCTATCTCGGCGTCAAGGAGGGCTTCTTCGAGGAAGAGGGGCTCGACGTGACGCTCGAGCTCGCCCAGGGCGGCGCGGCGATCGTGCCCGCGGTCGTGAGCGGGGACTACCAGTTCGGCTTCAGCAACGTCACCTCGCTCGTCCTGGCCACTGACCAGGGCGTGCCGCTCAAGGCGGTGGCGGCCGGGAACTTCACGACCGGCGAGGCGGGCGCGGACTTCAGCGCCGTCGTCGTCCCCGAGGGCTCCGAGATCGCCTCGGCGAAGGACCTGGAGGGCAAGACCGTCGCGGTCAACACCCTGAACAACATCGGCGACTCCACGGTCCGCGCCGCCGTCGAGGCCAACGGCGGCGACCCGGCCGCCGTCGAGTTCGTCGAGCTGGGCTTCCCGGACATGCCGGCCGCGCTCGCCGAGAGGCAGGTCGACGCCGCCTGGGTCGTGGAACCCTTCACCACCACCGCGGTGCAGCAGGGCGGGACCGCGGTCGTGTCGAACTTCGCGGAGACCGATCCGGAGCTGATGGTCGCCGCCTACTTCACGAGCCAGTCGTTCGCGGCCGAGAGTCCGGAGACGGTCGAGGCGTTCACCGCCGCGATGAACAGGTCCCTGGACCACGCCGCGGAGAACCCCGAGGCCGCCGCCGTGCTCGACGACTACACCGAGATCGCCCCGGAGGTGAAGGAGGCGATGGTCATGCCGCGCTTCTCGTCGGAGTTCTCGGAGGACTCCGTGAACCTGCTCAACGACCTGGCGGCGAAGTACGGCCTGGTCGAGGAGCCCGTCGACGTGAGCGCGTTGCTGCCGTGATGTCGCGCCCCATCCGTCCCAGGGCTCAGGTCCCCGCCTGGGTCCTGGGCGCGGCGGGGATCCTCACGTTCCTCGCCGTGCTCGAAGCCGTCCCGCGATCGGGTCTTGTCGACGCGCGCTTCCTCCCGCCCACCTCGCAGATCACCGCGGCGCTCGCCGAGCGCCTGCGGGGCGGCGACCTCTGGGTGGCGCTCGGCCAGACTCTCACCACGTGGGTGATCGGGCTCGCCATCTCACTGGTGGCCGGAGTCGTGCTCGGCGTGCTGTTCGGGATGGTCCCGGTGCTGCGCCGTGCCACGGCGTCCACGATCGAGTTCCTCCGGCCGGTGCCGTCGGTCGCCCTCATCCCGGTCGCGGTGCTGCTCTACGGCACGACGATGCAGAGCACCCTCCTGCTGGTCGTGTACGCCTCCTTCTGGCAGGTGCTCCTGCAGGTGCTCGCCGGCGTCGGCGACGTCGACCCCGTGGCCAACGACACCGCGCGCTCGTTCCGCTTCTCGCTCATGACCAGGGTGCGCACCCTGGTGTGGCCGACCGCGCTGCCGTACGCCGTGACCGGGCTCCGGCTGGCGGCGTCGGTGGCGCTGATCCTGACCGTGACCGGGGAACTGCTCATCGGGACGCCGGGCATCGGCCGGCTGATCGGCGTGGCACGGGAGTCGGGTGCGGTGCCCGCCATGTACGCGCTCGTCGTCGTCGCCGGGATGCTCGGTGTGGCGGTCAACCTGCTCGCGCGGGCCTTCGAGTCGCGCGCCCTGTTCTGGCACCCGTCCGTCCGAGGAGAGGTCGCGGCATGAGCACGCCGAAAACTCCAGGCTCCGCCGCGGGCGGACTGCGAACCACCGATCGCCTCGCGGCCGGCCTGCTGTGGCTGGTGGCGCTGCCCACCGTGCTGGTTGCCGCGTGGTGGTTCGGTTCGGCGAGCAGTGACAACTACATCAATCCCCCGTTGGCCGACGTCGTCGCTGCCTTCGTGCCTACCTGGTTCGGCGAGCCGGGCACGCCGTTCGCGGACAGCCGTGTCGCGGTGGACATCGTGCCCAGCGTCCTGCGTCTGATGGCCGGCTACGCCGTCGCGCTCGTCGGCGGGATCGCGGCCGGCGTGCTCATCGGGTCCTCCCGGGCGCTGCGTGCCTTCGTCGAACCCGTCCTGGAGTTCTTCCGGGCCGTTCCGCCGCCGATCCTCGTGCCCGTTCTCATGCTCTTCCTCGGGATCGGGGACACGATGAAGGTCGTGGTCATCGCGTTTGGCTGCGTGTGGCCGATCCTGCTGAACACCGTCGAGGGCGTGCGCGCGCTCGATCCCGTGCTCCGTGACACCGCGCGCATCTACCGGCTCGGCCCCTGGGCACGCGTGCGGAAGCTCGTGCTGCCCGGTGCGAGCCCGCAGATCGTCACGGGTGCGCGCCAGGCGCTGTCCATCGGCATCATCCTGATGGTGATCGGCGAGATGTTCGCTGCCCGGGACGGGCTGGGCTTCTCGATCGTGCAGTTCCAACGGTCCTTCGCCATCCCCGAGATGTGGGGCGGCGTCGTCGTCCTGGGCCTGCTCGGCCTGCTGCTGTCCCTGACCTTCCGGGTCGCGTCCGATGCGATCCTCGCCTGGTACCACGGGTACCAGCGCGCCCAGCGTGGAGGTGCCTGACATGACCAGCCCCGTCGTCGAGAACCCGAGCGTCATGCTCGGGGTCCACGGCCTGAACAAGGTGTACACCGGACGCGGGGAGCCCGTGGAGGCGATCGCGGACCTGTCGTTCGAGATCTCCGCCGGCGAGCTCGTGTGTGTCGTCGGCCCGTCCGGTGCGGGCAAGACCACGCTGCTGCGCTGCCTCGCCGGCCTGCTCCCCGCCACCGCGGGCGACGTACGGCTCGCAGGGCAGGCGGTCAGCGATCCGCCGACCGGGATGGCCGTCGTGTTCCAGGAGTACGGCCGGTCGCTGTTCCCCTGGCTCACGGTGGCGCAGAACGTCGAGCTGCCGCTCCGGGAGAAGGGCCTGCCGAAGGCCCGCCGCAAGGAACTGGTGCGGGAGACCCTTGAGGCCGTCGGGCTGGGCGACGCGACGGCGTCCTATCCGTGGCAGCTCTCGGGTGGTATGCAGCAGCGTGTCGCGATCGCGCGGGCCGCGGCCTACGAGCCGCAGGTGCTGCTCATGGACGAGCCGTTCGCGGCCGTCGACGCCCAGACCCGGTTCGACCTCGAGGACCTCGTTCGCTCCTTGTGGAGTCGCCTGGGGGTCACGGTCGTGTTCGTCACGCACGACATCGACGAGGCGATCTACCTGGGCGAGCGCGTGCTCGTGCTGTCGGGCCGGCCCACCGTGCTCCTCGAGGACGTCCGAGTCGGACTGGGAGACGACCGGTCGCAGCTCGAGACGCGGGCGACACCCGAGTTCACCCGGCTGCGCACGCATGTCTACGAACTGGTGCAGGCCGCCAAGCGGGGAGCCCGCAGCGTCACGGACGCGCACCTGACCCACTGACAGCGGCCCTGGGCACCGGCGACATCCGGGCCTACGGTGCGGCGAGACGTCGAGATCGACACGAGACACGGGAGGACCCGATGGACGAGGGCACGCAGACGAAGGAGGAGGGCCACGGGCCGGAATTCGTCCAGTCGCTGGACCGGGGACTCGCGGTCATCCGCGTCTTCGGCGCAGAACGATCAGCGATGACACTCAGCGAGGTTGCTCGGGAGGCCGGCCTCAGCCGGGCGTCCGCCCGCCGCTTCCTGCACACTCTGCTGGAACTCGGGTACGTGGGCACGGACGGGCGCGCGTTCTCGCTACGGCCCAAGGTCCTGGAACTGGGGTACGCCTACCTGACGAGCTTCGACCTGCCGGAGGTGGCGCAGCCACACCTGGAAGAACTCTCCGAGACGGTAGGGGAGTCGGCATCGGTGGCCGTGCTGGACGAGACCGACATCGTCTACGTGGCCCGGGTCGCGACGCACCGCATCATGTCCGCCGCGATCCGCGTGGGTACCCGCTTCCCCGCGTATGTCACCTCGATGGGCCGCGCGATCCTGTCCCATGTCCCTGCCCGGGACCTGGACGCGTACCTGGGGAGGGTCACGTTGGTGCCCCTCACGCGCCACACCGTCACCGACCCGTCCGTGCTGCGCGCACGTCTCGCCGAGGCCCGGGCCCGCGGCTGGGCCCTGGTGGACCAGGAACTCGAGGAGGGCCTCCGCTCGCTCGCGGTCCCGTTGCACGGCGCCGACGGAGCCGTGGTCGGAGCGGTCAACGTCGCCGCGCCCGTGCGCCGCGGCGACGTCGCCGCGATCGCGGCAGAACTCGTACCCCCGCTCCAGGCGGCGGCGAGGGCCATCGAGGCTGACCTGGCCCGGGTCGCAGGGCGCTGACCCCGGGCGGCAGCGCCAGGGGCGATGAACAAGTGATACAACGGCAGGCGTCCGCGCAATGAACGTGTGTACGCATAGCGAACAGCCCGTCGGTGGCGGGCGTGGAGGTGGCGCTACCCATGCAGGCATTCGTCTACGACGCCGTCCGGACCCCGTTCGGGAGGTACGGCGGCGCACTGGCGGGAGCCCGGCCCGACGACCTGGCAGCGTTCGTGGTCGCAGAGCAGGTACGCCGTGCGCCCAACCTCGATCCCGCCCTCGTGGACGAGGTGATCCTCGGCGACGCGAACGGGGCCGGCGAGGACAACCGGGACGTCGCACGGATGGCGGTGCTCCTGGCGGGCCTGCCGCTGACCGTCCCGGGCAGCACCGTGAACCGACTGTGCGGCTCGTCCCTCGAGGCCGCGGTGCAGGCCGCCCGCGCGGTTGAGACGGGCGACGCGGAGGTCGTGGTCGCGGGCGGCGTGGAATCGATGAGCCGTGCGCCGTGGGTCGTGCGCAAGCCGGAGCGGGCATATCCCGCGGGCGACGCCGATCTCGTCTCCAGCACGCTCGGCTGGCGGCTGGTCAACCCCCGGATGGCGCCGGAGTGGACGGTGTCCCTGGGCGAGGCGACCGAGCGTCTGCGCGAGAAGCACGGCATCACCCGGGAACGTCAGGACGAGTTCGCCCTGCGCAGCCACCGGCTGGCCCATGCCGCCTGGGAGGCGGGCCGCTACGACGACCTGGTCACGGCGTACACCGGCCCTGGAGCGACCCCCGACCCGCTCGCACGGGACGAGCCGATCCGCCCGGACACCGGGACGGAGACACTGGCCACCTTGCGGCCCAGCTTCCGCCCCGACGGCACCGTCACCGCGGGCAACGCCTCCCCGCTGACGGATGGCGCGAGCGCGGCGCTGATCGGCTCGGAGCGCGCCGCGGAACTCACCGGCCTGACGCCCCTGGCGCGGATCGCGGGCCGGGCCGCCGTCGGCAACGAGCCACGGTACTTCGGGTACGCCCCGGTGGAAGCAGCGCACCGCGCGCTGGGGCGGTCCGGGATCGAGTGGGACGACGTCGGTGCCGTCGAGCTCAATGAGGCGTTCGCCGCGCAGGCCCTCGCGTGCCTCGACGCCTGGCCGATCGCCCCGGAGATCGTCAACGCCTGGGGCGGCGCCATCGCCGTCGGACACCCGCTCGGTGCCTCAGGCACGCGTGTGCTGGCTACCCTGGCTCGCCGCATGCGGTCGGAGAACGTTCGCTGGGGCGTCGCGGCGATCTGCATCGGCGTGGGGCAGGGCATGGCGGTCGTTCTCGAGAACACGGACGTGACGCCATGACCAGGACCCGGTTCGTGGACACGGCCGTGGAGGCGCTCGGAGTGGTACCCGACGGCGCCACCGTGATGATCGGCGGGTTCGGTCCTGCAGGGCAGCCCGTCGAGCTCGTCGCCGCACTGCTGGCACAGGGGGCTACGGACCTGGTCGTGGTGAGCAACAACGCCGGGAACGGCGAGGACGCGCTCGCGCACCTCATCGCTCTGGGTCGGGTACGCCGCATCATGTGCTCCTTTCCCCGCCAGGCGGACTCGTGGCACTTCGACGCGGCCTACCGCGCCGGGAGGATCGAACTGGAGCTGGTGCCGCAGGGGAACCTCGCCGAGCGCATCCGCGCCGCCGGCGCGGGCCTGGGCGGGTTCTTCACGCCGACGGGCTACGGGACGCCGCTGGCCGAGGGGAAGGAGACCCGGGTGATCGGCGGAGTCCCGATGGTGCTGGAGACGCCGATCCACGCCGATGTCGCGCTCATCAAGGCGCACCGGGCCGACCGCGCCGGCAACCTCACCTATCGCAGGACGGCCCGGAACTTCGGTCCCGTGATGGCCGCAGCCGCCCGCCGCACCGTGGTGCAGGTGGCCGAGGTGGTACCAGCGGGCGGGATCGACCCGGAGACCGTGGTCACGCCGGGGATCTATGTGGACTCGGTGGTGCGCCTCGACAGCGCCACCACGATCGCAGGAACGAAGGGGGCCGTGTCGTGACGCTGACCAGACAGGAGATGGCGGCGCGGGTCGCCCGCGACATCGCGCCCGGTTCCTACGTGAACCTGGGCATCGGCCTGCCGACGCTGGTCGGCAACCACCTGCCGGCAGGCTCCGGCATCACCCTGCACACCGAGAACGGGATGCTCGGCATGGGCCCGGCAGCCGTCGGCGACGAGGTGGACCCGGAGCTGATCAACGCGGGCAAGGTGCCCGTCACGGACCTGCCCGGTGCCGCGTACTTCCATCAGGCGGACTCGTTCGCGATGATGCGCGGCGGTCATATCGACGTGTGCGTGCTGGGTGCCTTCCAGGTCTCGGTACACGGTGACCTGGCGAACTGGTCCACGGGCGCCCCGAACGCGATCCCCGCCGTCGGCGGCGCGATGGACCTCGCCGTGGGGGCACGTGACACCTGGGTGATGATGACGCTCCTGGCCAAGGACGGCACGCCCAAGTTGGTCGAGGAGTGCACCCTCCCGCTCACGGGCCTGGGCTGCGTGTCTCGCGTGTACAGCGACCTTGCCGTGATCGACGTCGGCCCCCACGGCGCACGCCTGCTCGAGACGTTCGGCACGATGGCGTCCCAGGTCGAGGACCTGCTCGGCCTGGCCCTGACCACGCCCGCCGGCCTGCCGCAGCCCTGACACCGACGGAACGGGACGGACCGATGACGACGACTGCCGAGCGTACCCGGGTGGCGATCGTGGGTGGCGGGCCCGCGGGCCTGCTGCTCTCGATCCTGCTCACCCGCGACGGCGTGGACCATGTGGTGCTGGAGTCCCGCTCACACGACGAGATCGAGCACACGCACCGCGCCGGCATCCTCGAGGCCGGCTCGGTCAAGGTCCTGACCGACGCTGGCCTGGACCGCGTCCTGCGGGAGGGTGACCGGCACGACGGCATCGACCTGCGGTTCGGCGGCGAGACGCACCGGATCGATCTCGCGGGCCTGGCCGGCCGCAGCGTGTGGCTCTACCCGCAGACCGAGGTCTTCAAGGACCTCGCCGGCCATGCCCGGGGCACCGGCGCCGACGTCCGCTGGGAGGCCCAGGTCACCGAGATCCTCGACGCAGGCACCACCCTGCCCGGCGTCCGGTACCGGACCGCCGACGGCGCGACCCACGAACTGCGCGCCGACCTGCTCGTGGGCGCCGACGGCTCCCGCTCGGTCTGCCGCCACACCCTGCCCGAGGACGTGCGCCGATCCTTCTCGCACGAATACCCGTACGCCTGGTTCGGCGTCATCGTCGAAGCCCCGCGCAGCGCATCCGAACTCGTGTACACGGCGTCCGAGCACGGCTTCGCCCTGGTCTCCCAGCGCACCGAGACCCACCAACGGCTCTACTTCCAGTGCGACCCCGTCGAAGACCCCGCCGCCTGGACCGACGAGCAGATCTGGGCCGAGCTCCAGCGCCGCGTCGCAGGCCCCGACGGCTTCCGCCTGACCGAGGGACCGGTCCGGGAGAAGACCGTGCTGCGGTTCCGCTCCGCCGTCGTCGAACCCGTGCGGCACGGGCGGATGCTCCTCGCGGGCGACGCGGCCCACACCGTCCCGCCCACCGGCGCCAAAGGGCTCAACCTGGCGCTCGCGGACGTCGTGGTGCTGCACGACGTGCTGTCCGGGTGGTTCGCCCGCGGCACGACGGCCGGGGCCGACGACGTCCTTGACGAGTACGGCCGCCGGGCCTCGCGACGTGTGTGGCGGGCTCAGCACTTCTCGGCCTGGATGAGCAGGATGTTGCACTCCCACCCCGGCGAGTCCGGGTTCGAGGCACGCTGCCGGATCGCCGAGTTGCGGGCGCTCGCCGAGTCGGAGGCGGGCCGGCGCTTCATCGCGGAGGGGTACACCGGATGGGGCGAGATCCTGGCCCGACCGGCCGGGGCGACGCGCAGACGACCGCCACAGCGCGGGTGAGGAAAGGACGATGACGTGACGGACCACGACGAGCCACGCGGGGCGCCTGACACCAGGCTCGACCAGGCAGCCGAGTCACAGGCGAAGATCACCGCCGAGATCCGGGCGATCGAGGCGGACTACCGGGCCGGCAGGGCCGCGGGACGGCCTGAGGAACTGGGACCGCGGCTCGACTACCCGCCCTACCGATCCTCCCTGCTGCGCCACCCGACCAAGTCGCAGCACCTCGCCGATCCCGAGACGATCGAGCTGTTCGCACCCGTCTTCGGGGAGCGGGACGTCTCGCCGGTCGAGGCGGACCTGACCGTCCAGCACCTGGGCGAGCCGATCGGCGAGCGCATCACCGTGCGCGGTCGCGTGCTCGACGGCGACGCCCGCCCGGTGCGGCGTCAGCTCGTGGAGATCTGGCAGGCCAACGCGGCCGGGCGGTACCTGCACAAGCGCGACCGGCATCCCGCGCCGCTGGACCCGAACTTCACGGGCGTGGGCCGCACGCTGACCGACGACGACGGCTGGTACGAGTTCCAGACCATCAAACCCGGCCCGTACCCGTGGAAGAACCACTACAAGGCATGGCGTCCCGCCCACATCCACTTCTCCCTGTTCGGGACCGACTTCACCCAGCGGCTGGTCACGCAGATGTACTTCCCGGGCGATCCGCTGTTCCCGCTCGATCCGATCTACCAGACCATCCCTGACTCGGATGCCCGCGACCGGCTCGTCGCGTCCTACGACCACGACCTGACCACGCACGAATGGGCCACCGGATACCGCTGGGACATCGTGCTGACCGGCACGCACCGTACGGTGTTCGAGCAGGACCGCCCCGAGGAGGACGAATGACCGAGCAACTCGAGCCCACACCAGGGCAGACGGTCGGGCCGTTCTTCGGGTTCGCGCTGCCGTACCCGCGCGGCAACGAGATCGTGGAGCCGGGCACGCCGGGGGCCGTCCGCGTCCACGGCACGGTGACCGACGGCGCCGGGCAGCCCGTGCCGGACGCCCTCCTGGAGATCTGGGGCGCGGCGCCGTCGGGCGAGATCGTCCGGACCGGCGGGCACCTGCGCCGTGACGGGCGTTTCACCGGGTGGGGCCGTGCTGAGACCGACCGCGAGGGCTACTACTGGTTCCGCACCCTGGAGCCGGGCGTGACCGAGCCGGGCGCCGCGCCGTTCTACGCGGTGACCCTGTTCGCCCGCGGCCTGCCCGACCGGTTGTTCACACGGGCCTACCTGCCCGGCGCGAACGGCGCGTTCCTCGACGCGCTGGGCGACCGCCGTCGTACCGTGATGTGCGAGCGCGAGCCCGACGGCGCTCTGCGCTTCGACATCCGGATGCAGGGGGAGGGCGAGACCGTGTTCCTCGACTTCGGCGGGTACGGGCCCCGTGGCTGAGCACGGGCTTCTGCTGCCCGGGGCCGACACGGCTCCGGGCAACCGTGCGGGTGCCGCGACCGACGACGTCGCGGTGCTGGCCGCCATGCTCACCGCCGAGCGGGAGTGGACCAGGGCTCTGGAGGACGTCGGAGCCGCACCACCGGGGGCGCACGATGCCGTCGCCCGCGCCGCCGAGGCTCTGTGGGGTGCTTCCGTGGACGCCCGGAACCCCACGTCGCGGGACTCCGCCACCGTTCGCGACCTCGTCGTGGAGGTGGCTCGCGAGGCCGGGCGCACCGGGAACCCGGTCGTTCCCCTGGTCGAGCGGCTGCGGAGGGCGGTCACCACCGAGGCCCTGCGATCGGTCGTCCATACGGGGTTGACCAGTCAAGACGTCGTCGACACCGCCCTGATGAGCGTCATCCGCGACGCCGCCGCCCTGGCGCACGCGGACCTGCGGCGCGTCCGGACCGCGCTCGCGTCCCTCGCCGTCCGGTACCGGGACACACCCGCACTCGCCAGAACCCTCGCCCAGCCCGCCGTACCGACCACCTTCGGAGCCCGTGCCGCGACCTGGCTCCAGGGTGTCGCCGAGGCCGACGACCGGCTCCTGGCAGAGGCCGCCGCACTGCCCGTCGCCTACGGAGGCGCCGCAGGTACTCTCGACAAGGTGCCGCACGGCGGCGGCGCCCGGGGCGACGGCGCCCACGGGACCGGAGCCTTCGTCGTCGTGCAGACCTGGGCCGACAACCTCGGCCTCGCCGTCCCCGCCGCACCCTGGCACGTCACCCGGTACCCCGTGACCCGGGCCGCCGGGGCGCTCGCCGAAGTGTGCGGCGCCCTCGGCAAGCTCGCCGCCGACGTCCTCACCGGCGTCCGCGACGCCGAGCTCGCCGAGCCCGCCGCCCCCGGCCGCGGGGCGTCGTCGACCATGCCGCACAAACGCAACCCCGTCCTGTCGATCCTCCTGCGCCGCTCCGCGATCGCGGCACCGCACGCGCTGGCGCAGGTGGCCACCGCGGCGGCACTCGCCGTCGACGAGCGGCCCGACGGTGCCTGGCACGCCGAGTGGCCCGCCCTGCGCGACCTCGCCCGGCACACCTCTGCATCCGCCGCCCTCGCTGCCGACCTCGCCGAGGGTCTCGCGTTCGACCAGGCCGCGGCGCTGCGGAACCTGCGGGACGCCCTGGGCGCGGCCGGCGCGACGGGTCCGGCCGGCACCCGTGACGGGAGCAACACGCGCGGCGAGAACGGGAAAGCCGCCTGGGACACCGGCGACGCCGCGCTGATCGTCGACAGGGTCCTGTCCCGCTACGCCCGTGTCCCACCCGTCTGAGATCACGGAACCACCAGCCGCCGCCTGCCGGGCCAGCGCCACGGCACCGGCAGCGAGAGCATCCGCCCCGAAGGAAGACACATGTCCGACCAGCCCACGCCCCCGCCCGTCCTCGGCGCCGTCCGGTTCGCGCTGCGCGACACGGCACGTCCGCTGATCGTGCTCGGCCCGAGTCTCGGCACATCCGTCGAGGCGCTGTGGCGCGACGCCGCCGAGCTCTTGGCACCCGATCTGGACGTGATCGGCTGGGACCTGCCCGGTCATGGCGCGTCCCCGGCCCTTGACGGCCCGGCCACCTGCGAGGGACTCACCGTCGCGGACCTCGCAGCGGGCGTGCACCGTCTCGTCATGGCCGCACAGGCCGAACGCGGGGACACCGGCGCGCCGTACTGGTATGCCGGCGTCTCGGTGGGTGGTGCCGTCGGACTGCAGCTCCTGCTCGACATGCCCGACGTCGTGCGCGGCGCGGTGCTCCTGGCGACCGGCGCCCGGATCGGCGATCCCGAGCGGTGGCACGAACGCGCCGACCTCGTCGCGACCGCGGGCACGCCGACACAGGTGACCGGCTCGGCAGAGCGCTGGTTCGCGCCCGGGTTCGTGGGCGCGGAGCCTCACGTGACGACCCGGCTCCTCGCCGCCCTGCAGACCACCGACCGGTTCGGATACGCCGCGGTCTGCCGGGCCCTCGCACGGTTCGACGTACGGGATCGTCTCGGCGAGATCGGCGCGCCGGTGGTCGCGGTGGCCGGCGGGCACGACATGGTCACGCCAGTGGCATCTCTCGAGGAGATCGCCGCCGGGGTCCGGCACGCGGGACTTCGCGTGCTGGACGACGTCGCGCACCTGCCGCCGGCCGAGGCACCTGCAGCGGTGGCGGCCGTCATCCGCGAGACGGTCCGGGGCGGAGACCACGGCAACGCCCTGCCCCGGACGGACACCGCGCGACGCGATGCCGACCGGGGCAGGGGGATGGCCGTGCGGCGGGCCGTGCTCGGCGACCCCCACGTGGACCGCGCGGTCGCCGGCACGACGCCGTTCACCGCCGGCTTCCAGGACCTCATCACCCGGTACGCCTGGGGCGAGATCTGGACACGACCCGGCCTCGACCGCCGGATGCGGTCCGCGGTGACGCTGACGGCCCTGGTCGCCGGCGGGCACTGGGACGAGCTGGGCATGCACGTGCGCGCCGCGACCCGCAACGGCCTGACCGTCGACGAGATCCAGGAGATCCTGCTCCAGACGGCGATCTACTGCTCGGTCCCGAGCGCCAACCACGCGTTCACGGTGGCGCAGGCGGTGCTGCGGGAGGACGGTCTGCTGTAGTGGGGCGTTCTCCGGCAAAGGCAGACCGGGCCGCCACATGCGGCTCGCGCCGCGACACAGGGCCGGGTCCGGGCAGCCCTGCGCGAACGTCGCGACGTCGGCGGCGGTGGCGTTCTACGCGACGCACCAGCGACTGCAGGATACTCGCCGTCAGGCGAGGTTGTGGGGTCCTGCTGGGGTGTTCCTGTCCCCGCTAGACGTCGGAACTCGGGGCGCGCTGGATGTGCCGGGTCAGGGGCGCAACCACGACACTTGCAGTGAGACCCTGGTCTTCGAGGACCTTGTCGTATGCGGTAGCCGTCGCTCACGCGGGCGGAAGTCAGTCGAGTCCTCTCGTCGCGGCGTGCAGTTCGCGCAGTGTTCGGCGAGCCAGCTCCGAGAACGTCAGGGTGTTCGCCGGCATGGTCCAGCGGGTGAAGGCGCGGCTGAAGGCCAGGCCGCCGAGCTCGGCGGCGATGCGCGTTACCGGGTCGGGCACCCCGCGTTCCTCGAGCGCCTCGGCCATGGCCGCGACCAGGCGGGTGTGTTTGAACGCGTCTCGCTCCTGCAGGTCGCTGTTGGCGGCGATGACCGCCTCCAACCGCGGACCGAACTCGCGCTGGGCCGGCGTGAACCGCGCGGTGGCGGCATCGAGACCTGCGGCGACGGCTTCCAGGGGCGTGGTCGAGGTGGGCGCGCCGGCGATGCCTTCGCGCAGTAGCTGCCCGAGCTCCTCCTGGCCGGTGGACAGCACCTCCCGCTTGTTGGGGAAGTGCCGGAAGAAGGTTGTCTTGGTCAGCCCGGCCCGTTCGGCGATCTCGATCACCGTGGTGTTGTCGTAGCCCTGCTCGCTGAACAGGTCGATCGCTGCTCTGACCAGGCGCTCACGTGCGTTCGGTTCCCATCGGGCCATGGCTACACCTTAGGTGATGTGACCAAGTTCCGTCAGTGCTACAGTTGGCGAAGTGACGGAACTTGGTCACATCACTTCGAGTGCGGAGGCTTTCCATGCGTGTACTTGTCACCGGCGCCAGCGGACACATCGGTTCGGCTGTCGTCAGGGAACTCGTCCGGTCCGGGCACGACGTCGTCGGCCTCGCCCGATCCGAGAGGTCCGCCGCCACCGTCCAGGCATTGGGGGCCGCGCCCCGACTCGGTGACGTGGACGATCCCGACGCCCTGCGGGACGCCGTGGCGACCGTCGACGGCGTCATCCATCTCGCGTTCAACAACCAGGCATTGCAGGCCGGGAACATGCAGGGGGCCGTCACCGCTGACCAGGCCGTGGTCACGACCCTCGGAGACGCACTCGCCGGCACCGGCAAGGCGCTGGTCGGGGTAGGCATGGGGTCGGCAGGCCCGGAGAGTGTGCGAGAAGCAGTGAGCGCCAACCCTCGTTCGGCCGTCGCCGACGAAGTGCTCGGTCTGGTCGAGCGCGACATCAGGTCCGTCCTGGTCGCGATCCCGCCAGTCGTGCACAGTGACCTGGACAGGACCGGCTTCGTCCCGACCCTGATCCGGATCGCACGTGCAACTGGCGTGTCCGGCTACGTGGGCGACGGCGCCAACCGGTGGCCCGCCGCGCACACCCTCGACGTCGCATCGCTGTACGCCTTGGCGGTGGACAAGGCGCCGGCCGGTGCCCAGCTTGTCGCCGCCACCGAGGAGGGCATCGTGGTACGTGACATCGCTCAGGCGATCGGCCGCCACCTGGGCTTGCCGGTCGCGAGCATCCCGGCGGACGAGGCCGTGAGCCACTTCGGGCCCTTCGCCTCGATCATGACACTTGGCCTGCCTCCGATGTCGAACGCGAGCACACGCGAATTGCTGGCCTGGGAGCCGGCCCACCCCGGACTGCTGGCAGATCTCGACGAAGGCCACTACTTCGCCAGCCACTGAGCCCCGAACAGGGCGACGTCGCGGGGGATCGGCTTCTCTACGACGTCGCCCTGTTGGCTCGGCGGGGCCAGCGCTGCGCGAACTGCCCCTCACCAGCCCTGACTTCCGCCGCTGGTGGTCCGAGCATCAGGTCGATCAGCACCGCCACGGCACCAAACGGCTGGACCATCCGGTCGCCGGAGGGGGAGGGCGGGTCAACATCCCCAGGCTTTCTGAGCCGGTACGGAACTCAGCGGTCCCACTCGACCGCCCGAAGCCGTCCACGCACGCCTCCGGCGGTTCCCAGGCGGCGAAGTGGTCGCCGACGGCGTGCTGCCGATACTCACGAGCATCGAGGAACGTCCCGACGTAGCCTCGCGACTTTGGCTTCGTGTCCCGCACGAACACCGAGAGCACGGTCGACGTGTCGATCCTGTCGGTGACGATGGCCGGTTGGGGATACGTGGCGAACGAGGCGCGATCGTGTCGGTGACCCGGTAGGCGCTGACCGACGTGAGCAGCTCGTCCGCGGTGAAGGCCGATACGTCGGATACGTGTGCGGCCGGGGTCAGACCTCCAGTGATTCGCGGGCAGCGAGCTGAGTGAGCGGGACCAGACTGAGCATGGCCGGGGCGAGGAACATCGCCATCGACCGCTGCCCGGTCTCGCTGAGCATGATCTCGTGGACCTGGACCGCTCTCAGGTCCCGGCTCCGCCAGGTGGGGACCGAGACACCGACCGCCGCCGCGATCTGCGATTTGGCCGCCCCCGGCCGGCCATCAGCACGATCCGCACCCGCCGCCCGCACCAGCCGGCACCGTCGACGCCCACGTCCGACGCTCCGGCGCCTCACGATCACCCTCACACAGGATCAGTCCCGCAGCGGGTCGCCGCACCCATGACCTCAAACCCGACCATGAAGTCACTTACGACACGCGGCCCCTAGTACAGGAGGTACTCGCCGCCGCACGATTCGGCGAGGGTAGGACCGAAGAGGGCGGCCGGGGTGTATGCGCCAGGTCGGCCCTCACCGGCCAGCAGCCGCCGGGCGATCTCTGCGGGCACAGCTCCGGTGTACTCCTGCGCGTCGCCCAGGCGCAGCCAGCCCTCTCGGGTCTCGCCGTCTGCCCAGCCCACGACGGCGTGCCCCCAGGAGTGATCGCGCGGGCGCTCCTTCGCTCTGACGCGTACCCGCGCGAGGTGGCGTGTGGTGAACGAGCGCAGCCGCTCCCATCGCATGAGGGTGCTCAGGGCGGGCATCATCGCTCGGACCAGGGGCGAGGACGGTGCTTCGCTGGTCGCCGAAAGTACATGTCGGGCCCGGCTCGCTCGGTGAGCCGCGAGCAGTTCGCCCGACGGCATGCTCGCGGTGGTGACCTGCGAGCCGTCCGGCAGGGTGAGGCTCACCGCGTCGCTGAAGATCCGGGCGGGGGCCAGGCGCCCGTCGGTGATCCGACGGCCATCGAGGCTGCCCAGAAGGGTGCCGATCAAGGCTTCACCGGCGGTGCCTTCCTCCATCGCGATCGAGGGCACCATGTCGACACGGACCCGAACCGGCGCGGGACGGCCCCCGCACAGCTTCACGACGACGCTTTCGGTGGCGGTCACGCCGAACCCGGCACCGGTGACCAGCGTATGACCGGCCTGGGTGGCCGCGTCGTGCATCTCGTACACGGCGGAGAGCGCCGCGACATCGTTCGCCAGGTCGATGTAGTGGCTGCCGGCGGCGTGGCAGGCGTCGACGACTTCAGGGGCCGTCGCGGTGAACGGTCCGATCGTGCTGATGACCACGGCGGGGCGTTGCTGCCGGATTCCCGCGGCGGCGGCTGCAAGGGAAGGGGCCGGCAGTGTTTCGCTGCCGGTCTGCTGCGCGGCGGCCCGAAGGCGGTTCGCGTCCCGGCCGACGAGGACGGCCGTCAGCCCGCGCCGGGCGAGCTGCGCTGCGATGGTGCGGCCGCTGCGGCCGGCGCCGCCGAGCACCCAGATCTGTGCACTCATTCGAAAGGCTCCTGTGATGGGGGAAGATCGAGGGGCGGATGTGAGGGTCAGACGGTCGTGATGATGAGCTTGCCGCCCTTGGGTGTGCCGTCGCGCTCGGGTTCGGTGAGCGCTGTGACGGCCTCGGTGAGCGACGCCGTGTGGGTGATCGGCAC
This sequence comes from Myceligenerans pegani, assembly GCF_014892515.1. Lineage (GTDB taxonomy): Bacteria > Actinomycetota > Actinomycetes > Actinomycetales > Cellulomonadaceae > Myceligenerans > Myceligenerans pegani. The sequence goes on from NZ_JADBGR010000112.1 coordinate 141,704, forward strand.
CCGCCGGTGGGCCGCGTCCGGCGTGGGCCGAATCGGCCGCTGAGCGTCGTCGGATCGAAGCCGAATTCGACTATCGGGTCGAGGCCGAGGTCGCGCGCGTCTTGTGTGGCGGGGACGCGGCAGCTGCCTCCCACCGAGGCCGCGCGCCAGCGCGATCTGTGCGCCGGCTCGGCCGACTCCGTCGAGGCATCCGTTGATGAAGACCGATTGCCCGGGCTGCAGCCTTCCCTTCCTGACCACGGCCTGGTGTGCGGTGAGACCAACGGTCGGGATAGCGGCGGCCTCTTCGAAGGAGAGATCCGCGGGCTTCAGCACGACCCCTGTCTCCGTGGCCAGGACCATCTTGGAGAAAGCTCCCGACATCTCGATCGACGCCCCTCCGAGCACTCTGTCGCCGACGACGAACCGAGTGACACCCCCACCGACCGCCTGGACGACGCCCGCGAAGTCATGGCCCAGGCCGCGTGGGAACTTCCGCCCCGTCACCACCTTCATGGCGCCGCTGCGGATGCTCCGGTCCATCGGATTGGCCGCGGCTGCCCGCACGAGGATCAGAACATCGCCGGAACCAGGACGAGCCGGTTCGAAATCCTCCAGACGCAATACTTCGGGTCCGCCGTACTGGTGGTACGGGATGCGCTTCATCGGGCCTCCAAGAGCGATGTCATCGAGTGACATCACTCTACCACGATGATGTCACTCGATGACATCAGGGCGAGCGCGGTGGAGTGTCACGAGATGACGTCACCTAGACTCTCGACATGGCACGGTGGGAGCCCGGCGCTGGCGACCGGTTGCGCGAGGCCGCGCTGTCGCTCTATCTGGAGCGTGGCTTCGAGCAGACGATGGTGGCGGACATAGCCGGGCGGGCGGGCGTCACCGCCCGGACGTTCTTCCGTCACTTCGCCGACAAGCGCGAGGTTCTCTTCGACGGCGCGTCCGAGCTGGAGAAGAAGTCGCTGGCCGCCCTGGACGCGGTGCCGGCCCCGACGCCAGCACTGGATGCCGTCGCAGCCGTGCTCGACACCGTGGCCCAGGTGGCGGGTGGCGACCGTGAGCTCGCACGGAAGCGACAGGCCGTGATCATGGCCAACGCCGATCTCCGCGAGCGCGAGTTGATCAAGCTCACATCCCTGTCGACTGCCCTGGCCGAGAGGTTGCGACGGCGAGGCGTCGGCGACATCGAGGCCAGCCTGGCCGCGGAGACCGGCATCGTCGTGTTCCGCGTTGCCTTCTCGCGCTGGGTCACCGCCGCCGAGGTTCGGGACTTGCGGGACATCATTCGTGAGACGTTGAGCCGACTGCGGAACCTGGCCGGCCGCTGAACCGAATCCCAGCCGGCCGGCCCTTCTGACACCTACAAGCGATTTCCTCACGTTCCGCAGTGGTGAACACCACTGGTCAGGTCCAGAGCTGCCTGTCGGCGCGCCTGGGCGCGTCTTGACACAGCGACGGCGACTGCACCAGGATAACGATATCCCGATCGGGTAGCTGCCTGCTCGGTGGTCGCTGCGGGCGCGGTCCACCTCGTGTCCGCTCTCGTCGTCGAACCGATCCGCGTTACCCACCGTTTCACGTAACCCAACCCTTTGAACCCGTCCTTCACCTCAAGGAGCTCCACGTGAGAAGCAACGTCGCTTCCCCGCTGCGCATGCGCTTGACAGCGCTAACAGTGGCCCTCGTCACAGGACTGGGGGTGCCTGCCGCGTCGTTCCGAACCGCACAGGCGGCCGAACACGAAGCCATCGTCACCGACAACATCGTGGTGATCCACGAGACCGTAAGTGACGCCGGATTCGTTCACCCGGGCGTCGGACTGTCCGCCGACGACCTGCGCAACGCCCAGGAGATGGTCCGCTCCGGCCAGGAGCCGTGGGCGTCCTACTTCGCCGCGATGGCTGACACGGGCTTCGCGTCGAAGACGTACCGCGCCTCGAACTCCCGGTCGGCCGCCGAGCCGGACAAGGCGCTCACCGACACCTACGTCCACGGTGGCATGCGCTCGCGGCAGCGCAACGACTCCTTCGGGTCGCTCACCCAGGCGCTCATGTGGGTCATGACCGGTGACGAGGTCTACCGGCGCAACGCGATCCAGTCGCTGCGAGCCTGGGCCGACATGAACCCCGACGGATACGCGTACTTCCCCGACGCGCACATCCACACCGGGCATCCGCTGTACCAGCACCTGATGGCCGCGGAGATCATCCGCGCTACCGAGCCGCTCGCCGACGGCAGCCCCGGGACGTACGACGGCTACGACGTCGTCTGGAGCGCGACCGACGACGCGAATCTGCTGGCCAACTATGCGAACCCGGTCGTCGAGGTCTTCAACTTCTCCAACAAGAAGTGGATGAACCAGCACAACTTCGGCCTGTTCGGCCGGATCGCGACCGCCATCTACGCCGATGACGCCGAGGGCTATGCCACGGGCGTCGAGTGGACGACCGTGAACTCCACCTACGACGGCTACGACAACGGCGCGATCGCCCCGCAGATCCCGCTCATCAAGGCCGACGACCCGGCGAACCCCTACGGCTACGATTTCGTTCAGGTCCGCGAGATGGGCCGTGACCAGGCCCACGGTGAGTGCAACATCGACAACTTCACCGGCCTCGCCCGGATGCTCGAGGTTCAGGGCACCAAGGTCGATCCCGTCGCGGGCACCGTCTCCACCACTTCCGACGCCGTGTCCGTCTACGACTTTCTCGATCAGCGGCTCCTTGACGGCGCGAACCAGTTCTTCGGGTTCATGCTGGGCGCGCGGATCCCGTGGGTCGACGAGCGTGGCGAGGGATGGAACGGCAGCGTTTCCGAGGCCTACCGCGGTCGGATGTTCAACCCGGTGAACGAGCTCTACTACGAGTACGCGTACGAGCGTGGCGTGGACGTCGAGGCCGAGGCCCCCTGGGTCGCCGAGCTGTCGTCGCGCCTCGACGGGCCGTACTTCTACGGCGGCACCGACAAGGTGAACTTCTGGTCCCCGGGCGACAAGAACCCTGAGTACTGGGTCGCCTTCCCTGAGGAGCTGGCCGGCACCGAGCCGCCCGCGCTTCCCGACAGCCCTGCGCTGACCTTCGAGAAGGCGGGCCTGGTCCTCGACGAGGACACCGAGCTGGTGACGGAGGACGGCGAGACGTTCGCCCGTGCCTCGCTCTCGGCAGAGGGCACGATGAGCGTGATCAGCCGCGTGATGTGGCGGTCGGGCTGGCTCACGGGTCTGAAGTACCGCAGTGACGGGCCCGCCAGCCTGGATGTGCTGCAGAAGGAGGACCCGTCCGGGGTCAATCCCGACGAGTACGTGTTCGATCCGATCGCCACGGACCTCGAGCTGCCGGACACAGGGGGCGAGTGGCGGTACATCACGTACGCGCCCGCCGCGCAGAACGTCAACTTCTTCCGCCTGGCGGGGTCGGACGACGTGACGGTGGATCTGCACAGCGTGATCCTTACTGCGGCGACAGACCTGACCGCGCCGCAGTTCGAGCAGGCAGACGACACGTCGTACCTCACCGAGCAGCAGGAGACGGCCGTGGACCTGTCGGCGTCCGACGCGGGCGGGAACGTCACGCACGTGATCCACGGCCTCCCCGACGGGGCGTCCTTCGACGCCGGGACCGGCCGGCTGACGTGGAACCCGGCGCGGCGGCAGGCAGGGCGCCACGAGGTCCAGGTCGTCGCCGACGACGGGACCACGGTTGCCGCCCGCACGTTCGAACTCGTGGTGTCCAAGAACCGCGCGAAGACGATCAAGGCGGTCGTCGCGGACGGCACCGACAGGCGCGCCGTCTACACGACCACCACGGACGAGCCGTACCGCGAGGCACTGCGCGCCGCGAAGGACGCCGCCGATGACGGGACCGACGAGGAGTTCGAGGCGGCGCTCACCGCGCTGCGCGACGCGATCGACGCGCTGAGAAAAGTGAACCCGCGCCTGGAGGACGGCACGCTCGACTTCAGCGACGGCGTGGTCACCCCGACCGTGATCACCCCCGCCGCGGTCGACACCCTCGCGGCCGGCGAAGGTGCGGGCGGCGGCCTGCCGAACATCACCGTGGGGTCGTTCACGCTCGACTTCGGGCCGCGGTACCGGGTCGCCGCGGACGCCTTCGCGTTCCTCGCCCCGTTCACGTTCGGCAACCGCATGGAGGGCACCAACGTCTACGGCTCGAACGACGGCATCGGCTGGGACCTGCTCACCGAGCGCGACACCGACAACACCAACGAGTGGGACCGGATCGACGTCGTCGACGAGTTCCAGGGGCAGCCGTACCGCTACCTGAAGCTGCAGGTCGACAACCCCGGCATCGAGACGGATCCCGCGTACCCCGGCCTCTGGTCCTTCGTGCGCCTGCGCATCGACGGCGACCGCACCGAGGTACGGGGCGACATCGACACGGTGTCGGTCTCGGCGCCCGGCTCGCTCGCGAGCCGGGTCACCGAGGGTGACGACGTCGAGGTGTCGTTCACCAGCGTCAAGCCGATCACCGACGTCTCGGTGTCGGTCGCCGGCCAGGATCTCGCGGCGACCAGCGACGACGGCATGACGTGGACCGCGACCGGCACGGTCGGCGCGGTGAGCGGCGCCGGCCTGCTGCCGGTGACGATCGACCACCGGACCGCCAGGGGCCAGGTCGCCGACACGGTCCGCGGCTCCACCGACGGCACCCACCTGTTCGGCGCCGACGAGTCGTCGAGCATCGCCATGGGGATCACGACCGTGGTGAACGCGAGCGGCGAACCGGACGACGTGAAGGCTGGGCAGGCGGCGCTCCTGTTCGACGGCGACGGGGGGACGCAGACCAGCGTGCCCGCGGCGGACGGCGCTCACGACCTGATCTGGGACTTCGGGGAGGGATCGAGCTACAGCCTCGACCGGATCGACTATCTCGCCGCCCAGAACACGCCCGGCATGGTGCGAATGCCCGACATGGTGTTCCAGGGCTCCAACGACCTGGAAAACTGGACGACCGTCGCTGAGCAGCCGTTCAAGACGATGCAGTGGCAGGCGCTCGACGCGACCGACACCGGCAGCTACCGGTACCTGCGCGTCAGCAACAGCACCTTCATCGACATCGCCGAGCTGCGGTTCCACGGATCGGTGGACCTCGACCTGGAGCCCGTCATCGCGCGGGCCGAGGCGGTGGACCTGACCGCGCACTCGCGGGCCTCCGCGATCCTGTTCACGCGTGAGCTGGAGGCGGTCAAGGCCGCGGCGGCCGAGCCCGGGGCCGATCGGTCGGCGCTCGCGTTCCGGCTGCTGGACGCGTGGGACCTGCTCGAGCCGTCGCGGACGAGGGTTCCGGCGGCCATCGACCGCTCGTGGGTCACGGCCAGCTCGGTGTCGTGGGACAACAGGCGGGACGCGGCCGACAACGGCTGGGCGATGTTCGACGGCGACCCCGCCACGTTCACCGACACGAAGACGGACAACGGCTGGGTCTCGGTGATCCCGACGGACGGCACTGTCTTCACGGTCGAGGGGGTCCGGTACCGCCCCCGCACGGGCTTCGCGCCCCGGGCGAGCGGCGTCGACCTGCAGGGATCGGACGACGGCGGTGCGACGTGGACGACGTTCGCCGACACCGGCGCCGCCGCCGAGGGCTGGAACACGGTCGAGCTCGCCGGGTCCGTCGAGTACGGGGCCCTGCGGGTCAGCGGTTCCGCCGGCTTCGCCAACTTCGCGGAGGTCGAGTTCCTCGTCGCCTCGGTCGACCGGACGGGTCTCGAACTCTACCTGAGCGAGACCGCCGCGCTGGCCGAGGCCGACTGGACCGCCGACTCATGGGCCGCACTGACGGCCGCCCGTGACGACGCCGAAGCGGTCGCCGCCGCCGACGGCGCCTCCCAGGAGGACGTCGACGCGGCAGCCGCCGCACTCGCGGACACAATCGCCGCCCTGGTCGCCGCCTGACCGACCGTGACGCAGGCCCGGGTGCCGAGGCGCCCGGGCCTGCGCCGAGCCTCACCGAAGGAGCCCCATGACCGTGTTCGAGACGACTGACGACGCCGTGATCTGGCGCGGCGACGGCGAGACGCTCGTCGTTCAGGCCTGGGGCGCGAATTCGCTCCGGGTGCGCAGCAGCCCGTCGGGGGAGGTGATCGACAGCGACTTCGCGCTGCTGCCGCCAGCGCCGACGCGCGTGGACATCGCCGTCGACGGGGAGGTCGCGACCCTGACGAACGGCGCGATCACCGCGGTCATGCGCACGTGGAGCGGCATGGACGGTCAGGCCGGCTACCACGTCTTCAAGTGCGCACTGGAGTTCCGGGACGCCGACGGGCGCACCGTGCTCACCGAGTTCACTGAGTCCCTCAAGCGGCGCGCACGTCATTTTCGCCCGCTCGCGGGCGCATCCCACCACCTGCGCGCTTCGTTCGAGCCCGTCCCCGGCGAGAAGCTGTGGGGGATGGGCCAGTACCAGCAGGAGATCGGCGACGTAAAGGGCTCGATCTTCGAGCTGGCGCACCGGAACTCGCAGGTGAGCGTCCCGTTCGTGGTCTCCAGTGCCGGGTACGGGTTCCTGTGGCACAACCCGGCGATCGGCACCGCCGCGTTCGGAACCAACCGGACCGAGTGGACCGCCGAGTCCACGCGGCAGCTGGACTACTGGATCACCGTCGGCTCGACCCCCGCGCAGATCAGCGCTGCCTACGCCGACGCGACCGGCCACGCGCCGACGATGCCCGAGTACGGGCTCGGGTACTGGCAGTGCAAGCTCAGGTACTGGAACCAGGAGCAGCTCCTGGAAGTGGCGCGCGAGTACAAGCGGCGAGGCCTGCCGCTGGACGTGATCGTGGCCGACTTCTTCCATTGGCCGAAGATGGGCGACTTCCGCTTCGAGGAAGAGTTCTGGCCCGACCCGGCCGCCATGGTCGCCGAGCTGAAGGAGATGGGCGTCGAGCTCATGGTCTCGGTCTGGCCGCAGGTGTCGATCGAGTCGGAGAACTTCGCGGCGTTCAAGAAGGAGAACCTGCTCGTTCGCACCGAGCGCGGCCTGGACGTCCAGATGGGGTTCCTGGGCCCCAGCATGTTCCTCGACGTCACGAACCCGCGCGCCCGCGAGACGGCTTGGGAGATCATGCGACGCAACTACCACGATCTCGGGATCAAGCTCTTCTGGCTGGACGAGGCCGAACCGGAGTACGGCGTCTACGACTTCGACAACTACCGCTATCACATCGGCACGAACCTCGAGGTCGGAAACGTCTACCCGCAGGCGTTCTCCCGGATGTTCCACGAAGGTCAGCGCGAGGCGGGCCAGGAGGAGGTCGTGAACCTCGTTCGATGCGCGTGGGCGGGCAGCCAGCGCTACGGCGCGCTCGTCTGGTCCGGCGACATCCACTCCTCCTATGTGGCCTTCCGCCGGCAGATCACCGCCGGTATCCACATGGGCGTGGCCGGTATCCCGTGGTTCACGACAGACATCGGCGGCTTCGGCGGCGGGAACATCAACGACCCCGACTTCCACGATCTGCTCGTGCGGTGGTTCCAGTTCGGCGCGTTCTGCCCGGTAATGCGCATGCACGGCGACCGTGCGCCGGTCGATCGGGTGTTCGCGGCGGACGGCTCCGAGCGATGCGCCACAGGGGCCGACAACGAGCTGTGGAGTTTCGGCGACGACGTGTACGAGATCCTGACCCGCTACGTGAAGCTCCGCGAGGCGATGCGCCCGTACACGCGACGGCTGATGGCCGAGGCGCACCACGACGGGCAGCCCGTGATGCGCGGCATGTTCCACGAGTTTCCCGGGGACCCTGTCTGCTGGGACCTCACAGATCAGTACATGTTCGGCCCGGATCTCCTCGTTGCTCCGGTGGTCGAACCGCACGCGGTGACCCGTCAGGTCTACCTGCCGCTCGGCGCCGCGTGGACGGACCTGCGCACGGGCTCCGAGCATGCCGGGGGCCGGTGGATCGCGGCCGAGGCGCCGTTGGCGCAGATCCCGGTGTTCGCCCGCGACGGCGCACTGGCAGAGCTGGCCGGAGCGTTCCGGTCGACGACGACCACAGGAGAGTCCCCATGACCACAGCCCGCATCGCCCTGCGTCTCGACCCCTGCGCGCCCCCCGTGCGCCGCCGGCTCTTCGGGTCGTTCGTCGAGCATCTCGGCAGGGGGGTCTACGACGGCCTCTACGAACCGGCGCACCCACGCGCCAACAGTGAGGGTTTCCGCGAGGACGTCATCGACCTGGTGAAGGAGCTCGGCGTCAGCACGCTGCGCTACCCGGGGGGCAACTTCGTCTCCGGGTACCGGTGGGAGGACGGCGTCGGGCCCAGGGACCAGCGTCCCGTCCGTCTCGATCTCGCGTGGCAGATGCTCGAGACGAACCAGGTGGGCCTTGACGAGTTCGCGCGCTTCTGCGCCCTGACCGGTACGGAGCTCATGCTCGCCGTGAACCTGGCCACGCGCGGCATCACAGAGGCGCTCGACCTGCTCGAGTACGCGAACCACCCGTCCGGCACCACCTTGTCCGATCAGCGGATCGCCAACGGCTCTCCCGAGCCGCACGGCATCCGGATGTGGTGCCTGGGCAACGAGATGGACGGCGAATGGCAGATCGGCTTCATGGAGCCGGAGGAGTACGGACGGCTCGCCGCCCGGACCGCGAGCGCGATGAAGAAGATCGACCCCACCCTCGAGCTCGTCGCCGTGGGGAGCTCGTACTCCGGGATGCCGCGTTTCGGCGAGTGGGAGCGCATCGTGCTCGAGAAGGCCTACGACTACGTCGACTTCATCTCGTGTCACTCGTACTACCAGGAGAAGGACGGAGACCTGGGCAGCTTCCTGGCGTCGTCGACGGACATGGACCACTTCATCGACACCGTGGCGGCGACGATCGATCACGTGAAGCTGTCCCGCCGGAGCGAGAAGACCGTGCAGATCTCGTTCGACGAATGGAACGTCTGGTACCAGGGTGCTGATCCCCATCCAGAGCGTGAGCTGTGGACGCTCGGCGCACGCGGGCTCGAGGACGTCTACTCGGTGGCGGACGGCGTGGTCGTCGGAAGCCTGCTCGTCACGCTGCTGCGGCACAGCGACCGCGTGGCCGCGGCGTCGATGGCGCAGCTGGTGAACGTCATCGCGCCGATCATGACGGCGCCGGGAGGCCCGGCCTGGCGTCAGACGACGTTCTTCCCGTTCGCCACGACAAGCCGCATGGCGAGCGGCGTCGTGCTGCGTCCGCGGGTCGAGGTCGAGACGTACGCCACCGCACAGCACGGCAACGTGCCGCTGGTGGACGCCGTGGCCACCTGGGACGAGGACGCCGGCTCGGCCTCCGTGTTCCTCGTGAACCGCAGTGTGGACGAATCGGTCACCGTCAGCATCGACCTCGGCGACATCCCCGTCACCCGCATCGCGGAGGTGCAGTCGCTCTGGGACGACGACGTGTACGCCCGGAACACGCTCGAACATCCGGAACGTGTGCGTCTGCGCGATGACGACGACGTCGTCGTTCACGACGGCGTGGTGACGATCACCCTCCACCCGGTGTCATGGACCGCCATCGGGTTGGCCTGACCCGAGCCGCGACAGAGAAAAGGAACAACTGATGAGCCGTTTGGACATCGTCGTCGACGCCGCTCCCGAGGTGGAGGTCGCCCCCGACCTGTGGGGGATCTTCCTGGAGGACCTCAACTACGCCCTGGACGGCGGGCTGAACGCGGAGCTCGTCCGCAACGGCGACTTCGAGTACACCGCGGGGGACGTGCCCGGATGGGGACCGCTCACCGGATGGGGCGTCGAAACGCCCTCACCGACGCGCACCGTGTGGCCCCGCACCGAGGACCCCGTTTCGGAGAACAACGCCGTCCACATCCGGGTCGAGGGCCCCACTGTGCTGCGCAACGAGGGGTGGGAAGGGATCCGGGCGCGCTCCGGTGAGAGGCTGCGCCTGCGCTTCGCGGCGCGGCTTCTGCCCGACGCGACTCAGGGCCTTGTGTGGGTGCGGGTCGCCGGCCGGGACGGCGAACTCACGACGGCCGCTGCCGTCGCCGTCCCCGCCGGCGACTGGTCATGGTGCGAGACGACGCTCGACGGCATCGCGACCGGGACGGGACAGCTCCGGATCGACGTCCCCGACGGCGTCGTCGTCGACATCGACTGCGTCTCCCTGCGTCCGCTCGACGACGCCGGCCGGCCCCGGCTGTTCCGTCCGGACCTCGTCGCCGCGCTCGCCGCGCTGGAACCGTCGTTCGTCCGGTTCCCCGGCGGTTGCCTGGCGCACGGGGTCGGGCTCGACAACATCTACGACTGGAAGGGGTCCGTCGGTCCGCTGCACGAGCGCCGGCAGCTCTCGAACCCCTGGGGCTACCACCAGTCGCGCGCGATCGGGTACTACGAGTTCTTCCTGCTGTGCGAGGAACTCGGTGCGCGACCGCTGCCCGTCGTCGCCGCCGGCGTGTGCTGCCAGAACACGCCCGGAGGGCCTCGGGCCGTGCCGCTGAGCGAGATGCCCGCCTACGTCCAGGACGTGCTCGACCTGATCGAGTTCGCCCGGGGTGGCGCGGACACGGAGTGGGGTGCGCGCCGCGCCGAGCTCGGCCATCCCGAGCCGTTCGAGCTGCGGTACCTCGGCGTCGGCAACGAGGACGAGATCACGCCGGACTTCCGCGACCGCTACGCGCGGATCGAGGACGCCGTCCGCGGCGCGCACCCGGACGTCGCCGTGATCGGCACCTCGGGGCCGTCCTGGTTCGGGCGCGACCACGAGGCCGGCTGGGCGTTCGCGCGCGAGCGGGGAACCGCGATCGTCGACGAGCACTACTACGAGACCCCGATGTGGTTCCACCAGAACCTGCACCGCTACGACGACGCCGACCGCTCCGGACCCGCCGTCTATCTCGGGGAGTACGCGGCGCGCAGCAGCAGGATGCGTTCGGCCCTGGCGGAGGCGGCGTACATGATCGGTCTCGAGCGGAACTCGGACGTCGTCCGCCTGGCCTCCTACGCGCCCCTGCTCGCACGTGTCGGACACACCCAGTGGCAGCCCGACCTCATCTACTTCGACGGCGAACGAGTGCTCCCCACGGCGTCGTACCACGTCCAGCGGATGTTCTCCGCCGAGCGGGGAGATCGCGTGCACGGGGTGCGCACCGGCGGCGGGCGTGAGGTCCCCGTGTCGCAGGCGTCCCGGGGACCCGTGAACTTCCGGCTCGCCACGGGACGGTTCGCCCTCACGGAGGTGAACGTCAACGGCGAGAAGCTCCCGGACCAGACCCTCGCCGCCGGGGTGCCCCTCTCGCTCGGACGGTTCGGCCTGGACGGCCTCGACGTGCGCTTCGTCGCGGAGCGGCTGGAGGGGGAGAAAGGCTTCAACCTCGACATCGGCGAGGACGGTCCCGAGACCACGTTCAGCATCGACATGGGCAACTGGCGCAACGACTTCGTGACGGCCAAGCGCAGCCAGTACGGGATCCACGGCGACATCGCCGAGGGCGTCATCTGGCGGGGCTTCGCCACGCGAGCCGCCGTCGCGATGCGTGTCCTCGTCACCAGCGGGCGGCTGCGGGTCTGGGCCGACGACGCGCTGCTGATCGATGCCACCGCGTCCCTGGAGCCCGAGCAACGGTTCGCCGCGGGCGCGATGTCCCGGCGCTCCGCGGACGGGACCGAGCACGTGGTACGTCTCGTCAACGCGACCGACGACACCCTGCCGGTGGCGATCCGGCTCGACGGGCGCGCTCCCGAGGCCGTGCGCACTGTCGTGCTCGCCGGCGCCGGACCCGACGAGGGCGCGGCGTTCGACGCCTCACCCGTCGAGCCGCGAACGGGCGACGCCGAGCTCGCCGACGGCACGGTCCGGCTCGACCTCGAGCCCTGGTCGTTCACCGTCGCCGTGATCGGGTCGGCGGGTGCATCGTGACGACGACGGAACCGGCGGACGCCTACGGGTACCTTTTCGTCCACTTCTTCGACGAACCCGGCGGCGAGAGCATCTACCTGTCGCTCAGCGACGGCGACACGCCCCTGCGCTGGCGGCCGCTCGCGGGCGGCCGCCCGGTGCTCCGCAGCGACGTCGGGACCCGTGGCGTGCGCGATCCGGTGCTCGCCCGGGACCAGGCCGGAAGGTTCCACATCCTCGCCACGGACCTGAACGTCGAGTCCGGCCAGGGCGGCTGGGACCAGTGGGTCCGGCACGGCAGCCGCAGCCTGGTGCTCTGGGACTCGGACGACCTCGTCACGTGGTCCGGGCCGCGGCTCGTCGAGGTCGCACCGCCCGAGGCGGGAATGGCCTGGGCCCCGGAGGTCGTGACCGACCCGGACACCGGTGACCGTGTCGTCTTCTGGTCCTCCCGGTTGTACGACCCGGACGACGTCGACCACGCCGGTGACTCCTACAGCCGCATCCTCTGCTCGCGTACGCGTGACTTCGAGACGTTCACCCCGGCCGAGGTGCTCATAGACACCGGGCGGGACATCATCGACACCGCGATCCTGTTCGAGGGCGACGTGGTGCACCGGGTCAGCAAGGACGAGGACGACGGCGAGCACAGCCCAGCCATCCACCACGAGGTCGGCGGCTCGCTGTTCGCGGGCGACTACCGCACCGTCGCGACCCGCGTCGCCGCGGAGCACTTCGCGCGTATCGAGGCGCCGATCCTGCTGAGCGATCCTCGTGCGGGCAAGTGGTACCTCTTCCTCGACCAGTACGCACAGCTCCCGCAGGGCTACTTCGTGATGGAGACGGACGACATCGCCGCCGGGCGCTGGACACGCGTCCCCCCGGACGAGATCGTGCTCCGTCCCGGGACCAAGCACGGTGGCATCCTGCCGCTGCGCCTGCCCGAGTGGGAGAGACTCGACGGCATGACCCAGGGAGCCACCCTATGACCACCCCACACGGGACCCCCGCCGGGCGCCGCCCCCGGGTCGCACTCGCGATGCGGCCCGCGGCGCTCGCGGACGACCTGTTCGCAGGACTGTGGCCCGAGCTCGACAGCCTGGCCGACCTGACACCCGGCGTCGTCACGGAGTGGGACGGCGACGCCGTGGCCGTCCTGGCCGACACGGAGGTGCTGTTGACCGGCTGGGGGTGCCCGCGGGTCACCCGTGACCTGCTGGCCCGCGCGCCCCGGCTGCGCGCCGTGATCCACGCCGGCGGAGGGGCGGCGGCCGTGGTCGACGCCGAGGCCGCCGCGGAGCGCGGGATCGAGCTGTCGGACGCAGGGGACAAGAACGCGGTCCCGGTCGCGGAGTACACGTTCGCGATGATCGTGCTGGCGGGCAAGCGGGCCCGGTACGCCGAGCGGCTGTACCGCGACCGCCGGGCGTTCATCGACCGGGAGGCCGAGCTGCGTGACACCGGGGGCTACGGCCGCGTGGTAGGGCTCGTCGGGGCGTCGCGGATCGGGCGCCGGGTCGCGCTGCTGCTCGCGGGCACCGACCTCGACGTGCTGGTGCACGACCCGTACCTCTCCGCGGCCCACGCCGCCGCGCTCGGGGTACGGCGGTGCGATCTCGCGGAGCTGATGTCGGCATCCGACATCGTCTCGCTACATGCCCCTGTCACGTCCCAGACGGTGGGGATGGTCGACGCCGCCATGCTCGGGCGGATGCGCGACGGCGCCACGTTGATCAACACGGCACGAGGGGACCTGGTCGACCACGTGGCCCTGCTGGAGCACCTGCGGCCGGGCCGGATCGACGCGGTGCTGGACGTGACGGTGCCCGAACCGCTCCCCCCGGACCACGAGCTGTGGTCGCTGCCGAACGTCGTGCTCACTCCGCACATCGCCGGGGCGACGGGCAACGAGCTGGCCCGGCTCGGCCGGCACCTGCTCGACGAACTACGTCGGCTGCGCGACGGCGTCCCGCCCGCCGCGGCGGATCCCGCGGCCCGCGCCGTTGCCGGTTCGGCTCCGACCGGGCGTCAGGGGAGGTGAGCGCCGTGCGTGCAGTCAACCCTGTGATCCGGGGGTTCGCGCCCGACCCGTCCGTGATCCGGGTGGGTGACTGGTATCACCTCGCGACGAGCTCGTTCGAATGGTTCCCCACCATCCCCCTGTTCCGGTCTCGGGACCTGGCGTCGTGGGAGCCCGCCGGGGCCGTGGACACGGCGGTGCCGGGCCGGTCCCTGCTGGGCGTGCCGGACTCGGGCGGCATCTGGGCTCCTGCGCTCAGCCACGCCGACGGCGTGTTCTGGGTCGTGTACTCGGTGGTGCGAAGCGTCGGGACGCGGTTCTTCGATCTGACCACGTACGTCAGCATCACCGACGACGTCACCGGCCCGTGGTCGGAGCCCGTCCGCGTGCCGGGCCACGGGTTCGACCCGTCGCTGCTGCATCACGACGGCCGTCACTACCTGCTGAACCTGCAGAACGATTCCCGGGTGGGCGGTCGTCGCTTCGACGGCATCGTCCTGACCGAGCTGGGCGTCCCGAAGCCCGGCGGGCGCCCGGATGCCTCCCGGATCCACGCCATCGGCCCCACCCGGCTCTTGCTGCAGCGCGAGGAACTGGTCGAGGGCCCGAAGATCACGGCCAAGGACGGCTGGTTCTACCTGCTGCTTGCACAGGGTGGCACGGGCGTCGAGCACGGAGTCCTCGTCGCGCGGTCCCGTAGCCTGACCGGACCGTACGAGGTCGACGCCGTGCCGCTGCTCACGACCCGCGACGATCGCGGCGTGCCCCTGCAGAAGGCAGGGCACGGCGAACTGGTGCAGGCGCCGTCGGGCGCATGGTTCCTGTCCCACCTCGCGTCACGCCCGCTGGAGACCGAGCAGGGCCCGCGCAATCCACTGGGCCGAGAGACGGCGATCCAGCGGGTCGAGTGGGTCGACGGCTGGCCGAGGCTGGCGCACGGTGGCTGGCACCCCGCGGTCGAGATCGATGTCACGGACGCGGTGACCGTGTCGGACGACGCCGTGGTGGCCGCCGTCGGCCCTTCCGAGGAAGACATGGGCTCGGACGGCTTCGGCACCGTGCCGGGCTGGCCGTGGTCGACTTTGCGTGAGCCCGCGGGGGACTGGCTCGACCGGACGAGCAGACCAGGGTACGTCCGCCTCGTCGGCCGCATGGGGCCGGAGTCCCTGTGGCAGCAGTCTCTGCTGGCGCAGCGCTTGACGGAGCACCACGCCGAGGTCGAGGTCACGGTGGAAGCGAGTCCCGTGACGTTCACGCAGTCGGCCGGCTTGGTGCTGTACTACAACACGACGTCGTACCTGCAACTCCACCTGACCTGGGCCGAACCCGCGGGCCAGCCGCAGGCCGGCCAGCAGTGGCGAGGCGTCGGGCGCCGCGTGCTGCGTCTCGAGCACGGCCGCCCGGAGGATGCCCGGGTCGTGGCCGAGGTCGACGCGCCGTCCGGACCGGTCCGCCTGGCCGCGAGGATCGACGGCGGCACGGCCCGGATGTTCGCGGGCACTGCGGGTGGGGAACTGCACCCCGTCGGCCCTGACCTGGACTTCACCGACCTTTCCGACGACTTCGGCCCGCGTCTCCGGTTCACCGGCGCCCTCGCGGGAATCAGCGTCGTCGACCTGGTTGAGGGGACCTTTCACGCGGACTTCACCGGCTGGGCGCTGCGACAGACAGCGGCGCCGCAGTGGAGATCCGCCGGCTGGGCCGCATCATGACGGACGCCCTTGGCCGGCCTCGTCGTGGCCGGCCAAGGGCGCGGTATCAGGCGACCAGCCGGAACGTGGCGTCCTGGCGGCTGAGGTCGGTGCTGACGGGGTCGATGCGCAGAGCGTAGTTCGCGTGGCGGATGTACCGGTCGGGGAAGTTGTACGACTGGAACGAGGCCCAGCCCGCGTTCGCCAGCCCGGCCATCTGCCTGAAGGAGGCGTCCTGGCTGAAGAGCGTCGACCCGTCGTTCGCCCGGAGCTTGAGCGCGAAGTCCTCGTGACGGATGTACCGGCCCGGGTAGTTCTCCGACTCGAACGAGACCGTCCCTGAACCCGCGAGCCCCGGCACGACACGGAAGAGGGCGTCGGCCGCGGGGCTGATGTCCGCGTCGATCCGCATGTCGAAGCCGGCATGGCGGGCGTACCGGTCCTGAACGTTGTACGACTGCAGGCGCCGGAGCGTGGTGTCCGGGGCATGCATGAGGGTGGTGAATCCCAGGTGGTCGAAGCCGCCGGAGGTGGTGCCGTAGTCGCCGCCTCCCCCGTCAGGGCGCAAGGTCTCGGCGATCCGGCGGCTCCAGGGGGCGGACAGGCCACGCCGGCCCTGGTAGTGGCCCAGGACGAGGTCCCACACGGGCCTGGCCTGGCCACGCGCGGCGGTGCTGATCTCGGTCTGGGTGTTCCACCGGGGAGAGGAAGCGGGGCCGGACTGCCACGTGTACTCGCTGAACGGGACCTCGAGGCCGACGTTGTACCTCGCGACGTACTCGCACCCCTTGAGGAACCGGTTGCCGCCGTAGCCGTAGCAGTCGATCCCCTGGTTCCATGCCATCTCGCAGAACGTGCCCATCAGGCCGATCCCCATCATGGTGTGGCCTTGGTCACGGCCGGACTCCTGCCACTGCGCCAGGCCCTCGTTCGCGTAGACGAACGGGGTGGCGTTCTCGATCGAGCCGTTGCCCGCGCCGCTCTCGAAGTAGTCGATGGCACGGTCCACCAGGTCCTGGCGGTCGGCGAAGATCCCGATCGCCAGGATCGAGCACATGTTGCACAGGTCCCAGTTGGCCCAGTAGTTCGTGATGACCGCGCCGTTGTGGTTGGTGAGGAAGTCCTCGTTCAGCGGGAGGAACACGTTCAGCAGCATGTCCCGGAAGCGGGTGACGTCGAAGCCCGGGTGGTCGCGCACGAGCTCGGCGGCGTTCGCGAATTGATAGCCGTAGATCCCGGCGGCCAGGAAGCGGTCGGCGTTGCCGGTCACGGTCGTCAGGGTGCCCGACCAGGCGTTGAGGATCCGGGCGGCGGC
Organism: Myceligenerans pegani; assembly: GCF_014892515.1. Lineage (GTDB taxonomy): Bacteria > Actinomycetota > Actinomycetes > Actinomycetales > Cellulomonadaceae > Myceligenerans > Myceligenerans pegani. The sequence goes on from NZ_JADBGR010000112.1 coordinate 158,573, forward strand.
GTCCCCGTGCGTGCCGTCACCGCTGATCCTCCAGCGCAGTGCGTTCTGGTACGCGGCGGCGATGTCCGGGTACAGCTGCGCGTAGTTCTGCCCGTCCCCGCCGCGGATCACGGTCTCGAGCGGACGCGGGTTCCAGCCGGTCGTGGACCGGGGGTTCGCCACCAGGCGGTTCCAGCCTCCCGTCCACGGCTGGGATCCGGCATCGACCCGCTGGGCCGCCCGGCTCAGGTCGGCCGCCGTGTGCAGCATGCTCGGGTGGCTCGCGACGGCGCTGGCGGGGATCATGCTCGCCGTCCAGGCGATCAGCGGGGCGGCAGCCGCCGCACCGAGCAGCGTGCGGCGGGTCAGGGGTGACTGCGCGACGCGGCGCAGGGGTGAGGTGTCGGGGGAGTGTGCCATGACAAGCTCCATCCAGTCGGACTCGTCGTCGAGTCACAGGGATCTACGTTGACCCCGTGAAATCGCAGGTGAAATGTGCGATGTGTCATAGAAGCAGGATAACGTTATCACGTCGGGCGAAGTTTGGGGAGGTTTTCTGGTGGGAGAAGTGCACCGCGCGGTGGAGGTGTGATCGGTGCCCGGGTCACCAGTGGGAACCTACGCCCCCGCGACGGGAAGGAACGGCGCGTGGAGCACCTCGTCCCGGTCGCAGCGCAGCTCGTCGTCGACCACGTGGGCACGGGCGACCTGGATCGAGCTGCGCCGTTGCTCGTACGCGTCGTCGTGCGCCGTGCGGCGGGGATCGCGGCCGGGGTGGGTGAAATAGAACACCCAGGCGTCGTCGTCGACGACGACGACGTCCGCGTGCAGGCCGATCGTGCCGTCGTCCGTAGCGGAGCCGGGTGCGTCGAGGATGCGGCCTCGCGGTTCCCAGTGTTCCAGGTCGCGGGAGCGAAGGACGCGCTGTCCCGCCCACTCGTCGACGAGCATCCAGTACCAGCCGCCGAGCTCGAAGACGTTCGGGCCCTCGTGCGGGACGTGCCCGACGACCTGGCCGGTCGGGCGCCATATCGCGAGGTCGTCGCTGTCGGCGGCGTGCGTGCTGCTGTGATCGGCCTCGTCCTTATACCACATGCGGTACCCGCCGCCGGGGAGCGGGAGGACGCAGGCGTCGATTACGCGGTCCGAACCCAGGTCGAGGGTGGAGCGGAACTCCCAGGTGACAAGGTCGGGGCTCGTGTAGTGGCGGATCGTCCGCGGGTGTCCGGCCCACCGTGTCGGCACCCCGGTGATGTAGCTGACGTACATGTGGTACGTCGCGCCGTCGTCGTAGATCTCCGGCGCCCAGAACGTGTTGCGGCCCGCTTCCGTCTCGAGGCCCGCGACGACCCCTCGGTGGGTCCATGTGGCCCCGCCGTCCGTACTGGACGCGATGCCGAGGTCCGTGCCGTGCACCCAGGCGACGTCGTCGTCACCCGCCGGTGGTGACCAGGCGCGACGGTTGGTGTAGAGCATCCACCACGAGTTCTCGGCGCGGTTGCGGACGACGACGGGGTCGGCGGCGCCGTCCAGAACCGGATCGCGGAACAGCGGACGGGGGACGGGAATCGACGTCATGGTGCCTCTCTTCGTTCAGATGTCGGACAGGCGGTTGTGGGACCGCGGGCGGTCACGCGCTCGGCGGAGCGGTCGACTCGCGCACGACGAGCTGGGGGACGACGACGCTGGTCCTGGCGGCCTGCCCGGTGGTGCCTGCCGTACCTGCACCGTCGCCCTCCTCGTCGGTCATGAGCCTTTCGAGCAGGCTGAACGCCCGTTCGCCGAGGTCCTCGAAGTCCTGGTCGACTGTCGTCAGGGACGGCCGCCACAGAGCGACGAGTGGCTGGTCGTCGAAGCCGACGACGGAGATGTCCCCCGGGACGTCGAGGCCACGGTCCGACAGAGCGCGCATGAGCCCGATTGCGATCTCGTCGTTGCCGCAGAGCACCGCGGTGACGTCGTCGCGCCCGGCGATCCGCTCGCCCCATCTGTATCCCGAGGCGGCGTCCCACTCCGCGTTCATCACCGTCGGCACCTCGGCCCCGGCGGCGGTGAGCGCGGCGCGCCAGCCGTCCGTGCGGCCGGAGTGCTTCCCGGCGGTCGGCCCGGCGACGTGGTGGACCGTGCGATGGCCCAGGCGCAGCAGGTAGTCCGTGGCCCGGCGCGCGGCGGTGCGCTCGTCGATCAGGGCGGCCGTGGCGTTCCGGGTGCGCCGTGTGCCACCGCCGGCCACGACGACGGGCAGACCCTCGGGTAGCAAGTGTCCGGCGTCGATTCCTGCGCGGTCGAACTCCAGCACGATCGCGCCGGCAGTGGGCTGGGCGAGGGCCAGGTCGACGGCACGTTTGAGGTCGTCGTCGTCGTCGGACTCGACGACCGTGATCGTCACGGACATCCCCGCGCGGCGGGCCGCGGTCTCGATGCCCTGGAGCGTACGCGCGTAGCCGTAGTTCGCCGTCGCTCCGGACAGGACCGACACCAGCGTGCGGCGTCCGGAGCGAACCGACCGCGCGGCCTGGTTCGGCCGGTAACCGAGGGTCTCGATCGCGCGGTGCACGCGCTGGGCGAGCTCCGGGGCGACGTACTTGGTGCCGTTGAGGACGCGTGAGACGGTCGGCACCGACACCTGGGCCTCGCGGGCGACATCGGCCAGGACGGGGGCACGGTAGCGCTTCTGCGTCGTCATGTCCCGAGGATAAGTGCTGCCGGTCCGCGGAATGACGATTTCCCCGTGCGAGCCGTTGCCGGACCGGGTCGTGTCACAGGTATATTACGGGAACTTGACGCGGCCGCCTTCGGCAGACAGGATAACGATATCCCGCATGGTGCGGCTGTCTCGAAGGAGAGATACAGATGAGGATGAACCACACGCGGTGGGCGGCGTCGGCCGCCGTTGCAGCGACGGCCGTGAGCCTGGCGGCCTGCTCGGGCGGCACGCCGGCTGCGGAGCCGGAGGAGGAGGGCCCCGTGACCATCGAGGTCTGGGGCTGGAACGCCGAGACGGGTGAGCAGATCGCCGAGGCGTTCAACGCCGCCCAGGACGAGGTGAAGGTCGAGTACGTGCTGCAGGCGAGCAACGTCGCCACGCAGACCAACTTCCGCAACGTGTTCGAGGCTGGTGAGGAGGTCCCATGCCTCGTGCCCGGGATCGTGCCACTGACCACACTGGTGGTCAACGGCTGGGCGCAGGACATCACCGACGTCGTCACCCCGTCGGAAAGTCTGTACCACGAGGGCGCCCTCGCGGCGGCCCAGATCGACGGGAGGTACTACGGCCTGCCGTCCGGGTCGGACGGGCAGTTCCTGATCTACAACACGAAGACGTTCGAGAAGGCAGGCCTCGAGGTGCCCACCACGTGGGAGGAGTACGTCGAGACCGGGCGCGAGCTCAAGAAGGACGGCGTCGACATCGCCAACCTGGCCGGTGAGGACCCGAGCACCCTGATCAACCTCGCGCAGCAGGCAGGCGCCGAGTGGTTCGCGATCGACGGCGACCAGTGGGTCGTGAACTTCCTGGACGAGGGCACGCTGAAGGCAGCCGACGTCATGCAGCAGCTCGTCGACGACGACCTCGTGTCCAACGAGACCTACCAGGACAAGCCCGCGCTCTATGCGTACTTCGACTCCGGCAACATGGCGTCCACGACCACGCAGTGGTGGTCGCTGACCGGCTACCAGACCGACATGAAAAAGTCCGCGGGCGACTGGGCTGCCACGGCGATCCCGCAGTTCGAGGGCGCGGCCGAGCCCGTGACCCCCGGCCGCGCGGCCCCGGCGTTCGTGCCGGTGGGCTGTGAGCACCCCGAGGCCGTCATGAAGTACACGGACTGGCAGACGACCGCCGAGGGCATCGAGGCCGGGCGGAACCCGGAGACCGGGGCGATCGCGTTCCCGAACCAGATCGCCGACCCGTCCGAGTACGCCGCCGACGTCGTCCCGGAGGGCTTCTTCACCGACGACGCCGCGGCCGTCGATGCCATCGTGGAGGCCCAGGAGCACGTGATCGGCAAGTTCGAGACCGGCCCGAACTTCGACGCGTGGTTCCCCGAGCTGCAGGACCAGTGGGGCAAGGCCGTGGCCGGTGAGCAGACCTTCGAGGACGCCTTGGCGAACGTGCAGGACTTCGTCGCGAAGGATCTGGACGCCAAGGGCATCTCGTACACGCTCGGCAGCTGACATACGGACACGAGGGGAGGACACCGATGAGGAGCATGACCGAGACCACCCGCCCGCGCGGCACCCATCACGCGGACCACCCGGCCTCCGGGCCACCCACCGGTTCCTCCCCTCGGGTCCGGCGCCGCCCGCGGTGGCGCGCGGTCCAGGCGTTCAAGGGTGCCGCGCTGACCTTCCCGTTCCTCGCGGGCTTCGGCCTGTTCGTCCTGGTGCCGGTGGTGATGGCGCTCAAGGAGAGTGTGTTCGCCACGAAGTCGGCCGGCGGGCTGGGCTTCGGCGAGCAGACGGTGGCGTTCGTCGGCCTGGACAACTTCGTCGAAGGTCTCGGGGACCAGGTCTTCTGGGCCGGAATGCTACGCGTGTTCCTCTATGCGCTCGTGGTGGTCCCGTCGACGCAGTTGCTGAGCCTGGCATGCGCGCTGCTGCTCGACGCCGCGCGACGCCGCACCGCGGCCCGTCTCCGCGTCGTGCTCCTGCTGCCCTACATGGTGCCCGGCGTGGTGGCGACGATGGTCTGGCTGTTCCAGTACAGCCCGGTGGTCGGGCCGCTGAGCGCGTTCTTCCGCCTGTTCGGGCTGGACCTGAACTTCTATTCGGGTGAGCTGGTCTGGTTCTCGATCGGGAACATGGCCCTGTGGGGCGCCCTCGGGTTCAACATGCTCATCCTCTACGGCGCGCTGCAGTCCGTGCCGCACGAGATCTTCGAGGCCGCGCGCCTCGACGGCGCCGGGGAACTGCGCATCGCGCTCGCGATCAAGGTCCCGTTCGTTCGCAGCTCGCTGGTGCTGACCAGCCTGCTGTCGATCATCGGCACCCTGCAGCTTTTCGACCAGACCCTGCTGTTCCGGGCCGTGACGCCCGAGACGATCACCAAGGACTTCACCCCCGCGATGATGATCTACAACCAGGCCTTCCAGGTGGGCAACCTCAACTACGCGACCGCGCTCTCGGTGATCCTCGCCGCCGTCGTCGGCGTGGCCTCCGCGTTCGTCTACCGCTTCACGAACCGGGAGGAGGCATGAGCGCCCCGGTCGGAACGTCGCCGGGAGCGTGGCGGTCGACGACGTCGCCCCGGCTGGGCCGGCGGAAGATCTCCGACCGCAGCGCGTCCGAGGCGCGCGGCGTCTCGCGGTGGGTGGTGCTGGGGGTCCTTGTCATGCTCGCTCTGTACGCGGTGGCGCCGCTGTGGTGGCTGCTGGTCGCCGCGACCAAGAGTCGCGAGGATCTGTACTCGACCAACGGCATGTGGTTCGCGAGCCCAGGCCTGCTGGACAACCTCCAGGCGCTGTTCACCTACCAGGACGGGATCTTTGTGCGGTGGCTCTGGAACACGGTGGTGTACTCGGCCCTCGGCTCGATCGGGCTGACCGCGGTCGCGCTGGCCGCCGGCTACGGCCTGGCCAAGTACACCTACCGTGGGAAGGGTGCGACGATGGCCCTGATCATCGGCTCGTTCCTGATCCCGGGCTCCCTGCTGATCGTGCCGACCTTCCTGCTGTTCACCGAGATCGGTCTGTACAACACGATCTGGGCGATGATCCTGCCGGGCATGTTCGGTTCGTTCTCGGTCTACCTCGCCAAGGTCTACGCCGAGGGCGCCGTGCCGAGTGAGCTGATGGACGCCGCGCGGATCGATGGGGCGGGTGAGTACCGCATCTTCTTCTCCATCGGGGCGCGGCTGATGAGCACGGCCGCCGCGACCATCTTCCTGCTGCACTTCGTCGCATCCTGGAACACCTTCATCTGGCCCCTGGTGTTCCTCAAGGGAGCCGAGAAATGGCCCGTGATGCTCGGCCTGTACTCGTGGCTGCAGCGCGGAGTCGACAGCCAGTACGACCTGACCGGCCTGGTGATCATCGGGTCGCTGATCTCCACGATCCCCATGGTGCTGCTGATGATCTCCATGCAGCGTTACTGGCGTTCGGGTGTCACCATCGGCTCGCTCAAATGAAGCCGATCCGGACCGGTGCCGGCCGGGGCGAGCTGGTCTGGCGCGAGGAGTGGACACCCGACGCGGTGAGCGGGGTGATCGCGTGACCGTCGACCTTCCCGGCATGCCGACCGACGGCGAACAGTACCTCGAATGGGGGAACGACGTCGTCCGTCTCGTCGTCGCGCATGGACCCGACAGCGCGCCGCGCCTGGTCGCGCTGTGGCACGCCGACGAACCGCGCCCCGATCTGGCGGCGCTGCGCCGCTCGGCGCTGCCGGTGCTGGAAGTGGCGGTGCTCGGCGAAGGCCGCTCCGGAACATCCGGCAAACGACACGTCGACGGCGCCGTCGCGCAGCGGCTCCGGCTCACCGCCCACCGGGAGGGACACGCGGACGGCACATCCTGGCTCGAGTTCGACCTGGCCGAGGAACCCGTGGCGGCCGGTGCCGCCGGAACCTCCGCCGGAGCCGTCCCCGGGTTGCGCGCCACGGTGACCTACCAGGCGTTCGACGGCGTGCCGGCAGTGCGCTCGAGCGCGCGGATCACGGCGACGTCCACGGCCTTGCTGGATCACGCGACCACGGGCGTGCTCTCCGGACTCGGCCACGGGGCACGCTGGGAGGACGAGCTTGCCGTGTGGGAGGCGGCCAACCCGTGGAGCGGGGAGTTCCGCTGGCGTCGCTCGACCCTGGTGGAGCGCGGGTTGTACGACGTCGGGATGACCCGGTACGGGCAGGTCGGTGCGAAGAACCGCATCACCCTGACCTCGACGGGTGCCTGGTCCACGGCCGAGCATCTCGCGCAGGGGATGGTGGAGGACGCCCGTACCGGCCGGATGGTCGCCTGGCAGGTGGAGACCAACGGCGCGTGGCACGCGGAACTGGGTGACCGGTACGACGACGTGTACCTCCTGGTCACCGGCCCGACCGCGCTGGAGCACCAGTGGGCGGGGCGGGTGGGACCGGGTGCGTTCGTGGAGACGGTGCCGGTGAGCCTCGCCGTCGTGCCCGGACACGCGTCCGGGACGGACGCCACGCTCGGCGCCTGCGCCGCGGTGCTGACCACGCACCGGCGTCGTGGCCGGCGTGCGCACCCGGACCACGAACGTCTGCCCGTGATCTATAACGACTTTCTCAACGGACTGATGTCGGACCCCACGACGGAACGTGTCCTGCCCCTGGTCGAGGCCGCGGCGGACCTCGGTGCGGAGTACTACGTCATGGACGCCGGCTGGTACGACGACGAGTTCGGCGGCTGGTGGGACTCGGTGGGCGCGTGGGAGCCGTCGGTGAATCGGTTTCCCGGGGGCGGGCTCAGGATGGTGCTCGACCGGGTGCGGGAGCTCGGCATGAGGCCAGGGCTGTGGCTCGAACCCGAGATGGTCGGGGTGCGCAGCCCCGTCGCCGGGGCACTGCCGCCCGAGGCGTTCTTCCGACGGCACGGACGGCGGGTCACCGAATGGGGGCGGCACCAGCTGGACCTGCGGCATCCCGCCGCCCGAGCACACCTGGACGCCGTCGTCGACCGCCTCGTGGGCGAGTTCGGGCTGGCGTACCTCAAGTTCGACCACAACGTGGACATCGGGCCGGGGACCGATGGCGGACGCCCCGACGCCGGCGCAGCGGCGGGAGCTCCGGAGCCCGCGGGCAACGGCCTGCTCGGGCAGGGGCGCGCCTTCCTGAGCTGGGCGGCGGCGGTGATGGACCGGCATCCCGGCCTAGTCGTCGAGGGCTGTGCCGCGGGTGGCTCCCGTACCGACGCAGCCTCCGGTGCGGTGTTCCCAATCCAGTCGCTGACCGACCAGCAGGACTTCCGTCTCACCCCGCCGATCGCGGCCGCGGCCGCGTTCGCGATCCCGCCGGAGCAGGCCGGGGTATGGGCGTCGGCGGACGGCGCGATGGACGCCGAGGAGATCGCCTTCTCCCTGGTGACAGCGCTGACGTCGCGGGTGCACCTGGCTGGGCGCATCGACACGCTCGACGGGGGGCGGCGGGACGTCGTCCGCCAGGGGCTGGCTGTCCATCGCGCGCTGCGGGCCGCCGTGGCACGCTCCGTCCCGGTCTGGCCGCTCGGCCTGCCCGGCTGGCGTGACCGGTGGATCGCGGCCGGTGCTCGCGACGGCAACGACCTCTACCTGGCCGTCTGGCGGCGCGACGGCGTCGTGGGCGGCGGCCCGGCCGGACCCGGCCCCTCGGCCGGCGACAGGAAGGGCGACACCGTCCGCCTGCCGCTGCCCGGCCTGATCGCCACCGGCGAGGCCGAGGTGCTGTACCCGACGTGGGGCGGCGAGTCGGTGTCCGTCGTCGACGGTGGCACGGCTGTCGAGCTCAAGCTGCCGATCCTGCTGGCGGCGCGGCTGCTCCATCTGCGAGTGACCGGCGGCGAGCGTTCCGAGGTGGACAGAGACTGAGGCGAAAGCGGGCTGACTCCCCCCAGGGGAGAGGGGGAACGGGGCCGGCAGGCTCTGCCGGCCCCGCACCGTCGTCTCACCTGCCGAGGAGTCGCCAGGTCTGGTTCTTCGGGTTGCTCTGGCCGGCGGGGTTGCACGTCCACTGGTGTACGGCGGCCCTTGGCGCGGTGGAGATCTCGCTCACGTCGACGCATTTGCCGCTGTGGCGCGCGACGAGCTGGTAGTCCTGCGCGGCGTTGCCCGAGTAGGTCACCTTCCTGAGCTGGAACTGCTGGTTGTGGGCTCCGGAAATGCACGTCCACTGGTGCACGGCGGCGCCGTCGGAGGTCGACACCTGCGAGACGTCGAGGCACTTGCCGCTCTGCGCGTTCGTGACCGTGTAGGTGTCGGCCACTCCGCTGACCGGGGTGAAGCGCCAGATCTGCTGGTCTCCACCCTCGCAGTGGTACTGCTGCTGAACGTTGCCGTCGGTCCGGGAGAGGTCGGTGTTGTCGAGGCAGAGGCCGCTGTGCTGGGCGACGGCCACGGACGTGAAGCTAGCGTCACCCGGCGGCAGGACGGTGATGGTGTAGCCGTCGTCGTAGTTGGTGCGGGGGATGTTGACGGTCGTGGCGTTGTTGTTCAGCGTGACGACGGTGTCAGAAATGGTCTCGGGCCCCTGCACCGCGCCACCGGCGTTGTAGGGGACACGCTGTACGAGGACCCGCACCTGGTTGCCGGAGGCGATGTCTGAGGTCGCGTGGAGGTTGTTCAGGTTGATCGCCATGTTGCCGGTCGTGCCACCGCCGCCCAGCAGGATCTGGGCCTTGCCGGCGGATTTCGTGGCGAAGGCGTCGTAGGCCGGGCTCGGCGTCGTGGAGACGATGTTCCCCGTCATGGAGCCGTAGTACTTGTACATCCACCATTCGCCGGTGGGCAGGTACTGCGATCCGGTCTTGACGAGCAGCTTGGCGAGGTAGTCGTTGAGTGCCGCTCCTGCACCCCAGTTGGCGCGGAGGCCGACGGCGCCGGCTCGCTCGAACCGGGCGATGTACCACGCGCCGTCGGCAGGCGTCTGCTCGGACGGGCTGGCGTACTCGTTGATCTGGTACCGCGTGGTGCGCGGCAGGGAGCGCTCGGCCAGCAGCGCGTCAGCCGCCTGGCTCGTCGCGACCGGATCGCCGGGCAGGACGTGCCAGCTGTAGATGTCCGGGGTGTCGCCGGTCGCCCTGGCGTGGTCCAGGTAGGTGGTCCACCAGGTGTTCGACGCCGACGGCGGTCGGGCCGTGCTGGGGCCGACGATCACCGCGCCCGGGACGGCCGCCCGGATGCGGTCGTGCGCCCGGCTCCACATCTGGAGGTACTGGGCCTGCGTGCGGTTCCAGAAGAGGCTGGCGTCCGGCTCGTTCCAGATGTCCCACTGCACCTCGACACCGCTCGTCCGGACGTCGGCGATCAGCCGGTCGAGGAAGGCGTCGAACGAGGACCAGTCCCCGTCGTCACCGGGGAAGACGGCGGCACGGGCCTCACCGTCCGCGCCCCACAGGTCGTGCACGAGGATGACGAACGTCCCGCCGAGCTGGGCGGTCCGCTCTGCCTGCTCCCTGGTCGCGGTCCAGCGGCGCTCGTACGTCCCGCCGATCCAGCCACCGGGGTTGTCGAGCTGGGCGCCGCCCGCGCGCATGTAGTTCCACCCGATGTCGGTGTAGAAGTGGTCCTGCGGCAGCGTGCCGTCCTCGGTCATCCCGTAGATGGTTCCCGAGGCGAGGTGCTGCGGTGAGCCGCCCGAGACGGCAAAGTCGACGGAGACGGTCTCGTCGGCGGCGACGGCGGCCTGGCCCGGCGCAAGCGCCAGGCCGACCGCCGCGATCGCGAGCGGGGCGACGGCTCGTCGCATTCGCTCCCTCCGGCTTGTCCGGCGGGGGGTGTTGGCGTATTTCACGAGCGCTCCTTTGCATCTGTGCGGGGACCGCTCCGCAGCGAGCGGTCCTTTTCGGAGGATCTCTGCCCCGGCGACCGGGGTCGGCGGGTGCGGTCGTGACGGCGTACGGATCAACCGCGGCCGACGCCGCGGACCGGCGAACCGGTTCGTCAGCGAACCGGTTCGCCAATTACATCACTCACGGCAATCGCCGACAAGGGGTCCTGGGCCGGCCGTGCGATCGGGGATGTGCCTCCGGAGGCCGGTGCGTCGTGTTGCCGCCTGCCATCCTGGTCATCAGCGAACCGATACGCTCGCGCTCGCAGATGGAGAACGGCCGGAGGAGGCGCGTGGCATGGCAACGATCGGTGATGTCGCCCGGGAGGCGGGCGTCGCGCGTAGCACGGTCTCTGCGGTCCTGACCGGCCGCAAGCTCGTCCTGCCCGAGACGCGCCAGCGCGTCGAGGATGCGATCGCCAAGCTCAACTTCTCCGTCAACGCCGGTGCCAGGGCCCTGGCCACGTCCCGCACCATGGCGATCGGAGCCGTCGTGCGATTCCACGAGGCGGAGTTCAGCCCGGCGCTTGCGACCTATCTCGTCGCTCTCTCCGACGCGGCAACCGAACAGGGCTACTCGGTCCAGTTGCTGACCGAGCGGGACGGTGTGGGGGCAGTACACCGCGCGATCGCCGGACGACGGGTGGACGGCCTCGTCCTGTTCAACGTCGTCGAGGACGACCCGCGTCTGGAGCCGATCACGACCGCAGGCTTCCCGGCCGTACTCCTCGGCATGCCACGCGAGACCCGGGGGGTGGACGCCGTGGACCTCGACTTCGCCGTGGGTGCGCGCCTGCTCGTGGACCACCTCGCCGACTCCGGGCACCGCGAGGTGACCTTCGTGCGATGGCCCGACTCCCTGTACGCGGCGGGCGCCACGTACGCCCTGCGTTTCGCCGACGCGGTCCGGCAGCGGGTGGCCGGCCACGGCATGAAGCTCGAGGAGCTCGCATGCCCGGTGGGTCCGGAGCAGGTGCGGGCGGTGCTCGGCGAGCGGCTGCGCCGTGCCGACGCGCCGCACGCACTGCTTGTTCACAACGACGCGGCCGCGGCGATGCTGCCGTTCGCCCTGCATGATGTCGATGTCAAGACTCCCGGGGGGCCCAGCGTCGTCTCCCTGCACTCGTCCGAGCTGGCACGCCTGTACGCGCTGCCGTTCACGTCGGTCGAGTCGGAGCCGGACGCGGTCGTCCGTGCGGCGGTGGAGCTCGTGATCAACAGGATCGCGGATCCTGGACTGCCTGTCGCTCGTCGCCTCGTGGCCCCGCACATCGTCGAACGCGGCGGCGTCAGCCGCTCCGCCGCGTCGTGAGGTATGGGCTGGTCTCAGCCCGAGCCCCATCCGCTCGGCGAGCCAGGTGAGGCTGCCCACTCGGTCCCGCGGCACCGGTACGGCCATCCGCCGTCCGGCGTGGGTCTGTCGGAAGCGGACGGGCCCGCCTTGCGCAGCCACCGTGGTCTGGTGCACACTCATGTCGACCAGATTGTCGACATTGTTGTTGACACCAGAGGAGGCGGGCGAGGATGGCCGTACGTGTGGCAGTGCTCGGGCTCGGCGAGGCCGGCTCCGAGATAGCAAGAGGACTCGTCGACGCCGGCGCGGTCGTGCAGGGCTACGACCCGATCAGGCCGGCGCCCTCGGGAGTCCACGTACGCCACAGCGAGGCGGACGCCGTCATCGGCGCCCAGCTCGTGCTGAGCGTCAACAGCGCCGCTGATGCCCCGACCGCGCTCCGCAACGGCGCCCGGGCCGCTCACCAGGCAGTCTGGGCCGACCTCAACACCGGGAGCGCCGGCCTCAAGCGCGACCTGGCCGCGGCACTCGCCGAGTCGTCGCCGACCTCGCTCTTCGCCGACGTCGCCCTGATGAGCCCCGTGCCCGGTAGGGGCCTGCGCACCCCTATGCTCGTCAGTGGCCCCGGCGCCCGGCAGTTCGCCGAGACCCTCGGGCCGCTGGGCGCCGGCGTGACGATCATCGACGGCGGGCCCGGACAGGCCGCCACGCGCAAGCTGTTGCGCAGCGTCTTCTTCAAGGGCCTCGCCGCAGCCGTCGTCGAGGCGCTGGCCGCGGCGCGGACCGTCGGCCTCGAGCCCTGGCTGCGCGACAACATCGCCGACGAGCTCGCCCGCGCGGACGCCACGACGGTCGAGCGGCTGGTCGCCGGGTCGGCCGAGCACGCGCTGCGCCGGTCCCACGAGATGGCGGCGGCGGCCGAGCTGTTGGCCGAGCTTGGCGTCGAACCCCGCATCGCCGGCGCGAGCCGCGACCTCCTGGTCGAGCTCGCACATTCCAACCACGCAGAGGAACGGACCGTATGACCGACACCCACGCCCACGCCGGCCTGCAAGGCCGCATCGGCCCGGAGGCCTCCGTCGGCCCCGACGCTCACCCTGTTCCGTCGGCACGAGCCCGTGAGCTCGTCCGAGGCGCCTACGACACACACGTGCACGTCGCTCCCGACGTGATGAAGCGGCGCGTCGGCGACATCGAGCTCGCCCAGCGGTTCGTCGACGTCGGCCAGGCCGGGTTCGTGCTCAAGTCGCACTACGTGCCGACGGCGGAGCGCGCAGAGAACGTGCGCAAGGTCGTGCCGGGCGCCGACGTTCTCGGCGCGATCACGCTCAACTCCTCGGTCGGCGGGCTCAACCCCGTGGCCGTCGAGATCGCGGCACGGCAGGGCGCCCGCGTCGTCTGGCTACCCACCGTCGACTGCACCAACCAGCGTGAGAGCCGCGCCCAGGCGCCGGCCGGCGCCGTCCCGCCGATGTGGGCCCAGATCCAGGACGAACTCGCCGAGCGCGGAATCATGGCGCCCGCCATCCCCGTCGTCGACGACGACGGCCCGGTGCAGGCCCTGCGCGACGTGCTCGACCTCATCGCCCGGCACGACCTGGTGCTGGCGACGGGGCATCTGTCCGGCGCGGAGATTCTCCAGGTCGTCCGCGCGGCGGCCGAGGCGGGAGTGCGGCGCATGGTGGTGACGCACCCCGAGTTCACCTCGCAGAAGATCCCCGTCGACGCCCAGCGCGAGCTGGCCGAGTACGGCGCCCTCATGGAACGGTGCTTCACGACCCCGCACAGCGGCAAGGTCTCGTGGGCGCAGTTCTACGACCACGTCCGCCGCGTCGGACCCGAGCACTCGGTCCTGTCCAGCGACTTGGGGCAGCCGTTCAACCCGCCCGTCGAGGACGGACTGGCGCTGCTCGCCGACGGTTTCCTGGCCAACGGGTTCTCCGAGGAGGAGATCCACACGATGGCGGTCGTGAACTCCCGGCGGCTCGCGGTCGTCGGGGCCCCCGTCGAAGCTCCTGTCGGCTCCGAGGGGGTGCGCGCATGAGCGGGCGCCGGCTCCTGGTCGTGGGCGCGCACAGCGCCGACTTCGTCTGGCGTGCCTCCGGCGCGATCGCCAAGAACACTGCCGCCGGTGGCGAGTCCGTCGTGGTCGCACTGTCCTACGGCGAGCGGGGCGAGTCCGGAGAGCTCTGGAAGGAGGAGGGGCAGACCGAGGAGAACGTGAAGGCCGTGCGGCACAAGGAGGCCGAGGCGGCCGCCGCGGCCGTCGGCGCGGAGCTGGTCGCCCTCGACCTCGGTGACTACCCGCTGCGCGCGGAGCCCGACGCGGTGGACCGCCTCGCCGGTCTGATGCGCGACTTCGCGCCCGACGTCGTGCTGACGCACCCGGACAAGGACCCGTTCAACCCGGACCACCCGGTGGCGCACACCGTGGCCGCTCAGGCGCGGCTGCTGACCTCCGGCGCCGGTGTCGAGTCCGGCTTCAGGACGGTGCCGCCTACCGAGTTCCTCGTGTTCGAGCCGCACCAGCCCGAGCTGTGCGGGTTCGTGCCGACCGTCTTCGTCGACATCACCTCCGTGATGGACCGCAAGGAGGAGGCCATGTCCGCGATGGCCGCGCAGAGCTACCTGCGTGAGTACTACACCGAACGCGCGGGCCACCGCGGCAACCACGCCCGCAAGGTGACGGGCGACAAGACGATCCGACAGGCCGAGGCGTTCCAGCGCCTGGTGCCGAACGTGGTGGAGGCACTGTGAGCACCGACTCCGACATGAGCACCGATCTCGACACGATCTGCCGGGAGCTGGCCGACGCCGGCGTCGCCACCGTGTACGAGGCGGCGGGCAGGCAGGGAATGGTCGACGTCGAGCTGCAGCAGATCGTGCCCGGCACCCGCGTGGCCGGACCCGCCCGTGTGGTGGCCTGTGCCCAGGACGACAACTTCGCGGTGCACCGGGCGATGTCCGTGCTCCAGCGCGGTGAGGTGCTCGTGCTGGCCATGCCCGAGCCGCGCGCCGTCGGCCTGGTAGGAGATCTGCTCATCACCCAGGCGAAGGTGCGCGGCGCCGCCGCCATGCTCGTCGACGCCGCCGTGCGTGACGTCGATGACGTGCGCGAGCTCGGCCTGCCTGTGTGGACCCGCTGGGTTCGCGTCCGTGGCGCACGCCGCACCGATCCGGGTGACCTCGACGTCCCGGTCGAGCTGGGCGGTCAGCCGATCCGGCCGGGCGACGTCGTCGTGCTGGATCGGGACGGCGCCGTCGTCGTGCCTCAGGCGGGCCTGCCGGGCGTGCTGGACGCAACCCGTGCGCGGCTCGCCCGCGAGGCACGCATGCGCGAGCGGCTGCTCGCGGGCGAGCTCAGCTATGACATCCACGGACTGCGCGAGATCCATGAAGAGCGCGAGTTCCACCGGCAGGACGAGAAGGAGAGGAGCCCGAGATGATTGCCTCCACCGCGACGCACCCGGCCGCCCCCGGCACCGACGCCGACGGCGTGCTCGAGGTCCGTGACCTCGCCAAGTACTTCGCCAAGGGGGACCAGGACCTGGTGGCGTTGCGCGAGTTCAGCATCACGGTGCGGCCCGGACAGTTCCTCGTGCTGCTCGGTCGTAGCGGCTGCGGCAAGTCGACGCTGCTGAACCTGATGGCCGGCCTCACGCGGCCCACTGCGGGTCAGATCCTCTACCGCGGCACCGCGATGAGCGGGCCCAGCACCGAGATCGGCTACCTGACGCAGCACGACACGCTCATGCCGTGGCGGGACGTCACGCGCAACGTCGAGATGCCACGTGAGCTGCGGGGCGAGGGTAAGAAGTCCCGGCGCAAGGAAGCGCAGCGGCTGATCGAGCTGGTCGGCCTCAAGGGCTTCGAGCACCATTTCCCGCGGGAGCTGTCCGGCGGCATGCGACGTCGGGCGAGCCTCGCCCGGATGCTCGCTTCCGACCCGGAGACCCTGCTGCTCGACGAACCGTTCGGCGCGCTCGACGCCCAGCTGCGCACGGAGCTGCAGGGCGAGCTGCTACGACTGTGGCAGGGGACCGGCCGCACGGTCGTGTTCGTCACCCACGACATCGAGGAGGCCCTGCTCCTCGCCGACCGGGTGGTCGTGCTCGGCCCGGTCGGGTCGGTGCTGCTCGACGTCGACGTCGACCTGAACCGCCCGCGTGACCCCGACGAGGTCCGGGTCGACTCCCGGTTCGTCGCCCTGCACAAGAGCCTGTCCGCCGCACTGAAGGAGGGCGCACGATGAACGCCGTGACCACCGCCGACGCCGGAGCTGCCGGGCTGGGCGCCGCCGGCCCGCTCCAGGTGCAGGCGGACCGCGGGTTCCGGGCGAAGCACGGCCGCACAACGATCGTCTGGGCGTGGCGGGTCGGACTCCTGGTGGCGCTGGTCGCCGTCTGGCAGGTTCTGTCCGGCCCGGTGCTCGACCCGCAGTACGTGAGTTCGCCTCAGGGGATCTGGGAGCGGCTGGCCGGCTGGACGGCGGACGGCACGCTGTGGACCAACACCTGGATCACCATCCAGGAGATCGTGCTCGGGTTCCTGCTCGGCGCCGGAGCGGGCGCCGTCCTCGCCTACCTGATCGCGCCGATCCGGGTGGTCTGGGCAATCCTCGACCCGTACGTCATGGCCTTGTATGCGATCCCGAAGGTAGCGCTGGCTCCGCTGTTCATCGTCTGGTTCGGCATCGGCACCGACATGAAGGTGCTGCTCGCGGCCGTGTCGGTGTTCTTCCTGGTCTTCATCAACACCGCAGCCGGTGTTCACCAGGTCGACTCGGCGCTGATCGACGCCGTGCGGCTGATGAACGGCAGCCGCCGCGACATCGCGCTCAAGGTGGTGCTGCCCGCGTCGATGACCGGCCTGCTCACCGGCCTGCGGGTGTCGATCCCCTACGCGCTGATCGGTGCCGTCATCGGTGAGCTCGTCGCGTCAAACCGTGGTCTCGGGTTCCTCATCAGCGACTCGTCGGCGAAGTTCGACACCGACGGCGTGTTCGCGACCCTGCTGGTCCTCTCGATCATCGCCATGGTCCTCAACGGCTTGGTGGGGCTCATCGACGCCCGTACGAGCCGCTGGAAGCCGCTCGATGCCTGACCTGCGAGCCCCCGTTGTGCCCAGTCTTGCCAGCCCAGTTGTGCCAGCTCAAGGAGGAGCTCTCATGAACACGACACACAGGACCCCTGCCCGAAGGGCCGGCGTCGCCGCCCTGATCACGATCAGCCTGGTCGCAGCTGCGGGCTGTGCCAACAGCGGGAGCAGCGAGCCCGCCACGGGTGCCGACGCCATGACGCTCGACGTGGGGCAGATCAGCGACTCGGTGGCGTTCTTCCCGATCTTCGTCGCCGAGGACCAGGGTTTCTTCGAGGACGAAGGGCTCACCCTCGCGGAGCGCCCGCGCCTCGGCACCGGCGCCAAGCTGGCCGCAGCCCTGGAGTCGGACAGCATCGACATCGCCGGCGGCGTCATGACCGACGCGTACAACCTCTACCAGATCAACGACGAGGCCCGGGTCATCGGATCGCTCGTCAACGAGTACTACGTCGACGTCATCGCCGGGGAGGGCATCCCGGCCTCGCTCGACGACGCGCCGCTCGAGGAGAAGGTCGGCGCGCTGGAGGGCAAGGCCATCGGCATCACCGGGCCGGGCAGCGGCACCGAGGCGCTGATCTCGTACCTGCTGGCGCAGCAGGGCCTCGACACCGCTACCGACGTCACGCTGGTCAACCTGGGCGCCGACCCGTCGGCCGCGATCGGGGCGCTCAAGGCCGGACGAGTCGACGCTCTGTCGTTCTTCCAGCCGGTCGGCGAGCAGGCCGAGGCCACCGGCGTCGGCCGCATCTTCATCTCGCCCGCCCGCGGCGACGTGCCCGCGCTGGCCGACGCCGTCCACGGCGCACTGTTCACCACGCAGGAGGTGATGGACCACAAGCCGGACGCCGTTGCGGCGTTCGTCCGCGGCATCGCGAGCGCCGAGGAGCTCATCAGCACCGACGCCGTCGCCGCGGCCGAACTGCTGCAGAAGTACCAGTCGACCATGGACGCCGACACGATCAAGCTGCTGACGCCCGTGCTGCAGGACGAGATCGCCGAGACCCCGGTGCCTACCGAGAGCGGGTACGAGACGTCCGCGACCTTCCACCAGGAGAGCGGACTCATCCCCGAGCCGCCAGCCTTCGCCGACCTGGTGCCCGCCGCGTGGATCGAGTCTGCGCTCAAGGGCGACTGATGCTGAAAGAATCCCCGAGAGCCTGAAACCGGACCCCGACTGCTGGACGGAGATCTTCGAACATGGCTGTGGACGCGGACATCAGGGCGCTCATCCTGGAGGGCGAGCTGGTCCCTGGACAGCGGCTCATCGAGTCCGAGCTGGTCGAGCGGTTCGGGGCGTCCCGGGCCGCCGTCCGCGACGCGTTCGGCCGCCTCGAGGGCGAGGGCCTGGTCGAGCGCGTGCAGAACCGGGGTGCCCGCGTGCGCGTCATCCCGTTCGACGAGGCCATCGAGATCACCGAGGTCCGCCGGGCTCTAGAGTCGCTGTGCGCGGGCAAGGCCGCGGAGCGCGTCACCGACGACGAGATCGCCGAACTACGCGGCATCGCCGCGCAGATGAAGGACGCTGCCGGCAGCGGCGACGTCGGCGAGTACGGGTTGCTGAACCGCCGCCTGCACGCCTGCATCCACGAGATCAGCGGCCAAGGCACCGCACGGGCACTGATCGCCCGGCTCCGGGGCCAGATCGTGCGCCACCAGTACCGGCTCGCCATGAAGCCCGGCCGACCGGCCAAGTCCGTCGAGGAGCACATCGCGATCGTGGATGCGATCTGCGCACGCGACCGGGTCGCGGCAGAGGCAGCAATGGCCGCCCACATCGACAGCGTGCTCGCCGCGATGCGGCAGACGAACCGGGCCGCGACCGAGGAAGCGGCGGCAGCATTGTGACACAGCCGCCCCTCGACTCGACGAAGATCTACCAGGGCACCGGCCGCCGCCTGCCCGGACCTGCCCGCGAATGAGGAATGGCCTGAACCTACGATCCGTAGCTTCAGGCCATTCCGATGTCCTGCGACATCACATGGTCGGGCTGACCTCGGCCCGCTGTTCTACCGCGCGACCATCACGGTGACGGCAGTGAGCTGACGCTCAGCGGTCGTGGAAATCGGCGGGGCATTCCTGGCGCGCTCATAGCCATGGCAAAGTGGTTCTACAGGATATTCTTTTGTCGTCACCAGAAAAGGAATTCATGTCGCGATTCACAGAATTGAGTTGTATGTTCTCGCACATGAAGAAACACATCGAGGTAGATGGCGACGGCCGGAGCGCAATGCTTCGGGCCCTCGCCTGCACGGCGGGTTTCGCGATGGTCCTGACGGGTTGCTCCGGCACGGGTGACGCGGGTTCCTCCGAGACGGATACCGGTTCGTCCGCCGCGAGTACGACCTCGTCCGGCGATTCGAGCGACGTCGTCGCTCTGGCAGAGGCCTTCGCCGCGACGCTCGACGACGACCAGATCGCCGAGCTGAATCAGGACTACACGTTCGAGAACGCCGCCGCCTGGTCGAACTTTCCTCAGGCGCTGCTGACGGGCGGTGGCCCGGGCGGCGGTACGGCCCGGGTCGGACTGGCGACGAGCACGCTGTCGGACGAGCAGTGGACGGCGCTGGAGGAACTGCTTGCCGGCGTGACGGGCGCGGAGGAGAACGAGGGCTTCGACGAGATCATGCAGCACCTCGAGGCCGACGACTACCTGGCGGACAACGGCGGTGGGGACGACTACGGCCGCGGCAACTTCTACATCGCGTTCCTCGGTGAACCCACCGACGACGGTACGTGGGAGCTGCAGTTCGGTGGTCACCACCTGGCGCTGGCGAACACCTACACCGACGGGGAGCTCGCCGGTGCGACGCCGTCGTTCCGGGGCATCGAGCCGATGGACGAGGTCGAGGTCGGCGGGGATACGGTGATGCCGGAGCAGCAGGAGCGGACGGCGTTCGCCGAACTGCTCGGCTCGTTCGATGACAACCAGCTCGCGGCCGCCGAGCTCCCGGAGTCGTACGGCGACATCCTGCTCGGGCCCGGCACCGACTGGGCGTTCCCCCAGGAGCAGGAGGGCATCGCGGCCTCTGAGCTCTCCGACGACCAGAAGGACCTGCTGATCGCCGCGATCGACAGGTACGTCGGCGATATCGACGCCGACAACGCCGAGCGGATCCTCGCCCAGTACGAGGACGAACTCGACGACACGCACATCGCCTATGCCGGCGACGCCACCATGGAGTCGACCGGCGCCTACGTCCGCATCGACGGCCCGTCGGTCTGGATCGAGTTCTCGATGCAGGGCGGCATAGTCCTGGACGGCGCCCACCCCCACGCCGTGTGGCGGGACAAGAACAACGACTACGGCGGGCTCAGCTCCTGACCATGAGAGAGAAGATCTTCCGCGCCGCGCTCGCCGTCCTCGCGGCGGGCGCGGCCGCCCTACTGGCCCCGGCCCCCGCGTCGGCGCACGTCGTGCCGTCCACGACGATCGAACTGGACGTCCACGACGATCATGTCACCGCGCAGCTCACGCTGCCTGCCACCGATCTCACCACGGCAAGCGGGATCGCCGTTCCCGAGGGAGCCCTGGAGGGTGCGACGGCCACGGCGATCGAGACGTATATCGAGGACCACTTCGCCGTGACCACCGCGGGCGAGGCGTGGCAGGTCGAGGTCCACGACGCCGCCACGGCGCGGACCGAGCAGTGGGGAACCGGCGAGTTCCCGGCGGTCACCGCCACCGCCACGCTCACACCGCCGTCGGGCGTGAGCCCACGCGCGTTCTCCCTCGCCTACGACGCAATCATCCACCAGGTCGTCACCGCCGACATCTTCGTGATCCTGCGCAGCGACGTCCTGGACGACGGTTCGTCGAGCGCGGCGACGGCAGAGGTGTCCGCCGCCGGCTCGACGACGAGCAACTCGGAGACCGGTCAGCCCGCGGGGGCGACGTCGGCCCGCAACCTCGGCACGATCACGCTCGACACGCGCACCGGCACGGTCGCCCCGCTGGACGTCGACCTCGACGCCGACGAGGGCGGCGCGCACGGATTCGCCGGGATGTTCCGCCACGGCATGTCGCACATCGCCGAGGGGACCGATCACCAGCTGTTCCTGCTGACGCTCCTGCTGCCCGCGCCCCTGCTCGCGGCCGGACGCCATTGGGGAGCGGTCTCCCCGACGGCAAGGGCTGCCTGGCGGATCACCGGTATCACCGTCGCGTTCACGATCGGGCACTCCGTCACGCTCGCGCTCGGCACGCTCGGGCTCCCCGTACCGCGACAACCCGTCGAGGCCTGGATCGCCGTCAGCATCCTGACCGCCGCCGTCCACGCCGTCCGCCCGCTCTTTCCCGGCCGGGAGGCCCTCGTCGCGGGCGGGTTCGGACTGGTGCACGGCATGGCGTTCTCCATGACGCTGTCCGCGCTGGAGCTGTCCGGTACCGAGCTCGCCCTGAACCTGCTCGGATTCAACCTCGGCATCGAGGTGATGCAGCTGCTGGTCGTACTGGTCGTGCTGCCGCCACTGGTGGTCCTCGCACGCACCCGCGCCTACACCGCGCTCCGGGTTCTCGCGGCCACGCTCACGGCCGTCGCCGCGACCGGCTGGCTGCTGGACCGTGTCGGCGTGCCGAACCCCGTCGGGCTGGCCGCCGACACGCTCGGCGCCGCATCACCATGGATCGCCGTGGCCCTCTGGACCTGGGCCGTCACGGCGCTGGTCGCCGCGCGCGTGCGGCGACCCGGCGAGGTGGCTCGCGGCGACCAGGCGGCGCTGCCGTCCACGTGAGTGCTTCCGGTGCCGGACGCAGGTCGACTGCAGCTCTTGGTGTTTGAGGTGTGGAGACACGGGAGCGTGGGCGCTCAGCTGGGGTGACCGAGCGCCCCACGCTCCGGCGACGTCAGTTGAACTCGGAGCGGTGCTGCTCGGCCCACTGGCGGAACGTGCGGGGGGCGATGCCGGTAAGGTTCTGGACGTCCTCGCTGAGGATGCCGGAGCGGCCGGCGCGGAACAGCTCATGCAGGTTCTGCAGGCCACGCGCCTGCGGCTCCGGGGTGCCGCGGGAGATGTTGATCTCGGCGAACTGCTCGGGGGTGACGGGCACGAACTCGATCTCACGGTCGAGGACGTCGACGAGGATCTCTACCTGCTCCCGGGCGGAGAGCGCCTCCGGCCCGTTGAGGATGTAGCTGTGGCCCTCGTGGCCGGGCTCGGTCAGCACGGTGACCGCGACACGGGCGAGGTCATAGGAGTCGATCGGCGGTGTCAGGCCGGGTTCGGTCGGGTCGTAGACCTTCCCCTCTGCGGCGATGCTGTCCTTCCACCACAGCGCGTTGGAAGCGAGGGTGTTTGCCTTCAGGTAGGTGACGGCCAGGCCCGAAGCTCGCAGCACGTCGTCGCGGGCCTTGATTGCGGCGCCGATGATCGGCATCGGGTGGACCACCGTCCCGATCGAGGACAGCACCACGATGCGGTTCACACCCGCTGCCTTCGCGGCGTCGACGACGTTCTGTGCCTGTGCGGGAACCGGGGCGGCCTGCATGAAGAAGATACCGTCGACTCCTTCGACCGCCTTGCGCAGCGCGGCGGTGTCGTCGAGGTCGCCGACGGCGAGTTCTGCCGTCTCTGGCAGCTGCCGGCGGGCCTTGTCGACGTTGCGCACGTATGCGCGCACGTCGTGCCCGGCGTCGATCAGCTGGGCGACGAGCTCGCCGCCGACGTTTCCGGTGGCTCCAGTGATGAGGAAGGTCATGATGCTCCTTGGAGAGGTTGTCGTGGGGTCGTGAAGTGAATGAATGGGATGGGCGGGATCACCAGGGGACGTCGCCGTCGCGGTCGCGGTAGCGGCCAGTCAGGTTGCGGTCTTCGCCGATGGCGAAGCGGATGATCGCGTCGGTGCCGTCCGTGACCGAGTGGCCCATGTCGCCGGTGAACGCGGTCGCCGTCAAACCGGGGTCGGCGGCGTTGATCCGGATGCCTGGCAGCAGCCGGGCATAGCGTGCGGTCAGCATGTTGATTGCGGCCTTCGAAGCCGCGTAGAACGGGCTACCTGCTCGCGACTCGATCGTGGACAGGTCATGGAATCGGGCCAGCGATCCCAGTCCGCTGGTGACGTTGACGATGCGCGGCTCCTCGGCGCGTTCCAGCAACGGCAGGAAGGCGTGGATGACGCGGACGTACCCGACGACGTTGGTGGCCAGTACCTGCTCGATCCCTGCGGCGATGAGATCGTGGATGTCGCCCTGGGGGCCGGTGATGCCGGCGTTGTTGACGAGGATGTCGAGGTGCCCGGCCTCGGCTGCCACCTGGGCGGCTGCCGCCGCTACCGACTCGTCGGAGGTGACTTCAAGCGGAACGAACCGCGCACCGATCTCCGCGGCCGCCGTCGCACCCCGCTCCGGGACGCGGGCACCGAGATACACGGTGTGGCCCGCGTCGACGAGGCGTCGGCCCGTCTCCAGCCCGATACCCCGGTTCGCTCCGGTGACCAGTGCCACCGATGCCCGTTCTCTGGGTGATGCCATGCAAGATCTCCTCCCGGTCCGGTACCGATTCCCGGCCGAGAACAACTCTGCGGTCGGGCGCGCGTGACAGCCTGGCCCGCCCTGTCCCACCCTCATCGGGCTGTAGGAGAGGACAATGGAGGACATGGAAGCCCTCCTCGAACTCGGACCGCTGCTGCGCACTTGGCGTGGGCGGCTGCAGCCGGCCGACATCGGCTCGCCGTTCGGGTTCACGTCGACCAGGACTCCGGGGCTGCGACGAGAAGAGGTCGCCTGGCTGGCCGGTGTCTCCCCGGACTACGTCAAACGACTCGAGCAGGGCCGCGCCCACCCCACCGCCAGCGTCGTACACGCGCTAGCCAGGGCACTGCGCCTCTCCGAGGCCGAGACAGCGACCGCATTGCGTCTGGCCGGACACGCCAGCGACCTACGGGCGCTGATGCCCCGCCGGATCACGCCGAGCGTGCGGCGCCTCCTCGATCGCTTCCCCGACACCCCGGTGGCCGTGTTCGATGCCGCCTGGACGCGCCTGGACCAGAATCCGATGTGGACCGCGCTGACCGGTGACCCGCGTGGTCGCGGCGAACGGGACGACAACCTCGTCTGGCGCATCTTCCTGGGCGATCCCGGGCGGGTGCGCCACCCGGAACCCGACCAGTACCGGGCATCGATCGTCGCCGACCTGCACCGGGTCCACGCGCGCTATCTGAACGACTCCGACCTGGCCTCCATGGTGAGCACGTTGCGTCAGCGTAGCGACGAGTTCGAACGGTTGTGGGGCACCTCCGCCCTCGGCGAGCACGGCAATGAACGCAAGACAATCGACCATCCCGAACTCGGCCCCATCGAACTCGACTGCGACATCGTCACCGTCCAGGGAGCCGACCTGCGGATGATCATCTTCACCGCCGAGCCCGGCACCGCCGCAGCCGAACAGCTCCAACTGCTCGACGTCATCGGCTCCGAGCACGTCAGCACCTCTTGAACAGCGTCCGCGGGCGATGCTGACCATCGCCGACGCACGCGGAACAAGCGCGCGGGTCCGACCGCGCCTCCCGGTTTGATGTCACTGGCCGGCGTGCGGCCCTGGTCATCGCCCGGCGTCGGTGTTGGCCGCGGTTGCTGCCTGGGGCTCGATGTCCGCGTTCCGCACCCGGAGGCTTGCCATAATCGCTCGGTAGGAGTCGCTGCCGATGACCCGGGTCACCATCACCGACCCGGGGCGATCTGATCGCCGTCCTGGACGGCCGCCCGGAACGGGTCGTGACCCTGAACGAGCATTCGGGCTGCGAGGACGTCACCACGTTGTCCGACATCGTCTGCGAGACCGATGCGACCCGGCACGTGTGCTGCCGCGCCGACGTGCACGCCGATGATCACGAATGCCGGCACTGCGCAGCGAGATGGAGGGAAGGCTCATCCCGCCACAGCGGCTGATCAGTGCCCGGCCGCGCCCTGCGAGCACGTGACCGGACCACTGGGACTACCGCCGAACGGGACACCGAGGTTGATCCGGTGAGCAAAGCGCCAGGACGCGTCACAGTTCGGTCGTGGGTGCGGCGTCCGTCGCGTCGAATGTTCCCAGGAGACCCAGGTAGGGGGCAAACGCCTCGGTGACCCGTTCGGGGGACAGTCCGTAGTCGGTCATGTCGTAGCGGTGTGGGCGGCTGCCCGCGGGTCGCGCGAGCACGGCGTCGAGCCGCGCCTGGTCGCTTGTCGTCCATGACGCCCCGATCGCCGCGTACACGCGCGGTACCTCCGCGTGTGGTTCGGCGCTGAGGCGGTGGTAGGGCACGTCCACGATCGCCGACGGCGGCAGGCCCAGCCGCGACTCCAGGCCGTTGGTCACCATCGTGACCAGCATGTCCAGCACGAACCGTCCGATCTCGGTCCGGTCGGGGTCGTTCTGGTAGAGCGACCAGGCGGTCTCGATGAGGCTGCAGGTCGATCCGACGACGGCGGCCGGGTCGCGATGCGTCCACACGAACGTCGCGTCCGGGAACACCTCCTTGATCGTGGGCATGTCGTTCAGGTGCTGCGGGAACTTCAGGATCCAGCGCCGGCGCTCACGACCGTGCTGAAGCACCTGCAGCCCTCGCTTCAGGTGCTCGAAGTCGCAGGCCGGCCCGGCCGCGCCGCGTCCCGCGAGCCATGCCGCGTATGACGGCATCGGGCCGAACTGTGCCTGCCAGAAGCCGTGCGGCAGCAGCCACATCGACTCCTCCGGCTGCGCGGCGGCGGTCGGATGCTGATCCTTCAGCCCCGGCGCGAACAGCGCGGTCGTGATGCGGCTGCCCAGGTCGTGCCGCTTGATCTGCCGGGCGGCGACCGCGGGATCCTCAAGACCGGTGTATCCCATCTCCCACAGGAGCGGGCCGCGGTGCTCGGGAGAGGCTGCCAGCAGCCGGTGCGCAAGGGTGGTCGCCGTGCGCGGCAACCCCAGTACGAACACCGGGCGTTCGATCGGCTCGTCGGCGATCTCGGGGCGGTTGGCCAGTAGCGCGTTGATCCGCAGCCGGTTGACATACCTGTCCTGGAGCGTGGTCAGGGCGAGCGTCCAGCCCAGGGCGGACAGCCGGGGGATCTCGGCCACGCCGGCGACAACCGCGCCGAGACCTGCAGCGAACTCCGGGTCCGTGGTACCGGCCGCCCGTTCGGCCCGAGCAACGGCCTTGGCCCACGCCGCCGCGGGATCGTCCCGGCCCCGCAGTGCAGGGCCGAAGACGGTGTTGACGAGTTTGGCGGCGCGCGTGGTACGACTCATGAGGTTCCTCCGCTCCCGAACAGGCGGTCCGCTCATCACCAGCGAGAACGGCTCCGACTGTGTAGCCAGACGTGGAAGAACCCTGCCGCAAACCGGCACATCTGTCGAACACCTACCCTCGCCACCCCGCACGAACTCAACCGAGTGCATCGGGGGCGCTACCCGTGCCTCCGCGCCTCGTCCCATCCGGGTGGACATACCGGCGCCCCACACGCGGCCTGCGGCAGCAGCGCTGCGCGTGCCGCGCAGGCATGAAAAGCTCTGCCCTCAGAGATGCCGATGCGCCAGGCCAGGGCGACCCGCCTGGGCCGCTCGGTGATCAGCCGGCCGCGTCCAGGTAGGAGACCGGGGGAGAACAGGGGGCGAGTGCGTCATGAGTGAGATCACCGAGTGCCCGCGGTGCGGTGCCCACAACGTCGTCAACCGGCAACCGGTCGACGACGAGGGCTGGTGGACCTGCCGGGCCTGCCAGGCACACGGGCCGGGCGACGTCGAGCGTTGCCTGTGGGGAGAGGCCGAGCATCCCGCCGAGCCGGGGTACCTCATGTGCACCGAGCACCTGGCCGAGCACCTCGCCCGGTACGGGCCGGGGGCGCGGGCGAAGGACGGTGACCGGCTGGTCGAGCAGCTGGAGCTGGACGAGGCCGGCCGCGCCACCGTCGTCCGCGCGCTCGCCGCGCCCGCGCTGGCGTTGATGGTGTACGCCGCCTTCGACCACCGCACCGGCCGCGTGGACGGCCGCAGGGTCTG
>NZ_JADBGR010000003.1 GCF_014892515.1 Myceligenerans pegani
ACCGGCTCCGACCCATACAACTCACGCCCCATCCCCACCCGCTGACTCCCCTGCCCCGTCAACACAAACGCCGTCCCGCCGGCGCGGGCCTCGCGGGCGGGCGTCTCGCCGCGTGCGATCTCCGCCAGCTGGTCGAGCAGAGCGGCGCGGTCGCGGCCGACCGCGACCGCGCGGTGCGCGAACCGGCGACGCGCGGCGAGGCCGGCGGCGACTCCGGCGACGGGAAGATCGGGATGGGTGATGAGGTGGTCGTACAGGCGAGCCGCCTGTTCACGGACGGCCTGCGCGTCCCGGCCGGAGACGGGCCAGGCCGCCGCGCCGGACACGACCGGCTCCACGGCGGGCTCCCCCGAGGCCTGCTCGGCAGGCACACCCGCCGGCGGCGCCTCGAGGATGACGTGGGCATTGGTGCCGCTGATCCCGAACGAGGACACCCCGGCACGACGCGGCCGACCCGTCTCCGGCCAGGCCCGCTCCTCCGTCAGGAGCCGCACGGCTCCCGCCGACCAGTCGACATGCGGCGACGGCGCGTCCACGTGCAACGTGCGCGGCAGGACGCCGTGACGCATCGCCTCCAG
>NZ_JADBGR010000004.1 GCF_014892515.1 Myceligenerans pegani
ACCGGCTCCGACCCATACAACTCACGCCCCATCCCCACCCGCTGACTCCCCTGCCCCGTCAACACAAACGCCGTCCCGCCCTCGCGCTCCCGTCCGGTGACCACCGACGGCACGGCGTCCCCCGAGGCCAGAGCGGTCAGGGCCGCGGCCCGGTCGGTGCCGACCAGCACGGCGCGGTGCTCGAAGCGGGTCCGAGCCGCGAGAGTACGTCCCACATCCAGGTCGGGTCCCGCGTCGACGGCCGGCAGCAACCGTTCGGCCTGGGCGCGCAGCGCGAGCTCGGTCGGGGCGGAGAGGACCCACGGAAGCACGGCTGGAGCAGCGGTCTCCGGGGCGGTAGCGGTCTCCGCGTCCTGCGGCGCCGGGGCTTCGAGGATGACGTGGGCGTTGGTGCCGCTGATCCCGAACGAGGACACCCCGGCACGACGCGGCCGACCCGTCTCCGGCCAGGCCCGCTTCTCCGTCAGCAGTTCCACCGACCCCGCCGACCAGTCGACGTGCGGCGAGCGCTCCTGCGCGTGCAACGTCGGCGGCAGGACGCCGTGACGCATCGCCTCCAGCACCTTGATGACGCCGCCGACACCGGCCGCCGCCTGCGCGTGGCCGATGTTCGACTTCAGCGAGCCGAGCCACAACGGCTCGTCCCGCTCCTGACCATAGGTCGCCAGGAGCGCCTGCGCCTCGATCGGATCGCCCAGCCGCGTCCCCGTACCGTGCGCCTCCACCACGTCCACCTCGGTCGGCTCCAACCCGGCCGACACCAGCGCCTGGCGGATCACCCGCTCCTGCGACGGACCGTTCGGCGCCGTCAACCCGTTCGACGCACCGTCCTGATTCACCGC
>NZ_JADBGR010000005.1 GCF_014892515.1 Myceligenerans pegani
GAACAGGACAAAGAACGGGGAGATGTAGAGATAGGGCGAGACCTTGACGTCCCAACGCCCCAGGGTCTGGGAGAACCCGACCCTGCGCGGCGCCCTGGGCGCCGGCGTCGTGGAGCCGGCGGCGGGCTCCGTGGAGGTGAGTGCGGCCATGTCGACTTCCTGATCAGCTTCGCGAGGGATGAGGACGGTGCGTGGCGTGGTACGCGGGATGGCCGCCCGCTACGCCGTCGGCGTCGGGGCGACCATCCCGCTCACGCTGCGCGACCTGTTACAGGCCGAGCTCGTCGTAGGCGGCGAGCGACTTCTCCCACGACGTGTCCGGGTCCTCACCCTCGACCTCGACCCGGGTGATGCCGTCCTGGACCGTCTGGTGGATCGCGAAGTAGTTCGGGCCCTTGAAGGGGTTGCCCTCGATCGCCTGGGCACGGTTCGAGAAGATCTGCCCGACCGGCGCGCCGTTCATGAACTCGTTCGTGTACGACTGCACCGCCTCCGAGGCCTGCGCCTCGAGCTGGGACGGGAAGGTTCCGGCGTTCTCGAAGGCCGCGGTCTGCTGCTCGGGCGCGGTGAGCCACGCCGCCAGCTTCTTGGCCTCCTCGGTGTGCTCACCCGACGCCGGGACCGTCAGGAACGAACCACCCCAGTTGCCGCCCCCACCGGGGAAGACATCCGCGACGTTCCAGCCGTCGACGCCGCCCGCACGCTCCTCGATCGGGCCGGTCATCCACGCCGGGCACAGCATCGTGGCGAAGCCGTCGTTCTGGAACGCGGAGTCCCAGTCGGGGCTCCACTGCGTCAGGCCGGCCGACAGGCCCGCCTCGTCCTGCTCCACGACGGTCTCGTACAGGTCGATGATCTCGGCGTTGTCCGCGAGGGCCTTGGGCGTGCCGTCCTCGTTCTCGTAGGCGTAGTCGATCTGGTTGACCAGGCCC
>NZ_JADBGR010000006.1 GCF_014892515.1 Myceligenerans pegani
GCCGGCGTACCGGTCTCGTCGTCCGTACCGATCACCGTGTAGTCACCCGGCTCGGCATCCTCCGGAACACACAGGTCCACGGTAAACGCACCGGTGTCATCGGTCTCGGCCACGATCGGGTCACCCACCGGGTTCCCGTCGGCGTCCGTCAGCTGCACCGTCACCGTCGAGTTCGGCGTGTAGCCCTCACCGGTCACCACCGTGCACTCACCCGGAGCAACCTCCGT
>NZ_JADBGR010000007.1 GCF_014892515.1 Myceligenerans pegani
GAACAGGACAAAGAACGGGGAGATGTAGAGATAGGGCGAGACCTTGACGTCCCAACGCCCCAGGGTCTGGGAGAACCCGAGCCGGCGCGGCGCCCGGCGCTCCGGCGGGGTAGAGCCCGTCACGGGCCCCGCGGTCATGAGTGCGGACATGTCGGCTTCCTGATCGAGTGCGCGGGAGGGGACTGAACTGCGCGGGAGCACTGGCATCCGTGCCGAGCGGACGGCCGCTCGCCTCGCCGGACGACGAGGCGAGGACCGCCCGCTCGAAGGTTGAGCCGTGTCGTCACAGGCCGAGCGCGTCGTAGGCCGCGAGGGTCTTCTCCCACGACTTCTCCGGCTCTTCGCCCGTCGTCTCGACGCGCTCGATGCCCTGCTGCACCGCCTGGTGGATCGCGAAGTAGTTCGGGCCCTTGAACGGGTTGCCCTCGATCGCCTGGGCACGGTTCGAGAAGATCTGCCCGACCGGCGCGTCATTCATGAACTCGTTCGTGTAGGACTGCACCTGCTCCGATTCCTGCGCCTCCAGCTGCGAGGGAAAGTTGCCCGCCTCCTCGAAGGCCGCGGTCTGCTGCTCGGGCGCGGTGAGCCACGCCGCCAGCTCCTTGGCCTCCTCGGTGTGCTCACCCGACGCCGGGACCGTCAGGAACGAACCACCCCAGTTGCCGCCCCCACCCGGGAAGACATCCGCGACGTTCCAGCCGTCGACGCCGCCCGAGTTCGACTCGATCGTCCCCGTCATCCACGCCGGGCACAGCATCGTGGCGAAGGCATCCTTCTGGAACCCTGTCGCCCAGTCCTCACCCCATTGCGCCAAGCCTGCCGACAGTCCGGCCTCGTACTGCTCGATGACCGTGTCGTACAGGTCCTTGATCTCGGCGTTGTCCGCGAGGGCCTTGGGCGTGCCGTCCTCGTTCTCGTAGGCGTAGTCGATCTGGTTGACCAGGCCC
>NZ_JADBGR010000008.1 GCF_014892515.1 Myceligenerans pegani
GGCTTCCGCGGCCGCGGTGGCGGCGGTCGCGGGTCGACGCAGGGCGCCTTCGGGCGTGCCGGCGGACGCCCGGTCCGGGGGCGGAAGTCCAAGCGCCAGAAGCGCCAGGAGTTCGAGGCGATGCAGGCCCCGTCGCTCGGCGGCGTCAGCGTCCCGCGCGGCAACGGCAGCACGGTCGTGCGGCTGCGTCAGGGCTCGTCCCTGAACGACTTCGCCGACAAGATCGATGCGAACCCCGCCGCGCTCGTGACGGTCCTGTTCCACCTCGGTGAGATGGCCACGGCAACGCAGTCCCTCGACGAGGACACGTTCGGCACCCTGGGTGCCGAGCTCGGCTACGTGATCGAGATGGTCTCGGCCGAGGAGGAGGACCGCGAGCTGCTCGGGGCGTTCGACATCGACCTGGAGGCCGAGGAGGCCGACGAGGCCGACGAGGACCAGCTGCCGCGTCCGCCGGTCGTGACCGTCATGGGTCACGTCGACCACGGCAAGACGAAGCTGCTCGACGCCATCCGCAAGTCGGACGTCGTCGCGGGCGAGCACGGTGGCATCACGCAGCACATCGGCGCGTACCAGATCCGCCACGAGCACGAGGGCGTCGACCGCGCCATCACGTTCATCGACACCCCGGGTCACGAGGCGTTCACCGCCATGCGTGCCCGCGGTGCGGACGTGACGGACATCGCGATCCTCGTGGTCGCGGCCGACGACGGCGTGATGCCGCAGACGGTCGAGGCGGTGAACCACGCGCAGGCCGCGGGCGTGCCGATCGTGGTGGCCGTGAACAAGATCGACGTCGACGGCGCGAACCCGGCGAAGGTCCGCCAGCAGCTCACCGAGTACAACCTGGTGGCCGAGGAGTACGGCGGTGACACGATGTTCGTCGATGTCGCGGCCAAGCCCGGCATCGGCATCGAGGACCTGATCGACGCGGTCCTGCTGACCGCCGACGCGTCGCTGGACCTGCGGGCCAACCCGAACAAGGACGCGCGCGGCGTCGCGATCGAGGCGAACCTCGACCGCGGTCGCGGTGCCGTGGCCACCGTGCTGGTCCAGTCCGGCACCCTGCGGGTCGGCGACGGGATCGTGGCGGGTACGGCCTACGGCCGCGTGCGCGCCATGATCGACGAGCACGGCAACGCGGTGGAGGAGGCCACTCCGGCCCGTCCGGTCCAGGTGACAGGTCTGACGTCGGTGCCGAGCGCCGGTGACACGTTCCTCGTGGCGCCGGACGACCGCACGGCACGGCAGATCGCCGAGAAGCGCCAGGCCGCCGAGCGGGCCGCACTGCTGGCCAAGCGGCGCAAGCGGATCAGCCTCGAGGACTTCGACGCCGAGCTCAAGAAGGGCAAGGTCGAGAGCCTCAACCTCATCCTCAAGGGCGATGTGTCCGGTGCCGTCGAGGCGCTGGAGGACGCACTGCTCAAGATCGACGTGGGCGAGGAGGTCGAGCTGCGTGTCATCCACCGCGGTGTGGGTGCCATCACGCAGAACGACGTCAACCTCGCCACGGTCGACAGCGCGGTGATCCTCGGCTTCAACGTCAAGTACGGCGAGCGGGTCGAGGAGCTGGCGGACCGCGAGGGCGTCGACGTCAAGTTCTACTCGGTCATCTACCAGGCGATCGACGACATCGAGGCCGCCCTCAAGGGCATGCTCAAGCCGGAGTACGAGGAGGTCCAGCTGGGCACCGCGGAGATCCGCGAGATCTTCCGCTCCTCGAAGTTCGGCAACATCGCCGGCTCGATCGTCCGGTCCGGCGAGATCCGCCGCAACGCCAAGGCGCGTGTGCTGCGCGACGGCACGGTCGTGGGGGACAACCTCACGGTCGAGTCGCTCAAGCGGTTCAAGGACGACGCCACGGAGGTCCGCGAGGGCTTCGAGTGCGGTATCGGACTCGGGACGTTCAACAACATCGCCGAGGGCGACATCATCGAGACGTGGGAGATGCGCGAGATCCCGCGCAGCTGACCCGTTGTCACGACGCCGGGCGGCGGGCCGATGTCGGGTCCGCCGCCCGGCGTCCCGGAGGCCGTGCGGACAGGCGCCGTCGTCACGACGGCAGGCCGTCTCGCGCGGCCTTTCGCCCCGAGAAAGGGAAACCATGAACGAGAATCCTCGTGCCCGGCGGCTCGCCGACCGGATCAAGGAGATCGTGGCGCGGATGCTGGACTCGCGGATCAAGGACCCGCGTCTCGGGTTCGTGACGATCACCGACGTGCGCGTGACCGGAGACCTGCAGAACGCCTCGGTGTTCTACACCGTGTACGGCTCCGACGAGGACCGCGCCGAGACCGCCGCCGCGCTGCGGAGCGCCACGGGGATCATCCGCAGCGAGGTGGGCAAGCAGACCGGCGTACGCCTCACGCCCACCATCGAGTTCCATCTCGACGCCGTACCGGAGAGTGCCGCGCACCTGGACGCCGCGCTGCTCGAGGCGCAGCGCCGCGACGCCGAACTGGCCCGGCTCCGCGCGGGCGCGCGGCATGCCGGCGAGGTCGACCCGTACAAGAAGGCGCCCGGCGAGGCCGACTCGTCCGAGCACCCGGTCGACGACGACGAGCGGTGAGCGCTCGTCCGGAGGGTCGCGGACGCGCGTCCGAGCGGCCCCCGCGCCGCCCGACCGCCCCCGACGGGTTCGTCGTCGTCGACAAGCCGCAGGGATGGACCAGTCACGACGTCGTCGCGCGGACGCGGGGCCTGGCCGGCACCCGGAAGGTCGGCCACGCCGGCACGCTCGACCCCATGGCGACGGGTGTGCTCGTGCTCGGGATCGGGAAGGCGACGCGTCTCCTGACGTACGTGGTGGGCGCCGACAAGGACTACGACGCCACGATCCGCCTGGGTGTGGCGACGAACACCGACGACGCCGAGGGCGAGACCGTCGCGTCCGACGGCGCCTCCGGCCTGCCCGACGACGCGCTCCGAGCCGCCGTCGACCGGCTGACCGGCGACATCATGCAGGTTCCCACCACCGTCTCGGCGATCAAGATCGACGGCGAGCGCGCGTACGCGCGCGCCCGGGCGGGCGAGGACGTCGCACTGGCGCCTCGCCCCGTCACCGTGTCGCGGTTCGACGTCCTGGACGCCCGGGCCGGGACGGCCGACGGGGTGCCCGTGCTGGACCTGGACGTGCGGGTCACCGTCTCCTCGGGGACGTACGTGCGCGCGCTCGCGCGGGATCTCGGAGCCGCGCTCGGCACCGGAGGCCACCTGACCGCGCTGCGGCGCACCCGCGTCGGCGGATACGGCCTCGACGTGGCACGGACGCTCGACGCGATGGAGGCGCAGGCCGACCGCGACGGCACGCTCGCCACGCTGCCGCTCGCCGTCGCGGCGCGCGGGATCCTTCCCGTGCGGGACGTCGACGAGGCGGAGGCGCGTGCCCTGGGCTTCGGTCAGTGGATCGCACCCAGCGGCCGGACCGGTGTCCTGGCGGCGATCGACCCGTCGGGAGATCTCGTCGCGCTGGTGGAGGATACCCGCCGCAAGGGTGAGGATCTGGCCAGGCCCGTTCTGGTTACCCGCTGATCAGCAGATTCGCCGTGATTGTCAATCACTTCCAGACTTCCTGAGTGCCATGTCGGATTGATACCTTTGTGCCTCGTGGGGGTACGAATAACAGCGGGTCTGGCAGACGTCGGGGCAGTGGTGGCGGCGCTCCCCGCCCTCGTGGGGCGCGAGGCGAGCGTCGACATCGTGGACTCGGACAGCGAGGGGACCGACAGCAGCCCGGAGCTGCTGCAGGCGCTCGTGTCCGCGCTGCCGTGGTGGCCGGAGAACACCGAACTCGGGATCGCGTTCCAGGAGACCTACCTGACGCTCGTGGCGCTTCAGGGGCGCGTCATCGTGCGTACGCGCTACCCGGCGGTGCTCACGGAGAACGTCGCCGACCCCGTGGACCCGATCCAGATGGGCTGGCGGCCGGTCGGGGACCGGAACATCCAGCTCATCGGATCGACGATGACCGAGGTCGAGTTCGGGAACTTCCTGCAGATCCTCGATCTCACGGTGCGCCAGTCCCTGGGCGAGAACCGCCTCACCGGCTTCATCTACTCGGTCAAGCAGCCGGCCCTGCGTTCCTAGCTCTCCGTCGTCGTCCGCGCGTGGCCCACCAGGGAGAGCACGATGCCGCCCGCGGCCCAGGCGCCGAGTGCGATCCACGCGTTCGCGGGGTCCGCCGCCGGGAAGTAGGAGAGGTCGCGCAGCAGGGTGCCGCTCGCGCCGGGCGGGAACCACTGGCCGATCTCGCCCCACTGCCAGGGCAGGAACTCCTTCGGCACCGTGACGCCGGCGATCGGGTTCCCGATCAGCAGCATGAGGACCGGACCGGCGGCGATCCCCGCACGCCCGACGAGCGCCACGATCCCGGTGATCGGCGCCGCGATCGCGCCGATCGACAGCGAGAGGGCGGCCAGCGTCCACCACCAGTCGCCCTGCAGTGCGCCGAACCAGCCCTGCAGGACGCCGGTGAGGATCCCGCCCCCCAGCACGGCGTAGAGCAGTGTCGCGACCACGCGCCGCAGGGCGCCCTGGACGGCGATCGAGATACCGATCCCGCCGATCATCCCGCCCAGGAGCGTCGGGAACAGGGCGGCGGTGAATCCGCTGCCGTTCGGGTCGTCGTCGGACAGGGGAACGACCTCGGTCACCGTGACCCGCGGGATCTCGATCGTCATGGGGTCCGGGGCGGGTGCGGGCCCCTCGGGCGCCGGGGGCCGCTCGCCTCGGGCGGCTGCGGCGAGCGCCGCGGAGACCGCGTCCTGGACGGCGCGCTGCGTCGCCTCGGCGGCCTCGGCCTGCGCGGCGGTCATCCGCTCGCTCATCGCGGCGGTCGCCCGCTCGGTGACGGCGGTCTGCAACTGCTGGGCGATCTGATTCATGAGCTGGTGGGTCACGCCGCCCGCGGCCGAGGACGTGAGGACCTCGGGCGCCTCGCCGGCGGAGAGGTCGCCGAGGACGATGCCGCCGTAGGTCTCCCGTGTCTCGACGGCGTGGACGGCCTCGTCGCGGTCGGCGACCTCGATCAGGTCGAGGGCGCCGGGCCGGGCCTCCTCGAGCTGGTCGGTCAGGGCGGTCACGGCGTCGTCGGGGCCGGTGATCGCGACCGGGAGGTCCTTCGCGTCGGCGGTCACCGCCGGCCAGGTGAAGGCGAGCACGATGAGGGTCAGCACGAGGCCGAGCCCGAGCGTCGCGCCGACGAGTCTGCCGGCGGGTGTGTGGGGCGCGGGTGCCCCGGCGGGGGTGTCGTGGGACATGACAGGTCTCCGTCACTGGTGGGACGTCACGTGCGGGACGCCGTGTCGGACGTCGCCGGGCGGCGTCGTGGGGTGGCGCCGGAGCGGCGGCGGGGTCATCATGGAAAACGAACGTTCGTTTTTCCAGACCCACGATCCTCCGTGTCCGTACCCTTGTCAACACACCGATTCGTGAGGGAGAGCACAGTGCCCAAGGTCAGCGACGCGCACCGGCGTGCGCGCCGGGAGGAGATCCTCGCCGCCGCGCTGCGCGCGTTCACGGCCAAGGGGTACCAGCGCACCTCGATGGCGGACGTGCTGGCGGAGTCCGGCCTGTCCACCGGCGCGATCTACGCGCACTTCGCCGGTGGCAAGCGGGAGCTGTTCGTCGCGGTCGCGCGCACCACGCTGCTGCGCCGCAACGAGGAACTGGTCGCCGCGTCGTCCGGCGTCGAGCCGCCCAGCCCCGGCGAGATCCTACGGATCGTGCTCGGCGGCGTGCTGCGGGACGGGATCGAGCCGCGCATCCTCCTGCAGCTCTGGAGCGAGGCGACGATCGAGCCCGAGATCCTGGAGATGGTGCACGAGGCGATCGGGGTGGTGCGCACGTCGTTCCGGGCGGCGCTGGAGCGCTGGTTCGTCCAGCACCCGGAGTACGCTCCCGACGGCCCGGAGGCCGCCGCGGAGCGCATCCTGCCCGTGCTGCTCGGGCTCGGCCAGGGGTTCATGGTGCAGCACTCGCTCTTCGACGGGTTCGACGCCGAGGCCTACCTCGACGCGGCCACGGCCGTCCTGCCGTCGTGACCCGGGCGCTCGGCGTCCGCGGCGTCGGGACAGCGGCGATCAGGCGTTCAGGATCGTGTGCGCCCGGGCGACGTCGTCGTGCATCTGGGCGATGAGCGGTGCCATGCCCTCGAACCGGATCGTGGGCCGCAGGTGCTCGGTGAACTCCAGGACGACCTGCTCGTCGTACAGGTCCAGGTCGTCCCGGTCGAGCACGTAGGCCTCGACGCGGCGCTCCACGCCGTCGAACGTCGGGTTGGTCCCGACCGAGATCGCGGCGGGCAGCACGCAGTCGGGGTCCGACGGCGCCCGCTCGGCCAGCTCCGGGCGGCGCAGCCAGCCGGCGTACACGCCGTCGGCGGGCACCATCCCGGCGATGCCGCCCAGGTTCGCCGTCGGGAAGCCCAGCTCGCGGCCGCGCGCGTCGCCGTGCACGACGGTGCCCCGCACGCGGTGCGCGCGCCCGAGAACCCTCGCGGCCGCCGCCACGTCGCCCTCGCTGAGGTTCGCCCGCACCGCCGTCGACGACCAGCGGTGATGATCGTCACCACCGACGTCCTCGATCGCCACGACCTCGAAGCCGTGCTCGCCGCCGAGCTCGACCATGGTCGACAGCGTGCCGGCGTTCTGCTTGCCGAAGCGCACGTCGTGCCCGACGACGACGGTGCGCGCGCCGAGCCCGTCCACGAGGTACTTGCCCACGAACTCCTGGGGGGTCTGCGCGGCGAAGTCCAGCGTGTACGTGACCACGAGGACGCCGTCGAGGCCGGCCGCGGCCATCAGGTCGAGCCGGTCGGTGAGGCTCGTGATCAGCTCGGGCGCGGTCTCGGGGCGGTGCACGGCGGCGGGATGCGGGTCGAAGGTCACGGCCACCGCACGGGCGTCGTCGGCCCTCGCCAGTGAGACGATCCGGCCGAGCACGGCCTGGTGACCGCGATGCATGCCGTCGAAGTTGCCGATCGTCACCACGGACGGCCCGAACCCCGCGGGAACCTGCTCCAGGTCGGTCCACACCTGCACGCGGAATACTCCTTCAGCGCCGGAAGGGTCGCGCGGCCCTGCCGGCCGCCGCGTTCGCGGCCCGATGCCGCGCTGGTCCAGCGTGCCACGCCGCACGCCGGAACGCGGAATCGGGCACGACGACGTGTGCGCGCGTCACGCCGAGGGCCTCGTCTGATGCCTCCCGAGGGGCGACGCCGGGCGGATGCACCGCCGCCTCGACGAGCTGCTGGCGGAGCGGCCTGCCGCGACCGACGTTTCGGCCCTGGCTGAACTGTCGCCGCGGAGGGCATCCAAATCGGTCCGGCGTGCGTCTAGCCCGGTGAGAACCCATCCGAGGAGAATCCATGGACCGCACCGCCCCGGCACTTCATCCGGGAGAGACCAGTGGCACCCCGTACGAGCCGGCGGACCTGGCCGAGACGCCGGCCGGCCGCACGGTGGGCCGGATCGGGCACGGCGGCGTCCTCACGCCCGAGGACCGGCCCGCCGGCCAGGCCGATCCGGCCACGAGCCGTGCGACGCTGCTGCCCCGGACCGAGGAGGCGGTGCGGCGCGACCTGCGCGCCGGCAGGTTCGACGCGACGACGGCGTTCGACTACCTGTTCGCCGGCGCGGCGGAGGAATATCCGCTGACGCACCTCTCGCCTCTCGACCCGGAAGCCACCAAGGACGCCTTGCAACGGCTCGGCGCGGGCATGATCGAGTCAGCGGACCCCGGTCCCCGCGAGTCCACGATCCCGGTCGTGTACACGTACTGGGGCCAGTTCATCGACCACGACGTCACGCTGTTCCTCGCCGGTGCGGAGGCCGACGAGGGCCCCGCGGACGGGCCGCGGCCGAGCCCGGGGCCG
This sequence comes from Myceligenerans pegani, assembly GCF_014892515.1. GTDB lineage: Bacteria > Actinomycetota > Actinomycetes > Actinomycetales > Cellulomonadaceae > Myceligenerans > Myceligenerans pegani. The sequence goes on from NZ_JADBGR010000008.1 coordinate 7,874, forward strand.
CCCGGCGGCCGTCGCGGGGGCCGTGAGCGCCGCCTCCCGCCGATCGGTGACATCATCGACGACCCGTTCGAGGCGTTCTCGCCCGGTCAGGTGCGCCGGCGGCTGCGCAACGCCCGCGTCCCGCTGCTGGACCTCGACAGCCTCTACGGCTCGGGGCCGCGCTTCGCCGGTGACCGGCACCACGGCCGCACCCGGAGCGAGGCCGCCTACGTGCCGGGCTCGGCCAAGCTGCGGCTGGGCCGCCTGGGCGATCTCGGCGAGAACTTCGTCCCCGTGGCGCCCGCCCCGGACCGGCAGCGCGACCTGCCGCGGGACGCGGACGGCGCCGCGATCGTCCCCGACGCGCGGAACGACGAGAACCTGCTTGTCGCGCAGTTCCACGTGGCGATGATCCGATTCCACAACGCGGTCGTGGACTGGATGGCCGACCGGCACCCGCGCCTGGCGCGCAATCCGCGGGCCCTGTTCGCCGAGGCCCGGGAGCTGGTGCGGTACCACTACCAGTGGCTCCTGGTGCACGACTTCCTGCGGACCGTCACCAAGCCCGGCGTCCTCGACGCCGTGCTCGCCGACGGCGCCCGGCTGTTCCGGCCGGAACGCCGCGTGTCGATGCCCGTGGAGTTCGCGGCGGCGGCGTTCCGGTTCGGGCACTCCCTGGTGCGTGAGACCACCGAGCTCAACGCGAACTTCAACAGCGGGAGCCTGAGCGGCTCCGCCACCCTCCGGGACCTGTTCCTGATGACCGGCGCGGGAGGCCTGTCGTCGGACCCGTCCGCTCCGAACACGGCACTGCCGGCGCAGTTCGCGGTCGACTGGACCCTGTTCACGGACCACGGCGACCCCAACCCGGACCACATGTCGCGCAGGCTCGACCCGTTCCTCGCCGACGGCCTGTCGGACCTCCTGAACGAGGGCAACGACTTCACGGGCGCCGTCCGGGAACTGCTCAGGCACCTCGCGCAACGCAACCTGCTGCGGGCCTACCAGCATGCCGTGCCCACGGGTGAGGCCGTGGCCTCCGTCCTGGGCCTCACCCCGCCGGCGCCCGCCGACCTGCGCCGGGGCGCGACGCCCGCCGTCGCCGCCGCGCTCGACGACCTCGGCGAGACACCCCTGTGGTACTACGTCCTCAAGGAGGCCGAGCTCCAGGGCAACGGAAACTTCCTGGGCGAGGTGGGCAGCCGCATTCTCGCGGAGACGTTCGTCTACCTGCTGCAGGTCGACGACAACTCGTTCCTGCGCCGCGCCGGCTCCCCGTGGACCCCCGCCCAGGGCGTGCGCCTGGACGACGGCCGCCCCCTCACCACGATCACCGACCTCCTGCGGTTCGCGGGCGTGTACCCGGTGGCCTTCTCGGAGGGTGGCGAGCCGGAGTTCCGCCGCCACGGCCCGCACTACGCGGGCCACGACGGCGAGGCCTGACGCCGGCCGCCACCCGCTGACGTCGGTTCAGCAGGGCCGCGCAGACCTCATGGAGGCCCCGAAGGGGGTCCGAGACCCTGCTGAACGACAGTCAGCAGGCGGTGGTCCGTCCTGGTGGCGCGCGTGACGTAGGTTGCGCGTATGGCATCGCACTCTCCCGCCGGCGACACCGGAGGCCTCGTCGAGGACCAGCTCCCGATCGACCGGGTGCGGGAACTCGTGGAGACCTTCGGGGCGTACGGGCGCGGACACCGGGAGGCCCTCGCCGTGCTGGCCGACGGCGCCACCCTCGCCGACGTGGTGCAGGCCACCGCGCTGCCGCGGCGGCTCGTCGAGCAGATCCTCGCCGCCCTGGGCGCCGATCTCCTCGCCGAGGGGGACGACCTTCGCATCCGCCCGGAGCGGGCGGGGGAGTACCGCGAGATCTTCCGCGCCGCACAGCTCACGTCCACCGCCCTCGGCCTGCCCGCCGACGACCGGCTCACGGCCGCCGCAGAGCTGGTGAACGACATGGAGCGGATCGTCGCCGCCGCCCCGCGGCCGAAGAAAGCCCTCGACCACGTGCCCGCGACGCCGGAGACGACCGTCCGCCGCGCCCTCTGGGTGGACGGCACCTACGACCTGGCCGGAGCCACGCTCCTGTGCGTCGGCGACCACGACCTCACCTCGATCGTCACGTGCCTGCGCAACCCGGCTGCGCGCGCCGTCGTCGTCGACGTCGACGAGGAACTGCTCGCGTACATCGACGCCGTCGCCGCCGAGCGCGGGCTGCACATCGAGACCGCCTGGGCCGACTTCCGCGTCGGACTCCCCGAGGCCGCCCGCGGCACCGCCGACCTCGTCTTCACCGACCCGCCCTACACCCCCGACGGCGTCCGCCTGTTCCTCGCCCGCGGCCTGCAGGGCCTCCGCGACCGCGAACACGGACGCCTGCTCCTCGCCTACGGGTACGGCACCCACCACCCCGGTCTCGGGTTCGCCGTGCAGCAGGCGATCGGCGAGCTCTCGCTCGTCTACGAGGCGATCCTGCCCCACTTCAACCGCTACGCCGGGGCGCAGGCCGTGGGCAGCGCCAGCGACCTCTACGTGTGTCGGCCCACCGCCCGCACCTGGCGGTCGCTCGACCGGGTCACCACGACCGCCGTGAACATCTACACCCACGGCACCCAGTCCGTCGAGGCCGGCAGCGGCGCCGGCAGCCGCCTCGTGCACGACGCCGTCCTCGCGGCCGCACACGGACCGGAGGACCTACCCGTCGCGGCGACGGTGCTCCTCCCCGGCAGCGCGAACCCGCGCGGCGAGGGCGGCCGCGGCGACGACGGCGCGGCCGCCCTCGCCGGTGCCGCCGAGGTGCCGTTGCGGGCGCTCTTCGACGGCTCGGCCCAGGCCTCGCTCAGGAACGCGAAGGCGTCGGCGCTCGCGGCCGATCTGTCCGACGACCCCGGCACGTGGCTCTACCGGGTGCTGCTCGGGGTCAACGCGCGGCGCGTCGTGGCCGCGATCCCCAACAACCATCCGGACATCACCAGCCGGGCCGCGCAGGACGCGCTGCGCGACGATCTCGCCGGGAAGTGGCGGCTCACGTTCCGCCGCAGCACGCCGGATCCGACGCACGCGATCCTGGTCGCGGACGACGCGGGGGGTGAGCCGCCTGGCGACGGGGCCGGCGGGTCGGACCGGGAGCACACGTCGGGCGGGCCCGCGAGGGCCGGCGAGACGGGCGAGCCGGACCGGGACACGGTGTTCGGAGGGCGGGGTCAGGATGCTGCGCCTGCGCAGGACCCGGCGGCCGTGGCGCGCCGCCAGGTGCTCGGTGGCGCCTCGCGGAAGCTCGAGGCCGCGTGGCGGGACGCCCTGGTCAAGGGCGCCCGGGCGGCCGGCACGGCACTGAGCCGGAGCGAGGCGCGGGAGGCCGTCGCGTCGGCGGCCGCGGCCGGAGGGCTGCCGCCCGGCACGCTCGCCCGCCCGCTCGTCGCGCTCCC
>NZ_JADBGR010000009.1 GCF_014892515.1 Myceligenerans pegani
CCCGGGCTGCTGCCCGGGCCGGGCTGCACGACGACGACCGGCGGCGGCGCCTCGTGCGCCGCGAGCGCCGCCGGGACGACCGACACGGCCACCGGCTCGCCCGAGCGCACCACCGGCGAGACGGCCACCACCGGGCGGGACGGCCCGGTCGGGCAGGACACCATCGCCGGGCAGGGGGACACACCCCACGGCCGGTCCGACGCCGCCACCTCCGTCCTCGAGGACGCCGTCCGGGACCAGCCCGGCCGCGTGGAACTGCGCACGGCGCTCGCCCACCGCCTCGACGACACCGGGCGGGAAGCCGCGGCCGTCCCGCAGTGGGCCGCCGCCGTCCGCCTCCGGCCGCTGGATGCGGACCTGCGCTACCGGTACGCCTTCGCGCTCACGCGCACCGGCTCCCCCCGGCAGGCCGTCCCGGTGCTGGAGGAAACACTCGCCGTCGACCCGCGGCACGGCCCCTCGCTCCTGCTGCTCGGTTCCGTGATCGAGAAGTTCGACCCCGACCGCTCGGCGGCGCTCCTGGAGCGGTACCGCGCCCTGCGTGCGGACACCCGGGAGGACGACCGATGAGGGGACCGCGCCACGTCCGGCCACGCGATGCCCGGCAACGCCTCGTGCGACCGCGCCCCATTCGGCCGGCCCTTCCCCGGCCATGCCCCGCCCGGTCACGTCCCGCGCGTCCGCGCCCCACTCGGCCGCGCCCGTCCGGCGTCCTCCCGGCGGCGCTGCTGGCCGTCGCCCTCCTGACCGGCAGCCTCCTGACGGGATGCGCCGCCGCGGCCGACGCGCCCTCTCCCGCACCGTCCGCCGCCCCCACCGACACGCTGCGCGTCGGCCTGACCGAGTGGAGCATCGAGACGGGCGACGCCGTGCCCGCGTCCGGCCGGCTCACCGTCCTCGTCACCAACGTGGGCGCGACCGGCCACGACCTCGTGGTGCGCGGCGCGCGCGGTACCTGGGGCACCCCGGTCCTGGCGCCCGGCGAACGGCACGAGCTCACGGTCACCGCGGTGCCCGGCGAGACGCTCGAGCTCGACTGCAGCGTCTCCGGGCATCACGCCGCGGGCATGAGCGCCGAACTGGACGTCGCGGAGGAACGGTGACCCGCCGGCCCGCGACAGGCGGCGCCCCGCTCGCCGTCGGGGGCGTCGCGCTCGCGGCCGCCGTGATCGCCGCCGCCGCCGGGCTGGCCGTCGGCGGGCCGGACGATCCCGTCCTGCGCGACCCGGGCGCGGCCGTGCGCTGGGGACTTCCGCTGGCCGAGGTGGTCGCGCGCCTGGCGGCCACCGTCACGATCGGCGGGCTCGCGCTCGCTGTCGCGGTCCTGCCGCCGGCCGACTCCGGGCCCGCGGTCCGGGCCGCGGCCGTCGCCGCCGTGGTGTGGGTGGCCGCCCAGGGCGCCTGCCTGGTCCTGACCGCCGTCACCGTCGTCGGTTCTCCGGTGGCCGACGACGGCACGCCCGCCCTGCTGGTCTTCCTCGGTACGGCACCGGCGGGCCCCTTGCTCTGGGCGACCGGGCTGGCGGGCGCGGTGGCGGGTGTCGTCCGTGGCGTGCCCGAGCCCGCGCGCAGCCCGCTCGCGCTCGGCTGCGCGCTGCTCGCCCTGGTCCCGGTCGCGGCGGCCGGGCACGCCGCGGACCACGGGCCGGGCCACGGTGCGGCCTCGGCGCTCTGGCTCCACCTGGGCGCGGTGACCGTGTGGGCCGGCGGGCTCCTGGTGCTGGTGGCCCTGTCCGCCGGGCGGTGGGGCGCGCTCGCGGGCGGGACGGCCTCGTTCTCCACGGTCCGCCGGTTCTCGCGCGTCGCGGGCTGGTGCTATGCGGTCGTGGCGGCGTCGGGCGTGCTCGCGGTGCACGGCATGTCGGTCTCGCCCGGCGAACTCCTCACCACCCCGTGGGGGCTGCTGCTCCTGGTCAAGGCCATGCTGCTCGGAGCGCTGGGGGTCGCCGGCTGGGCCCATCGTCGGGTGGTGATCGGCCGCGCCGCGCTGCGGGGTGGGCGGCCTCTCGCCCGGCTCGCGGTGGGCGAGGTGGTGGTGCTCGCGGCGGCCGTCGGGCTCGGGGTCGCGCTGAGCGGGGTGACGCCTCCGCCGTCGGCCGCGCAGGACGCGGCGCTGCCGCCCCTGTCGGTCGCGACCGCGCTGACCCGGTGGAGCCCGGAACCGGTGCCCGCCGTGCTGGCGGTCGCAGGGCTCGTGACCTACCTGCGCTGGACCGCGCGGCTGGCGCGGCGTGGCGACCGGTGGCCGGTCGGCCGGGTGCTCGCCTGGGCCGGTGCGATGCTCCTGCTGCTGTGGGTCACCGGTGGCGGCCCCGCCGCGTACGGGCACGTGCTGGTCAGCGCCCACATGGTCCAGCACATGGTGCTCGTCACCGGAGTGCCGCTCCTGGCCGCCCTGGCGGCGCCCGCGACCCTCGCGCTCCGCGCGCTGCCGCCCGCGACCGACGGGCCGCGCGGGCCGCGCGAGTGGCTGCTCGCCGTGCTGAACAGCCGGATCACCCGGGTGCTCCTGCATCCCGTGGTGGCCACCGCCGACGTGGTGGTGAGCATGGCGGTCTTCTACGCGACGCCCCTCTTCGAGCTCAGCCTCACCAACGGCGTCGTGCACCTCGCGGCGGTGCTGCACTTCGGCGTGGCCGGGTACGCGTTCACGACGATCCTGATCGGTATCGATCCCGTGCCGCACCGGCCGCCGTACCCGCTGCGGCTGGTCATGCTCGCACCCGCGATGATCTTCCACACGGTGCTCGGGCTCGTGCTGGTCACCAGCTCGCGGATGCTGCTCGCGGCCGGAGCGCTGGCGCAGGTGCGGCCCGAGTGGCTCACCGACCCGGTCACCGACCAGCAGGCCGCCGGGGCGCTCATGTGGGCGCTCGGTGAGGTGCCGGCGCTGGGGCTGGCGCTGCTGATCGCGACCCGCTGGGCGGCGGCCGACGTGCGGGAGCAGCGCCGGGCCGCCCGGCGGGCCCGATCCGCGGGGTCGTCTCGCCCATGGCGTCAGCTCATCGTGGTCCGCAGCTCCCGGCAGGCCGATTCGCAGGAGCGGCACGCCTCGGCGCAGACGCGGCAGTGCTCGTGCGTGCCCGCGTGCCGCTCGCACTCGTCACCGCACGTCTGACAGGCGGTGATGCACGCGTCGAGCAGCGAGCGGCTGATGTTGGCGTCGTAGCCGGTGTGCCGGGACAGCACGCGTGCGGTGGTCTCGCAGATGTCGGCGCAGTCCAGGTTGGTGCGGATGCACTTGGTCAGCTCGGCCACGGTGTCCTCGCTGAGGCAAGCGTCCGCGCAGGCGGTGCAGGCCTGCGCGCACTCGATGATCCGGTCGACCACCCCCGCCAGTTGCGTACGGTCGAGGTTGATCGACTTCGGGTAGGTCTCCACCATCGCGGCAGTCTTCATCGCTCCTCCTCATGTCGATGGGGTCGGCGCCGCCGGGCGCGCCGCCGATGCCCCTCCACGCTAGGAAGCACCCCACCCACTCGCATCACCGGCACCACGGGCCGGAGGCCGGGTCGACGCCGGTGCTCGCCGCCGTCACCGGCGCACACGGTTCGTGCCCCGGTCCCGTGCGTCGTTGCGAGTGGGTGCGGCTCGTGGTTGCGTCGAGGTATGAGCGAGTCCGACGGCCGGAGGCGCAACGTCTTCGTGCTGGGCATGACCGACCTCCAGCGGGAGGAGCTGGAGAGCATGCGGCAGGCCGCGCGCTACTCGTTCCACCCGCTGCTCGACTACGAGCCGCTCGTGCGCAGCACGGACCACGACTTCGACGCGCTGCTCGACGAGGCACGCGCGCAGCTCGCCGAGTTCCCCGGGCCGATCGACGCCATCGTGTGCCACTGGGACTTCCCGAGCTCGCTGGTGGCACCCATCCTGTGCCACGAGAACGACATCCCCGCTCCGTCCGTGACGAGCGTGCTCAAGTGCGAGCACAAGTACTGGAGCCGGCTCGAACAACGGCGGTCGGTCCCCGAGGTGGTTCCCGGGTTCACCGCGTTCGACCCGTTCGCCGACGACGCGCTGGACCAGGTGGAGCTGCCCTACCCGTTCTGGGTGAAGCCGGTCAAGGCACACTCGTCGAACCTCGGGTTCGAGATCCACGACGAGCGGGAGTTCGAGTCCGCCCTGGACGAGATCCGGGAGGAGATCACCGGCGTCGGCGACGCCTTCAACCAGGTGCTGAGCCGGGTCGACCTCCCGGAGAGTCTCCGGGACGCCGGCGGGAACACCTGCCTCGCCGAGGAGATCATCTCAGGCATCCAGGCCGCCCCCGAGGGCGTGGTGGCCCGGGGCAGGTTCAGCGTGCACGGCGTCGTCGACATGCACCGCAACCGTTCCGGGCACAGCATCGACCACATCGACTACCCCGCCGTGACCGTCCCGGCCGAGGTGCAGCAGCGGATGGTCGACACCGCGGAACGGTTCCTGCGTCACATCGGGTACGACGACGGCGCCTTCAACGCCGAGTACATGTGGCACCGGGAGACCGACCGCCTGCGGCTCATCGAGGTGAACACGCGCATCTCCCAGTCCCACACCGAGCTCTTCCTCAAGGTCGACGGCACGTCCAACCACGAGGTGGCGATCGACGTCGCGCTGGGCGAGCCCCCGGAGATGCCGCACCGGCAGGGCCCGTTCGCCGTCGCCGGCCAGTGGCATCTCTTCCACGACACCGACGCGATCGTCCGCGGCGTCCCCGGCGAGGAGGACCTGGCGGCCCTCGAACGGGCTCTCCCGGGCACGAAGGCCGCCCTCCAGGTGAAGCCCGGCGACCGCCTCTCCGACCTGCCGCACCAGGACAGCTACCGGTTCCGGCTGGGCAGCGTGTACCTCGGCGCCGACGACCACGACCAGCTCGCCGACCGATTCCGCCGTGCGGTGGAGCTGCTGCCCTTCGAGTTCGATCCCGTCCCCGAGGAGGACCCTGCATGAGGACGGTCACCGATCTGCCGTACGAGGTCGAGACCGTCGAGAACGTGTTCATCCCGCTGCGCGACGGCCAGCGCGTGGCAGCGCGGATGTGGGCACCGGTCGACGCCGCCACGCGCCCGGTCCCCGCCGTGGTGGAGTACATCCCCTACCGCAAGCGGGACTCCACCCGGGGCCGGGACGCGCACAACCATCCGTACATCGCCGGGCACGGATACGTCTGCGTGCGCGTGGACCTGCGTGGCAGCGGTGACTCCGACGGTGTGCTGGTGGACGAGTACCGTCCCCAGGAGCTCCACGACGCCGAGGACGTCATCGCCTGGCTGGCGGAGCAGCCGTGGTGCGACGGCAACGTCGGGATGATGGGCATCTCCTGGGGCGGCTTCAACAGCCTCCAGGTGGCCGCCGCCGCGCCACCCGCGCTCAAGGCCGTCGTCAGCGCGTCGGCGACCGACGACCTGTACGTGGACAACATGCACTACATGGGCGGCTGCCTGCTCGCGGACAACCTGTCCGAGGCGACGGTGATGTTCGCGTTCAACAGCCTCCCGCCCGATCCCGCCGTCGTCGGCGACCGGTGGCGCTCCATGTGGCGGGAACGCCTCGAGGGCAGCGGGCTCTGGCTCGACACCTGGCTGCGGCACCAGCGCCGGGACGACTACTGGAAGCCGGCGTCGGTCTGCGAGGACTACTCCCGGGTGCGATGCCCGGTGATGGCCGTCGGCGGCTGGGCCGACGGCTACACCAACGCGATCTTCCGGCTCCTGGAAAATCTCGACGTCCCCCGCAAGGGCCTGATCGGCCCCTGGGGGCACCGCTACCCGCACCTCGGCGTGCCGGGCCCGGCGATCGGCTTCCTCCAGGAGGTGGTGCGCTGGTGGGACCACTGGCTCAAGGGGGTGGACACCGGCCTCGAGGACGAGCCGATGCTGCGCGCCTGGATGCAGGACAGCGTCCCGCCCAGCGCCTCCTACGAGGACCGGCCGGGACGCTGGGTCACCGAGCCGACCTGGCCGGCCCCCGGGGTCGAGGACCGGGAGTACCGCTTCTCGCCCCACCACCTGTCCCCCGTGGGCAGCGGCCAGGTGACGACGGAGCGTGACGAGACCGGCGGGCAACGGGTCAGCCTGCTCTCACCCCTCAGCGTCGGGATGTTCGCCGGCAAGTGGGCGTCCTACTCGGCGGTGCCCGACCTGCCGTACGACCAGCGCGAGGAGGACGGCGGCGCGCTCGTGTTCGAGACGGAGCCGCTCGCCGAGCCCCTGGAGCTGCTCGGCCTGCCGCGCGTGGGACTCGAGATCTCCTCGGACCGTCCCGTGGCGCAGCTCGCGGTCCGGCTGTCCGACGTCGCCCCGGACGGGGAGGCGACCCGCGTGACCTACGGGGTGCTCAACCTGACGCACCGCGACGGCAGCGAGCATCCGCGGCCGCTCGAGGCCGGCCGCACCTACCCGGTGACGGTCCAGCTCAACGGCATGGCCCAGGCGCTGCCCGCCGGGCACCGGCTGCGGGTGTCGATCTCGACGTCGTACTGGCCGCTGATCTGGCCGGCACCCGAGCCGGCGACCGTGACGATCACGACCAGCAGCAGCGCGCTGTACCTGCCGGTCCGTCGTCCCCGTTCCGAGGACGACCGGCACCGGCCGCTCGAACCCCCGGAGGCCGCCGAGGAGGCCGAGACCACGGTGCTCGCCACCGGCCGGCACTCCTGGCGCGTCACGAGAGATCTCGCCACCGACGTCTCGACGCTCGAGATCGTCAACGACCAGGGCACCTTTCGGCTCGAGGACACGGGCACGGTGATCCACCGCGACACCCGCGAGTGGTACAGCTTCCGATGGAACGACGTGACCTCGGTACGCGGCGAGACGCGCACCGTCCGCCGGTTGGAGAACGGCGCCGACTGGCGCGTCGAGGTGGTCACGCGCACCGTCCTGACCTGCACGGCGACCGACTTCCTGATCAACGCGCAGCTCGACGCCTACGAGCTGGACGAGGAACAGGGGCACCCGCGCGTCTACTCGCAGAACTGGCAGCGACGGATCGCCCGAGACCTCGTCTGAGCCGGACCTCGTCCGAGCGGCACCTCGTCCGAGCGGGAGCCGGCGCGGGACGTGGTTCGAACAGGGCCTGCGCGGGATATCGGGCGAGACCTGTCGGCGCAGTCGCGGTCGCACGGTTCAGAAGGCGAGGACCAGCACCGTCGTGCCGTAGGCCAGGGCCAGTCCGATGCCTTCGAACCCGACCCTGGCCGGTCCGCGATCCTGGCGGACGAGGAGCCCGGCGACGACGACGATCGTCATCAGGATGCTCGCGGCGGTCAGGAAGAGCGAGTCCGGGCCGGGCGCGTGGTAGATCGAGCCGCCTACATAGAAAACGTCGCCGATCGCGACGTTGAGCACGTCGAGGGTGTTGCCGCCCAGGATCGCGGCGATGGCGAGGGTCAGCGCCCCGCGGCGCACGGCCGCCACCGCGGTGACGGTCTCGGGAAGGGCGTTGACGACGCCCATGAGGACGGCGCCGACGAACCCTGCGCTCAGGCCGGTCCCGCCCACGATCTGCTGGGCCGACCGCGCGATGGCCGCTCCGCCCGCGCTGACGAGCAGAGCCACCGCGGCGAACTCGATCCACAGGCCTCGCAGGCGCCGTGCCGGAGCGGCGTTCTCGTCGACGACGTCCTGGCGGGTGGACTCCGTCCTGACCGCACGCCACATCGGCTGGGCCGCCGAGCGGCGGATCAGGACGAGGCCCGTGCCGTAGAGGACGACGAGGACGAGGGTGGTCGGGTGGACGGGGCCGAGCACGGTCTCGGGGGTGAAGCTGCCCATGAGCGTGACGGTGAGCATGGCCATCAGCAGGCAGCCGAAGAGCACGTTCGGCAGGGAGGCGGCGGCGTGCTCGAGGTTGGAACGCCGGTAGAAGAGGTCCGCGACGGCGATCGCGAACGTCTGCGCGGCGACGCCGCCGACCGCGTTGGCGTAGGCGAGCTCCGGGTAGCCGTCGGCGGCGGAGAGCGCCGTCATGACGATCCCGCTGAGCGAGGTGAAGACGCCGAAGAACACGGCGCCGAAGATCGCCTCGCCCCAGCCCGTGCGGTCGGCGAGCACATCGCCGAGACCCGCGAGCCGGATGCTGCCCCACACGGTGACGAGGGCCGCACCGGCGAAGACGAGGGTCGCGAGCAGCAGCGGTGTCATCTGGTCGTTCCTGGCCGGGAATGCCTCAGGTTGCCGCGATCGTACGCGTGAAGCCCAGGACGAGCACGTCGGCCCGGTCGACGACGCCACGGCATGCCGACGCGGTCCCCCGCCGGATCGTTCCCTGGCGTACCGTCGTACCAGCGACCCGAGGGGACCGATGACCCGTTACGCGATCGACGCCCCGACCCTGCTGCGCCTCGTCGACGACGACCTGACCGTCGATCCCGCGCACCAGCTCGTGGCACCGAAGTCGATCCACTCCGACGCCCTCACGCGGCTGCTGCACGACGTCCGCGCCGGCTCCCGCACCGAGCGGGACGCCCTCGCCGTGCACGAACAGATCACGGGGCGCAAGATGCGGCTGCTCGGTGATCGCGTCTCCCGCCGCGTCGCCTGGCAGCTCGCGCGTGAGCACGGCTGGCCGGATCTGCGCGACGCCGAGTACCTGGCGGTGTGCCGCCTCCAGGCGGACGCCCTCGTCACCGTCGACCCGGCCCTCGCCGTCAAGGCCGCGGACATCGTCCCCGTCGCCCCGCTCGACGCACTGCTGAACCCGCGCGGATGACAGTCGTTCGGTGCTGACGACGTCGAGAGGCCTGCCGCCACCCGTCGACCGCGGATAGTTCGCATTATCAGTCTGGACGGCCGGACCGACGTCGCCCGAGACTCGGATCCGACAAGGCCCGGCGCGTCCTTCCCGCGCCGCCGCGCACCGGAGCGCGGCGGCCGCCCGGGCCGGAGGAAGGTCGCCATGGATACGGACCGAGAACTCGCCCTGAACCGGACGACGCTGAACCGCAGGACCCTGCTCATCGGCGCCGCCGCCGTCGGCTCGGCCGCCGCCCTGGGCATCGCGCCGCCCGCGCGCGCCGCCGTGCCGGGCTTCCCGGCGTTCACCCGCCTGGGCGCGGCGCTCGACAAGTCGTCGCTCGCCTACAACCCCACGAACGAGCTGATCTTCCCCTCGGTCCGGTACGTGGCCGGGCGGGTCCGGAACCCGTTGGGCGCCTGGTACATGTACTACGCGCCGCACGACCCTCCGGGCGGGATCTGCCTGGCGTACGCCGATTCGCTCACGGGTCCGTGGCGGGAGTTCCCGGGCAACCCGATCATTCCCCGGGAGCGGTACGGGGTGAGTCACGTGTCGAGCCCGCACGCGGTCTGGAACGACGCCGACGGCAGGATCTACCTGTTCTTCCACGGGGAGAACACGACGACCCGGGTGGCGACGTCGACCGACGGGCGCAGCTTCACCTCCGGCAACGTGGTGCTGACCACGGCGATGCTGCCGTCGAACGTCACCGAGACGTCCTACGCGCGGGTGTTCCCCCACCCGACGCAGTCGGGCATCCACATCATGCTGTTCATGGGCAACCAGTCCGGGACCCGGAAGATCTTCATCGGCTGGTCCCATTCGCTGGCGTCGGGCTGGAAGTTCAAGCACGACCCGCTGATCTCGCCGCGCGCCGGCGAGGGCGGTCAGCTCTCCGGGGCGCACTACTGGTCGCGCAACGGCGGCGGCCACGTCGTCTACCACTCCGGGGCGGGCACCATCCACGTGGCCGACGTCGGCACCAGCTTCGACCGCGAGAACCACCTGGGCGTCCTGTACACGGAGCCGGTCGCGACCCGTGCGGCGGCCCCGAGCTTCGCCGAGGAGAACGGCCGTCTCCACATGTTCTACGAGGCGGGCGCGCGCGGGAACACGAACATCGCCATAGCCCGCGCCGACTGAGCCGTAGGTCAGGTCGGTCGAGGGCAAGGTGAGGCTCCCGTCCGGAGCCCCGGGCGGGAGCCTCATGTTCGCCCTGATGCGCTTCCTGCGCGGAGATCCTCAGTCGAAGGGGGTCACCGGACGCGTAACGGCGACCATCGTCACGACGTCGTCGAGGCCCTTGAAGTCGCTCGGGTTGGTCGTGAAGAGGGGCAGCCCTTCGGCAGCGGCCGTTGCCGCGATCATGAGGTCCGCCGTACGGCTGCGCGGCTTCCTCCCGAGCGCCACCGTCAGACCGGCGAGCTGTCCGTAGATTCGGGCTGCCTCGACGCCGAACGGGATGGGATCGAACTCGTTCTCCGTGCGCTGCAGCACGTTGATCCGACGAGCGCGCTCGACGTGCTCCGCATGGGCTTCCTGGCCGGAATCGCTCCGGACGATCATCGGTCCTGCCGTGAGCTCGGCGAGCGTCACCGCCGAGATCGCCATCTCGTCCGGGAGTTCGGACGCGTCGATCCACTCCCGCAGGATCATGATGTTCGTGTCCAGAAGTCCCTGAGTCGGCTCAGCGCGCATAAGGGTCGGACAGTTCGTCGTCGAGCGCTGCCTCCTGGTCCGCCCTGAACGCCGCGAGCGAGAACGACGAACCGCCCTTCGGCATCGCCGTGAACTCCTCACGGGTGACGAAACGACGACGCCGGCGGATCGGGACCAGCTCGCCTACCGGGTGACCGTCTCGCGTGACCGTGTACGTCTGTCCGGACTCGACGGCGTCCATGATCTCGCGCGATCTGGAACGCAGGTCGCGCTGAGTGACTTCGGGGTGAGCGCTCATGGCAACGATGGTAGCAATGCGTGCTACACGGTGCCACACCGATTCCCCCTCGAGTCGCCTACGTGTCCCGGCCGTAGGTCTCGAGGAGCCGGAGCCAGATCTCGCTGATCGTGGGGTATGCGGGGACCGCGTGCCACAACCGGTCGATCGGAACCTCCGCCGCGACGGCGATCGTCGCGGGGTGGAGCAGCTCGGCGACGTCGGGACCGGCCACGGTGAAGCCGACGATCACCTTCCTGTCCTCGTCGACGATCATGCTCGCCCTGCCGGTGTACCCATCCGCATGCAGCGAGGCGCCGGCGACGGCGCCGAGGTCGTGCTCGACGACGCGGATGCGCAGCCCGGCGGCGACGGCGCTGGCGGCGGTGTGGCCGACGGCCGCGATCTCCGGGTCGGTGAAGATCACCTGCGGTACGGCGTGGTCGTCGGCCGTGGCCGCGTGGCGCCCCCAGGGTTCGGCGTCGAGGGGAGTTCCGTGCGCGCGGGCCGCGATGGCGTCGCCGAGGATCCTCGCCTGGTACTTGCCCTGGTGGGTCAGGAGGGCACGGTGGTTGACGTCGCCCGCGGCGTAGAGCCACCCGTTCTCGGCGGGCGTGCCGTCACCGTCGACCACCGGGGGGAGCTGGTCGACCCGCAGGGAGTCGTCGACGTGCAGCCAGTCGCCGGGGATGAGTCCGAGGCGTTCGAGGCCGAGGTCGTCGGTGTTGGGCTTGCGGCCGGTGGCGACCAGGACCTCGTCGGCGTCAAGCGTCGTGCCGTCCGCCAGGGTGACATGCACAGTCCCGTTCTCGTCGCGACGGACCACCTCGGGTTCCGTGCGCAGGTGCAGTGTCACGCCCCGCGCCTTGAGCGTCCCGGCGACGAGGTCGCTCGCGAAAGGCTCCACCATGGGGAGCAGGCCCTCCCGGGCGATCATGGTCACCCGGGAACCGAGGGCCGCGTACGCGGTGGCCATCTCGGTTCCCACGACGCCACCGCCGATGATCGCCAGACGGCCGGGCACGGCCTGAGCCGCTGCGGCCTCGCGGCTCGTCCAGGGAGCAGCGCCGGCCAGCCCGGGAATCTCGGGAAGGCGGGCACTGCTGCCGGTGGCGACGACCACGGCGTGCCGCGCCCTGAGCACGGTCGTGTTCCCGCCGGGGTCGGTGACCTGGACGGTGCGGGCGGCACTGATCCGCCCGACACCGCGCAGCAGGGTGATTCCGGCGCTCTCCAGCCAGGCGACCTGGCCGTCGTCGTGCCAGTGCGAGGCGAAGGCGTCACGGCGGGCCAGCACCGCGGCCGTGTCCAGGCCGCCCGTCACCGCGGCAGCCGCCCCGGGAAGGGCTCGCACCGCGCGCAGCGCGGCGGCGTCGCGCAGGAGCGCCTTGGTCGGCATGCAGGCCCAGTACGAGCATTCCCCGCCGACCAGCTCGCTCTCCACGATCGCCACGGTGAGGCCACCCTTGACGGCTCCGCCGGCGACGTTCTCCCCCACCGGCCCCGCGCCGATGACCACGACGTCGAAGGTGTTCTCGGTCGTCTCGGCGTGCTCCACCATCTCTGCGTTCTCGGTCATCTCAGGCACCCTTCTTCGCGACACGGTTCAGCCGCAGTGCGGAGATCAGGAAGAAGACGCCGCCGAGCGTCGCGTATCCGGCGACCGAGGTCAGCATCGCGTTCGGCCCGCCCGCCATGGCGATGAAGCTCGCCCCGGCGAGCACGGAGATGCCACCGCTGAGGATCATGGCCCACTGTCCGCCGAGGCGGTACCTGCCGATCGCGACGACGAGCTGCACGACACCCGCGGTGATCGCCCAGGCGCCCCACACCCGCAGCACCGCGGGAACACCCGACGCGACGGCGATCCCCAGCCCGATGGCCGTCAGCAGGCTCAGGGCCACGTTGACGTACAGGCCGACGGCGGGTCGCGAGACCTTCGAGGAACGGACGTCGATCACGGCCGCGGCGACATCGAACAGCGGGTACAGCACCAGGAGCGCCACGGTCACCGGACCGAGGCTCGCCCCCACGGCGAACATCAGGATCGCCCAGACGACCGCGAAGCCGAACCGGACGAGGTACAGGTTCCGCAGCGGGACAGCGGCGGCCACGGCAGACGATTCCGCGGTGGCGGAGGTGGTGGACATGAGGTGTTCCCTTCGATCAGGGCC
Source organism: Myceligenerans pegani (assembly GCF_014892515.1). Classification (GTDB taxonomy): domain Bacteria; phylum Actinomycetota; class Actinomycetes; order Actinomycetales; family Cellulomonadaceae; genus Myceligenerans; species Myceligenerans pegani. Next base: position 12,829 of record NZ_JADBGR010000009.1, read on the forward strand.
GCGGCGTCGCGAGGACGGCGACCCAATCTGGTTGATGTCTAGGTAGAATGACTAGTCACTCTATTGAGCTGACAATACACAGCGGCGAGCGTCGGGCGCAAGGAGAGCGACGAATGGAGCCACGTATGATCTCGACCGTGCAAGGGTCGATGCGAGAACGCCTGCTCGAGGCGGCGAACGAGCTGTTCTACGCCCAGGGGCTGCGCGCGGTGAGCGTGGACAAGGTCATCGACCGTGCCGGCACCACGAAGGTGACGTTCTACCGGCATTTCCAGAGCAAGGACGACCTGATCGTCGCCTACCTCGAGTCCCGCGCGGAGGTCGAACGACACGGCGTCGACGCGGCCATCACCCACGGCGGCGGGGACGTCGACGCCGCCCTGCGCATCATGGCCGAACACACCGGGGCGGCCGCGTGTGCCCCGGGTTTCCGCGGCTGCCCCTTCATCAACGCCGCCGCGGAGTACCCCGACCCCGGCAGTCCGGTCCGCGAGGTCGTCGCCGCCCACCGCCGGTGGTGGACGAGTGCGTTCGAGCGGCTCGTCGCGCCGCTCGACCTGGCGGACCCCACCGCGGCGGCCGAGGACCTGATGCTCCTGCGCGACGGCGTCATGGTCGCCGGCTACCTCGGCGACCCCGCCAGGATCGCCGCCTCGTTCCTCCGCAGCTGTCAGGCCGTCATCCGCTCCGCGGCTCTCACCCCTTGAGTCCCGTGTGGGCCAGGCCCTGGACGAACTGACGCTGGGCGACCAGGAACACCGCGAGCACGGGGAGCACCGTGAGCGTCGTCGCGGCGAGCTGGACGTTCCACATCGGTCCGCCGTAGGCGTCGACGTACTGGGTGAGCGCCTGCGGGAGCGTGAAGTTGTCCTTGCTGGACAGGTACACGATGGGTTCCAGGTACAGGTTCCAGGACTTGAGGAACGTGAAGATCGCGACCGCCCCGAGCGCCGAGCGCGACAGCGGCAGCGCGATGCGCCAGAAGATGCCCCAGCGCCCGAGTCCGTCCATCCGGCCGGCCTCCTCGAGCTCCGCCGGGAGGGCGAGGAAGAACTGCCGCATGATGAACACGGCGAGCACCGCCGGGGCCCCGAGCACGGGGATGACGATGAGCGGCCAGTGCGTGTCGATGAGGCCCATGCCGTTGACGATCCGGAACAGCGGGACGATCGTCACCTCGGACGGCACGAGCAGGCCGGCGAGCACGAGCACGAACAGGGCGTTGGCCCCGGGGAAACCGATCCGCGCGAACGCGTAGCCCGCCATGGCGGCCACCAGCATCGTGCCGATCGTGACGACCGCGGCGATGTACAGCGAGTTCCAGTACTGCTGCGCGAACGGCTGGAGCGCGAACACCTGGCCGTACGCCTCGAACGTCGGGTCCTGCGGCCAGATCGTCGGCACGGCCTGGAGGATCTCGCTCATCGGCTTGAGGCTGGAGGTCGCCATCCACCAGGTCGGGAACACGAACGGCACGCTGAGCAGCAGGAGCAGGGCGACGAGCGCGCCGCGCGCCCAGCGTCGTCGGGCCCGCAGGCCCGCCCGCGACACGCCCGACCGGTCCGACGGCGGCCGGTCGGGCCGGGGTCCGCCGAGCACCATCATGTTTCCCGCCGGCTCCGCGGCGCCGGGCCGTTCCGTCGCCGGCTGTACCGCGTGAGACCGACCGGCGCGGGACCGGCCGGCGCCGGACCGCTCGGCACCCGGCCGGCCGGCACCCGGGAGACCGTCGCCCGCTTCGGGCATGACCTCAGACTTCATGGAAGACCCACCTCTTGCGCGACTGCCACTGCAGGAGCGTCAGCACGAGGACGATGACGAACAGGAGCACGGCGATCGCGCTGGCGTAGCCGAACTCGTTGAACCGGAACGCCTGCTGGTACAGGTAGTAGACGAGCACGGTGGTCGAGTTGCCCGGGCCGCCCCCGGTGAGGACGTCGATCTGCGCGAAGACCTCCAGCGATCCCACGATGGTGATGATCGAGACGAGCAGGATCGTCGGGCTGATCATCGGCAGGGTGATCGACCGGAACCGCCGCCAGGCGCCCGCGCCGTCGAGCCGCGCGGCCTCCTGCAGCTCCACCGGCACGCCCTGGAGGGCGGCGAGGAACAGGATCATGTTCAGCCCGACGTTCTTGAACACCTGGACCACGATCACGGAGATCATCGCGGTGGTCCCGTGCCGCAGCCAGTTCGGCCCTTCCAGGCCGAGCAGTGCGAGGAACCCGTTGATGCCGCCGTCGGCCTGCAACAGGAAGCTCCACACGATCGTCCACGCCACCAGCGACACGACGACGGGCGAGAAGAAGAACGTCCGGAACGTCGTCGTGCCGGGCAGCTTCTGGTCGAGCAGGACCGCCAGCAGCAGCGCCAGCGTGATGTTGAGGACGACCAGCCCGATGGAGAACCACAGGCTCGCCAGCAGGGCGTCCGCCAGCCCGGGATCCGCGAGCAGCCGCTCGTAGTTCGCCGCCCCGGCGAACGTGAACGTGCCCGCCAGGACGTTCCACTCGTGCAGGGAGTACCAGACCACCATGCCGAGCGGCAGGACGACGAACGCGAGGGCGCCCAGCACCACCGGCGCCACCATCGTGTACCCCACGGCCCAGTCACGACGTACCGCCTTCGACACCCGGGCCTTCGACGCCGGCGTCCTCGGCCCCGGCACCGACGCCCGCACCGGCGCTGCTGCCGTCACGATCACTCCTCCAGGAGCGGCTGGATCACCGCACACGTCTCGTCGAGGACGGCCGCGACGTCGGCGTCCTCGGTCCACATCGCGTCGAGCTCGGCCCGCACCGTCTCCGACAGCTTCGCGAAGTTCCGGTGGACCGGCTTGGTGACCGCGCCCTCGATCCCGTCGACGACGACGGTCTGCAGCTGCTCCTCGCTGAGCAGCGGGTTCGCGGCGGCCAGCGTCTCCGCGTCCAGCAGCGAGGCGCGCGGCGGCGGGAAGTACGTCGCGAGCTTCTCGGCGTTGGCCGGGCTGGTGAAGTACGCCAGGAAGTCCGCGGCCACGTCCGGGTTCTCGCCCTGCGTGAACACGCCGATGCCGGCCTGGCCGATCACGTTCTGCTGCCCGGCCGGGCCCGCCGGAAGCGGGAGCAGGTCCCACTCGAACGAGCCGTCGAGCGCCGACGCGCGGCTGATCTGCGTGATCGTCATCGCGGCGTCGCCCGCGAAGAAGTCGGCCGTCGTGCCCGGGCCGGGCATCGCGCCGTCGTCGAACGTGGCGTCGTGGATCCACCGCATCGCCTCGACCATCTCCGGGGCGGTGAACGTGCACTGCGTACCGTCCTCGCTCCACGGCGCGGCGCCCCAGCCGTCCCACACGGTCGAGAGGTTCTCCCAGAGCTGGTAGTCGAAGTCGCGCACCACCAGGCCCTGCTTCCCGGAGTCCTCGGCCGTGGCAGCGGCGATGTCGCGCGCGACGTCGAACGTCCACTCCCCCGACCCGACCAGGTCGGCCGGGTTCTCCTGCCCCGCGGCGGAGATCTGGTCGGTGTTCACGAACACGCCGAACGGGCTGTTGGAGAACGGGTAGGCGTACAACCCGTCCTCGTCCTGCCACAGCTCCAGCGTGCTGGGGATCAGGTCCTCCACGTCGTACTCCTCCGTGCTCTCCAGGACGGGGCGCACGTCCGCGAGCGCCCCGCTGGAGACGAATTCGGGGGCGTAGCTCTCCAGCACCCAGGCGAGGTCGGGCGGGTTGCCGCCGGCGAGCTGGGTGGTGAGGGTGGTGGTGTAGTCCTCGAACGGGATGGTCTCGAACGTGACGCCGGAGACGAGTTCTGGGTTCTCCTCGGCGTAGGCGTCGCCGATCTCCTGGAACAGCGCGAGGTGGGACTCGTCGGCGGTCCAGACGGTCATGCGGAGCTCGACGGGTTCGGACGGGGTCTCGGGTTCGCCCAGGGCGCCGGGTTCCCCGCCGCCGCAGGCGGAGAGGGTCAGCGCCGTGGCGAGCGCGGCGGCAGCGGCGGCAGCTCGCGGGCGGCGGATCGGGATATGCATCAGTGCTCCTTCGGACTGAGGGGTTCGGTGGCGTGGTCGGCCGGTTGTCGGATGATCGGCTCCTCGGGGGACCGACCTCGCGACATCGAACCGACCATTCCGGCGGGCGGCCGGTGGTTCAGTGGGCCGGTGGTTCAGTACGGATAGACCTCTCCCTCCGGCCAGCGCAGCTCGATCCCGGTGGCGGTGAGCTCGCGCTGGTAGTCGGCCAGCAGTTCGGGCTTCTCCTGGACCTCGTGGGGGACGTGGCCGGTGGCGAGGCAGTGCGCGGCGAGGTGGCCGGCGGCCTCGCCGACGTTCCACTCGACGGGGTGGAGCCGGTAGCACCCGTTGGTGATGTGGGTGGTGCCGATGTTCTTGTTCCCGGCGAGGAGGTTGGTGGTCCGTCGCGGCAGGAGGGCGCCGAGGGGGATCTCGAACGGCGTGGACGGCACGTCGATGTAGGTGTCGCCGCCGGTGGAGGGGTGCAGGTCGATGCGGTACATGCCGACGCCGACGGAGTCGTCGTAGCGGGTGGCGCCGCGCTCGCCGCGCACGGCGTGGGAGACGTCGTTCTCGGTGACGGTGGTGACGGCGCGGATGCGGCGGGACTCCCGGTGGTAGACGGCCTGCGCGAGGCCGTCGGCGCTGCCCATGACGTCGGGGCGGAGGCGGAGGCCGGGAAACCCGGTGCCGCCGTCGGCCCGCGGTGCCTCGGTCTGCATCCAGTAGAGCATCGAGAGGCTGAGCCGGCGGGCGTCGGCGATCCGCGCCTGCGCGACGTCGCGCGGCACGTCGAGGACGTGGTCGAGGAAGTAGTCGATGCTGGGCCAGTTCACGAGGCACAGGTCGCTGTCGCGGAACCCGGGTTCGAGGAGGTCGCGGGCGGCGATGCGGCGGAACAGCCAGAGGTTGCCGTCACCGGCGTTCCTGGACTGGTCGGCGTCGACCCGGAGCGGGTCGTCGCCGGGGTTGGGGGTGAAGCTGCGCTCGTCGAGCGCGAGGGTGCGCGGGTTGGGGGCCGTCCAGGACAGGAGGCGCTCCCCGCGCCACGCGGCGGGCGCGTAGGAGCGCCAGAAGTCGTAGCGTTCGGGCCGGTCGATGGTGTGGTCGCCGTCGACGTGTTCGACGGCGAAGCAGACGCTCAGGGCCTGCACGTTGTCCGGCTGGGCGACGTCGGGCGCGCTGGGCTCGCCGGTCTCGGACGCGGCCTCGAAGCCGGTGACGTACTCGGTGCCGGTGAGCGGGAGCAGCTCGCCGGTCTCGGTGGCGTCGATCGTGTAGGCGGCGCTCACGGTGACGTCGGGTCCGCCGACGACGGAGCCGAGCGTCACGGAGGTCACCCGGTCGCCGTCGGTCGTGGCCGACGTCGGGCGCACGCGCTCCAGGAGTCGGATGCGGCCGGCGGAGCGGTAGGGGGCGAGCATCTCCTCCAGCACGCCGACGGCGACGCGCGGCTCGTGACACAGCTTGGAGACCCAGCCGGCGCCGGGGTTGAGCGCCGGCCACGCGCGGGCCGCGCCGGTGAGCGGGTACCGGCGGCGGTAGACGTCGCGGATGCCGTCGCGCAGGGCGCGGTAGCGGGCAGTCACGCCGAAGCGCTCGACCCAGGGGTGCTCGTCGGGCGGGACCGCCTGGGAGGTGAGCTGGCCGCCGATCCAGGGGTGCTCCTCGGTGAGGACGACGCGGGCGCCGCGCCCGGCGGCGGCGAGGGCCGCGGCGATGCCGCCGAGCCCGGCGCCGACGACGAGCACGTCGGTCTGCAGGTCTTGCTGGGTCACGTGGAGGTCCGTCCTGTCGTGGGGCGTGCGGGTGGGCGGGGCGGTCAGGGCGAGGGCGGTCGGAGCCGGACGGTTGGAGTCGGGGGCAGTTGGAGTCGGGGGGAGGGTGCGGTCAGGGCACGCGGCCGGGCGGGCTACGCGGAAGCAGGGTCAGGTCCGGCGGATGACGGCGCCGGGGCGGCGGTCGCGCCCTCCACGTCCGGGCAGTTCAGGAGCTGGTGGAGCTCGGCGTCGGGCACGGCGGACGCGCGCCGGGTCTCGCGATCCCGCCGGCCGCCGTCGTCGGCGACGAGGCGCGAGAGCAGGTACAGGGCGCGCACGCCCATCTCCTCGCGCGGCACGGAGAAGCCGGACCAACGCCGCCCTCCCCGGCGGGGGTGGTGGGGCTGGCCGAGCAGCAGCACGGACACGTCGCCGGGCACGCGGGCGCCGCGGCGCTCGAGTTCGTCGGCGAGTTCCTCGGGATGGTTCTCGGGCGCGACGACGACGGCGGTGAGCGACCGGGCGAGGATCTCCCCCGCGGCGGTGGCGACGTCGTCGGACTCGACGAACGACGGCGTCAGTCCCCGCGCCTTGAGCGCCGTGCGGTAGCCCTCGACACGGTCGAGCGTGGGCTGGTCGGTGCCGCGCACGCCGACGTAGCCGAGGTGCCGGTGACCGAGCGCGACGAGGCGGTCGACCTGCCGCGTCGTCGCCCCGACGTAGTCGGCGCCGACGTACGGCAGGCGGCCGCCGTCGCTGCCGCGCTTGCCGATGAAGACGAAGGGGTAGTTGGTGTCGAGCAGGTGCTGCAGCTCGCCGCGGTCCTCGTGCTGGCCGAGCAGGAGGCAGCCGTCGGCCACGCCGAGGCGCTGCCAGCCGTCACGCGTGAGCTGCCGCCGGCCACCCGTGGCGGGGGCGCTCGTGAAGAGCAGCAGGTCGACGCCGAGCCGCTCGGCGGCGTGCTCGATCCCGACGAGGAATGGCCCGTAGAAGTCGCGGCCCGCGCGCGGGAACGTCGCCTCGTAGGTGAACACGCCGAGGATCTGGGTGAGGCCGCCGGCCAGGCGCTGCGCGAGGGGGTTGGCGGTGTAGCCGGTGATGCGGATCGCGTCGAGCACGCGCTGGCGCGTCTCCTCGCCGATGCGCACGCCGGCCGGGGTGTTGCCGTTGAGCACGAACGAGACGGTGGCCTGGCTGACGCCCGCCATCGCGGCGACGTCCGACTGGGTGATGCGGTGACGCGGCACGGTTCCTCCTCGAACGCCTCGTCCGGTCCTCGGTGACGCCTTGAGTCTCACCGCCCGCCGATCACGCGGTCAATTCGATAATGCGCATTATTTGCAGGGCCGGGCGGGTCCGATCAGGGTTCGGCCAGGGTCGCGTGACACACTCCTCCTGTCGCACGTCTACGTCAGGAGCTGCGCGTGGCCATCAGGTCGTCCCGGACCACGAAGATCGTCCTCGGCTGGGTGGTGATCCTGGCCCTGCTCGTCCCTGTGATCCTGCAGTTCGCCGCGATCACGCGCGCGGACCCGGCGCTGCTCTGGGGCATCGTCGCGATCGTCGTCCTCGGGGCCTGGCTCTGGCGCACAATCAACCGCGCCGCCGGAACGGACCAGCGCCGTGACGACCTCGACGAACCCGTCCGCCGCGACGACGGCTGGTGACCTTGCCCGTCAGCAGCGGCGCCCGGCTCCCGCCTCACTCGCCCCTGGTGAGAAGGCTGTGCAGTTCCCGGAGGTCCGCGGCCTGGAGGTCGAAGGTCTCGCCGGGCCGCGGAGCGTCACCGCCGGGGCGCGGCACGTAGGCCGTGCGCATCCCCGCGGCGGCAGCCGCCCGGAGGTCCCAGGCGTGGGCGGCGACCATGATCGGCGTTCCCGCGTCCGACGGCACCGCGGCCATCGCCATCGCGTACAGCGCCGGAGCGGGCTTGTACGTGCCCGCGTCCTCCGCCGACAGCACCTGATGCCAGCGGAGGCCACCGTTGCCGCTGAGCCCGGCCAGTGTGCGCCGGTCGGCGTTCGACAGGCCCATCACCGTGACGTCGCGGCTGAGCAGGTCCAAGCCGGCCACGGAGTCCGGCCACGGCCGCAGCCGCTCCGAGGCGGACAGGAGGCGCCCGATGGACCCGCCCGGCAGCAGCCCTCCGCCGGCAAGCCACTCCAGGGCCTCCCGGTCGAGCTCGTGGCCGGGAACGAACGGACGGTCGCCGTCGACGATCGCCTGCTCCTGCCTCGCGATGTGGCCGAGCCACGCCTCGACGACCGGGTCCGCCTCGGTGATGTCCGCGCCCGCGGCCTCGCTCACCTCGTCGCGGAGGCTTCCGGCCTGGTCCACCAGCGTGCCGAGGACGTCGAACACGACGGCCCGTCGCGGGGGCCGGGCGGGTGGGGAGGGCATGACCTGGACGATACCGAAGGCGACCGCGGTCGCATCCGCGACGCGAGGGCCGGGCGCCCGGCCGCGTCAGGCGCTGAGCGCCGCGAAGCCCTCGTAGACCATGAACGCCGGCCAGAAGAGGCCCTGGACGATCGCCCACACGTATTCCCAGAACCCGTCGGCCTGCTGCCAGAAGTAGACCCACGCCCCGAAGATGCCGAGCCCGTAGATCGCCCCGCCGGCGGCACCGCTCCTGTCAGCCATGTCGCACCTCCGCCATCAGCCTATGCCGCCACGACCGGGCGGGCAGGACTTTCACTCCTCGGTGGGGTCCGGGATGTCCACCTCGCCGCCCCACTGGGTGAAGGTGTTGCTGGTCGTGGTCGAGATGCCGGCGAAGGTTCCGGTGCCCACGGCGTAGGCGCCGAGGTGGTCGGGACGGAGGTAGAGCTCGACGTCGCTGAGGGCGACGTCCATCACCGTCATCGGGGTGTCGGGGGTGAGCAGGTAGGTGGTGGTCGCGTCGGCGTCGTCCACCGGCGGGTTCTCCTCGCCGACGACGGTCCAGGTGTCCGACGTCGCGAACCCCGTGGCCAGGACGCGCGGGTCGGAGAAGACGCGGACCAGTTCGACGATGCTCGTGGCCATGACGACGGCCGGGTCGGCCGACGACGAGTCGGCCTGGACCCACCCCTGGCCGGGGAAGCGCACCCATCCGGTCTCGCCCTTGACGACGACCTCGCGCTCGGCCCCGTTGATGCTCATCGAGTAGTCCGGGTCCCACCGGAAGTGCACGACGTCGCTCGTCCCGTCACTGGACTCGACCCGCTGCACGCCCGACCCGGCCGCGACCATCGCGGCGGCGACGCAGTCCCCGAGGTCCTGGCCGGAGACGGTCTGCTCGGCGCGCAGCTCGACGGCCTCGCAGGCGGCGATCGCCGGCTGGTCCGACCCGTCCGGAGCCGGCTCCTCCGTGGTCGCCGTCGCCACGGACGACGGGGCGGCTGAGCCGTCGGCGCCGGCGCCCGGCGCGGGCGACGTGCACCCGGCGAGCACGCCGGCGACAAGGAAGGGGACGATCGCGGGAACACCGCGGAGAAGGATCTTCACATGGCCAGACCCTGACAGCCCGCCGAGCGGAACTCAACAGGTCAGCGGCAACTTCACCCGTGCTCCGGCGCCGTGGCCGTCGGTGTGCCGGGACGGGTCAGCCGATGGTCCAGAGCTGGTTCGGGCCGTTGTGGCACTGGTAGACGTTGACCGGGCTGCCGTTCTCCGTGCCGGCGGCCTCGACGTCCAGGCAGAGTCCCGTGGCGACGCTGCGGACCGTGCCGTCGCCGGGTGCGCTCCACCGCTGGTTGGCGCCGCCGTGGCACTCGTGGATCGCGACGGCGGTGCCGTTCGCGCCGCCGCTGGCGTCGTCGAGGCACTTCGTGCCGCCGATGCGCACCTCGCCCGCGGCCGTGACGGTCCACCGCTGGGCGGCGCTGCCGTTGCAGTCGAAGATCTGCAGCGTGACGCCGTCGGAGAAGTTCGCGCCCGGCACGTCGAGGCAGCGGCCGGAGCCCGCGCCCGTGAGGGCGACGACCGGCGGCTCCGGAGGCGGGGACGGGCTGGGCCGGCTGCCGGGCCCGGTGCTCGGCCCGGGACCGGGCGACGCCGACGGCGTGGTTCCGCCCGATTCGCGGGCGACCGGCTCCGCCGAGCCCGCGGTCCGCGTCGGGTCGGCGTCGGCGGGCGACACGAGGCCGTCCCGGGCGAACAGCCACGTCATGCCGAGAATCGCGCCCAGCACGAGCACGCCCGCGACCAGCCACGTGAGCACGGTCGCGGTATCGGCCCGGGACCGCGGTCCGGCGTCGTACATCGACCTCGCTCCCCTTCCGACGGAACCGAGCAGACCCTACCGCGCAGCGCCCACTTTGCTGGCGCTCACCCGCCCTCGCGTGCTGCGATGTCCTCGTGTCGACCACTCTGACGCGCGGGCCCGTCCGCGCCGCCGAACGCTCCCCCGCACCCGACCTCGCTCGCGGCTTCATGCTCCTCCTGATCGCCGTCGCCAACACCCCGTTCTACCTGTGGGGTCTCGAGACCTCACCCGGCAGTTCCCACCCGATCGAGGGGTCCTGGCTCGACCAGGTGGCCGACGTCTTCATCATGACCGTCGTCGACCTGCGCATCTATCCGATGTTCGCGTTCATGTTCGGCTACGGGATGATGCAGCTGTACTCCCGCCAGCTCGCCGCGGGCACCTCCGAGAAGCGGGCGCAGCACCTGCTGCAGCTGCGCAACATGTGGCTCCTGATCTTCGGGTTCGTCCACGCGGCCCTGCTCTGGATGGGCGACGTGCTGGGCGCGTACGGACTGGCCGGCCTGCTGCTGGTGTGGCTCTTCCTGCGCCGCAAGGACACGACGCTGGTCGTGTGGGTGTCCGTCCTGCTGGGCCTGCTCGCGATCGGCACCGCGTTCGCCGGCGTCGGCGCGTACTTCACCGCGCAGCTCCCGCCCGCGGAGGCGGCGGAGATCGCGACGAGCTTCCAGATCGACGACACCTCGATGACGACGGACTCGTACCTCGTCTCCGTCGTCGCCCGGCTCGGCATGTGGGCCTTCATCACGGTCGGCCAGGGCGTCCTGGGGCTCGTGGTCCCGATCATGATCCTGCTCGCCTTCTGGGCCGGCCGCCGCCGGATCCTGGAGAACCCCGGAGAGCACCTGCCGCTGCTGCGCCGGGTCGCGGCGATCGGCATCCCGCTCGGCATGCTCGGCGCGGTCCCGGGCGTGCTCTACCACGTCGGCGTGCTGCAGGTCCCCGACGTGTCGGCCTGGATCTTCGAGCTGGTCCAGGCGTTCACGGGCTTCTTCGGCGGCCTGGGCTACGTCGCGCTCTTCGGCCTGGTGGGGCATGCGGTCGCCCGACGACGGCGCGAGGCGCCCGCGCCCGACGCCCCGGTCACGAGCGCACTGCGGATCGACGGACCGGTGGCGGGCGCGCTGCAGGCCGTCGGCAAGCGCTCCCTCACCTGCTACCTGCTGCAGTCGGTGCTGTGCGCGCCGATCCTCACCGCCTGGGGCCTCGGCCTGGGACAGCACCTGTCGTCCTGGTCGATGCTGCTGTATGCCATGGGCGTCTGGGGACTGACGGTCGTGTTCGCCGTCTGGCAGGAGAGCCGGGGAGCGAGGGGCCCGGCGGAGGTGCTGCTGCGCAGGCTGGCGTACGGGCGGAGGCGTCTGACAGCGGCATGACAGCGATCTGAAAGCGCTGCCTGGTCAGGTGGTGGTGCGAGTGCCGGACGGCGCTCGGACCCTCATCTGGCGGAGGCACGGCATGCTGCGGATCCACTTCACGGCCGACGACCTCGGCCGCGTCCGGCTGGCGGCGGGAGCCGACCCTCTCTGGGAGACGCGGCTGAGTGCACGCGTCGTGAACGACCCCGAGGGCGCGCGGGGCGCGCTCGGGCAGTGGCGCTCCGAGGTGGTCCGGGACCTCCCGCGGCAGGCGCTGCCGTACCTGCACCTCACGCCGTCGCGCGGATACTCGCCCGACTTCCTGGTGCCCGAGACGGGCAGCGTCGATCTCGCGTCCGGGATCCAGGCCGTGCTCGGCACGCCGGCCGGGCGGATGGCCGCCGAACTGGCCCGGCTCGATGTCGCGAGCCCCCTGTCGGGCTGGGTGCACTACCTCGCGAGCGGCGCGCCGCGCGCGCTGCAGGGTCTCCGGGCGACGATCACGGCCTACCACCGCCACGCCGTCGCGCCGGTGTGGGACCGCGTGTGGTCGGCGGTCGAGGCCGACCGTGCCGCGCACGCCCACGGGCTGGTGACGGAGGGAGCGCGGGACACGCTCGCGGCCCTGCATCCCCGGATCACCTGGTCGGGGCACACGCTCCGCATCGACGACGGCAGGCACGACCGGGACATCCACCTGGCCGGCCGCGGTCTCCGGCTCGTCCCCTCCTACTTCTGCGGGGACGTCCCGGTCACCTTCGAGGACCCGGGGCTGACACCGGCGCTCGTGCTGCCCGTCGTGCACTCCCCGTACGAGGCCGCCTCGCGGGACGAGTCCGCCGGCGCCGCCCTCGCCCTCCTGCTGGGCCGGACGCGCGCCGCGGCGCTCCGTGCGCTGGCGACGCCGGTGACGACGGGTGCTCTGGCCCGCCGCACGTCCGCGTCGCCCGCGTCGGCGTCGCAGCACGCCGCGGTGCTCCGTCAGGCCGGCCTGGTCGTGTCGCGGCGCGACGGACGCTACGTGGTCCACACCCTCACGACGCTGGGCGCCCGGCTGCTGGCCGCGGCCGAGCGCGGCGAAGCGGCCACGGGCAGGCAGCGGCCCCCGAAGCC
>NZ_JADBGR010000010.1 GCF_014892515.1 Myceligenerans pegani
GCCGAGCGGCCCCACCCCACCGCCTGAGTCGTGCGGTCTGCCTTCGGCGCAGCCCGTGGGTTGCTGCGGGTGGGTTGCTGCGGGTGGGCTGGCGTGGGCAGGTCGGGCGGTCAGGGTTTGGTGGTGATGAGGAGGTCGACGAGGTCGCTCAGGGTGGTCTGGTCCTGGTCGCCCCGCGGGGTGTCCAAGGCGTTCGGCTCGGCGAGCGGGTTCTCGACGGCGTAGCGGCGATCGCCCGCGTCGTGGACGGCGAGCAGCACCTCGATGGCCGTTCCGGTGTCGACGACGAACCGCAGGCCCAGGGTGTCGAGGATGCGGGTGATCGCGTCCGCGAGCTCCTTGCGGAGCGTCTTCACGTGCGCCGCGTGCAGCGTCGCGACGCGAGCGTCGCGCATGGCGAGAAGCTCGAACTCGGAGCGGAGCAGAGTCCACTGCCGGTTGTGGTCCGGGTCGGTGGCCACGGCGTCGAGAACCTGCGCGATCGCGTCGTGGTCGACCTTTCCGGAGCGGAACGCGCTCGGGTCGAGCGACCTGGTGGCGACCTCGAGCGCGTCGAGCTGCTGCCGTTTGAGACGTTCGGCGAGCGCGAGGAAGAGCTCCTCCTTGCTGCCGAAGTTCGAGTAGAACGCGCCGCGTGTGAAACCGGCGGTCTCGCAGATCGCCTCGATGGACGCGCCGTGGATCCCGTCCCGGGCGAAGACGGTGTAGGCGGCGTCCAGGAGGCGTGCCCGCGTCCGCTCGCGGCGTGGGGTCAGGACGTTGGCCAGGGCGCTCTCGACCGGCGACGAGCGCTCGGTCGGGTCGACGCCCGGTCCGGTGGCGTCGTCGCGCAGCGGCTCGGCGGTCACGGTCTCTCCTCAGGGTGGTGGTGCGAGAAAGAAGTGTAGTCCGCTCGCCGAAGTTTCGATACACGAACGTATCCGATACAGTGATGCATCGAACCACCGGAACCCCTTGGGAGCGTTCGTGTCTTCTGCTCTGTACTCGCTCGGTCGCTGGGCCGTGCGCGCGCGCCGGCTCGTGCTTGTCGGCTGGATCCTGGTGCTCGCGCTCACGGGCACCGCCGCCGGTCTGCTGCAACAAGGCCTCGACAACCAGGTCACGATCCCCGGCACCGAGTCCCAGCTCGCGCTGGATCGGCTGTCGGCCACGTTTCCACAGGTGAGCGGCGCCTCCGCACAGGTGATCGTCGTCGCGCCCGAGGGTTCCGACGTCTACCGGCCCGAGGTGCGGGGCGCTGTGGAGGACGGCGTGGCCGCCCTCGGCGACATCTCACAGGTCACCGCCGTGACGTCCCCGTACGACGAACAGATGCCCGCGTCCGTCTCCGACGACGACACGGCCACCCTGCTGACCATCCAGCTCGACGGTGACGAGGGCTCGATCACCGACGAGACGAAGGACGCGCTGTCCGACGAGGCCGCGGCGCTCGCCGCCGCTCTGCCGGAGGGCGGCGAGGCGCATCTCGGGGGCCAGCTCTTTGCCACCGAGTTCCCCGAGATCTCCCTGGTCGAGGGTGTCGGGCTGCTCGTGGCGCTCGTCGTGCTCGTGATGACGCTGGGATCGCTGATCGCTGCCGGCCTGCCGCTCTTCAACGCGCTGCTGGGGGTCGGCGTGTCGATGGCGCTGCTGTTCGCCGCCACCGCTCTCGGTCCCATCAGCTCGACCACACCGATGCTGGCGGTGATGCTCGGGCTGGCCGTGGGGATCGACTACGCGCTCTTCATCGTGTCGCGCCACCGGGAGCAGTTGCGGGACGGGCTGCCTGTCGCGGAGTCGGTCGCGCGTGCGACCGCGACGGCGGGTTCCGCGGTGGTGTTCGCCGGGCTGACCGTCATGATCGCGCTGGTCGGGCTGAGCGTGGCGGGCATTCCGTTCCTGTCGGTCATGGGTATCGCTGCGGCGGTGACCGTGGGCGTCACGGTGGTCGTGTCGCTGACGTTACTGCCTGCGGTGCTCGCGATGGCGGGCGAACGGCTGCGGCCCAGGGTTCGCCCGCGTGCGGTGTCGGACGAGGGCGACGGTGAGGAGGCACGGTCGCACGGGACCGCCGATCGGTTCTTCGCCGGATGGGTGCGCGGCGTGACCCGCTTCCCGGCGCTGACCGTGGCGATCGTCGTCGTCGCGCTGGGCGCGCTGGCGCTGCCGGCCATGAACCTGCGGCTCGCGCTGCCGGATGCCGGCGTGCTCGCCGAGGACAACTCCGCACGCGTCACCTACGACCTGGTCTCCGAGAGGTTCGGCGACGGGTTCAACGGACCGCTCGTCATCACCGGATCGATCGTGACGAGCAACGACCCGGTGGCACTGATGGACGAGATCGGGGACGAACTGGCCGACCTTCCGGGCGTCGCCGACGTGCCCCTCGCCACGCCGAACGAGTCCGCCGACACCGGGATCGTGCAGGTGGTCCCCACCGGCGGTCCGACGTCGGCCGAGACCGAGGCGCTGGTGCACGAGATCCGGAGCCTGCACGACCACTTCCTCGACACGTACGGGGTCGACCTCGCCGTCACGGGCTCGACGGCGGTCGGGATCGACGTCTCGGAGAAACTGGGTGCCGCGCTGCTCCCGTTCGCGCTGCTCGTGGTGGGGCTGTCGCTCGTGCTGCTGACCATGGTGTTCCGGTCGATCGCCGTGCCGATCAAGGCGACCGTGGGATACCTGCTCTCGGTGGGTGCGGCCTTCGGGGTGATCACGCTCGTCTTCGAGAACGGCTACCTCGCCGAGCTGCTGGGCGTGACGCGGCCGGGTCCGGTGATCAGCTTCATGCCCATCGTCCTCATGGGCGTGCTGTTCGGCCTGGCCATGGACTACGAGGTGTTCCTGGTGTCCCGCATCCGCGAGGACTACGTGCACGGCAGGGGTCGGGACCGGGCGCGGAAGGCCATCGGCACCGGCTTCCGCGGGGCGGCCGGTGTGGTCACTGCCGCGGCCGTGATCATGACGGCCGTGTTCGTCGCGTTCGTCCCGCACGGGGACATGAACCTCAAGCCGATCGCGCTCGGGCTCGCGGTCGGCGTGTTCGTGGACGCGTTCGTGGTCCGGATGGTCCTCGTGCCCGCGGTCCTCGCACTGCTGGGTGAACGAGCCTGGTGGATCCCGCGGAAGCTCGACGCCGTCCTGCCGTCGTTCGACGTCGAGGGCGAAGGACTCGCGCGGGAGATCGCACTCGCCGACTGGCCCCAGCCGGGCGCCCGGGACGCCGTCGCCGCAGAACGGCTGGTGGTTCGCACCGCGTCCGGAACGGCGGCGGGGCCGGTGAGCTTCCGCGTGCCCGAAGGAGGCGCGCTCCTGGTCCGCGGCGACTCCGCTGTCCAGGTCGGCGGTGTCCTCCTGGCGGCGGCCGGGCGAGTCGTCCGTGGGGGCGGGGTCGAGGTCGACGGCAAGCTCAAGACCACCGGCCTCGTACTGCCGGAACGGGCCGCGGCCGTGCGTGGCAGGGCCGCCGTCGTCGATGCCGGGACGACCGGCGCGGGCCACGCGCCCGACGACGCCGTTCGGCGAGCGGTGCGTGAGCGCGCGCGGCTGATCGTCGTGGACGGCTGCGAGACGGTCGGCGACGTGACCGCACGGATGGAACTGGCGCAGGCGCTCGCGGACGCGCAGCGCGACGGCGTCGCGGTGATCGTCGGGGCGGTCGGCGGCGCGGCGAGCGATCTGGCGCCGCCCGGGACGCCTGTCCTGGACGTCGGCGCCGCGACCGGGGCGGTCGGCCTGGGCGCGCGCGGGAACGAGACTTCGATGCAGGAGGTTCGGCGATGAACGCGACGAGGTGGCTGCGGCCGGAGCCTGTTCGGGACCGGCGGCGGGCAGCGGCCGTCGCCCTGCTGCCGCTCATGATCCTGGCGCTCCTCCTGGCGGCACTGTGGGACCCGCAGGACCGGCTGGAGACCGTGCCGGCGGCGATCGTGAACCTCGACGAGCCGGTGGAGGTCGACGGGCAGCTCGTGCCGCTCGGCCGGCAGCTCGCGGCCGGCCTGGTGAGCGGCGGTGAGACACCGGAGGAGGGTGAGTCCGCCGCCGTTCCGGCGTCGGACGACAGCTACGACTGGCGGGTGACCGACGCGGAGGACGCGGCGTCGGGGCTCGCGGACGGCGCCTACGCGGCCGTCGTCACGATCCCGGAGGACTTCTCCGCGGCCGCGACGTCGTACGGGAGCGATGACCCGGCCGAGGCGCGCAAGGCCACGATCGACGTCGCGACCGCTCCGGACGGCCGGGTCCTGGACGACGCGCTGGCCCAGATCGTGGCGCAGACGGCGACCGGTGTCCTCGGCGACACCCTCACCGAGACGTATGTGGACAACGTCCTGATGGGCTTCTCCACGCTGTCCGACGAGCTCGGCACCGCCGCGGACGGGGCCGGCGAGCTCGCCGACGGAGCCACGGACGCGGGCACGGGCGCGGAACAGCTGGCGGACGGCGCCCACCAGGCCTCGGACGGCGCCGAGAACCTCGGGGAGGGCGCGCACCAGCTCGCCGGGGGAGCCGGTGAACTCGCCGGCGGTGTCGGCCGGTGGGCGGGCGGAGCGAGCGAATGGGCCGCTGGAGTCGGCCAGTGGGCGGCGGGCGCCGACGCCCTGTCCGCCGGGACGTACCGGTTGGCGGGTGGAGTCGGGCAGAGCGCCATGGGCGCGAATCGGCTGGCCGAAGGCGCGGACGAGCTCGCGGGAGGTGCGCAGCGCGTTGCCGACGGAACCCAGGAGCTCGCGGCGGGTCTCGCGACGATGGATCGACAGGTCAGCAAGTTCTCCGCGGGCGCGCAGGAGGCTCTCGCCGGCCTGGAGGCGATCGGCGGGGACCTCGAGCAGTTGACCGCCGGCATCGCGGTGCTGTGCAGCGGGCCGATCGTGGAAGAAGACTCCCAGCTGACCGAGGGCGCCGAGGCAGAGCTGAACGAGCTCTGCGCCAAGCTGGCGGAGATGGATGGCACGGCCGGATCCGGGATCGGCGAGATCTCGGGCAAGCTGGACGAGCTCACGACGGGCGTGAACGACCTCGCGGCCGGATCGGCGCGACTGGCCGCAGGCTCGCGGCACGTGGCCGACGGCGCCGCCGATCTGTCGACCGGCGCCGACGAGCTCTCCGGTGGGCTCACCGAACTGCAGCAGGGCGCCAACGACGCCGCCGCCGGGATGTCAGGTCTCTCCGACGGAGCGCGGGACCTGGCGGCGGGTGCCACCGGGCTCGCGGGCGGCGCCGGGGAGTTGTCCTCCGGGGCGGGCGGCCTGGCAGACGGCGTCTCCGGGCTCGCCGCCGGCGCCGGGGACCTCTCCGGAGGGATCGACGCGGTCGCGACCGGGACGGACGACCTCGCCGACGGCATCCACGAGATGGCAGGGGGCGCAAGCGACCTCTCCGACGGCCTCGACCAGGCCACCGAGGAACTGCCCACGTACAGCGACTCGGAGCGTCAGTCCCTCGCTTCCGTCGTGGCGGACCCGGTCGAGGTCACCGGCGCGTCCGAGCTGGGCACCGGTGCCACGGGGCCGATGTTCGCGGTGCTGGCCCTCTGGCTCGGAGCACTCGGCGTGATGCTCGTGTTCCCGCCCGTGCCGTTCGGCGCCCAGGGGTCGACACGCGGCCCGCTGCGCCTGACGCTCCGAGCGCTCGCTCTCCCCGCCGCCATCGGCGTGGTGACCGGCGCCGCGACCGGAGCGATCCTCGCGGGCGTCGAAGGGCTCGACGCGGGCGGCCGGGCGGCCTCGATCGCGGCCGGTGTCCTCGTCTCGGTCGTGTTCGTCGCGGTGAACCAGGCGCTGGCCGCAGCGCTCGGGCACGTGGGACGCGCGATCAGCCTCCTCGTCGCGGTCCTCGTGATCGCGGCAGGGGTGGTCTCGACGGCCCCGGCAGGCATCCGTGGCCTGGCCGCCTTCCTCCCGGTCGGCGCCGGCCAGGAGGCTCTGGCGGCGATCACCGAGAGCTCCGGCGGCCTGGCGGCAGCCTGTGCTGCGCTGGGCGCGTGGGCACTGGCGGGCATCGTGGTGACGACCCTCGTGGTCTCCCGCTCCCGCACCGTTCGCGCCACGGCCCTCCGGGCGGCCTGACCTCCTCAGGTCGCCGGTCTGCCGCCGGTCCGTCGCCGGCTCGTCCCGGTCCGCCGCGGAGCCGGCCCCGCGAACCCGACAGGACCGGCCCGGCCGACGGGCGTTCCGGTCCGCCCGGACGATCTACCCGCGCCGGTCCGCCCGGGCCGACCCGGACGAGCTACGCCAGGTACTCGTCCACCAGCCGCTCCGCCAGCCCCGTGTACGCCGCCGGGGTCAGCTCCGCAAGCCGCGCCGCCACGTCGTCGGGCAGCCCCAGCCCGGCGACGAACTCGCGCATCCGCTCCCCGTCCACCCGCCGGCCGCGGGTCAGATCCTTGAGCCGCTCGTACGGGTTGTCCATCGCGGGCACGCCGGCCACCGCCGCCGCGCGCATCGCCGACTGGACCGCTTCACCCAGGATCTCCCAGTTCTCGTCGAGGTCCTCGGCCATCAGCGACACGTTCACCGCGAGCGCCTTCAGCCCGCGGGACACGTTGTCGATCGCGAGCACGCTGTGCCCGAACGCCGGCCCGATGTTGCGCTGCGTCGTCGAATCCGTGAGGTCGCGCTGGAGACGCGAGGTGACCAGCGTGGCCGAGAGCGTGTCCAGCAGGGAGCACGAGATCTCGAGGTTCGCCTCCGCGTTCTCGAACCGGATCGGGTTCACCTTGTGCGGCATCGTCGACGACCCGGTCGCGCCAGCGACGGGAATCTGCGTGAAGAAGCCCAGCGAGATGTAGGTCCACACGTCGGTGGCGAGGTTGTGCAGGATGCGGTTGAACCGGGCGACGTCGGCGTACACCTCGGCCTGCCAGTCGTGTGACTCGATCTGTGTGGTCAGCGGATTCCACGTCAGGCCCAGCCCTTCCACGAACGCACGCGACACCGCGGGCCAGTCCGCGCCCGGCACGGCGACGGTGTGCGCCCCGAAGGTCCCGGTCGCGCCGTTGATCTTGCCCAGGAACTCCGCGTCCTCGATGCGGCGCAGCTGGCGCCGCAGCCGGTGGGCGAGGACGGCCAGCTCCTTGCCCATCGTGGTGGGCGTCGCCGGCTGGCCGTGCGTGCGGCTCAGCATCGGCACCGCCTTGTGCTCCCGCGCCATCTCCGCGATCTGGTCCGCGAGGGCTCGGGCCGCCGGGAGCCAGACACCACGCACGGCACCGGCCACCATCAGCGCGTACGACAGATTGTTGATGTCCTCGCTCGTGCACGCGAAGTGCACCAGCTCCGACGCGGCGGGCAGGCCCGTCCCGGGAATGCGCTCCGGGGCGGCCGCGATGCGACGCTTGATGAAATACTCGACCGCCTTCACGTCGTGCACCGTGGTGCGTTCGATCTCCTTCAGCTCGGCGATCTCGTCCGCACCGAACGTCGCCGGGATCGCGCGCAGGTAGGCGATCTCCTCGTCCGTCAGCCGGGGTGCGCCCGGTACCACCGGTCCGGGGACGTCGCCGGCCCCGTTGCACAGGGTGATCAGCCACTCCACCTCGACGACCAGGCGCTCGCGGTTCAGCGCGGCCTCGCTCAGGTGGTCCACGAGCGGAGCGACGGCGGAGCGGTACCGGCCGTCGAGCGGGCCGAGAGCGATCGGCGGCGTCACCTCGGCGAGGCTGACGCGGGCCGGGACAGGCGTGTTCACGGTGGTTTCTGGCACGGTCACCAGTTTCCCACGGGAGCTTTCGCGGCGGCCGCGATGTCCCGCCATGACGCGGCTTCGGGCTGGGACGCCGACCACAGGGCCACGGTTCGCGTGGTTGTCGACATATCGCGGCTCCCGGCCCACGACGGCGGCCGCCTGGTGCCTAACGTCGTCCCGGTACGCAAACGGACGGGGTGACGGGAGGTGGGCGCATGGACGGAGCGGAGCCGGTGGCGGCACTCGCGGCCGCGCGCAAGCTCGTGGAGTCCGCTGTGGACGAGGTGGTCGCGGCCCAGCGGGTCGGATGGGAGTCGGAGGCGGCGCTGCGGTTCCGCGAGGAGGCCGCGGTGGTGACGCGCCGGCTGGTGGGGGAGCTCGACACGTTGGACGGGGCGGCACGGCTGGCCGGGGGGCTGTCGTGACGTTCTCGGGTCGGGCGGCGGCTCCGCCGGACGTGCCGCGCAACCCGTCCGACACGATCGTCGTCACCGGCGGAAGGGGTGTGGCGTCGGTCGATGCGGGGGAGGTGCGGCTCGCCGCGGCGCGGGTCTCGGATGCGGCGGACAGCTTGCGGCGGGCAGCCGCGTTGTGCGGGTCGGCCTGGGCCGTGTTGGCGGTCGCCGCTGTGGCGCCGGGGCCGGCTGCCTTCGGGGCGGGGACGAACGGACCGGGTTCGGGGGCCGGCGAAGCCGGGCGGCAGGCGCACTCGGCGGGTACCGAGGCCGCGGCGCTGTGCTCCCGTGGTGTCGGGGCGGCGACGGTGGCCGGGTCCGGTGTCGACATCGGACCCGAGACGGTGGCTCGGTGCCGCGCCCTCTCCGGTTCGGTCGAGGCCGTGACGTCGGGGCTGCTCGAGCGCGCCGACACCTGCGCTCTGCTCGGGTGGCGCCTGTTGCGGGCCGCAGGGCTGTACGAGGAGGCGGAAGGGCTGGTCGAGCGAGTGGTCGGCGGACTCGTCACGGCGGAGGGTTTCGTCATCGGTACCGCGCTCGGCGTCCCGCCGGTCGTGCGACTCCTCGGTGGCGTGTACCGGGCCATGGGGGTCACGGCCGCCGGGAGCGATCCGACTGCGGCCGCGCGGCGGTCGCCGGCCGAGCCGGAGGGCGTGCCCGGGCGGCAGGCCGAGGCGCACTTCCGGGGCGTCGGTCGTCGCCGGACCGCAGGGGGGTTCGGCGACGACGTCGTCCGGGGCGTCGCACCGTGGACCGATGAGCTGGCATACGGTTTCGGGCACGGCGTCGCGCGGTCCGCCGGAGCGCGTCCGGGGATCCCGGGCGCTGCGGGCGTGCTCGCCGACGCCGCGCGGGGCCCGTTCGGGGACGCCCTGGGCCGGAGCGCCCGCGTCGAGCGCGTCGGACGGGACGACTTCGCCGGCGCCGTGCCCGCCTGGCACGATCGCGGCGCCGGGACCCTCGACGAGGCCCTGACCCGTGTCGACGACCTGTATCCGCGGCGCGGTGCTCCGGAGGCGACCGTCGCCGTGCAGCGGGTCACGGGAGAAGGCGGTGTCACGTCGTGGACGGTGCTGGTGCCCGGCACCCAATCGGTTCCGCCGGCCGTCCACCCCTGGGACGGCCTCACCGACCTGGAACTGGTGGCGGAACATCCGGACCAGGCCACTCAGGCCGTGGAGGCCGCGATGTCGGACGCCGGCATCGGGCCCGACGAGCCCGTGGTCCTCGTGGGGCACAGCCTGGGCGGGATCGCCGTCACCGCGCTCGCGAGTCGTCCCGCCTTCGCCGAGCGTTACCGGATCGGCGGGGTGCTGACGGCCGGGGCGCCGGTCGCGACGTTCCGGACCCCGCCCGGCGTGCCGGTGCTGCACCTCGAGACCGCCGAGGAGGTCGTCTCGAGTGTGGACGGCCGATCGAGCACGGAGAGCCCACGCGCACCGGACCGGGTCACGGTCGGCCGCACGCTGGCGGATTCCACGGCCGAGGTGGACAGGGCGGCGTCGGGCGACACGTCCCGGGCGCACTCGATCCCGACGCATGCCCGGACGCTGGCCCTCGCCCGCGCATCCGGCGACCCGCGTGTTGCCGCCGTCGTCGAACGGATCGAGCCGCTCCTGCGTGGCGACAGCGCGGAGGCCACCTTCTACCGCGCGGAACGCGTCGCGCCGACGAGTCCGGAACCGTCACCGTCGCCGGGCCCGACGCCAGGTCCGTCACCGTCGCCAGGTCCGTCACCGCGCCCCGGCCGACTACCGTGAGGCGCGGTCCGTGCGGCGGCCGGTTTCCGCCCCGGCCGTCAGTCCCGGCGCCGCGCCGGGTCCGGCAGGATCGCCATGACGATCATCTGGGCCACCGCGATGACGAGCGCCGCGATCACGTACCACCAGAACCCGCCGGTGACCTCCAGCCCGTAGCTGTCGAACAGTCCGGTGACCAGCGTGGTGATCCACAGCATCAGGGCGTTGATGAGCAGGGAGATCAGGCCGAGCGTGAGCAGGTACAAGGGCAGCGCCAGCAGGTTGACGAGCGGCTTGATGATCGCGTGCACCAGTCCGTAGACCACGGCGATCACGAGGAGCGAGAGCAGGTAGGGGCCGGTTCCCTCGGGAGAGATGACCTCGACGTGGTCGCCGAACAGCACCGTCGTCAGCCAGATCGCGAACGCGGTGACCAGAATGCGTAGCAGGAGCCTCATGAGATCGAACCTACTCGCGGTCGCGGGATGTTCGCAGGAATTCTGCCCTCGGGCCGCCCCCTCGCGCCCGCCGTACGTGGCATCCTGAATCGCGTGAACACCACCCCCGAGAACACCACGGTTCCCCTGCGCGCCGCCGTCGCCGCGCTGCCCGCCTACGTCCCGGGAGCCCGTGTGGCGCCGGGATCCGGCGCGTGGAAGCTGTCGTCCAACGAGAACCCGTACCCGCCGCTGGAGTCGGTGCGCGAGGTGATCGCCCGCGCCGCCGGTGAGGTCAACCGCTACCCGGACATGTACGCCACGGAGCTGGTCGCGGCGATCGCGGAGAAGGTCGGCCTGACGCCGGCGAACGTCGTGGTCGGCACCGGGTCGGTCTCCATGCTCGGCCACGTGCTGCAGTCCGTCGTCGAACCGGGCGACGAGGTCGTGTACGCGTGGCGTTCCTTCGAGGCCTACCCGATCTACGCGGCGATCGCCGGCGCCACCTCGGTCACGGTGCCGGTCACGGCCGACGGCCGACACGACCTGCCCGCGATGGCAGCCGCCGTCACGTCGCGCACCAAGGTGGTGCTGGTGTGCACTCCCAACAACCCGACGGGCCCGGCCGTCCGCACCGGCGAACTGGCCACCTTCCTGTCCGCGGTCCCGCGCGAGACGCTCGTCGTCGTCGACGAGGCCTACCTGGAGTTCGTGCGCGACCCGGACGTGCCCGATGCGGTGGCCCTGCTCCGTGAGCACGCGAACGTCGTCGTGCTCCGCACGTTCTCGAAGGCGTACGGGCTGGCCGGCCTGCGCGTCGGCTACGCGCTGGCGCCCACCGCGCTCGCCACCGGGATCCGGTCCGCCTCGACACCGTTCGGCGTGTCCGGGATCGCCCAGCAGGCGGCGCTCGCCTCGCTCGCCCCCGCCGCCCAGGCGGAGCTCATGGAGCGGGTCGACGCGCTGGTCGCGGAACGGACGAGGGTCGCCGACGCCCTGCGGGACCAGGGCTGGGACCTGCCCGAGACGCAGGCGAACTTCGTCTGGTTCGGCCTCGGTGACGCCACGATCGACCGTGCGAAGGAGGCCACCGACGCGGGGATCCTCGTCCGCCCGTTCGCGGGCGACGGCATCCGTGTCACCATCGGCGAGCCCGAGGCCAACGACGCCTTCCTGAAGCTCGCCGCCGGCTGGCGCTGACCCGGCGCCGGCGCACCACACCGACCTCGGGCATCAGCCCGAAGATCTTTCGGCGCGAGGCCGCTTCACTTTCCTTTGCGGGCGGAGGGTGACAGGCTGAACGGGAAAGATGCCATCTCCCGGCGACACCGTCGTCGCCAGCGGGCCGAGTCGTTTGGGGGAACCCTCCAAACCGGCGACTCAAGCCTTGGCTGACACGGCGGCTGCCGGACACGGTGGGCCCTAACCTACGCTTGCGTAAGCTACGTGAACGTAGGTTACGGCCCGCAGCGAAGGAGAGATCGTGAACAGCGACATTGGCGAGGACAAGGTCCCGCTCTTGCAGCTCCTCACACCCGAGGGCGCACGAGTCACCGGCCGCGGCAACTCCGCGTACCGGAAGCGGATCGCAGGCCTCAAGCCCGACCAGCTGCGTGGGATGTACCGCGACATGGTGCTGACCCGCCGGTTCGACGACGAAGCGACCTCCCTGCAACGGCAGGGAGAACTGGGCCTCTACGCCCCCGCGCGCGGCCAGGAGGCCGCACAGGTGGGCAACGCGTACGCGCTGGCCCCGCAGGACTACGTGTTCCCCACCTACCGGGAGCACGGAGTCCTGCAGGTCCGCGGAGTGGACCCGGTGGACCGGCTCCAGTTCTACCGCGGCACCGACCACGGAGGCTGGAACCCCCACGAGTACAACGCACAGGTGTACACCGTGGTCATCGGCTCCCAGGCACTGCACGCCGCCGGCTACGCCATGGGCGTCCAGCGCGACGGCCTGGTCGGAACCGGCGACCCGGCAAAGGACACCGCCGTCGTCACCTACTTCGGCGACGGCGCCACCTCCCAGGGCGACGTCAACGAGGCCCTGGTCTTCGCGGCCGTGAACCAGGCGCCCGTGGTGTTCTACTGCCAGAACAACCAGTGGGCCATCTCCGAGCCCACCCCCCGGCAGACACGCACGCCGCTCTACAAGCGCGGTGAGGGCTTCGGCATCCCGAGCCTCCGCGTCGACGGCAACGACGTGCTCGCCTGCTACGCCGCCACCCAGGAAGCGCTCGACCGCGCCCGGTCCGGCGGCGGCCCCACCTTCATCGAGGCGTTCACCTACCGCATGGGCGCGCACACCACCTCGGACGACCCCACCCGCTACCGCACCACGGAGCAGGAGGAGATCTGGCGCCGGCGCGATCCCATCGACCGCCTCCGCATCCTCCTGGAGAACGAGGGCGCGATCGACGCCGACTTCGAGGCCGAGCTCCAGGCCGAGGCCGACGCCCTCGGCAAGCGCCTGCGCGACCTCACCCGCAAGCTGGAACCCGCCACCAAGACTCAGATGTTCGAGACCGTGTACGCCACCGAGCATTCGATCGTCTCCGAGGACCGCGCATGGTTCGAGGCGTACGAGGCCGGTGAGCCCGCCGACGCCGGCTACGCGACGGCGGCACCGACCGCCGTCGCCCCGCAGACCACCGCCGTGCAGCAGGGAGGGACCCGATGACCGCCACGATGGAGCGCCCCATGACCGACCCTGCCACGATGCAGGCCGAACCCCGTACCCGGACCCTCACCCTCGCCAAGGCGCTCAACGAGGGCCTGCGGGCCGCCATGCGCGACGACGACAAGGTCGTGCTCATGGGCGAGGACATCGGCCCCCTCGGCGGCGTCTTCCGGGTCACCGACGGCCTCCAGGCCGAGTTCGGCGAGCAGCGCGTCGTGGACACCCCGCTCGCCGAGTCCGGGATCCTCGGCACCGCCGTCGGGATGGCCATGCGGGGCTACCGACCCGTCTGCGAGATCCAGTTCGACGGATTCGTCTTCCCCGCCTACGACCAGATCACGACCCAGCTCGCCAAGATGTACAACCGCACCCGCGGCAAGGTGCAGGTCCCCGTCGTCGTGCGGATTCCCTACGGAGGCGGCATCGGCGCCGTCGAGCACCACAGCGAGAGCCCCGAGGCGCTGTTCGCGCACACCGCGGGCCTCCGCGTCGCCACCCCGGCCACCCCGCAGGACGCCTACACGATGATCCGGGAGGCCATCGCCTGCCCGGACCCCGTCGTGTTCTTCGAGCCCAAGGGACGTTACTGGTCCAAGGGCGACGTCGACCTCGACGCCCCCGTCGGCACCGACACCCTCAACAAGGCGCGCATCGCGCGACCCGGCACCGACATCACCCTCGTCGCCTACGGCCCCACCGTGGCCACGGCGATGAAGTCCGCGGAGGCGCTCGCGGCCGAGGGCCGTTCCGCCGAGGTCGTCGATCTGCGCACCCTGTCGCCGGTCGACACCGCGACCCTCGTCGAGAGCGTGCGCAAGACGGGCCGCTGCGTCGTGATCCACGAGGCGCCCGTCTTCTACGGGACGGGCGCGGAGATCGCCGCGCGTGTCACGGAGGAGTGCTTCTACGCTCTGGAGGCACCGGTGCTGCGAGTGGGTGGCTTCCACATGCAGTACCCGATCGCCAAGCTCGAGCACGACTACCTGCCGAGCGTCGATCGCATTCTCGACGCCGTCGACCGCGCCTTCGCGCACTGAACCCGGAGGGAACGTGGCTAACCAGAGCTTCCCCCTGCCCGATGTCGGGGAGGGGCTGACCGAGGCCGAGATCGTCGAGTGGCGGGTCAAACCCGGCGACCCCGTGCAGGTGAACCAGACCATCGTCGAGATCGAGACCGCGAAGTCGCTGGTCGAGCTGCCTTCGCCGTGGAGCGGCACCGTCGTCGGCCTCCTCGCGGAGCCCGGTACCACCGTGGAGGTCGGCACCCCGATCATCGAGATCGCCGTCGGCGGTGTCGTGTCCGACGACGGTCCGGGGCCGGGTGCACCGGCTGACGCGTCCGCCGCGGGTGGTGCGTCCGCGACGGGCGACACGACGGTGCCCGCCGCGCCGGCCGAACCGGAGTCCGCCGGTGAGGCCGCCTCGGCGGACTCGGAGACGTCCGGGTCCGTGCTCGTCGGGTACGGGACCCAGGAGGCGAAGGCGAGCGGTCGGCGCCGGCGCTACCAGGGCGGCCCTGCCGCGTCCGCCTCGGCGGCGCCGACCGCACCGGCTGTCGCGCCGGCCCCGCAAGCCCCGCCCAGGGCCTCACCCGCGCCCGCTCCCGTCGTGCCGGCGACACCTCCGGCGCCGGCACCCGTCACCCCCGCCCCGGCGACCGGCGTGGCCAGCGTGCCGACATCCGACACGAGGACCCGCGTCCTGGCGAAGCCTCCGGTCCGGAAGCTGGCCAAGGACCTGGGCATCGACCTGGCGGGCGTGCATCCCTCCGGACCGGGAGGCATCGTCACCCGGGAGGACGTGCTCGCGCACCAGGCCGCGGCGCAGCCGAGGACGCTCGCGACGTATGCGGGCGACACCGAGCCGTGGCTGGAGTCCGGCGCGGTCAGCGGGGACGGGCGGGAGACGCGTGTCCCCGTGAAGTCCGTGCGCAAGCGGACCGCCGAGGCCATGGTGGCCAGCGCGTTCACTGCGCCGCACGTGACGGTGTTCCACACGGTGGACGTGACCAGGACGATGGAGCTCGTCGAGACCCTCAAGAAGGACCGCGACTTCTCCGACGTCAAGGTGACACCCTTGCTCATCGCCGCGAAGGCGGTGCTGCTGGCGATCCGGCGGCACCCGCAGATCAACGCGAGCTGGGACGAGGCGGCGCAGGAGATCGTCTACAAGCACTACGCGAACCTGGGCATCGCCGCCGCGACGCCCCGTGGCCTCGTGGTGCCGAACATCAAGGACGCGCACCGGCTCGACCTGCTGGGGCTCGCGAACGCGATCGCCGACCTGACGGGTACCGCCCGGGAGGGCCGGACACCGCCGTCGGACATGACGGGCGGGACGTTCACGATCACGAACGTGGGCGTGTTCGGCATCGACTCGGGGACGCCGATCCTCAACCCCGGTGAGGCGGGCATCCTCGCCTTCGGCGCGATCCGGCAGCAGCCGTGGGTGCACGACGGCGAGCTCGCCGTGCGCTGGGTGACGCAACTCGCGCTGAGCATCGACCACCGTCTGGTGGACGGGGAGCTCGGCGCACGGTTCCTGGCGGACGTCGCCGCCGTCCTGCAGGACCCGTCCCGCGGGCTGGTCTGGGGCCGGTAGCCCGCCGCGCGTCGGCCGAGGTGGGAGGTGGCGACTGCCAACCTCCCACCTCGGCCGTTCTCGTACGGCACCGTGCGGAGGCGGCGATGCCCGCCGCACACGGGCGGAACGGCGCCGCCGGGCGGCGCGAGGGCGCTGCCCGGCGGCGGTGGCCGGATCTGTCAGGCCGCGAACTCCTTCAGGCGCGGGCGTCCGCGGCGGTTCTTGCGGCGGCGGATGATGCCGTCGACGACGATCTGCCCGCCCCACACGCCCCACGGCTCTCGGCGGGAGATGGCTCCCTCGAGACACTTCTGGGCGAGTGGACACGTCAGGCACTGCCGCTTGGCGGCCTCGAGCTCGGTGGGGTGCTCGGAGAACCACAGGTCGGGCTCGTCCGCGCAGGGCACGTCGGTGCTGGCGAACTCCAGAACATCAGCGGCGCTGGGGGTGGTCGCGATCATGTTCACACTAGGTAGAACGTGCTCCGCTGAGAAAAGGATGGGGCCCGACCGAGAAAATCCGAAAGAAGTCTCCGCCGGCAGGGTCGTGCCTGGCGGGACGGCGTCAGCCCGGCCGCTTCGACCGTCCCGCCCGCCGCGCGAGCATCGCGTTGTAGGCCTCGAGCTCGGCGTCGCCGTCGCGCTCCGCGGCCCGGTCGCTCCGCCGTGCCTCCCGCGCGTCGGACCGTGACCACTGCACCGCCACGCCCACCGCCAGCAGGAGCGTGGGCAGCTCGCCGATACCCCAGGCGATCGCGCCGCCGAGCTGCTGGTCCTCGATCGCGGACGGCCCCCACTCGCGCCCCATGAGCCCGAACCACTCGGGCACGAGCAGCGCCGTGCCGCTCGTCAGGGCGACGCCGAAGAATGCGTGGAACGCCATCGTGGCGAACAGCAGCACCAGCCGCATCGGGTACGGGGGCCGGCTCGGGCCCGGGTCGATCCCGATCAGGGCGTTGGCGAAGAGGTATCCCACGAGCGTGAAGTGGACGAACATCCACACGTGGCCCAGGTAGGAGGTCAGGGCCCACTCGAACAGCGGGGTGAAGTAGAACAGGATCATCCCGCCGGCGAAGAGCACCGCCGCCACGATCGGGTGCGCCATGAACGTCCCGAACCGGGAGTGCACCAGGTACAGCACCCACTCGCGCGGCCCGCGCGAGCCGTCCTTGCGTGCGGGGACGGCACGCAGCAGCAGGGTGACGGGCGCGGACAGCACCAGGAACAGCGGGACGACCATCGCCAGCACCATGTGCTGCACCATGTGTGCGCTGAACAGCACGTGGCCGTAGGCGGCGGCGCCCCCGTTGGTGACCCAGAACAACGTGATCATGCCGCAGCACCACGAGACGGTGCGCAGCAGGGGCCAGCGATCGCCCCGCCTGCGCAGGCGCCGGTACCAGGTCAGGTAGACGACGATGCCCGCCGCGCAGCCGAACGCGAGCAGCGCGTCCCACTGGAACTCCGTGATCCAGCGGGTGAAGGACGGCTCCGGGGGCAACGGGTGGCCCGTCACGAGCTCGGCCGGGGTGGGGTCGGCGATGGGCTCGTCGGGCACGGGCGGTGCCGTCGAGCCGAGGGCCACGGCGACGCCGGAGACGGCCCCCATCGCGAGGATCTCCACCGCGGCCAGCCGCCAGAAGAGGCCGGCGGCGCGTCGCGATCCGCTGTCGAGGCGCTGCACGCCCTCCAGGTGCCGCACCACGTTGCGGCGGTGCAGCCAGCCGGCCGTGCCCAGGGCGGCCAGCAACAGTGCCTTGGTGACGAGCAGCGTGCCGTAGTCGGTGTCGAGCGCGCTCAGTGAGCCGAGCCGGATCCACGAGCTGACCACCCCGCTCACGGCGACGGCGGCGAAGCACCAGCCGGCGATCGCGGAGTACCGCCGTACGGTTGCCGCCCGCGTGGTGGCCCGGTGCCCGAGCAGTGCGATCCCGGCGAGGCCGCCCAGCCAGATCGCCGCCCCGACCAGGTGCACGAACATCGCGGACACCGCGAGGTCGTGGCTGGCGGCCCCGGAGGCGTGGCCGGTCGAGGCCTGCAGCCCGAGCGCCCCCAGGACCAGGGCGATGGCCACGGCGGCGCCCGTCGGGCCGCGCACGAGCAGCGCCGTCGTCGACGTGATGGCCGCGAGCAGGGCCGCACCGAGCAGGGCCCGGCCCACCTCGCCGTCCGTCAGGTAGGACCACAGCGCCGTACCGAACGCCGGATCGTCGAGCGGGAGGAACGTGGCCCACGACGTGCCGAGCACCAGCGCGGTCAGAGCGGCGACGGTCCACACGCCGGCGGCCATGCCGGCGACGGAGAGCGCGCGTCGGCCGTCGCGTCCGGCCGGCAGCACGAAGGCCGCGAGGACCAGGGAGCCCAGGGTCACCGCCGCCGCCAGGTTCGACGTGGTGCGGGCCACGGGCGTGCCCCAGCGCGGCACGACGCCGGGATCGGCGAACTGCTGGAAGGCGGCGAACGCACCGGAGAACGATCCGGCCGCGGCCAGGGCGCCGAGCGCGGCGACCACGCCGGCTGCGACGGCGGCCGGCAGCCACCGCGGGCGCGCGAGAAGCGAGGCGGTCTGGCTGGTTGTCCGTGCGTCCTGCCGGGTGGTCACCGGCCAAGGCTACGACGCCGGCGAGGGGCGCAGTGCAGGCCGGGCGCAGTGCAGGCCGGGCGCCGAGGAACGGGCAGGCCGGCCGGAGCGTGATCCGAGGAGGGGCGCCGAAGCGGCCGCCGGGGCCCGGGCGCGAGATGTCCCGGAGGGCACGCCTCGGTGGAAGGTGACGTGCGAGTGAACGTCAGATGGTCACCACATGGCGCCCCCGGAACGCGCGATGAATAGTGTGCGAAAGTGCTTTCCCAGGACAGTGCGGCTCTTGAGCTGTACTCTTCGCGTCCGGCAACCTCTGGTTGTGAGCCGACGTACCAGCCTTTTCGGTGGATCCCTGCTGCCCTCTCGCGTGGACCTCGTGATCGTGGGCGCCGGGATCGTCGGTCTCGCGCACGCGGTCGAGGCGGTGTCCCGCGGCTGGTCGGTGCTCGTCGTGGAGCGCGACGCCCGCGCGGTCGGCGCCTCGGTACGGAACTTCGGCCACATCGGTGTCACGGTGCAGGACGGGATCGCGCTCTCGTACGCCCTGGCGTCGCGGGAACGCTGGCTGCGGCTCGGCAAGGAGGCGGGGTTCGCCGTCCGGGAGACCGGCTCCCTCGTCGTGGCCCGGGCCGACGACGAGCTCGCCGTCCTCGACGACTTCGCCGCGCGCCGCGACGGCGACGCCCAGGTGCTCACCCGCAAGGGCGTCACCGAGCGGGTACCCGTCTCGCCGCGGGGCCTGACCGGCGGTGCCTTCCTCCCGCTGGACCTGCGGGTGGACCAGCGCACGGCCGTGGCTGCCGTCGCCGCCTGGCTGAACACCCGCCGGGAGTGTCGCGTCGAGTGGTCGACGTCGGTCGTCGGACTGGAGCCCGGGAGCGGTGTCACCCTCGTCCGCACGTCGCGGGGCGACGTGGTGGCGCGCCGCGTCGTCTGCGCCGTCGGGCACGACGTCGGACGGCTCTTCCCCGAGGCCGCCCATGACGCGGGGATACAGCACTGCCGTCAGCAGATGCTCCGGGTCGCGCCCGCCCGCTCGGCCCGGCGGGCGATCGGCGAGATCGGCCCCGCCGTGCTCACCGGTACCTCCATGCTCCGCCACGAGGGTTTCGCCTGGAGCCCGTCCGTGGCGCGAGTCCGTCAGCGGCTCGCGGAGACGCGGCCCGAGCTGCTCGACGCCGGCGTCAGCCTCATGATCACCCAGCTGCCCGACGGCACGGTCACGCTCGGGGCGACCCACACCTACGGGTTCACCCATGATCCGTTCCGGTCCGAGGCGCTCGACGACCTGCTCCTGGCGGAGGGGGCGTCCCTGCTCGGCGTCCCGCTCCGGGCGGTGGAGCGCTGGGAGGCCACCTATGCCTCCGCCCCGCAGCCCTTCCTGGTCGCCGAGCCGATGCCCGGGGTCTCCGCCGTCTCCGTGACCGCGGGCATCGGGATGGCTTGCGCGTTCGGACTGGCCGCCAAGGTCGTGGAGGAGGTCGCCTGAGCCCAGAGGTTTCGCCGTCCACTGCATCACGGGGCCGGTCGGCCCCGCCACGAGGCCGGTGAGCCCGGCCCTCACCCCTGCGAGGAGCCACCCCATGAAGGCAACCCGCGTCCACCACCAGAAGCCGGCACGGACCATCGCCGGCCTGTTGCTCGTCGTACTCACCGCCACCTCCCTCGGTGCCTGCGCGGCCGTCTCGCAGGCGTCCGACACGACCTGCCCCGAGGGCGGCATCCGTTTCGGGGCCGATTCCTCCGGAAACCCCGCGGAGCTCGAGGACGCGTACGCGGCGTTCGGCGACGCCCTCGCGGAGGAGCTCGGCTGCGCCGTCGGCGTCCGGATCTTCGACAGCCACGCCGGCGAGGTCGAGGCCGTGGAGAACGGTGAGCTGGAGATCGCCCGGTTCTCCGCGCTCGGGTACGCCGTCGCCGCCGAACGCGTGGCGGTGACGCCGGTCGTGACGTTCGGCATGCCCAACGGCAACCTGTCCGGGTACACGGCCGGGATCTGGGTGCCGGCGGACTCCGCCGTCACGACGCCGGCACAGCTCGAGGGGCGCACGCTGGCCCTCGGCGCGGAGGGGACGACGTCGGGCGACCTCCTTCCCCGCGGGGCCCTCGCCGACGCGAACCTCTCCCCGGACCAGGTCCGGATCTCGTACGCGGGAGGCGGTGCCGCGGCGCTCGACGCCCTGAGGAACGACACCGCGGAAGCGGCGGTGATCGACTCGCGCACCCTCGCGGCCGCCGTCGCGGACGGCAGGTTCGACCCGGACGTCCACCGGCAGATCTGGGAGTCCGGCGTGATCCCGAACGATCCGATCGTGCTCTCCCCCCACGTGGACGAGGAACTCGCCGAGGCGATCGTGGAGGCCCTGCTCGACGTGCCGCCGGAGGCGATCGAACAGGTCGCCGCGAGTGCCGGCGTCGATCCCGGCGGGAAGCTGGTCGGCGTGGACGAGGTCACCTACGCCGAGGTCGTCGCTCTCGTCGACTCGTCGGGCATCGGCGAGGAGGACGTCTGAACCGGCTCAGCGGTCGCGTGACGCCTCGGTGCGGTAGCGCTCCACGAGGCGCCTGTTCGCGCGGGCACGCGCCAGCTCGTCGGTCGCGGCGCGGCTGGCCGCGCGGTGCTCGTCGAACGCGGCGACGTCGTGCTCGAGGGCCCACATCAGGGCCTCGAGCACATCGGCGCGGCTCAGCCGCATGCTGCGTGTCTCACTCATGGTTCCGATCACTGCGTCGCGCGACCCCGTCCGTGGTGTGTCGGGGGCAGGGACGATATCGCGTCGCCAAGGCTGTAGTTATCCGCCTTTCGGATGACTTTTACGGCCATCCGGCGTGTCGCAACGACTTGTCCCTCGGAGTGTCGGTGAGTTCAGTAAGGATCGTGCCATGGAGCGTTACGCGGCCCGCAAGATGAAGGAGCAGCTTGCAGACTTCGCACGTGAGCTGGGCGAACGGTACGGACCGAGCGTGCTTCCGCGCCCTGCCGCACGGCCTCGTCCACAGGCCGCACCACCCTCCGTCCGGCACGGTGACCACGCCGGTGCCGAGCCCGCGGATTCGCTCGCGGAATCCGTGACCTTCGCCGACGACGTCGTCCGCGCGCCCACGCTCGCCCTGGGACTGGTACCCCGGTCCGACGGCGGATACGGCATCGCCGTCCGCTATCGGCTCGGCCTGCCGCGGGCGCGCGCCGTCGTACGCCGGATCGCCGACGAGGTCGGCCCGGATGCCGACGTGCGCCGCACGGGCCGCATCCGCCCGCTGAGCGAGCTCGGCCCGCGCCGGCTGGCGCCGACGTCGCAGGCCGAGGGGGAGACCGACCACGTGCGCCCGCTCCGCCCCGGGGTATCGATCGGGCACGTGGGAGTCACCGCCGGAACGCTCGGTGCCTTCGTGCGCAGGCCTGGTGTGCCGGGCGAGCTGTACGCGCTCTCGAACTACCACGTCCTGGCTGGCAGCCCGAAGGCGAGCCCCGGCGACGTCGTGCTGCAGCCCGGACCGGCCGACGGCGGTCTGATGCCGGGCGACCGGGTCGGTGAACTGACCAGGGTGGCCAGGCTCGTCTCGGGTGAGGTATGCGCCACCGACGCCGCGATCGCGCGGCTGGACAGCGCGGACGTGGACCACGCGTACCCGGTCGGACCGGTGGTCCGGATCGCGCGCCCGGTCGGCGGCGAGACGGTCGAGAAGGTCGGCCGGACGACGGCGGTCACCCGCGGCCGGGTCACGGCGATCGAGCTGGACGACGTCATCGTGGGCTACGAGGACCTCGGCGCGCTCAGCTTCGACGACCAGGTGGAGATCGAGGGGAACGGAGCTCCCTTCTCCCGGGGCGGCGACTCCGGGGCGCTCGTGTACCGTGAGGACGGCACGGCGATCGGTCTGCTCTTCGCGGGTTCCGAGAGCGGTGGCCAGGGCGGTAAGGGTCTGACGTACGCGAACCCGATCGACGTCGTTCTCGAGACGATGGAGGTCGAGCTCGCGGCGACGGAGAGGTAGTTCCACGGCCGGAAAAACGTCCGGAATGTGATCTTCGCCACTCTGACGAACCGCCGACGTGCCCTGGCGGTGCCTGAGCAACAGGCGCACAATGGTGGGTCAGGAAGATGGGTCTGGAGGTGAGCGTCGATGACAACACTGGATGAGGCGCGCGCGGCGAAGAGGGGGCTGCGTGCCGCGGTCTCCGGAATCGGCGGTGTGGTCGGTATCGGTGTCGCCCCGGAGTTCAGTAGTCCGATCGAGAGTGAACGACCCGCGCCCGGCGGGGTCAGGCTCCAGCAGGTGCCGGCGCCCGGCGTCGGACGGGTCAACGTGCTCGCCCAACAGGTAGCGGTCGACGACCTCCCCAGCTCGGACGGCGGCTGGGTGCTCCAGGTCAACGTGGTGGATCCCGCCGTCGTGGACAAGATTCCCGAGGAGATCGGCGACGTCTCCGTGCGCGTCCGCGTGGTGGGGGCCGTCCGCGCCGGGTGACGGCGCCGGGTGACAATGACCCGGTGAGCACCACCCCGGCGACCCGCCTGCCCCGCGTCCGCGCCTCCGAGTTCGCCGGTCGAGGCTGGCTGAACACCGGCGGCCGCGAGGTCACCCTCGCCGACCTACGGGGCAAGATCGTCATCCTCGACTTCTGGACGTTCTGCTGCATCAACTGCCTGCACGTCCTCGACGAACTGCGTGAACTCGAGGCCGCACACCGCGACGAGCTCGTGATCGTGGGCGTGCACTCGCCCAAGTTCGAGCACGAGGCCGATCCGGACGCGCTCGCGGCCGCCGTCGAACGGTACGAGGTGCATCACGCCGTCCTCGACGACCCGGAGCTCGTCACGTGGGGGGCGTACGCGGCGCGGGCCTGGCCGACGCTCGTCGTCGTTGACCCCGAGGGGTACGTCGTCGCGCAGATGGCGGGGGAGGGACACGCGTCCGCCATCGGCGCGCTGGTGGCCGAGCTGATCGAGGAGCACGGGGCCAAGGGCACCCTGCACCGCGGTGACGGGCCCTACGTACCGCCGGCGCCGGCGTCGGGCACGCTCCGCTTCCCCGCGAAGGCGATCGCGCTGCCGTCGGGCAACCTGCTCGTGGCCGACGCCGGGCACCACTCCCTGGCCGAGCTCGCGGGCGACGGCGAGACGCTGGTCCGCCGCATCGGCTCGGGTGATCGCGGCCTCGCCGACGGCGGGCCCGGCGAGGCGCGCTTCAGCGAGCCAGGCGGGCTGTGCCTGGTCCCGGAGGCGACGCGGGCCACGCTCGGCTACGACGTCGTCGTCGCCGACACCGTCAACCACGCGTTGCGCGGCGTCCGGCTGTCCGACGGCGGCGTGGTCACCCTCGCGGGGACGGGGCGCCAGTTCATGGTGGGCGGCCAGGAGAACGTCGCCGGGCGGACCGGTGCGTTCGACGCCGCCGCGCTCCACGACGCGCGGTCCGTGAACCTGTCGTCACCGTGGGACGTCGTCTGGTCGGCGGAGCTCGGCGCCTTCGTCGTGGCGATGGCGGGGAACCACACGCTGTGGTCGTTCCGGCCCGCACGCGGCCGCGAGACCGTGCGGCTCCTGGCCGGCACCATGAACGAGGGCCTCGAGGACGGCCCCGGCGCCGACGCGTGGTTCGCCCAGCCCTCCGGCCTGGCTCCGGCCGCCGACGGCGCGCTGTGGCTCGCCGACGCGGAGACCTCGGCGCTGCGCCGGGTGGTTCCCGCCGATGCCGGAGACCCTGCTCGGGTGGGCGCCGCCGCGGTGGGCACGAACCCGCTTCCGCCGGGCGTCGAGGTCGAGACCGCCGTCGGACAAGGACTGTTCGACTTCGGGCACCGGGACGGCGCCGGCGGCCGGGCTCTGCTCCAGCATCCGCTCGGCGTGGCGGTGCTGCCGGACGGCAGCGTCGTCGTGGCAGACACGTACAACGGCGCGCTCCGCCGGTACGTGCCCCCTGCGGAGACGATTCCCGGCGCAGGCGGGCCGCTCTCCGGCGGGGAGGTGAGCACGCTCGCGACCGGGCTCGCCGAGCCGAGCGACGTCGTCGTCCAGGTGAACGGGCGCGCGTGGGCGCCAGGTGACCCGGTGCCCGACGGCGGCGAGATCCACCTGCTCGTCGTGGAGTCGGCGGCGCACCGTCTCACGCGCATCGCCGTGCGTGAGGACCTGGCGGGCGAGGTGCTGGACTCCGGCGCGCGTCGCACGCAGCGGCCCGCCACCGACATCGCCGCGGGCCCGCTGCGGTTGGAGGTTCCGTTCGAGCCCGCGCCGGGCCAGAAGCTCGACGATCGCTGGGGCCCGTCGACCGAGCTCCGGGTCAGCGCCACTCCGCCCGAGCTGCTGCGCTCCGGGGCCGGGAGCGGGACCGACCTGTTCCGGGACCTGGAGATCGATCCCGCCGTGGCCGAGGGAGTGCTGCACGTGACCGCCAAGGCGGCCTCGTGCGACGTCGTCCCGGTGGGGCCGGACGGCGAGCCCGACCCGGAGGCCTACCCGGCCTGCCATCTCGCGAGCCAGGACTGGGGGGTTCCCGTGCGGGTGGTTCCGGCGGACGGCGGCGGGCAGGGGGCGCTCACGCTGCCGCTGCGTGGCTGACGACCTGTCCGGCATCCGCGACGCCCGTCCCGCTCGGCCCTTCGCTCGCTCCGCCGGTGCGGGTGAAGACCTTGTGACGGCACACTCGAAAGGTTTCGATCGGGGCGCTGCCGGGCTAGACTGACGCCGCAGGAATCACCGGCGCGGGTCATGCATTCGCGACCCGCGCATCATCGGCGGCCGGCGTGCCGCCCGGACCCGGAGGGGGTGGAGCTCATGACCCGTAGCGAGCCCCCCAGTAGTCCGAGCCGCGGCTGACGGCTCGACCCGCAGGTCCACCACGCGACAACGCACCGATGCGTCCACCGTATCGGCGTGCCGTGCCGTCTTCTTCCGAGCCATCCAGCCGCGGCAGCTCCGTGTCCCTGTCCGCTTGTGCCACCCCACGCCCGTCCGACGGCGCGCCGAGGTGGCGGCAACGACCTCGGAGTACCCCATGGCCACCTTCCTGCCCGCACGTCCCGTGCGTTCCCGCCCGCTCCTCGACGCGCTGCGCCCCCGCCCGCGCCGTCGTCCCGCCCTGCCCTACGGCGCGCCGGAACCCGCCGCGCTGCTGCCGAGCGCGCCTCGCCGGTCGCCCGTCGTCGCCGCCGCGATCTACGACGACGGGGAGCGCACCGCGTCCTTCTCGAAGCTCTCGGACGCCTTCCGTGCCCTGCGCGGTCGCTCCGGCGGGATGGCCTGGATCGGTCTCGAACGGCCCGCCGAGCCGGCCGATCCGGGAACCGCGGCGCCACGGACGAGCCCCGGAGCCGCCACCGCCGAGGCCGAGCTCAACCGGCTCGCCGAGGAGTTCGACCTGCACCCGCTCGCCGTCGAGGACGCGATCCAGGCGCACCAGCGCCCCAAGATCGAGCGGTACGGCGACACGCTCTTCGTCGTGCTGCACGCGGCCCGGTACGACGACGACGCCGAGCGCGTCGAGTTCGGCGAGCTGCACCTGTTCATCGGGCCCGACTTCGTCGTCACCGTGCGGCACGGGGCGTCCCCCGATCTCGGCGCCGTCCGCGAGCGGCTCGAAGTGGACCGGAGCATGCTCGCGCGCGGCCCCGAGGCCGTGCTGTACGCCATCCTCGACGACGTCGTGGACGGCTACGCACCCGTCGTCGCGGGCCTCGAGAACGACATCGACGAGATCGAGTCCGAGGTGTTCGGCGGCGACCCCGACGTCTCGCGGCGCACCTACGAACTCTCCCGGCAGGTCGTGGACTTCCAGCGGGCCGTCCGCCCGGCCCAGGGGATCTGCGCCTCGCTGGCGAAGGGCGCCGAGAAGTACGACGTCCACCCCGAGCTGCAGGCGTACCTGCGCGACGTCGCCGACCACCTCACCGAGGCGGCCGACCGCATCGACTCCTACCGTGCCGCGCTCCGCGACATCCTCACCGTGAACGCCACGCTCGTCGCGCAGCGGCAGAACGAGGAGATGAAACACCTGTCCGAGGTCAGCCTGCGCCAGGGCGAGGAGGTCAAGAAGATCTCCGGCTGGGCCGCGATCCTCTTCGCACCCACGCTGGTGGGTACTGTGTACGGGATGAACTTCGACGTCATGCCCGAGCTCGGCTGGGCGTGGGGCTACCCGGCGGCCCTGGTGGCGATGGCCGCGGTGAGCGTGGGCCTCTTCGGGGTGTTCCGCGGGAAGCGCTGGATCTGAACGGCGGACCGTGATCGCGGGCGCGACGACGCCCCGGGGCGCCGGCTGGGGACCGGGACGGGCCGCCCGGGGAACCACGGCCGGGCTCAGGAACCGCCCGTCGGCACCCGCGGCACCGGAACGCTCGCCCCCGTGCCCAGGTGGGTGCGCGCGTAGGCCAGGGCCTCGGCGAGGTCGGCCGTGCGTTCGGCGGCGCTGCGCCCGCGTGTCGAGATCTCCAGGCACACATCACCCTGCCAGCCGCGCCGGGCCAGCTCGGCGAGCACCTTGTCGCACTGCATCGCTCCGCGTCCCGGGACCAGGTGCTCGTCGCGGGCGCTTCCCGTGCCGTCGGCGAGATGCAGGTGCCGCAGGCGGTCGCCGAAGATCTCGAGCAGCTCGAGGCCGTCCTGCTGCGCGACGCTCGCGTGCGAGAGGTCCAGCGTGACGGCGTCGTACCCGTGATCCGCCGGATCCCAGCCCGGCAGATAGGCCTGCATCTCGCGGCCGCCCCCGCGCCAGGGGTACATGTTCTCGACGGCGATCGTCACGCCCGTGATCTCCGAGAGCGTCGAGACCTGCTCCTCGAACTGCCGCGCGTACTTGAACTGCCAGCGGAAGGGCGGGTGCACCACCACGGTGGCCGCGCCCAGCTCCTGAGCCATCTCCACGGTCCGGTCCAGCTTGGGACCCGGCGCGCGGCCCCACACCCGCTGACTGACCAGCAGCGTCGGGGCATGCAGCGACCGCACGGGCATCCCGGTCTCCGCGGCGTGCCGCGCGAGAGTGAGCGGATTCCGTGTGGCCTCCTCGGACCAGATCATCACCTCGACGCCGTCGAACCCCGCCTCGGCCGCGGCCTCGAAGGCGTACGGCACCCGGCGCGGGAACACGGATGCGGTGGACAGCGTCACATGGACACCGGGCACGGTGATGCCGGGCGCGGTCCTGTCGGATCCGATCGGTTCCTGCATGTCATCCACCTTAGGAGCGGTTCGTAACGAAAACGTGACCTTGGGGTTCACGGAGCATGGCGACCTGCGGAGATATCACGGCACGTCCCTCCGCGCATCTCGGACGGCCTCGCGCGCGGCACGGGCTGTCGGCTTGTCGAGGGCGTTCGCGGCCAGCTCGCGGCACTGCTCCAGCGTCACCCGGCGCAGCGCGTCGGCCACCGCGGCCAGGGCGCGTGGCGTCATCGACAGCGAGGCGACGCCGAGGCCGACCAGCACCGGCGCGAGCAGCGGGTCCGCGGCGGCCTCGCCGCACACGCCCACCGGACGACCATGCACGGCTCCGCCCTCGCACGCCACCCGGACGAGGTCGAGCACGGCCGGCTGCCACGGTGTGGACAGCGCCGCGACCCCGGCCAGGTCACGGTCCGCCGCCATCGTGTACTGCGTCAGGTCGTTCGTGCCGAGGCTGGCGAACGCGGCGTCCGCGAGCAGCCACCGGGCCTGGATCGCGGCCGCAGGGGTCTCGATCATGACGCCCGCCGTGGTCAGGTCGTGCGCGGCACATGCCGCGACGAACTCGCGCGTCTCGTCCGCCGTGGCCACCATCGGCGCCATGACCCAGACCTCCGCGCGCTCGGCGCGCGCCGCCCGCGAGATCGCCTCCAGCTGACGGTCCAGCACGTCGGGATGGTCGACGGCGGTCCGGATGCCGCGGACCCCGAGGGCGGGGTTGTCCTCGTGGCCGGGTGTGAGGAAGCGCAACGGCTTGTCCGCGCCCGCGTCGAGCGTGCGGACGACGACGCGCCCTCCGGCGAACCGCGTGAGCACCGCCCGATAGGCGTCGACCTGCTCGTCGACCGTCGGCTCCGCGCCGCGCCCCAGGAAGCAGAACTCCGTCCGGAACAGGCCCACGCCACGGGCTCCCGCGCCGGCCGCGGCGTCCGCCTCCGCCGGGTCGGCGACGTTCGCCACGAGATCGACGTCGTGCCCGTCACGTGTGGCCGCGGTGCCGTCGAAGGCGTCGCGCGCCGAGGGCCGGCGTCGGACGAAGCGCCCCGCCCCGGCATCCGCCCCGTCGGACCCGTCGTCGGATCCGTCGCCGAGGCCGGCGGCGGACAGGTCGGCGGCCCCGGGCGCGACGAGGACGACACCGTCGGTGCCGTCCACGAGCACCGTCTCGCCGGCGGAGAGGTCGGCGGCCTCGCCGAGCGCGACGACGGCGGGGATGCCGAGCGACCGCGCGATGATCGCGGTGTGCGAGGTGGGGCCGCCGCGGGCCGTGACCACGGCGAGGACCGCCGCGGGGTCGAGCGTCGCCGTGTCGGCGGGCGCGAGGTCGGTGGCGACCAGGACGAACGGGTGTCCGGGATCCGGGACCCCGGGAGGCGGAGCGCCGGTCAGCACGGCCACGATGCGGTCGCGGACGTCCCGGACGTCGCGCGCCCGCTCCGCCATCGGGCCGCCGAGCGACTCGAGCTGCGTCGCCACGGTTCCGGCCGCGTCCCACACCG
The DNA here is from genome assembly GCF_014892515.1 of Myceligenerans pegani. Classification (GTDB taxonomy): domain Bacteria; phylum Actinomycetota; class Actinomycetes; order Actinomycetales; family Cellulomonadaceae; genus Myceligenerans; species Myceligenerans pegani. Next base: position 28,806 of record NZ_JADBGR010000010.1, read on the forward strand.
CTCGTTCCGGGGTGAGATGGTCGGCGCGAACCCGACGGGCGGCGTCGGCGGCGAGCGTCGGGTCGGCGGCCATCGCGGCGGTGACGGACAGGATGTCGGCGGCGGTCCCGGCGGCGCGCTCCGCGCGCTCGGCGAGGTCTCGCTCGACGCGGACGGCGGCGTCGCGAACCGCGTCCGCCGCAGCCTCCACGGCCTCCGGCTCGATCCTGTTGGTCGCCGGCTCCGGCACGCGCGGGGGCATGTGGACCACCGGGCCTGCCGCTCGGCCAGGACTCGCGGGGACGCCGGTTCGCTTCTCGGCGGGCATACCGCTCCCGTTCTGCATGGGATCGCCAGGACGTTCCGCCGGTGGGTGCCGCGACGACGGCACCCGTCGGCGCAACGTCCAACTCGAAGTGCGCGAGGCACGTTACATGCTCAGGCCCCCGGCTGCCGAGACGGCGCCGCATGCTCGCGCGACCTCGTCTGCCAGGATGACGGTATGGCGCTGACCGTGCTGTCCCCCGTCTCCGGAACCGCCGTCGCGATGACGGATGTTCCCGACCCCGTGTTCGCCGACGGCATGGTCGGCCCGGGGATCGCCGTGGACCCCGCCACGGACGGTGCGACGTCGGTCGCCGTGGCACCGATCGACGGGACGGTCATGGCGCTCCATCCGCACGGGTTCGTCGTCTCCGACGGCGCACGCCGCGCCGTCCTGGTGCACCTCGGGATCGACACCGTCCGGCTCGGTGGCGACGGATTCACCTCGCACGTCGCCAAGGGGGACTCCGTCAGGGCCGGGGACCACCTGATCTCGTGGTCGCCGGCCGACGTCGTCGCCGGCGGCCTCTCGCCCCTCGTGCCCGTCGTCGCCCTCGAGATCCCGGCGGACCGGCTCGAGGTGCTGGTCGCGCCGGGCGATCGTGTGCTGGCGGGTGCGGGCGCGACGCCGGGCACCGCGCTCCTCAGGATTCCCTGACCGCCGGGCGAGCTCGTCAGGCGGGGACGCGTTCCAGGGCGCGTGCGCCCACCGCGCGGAGCACGAACGTCTCGGTGGCCCGGATGGTGCGCTCGCGCGCCGCGGGCTCGTCCGGGATCAGCCGGCCCGACAGGCAGGCGTTGACCAGGTGCACCGTCGGCTCGACGTCCTGCGGCGGGAAGATCCCCGCGTCGATCCCCTGGGTGATGATGCGGCGCAGGATCGACTCGACGATCTCCGCGTGCTCCCGCAGCCGCGCCTGGGTGGCCCGTGAGAGGACGGTCCGCAGGTCCGGCCCCGGGGCCAGGTGGAAGACACGGGTGAGCTGGGCCTGCTGGCGGATGTAGGTGCGAAGCTGTTCCACCGGGTGGTCGACTCCGTCGAGCGCGCGTTCCAGGGTGTGTGCGTACTGCTCCGTCTCGTGCGTGATGAAGCCGAGCAGCAGTGCTTCCTTGTCGTGGAAGTGGTTGTAGACGGCGGTGCGGCCGACGCCCGCGGCCTCGGCGATGTCGGCGAGCGTGATGGTGTCGAAGCCGCGCTCCGCCATGAGTGTCGAGAGTGCGGTGAACAGCTTCTGCCTCGTCATCTGGCGGTGTTCGTGCAGGCTCTTGCCGATGATCTTGGGCATGATGACATCATAGGGGTATCCCGTCAGCTACAGGCTCGCGTCCTCATATCAGATCGCGCCACCGGTAGTGGTATCGGCCACGGTGATCCGAGGTGGAACGGCCCGCTCGGGCCGGGGTGCGGCCCGCGCAGGAAACACGTGGCTCATCGGTCCGAAACGAATTGCGCCCTTCGTCACGGGCGTGTTTCACGTCCGTAACATCCTTGATGCCGGGGCTCTCGACAGCGGCAGTAGTGTTCGCGCATGACGCTTCTTGCAGGGATCATCCCCGCAGAACATGCGGCGGGGCACACGCTCGTCCTCCCGTATCACGACGGCCCGGTCGAGGTCAGTCCGATGGCGTCGGCGTGGTTCTCCGACGTCGCGTGGTTGCGAGAACCGTCGCGCACCTCCGGGGCTCGCAAGATGACCGGAGCGCGCTTCCGCGGGATCCAGCAGACCCAGTCCGTCACTCCCGGCGTCATGCGGTTGGGCGAGGAGCACATCGCCACCGGTCCGTTCGTGGTGGAGGGCGAACACCTCGCCGAGATCTCGTTGAACGTCCCGAAGGCGGAGGCCTACGTCCTCTCGCGCAGCGACGGCCTGCGCGACGTGCGCGCGTCGGCGCCGACGTCGTACGACGACCGGGACGGCATCGCGAGGGCGTTCTCCCAGGCGCTCCCGCAGGGCGAGGAACTGCGGGTGATCCAGTGGGCCGTCGCTGCGGCGCGCAAGACAGGGGGCGTCCTGCTCGGCGACGGACGCCGGGTCATGGTGCCCGACCCCGCCGCCTCCGTGAATCTCGGGCTCTACAGCGCGCATCCGCTCGCCCCCGGCGACGTCCTGCCGCTGCTGCGCGCCTTCATCGCCACCGCGGAGGTCGGTGCGGACCAGCCGACGCCGGACGGCTCACCGCGCTACCGGCTCGTCGGCCCCACCGCCTACGACGGATCGATCGTGATCGACGTCGAACGCGTGGACCGGGTGCCCCGCGCGCTCGGGGCGCTCGACTGGCGCGCCTACGGGCCGTTCGCCTACCGCCTGAGCTGGGTCCCGGCCGACCCCTACGAGCTCGAGCTGGAGCAGCCCTCCGGCCTGCACGTCATCGCACGCGCCAGGATGCGGTCGTCGATCGCGCGCCTCGCGGTGTCGCTGCAGGGCCGGATCGCGGGCGTCATCGTGGACGACGGCGGATTCGTGGCCACCGTCGAGGAACTCGAGTTGCGCAACGACCCGCAGGCGAGCGCCGGAAACGGTCGCGCCTGGGTCTGACGGACGTCGTCGCGACGCGCGCGACGGCCGTGGCCGTCGGGACGGATCCCGGGTCGCGATGTCCGGGAAGGTGTATGTGTTTTCATTATCCACAGATTTCTTCCACAGGGTTGTGTACAGACGGCGAAATCGCAGGCGTTCTTGTGGACAGCCTTGTGGACGGACCTGTGGGCAAAAAATGTGCGTGGATGACAGGGCTGGACCGGTTGCCACCTCGCCGAACGGGAACTAGAAACGTGGCTATCGGTTCGGTGAGTGACGGCCTGATCGGTGCGCTGCAGCAGCACCGAAGGGCCGGCCGCCGGACGCCGGTCGACCGGAGAACGACAGGACGTCCCGTACCGCGGTGCGGGCTGTGGGTGACGACACAGGTGCCTGAACGGACCCGGAAGACCACCCGCGTCCGACACGCCCTGCACCTGTTTCGGCCCGGCGGCCCGGGCCAGAGGGGCGTGAATCCGGAGCCGTGACGTCGACGCGGCGCCCCCGGTCCCCGGGTAAGTCGACCGGAGGTACGCGGTACGCCAGGGCTCCCGGCCTGCCCCGGGAGCCCTGGCTCCATTCCGCTCAGCGGTCGAGCGTCGTCAGGTGCAGCGACACGGGCAGGCTCCACTTCGCTCCCGCGAGCCAGCCGCTCCAGCAGTGCGACGCGACGCCTCCTTCGCCGGCCGGGTGGTGGCCGGAGCGCTCCATGAGCCGGAGCCGTGCGGCGAGCCGTTCGGCTGCCGATGCCTGCGCGACGAGGACGTCGACCGAGATGGTGCCGAGCAGGTCGTCACCGAGGTCGAGATGGTCGACGCCGGCCCTGATCTCGAGCGCGTGCGTGTCGGTGATATGGGCGATCAGGGCCGTGACGGCGACGAGCTCGGCCGGACCGGAGCGGGTGGGGGCCGGGCTGCTCACCGCGACCACCTCCGGGCGAGCCGCGTGCGCGGGCAGCTCCCGTCGATCCGGCCGAAGGGGCCGGTCAACGCCCCGGCAGAGTCCGTCGAAGTTGTCATTCCGGTCCTTTCGTGGTCCACCCCAGAGGTCTCTCTAGGTGCGTAGTCCACGATGGGTACGATGACTAGAGGGTGCAACTCGAACGCGGAAAAGTTGCGCATCGGCAACAGCAGATAGTTAGGTGGATCCCGTGTCTAGAGAGGGCCGAGTGACAGCTTCCAGCATTGCCAAGGACCTGCGCGCCGAGATCCGCGCCGGTACGTACAAGCCTGGCGACCGACTTCCCAGCGAGGCGGCGCTGATGACGACCTACGGCGTCGCCCGTATGACGGCTCGCCACGGCCTGTCCATGCTCAAGGACGAGGGTCTCACCGTCACCCGTCACGGGTCGGGCGTCTTCGTGCGGTCGTTCGACCCGATCGTCTTCGACAGCACGGGATCGGCGTCCGACGACAGCACGATCACCCCGGTCATGGACGAGACGGACGCCGGCCTGACGGTCCGCACCCTCGCGGTGACTCCCGAGGAGGACCCGACCGAGGAGGCGCGCAAGGCGCTCGGTCTCGAACCCGGCGTCCAGGTCACCACGCGGGAACGGCTGCACGTCAAGGGCCGCAAGCCGATGCTGCACGGGGTGTCGTACGTGCCCGCGTCGATCGCCGCCGGCACGCCCATCGCCGAGGACGAGATCGGGCCCGGAGGCACGTACGCCCGCCTGAAGGAACTCGGACACGAGCCGGTGAAGTTCCACGAGGACGTCGTCGCGCGCATGCCCACCATCGAGGAGATCGAGGCGCTCCGCATCGAACCCGGTACCGCCGTTCTCCAGGTGATGCGCACGGCCCTGGACTCCGAGGGCGTCGCGGTCGAGTACAGCCGCATCGTGCTCGACGGCGGCGAGTTCATGCTCCGCTACAACTTCGACGCCTGACACCCGCAACGCCAGGCCCGCCCGTCCGCCCGGGACGGCCGGGCCTGGCTCGACGTATCCCAGGGAACGACGGGTCATCGATGCCCCGTCGAGCCGAACGCTCCGCCATCGGAGGCGCCACCGCCCAACGACACGCCCCCACCCAACGCACCACGGGGTCAAGGGGTGAAGCACGAGACGGAGGTCCGCACGCCTCTACCCGAGGCACCACGGCGGGGGCAAGGGGCGAAGCCCCAAAACGGGGGTCCGGGGGCGTGCCCCCGGGGCGGGGTGTGGGGGCTCCGCCCCCACAGAAAACAAACGAGACGGAGTGGCCCAACCTCGTTGGGCACACTCCGCCTATCCGTCGAGAGCGGGTGACGGGAATCGAACCCGCGCTGTCAGCTTGGGAAGCTGAAGTTCTACCATTGAACTACACCCGCATCATCCTGGTTCAGACCGGTTTGGCCACCCTACGATGGCCCCCGGAGGAGGTCCACAGGATCTCCATCACAACCTGCTGAACTGGTGTGCGCACCGATCATAACCGACGTCGCCGGAAAGCCGAACCCCGACGACACTGCCCGCGACTGGAGACGCCGTGAACAGGCATCACCCGAACGACGAGCCGACAGAGGCCATCGACTACGACAAGACCGTTCAGGTCCCGGGCGGCCGACCCCTCGACGAGACCATCCCGCTGCCCGACGGAACGCGTGTCGAGTCCGGCTACACCCGACCCCTGCACTTCCCGGGCGCCACGCCCCAGCCACCGCAGCGCCCCACGTCCAAGGTCAAGGGCAAGTCGCGCGTGGTCGCCGGCCTGCTCGGCATCTTCCTCGGTGCGCTCGGTGCGCACCGTTTCTACCTCGGGTACCGGGCGCTCGGCTTCGTCATGCTGGCGATCACGGTGATCGGCGCGATCGCCGGCTTCGGCTTCATCTCGGCGATCTGGGGCCTGATCGAGGGCGTCCTGTACCTCGCGCTCCGCAAGGGCTACTGGTCGGTCGACGCCAAGCAGCGCCCGCTCCGCGACTGAGCGTTCCGATCGGTCGCTCGACGAGTGATCGGCAGAACAGTTTGCCGATCACTCGCACGCGGACCGATCGCACGGCGGCGGACGACCCTGCCGACCGCGCCTCCGCCGAGTACCGTGTCCGGGTGCTGCTCTCCGACCGTGACATCCGCGCCGAGCTCGACGCCGGGCGCGTCGCCCTGGACCCGTACGAGCCGGAGATGATCCAGCCGTCCAGCATCGACGTGCGGCTCGACAAGTTCTTCCGGCTCTTCGACAACCACAAGTACCCCTTCATCGACCCGAGCCAGGAACAGCCGGAGCTCACCCGCCTCGTCGAGGTGGAGCAGGGCGAGCCGCTCGTGCTCCACCCGGGCGAGTTCGTGCTCGGCTCCACCTACGAGGCCGTCACCCTGCCCGACGACGTCGCGGCCCGCCTCGAGGGGAAGTCCTCGCTGGGCCGTCTGGGCCTGCTCACGCACAGCACCGCCGGATTCATCGACCCCGGATTCAGCGGCCACGTCACCCTGGAGCTCAGCAACGTCGCGACGCTGCCGATCACTCTCTGGCCGGGGATGAAGATCGGCCAGATGTGCTTCTTCCGGCTGTCCTCGCCCGCGGAACACCCGTACGGTTCGGACGTGTACGGGTCCCGCTACCAGGGCCAGCGCGGCCCGACGGCGTCGCGCTCCTCGAAGTCCTTCCACCGCACCAAGGTGTGAACCGGCGTCGTCAGGAGACCGGGCTACGCTCACGCCCCATGACGTACTCGCCGCTACCGCGCAGCGTGGGCCAGGCTCACCAGGCGCGTCACCTCCTCGCCGTCCCCGGCGACGTCACCGTGGACGAGGTCGAGGTGCTCGCCACCTCCCGGTTCACCGCCACGCGGTGGGACGTCACCCCGGCGGGGATCCTGCCGGGCGACGTCACGAGTGCGCCGCAGGGGCCGCGCGCCAAGGGCAACGCCCCCGGCGTCCTGCGCGTCTCCCGTCACGCGACCCTCACGGGGCCGTACGCGCCGCAGGGCGACGGGTTCGATCTCGGTCTGCCGCCCGGCAGCGCGATGGTGTTCGACGTCGTGTGTCACCGCGAGCGTGGTGAGCCGCCGTTCAGCGTCGGCGACCGGGACGGCATCGGACGCGCGTTCGCGGAGGGCCTCCCGGAACGCGAGGAGGGCCGGCTGGTCACCTGGCTCGTCGCGGTCGCGCGGCGGCTGGGTGGCGCGCTCCGGGTGGACGTCGGCGGGCTGTGGACGACGGCGTCGGACCGGCCCGGACCCCGCCCCGGCACCGGCGTCGTGCTGACCCCCGATGCGGACATCGCCGTCGACATGTCGGTCTACTCGAGCGTGTGGCTCGAGCCCGAGGCCGCGCTCGCGACCGTCCGCCCCGTGCACTCGCGCACACGCCTCGCCACGGAGGGCAAGGAATGGGGCGGCCCGCCCGACGGCATCGCCGACCGCCCGCTCTACCCCGGCGAGAAGATGGACGCGCAGCGCCGTAAGGAGCTCCACGCCGCCGCCGACGAGGTCGACATCGCCGCGCTCCAGGGGCCGCAGATCCTTCACGGCTACGGGCTGCTGATCGAACTCGGCGTCGACGGGATCATCGCCGTGGAGGTGGCCGGTGAGGAGCACCTCCCGCCGGTGCTGCGCGGACTCCCGTGGACGGCCGACGGCGCCGTCCGCTACCGCGTGCACTGGGAGCCGCCGGACCAGGTCGAGGCCAACCGGGAACAGCCCGGCATGGAACACCGCATCGCGCGCAAGCGCGCCGCGGAGCTCGTCGCCCGCATCGCCGGCCGCCTCCAGGACGCCGTCGGCGGCGAGATCGCCGACGAGGACGAATTCCTCGTCGACCCGGCCGACCTGTGACCCGTCCGACGTGCAGTGAGAACGTCACCGGCGGTGGACACCTTGTCTCGGTGCGCAACCGGTCCCGGGCCGCCGGAAGGGTTGCGAAGATCGAGGACGCGAACCGCCGCCGCCGGAAACCGGTGGCGACGGCGGCCGGCGCCGAGGATCGCGGCGACGCGGCGACGGAGCCCGGCGGCGGCAATGCCTGGCGCCCGCAGAGCTGAGCCCGGCGGCTCCGAGAACAGAGTGGCTCCGGAAAACAGAGCTAGGCTCCCGCAGTGCCCGCCAACCCGCTCGAACGCGTTCCTGCCCCGGCCGTCTTCGTCGTCTCCGGCCTGACGCAGTACGTCGGCGCGGCGGTCGCGGTGGGCCTGTTCGCGCTGCTCGGCGCTCCCGAGGTCGGCTGGTGGCGCATCGCCCTCGCCGCGGCGGTGCTCGTCCTGTGGCGCCGGCCGTGGCGGCGCACCTGGTCGCGGCGCGATCTCGGCTGGTCGGCGGCGTTCGGCGTCGTGCTCGCCGCCATGAACCTCGCGTTCTACATCGCCATCGAGTACTTGCCCCTCGGCACCGCGGTGGCCATCGAGTTCTGCGGCCCCGTCGTCGTGGCCGCCCTGACCGGGCGAGGATGGCGCGCTCGGGCGGCGATCGCCGCGGCGGCCGCCGGCGTGGTGCTGCTGGCGGGGGTGACGCTCGATTCGGGACTGTCCCGGGCCGACGCCGTCGTCGGGCTCGCGTCCATCTTCGCCGCGGCGACGTGCTGGGGCCTGTACATCCTGCTGGGGCGCCGCGTCGCGCGCGTCGGGGCGGGCGTGGACGGTCTCGCCGTGGGTATGGCGGTGGGATCGCTCTGCTTCGCGCCGTTCTTCGTGCACAGCACACCGGAGGTGCTGTCCGACGGCGGGCTCCTGCTCCTTCTCGTGGTCGTCGCCGTCTGCTCGTCGGTCGTGCCGTACGGCCTCGAGCAGGTGGTGCTGCGGCGCGTCCCGCCGGCGACGTTCGCCGTCCTTCTCGCGCTGCTTCCGGCGACGGCCGCCGTGGTGGGCGCGGTGATGCTGCAGCAACTGCCCGGGGTGGCGCAGGTGGTCGGGTTGCTGTGCGTGTCGGCGGCGATCGCGCTGTCGCCACCCCGGGCGGAGTGAAGCGGGCAGGCCCGGCCGGGCCCGGGTCGTGCGGAGCAGTCAGAGGTACTGTCCGGGACCGCGTTCCTGCTGCCGGCCGTCCTCCCGGTCGGTGGCGCCGGGTGGGAACGGGCCTCCGTGCGTGCCGGGCGGAAGGGCGCGGCGCATTCCCGTGAGCTGCGCCTGCGCCGCCATCTGCTGGGCCACCAGCGCGGTCTGGATGCCGTGGAAGAGGCCTTCGAGCCAGCCCACGAGCTGGGCGTGGGCCACCCGGAGCTCGGCGTCGGACGGCGGCTCCTGCTCGGTGAAGGGCAGCGTGATGCGGTGCAGCTCGTCGATGAGATCGGGAGAGAGGCCGTCCTCGAGCTCTTTGATCGAGCGTTCGTGGACCTCGGCGAGGCGGGTGCGGGCGGCGTCGTCGAGCGGCGCGTCGCGGACCTCGTCGAGGAGCCGCTTGATCATGCCGCCGATGCGCATCACCTTCGCCGGCTCCTCCACCTGGCCGACCACGTCCTCGGTCTCGGTGTCGTTCTCCGCGTCGTGGGGCCGTCGGACCGCGTGGCCGTCGGGTGTGACCACCTGTGGGTGGGCCTCGTGGTCGGCGGTCGTGGTGTCGTCGTCCGGTGCGGTCGGGGTGTCGTCGGCGTGGGTCATGGTCCCCAGTGTTCCGTGTCGGGCCGGTCGGCGGGAGCCCGGCGCGCGTATCACGATGTGGACACCACGCCTTCCACGCACTGATTGCCCGAGGTACTCCGTCGCCGCCCCCGGGCTTGGTCAGGGCACCAGGAGCACTTTGCCGAAGACTTCGCCCGATTCCAGCAGTTCGTGCGCGCGCTGGGCCTCCGCGAGGGGCAACTGTGTGTGGACGACCGGCCGCACCCGCCCGTCGTCGACCATCGGCCACACGTGCTCCCGGACGGCAGCGACGACGGCGGCCTTCTCCTCCGCGGGACGTGACCGCAGGGTCGTCCCGGCGACCGTCGCGCGCTTGGTCATGAGCGCCCCGAGGTCGAGCTCGCCGCGCCGTCCCCGCTGCAGTCCGATGACGACGAGGCGCCCGCCGCGAGCGAGTGCCCGGACGTTGTCGGAGAGGTAGGCGGCGCCGACGACGTCCAGGACGACATCGGCGCCGGAGCCACCGGACGCCTCACGGACCAGCTCGACGAAGTCCTGCTCGCGGTAGTCGATCGCGAGGTCCGCGCCCAGGTCAGCGCACTGCGCGGCCCGCTCGCGGCCTCCGGCGGTCGTCGCCACCCGTGCGCCGAGCGCCTTCGCGATCTGGATGGCTGCGGTGCCGACGCCGCCTGACCCGCCGTGGAGCAGGACCCACTCGCCGGCCCGCAGTCCGCCGACCGTGACGAGGTTGTCCCAGGCGGTGCACACAGCCTCGGGAAGCGCGGCGGCGTCGATCAGGTCTACGCTGCGGGGTGCCGGAAGGACCTGGGTCGCACGTACCGTGACCTGGTCCGCGTATCCGCCGCCCTCGAGGAGAGCTACCACGCGATCTCCCGTGCGCAAGTCCGACACGCCGGGACCGACACGCGTGATCTCACCGGAGATCTCGAGGCCGGGCCAGTCGGGTGCACCGGCGGGTGGCGGGTAGTGGCCGGCTCGTTGTAGCAGGTCAGCACGGTTTACGCCGGCCGCAGCAACGTTGACCAGCACTTCGCCTATCCCGGGAACCGGGTCAGATATGGTCGAAAGGGAGAGTTTCCCTGAGCGCCCGGTTGCGGATATCGTGACGGCTCGCACACCGATGGAGCCTAGCCGGGCGTCGGTCACTTGTACGCACTCCGCGAGAGTGCCGGATCCCGTGCGAACGGGTTCCGGTGATATCGCGGACAGTGATGGAGAGAGGTACGCATGTTCCGCAGGTTGGGAGTTCGCGGGAAAGTTCTTGCGACCCTGGTTGTGCCTGCCCTCGTCATGATCATCGCGGCGGCGTACATCACCTGGACGTCCATCGAGTCGGCGCTGCGCGCGCAGCAGACCGCCGATCTGGTCGCGGCGCTCGAGCAGCAGGACAACGCGGGGACGGCGTTCGCACAGGAGCGCGCGCTGACCATCGCCGCGTCCGCGCCGTGTATTCCCGGCCAGGATCCGTGCACCGCGGACGAGGCGAGAGGCCTCCTCCTGCAAGGGGTGCCGGAGACGGACGACAACGGGAAGGTCGTCAAGGAGGACGGCGAGATCGTCTACGCGCTCCCGTCGGCGCAGGTGCAGACGAACCAGGCCCTTGACGAGCGCGACGCGCAGTTCAAGTCGCTCGACACGAGCTTCCTCGACCCGCGCGTCAAGGCCGCCATCGACCAGACCATCTTCGACCGGGCTCAGGTCGTCGAGGTGCAAGACAAGGTCCGGGATCAGGCGATCGCGGAGCAGCAGGTCACCCGGGCCTACAACATCTTCATCGAGGACTCTGTCGACGTGATGACGCAGCTCGCGGACACGACGGCGAACCGCGACCTCGGCGAGCGGATCCGGGCGCACCAGCTCATGGACGAGCTGATGCTGACCAACACCTACGAGCGTCCGCTCATCGGCAACCTCCTGACGGCGTCCGCAGTGGCGCAGCGGAACGGCGACACGCTTGACCGCGCCGTCGTGCTCCGTGCCCTCGAGCAGATCACCCTGGGCAACATCCAGTTCGAGGACGCGAACATCGCGCTCGAGAAGATCCCCGGTGAGCGTCAGGTCCCGCCGATGGATGGCTCGCTCGACACGGTCCGCACGCTGATCCTGCAGGGCAACGAGCAGGACCTGATGCAGAACACGGCGCTCGCCGCCTCCTTCGGCACCGAGTCCGCGACCTGGGTCGAGGAGGCCCGCGTCGTCCGCGACCAGATCCGTGAGGACGCCCTGGACCTCGCCGAGGCGCAGGCCCGCGACGCCTTCAACACGGCCCTGATCACCGGTGGTATCGCGATCGGCGCGCTGGCGTTCTCCATCATCACCGCGCTCGTGATCGCCCGCCGCCTGGTCTCGCCGCTGCGCCGCCTGACCCAGGCGGCCGGCGTCGTCCGTGACCGGCTGCCCACCCTGGTGGAGCAGGTGTCGGTGCCCGGCCAGGGCCCGACGATGGATCTGGACCCCATCCACGTCGAGTCCTCGGACGAGATCGGCCAGCTGGCCGCGGCGTTCAACGACGTGAACCGCACCACCATCGAGGTCGCACGGGAACAGGCCGCGCTCCGCGGCTCCATCGCCGAGATGTTCGTCAACGTGGCGCGCCGCGACCAGGTGCTGCTGAACCGGCAGCTGGCGTTCCTCGACGACCTCGAGCGTTCCGAGGAAGACCCGACCACGCTGTCGAACCTCTTCCGCCTCGACCACCTCGCGACCCGGATGCGCCGCAACGCCGAGTCGCTGCTGGTCCTCGCCGGCATCGACTCCGGCCGCCGCGTGCGGCAGCCGATGCCGGTCTCCGACGTCATCCGTACCGCGTCGTCCGAGATCGAGCTGTACGACCGCGTGCGCCTCAACCTTGTCACCGACCCGATGATGCTGGGTCACAACGCGCTGAACGCGGCACACCTGCTGGCCGAGCTGCTGGAGAACGCCACGATGTTCTCCGAGCCGCACACGCCGGTGGAGGTCACCACGGAGCGCACCGAGGACTTCGTCTCGGTGACCGTCCGCGACCACGGTCTCGGCATGACCCCCGAGGAGATCGCGGAGGCGAACTCCAAGGTCGCCAGCCACGCGGCGTCCGACGCGGTCGGCGCCCAGCGTCTGGGCCTCTTCGTGGTCGGCCGCCTGGCGGACCGTCTCGGTGCCACCGTCGAGTTCGCCACCGGCACGGAGAGCACCGGCACGATCGTCACGGTCCGCTTCCCGTCCGTGCTCTTCCTGCCGGACAACTCGCTGCCCCTGCCGCAGCCGACCGACCCGCTGGAGGCGACCACCCAGGCCGCCGCGGCGCGCGTGGGCGGGATGCCGGACGGTTCCGGTGCCCCGACCCCGCCGGTCGCGCCCGCCGCGCCGGGGACGACGTCGTTCCCCATGGCGGGGGGCCCCGAGTCCGGGCGGGTCGGCCCGCGGCGGCCGCAGGTGGGCGCTCCGACGGGCTCGCTGGCCTCCTCGCCACCGGCGATGCCCGAGCCGCCCGCGGCGGTCCCGGTCGACCTCGACGCGCTCACTGACGGGACGACCGCGCTGGGCATGCCGCGTCGTCGCCAGTCGACCCCGACGGCGGGGATGCAGACGACCCCGACCGGCTCGATCGTCCTCCCCGAGATCCAGACGCCGACGATGCCGGACATCTCGCCGGACGAGACCGGCTGGACGCCCCCGCAGGACGTGTCGGCCGGCAACTCGCTCCCGAGCCGCGCGTCGGCGAAGAAGAAGCAGGAGGAGGCCGAGGCGGCTGCCGCCGCCCCGGTGTTCGAGGAGACCACCCCGGCTCCCGTGAACGTGGACCAGCGCAGCGCGCTCTTCTCGAGCTTCCGGTCGATGAACACCATCGACGGGGCGGAGTCGCAGTCGCTGCAGCTCGACCCGGTCACCCAGGATCCGGCCTCCCTGCCGGGCGGTCCGGACACCGACATCATGCGGTTCCCGGCGGCTGCCGGTGTGCGGCCCCCGACGAGCGGGATCCCCCAGCAGCGGCCGATGACCTCGTCCCAGCCGCAGGTCCGGCCCGGCCACGTGCCGTCGTCGGCCGGATTCGGCGCCCAGCCCCTCGGTGACAGCGACGACGGCCGCTACGAGGCGCTGCCCGCGTTCGAGGAGCTCATGCAGGACCTGCCGAGCCGTCGCTCCGTGCGAGAGACGAAGCCGGCCGGCAAGCGTGGGCTCTTCGGGCGCAAGCCGGGGCAACCGGCCACCGGCGAACTGCGCGCGTATCAGCCGGACGTCCAGCCGGACGCCCAGCCCGCGCTCGCCTCGCGGGCTCCGATCTCCTCCGTCCCGCAGGCCTCCGTGGCTCCCCAGGCAGCCCCGGCTCCGTCGGCGACGGCGAACAGGACGCCGCGGACCGACTTCGGTCCGAGCGACTTCGGTCCCGCGGACTTCGCGCCTGCGCCCGCCGCATCTGCGCCGCCCGCACCTGCGCCCGCCGCGCCTGCGCCGCCCGCGCCCGCGCCGGCCGCGCAGGAGGAGCCCTACCAGCGCGGCTACCAGGAGGGCTACAAGCGCGCGCTGGAGGAGACGCGGGCCCACTCGGTGATCGACGCCGAGACGTCGGCCGTCCCGCGGACCGCGGTCCCGGCGCCGACGCCCGCGACGAGCCCCGTTGACCCGCGCGCCTCGCAGGCCTCCGTGCCCCTGGTGGGAGCTCCGGCCACGGAGGCCGTGCCCCTGCCTCCGGCCGACGCGACGCGCCCGCCGGCCGCCTCTGCGGCCCCTGCCCCGATGGCACCGGCGCCCGCCCTGGCCGTCGAGAACCACTCGCCGCTCGCGTCACCGTCGTCCGGTGACATCGAGTTCCGCGATCCGTATCCGACCGGTGCGGTGTACGACCCGTCGTCGTACGGCGAACCGGCGTCGCTGACGCGGCGCACACCAGGCTCCGACAGCGACGGCACGAACCCCCTGGACCGCGAGTACGTGCGCGACTCGGTGGAGGCTAGGTCGGAGTGGGTGGCCTCGGCCACCTTGTACGAGGAAATGACCAGCCTCCTCAACCGGGGGGCTTATCAGGAAGACGATGTGAGCGACTCCTACCGGCCCGAGACCGTCTCCACCGTCTCGGACGGAACCTCGACCGGACTCACGCGCCGAACGCGCGGTGCGTCCGGGACGGGGGCGGACCCGGCCGTGGAGAAGCACTCTGCTCGCATCGAGCGCGACCCCGAGCAGCTCCGCTCACGACTGTCGGCCTTCCAGTCGGCTACCGTGCGTGGACGCGACGAAGCCGTGGACCAGAGCGGGACAGAGCACAATCCCGGAAACAAGGACGACGAGGGGGGCTCGACGTGGTCGCCCTCGACGATGAATGATGTCCCTGACTCAGCGCCGCAGCCGCGGTGACAAGCGCGTCTGTGGATTCTGACTAGGAGGAACAGAAGTGACCCTCAGCACCGAAGCAACCAATTTCGGGTGGCTGCTCGACAACTTCGTGCGTACCGTTCCCGGTAGCCGCCACACGCTCGTGGTGTCTGCGGACGGTCTGCTCATGGCGATGTCCGACCAGCTCGACCGCACCAGCGGCGACCAGCTGGCCGCCATCGTCTCGGGAATGTCGAGTCTCACCCGCGGAGCCTCACGCCAGCTCAACGGCGGGAACGTGCGCCAGTCCATCATCGAGATGGACAACGGCTTCCTCTTCCTGATGAACGTGTCCAACGGTTCCGTCCTGGGCGTCGTCGCCGAGGCGACCTGCGACATCGGCCTGATCGGCTACGAGATGGCTCTCATGGTGTCCCGCACCGAGGCCACCCTGACCCCGCAGCTGATCTCGGAGATGCGTGGCAGCCTCCCGGTCGACGGGCAGACCCGAGCCGCCAGCATGGGATGAGGCATAGACGATGACGTACGCACCTTTGGGTTCCCAGGGGTCCGCCGATGTTCATGAGACCTCGACGGTCCGTCCCTATGCGGTCACCGGAGGCCGTGTGCGGTCGGCGATGTCCGACCTGCCGCTCGAGGCACTTGTCGAGGTGATGCCCGGGGCGGTCACCGGCCAGGGTCTTCCGCCCGAGAAGCGCGCGATTCTCCAGCACGCCGCGCACACGTACGTGTCGATCGCCGAGCTCTCCGCTCTGCTTCGGCTGCCCCTCGGCGTCGTCCGGATCCTCGTGGCGGACATGCAGGAGGAGGGGCACATCACGGTGCACACCTCGACCCCCGTCAACGTCCACACAGGCCATGGAAGCTCGAACTCGGGCCTGTCGCTCAGTGTCTTGGAGAGTGTTCTGAATGGCATTTCCGCCCTCTAGCAACGGGACCGGCGCCGGCCCGAACTGGGCGCCGGTGTCCGATTCGGCGACGGGTGCTCCCGCCCGGCAGAGCGTCCTCGGCGGGGGCGGGTCCGCGCCCACGGCATCCGCCGGGCCGCGTCCGGCCCAGCCCGCGCAGCCTGCCCCGCCCGTGGTCCAGCAGCCCCCGGCCGGCCAGGCGGGATCCGCCGCGCAGCCGGCCGGCGAGCGCACCGCACCCACCGTGGTGAAGATCGTCGTCGCGGGCGGGTTCGCCGTCGGCAAGACGACGTTCATCGGGTCGATCTCCGATGTCGAGCCCCTCAACACCGAGGCCGCCATGACGGAGCACTCGGTGGGCGTGGACGACGCCGGTGGTGTCACCGACCGCAAGACCACCACGACGGTGGCGATGGACTTCGGGCGCGTGGAGCTGCCGGGCAACCTGTGGCTCTACCTGTTCGGGACGCCCGGCCAGGACCGCTTCCTGTTCATGTGGGACGACCTGGTGCGCGGCGCGATCGGCGCGGTCGTCCTGGTGGACACGGACCGTCTGGAGCAGTGCTTCCCGGCGATCGACTACTTCGAGTCGCGCAACATCCCGTTCGTGGTCGGCGTGAACTGCTTCGACGGCGTGGCGAAGCACCGGCTCGAGGATGTGCGCGAGGCGCTGCAGATCCCCGAGCACGTGCCGATGCTCTACACGGACGCCCGCTCGCGTGCGGCGACCAAGCAGACGCTCATCGCCCTCGTGCAGCTCGCGATGCGCCAGCTCCGCGCAGGGAAGCAGGGCTGACGAGCGACCGCACAAGGTTCGCCGGCGAGGGCACGGAAGCGGTGCCCCGCCGAACGGCGGGCTGTCCACGGACGGACGGCCCGCCGTTAGACTTGTCCGGCACCGGGAGGGCTGACAGAGCGGCCTAATGTGACGGTCTTGAAAACCGTTGTGCGGCAACGCACCGGGGGTTCGAATCCCTCGCCCTCCGCTGCGGCGATGGGTGAGGTGTGCCCACTTCGTGGGCCGCCTCGCCTTCGCCATTTCTTGTGGGGGCGCAGCCCGCACGCCCCGCCTGGGGCCTTTGCCCCAGACCCCCGGCGGGCGGGCACACAGATCTGGTGGCGTTGCGCCAAGGGCTTCGTCCCGGGCCCATGTCGGGCGGGCTCGCGGGTCCGGTGGCGTTGTCGCGACCCTTACGTGATGTCGACGATCGGCAGCCGGAGGGCGGCCGGTGCGGACTCGGGGACGGCGGGGCGAGCCGGCCGCACCGGTGAAAGGCGTCGGTAGGGGGCGCCGAGAGCGGGACGGGCGTCGTCGTCCCCCTTGTTGGGCCACAGCGCGCAGGCCCGCTCCGCCTGCGCCGTGATCGTGAGGCTCGGGTTCACGCCGAGGTTGGCGGTGATGGTGGTGCCGTCCATGACGTGCAGTCCGGGGTGACCGTACAGGCGCAGGTACGGGTCGACGACGCCGCGCTCGGGCGAGGGCCCGATGGTGCAACCGCCCATGATGTGCGCCGTCATCGGAGCGCCGAACGGCTCGGTCACGATGCTCCCGGCGACCCCGCCCATCCGCGCGGCCATCCGCCGGGCGGTCTCGTGGCCCTCCGGGATCCACACGGGATTCGGCCGTTCCTGCGGCATCCGCGTTGTCAGTCTCCGGCCGAACAGGCCCCGGCGCAGGTAGGCGTCGAGAGAGTTGTCGTGACTCTGCATCACGAGCGCGATGACGGCGCGCTCGGACCAGCGCCGGTAGTCCACCAGGACCCGCAGCCACCTGAGATGGCGGAGCATCACACCGCCCCAGCGCAGGGCTCGCAGAGGCTTGCCGCCGGGGACGAGCGGCGTGACGAGGGCGCCCATCAGGTTGGACCCCCTGCCGTACCGGGTGGGTTCCACATGCGTGTGCTCGTCGGGGAAGATCGAGGACGTGATGGCGACGCCCTGTGAGTAGTCGACGTCGGACACCTTCTTGGTGACCGCGCCGAGCAGGGCCTCGGAATTGGTCCGCGTCAGGCGGCCCAGGCGATCCGAGATGTGCGGGAGGACGCCGTCGGCCTTCATCCGGTGCAGGAGGTCCTGTGTCCCCAGGGTGCCCGCCGCGAGGACCACCTCGCGGGCGGTGAACCGCCGGCGGTTCCTGTGCCCGCGGCCGGTGCGGTGGGTGAGGACCTCGTAGCCGCCGCCGTCGAGCGGCCTGACGACGTGCGCGGTGGTGAGGGGATGGATCTCCGCCCCGGCCTGCTCGGCGAGGTGGAGATAGTTCTTCACGAGGCTGTTCTTGGCGCCGTGCCGGCAGCCGGTCATGCATTCGCCGCACTCGCGGCAGCCGGTGCGCTCGGGACCGGCGCCACCGAAGTACGGATCGGCGAAGGTCTCGTCGGGACTGGGCCGGGCGGCGCCGCCGGGGCCGAAGTACACGGCGACGTCGGTGGGCCGGAAGGTGTCGGCGACGCCCATGTCGGCCGCGACGTCGCG
This sequence comes from Myceligenerans pegani, assembly GCF_014892515.1. Classification (GTDB taxonomy): domain Bacteria; phylum Actinomycetota; class Actinomycetes; order Actinomycetales; family Cellulomonadaceae; genus Myceligenerans; species Myceligenerans pegani. The sequence continues at coordinate 46,815 of NZ_JADBGR010000010.1, forward strand.
GATCAGACGGTCCGCGGGCGAGTCGCCGTGATAGGCGGTCACGCCGAGCATGCGGGAGGCCTGGTCGTAGTAGGGGTCGAGCTCCGCCTTCCAGTCGGTGATGTCGGCCCAGGCCGGGTCTCGGAAGAACGCGTCGTTGCGGGGCCGGTAGGACACGTTCGCGTACACCAGTGAGCCGCCGCCGACCCCGTTGCCCGTCAGGCACAGTACGTTGCGCAGGAGCGTGATGCGCTGGATCCCGAAGCATCCGAGCCTCGGCGCCCAGAGATAGTCCTTCAGATGCCAGTTGTTCCTGGCGAACTCATGATCTTCGAACCGGCGGCCGGCTTCGAGGACGCCGACCGCGTACCCCTTCTCGGTGAGCCTCAGCGCGGCGACACTGCCGCCGAAGCCCGATCCGATGACCAAGACGTCGTAGTCCATGGGCCGAAGGTACTGGAGTACTGAGGAAAACTTCAATAAGACGGCGGCCGCGACGTGTGCCCGACCCGCTTTGCCGGACGGCGGGTACGCCAGGTACTCTGGGCTGCGCGCTCGCCGCCCCGGGGCGGCCGTCGTAAGGAGACGTCGCATAGTCAGGCCTAGTGCGCCACCCTGCTAAGGTGGTAACGGTGCAAGCCGTTCGCGGGTTCAAATCCCGCCGTCTCCGCTTCGGCGATGGGCGATCTGTGTCCCCCTGAGGGGACCCGGGTCGCCTTCGCTGTTTCTTGCGGGGGCGCAGCCCCCACGCCCCCCGGGGACACGCTCCCGGACCCCCGTTCTTGGGGCCTTGCCCCTTGCCCCCGCCATGGTGCGTTGAGTGCGGGCGTGCGGATCCTTCGGGGTTTCTCTTGCCCCGTGGGCGAGCTTCGCTTTTTGCCCTGTGGCTGAGCTATCGGGTCAGCTTGGATCGTTCGGGCGCGGCACGTCCTGGGCCAGGTTCTGGGCTCTGCCCCTTGCCCTTGTCGACGGCGGTTGAAAACTGAGCAGTCGCGCGCTACCCGATCGCGGCGCGTCGGGCGGATGCCGGGGTCTCGGGGTGTCGTCGGTCACGAAGGGGGATTTCGGTTTGGGAACCTGGGGCGGAGGCGGTAGTGTTCTCGTCGTTCGGCCGCGTGAGCGGTTCGTGCGGTAGGCGCCCGTAGCTCAACGGATAGAGCATCTGACTACGGATCAGAAGGTTGGGGGTTCGAATCCCTCCGGGCGCGCAGACCAAGGCAAGGGCCCTGATCAGCGTAAATGCTGGTCAGGGCCCTTGTCGTTCGGCGACGCCGAAGTCGTGCCCGAGGGTGAGGTTCGTCGTTCGGCGCCGGCGTGGGACGTTCGTCCCGAGCAGTGGGAGGCTGAGGGGTCGTGAGCGGAGACGCAACCGAGGGTGAGCGGCGGCAGGGCGAGTTCGTGCAGTCGCTCGAACGGGGTCTGGCCGTGATCCGGGCCTTCGGCGCGGCGCACCCCGCCATGACCCTGAGCGAGGTCGCCCGGGAGGCCGGGCTGAGCCGCGCCTCCGCGCGCCGGTTCCTGCACACGCTGGTCGAACTCGGGTACGTGGCGACGGACGGACGCAACTTCACGTTGCGCCCGCGCGCCCTGGAGCTCGGCTACGCCTACCTGTCGGGGCTGACGCTCCCGGAGGTCGCGCAGCCGCACCTCGAGGCCCTGAGCGAGCACGTCGGCGAGTCCACCTCGGTCGCCGTGCTCGACGACGCGGACGTGGTCTACGTCGCCCGGGTCGCGACCCACCGGATCATGAACGCGGCGATCCGGGTCGGGACGCGCTTCCCCGCCCATGCCACGTCGATGGGTCGGGTGATCCTGGCAGGGCTCGACGACCCCGCGCGGGAAGACTTCCTCTCCCGCGCCGAGCTGTTGCCGCTCACGCCGCGGACCCTTACGACGCCGCACGCTCTGCGCGCCGAGCTGGCGAGGGTCCGCGAGCAGGGTCATGCGCTCGTGGACCAGGAACTGGAGGAAGGCCTACGCTCCCTGGCGGTGCCGATACGGGACGCCGAGGGCGGCGTGGTGGCTGCCGTCAACGTGTCGGCGCCGGTCCGCCGTGGCGATGTCGAGGCGTTCGTCACCGAGATCCTCCCGCCGTTGCGCAGGGCGGCGGCCGAGATCGAGGCCGATCTCCGGCGAGTTCCGTAGGCCGACGCCGGATGATAGCCTCGCCGGCACGCACAAGGAACATGAGTTCGTAGAGCGAACGCAAGGATGATGCGATGGGGCAGGCATTCGTGTACGACGCGGTGCGGACGCCGTTCGGCCGGTACGGCGGCGCGCTCGCCGGCGCCCGGCCGGACGACCTCGCAGCCTTCGTGCTGAAGCAGCAGATCGGCCGCGCGCCCGGACTTGACCCGGCGCGGATCGACGACGTCCTTCTCGGCAACGCCAACGGAGCGGGCGAGGACAACCGCAACGTGGCACGCATGGCTGTCCTCCTCGCCGGGCTGCCGATCACGGTCCCTGCCGTCACGGTGAACCGACTGTGCGGCTCGGCCCTCGAGGCGGCGATCCAGGGCGCCCGCGCCATCGAGTGCGGCGACGCCGACATCGTGCTCGCCGGCGGAGTCGAGTCCATGACCCGTGCCCCCTGGGTGGTGCCCAAGCCGGGGCGTGGCTTTCCCGCGGGAAACGTGGAGATGGTCTCCACCACCCTGGGCTGGCGCCTCACCAATGGCCGCATGGAACCCGATTGGACCGTCTCCATGGGGGAGGGCACCGAGCGCCTGCGAGAGCGGTTCGGGATCTCTCGCGAGCGTCAGGACGAGTTCGCGCTGCGCTCGCACCGTCTGGCGCACGAGGCGTGGGAGGCCGGCCGCTACGACGACCTGGTCGTGACCTACTCGGGGCCGGGCGCCGGCAAGGAGCCGCTGGTCCGCGACGAGCCGATCCGTCCGGGCGGAACGTCCGAGAAGCTCGCCGCGCTCAAGCCGAGCTTTCGTCCCGACGGCACCGTCACGGCCGGCAACGCCTCGCCGCTGTCCGACGGAGCGAGTGCGGCGCTGCTCGGTTCGGAGGCCGCGGCGGATCTCACCGGTCTGGCACCGCTCGCTCGGATCGCGGGCCGCGCGGCGGTGGCGGGCGAGCCGCAGTACTTCGGGTACGCGCCGGTGGAGGCGGCAAACAGGGCTCTGGAGCGGTCTGGCATCGCCTGGGACGACGTCGCTGCCGTGGAGCTGAACGAGGCGTTCGCGGCGCAGTCGCTGGCCTGCCTGGATGCGTGGAAGGTCGACGAGTCGATCGTGAACGCATGGGGCGGCGCGATCGCCGTCGGCCACCCACTGGGCGCGTCCGGGACACGCGTGCTCGGCACCCTGGCCCGGCGCCTGCGAGCCGGGCGCGCCCGGTGGGGCGTCGCGGCGATCTGCATCGGCGTCGGGCAGGGCCTGGCAGTGGTGCTGGAGAACACCGAGATCGGGTGATGAGTCGCTGCGTGGGCACGGCGCGTGCCGCGCTCGGCGATGTCGCCGGCGAGTCCACGGTGATGGTCGGCGGCTTCGGGCGGATCGGTCGCGAGAGCCAACGACGCGTTCGAGGTGGCCAAGCGCCTACTCAGCGAAGATGGGGAAACCTGAACGAAAAATTACCTGATCTCGGCCTTGGGGATGGTTCCTTGGCGAATCTGCGGCTGACGGCGCGCGCCGAAGCGTCAGGAGAGGGGCGGCTAGGGGATGCGTCCAGGCATGACTGGTGTTCACTTGGTCTTCGGAGCTGCGAAGGTGCTGGTGTGGTGGCCGTCACGGTCTCCTGGCTTTGACTCGGGTGTCGCTCTGCCGTAACGTTCTCGTCGTTCGCCCGGCAGGGAGGCACGGACAGGAACCGCGGAACACGCGGGCTGGCCGGTCCCGGGGCGAGAACTC
>NZ_JADBGR010000011.1 GCF_014892515.1 Myceligenerans pegani
CACGCGCCATTAGCTCAATTGGCAGAGCAGCTGACTCTTAATCAGCGGGTTTGGGGTTCGAGTCCCTGATGGCGCACTCAGCGGGGGTGGCTTACGCCCACTTCGTGGGCCTTGCCACTTCGTTGATGTCTTGTGGGGGCGCAGCCCCCACACCCCGCCCGGGGGCTTGCCCCCGGACCCCCTCCGTGGTTGCGGCCGCCTCTAGCGTGCAGTGATCATGGGTGGGGAGGGTTGAGCGCCATTAGCTCAATTGGCAGAGCAGCTGACTCTTAATCAGCGGGTTTGGGGTTCGAGTCCCTGATGGCGCACTCAACG
>NZ_JADBGR010000012.1 GCF_014892515.1 Myceligenerans pegani
TGGCGTTGCATCTGGCGGCCGCGTCGCTGCGGAGCGGGGAGTGCGACCTGGCGCTCGCCGGCGGCGTGACGGTGATGTCGTCGCCGAACACGTTCGTGGAGTTCTCGCGGCAGCGGGGGCTGTCGCCGGACGGCCGGTGCAAGTCGTTCGCGGCCGATGCGGACGGCACGGGCTGGTCCGAGGGCGTGGGGCTGCTGGTCGTGGAGCGCATGTCGGACGCCCGGAGGAAGGGTCACCGCGTGCTCGGCATCCTCAACGGTTCGGCGGTGAATCAGGACGGTGCGTCGAACGGGTTGACGGCGCCGAACGGTCCGTCGCAGGAGCGGGTGATCCGCCAGGCGCT
>NZ_JADBGR010000013.1 GCF_014892515.1 Myceligenerans pegani
CGGCTGTCCGGCCCCTCCGCCGTGGCGGCGACGCGACCGACCGACCATGTCGCCGGTCCGGGCGGCTGTCAGGAGACCCGGGAGACTCGCCAGCCCTGGTCGGTCCAGCTCAGATGGAGCATCGCCGAGCGCGGCTCCGACTCCGGGACCTGGACCGGGCCGGCGTCGCCGACCTGGATGTGCGCGCTGATCCGGTACTCGACGCGGACGACGACGGCGTCCAGCGGGTCGCCCTTCGCCAGGTGCCCGCCGCCGCTGTCCTGGCTCCCGACGACCTCCGCGTTGGTGACGTAGACCTCGGCCCCCGACACCTGCTTGCTCCAGAAGAAGATGCGGTTCAGCAGCGCGACGTCGGCGGCGTGCGCGGGCGATCCGGCCTGGTCGATGTCGGACACCTCGACCGGCATGCCCGTCAGCAGCAGCATCCGCAGGCGGGTGAGCTCGACGGCGGCCTTCGCCGGGTTGCCGCGGTCGGCGATCGCCGCGAGGTCCGCGCCGAGCTGCTGGGCGGTCCGGGGCTTCTTCGCGGTCTGCTTCTCGTCCTCGGACGAGTTGGACGCCGGCGCGGCCTCCCCGGTCGGGAGCAGGCCCGGCACGGAGACGAGCGCCCCTGCGCCGACGCCGAACGCGATCCCCGCCACGGCGACCGCGAGGACGGCGCCTCTCCGGCCGCGCAGCCGCCGGCGCGCGCCCGGAGCCGGCCCCGAGTGCGGCCTGGCGACGTCCTCGCGGCGGACCACTCGCCCGCCGGCGGCGGGCCCGATGATCGAGATCGGCCCGGTGCGTGCCGCCTCGACGAGTTCGTCGGGCGCGGGCATGTGCACCCGCTCCGGGGGCACGACGCCGTACACCCGGGCCGCGAACGTCCCGGCCTCCGGCCGCTCCCGCGGGTCGGCGGCACACGCCCGGGCGAGCTCCGCCCGCAGCGCCAGGTCGGCTCCGCTGAGCGCCGCGGGCCGCCCGTCCGCGCCCATCAGTCCGGTGCGCAGCACGGACTGCGCGAGCCGGGCCAGCGAGGGGACGTCCGCGACTGGCTCCTCGGCCGTGGTCGCGGCGGGCAGGGCGAGACGCGGCCGGAGCAGCGCCATGCCCTCGGGGGTGAACAGCACGTCGGTGGGCTCCACCGGACCGTGCACGAGCCCCGCACTGTGCAGCGCCGCGAGCGCCTGCGCGATCGAGACCACCATGCCCGATGCCTCGGCGGCCGTGAAAGGTCCCCGGGACGCGAGGACCGTGGGAAGGTCTGCGGCGTCGGGCCGGTCGAGCCGCACGTCGATGCGGTCGCCGCCCGACGGCGAGATGGTCACCAGCCGCACGAGGCTCGGGTGATCGATGTCCGCCAGCGTGTCGAGCCGCCGGACCAGCAGGTCCCGGGCCAGTCCTGCGGCCGGTACCGTGACGGGAACGAGTTCCGTGGCGTCGATGAGATGCACGTATTCATACCTACGCCCGCTGCGTGACGCTCGCCCGCTGTCCACTGATATGCGCGACCCGGGCGGGAGTGGTACAAGATCGCGGGCGCCGCCCGGGGTCGATCCCGGGCGGCGCCCGGGGTCACACGTCGACGATGCGGCCCTCCCGGGCGGCGATCCGGGCGGCGTCGAGCACCTCCGCGGTGCGGACGGCGTCGGCGGGGTCGACGGGTACGACGGCGTCGTCGTCGCCGGTCAGCCACGCCTCCACGGCGCGGTAGAAGTCGGCGTGGCCGCCGGACGCGGCCGGGACGGGGGTGCGCTCCCGTCCGTGGGTGAGCCAGCCGGCGGTGCCCTCCGGCGCGCCGTCGTCGAGCGCCTCGAACGGGGAGGCGTCCTCCTCGAACGTGGTCACGACGAACGCGCCGCCGGTGCCGAGCACGCGGGTGCGTGGCCCGGGCGCCCCGACGAGGGATCCCGCCCACAGGCGGGAGACGACGTGGTCGGCGTGGTGCAGCACGAGGAACACGTCGTCCTCGACGGGCGTGGTGAGGGCGCGCATCTCGGCGTACACGGCCTCGACCCGGCCGAACAGCTGGGTGGCGGAGTCGACCAGGTGCGGCCCGAGGTCGAGCAGGAGGCCCCCGCCCCGGGGGTCGCGTTCCTTCCACCGCTGCCGGGGCACGGGGCGCCAGCGCTCCCACCGGCGTTCGAACGTGTGCACGTCGCCGAGGTCGCCGCGGCGGATCAGGGCACGGAGGGCGAGCTGCTCGGGGTCCCAGCGCCGGTTGTGGAACACGGTGAACGGGGTGCCGGCGGACGCGGCGGCGTCGACGACGCGACGCGCCTCGCCCGCGTCGATGCCGATCGGCTTGTCGAGCACGAACGGGACGCCCGCGGCGGCGACGGCGACGGCGTGCTCGGCGTGCAGGGCGGTCGGGCTGGCGACGACGACCAGGTCGTACGCGCCGCGGTCGTCGAGCAGGCTCGCCAGGTCGTCGTGCAGCTTGGCGCCGGGCCAGTCGCCGGCGGCCTGGACGCGCCGCCCGGGGTCGCGGGTGACGACGGCGGTCACCGTCAGCCCTGCCTCTCGCGCGAGTCTCGCGTGGATCTGTCGTCCTGCTCCGCCGTATCCGACGATTCCGAGCCGTAGTGCCATGCGCCCATCGTGCCTGAGCGATGTGGCCCGTGCGCGGGCTGTCCGGCCTGCGGCGGGAGCTCGTCCCGTCGTCCGTGGTTCTCCCGCGGGCTCCCACCAGGTCGTCCGACGACGGCCGGCGCGGCAGGGCGGTGATCCGCCCGTTCGTGTTCGGCTGGTATATATACGCAGTAGGACTTTATTTCGCGCTAACTCGCGCTAACACGGTATTGGAGCAAAGTGGCCGCCGCATCCGATTCGAAGAAGTCGCTGCTCGGACAACTGAGCAAGCGCAAGACCCTGCAGGTGACGCTGGTCGTGGTCGCGGCGCTGGTGCTCGCGGGAAACTTCCTCTTCAAATCGCTCGGCGACGGCGCCACACCCGCCGAGGGCGCAGAGGGCTCCGCCCTGGAGGCGCTGGAGAGCCTGGAGGTCGGCGAGTGGGAGGACGAGGACGGGTACGACCGCGACGCGTTCGGCACGGCGTGGAAGGACGTCGACCAGAACTCGTGCGACACCCGCAACGACATCCTCGCCCGCGACCTGGAGAACCTGGAGTACAGCGAGGGCGACTCATGCGAGATCGCGGCCGGCACGCTCGACGACCCGTACACGGGTGAGGAGATCGACTTCGAGCGCGGGCCGGACTCGGGTGACGTCCAGATCGACCACATCGTCGCGCTGAAGAACGCCTGGATGACGGGCGCGCACGCCTGGGACCAGGAGCGGCGCGAGCAGATCGCGAACGACCCGCTGAACCTGGTGGCGTCGGACGGTCCCGCGAACATGGGCAAGGGTGCCGACGACACCTCCGAGTGGCTCCCCGAGAACGGCGCCTACCGCTGCGAGTACGTCGCAGCGCAGGTCGCGGTCAAGGTCAAGTACGAGCTATGGGTCACCCAGGAGGAGCACGACGCCATGACGGACGTCCTGACGTCGTGCCCGGCGGAGCCGCTCCCGACCGGCGGGCTCTGAAGGTCGGGCTACGCGGCGGTCGTGATCTCGCGGGTCCGGCGGACCAGGAAGGCGGTGCGGGCCACCGCCTCCGGGGTGAGCGCGGGCGAGCCGGCGTCGCGCACGAGATCCGAGACGGCGCGTTCGAGGGTGCTCAGCCCCAGGTCTCGCGCCAGCGTCCGCGCGAGCTCGAGGTCCGCGCGCTGACGTGGCGTGAGCCGGCTCCGGCCCGTGGCGGCCACCGAGACCAGGACGTCCCAGGCGAGGCCGCACGCACGGGCGACGGGCGGATCGGGCTCCGCCACCTCGGTCACGGCGCGCGCCCGCGAGCGCATCCCGGCGACCCTCGACAGCCGCTTGCGCCACGTCTCCCAGTGGTGGTGGCTCCAGCGCGAGTCGCGGCCGATCTCGTACTGCTCCGTGAGCGACGGGCTGATCAGGCGGATCGCGCCGTCGGGGCCGCGCAGGAAGATGCCCACGGGTGCCGGCCGCCCCGCGAGCCGCTCGGCCGTGACGCCGACCACGGCCCACCGGCCCGCCAGGACGTACAGGATCGCGTCGGCGGTGCGGCGGTCCTCGACGGGGACGCGCAGCAGGTGCTCCTGCCCGGCGGAGTCGGTGACGGTCCAGGTCAGGTCCTGGCGGACCTCGTCGATGCCGACCTCGCCCGTGTCGCGCACGAGCAGCAGGCGGACGTGTGACGGGCGGCGTCCGAACCCGACCGCGTCCCGGGCGGGACTCGCCGCGCCGGTCCGCTCCGCCACCTCGCGCAGCTCGTCCAGGCCGAAGGCGCCGAGTGGTTCCCGCCGCGGGCTGCCGCCGGCGCCGAGCGTGCCGTCCGGGCGGGCACGGACTCCGGTCAAGGAGAACGGCCCGTCGCTGAGCCGCGCGGGCGACGCGCCCCACAGGAGCGGCGCCTCCCACTCGCGCCGGAACGAGGGGTCCGAGCCGGCGGGGCGCCCGGTCACCGCCGTCCGGACGCGGCCCGCGCCGGGGTCCCAGGCGGCGAGCGCCAGCCCGCGCGACCCGCTCGGCGCGGTCCACCACCGCACGCCGAGCGGCACGAGCCGCGCGACGTCGATCTCGTCCTCCTCCTGCCCGCTTCGCCTCTTCCGCCCGGCGCGGTTCTCGCCGGCCCTGGTCTCCGCTCTCCCCTCCGCCGCGCCGGACGGCCCGGAGAGGCCTCCGTGCCCGGTGTGCTCGTGCGCCTCGCACAGTGCCCAGAGCTCCGTGAGGCTCTCCAGGATGTCGGACTCGTCGGTGCCGTCGGCGTGCGCGGCCAGGTCGGCGGCCTGCCCGGCGGCCGTGCGGAGCAGGGCGTCCAGGCGCAGGCCGTGCACGGGCTCGAAGCCCGCCACCCGGACGCGCCCTGCGAGCGCGCGGAGCAACTCCGGGACGTCGTCGCGCAGGTGCGCCAGCCCGCCGTCGAGCAGGTGCACGACGGCGTCCCGTACCTCCGCGAGCGCCACGGCCCGCCGCGTGGCCGCCGCGACCTGCTTGGCGGAGGCCCGCTTCGCCGCGGCCGACTGCGCGACCGCAGTGCGACGCCTCGGCTTCGCCGCGCCACCGCGTGCCTCACCGGCACTGCCCGGCCCCTTTCCGCCGGGACCCTTTCCGCCCGGACCCGAGCCGGCGGCGCCGGGGCCCGGCGCCGATTCCCCTGGCCCTGCCGGGGCAGGCGGCTCCACGCCCAGCTCCTCCGCGCGGGCGCGGGCCCAGTGCCAGGCCACGACCATGTGCACGCACACCCCGCCGGTCGGGCACTCGCAGGCTACGGCGGCCGGGCCGCGCCCGTCCACGCGGATCGCGTGCCCGCCGATCGTCAGATGCGCGCCCTTGGCGTCCGAGCGCGCCTCGGCGACGTCGCCGGACAGCTTCCGCGCGCGGCGCAGCAGTCCCGCGCTCGCGAGTCCGGCCAGTTCCTCGTCCGTCAGCGCGGCATATGCCTCCAGGTACGTCATGTCAGGACCTCCCCCAGCCACTCGGCGAATCTCTCGGGAGTCAGCGCCGCCACCTCCATGCCGGCCTCGGCGAGGTGCCGGGCCGTGCCCTGGTCGTAGATCGGCTCGGCCGTCTCGTCGAGCGCGGCGAGCCCGAGCAGGGTCACGCCCGACGACCGCAGGCGCCGCACCGCGGCCAGCAGCTCCGAGACGGATCCGCCCTCGTAGAAGTCGCTGACCAGCGCCACCACCGTCCGGGACGGGTCGCGCACCTGCCCCTCCGCGAAGCGCACGGCGCGGGCGATGTCGGTGCCGCCGCCGAGCTGCGCCGTGAGCAGGACGGACACCGGGTCGTGCGCGAGGTGCGACATGTCGACCACGCTCGTGTCGAACAGCACGAGCCGGACGTCGATCCCGGGCAGGCCCGACAGGATCCCCGCGCACACCGCGGAGTACAGCAGCGAGGCCGCCATCGACCCGGACTGGTCCACGAGCACGATGACGTCCCACGTCAGGGCACGCTTCTGCCGGGCGTTGAACCGCACGTCCTGCACGAGCATCCGCCCGTCGGCGTCGACCCGGCCGAGGTTCGCGCGCAGCGTCCGCTTCCAGTCGAAGTTGCGCGCCACCCGGTGCATCGACCGGCGGGACCGGTCCACGCGGCCACCCACGGCCGTGAGGAACCGCGGCCGCAGGCGCCGCACCACGTCCTCGACCACACGCTCGATGACCCGCCGGACGCCGTCGGCCACGGACGGGTCGAGCTTGCCGCGCACCTGCAGCAGTGCGGTGGCGAGCTCGCGGGAGGGTTCCATCGCCTCGACCGTGTCGCGGTCGCCGAGCAGCTCGGTCAGCCCGTAGCGGCCGACGGCCTCCACCTGCATGCGCTCGAAGGTCTCGCGCGGGAACAGCGACCGCGCCTCCCCGAGCCAGCCGAGCGCCGAGAAGTCGACGCCGTGCGGGGCCGAGCCGTCGAGCGACCCGGGACCCCCGCGCGACCGGCCGCCTCTGCCTCCCCGGCCCGCGGCGTGCCCGCGGGCCGCGTACTCGCGGTCGTAGAGGTAGCCCAGCGTGCTGTCCAGCCGCTGGTCGCCGTCGGGCACGTCGAGCCGCTCGGCGGCGTACCGCCCCAGCACGAGCCGCCAGCGCCGCGCGGCCTCCCGGTCGGACACGCCGTCCGGGCCCGCGGCCGTCCGCCCCGCGTGCGACGCCGATCGTGTGGTGGCCGGCGCTCCGTCCGGCATCGCTCCCGTGGCCGTCACCGGCGGGCCGTTCGGCACCGTGTCCGACGACGGCGCCGCGGTCCCCGGTCCCGGCGTCGCGCGGCCCGGGGTCCGGTCCGTCCCTGTCATGAGTGTCCTCCGCTCCAGTGCGCCAGCCCGTCGCGGGCCAGCACGGCGGCGAGCTCGCGTTCGACCGCGAGTCCCGCCGCCAGGTCGTTCTCGTCGATACGCACCCGCACGTCGACGTCGGCCGCCCGCGAGCCCGTGCGCTCCGCGACGCGCTCGGCCAGCCGGTGGGTCTCGGTGGGGCGCAGCCAGGTGAACCCGCGGCGCAGGTCGGGCAGGACGGCCAGGAACGCGTCCGGGGTGAGGTCGCGGATCGCGCCGTCGACCGCGTCGAACAGCTCCGGCGTGTGCAGCAGCAGGTCGGGCGCGGCACGCAGGACGCCGCCGAGGAAGCGCACCGCGAGTGCGGGGTCCGCGCCCGGCCGCAGCGCGCCGCGGACCCGCGCCACCAGGACGTCGTCGGGCACGTCGCCGTCCACCGCGCCGACGGCGAGCAGCGCGCCGCGGACCGCCGGCGCGGCCCCCTCGTCGTCGCGCAGCCGCGCGAGCTCTCGCGCCACGGCCGACGCCGGTTCCTGCCCCGCGGCCACGTTCCGGACACCCGGGCCGTGGCCGGTCGGCGGCCGGGCGGCGTCGTCCCCTCCCCATGCCCGGTTCGCGTCCCGGGCCAGGGCGCGCAGCTCCAGGACGGAGGCGACGGCGGCCTCCTCGTCGTCCGGGCCGACCCGGCCGACGTCGGCCACCAGGTACGCCGCCGTGGCGAGCGCCTGGGCGACCAGCGCCAGCAGCTCGTCGGCCGGGCTGCGACCGCCGGGCTCGTCCGGTCGGGTCGTGCCACCGGGCAGGGCGGACGCGGGCCGCTCGTCCCACGTCGTGTCGTCGGGCCCGTCGGGCGCGGCGACGAGGCCCAGCTCCACCCGCGACCGCCACAGCCCGAGCAGCCTTCGCGCGCCCGCCACGACCGAGCCCAGGTCCCGGTCCGTGTCGAGCGTGCGTGCGAGCAGGTCGACGAGTCGCGGCAGGTGCGCGGTCAGCCCGACCACCGCCGCCCTGGCCACGAGTGTGGCCGCGCCGTCCGCGGCGGCCTGCGCCCCGGCCTCGCGCAGTCCTTCCTCGGCCTGCCGCAGCACCGTCACGGCGGCGGCTTCCACGGTCGCGCCGAGGTGTGACAGCTCGACCAGCCGCGCCTCCACGACGGGCGTCCAGCAGTACTCCCACTCCTCGCCGATCAGCCCGAGCCCGCGCCCGGCGACGTGGTCCGGCCCGGTGACCTGCCGGCCGAACCCGCAGTCCAGCAGGTCCAGCAGCGCGAGCACCTGGCGGCGCGCACGGTGCGCGGGCGTCCGCCGGGCATCGAGACGCGCGGTGCGCGGAACCGTCGCGTCGATGTCCAGGCCGACGGCGCGCACCCGCTCCCGCGCGTCCCGCACCAGCGGCGGCACGGCCGCGCCGGACGGCACCCGTCCCACCTCGCGGCCCCCGAAGACCTCGGCGATCGCGAGTCCGAGGGGCCGTTCCGGGCCGATCCCGCCGTCGTCGGTCACGAAGCAGGACGTGATCGCGTCGAGCACGTCGGTGCGGCCCGGGTGGGGCCGCATCCGCAGGTCGGCGAGCCGCGAGGCGGCGACGGCGGCGGCCGCCACCTGCGGGGTGGACACCTGGTGCCCGCGCTCGCCCGCGGCGCGCGCGACGTCGACGAGCACCTGGGTCGCGATGCCGGGGCCACCCGCCGCGTGGAGGCGCTCGTAGAAGCCCGGGGAGGGCATGCCCGCGCCGTAGCCGCGCAGGCCGTCGAGCCGCTCGTGGTCGTAGCGGATCAGCCAGGCGTCGCCCGTGGCCTGCGGGCCGTATCCGCCTTCGGGCCACCGGCCGCGCACCGGTTCGCCCTCGGGCAGTCCCGCGAGTGCCTCGGCGATGGCGAGGGTGTGGAAGGCGCCGGTGACGACGAGCACGGGGCCCGCGGCCTCGGCCGCCCGGGCGGACATCCGGGCCTCGCGGTCCAGCGAGCCGTCGGCGGCGAGCACCTCGTCCTCGTAGTCGAGGCGGGACAGCGCAGCCCAGGCGAAGACGTCGTCGAACGTGGTCCGCCAGTCCGCGAGTCCGGCGGGTGACCGGGTCTCGAAGAGGTGGTCCCAGAGCTCGTCGTGGTCCCGGCAGCCGAGCCGCCGCGCGAGGGCGGCGACCGACCGCGAGTGGGCCAGGTACCGCTCCGACATGAGGGTGCGCGCGAACGGGTCGTGCTCCGCGGGCGTCTCCGGCCCGATCGCCGGGCCCCCGTCGGGTCCGACGGCGGGCGCCGGGTCCGGCGCGTCGTGCCGTTCGGCGGTAGGCGCGGGGATGCCGCCGTCCCCGGGTGCGACGGCGGTCGCGGGCGCCGTGGTCGGGCGGTCGCGTTCCGCGGAGGGGCGGTCGCAGAACCGGATCACCGCTCCGGTCTCGCTCGCCGTGCGCAGCGCGACCCACTCCGGGGAGAACGACGCGAGCGGGTAGAACGAGGCACCGCCCGGGCTGCCGTGGCCCTCGGGGAGGCTGAGCAGGGCGACAGGGGGCCGGGTGTCCTCGTGCAGGAGTTCCGGCAGGAGGCGGGTGTACTCCTCGGGCCCCTCGATCAGCACGGTCGCGGGCCGCAGTTCCTCGATGGCGCGCCGCACCGCGACCGCGCAGGCGGGCGAGTGATGCCGCACCGGAGCGAGGTGCACGCCCCGCTCGCGCAGTTCCTCGACAGCGGCGGCCGCCCGGCGCAGGCGGTCGGGGGCGAGTTCCCACACCGCGCGCAGCCCGCGCTCCGGCGCGGCGGCGTCAGCCGTCGCATCGGTACCCGTGACATCGGCGCGGTCCAGCTCGGCGCGGTCCAGCTCGGCACCGTCCAGCCCGGCGCCGTCCGGCCCGATCCTCCTGCCCTCGGTCGCGTTCGTGCCCGCGATGGCCGCGCGAGCGCGCGGCCCCTGGGTATCGGTAGTCACCGCCACAGCACCTCGGCCGCGTCGAAGAACGCCTTCCAGCCCTTGTCCTTGCGGGCGCGCTCCCGCACGACGTTGTCGACGTAGTGCCGCAGCCGCCGCGCGTCCTCCTCGTCACCCTTCAGCGCGACGCCGGCCACCTGCCGGGCGACCTCCGCCGCCGTGACGCGGCCGTCTCCCAGGTAGCGGGCCTCCAGGGAGGCCGCCACCGCCACGTTCACGGCCTCGGCCGTCGACATCACCGTCTCCGGCCGCTTGACCGGAGCGCCGTCCCGCGTGGTCCCCGAGCGCAGCTCCTGGAACACGGTGACCAGGACCTCGAGCACGTCGCGCGGCACCGCGGGCCGGTCCCCCGGAGCGCCCAGCTCCGCGGCGAGCTGCCGCTCCACGAGCTCGATCTCGAAGTCGCGGTCCCGCACGGGCGCCACCGTCTCGAACGAGAAGCGGCGCTTGAGCGCGGCCGACATCTCGTGCACGCCCCGGTCCTTGAGGTTCGCCGTCGCGATCACGTTGAATCCCGGCCGGGCCGCCTCCCGCGCGTCCGGGCCCAGCTCGGGAACCATGAGCTGCTTCTCGGACAGGATCGACACGAGCGTGTCCTGGATCTCCGGCGCGCAGCGCGTGATCTCCTCGAAGCGCACGAGCGACCCGGCTCGCATCCCCGTCATCACGGGCGACGGCACCAGGGAGCGCTGGGTCGGGCCCTCGGACACGAGCAGCGCGTAGTTCCACGAGTACCGCACGTGGTCCTCGGTGGTGGCCGCCGTGCCCTGCACGGTGAGCGTGGAGGTCCCGCTCACCGCTGCCGACAGCAGTTCCGACAGCATCGACTTCGCCGTGCCCGGCTCGCCGACCAGCATCAGCCCTTGCCGGCCCATGAGCGCCACGACGGCGCGGTCGACGAGGGGGTCGTCGCCGTAGAACTTGCGGCTCACCCCGAGCTGCTCGTCCCCCACCACGAAGGCACGCACCGCGCGCGGGCTCAGCCGCCAGCCGGGAGGCAGCTCGGCGCCGCGTTCCGCGTCCCAGGCCGCGAGCTTCGCCAGCTCGTCGGCGTAGCGCGCCTCGGCGGGCGGACGCTGCTCGCCCGCCGCGTCCGCGCGGGTGCCGGTCTTCTCTGTCGCCTCTGTCGTCGTCTCTGTCGTCACTCTCGCTCTTCCTCTCTCAGGTACAGGGGACCGGCCGCGGATGGTCGGTCGTCGGATGGTCGGCTCCTCGAGGAGTCGACCATCCGACGTCGGGCCGACCGCGCCGGCTCGCGCGGTTCAGTACTGCGCCTTCCGCTCCCAGGCCGGGTCGTACGCCCCGGCGGAGGCCACGTCCAGGTAGTCGGCGTACGTCTCGGCGAGCAGCACGGGGGGCACGTCGGCGAGCGCGACGACGCCGCGGTCTCCGTAGGTTCCCGGGCGGCGGAAGACCAGGTCCTTGATCGCCGCCGGGATGTTCTCGTTCCCCATGAACGCACCCGTGAACTCGATCTCGGCGACCAGTCCGGCCGACGGGTACTCCTTGGTGTACTCGTAGAACCAGCCGGCGTCCTGGACGTCGCCGTTCGTGTACCCGCGGGAGACGAGCCGGCCCCGCACCGTGTAGGAGTCGGTGAGCCAGCCACGGCGGTCGGACACCCGCAGCGCGCCGTCGGCCGTCTCGGGCAGCGCGGTCCCGAGCTGCCCGAACAGGGGCTCCACCTCGTAGTCGGCCAGGTGCTCGCGCCAGGCGTCCGGCGTGTCCGCGCCGCCGTTCCCGCCGGTGAGCGTCACCGCGTGCGCGATGCCGACCGTCGTGCCGGCGCCGCCGTCGGCCTCGTCGAGCGTCACGTCCTCGTCGTCGACGCCGACGAGCGCACCGTCGTCGGGGCGGAACGCCCGCTGGGCGGGCGTGCCCGGGTCGGCGAGCCACACCACGCGGGCGGCCAGACGCGACATCACCGGGTGCTCCGCGACGAACTCACGCCACTCGGCCGCGCCCCAGGTGCGGCCCTGGATCATGGCCTCGCGCAGGCGGCGGGTCTGCAGCTCGACGACGGCCTTGAGCTCCTTCTTGCTCGCCGTGAGCTGGGCGCGGGCCTCCTTGTAGGCGGCGCGGGTGTCCTCGTCGGCGCCCTGCGGGGTGCTGGGCGGCGTCTTGACGACCTTGCCATTGTCGTTGCGCAGCTCGATCGTGAAGGCGTCCGTGATCCGGCCGGTGTACTCGCGGGTGCCGAAAGACAGGCGGAGCACGCCGTCGGTGTCGAACCCGGCGGTCTGCACCGTGCGGTCGGCGAGCTGGTCCGCGCTCCAGCCGCGCGCCTCGGCGAGCCGGCCGGCGAGTTCCTCCGCCGTCTCCCGCACGGTGCGCAGCTTGAACTGGCGGGACACCGCGAGCAGGAGCTGCACCGCCGGCCGGTCGCCGTTCGCGGCCAGTGCCCGCACCAGCGAGTCGGCCTGGGAACGACGCTGCGGGTGGGCCTTGAAGTAGTGCTGCGCCGCGGTGGCGAGATCGCTGCCCGGCATCCCGACGGTGAGCGCGAGGAGGCCCTTTTCCTTCGTCGCGGAGCCGAGGTAGGTGGCCTGGTGCTCCCTGTACGCGCGGCGGTGGTGCTCGTCGAGCGGGACCGCGGCGCCCTCCTGCGCCCAGGAGGACTTCGGGTCCCGCGCCAGCCACTGCTGCGCCCAGTCGTACCGCTGCCGGGCCGCCTGCTCCGCGTACCCCCGGGACTCGGCCGCCGACGGGCCCCGGGTGTCCTGGGCGATCCACGCGCGCAGCACGTAGGACCCCAGCACCGCCCGCGACGACTCGTCGAGCAGCGAGACATAGCGCGCGATGAGGCCCTCACCGCTCGGTTCCTTGAGGCGCACGGCGAGGACCACCCACCAGCGCACGATCTCGCGCGGCACGGCCGTGCCGTCGGTCCAGCGCAGGTCCGGGAGGGCGTCGAGCGGGAACCACGCCATGCTGACGGGGGCCTTCTTCCTGAGCCCCTTGGCGGCCTCGGCGGCGAGCTTCCGCGGCGACAGGTGCTCGCCGATGTCATCGCCCAGCGCCTCCAGCGCCGTCAGGAAGGCGGCTCGCACGTCCTCGCGGCGCTCCGTCGTCAGGGCCGTCCGCAGGGCGGGCACCGCCTCCTTGTCGCCGAGGTTCGTCAGCCACGCGGCCGCCGAGGCGCGCACGGCGGACTTGCCGTCGCTCAGCCCCTGTTCCGCCAGGGCGCGCGCCTGCGGGTGCCGCGCGAGCACGCGCTGCGCCGCCGCACGGTGGGTCCGGCCGGAGCCCAGCGCGAGCGCGCCGAGGCGCGGGAGCAGCGCGGTGGGCACCACGGGGAAGTGGTCCAGGATCGCCAGGACGGTCTCCGGCGCGTTGCCGTACTCGTAGCCGTCGCGGGGCGCCAGGTAGGTGTCCAGCAGGCCGACACGCTCGGCGAAGTACGGCCACGTGCGCTCGACCGGGATCTCCCTGCCCCACCACGAGCGGAACACGAGGCCGGTGATCATCTCGTCCGGGTCCTCGACGCCGGAGCGCGCGAAGGCGTCGCGCAACACCCGGAGATCGGTGACGTCGTGCAAGCGGCCCCGCAGGGCCCACGAGAGCTGGTTGGACCGCTGGCCGGCCTCGCCCCGGCCATGTGCCGCCACGACCGCGCGCACCAGGTGCAGCGTCGTCGCGCCGGGCAGCACGTCGGACAGGTTGTCGAGGAACCACGCGGCGGTGTGGGCGAACCGCCGCGCGCTCTTGCCGGAATCCGGCCCGGTCGGCGCCTCACGGCCCGACAGGACCTCCACCAGGCGGGTCAGGGCGTCGTCGTCGACGCCCTCCAGCCTGCCGACACGCTGCTTGGCGTGCTGCACGTGCCAGCACTGGCCGTTCGACCCGTGCCCGTGGTCCTTGTGCTCCGCCTTCACCGCGGTCAGCGCCTCACGCGCCTGGACCAGTTGCCTGTCCCGCAGGGCGATCGCGGCGGCGAGCACCTCCGGGCCGAGCGCGGCCTCATGCAACGGCTCGTACGGCGGGATCTCGAGCTCCTGCTCCTCGGCCGCGTCCAGCGTCTCCGCGCGGTCGACCGCCTTGCCGAGCACCATCGCCCGCGCGTCCCGTGCCCGGGCCGGGCGGCCGTCCGGCGCCCGCAGCGACTCCAGCGCCGCCTCGATCGCGGCCACCCCGCCCTCGGCACCCACGATCCGCGTCACGACGTCGTCGAGCGCGCTCGCGGGCGCGGTCTCCAGCAGTGGCGCGAGGAGCCGCACCTGCTCGGCGCCGGGCAGCGTCGCGACGACGTCGTCGGCGGCCCGGCGCACGCCCTTGGCGGTGTCGGCGCAGAGGGCCGCGAGCACACCGCGCAGCGCCTCCGGGGCCCCGTTCGCCGTCATGAAGCCGCAGAACGCCTTCTTGCCGGGCGCCCCGAGCCGCCGTGTCCCGGCCTCCACGACACCGACGTGCGCGGCGAGGTACGCGGCCGCACCGGGCGCGCGGAGGAAGGCCGACAGGTCGGCGCGGCTCGAGTAGTAGTGCTCGCGCGGGCGTGCCAGGAGCACCTGGACCACCGCCGCGACCGCGTCGTCGTCGGCCAGGCCGCCGGCCCGCGCGACCTCCTCGAGCCGTTCCGGCGCCCAGACGGGCCCGTTCTTCTCGCGGCCGCCCACGCGGGTGAGCACGACATCCTGCGCGAGCACACCGAACCAGTCCGGTACGGCGGCGTACACGTCCGTGTCCGTGACGATCACGGCCAGCAGCCTGCCCAGGCGCGAGAGCTGCTCCGGCGTCACGCCGTCGTCCGCGTACACCTTGCCCCGCACGCGCGCGGCCTTCTCGACCGTCAGGCCCGACGTCGCCTTCCGCACGCGCTTCTCGAGCTCGTCCGTCACCCAGGACCAGCCGAGACGGCCGGGCCGGCTCAGCGCCGCGTCGAGGTCCTGCGTGTCCCTGCCCTCCAGCTCCAGCACCAGTTCGGGCGACCCGCCCTCCAGCACGTACTCCACCGCGCGCCCGTGCAGCGCGTCGCCCTCGATCCGCAGCACCTTCAGCGCGTCCGACACGGCGGCCGCCGCATCCTTGCGGCCGACCTTGTCCCGCACAACCTGAAACATCGAAGTCCGTCCCCTCGTCACCGTCGTGAAAGTCGTCTCCGCAGCTCAGGGCACACTTCTCCCGGGGAGACCCAGCGCCCCGCCGGGATGACGCACAACGTAGCGGGGGTCACTGACACGACGGGACGACCGGCCACCGAGGTCACCGAGAGCGCGATCGGCCCCTCGTCGTGCGGTCGCGGCCCTCCGCACCGTGACCGACGAGACAACCCCTCCCGCCGGGGCACGGCGTAGCCTGAACCGGTGGAGACCCCCATCGACATCCAGCGCCTGACCGGTCACGTCGACTACCACGAGGGCTGGGACCGGCAACGCCGCACCCACGAGCAGGTCCGCACCGGCGAGACGCCGGACACCCTCTTCCTGCTGGAGCACGCGTCGGTGTACACCGCCGGCCGGCGCACCAACAGGTCCGAGTACCCCACCGACGGCACGCCCGTGATCGACGTCGACCGCGGCGGCAAGATCACCTGGCACGGGCCCGGCCAGATCGTGTCGTACCCGATCGTGCGGCTCGCGGAGGCGTTCGACGTCGTCGGCTACATCCGCACGCTCGAGGCCGCCGTCATGGACGTGTGCGCGCAGCTCGGCCTCGAGACCATCCGCGTCGAAGGACGCTCGGGGGTGTGGATCGCCGCCGACGGCCCGGACGCGGTCGGACCGGACGGCGAGCCGCGCCTGGAGCGCAAGGTCTGCGCCATCGGCGCTCGCGTCGCCAAGGGCGTCACCATGCACGGCCTCGCCCTGAACTGCGACCCCGACCTCACGGCGTTCGAGAAGATCGTGCCGTGCGGCATCCCGGCCGAGGACGCCGACGTCACGTCGCTGTCGGCCGAGCTCGGCCGCGACGTCACCGTCGCCGAGGTGCTGCCCCTGCTCGAGGAGGCGCTGGTGCGCCACCTGACGCCGCTGCTCGCGGCCGCGAAGCCCGACGGCGTCGCCGCCGCACCCGTCCCGGCCACCGCGCGCCCGGCCGACGCCGGCGCCCTCGTGACCGGCGGGACCGGCCCCGCCGGCGCCGGGAACACCACACCCGCCGGGGCGGTTGCCGCCTCGTAGGACATCGCGTCGCGCGGGCCCCGGCACGTGCGACGCCGCAGGGACGACGGGGTGACCAACCCCACGCACGGGCGGGCCGTCACCACGACCGCCGTCGTCGACGAACGCCGTAGGCTGGCCAGGAGAACCCTGACCTGGGAGGGGAAGACAGCGTGACCATCGCACCCGAGGGCCGTCGCATGCTCCGCGTCGAAGCGCGCAACGCGGCGACCCCCATCGAGAAGAAGCCCGAGTGGATCAAGACGCGGGCCACGATGGGACCCGAGTACCGCGACATGAAGAACCTGGTCAAGGGCGAGGGCCTGCACACGGTGTGCGAGGAGGCGGGTTGTCCCAACATCTTCGAGTGTTGGGAGGACCGAGAGGCGACGTTCCTCATCGGCGGCGACCAGTGCACGCGCCGCTGCGACTTCTGCCAGATCGACACGGGCAAGCCGGCCGAGTTCGACCGGGACGAGCCGCGTCGCGTGGCGGAGTCGGTCCGCACGATGGGGCTGAAGTACTCGACCGTCACCGGCGTCGCCCGCGACGACCTGGCCGACGGCGGCGCCTGGCTCTACGCCGAGACGGTGCGCCAGATCCACGCGATGAACCCGGGCACGGGCGTCGAGCTGCTCATCCCCGACTTCAACGCGATTCCCGAGCTGCTGGACGAGGTCAACGACTCCCGCCCGGAGGTGCTCGCGCACAACGTGGAGACCGTACCGCGCATCTTCAAGCAGATCCGCCCGGCCTTTCGCTACGAGCGGTCGCTGTCCGTGCTGACGCGGGCGCGTGACGCCGGCCTGGTGACGAAGTCGAACCTGATCCTCGGGATGGGCGAGACCATCGACGAGGTCAAGCAGGCGCTCGTGGACCTGCACGACGCGGGCTGCGATCTCATCACGATCACCCAGTACCTGCGCCCGTCGGTGCGGCACCACCCGGTCGAGCGGTGGGTGCGCCCGGAGGAGTTCGTGGAGCTCAGCGAATTCGCCGAGGAGACCGGCTTCCTGGGCGTGATGGCGGGGCCGCTGGTGCGGTCGTCGTACCGCGCGGGTCGGCTGTGGGGCCAGGCCATGACCAAGAAGGGCCGCGAGATCCCGGAGGCTCTGCGGCACCTGGGCGAGCCGACGACGGCCCGTCAGGAGGCGGCGAGCCTGCTGGCGCCCCGCTGAGCGCGGGTTCTCCCAGGCCGCGTTCCGCGGCGAACGGCGGGCACGGGATCTCGGTCCCGTGCCCGCCGTCGTACACCGCCAGGCCGTCCTCCGGCGCGTGACGACGCAAGTAGAATCGGATCCCATGGCCCGTTCGAACTCTCCAGACAGCACGCGCGCCGGCGAGGGCGGCACCAAGAAGCCCAGGAAGCAGCGCTGGTACCACCAGGTATGGGCCGTCTACCGGATGACCCACAAGCAGGATCCGTCGGTGACGTGGATCATGCTGGGCGTCTTCGTGGCGATCGTGCTCCTGGCCGAGGTGATCGGCCTGCTCTGGGGCCACCCGATCTACATGCTGATCGTCGGCATCCCGTTCGGCGTGCTCGGCGCGATGTTCGTGCTGTCGCGCAAGGCGGAGAAGGCCGCCTACACGCAGATCCAGGGCCAGCCGGGGGCCGCGCGTGCCGCGCTCGGGACCGTACGCGGCGGCTGGACGTTCGAGGACGAGCCGGTCGCCGTCGACCCCCGCAACCAGGACTTCGTGTTCCGTGGCGTCGGCCGGGCCGGTGTCGTGCTGGTGTCCGAGGGCCCGTCCCACCGCGCGCAGAAGCTGCTGGACAAGGAGAACAAGCGCACCGCCCGCGTCCTGCCGAACGTGCCGATCACCACGATCCAGTGCGGCGACGAGCAGGGCCAGGTCCCGCTGACCAAGCTCACCCGCTCGGTGACGAAGCTCAAGAAGGTGCTCACCAAGTCCGAGGTGAACGAGGTGAGCAAGCGCCTCAAGGCGCTCGGCGGCGCGCGGCTGCCGATCCCGAAGGGGATCGACCCGACCCGCATGCGCCCCGACCGCAAGGCGATGCGCGGCCGCTGATCCGCCCAGCGGACACCCACGGAGCGACGGTGCGAGTTCTGGCAGTCTCAGGACCGTTGACGCCGACCCGACTTACCCTTCTCCCGGGAGTTACACACCCGAGAGCCGGGCGTAACGTCACGGCAACAATCAGTAACCCGAGAGAAACCGCGGAACCATAGGTTCGGGTGGATCCGTACGCGGGTCATCCGGACGGTCAGTCCCCCGAACGTCATCCAGCCAGCCAAGGAGCGCAGATGTTCAGCAACGCCGAGGAGGCAATCGCCTTCACCCGCAACGAGGGGGTGGAGTTCGTCGACGTCCGGTTCATCGACCTGCCGGGCGTGACGCAGCACTTCAACATCCCCGTCGCGCAGTTCAACGAGGACGCCTTCACCGACGGCCTCATGTTCGACGGTTCGTCGATCCGCGGGTTCCAGGCGATCCACGAGTCCGACATGAAGCTCGTGCCGGACGTGGGCACGGCGTTCGTCGACCCGTTCCGCAAGGCCAAGACGCTGGTCATGAACTTCTCGATCGTGGACCCGTTCACGAACGAGCCCTACGCCCGCGACCCGCGCAACATCGCGGCCAAGGCCGAGGCATACCTGCGCTCCACGGGCATCGCGGACACCGCGTACTTCGGCCCCGAGGCGGAGTTCTACATCTTCGACGACGTGCGGTTCGGGACGTCGCAGTCCGAGGGCTTCTACCAGATCGACTCCGTGGAGGCCTGGTGGAACACCGGGCGCGACGAGGAGGGCGGCAACCTCGGGTACAAGACCCGCTACAAGGGCGGCTACTTCCCCACCTCGCCGGGTGACCGCTTCGCCGACATCCGCGACGAGATGGTCCAGACCCTCGGCCAGGTGGGCCTCGCCGTCGAGCGCGCGCACCACGAGGTCGGCACGGCCGGTCAGCAGGAGATCAACTACCGGTTCAACACCCTGCTGCACGCCGCCGACGACCTGATGAAGTTCAAGTACGTCATCAAGAACGTGGCGTTCCAGAACGGCAAGTCGGCGACGTTCATGCCGAAGCCGATCTTCGGCGACAACGGCTCGGGCATGCACTCGCACCAGTCCCTGTGGCTGGGCGGCGAGCCGCTGTTCTACGACGAGAAGGGCTACGGCGGCCTGTCCGACACGGCCCGCTGGTACCTGGGCGGCATCCTCAAGCACGCGCCGTCGCTGCTGGCCTTCACGAACCCCTCGATGAACTCGTACCACCGTCTGGTGCCGGGCTTCGAGGCCCCCGTGAACCTGGTCTACTCGGCTCGTAACCGCTCCGCCTCGATCCGGGTCCCGATCACGGGTTCCTCGCCGAAGGCCAAGCGCATCGAGTTCCGCGCGCCGGACCCGTCGTCGAACCCGTACCTGGCGTTCTCCGCGATGCTGCTCGCGGGCCTGGACGGCATCAAGAACAAGATCGAGCCGCCGGCGCCGGTCGACAAGGACCTGTACGAGCTGCCCCCGGAGGAGCACGCGCTCATCCCGCAGGTCCCGACGTCGCTCCCCGAGGTGCTCAACTCCCTCGAGGCCGACCACGAGTTCCTCACCGCCGGTGACGTGTTCTCCGAGGACCTCATCTCGACCTGGATCGACTACAAGCGCGAGAACGAGGTCGACCCGATCCGCCTCCGCCCGCACCCGCACGAGTTCGAGCTGTACTACGACATCTGAGCCTGATCGGCTAGATTCCGGGCTTCACGGCGCCTCCGGGCGCCCGTAGTCCATGAAGAGTCCACGCGAGCCGCGAGCACCTTTTCGGTGGCGGCACGCGTGGACTCTTCCGTGTCCGGCCCGCTTGGCTATCCTCACCGCGTGAACGCGGAGATCGCCCGGCTGGTGCGCCCATGGGGCCCACCGGCGTGGCCGGACATCTGGCGGCCGGTCCGGGAGACCGGCGTCGGCGACCGCACGACGCTGCTGGACCGCATCCGCACGGTGCTCGATGGCGAACCGGACCTTGTCGAGGCGTGGAACAACTTCTCCGGTGACAAGCGGTACACCCCGTCGTGGGCGCTGGAAGGGGAGACGGTTTCCTGGGTCATGCCCCGAGGGAGACGCGGGCCGGCCCGGACGTTCGACGACGAGACTGAGGCGTGTGCGCAGTTCGTCATGCGTGACGCCCTCTGGAGCGTCGAACGGCGGTTCGTCGACATCGAGGAACCTCGCCGCACCTGGTCGCTGATGCACGGCCGAGACTTCTTGGCGCTCCTCACTGTGACCGACCACGACTGGCCGTGGCTCCACGCGAACCTCTCCCCGGCTCCGGCCTTCGACGCCTGGCGATCCGCGTTCGACGACGAACGCCGCCTCCTGGAGCGCATCGACGACGACGCCGAAGCCTGGGAAGCCGCGTACGACGTCATCAGCAGTGCCCTCACGCTCCGCGACCCCGAGGGGACCGATGCCGAGATGTTCCTGCTCCATATCGACGGCGACGCGGCCTGGTGGCGATCGGCATGACAGAGAGCGCCGCCGCGAACCCCTCTGCCGAGGAACATGGCAAGCCACTGATCCTGATGGGATATTGGCTCGGCCCGTACGCCCCCGGCTGGCCCGATCCGCGCAACTTCGTCGATCCGTCATGGGATGTCGACGAGCGCACCCAGATCGTCAACTACCTGGAGCGCGGAATGGCCGTGCGCTACTACATGGGCGAGTCCGAGTGCCGCTTCTGCGGCCAGTTCGTCGGTTCCGGGGAGTACAGCGACGGCACAGTCGTCTGGCCCGAAGGCCTGGCCCACTACGTCGCCGAGCATGCCGTCCGGCTACCTGCCGCGTTCGTGGACCACGCTCGCCGAGCGACCGAGGCACTGGAGAATCGGCCCGTTGACCAGACCTGGTGGGAACAGCAGGTTGGCATCATCGAGTCAACAGACGAGCCTACGAGCGCTTCCTAGCGCTTGAAGCCCGCGAGGAGTCGACGCGAGCGGCGAGCACCTTCCCGGTGGCGGCACGCGTGGACTCTTCCGTGTCGGGCCACAGGTGTGCGTACGTGTCGAGCGTCGTCTTCGCGCTCGCGTGGCGGAGGCGTGCCTGGACCACCTTCACGTCCGCGCCCTCCGAGATGAGGAGCGAGGCGTAGTAGTGCCGGAGGTCGTGGAAGCGGAACTCCTCCGGCAAGCCCTCGATCTCGTTCCCCTCGGCGTCCTTGTACGTCGCCGCCTCTCGTGCTGCCCGGACCGCGCGCTGGATCTGCCATGGGCCGGTCTGCTCCCCCGCCTCGTCGGCGATGATCCAGGCCGATGCCGGCCGGTCGACTATCGAGCCCGACAGTGCCTCGACGAGTTCACGCGCTGCCGGGATGGGAGTCTTCGACTCGTCGGTCTTCAAGTCCTCGTCCGGGTACTGGACCGCAGGGTTGATGATCGCCCGCAGGAAGTCGACGTCGGCGACCCGGAGACCGCAGACCTCGGCGACCCGGAGACCGGAGAACGCCCCGAGGAGGATCGCCGGGCGCAGGTGCTCGGGCATCGCGTCGTGGAGGGCCCACATCTGGTCCGTGGTCGCGATGAACGCCCGCTGCTTGCCCGCGGGTGGCGCAGTCCGGCGCGAGCACGGATTGCGGGCGAGGATGCCGTCCAGCACGGCGTCCGTGAGGATCTGGGACAGCCGCCGGTGCAACGCGTAGACGTAAGACGCCTCGGCGCCACCGTCGGCCAGCGCTCCGGTCCACGCCTTCACGTCCGACGGCTTCAAGGTCCGCAGCTTCCGGCCGCCGAAGGTCTCCTTGATCTTGGCGACGTGCGTGCGCGCCTGCCGACGGCGCACTGTGGTGGGTGGCGGTGCCGATGACCGAGGACGACCCCGGGGACGAGAAGGCCCGGCAGCTCTACATGCTTCTGCGCGCGACCCACACCTTGGCCCTTCGGCCCGGGAGAGCGCCATCAGGAGACCGCCTACGCGATCGACCGCGGCGCTGCTACAGGCCCACGGCACGCGGCGCCGTCGGGAGCCGCAGCAGATCACCGTCGTGTCCCTGCGACGCCTCGCCTCCCCGCCTCGAGATGACGCCGCCCAGGCCCCGGCCCGCCAGTGAACCCACCAGTGGATGCCGGGCCCGCTCCGGGCATCCACCAGACGTCGGAGTTGCGGGTGCGCGGACGGACAACTATCGATGTCCCCGAACCCTCCCGCTCTACATGAACAGACTGGCGAAGCCGTGGGCCAGTCCGGACACGCCGTCCCACATGCTGCGTCCCAGGTCGGCCCCAGCTTTGACCACGTCGTCGGCCACCCTGGCACCGGCAGCGATGCCTGACCCGATCCCCATGAAGGCGCCGCCCAAGCCCGTCATGAGTGCCGAGTTCCAGAACTCGCTGCTGCCGAATCCGTACGCGAACCCGTTCGCAAGGGTGGCACCGACCCCCAGAGCGATCGAAACCACACCGCAGAAGGCTCCCATCGCGAGGAGCCCGCCGCCTATGAGAGCCCCGAACCCTGTGTACCAAGACGCTGCGATCACGAGCCCACCCGTCAGCGCGAACGCGCCGGCGGCCATGCCGTAGAACGCACTCGCCTGGCTCAGGTACTTCGCCAGATCCTTCGCCCGGTCGCCGGACTCCTCCGGCGCAGGCCCGGCGACGACATCTCGACCATCGACTGTCGGATCGTCATCGGCTGGATTGGTCCCCGCCTGGTCGTGCTGCCGTGCCCTGTTCGCTCTCTCGCGGGCCTCCCGGGCCTCCTCGGCCCGCGCAGCGTCTAGCGCGATCCGATTGGCTGCGCTCGCTGCGTCGGCGGCTGCCCGTGCGTCCTGGTCTGCCTGGAGCGCGGCAGCGCGAGCGTTCGACGCGGACTCTTGCGCCGCGGTGGCGTAGGTGACCGCCTGGCGTGCAGAGAAGATCGCCTGCTTGGCCGAGTAGTTTGCCGACCTCCTGGCCTCTCGTGCGACCGCCGCCGCTTCCTCGGCCCTCTGCGCGGACCGCGCGGCGGCTGCCGCCGATGCTTCGGCCGAGTCGGCGAATCCGTCTGCCCGGGACGCGGCCCGAGACGCATCGGCCCGGTAGGCGTCCGCTTGACGCGCCCACTCTGTCGCTTCGGCAGCGGCACCACGTGCAACTGCTGCGATCTGAGACGCCCGTGCTGCGTCCTCCAGCGCTGTGGCCGCGATTCCCGCTGCACGTGCGATCGTTGCGCGGATCGCACTCACGTGCGTCGCGTGGTCGTGATCGACCTGCGCGTAGTAGTACTGGTGGCGCGAGACGAGGTTTCGCCGCATGAGGGCAGAGCCTTCGAGCGTCACCTGCGCTGCAGCGCTCAGGTACTGCCCGCCCGACGCGAGGAATCCGGAGACCTCCGCTTCATCGTCTTCCTCGA
The DNA here is from genome assembly GCF_014892515.1 of Myceligenerans pegani. Lineage (GTDB taxonomy): Bacteria > Actinomycetota > Actinomycetes > Actinomycetales > Cellulomonadaceae > Myceligenerans > Myceligenerans pegani. Next base: position 23,132 of record NZ_JADBGR010000013.1, read on the forward strand.
GCGCTGTCACGAACCCAACCGTGAGGAACTGGTGGAGCGCTTCAGCGGTGCCCTCATCGAGTGCCGCCTCTGCCGCGGCGCGTACCCCGGGCCGGGGGTCGTCTGCGAGGATGCGCGCCACAACGACTCGGTTGTCCTCGGCCCCTGCGGTGACCGCCCCCGACTCGATGAACCTGCGGACCGCGTCTGGTGCATCGCTCTCCAGAGCCGACGCGGCCGCCTCTGCGACCGCCGCGGGAGCGGTCGCAGCGGTGGCGAACGCCATCTCCCGGTCGTCCTGCTCCTGTGCGAGCAGGCGATCGGCCTCGATCCAGTTGACGACGTCGTACCGAGAACCTGCCAGCGCGAACTCGGCCGCGCTCCTGGTCCACCCGCCGTGGGACGTCAGCAGTCTCGTTGCCGCTTCCCGACCAGCCACAACGGCCCGGTCGAACGCCCCGTCCCGCAACGCCGACTCCGCTGCCGTGATGAGTGACCGAACCTCATCGGACTGGAGAGCCTCCTGAGTCTGAACCCTTGAGAACCGCAGCAACTGCTCGGACTCTCCCTGAGCCAACTTTCTCGCTTGCTCGATGGCGGACTCGGTGTCCTCCTGGAGGTGCGCCGTCTCGGCGTCGCGTGCTGCCGCCTCTACCTCCTCGGCTTCGCTGACGGCGCCTGCAGCGGCGTTGGCCGCATCGACAGCCGCCTGTGCTGCGGCCGTCGAACGGTTCGCGAAGTCGATCGCCTGGCCGGCATGGTCTGCGGCGTCATCCGCCGCGTCAGCCGCACGCACCGCATGGTCGGCCGCGCTGTTGGCCGCGTCGCGGGCCACACGCGCCGCGGTCGCCGCCTTGTTGGCCAGCGTCCGAGCCGTGCCCGCCGCCCTCGTAGCCTTGGCAGCCGCGGCATCGGCCTCCGCCGCAGCGGCGCGGGCTTTGGCTGCCTCGCTCGTCGCGACGCCGGCGGCATCGGCGGCAGCCGCCGCGGCAGCGGCGGCGACTGCCGCATGATTCGCAGCGCTGGCGGCCGAGGTGCCCGCAACCGCCGCCTGGCTCGCGGCTGTCGCCGCTTGATCCGCGGCCAGGGCCGCAGTGCGGGCCTTTCCCGCCGCATCCCTCGCTCCGACTGCCGCCGACCGAGCCGCTGCCGCCTGTGAGGCGTCCTGCGAGGCCGCTATCGAGGCACGATAGGCCTGAGACGCCGCCTTACCGGCAAAGGCAGCAGCAGTCGCCGCAGACTGTGATGCCACGGCCGCACGCTGCGCCGCAATCCGCGCGGTCCGGGACGCCGAGATCGCCGTCGATGCCGCTGCCGCCGCACCCTTCGCGGCCTGTGCAGCACCGTTCGCGGCGCGTGCCGACAACGCGACGTCCTCGTTCGCGGCCAGCGCCTCAGCCTTGGCACGCAACGCAGCCTCCCGCGCCTGCTCAGCGGCTGACACGGCTTGCTGTGAAAGAGTGACCGCCTCCTCCGTCTTCAGACGAGCACGCCGCCCCTCCTCTTCAACGATCGTCACAAGCTGATCGATCGTGGCGGACTCCTCATCGCGCGCACGCGCGATGTACTGGCCCGAACCGAGGAACCGAGTGATCGCTTCGGGCGAACCGTCGTCCAGGGCGCGCTGCGCATAGATGCGCACCTGCGGGGACGCTGTCGTAAGTATCGACGCGACGGCCAAGCGGTCGTCCTCTTCCTGCGCAGTCCGTTGCCCGTCCTCCAGAAATGCCCGGAGAACCTCGTCGCTGCCGTCCGACAACGCCGCGAGTGCCTCCCGTCGAACAGCCGGTCCGCCGTTGCTCATCACAGTTGCCGTCGCGACCCGCAAGTCCTCATGTACCGGGGACCGATACTCGCCCTGGAGATAGGTCGCGATCGCATCGTCCCCACCGGCCAGGGCATTTCCGATTGACGCTCGGGTGGCGCTACCCGCGAAAGCCAGGGCTGCGGCGAGCGCGAACTTGTTGTCCTCGGCCCGGAGCACCGGCAGGTCAGTGCCCACAAACACGGCGACGTCGTCGTCGGTACCCGCCAGAGCTCGCGCAGCCGCGGCGCGGACCGCGCGGCCCTCTGTCTTGAAGGCCCAGACCGCCTGCCCCCGAATCGTGTCCGGCAGACCGGTGTCCGCAGACATGATTTCAGACCCGAATGCCGTACGTGCCACGAGCGGGTTGCATGTCGGCAGGGATCCCGCTACCGCCACCCCCGCAAAGACTGTCAGTAGTTGGCGTCTGCCGAGCACAAGCCCATCAGATCGCATGATTGCGCCCTCCCTTTCAGCGTCTTGTCGAACCGGCTACTCACCGGCTGACCCGGATCTCCACCAGCACGTGCTCTCGCCCGTCGACCGATTCCCCGATGGGACCCCACTCGTTGGGCCCGAATTCGTACGCCGTGGTCTCACCCTCCGCAGTCGTCTCCAGCTCCGTCGAGGCATAGTCATTCGTGTGCACCAGATAGGCACCCGGAAGGTTCAACTTCAAATACCCCTCGACCCCTGTCATTCGGAAACAAACGTCCTGGTTATCCAGCCCGCGGGCGGAAACGCTCAAGACGTTCTCTTCCGCACAATCAGCAAGCAACACGTGGCCATCACCGGAGATGAGACGAATGCCGCGCTCCTCGAAGATTCCGTCGGCGCCTGGATAGGCGAAGGTCTCCACCGCCGACGTGTCGCCCGCCGGCCGGTTGACCGCCACCGCGGCATCGCCTCGCTCGCTCGGGCGTCCGAGCACCCAGGCGAGCCGAGACCCGGGACGGTAGGCCACGAGCCCGGTCGTCGAGCCGAGGTGAGCGTCGTCGTAAGCGATCAGACGGTCACGGGTGTGCGCCATGTTGTACCCGGCGATGCCGCCGCCCTGGTTGGAATAGACCGCAGGCCCGGCCTCCCCGCTGCCGTCCGCGTGGCGCAGCCAGGGCACCACGGTCACCCACCCCGCCCCTGGCCGGTAGAACACCAAGTGGTCGGCCTTGCCAGAACGGTCGTAGTCGTAGGCGATCACACGGTCGGCCGTTGAGGTGAGCCTGCCCATCCTGTGCTCGAAGACCTGCTCGTACCCGCCCCCAGTGGTCCGTTCGATGACCCGGTACGACGAGCTCACGATGTCCGAGTCGACCAGGCCGGGCCGATAGGCCACGAGGCAGTCCCGGCGGCCGGAGCGGTGGCAGTCGAACGCGATCATCCGATCGCGCGCGTTTTGCACGTCGAAGCCGGCGATCCCGCCGCCCTGGTTCACGTAGACGTTGGGACCGAGGTGCCCTCCGCCTGCGTCGTCGTCGAGAACCCACGGGACGATCGTCACCCACCCGGCCCCGGGACGATAGAAGACCACGTGCTGGCCGGTCGCCGAACCCTCGTCGTCCAGCATGATCATCCGGTCGGCCGTCAAGCTCAGGCGACCCAGCTTCTGACGGTGGATCCGCTGGTACCCGCCGTCCGGGTCGCGCTCGAACACGCTGTAGGACGCGCTCTCGCTGTCCGAATCGACCTCGCCCGGCCGGTAGACCACGATGCAGTCCTGTTTTCCGGTGCGGTGGCAGTCGAACGCAAGCACCTTGTCATGTGCCCGCCCCAGCAGGACGGTGCCCTGCGCGGGTACCGGGCCGATGCCGGCGTTGGAGTTGTGGAAGACCCTTTCGTACGAGCCGTCTTCGCGGTGCTTGACGACCCAGTACTTCTTCTCCGGCCCCGGCCGGTAGATCAGGAGGTGGTCCAGCTTCCCCGTGCCTTCGTAGTCGACGGCGACGATCTGATCGTCGTTGCGGGCGAGGTCGTACCCCGCAATGCCATCGAGGTGCCCGTCCCCGTCGCGATCAGCAGATGCGTATGACGCCAGGAACGCGTTCTTGTACCAGACCGCGTTCCGCTCCACCCAGGCCGCCAGGACGTCTGCCCGAACCACCTGACCTGTCCGGTCGGCGTCGCTCGGAGCCTCGAGGCAGCCGTTCTCGACCGAGCCCACCAGGACGCCGACGACCTCGACGGCACCGTCGACCGAGCGAGTGACCGGAGCACCCGCATCACCGTCACACGCTGCGGCGGTGGACTCCGCGGGCGCACTCACCTCGAACGAACTGTCGGAGATGCCTCCCGCAACGAGGCCGGCCACCTGAACTTCGTCCGGCGCCCACACCGTCTCTGTTCGTCCATAGCCACTGAGCGCCAACGACTCGCCGTCCACCACGGATGAATCGGTGAGATTCCACGGAACGACGTCAACCCCCAGTGTCAACCTCGCCAGCGCCACGTCGTGGTCCGGGTGCGGCACGATCCGGTCGACATCACGCACATACCCGTCCGATGTCGACAGGTCAGCTCGCCCGATGGTTGCCGTCGTGTTCGCCGGCGCCGCGCCGGTACGCACCTCGTCAGAACCATCCGTCGTGAAGCACGACGCCGCCGTAAGCACCCACTGTGGCGCGACCAGCGCGCCAGTGCATGCCTTCTCCTCGCCGACGACGACGCGCACGACCTGCCGGACCCAGCTCGGCTCCACGGTCCCACCACCAGTCACCGCCCCGGCAGGCGACGCCAGGCCCGACAACAAGACCACTGCCGCGACAGACGCAACGCCCAATCGTCTCAACATCAGATCCTCCGTCCAGTACGCGAAACACGACCGGCCCGGAGGCATGTACGCCCGGGCCCGGAAACGCAAAGCAGAGACCCGATCGCCACGTTCGTGGCCTGGCCCGGTCTCTCAGGTGCCGTCATAACGCCAGCATGTCAATCCGATGCCTGGACCAACCTCTGCCGAACGGCAGAGGATTCGCTGCGTTCCCGCGATCAATCCATCGAAGGCGCAGTATCGGGCCTTGTCAGGTGTAATCCGTTGGCTCGGCGATCCCGTGCTCCCAGGCCCAGGCGGCAATTCCGACGCGGTTGTGGACCTGGAGTTTCGCGGCGATGTTGGCGACGTGAGTCTTGACCGTGCCCGCGGAGACTGTCAGCTCCTCAGCGATGTCGGCGTTGGTCCGTCCCTGCGCAACCAAGCGCGCGACCTCGGTCTCGCGAGCGCTCAGCCTTGACGAGCCTGGTCGGGAGACCCAGCCGAGCCTGCCGCGTCCGTGCCGGAGCAGACGAACGGTGATCTGTGGGCTGACCAGCATGTCGCCGTTGGCTGCCGCGCGGATCGCCTCGGTGAGCAGTGTCGGACCGGAGCGCTTGAGCAAGAATCCGGATGCACCGAGCGCCAGGGCAGAGGACACGTACTCGTCGAGGTCGAAGGTCGTGACCACGATGATCCGGCAGTGCGACGTCCGTGGGTCCTTCATCAGCAGACGCGTTGCTTCAAGACCGTCCAGCTCCGGCATCCGGATATCCATCAGGACCACGTCGGGAATCAGGTGACGCACCGTGTGGAGCGCTGACGGCCCGTCCGCAGCTTCGCCGACCACACGCATGTCCGGCTGAGAATCGATGAACATCCGGAATGAGCTGCGCACGTCGCGCTGGTCATCCACGACGACCACTCGTGTCTCCGGCACACTCACGATCGAGTCCCTCCTCTGCCCCAGCAGGGTATCGTCGCAGACAGCCGCCACTGACCATTTCCGTCAGGCCCGGCAACCAGACGACCACCAACGGCAGCGACCCGCTCTCTCAGCGCGGTCAAGCCGGTGCCTCCGTGCGCACGACGCGGCCTTTCCAGCGACAACGCCATGGTGCCGATGTCGTTGAGAACCACGACCACGAGATCGCCATCCAACGAGCCGCTCACAGAAACCGTGACCGCGCACCCCGGCGCGGCGTGTCTGCGCACGTTGGTCAGGCCTTCGACCACTACCCGATAGACGGTCGCCTGCACTTCCTGAGATGGACCCGTCCGCACGTCGTCGTCGATCTCGACCCGTACAGGTGGGCCATATCCACGCTGCCCGCGAAACCGGTCCACCAGTGCAGGAACGTCCGAGATTCGCCGCATGGACCGTGGAGCCGCAGCCCCGTCGTCGTGCAGCACCTGGACGAAGCCGTCCATCGCGTCCAGCGCGCCCACACCCACGTGCTCGATCCGCTCGAGCACCTCACGCATCTGATCGAGGTCGTCGGCCCGTGCGAAACGCACCGCCTGTGCCTGTGCAACGATGCCCGTGAGGTCATGGGCAACGAAGTCATGCAGGTCCTGAGCCAGTTCCAACCGCTGCTCACGGCGGACCTCGGCGATCAGTTCACGTCGCCGGCGAGCGAGATGACGCGGCACACCACCGGTAAGCACTGCGATCGTTGCGGGGAATGCCATCCCGGCGAGATGCCCGAGAATGATGAGCAGGTCGAATCCCGAGGAGATCGGCCACGGCCCGACGTCGGATGCCACCTGCGGCCAGTACTTGACGAGCCGAAGCACCCACACGACGAACGCGACCCACACCAGCGCCGCCGAAATCACCGCCACTCGCAGCGGAGCCGTCCACCGCACGACAGCCGCCAGCAATGCGAAGAGTGCAATCAGCTCGACAGGACCGGGGTGCTTCCCCGGCTCGCCGATCGTCACATCGGCAAAGAGCACGTAGGCGGTCGTGGCGAGCGAGATCGAGCCGGCCCCGATGGCAAGAACATGGAGATACGAGCGGCCTGCTCGACCGCCGACGATCATCGCAAGCACCGCACCCACGGCAACAGCCGCCGGGACACCGACCGGACCCACACCATTGCCGAGCAACCACGCGCTCACCACAGTCAAGACCGCAAGGACGACAAGTAGGGCACGACGGACTGACACGACATCAGCGTAGACGCGACGTGTGGTCACGTTCCCGGATCCGCCGAAGCCGGTAGCGTGACGGGTTCCGCGCCTGTGCGGACTCGGACCGGAGGCGCCGGCTACCCGGTGACGCTGATCTGGTCCCCGTCGACCGACACCGCGACCTCGGGGAGCGGGTCCCGGCTTTCCGGTGTCAGACCGGACGCGGCCTGCACCACTGACCCGTCCTCGATCGAGTACCGGCTGCCATGGCACGCGCAGTCGATCGTGCCGTCACGCACCGCGCTCACGGTGCACCCCTGATGCGTGCAGACGGCCGAGAAGCCTCTGAAGTCGCCTTCGGTCGGCTGCGTGATCACGAGCTGCTGGTCGGCGAGGATCAGTCCACCGCCGACCGCTACCTCGCCGGTCGAGGCCACGACGTCCGCTCCGGCGCCCGCCTCGCCTTCGGGTGCGCCGTCGCCTGCAGGCGGGTCGGCCGCGGGCGGCTGCTCGTCGTCGACACCGTAGACCGCACATCCGCTCGCTGCGCTCGCGACACCGGCGGCGCCGAGCACCAGCACGTGCCGCCTCGAAGTGGCTCCCGTCCTGGGACCGGTCTCCGTCATGAAGAGGGTCCCGGCGGCCGAGTGGACGAGCACACGGGGCGTCGCGGCCTGGAACCCGAGCGCATAGAGACAGTGGACGGCGACCGGTATGGTCAGGAAGAACGCTGCCCGCCCCGACCAGCGGTGCACCGCGCCGATCCAGCGCGGTGGGTCGGACGGGCCGATCTTGCCGTACATCATCAGCGCCGACCCCACCTGCACGAGCGCGAGCAGCAGCGCGGCCGACGCGAGCCAGACCTTGGCCTCGAGCGGCCCCGAGAAGCCCGCGACGTTGACAACTTCGTAGAAATGGCAGAAATGGCTGCGGTACTGGAGACAAACCACTCGCGACGTGCCGAGTTAGCAACCGTCGCGTTCTCGGCAGTCGGCGGCGGCGCAGTCGGCGCTGCGCTGACCGCCTGGCTGACTTCGCTTGGCTAGGAGTGGGGAAAAGATGCCTGGAGCATCAAGGAGGCATACTGTCGCATCGCCCTGGCGGGCTCTCGATTAGGGCATTGCACCGCCCTCGCGTGGCCAGGTCATCTGGCGACGACCGCCGCTGTGTCACTGCTGCACGAGTTGATTGACGCGTTGGTGTGAGACGCCGAGGATCTTGCCCACGTCGCGTTGGGCGATGCCCTTGCCCACGAGCTTCCGTGCGAGTGCTGCGGTCTTGGCCGACGCATCGGCGTCAAGACGCTTGGCCTCGGCGCGTTCGGCGGCCACGTCTTCCAGGACGTCGCGGACCTTGATGCCGGCGACCGCGTCGATGGAGACGTTCACTGCGACGTCCTCGACGGGGACGTCGCGTGTGACGGCGATGAGCTCGCGTGCCATCTGCTCGACGTCAGCGAGGCGCCGGGCCTGGGTGAGGCCGTCGATCTCGGGGACGTGGACCATCCACCACCCGTCCTCGCGGGTGACGGTGGCCTGATAGGTGCTGGTCACTTCGTGCCCTCCTGGCTGTCCTTGATGGCCTTGAGAACCTTGCGGTAGACGCCCGGGCTGATCTGCCGATGTCCGTCCGGAACGGAGACGCTCACGCCGCTCGGATGCTTCCACTGCGTGTGGGAGCCGACCGTCCGGCCCGCCGTGAAACCGGCGTCGCGCAGTTCCTTAAGGACCTTGCGTGTGGGCTGACTACTGACCATCAGGCTAGTCTATGCGCGCTAGACAAATCAAGGCAAGGGTGGCTAGACGAATCTGGCCCGGCTGGCTCACTGAGCGAAGCCAAGGATTCCAAGTTCTCGACCCGATCAACGAAGCGGTTGGACACAGCCTCCTGAGAGGTGACTGGCAGGCCGTTGGTGGCCCAGCTCTGGTAGGCCTGCTGCAGTGGAGCGTGCATTGAAGTTGTCCGTTTCCTCGAGCATGGGCGGTTCTTCTCATGTGGTCGGGAGGATTGGTGAGGTCCCGACGTGGTCTTGGGCTCGCCGGCATAGGTCCTGTCCGACAGGTGTGAGCGGACCGACGGCTGGGAGGGTTCCCGTCGGCATGCACGATGATGGCTGCGTCGGTGATCGCAGGTGCGTAGTAGGTCGAGTGAGGGCTGGATGTCGGACAAGGACGACGATGACGCCAGGTACGTTGATGCCACCGTGCGACGCATCGCGCGGCTGGCCGAGACGTCACCGAACGAGGCCGAGATCCTCATCGTGGCTTTGCGGGACGCGGGGTACGAAGCGCGTGACGTCGAGGGGGCGATCGACACTGCCGTCCGATCCGCAGTGGATCGTGTGGCCGGCGAGTGCGACACGGCGCGATCAGTGAGCGCTTCCCAAGAAGGCATTGCGGCAGCCGCGAAACTTCTGGCCGCGACAGAAGCTCCGCTACGGGTGCTGTTTGCGCTGGGCGGCCGCGACAACACGGTCACTCGGGATGTGTGTGACGAGGTTGCGCGCGTCGTCGACCGCAGTGTCGCCACCTATGCCAAGTGGCACGATACGGATCTGCGCGGCGGGCCGCTATTGATCCGGGCTCGTGACCTGGCGACGAGTCCGTCGACCAGGTCGGCCATCGACAAGCACCTGCGCCGGTCTCGTCGCAGAAGCTCGGCAGTGGCGCGTGCGAACCAGCGCCGGGCGCGGCCGCGTCCGCACGCACCTCGCCTCAGGACTGTCCGTACCGACCGGTGGTCGGACCGCGCGAGCGGCGGCTATGGCCAGACCGGAGACGTCGGGCGGGTCGCGGTCGTCCTGTACTGGTTGTTCTGGGTGGTCGCGTGGGGGGTTCCCATCGGTCTGGTGATTCTGCTGGTCCGGTGGCTTGAGGGATGACGCACGTCGCTCCCGTGTTCGTAGTGCCTTACGCCCGTTCGGATCGACGGTCCGGGTGCTCCGCCGTTCCCGCTTCCACAGTGCTCGGGACCCCTCCCGCCAGTCGGGTGATGAGATGCGGGGACCCGACGGGTCGTCAGGGTGCATCGACGAGGGGGATGGTGAGATGGACCGCTCCTGGATTGGATTCGCAGCGGCAGTGGCATCGTTCGCGGCTGTGTGGACGAGCGTCGGCCTTCTCCAGTCGGGCGTCTTCAACATCAAGGAGGCGCGGAATTTCTTCATCGGGCTTGAGCGTGAGAGCTTCCCTCCTGACGATGTCGCCATGATCGATGATCTTGGTCGTGAGGGCGTCTGGCAGGTCGTGGGCGGTGTGCTGCTGCTGGTGGTGGCGTTGATCGCGCTTCGCTGGGCACGGTCCGGACTGGTCGCCGCGGGGGCAGCGCTCGTCCTCGTGTCGCTCGTGGGCGCGTTCGCGATGCTCACCGAGACCTTGCCGGTCGTCTTCATGATCGACTTCGCGCTGCCTGGTTCGCAGTCCGTGGCGTGGAGCCCGACGACATCGGATACCGAGTTTCTCGCCAGCGGCGTGGGGATCGTTGTCGGAGTAGCACTGGCTGTGGCTGGCGTCCTGGCGGGGACGAGGCGACCGGCCTCACCGTGGCGGGAGCGGGTCCTCGGTGCGGGTGTCGGGGTCCTTGTCGCTGTCGGAGGGACGCTGTCCCTGGCGGCAGGCGTCTTGATGAACTATTGGCCGCTGGCGCACATGGAGGAGGTGTGGCCAACGAGCGGGCTGTGGAGCCTTCGCGAGGAAGAGCCGTTCGAACCAGGTGGTGCACTGCTCATGCTGCTGGGGGTTGCCCTGGTCGCAGGCGCGCTGTGGAGCGTGCGCTGGACGTCGATCGGGGTCTGGATTGCCGCGGGCCTCTGGGTGGTGCTTGCCGTCGCCACGTTTACCCCGACCGGAGTGCCAGGGGCAGGCGACAACGTCGTCAGCGGTGGAATCGTGCTTGTCGGTGCCTGGTTCGGGGTGCTGGCTCTCATCGCGGCCACCCTCGGCCTCGTGACCCACGCTACTCGCATGCACCCGCCCGGTCAGGCCCCGAGCACGTAGTCCGGCCGGCCCTTGACCGACCAGCGGGCAGTGCCGCGACAATCTGCGCCTGCCACAGCGAGCACGCTTGTCGGAGGTGGTCGAGCCGGACCGCCATCGACCCCTTTTGCGGGTGGATTTCAACCTAGCGGGACAACCTCCAGGACGCGCCGAGGGTGACAGGTAGATCGTTCGACGGGACAACTTGGTGACAACCACACCGGTCCAGGTGACACCTTCGATGGATCCCTACAGCTGTCCGACGGCAAGACCGCACCCGACGCGAGTCCAGGAAAAGTCCACAAGATGTCCAGCGCCAGCCCGATCCGACCGGCGCTGGCCAACGCAGAAACCGCGAGATTCCAACGATCCCAACGTGGCCAGCACCGGCCGTCCTCCAGGTCCGACTTCGAGCTGTACTACGACATCTGACCGGCGGCCCGGATAGGGTTTCGTGACGTCGCTGGGACGGCGGCTGATCTGCGCGACGCGTTTCCCACGTTCGCGCAGGTCAGCCGCCGTTTCGCGTTGCTGAACTCCGGAACGGTCGGACCTTGAGTTCCCGAACTGTCGGGCTCTGAACTCCCGAACGGGCGGCGTCAGGTAGGTCAGTGCTGCACGAGTTGATTGACACGCGGTGCGGGCGCTCGCATAGGTCCGGGCTCGGCCCGCGAGTGGAGTCACTCCGCCGACGCGTCCGCCGCACCCTCTGGACACCCCTTCCTCCTGTCCCAGGCGTCGAGGCGCCCGGGTGGTTCGTCGTGCCCGCGCTCGACAAGCAGGTCGGCCAGCCATTGCCGGAGCATCCTCATGTCTCGATCGTCAACCAGGTTCACGGTGTGCTGCCGGGCCAGGGGTGGGTGAACCGGGGGGTGAATCGGCGGAACCGACGCCGTGCGCGACGTAGCGGGCGTCGACCGGTCGACGTCAGGAAATCGACGCCGCCGTTCTCGCGCGTGTCCCGCGAGTTCTTTTCCGCACGCCCATCTGCGGGAATCCACGCCGTACGCTCGAAATGATGAGTCCTGCTCCTCCCGGAAAGTCTCGGTTCATTCATTGCCCGCCCGTCGCGTTCCGATTGACAAGACGGGGACACGGCTTGATGCTCGTCACGGTGAATCACGCATAAACATGGTCCACCGCACTTCCGACGAGCTATTCGAGGGGAAACCGTAATGATGCGAGGATTTCGTGTGATCCGTCGTTCCGGGATGGCCATGATCCTGTCGGCCGGCCTGGTCGTCGCCGGGACCACGAGCGCGAACGCGCTCGCAGCACCTGAAAGCAGCGTCCCGGAAGTGATCGCCGCCCCCGCGGCAGACCCGGCACTCGCCGTCTACGCGTCCGCGCCCAGCGCCTCGGCGGATCTTCCGGTCACCGACCTGCTCGGCACCGTGACCGGCCTCATCGGGAGTCTGGTCGACGCCGTCCTCGGCGTACTCGGCGGTACGGGCCCGGGCGGGACGTCCCCGGGCGACGGAACGTGGTCCCCGAGCCACGACGAGGAGACCGCGATCATCCCCATCTGCTCAGGGCCCACCGCGACCCTCGACTGGCTGTTCGTGAACTTCTCCGATCACGGGACCGATCTGGGTCAATTCCTCACGGAGAACGCCGATCACATCGTGCAGATCGTCACGCTTTCCTCCGACCCCTACGAGACCCTGCAGTACCTGCTGACACCGTTCCTTCAGGTTCCCGTCTACGCCATCAACGACACGGTCTTCCACCAGGAGGCCACTCTCGGCGACATTCTCGCGTTCTGCGAGTCGGCTCGCGCCTGATGAGGTATCCGGCTCGCTGAGTCGACATCAGCGGGGTGCGCCGGCCGGCGCACCCCGCTGCATGAGCACACGACGAATTCCCGCGCGAAAGAATCCCCATGAATTCAGCACCTGACGACGTGGCGCCACCTCGGCCCGAGGGCCCGTCGCGTCGGACCGTCATGACGGGCGCCGCCCTCGGCGCCGCCTGGATCCTCATCGGACGGGTCGACCGGGCCGAAGCCGTCGCCACCGACCTGCCTCCAGGCTTTCCTCCAGGCGTGGACCTGCACAAGGACGTCTTCAGGAACTGGGACACCACCATCACCACCGAATCGCTGTGGACCAGCACGGCCGAGGGCGCCGACGATGTCGTCGCCGTCGCGAACTGGGCCGTCGCCACGGGATATCGCGTCCGGCCGGTCGGGTTCAGCCACTCCTGGTCCCCGTTGGTCGTCGAGGACGGGACCGCGGCGAACGAGAACATCGTCCTGATCGACACCAGCAAGCTGGCGGCGATGAGCATGGACACCGCCGACCGCGTGCGGGTGCAGGCGGGTGCGAGCATGGAGAGCCTGCTGGAATTCCTCTCGGCGCACGACCGGTGCCTCATCGGCGCCCCCGCTCCCGGCGACGTCTCCGTGGCCGGGGTGCTCGCGGTCAGCGGCCACGGGACCAACCTCCCCGCCGAGGGCGAGGCGACACCGCCCGGCGCCACCTACGGCACGGTCAGCAACACCGTCGTCGAACTGACCGTGGTGGTCTGGGACGACGTCCGGGACTCCTTCGTCGTCCGGACCTTCCACCGCTCCGATCCGCAGATCGCTCCCCTGCTGGTCAATCTCGGCCGGGCCGTGATCCTCGAGGCGGTGCTGCAGACGGTCCCGAACTACCACCTGCGATGCCGGAACTCGACCTCGACCTCCTACCGGGAACTGTTCGCGCCCCCGGACGAGGCCGGGGACCGCTCGTTGAGCGCCCTCGTGGAGCGCCATGGGCGCGTCGGGCTGATCTGGTTCGCCATGACGGAGTTTCCCTGGGTCCAGACCTGGGACGTCACCGAGCGACGCCCACTGCTGAGCCGCCCGGTGTACGCGCCGTACAACTTCCCCTTCGCCGACAACCTCCCGGACAGCGTCAGCTTTCTCATCGCGGAGATCACCAAGGGGGCGTGGCACCTGACCCCCACGGCCACCAACGCTCAGCTGACCGCGGCCGCCGCCGGGCTGGTCGCCACCGGTGCCACCGACATGTGGGGCGAGGCCAAGAACTTCATCCACTTCGTCAAGCCCACGACGCTGAAGGTCTCGGCAGGCAGCCATGTCGTCATCACTCGCCGCGATCTGATCCAGCACGTCGTCCACGGCTTCACCGACCACTACCTGAGACTCATCGACAAGTTCCGGTGCGACGGCGACTACCCGGCGAACAACACCTGCGAGATCCGCGTGACCGGGCTGGACCGCCCGGAAGACATCGGCATCCCCGGGGCTGCCACCGCCACCCTGTCCGCGGTCGCCCCGGTGGCAGAACGTCCCGAACTTGACACGGCCGTGTGGCTCGACGTCCTGAATCTGCCCGGCAGTCCTCGTACCCACGAGTTGTTCATGGGCCTCGAGGCCTGGTTCCACGAACTCCCGCCCGAACTCGGCGTGGCCCGTCCCGAATGGGCGAAACGGTTCGCCACATCCCTCGACGGCTCCTGGACCGACACCGAGGCGCTCCGGACGACGATTCCCCGCGCTATCGCGGGCTGGGACGAGGCGCTGGCGGCCTTGGACCGCTGGGACCCCCACGGCGTCTTCCGCGCCGACCTGCACGATCGCCTCATGCCCTGATCCGTCGCCCCGCCTGCCGTCCTTGCGCGTCGCGACCAACGAGGGCAGGCCGGCCGCCGCGATCGCCGGGACGGCGGCCGGCCGCACTCTCGCCCCGCGGCGTAGCGAGGGCCGGCCGCCGTCCCTGCCTCAGGCCCGTTCCGGCGTGTGCATGTCGCTGACGTTGATGTTGACCGCCTCGACATCGAGTTCGAGGAGGCCCTCGACGGCCTCGATCACGTCGGTGCGGATCCGCGTGGCCACCGCCTTGATCGGGCTCCCGTACTCAGCCACGAACGAGACCGTGATCGTCGCGACGTCGTCGACGACCTCGACCCCGGAGCCGTCCAGGGCATGCACGCCCTCCACCTTGGCCGCCGCCGCACTGACGAGCTTCGCCACGACGCCGTCGCTCAGCGTCGTGTTGCCACGGACCCCCGCCGCCGGTCGCGCGGCCACTGCGCCTGCCTCGGCGGGCTCGGTCGCCTCGGCAGCTTCGCGGTCGACCGTCTCGCCAGCCTGGTCGTCACCCTCGGAGCTGGTGGTGTCGTCGGCGATCGGCTCGACGGCGCCTTCCGGGCCCGCGCCGTCGACGTCCTCCCCCGCAGCGTCGGCGCCCTCCTCGTCGACGGCGTCGTCCTCCTGGTCAGCGGCGCCATCCGCTTCGCCGGCGGTGTCGTCCGACTCCGTGGCGGCTTCGTCGACAGTGTCGCCCTCGGCGGCCTCGCCGCCGTCGGTTGCCTCGGCCCCGGCGTCGGAACCCTCGGCAGTCTCGGTCCCGCCCTCAGCCGCACCGGGCGTCGCGTCGTCCCGCTCGATGGTGGCGTCGTCCTCGGCCACCTCCTCGACGGGAGCGTCGGGCCCGCTCTCGCCCTCGGTCGCCGCGACGTCGTCCGCGCCCTCGCCCTGGGCCGCTTCGGCCGGGGCGTCGGCGGCGACGTCGCCGTCGGTCGGCACGTCGCTGTCCGCGCCTGCCGCATCGGCGGGCTCGGCGGCCGTGGTCTCGCCGGTGGCTGCCTCGGCATCGACGGGCGCCTCCTGAACTGCCGGCCCTGCGCCGGCCCGTTCGGTCGTGTCAACCGCGGCCGCCTCGGGTGCGAACGTCGCGGCCTGCGGCACGGCTGCGGCGTCGTCGCCGCCGGTCGCGGGCTTGGAGGACTCGTTGGGGCGGTGGAAGATGTTGTTGATGAATTCGGACATGCGGACGAGTCTCCTTCGACTGGGGATGCAGTTGGGTACGCGGGAGCGGGCGCCGTACTGGGGGTGCGATCAGTGACGCTCGTCACGTGTCCTGTGTTCATACATCCCGTGACCCAACGGTGACAAGACCGCGAAGGCGTCGTTGCCAGTTCTTCCCGGGAGGTTTGCCCCTGGTTCAACGGGCGCGGGCCGGTCGCGCCAGGCGTCGGCGGCCGGCCTCGTCCGTTCGAC